>NZ_CAMLJQ010000001.1 GCF_946480305.1 uncultured Caldimonas sp.
ATTTACTCCGACGCGATCGCCGGAAAGTGGGTCAGTTTTAAACCGACGTTGACACGTTCTCGTTCGCACCCGCGCTGAGCCGGGCCAGCGTGTCCCCAACGACCAGTTCGCATTTCGCGCCGTGGTCGGACTCGAGCTGCTTGACGAGCTTGATCACGGCCGTCGCATCAGCCTCGGTGTCGAACAGATTCAAAGGCGATTTCACTACGAAGAAGTCGGGAACTCTGCAGCCGTGGTGATGCTGATAGGCCTGTAAACGCTTGCGAACGGACGCAGGTGCTTCCGTGGCCAGGTACACCACCATGCCGCGCTCAACATTGCGGCCCATCCATGCAGCTCCGCGAGCGACAGCGCAGGCAATGTCGACGGCGAGGAAGGTTTTTCCGGAGTTGCTGTCGCCGTAGAGAACGCTCAGCGCCGCGCGTCCGATCAATCCTTCAATGAGCTCGTCTTCAGGTGTGAATTCGTCCGGGAGATCTTCCGCCCGTTCATATTCAAGGACGCGAGGGACATGCTTGTACGCCTCGACCTTGGCCCGATCGAGCACCGCCGCGGCTGTGTTGTACTTCTCTGAGCCAGGTTTCAAGCGGCAGCCTCCGCTGCAATGACCTGAATACGGTTTGCAGACGTCTGCAGGCGCTCCAGATCCTCTGAGGTAAGCTGCATTCCGCGCGCCATGTTGGCGGCAGAGGTGGCCACCACGAGGGCCTCGAATGCGAGGATCTCGAGAGCTTGGCTCGGAGGCAGTAGACGGCGACGCTTCACAGGGCCTGCCACGTGATCACGAGGAGGGAAAAGGTCGGTGATTTCCAGGCCGACGGACCGAACCACTTCTTCGACATCGCACCCAGCGAAGCACTTGAGCAGGACCGTGCCGTCAGGCAGTTCTTTGATCGAGAGAGAAGGGCCCTTGTCGTCGTGCGCAGGGCATCGGGCGGACCATTGAGACGGCCCTCGCTTGCGGACCCGCTCGAGGCGAGCGAGGAGAGCTTCTGCGCACATCAGAGGAGGTCTTTTGCTGGGGCCTTCTTAGGTGCGCGCACGCAGTGCGAGATGAACTCGCGCACCGCGTCTCGGGGGTACAAGAAGGCGTTGCCCATCAGCACGTATGCCGGGCCTTTGCCGCGCTTCCGCCATGCACTCGCAGTGCCTGGGGTGATCTTCGCCAGCAGGATGAAGTCGTCTTCGGTGAAGCAGTCCAGGGACTGCGCGAGCGCCGCAACGCGCTCCTTCTCTTTCGCTTCGGGTTCGCCTGTTTGTTCCATGTCATGCCCCTAAAAGAACATGCACGGATCATTGCGAGATAGTCCCGCTGGGTCTAGGCGAAAAGTCAGAGCGTCTATAGCGACTTTTCGCCGCGTCCTCTCTCCGCTATGTATTGCCGTACGGCGGCCGTTGGATCAACCATCACGCCAGCTGCTTCAAAGCAGCAACAGCACGCCTCCATAAAGGCCTTGTTGCGACCGACCTGAATGCCATCCCGTTCAAGCCAATACGCGATCAAGGCAACGAGCGCGACCTGCCCGCCGCTGGTGCGGCGTCGACCTGTTCGCCTACCCTTGCCTGGAAGCGTATCGAGCACCGTACCCAGCGCCGCAGCCAACGTGCGCAGCTGTTGCTCGATGGAGAAGACGGGTTCACCCGGCCCCTTCACAACGACTTCGTCGTCTGAGGGTCGATAGCCCAGGTGCATGGAAATCTCGAAATAGCTCCGCAGGTCGAGGGCCTCGATCGCGGCAAGTAACGAGGCGGCGTGCTTTGCTGCGTCGGTTAGCCGCTTCGCCCGCTCCGCCGACGTGGGCGCCCCACCTCCCGCTATTGCTACCGAACAAGCGCCGTCCAGCTGCGCAATAGTTTCGGGCGTGCAGCCGAGACGCTTCAGCGTCTCGGCATGCTCGCTGCTCAGCGCTTTCACGAGCGGCGCAGGACGAGGCGTTGCCGGCACTGCTCCACCTGGTCGCATAGGTCCGCCGCCAGCTCGAGCAATCGCTTCTGCATGCCTTCCTCGTGGTTGGCAAAGTTGGCGAAGCCAGCGCCGGAAATAGAGCAGAGCAGTGCCTGCAGTTGAGGCAGCTTAAGCGATAGATCGTCGATCGCGTTGATGTCGAGCGCAGTTCCTGCGGCGTCTTGTTCGATAATTGAGCTAGCCATACTTCACCTCTGTCGTAGGTGGATCGTTGGTTAGGTGTCTGCGGTGCGTCACCACCGCAGACACCGCCTTGGCCTGTATCGGCCTTCCGCCCTGGCTTTGTAGTAGTCTTTCCGTGCGGCTCCTCACGCCGCATTGGTTTTTGTTGCGATGGCTGCGTGCACGTCTTCCGGCTTGATGTCGGTGTAACGGCGCAGCATGGCCCACGTTTTGTGCCCGGTCAAAAGAGCAACCTGCGGGATGCCGAGGCCCATGCGAAAGAACTGCGCCGTGGCGCGGTGCCTTAGGTCGTGGAAAGTCAAGTCCTCGATCTTGGGTTTCACCAGCTTGCAGGCGCGTGTGAAGGCGGTCGACACCGACGCGGCCCGCACGCCGAATATGCTGCCTTCCTCTCGGCCGTCGATCAGCCGCTCTACGATGGCCCAGGCCTCCGGCAGCAGCGGCACCGTCTGGTCATTGCCAGCCTTGTTGCGCGGGTCCTTGCGGTCGCGAATCACCACGGTGCGGCGCTCGCGGTCGACGTCTTCCACCTGCAGCCCGCAGATTTCGCCCTGGCGCATGCCGGTGGCCAGCGCGAAGCGGCAGAGCAGGGGCATGTCGATTCGCTGCCAGGGATTCGCTTCCCAGTGGGCATAGAGGCGCTGCAACTCGTCGTCTGACGGTTCCCGGCTGCGCTCGCGGCTGCGGGTTTCGAGGCCGTCAGCGGCGAGCGATGCGCGTGCCTCGCGCGCCAGGTCGGCGGGGATGTCGAGGTGGCGGGAGTGCCGACCCCAATGCAGGATGGCCGAGAGGAAGGAAAGGTCGGCAGCGATCGTGACGCCGCCGGCGCCCGCCTTGCGCCGGCGCAGGATGAAGTCGGAGAGCACGGCCTTGTTGAGCTTCGCCAGCGGCACCGAGCCGATCTCGCGCTTGAGCATGGTGTGCGTCGCTGCCTTGGTCTTGCCGGGCTCCTTGGCATGGAGCTCGGCGTACTTGTCGATCAGATCGGCCAGCGTGGCGCCCTTGGGCACGGGCGCGTAGCCGCTCACCGCGATGTGCTTGGCCTGGGACTCCATTGCCGCGCCCCAGGCCTTCGCCTCGCGCTTCGAGGCGAACGTCGCGCCCTTGCGCTGGCCGGCGACGAGTACCTGCACACGCCAGTTGCCGGACGGGAGCTGAGAAAATGTCGGCATGTCAGGCCCGCCGAGCGGTTTGAATCTCGGCCTGTAGGGCCGTCTCCTGCAGCCGGCGAACGGCGAAGCGTGCAGCGCCGTTCGCGGTCAGGCTGCGCCCAGGCATCGGCCGGGGTTGCTTGGCGATCGAGGTGTAGTAGAGGATCGAGCTCCACTGCTCAGGCGTCCATGACTGCGGTTTCGGGTCCATCGTGTGCAATCTGTGTGTGTCCAATCGTGCACCGATGCTATACCCGTTCGCTACCCTTGTGTGCACCTTGTGTGCACTTTTCTTTGCACACGCCGTGATTTTGGGCTCAGAGTGGTAAACAAAACTGAATTAAATCAACAAGTTAGCGAGTGGCGTCTAAGCGTTGCTCCGATGATGGACTGGACAGACCGTCACTGCCGCTACTTCCACCGGCTGCTGACCCGGCACACCCGGCTGTACACCGAGATGGTGACGACCGGCGCGCTGCTGCACGGCGACGTGCCTCGGCACCTGGACTTCAACGAGGAAGAGCATCCCGTCGCGCTGCAACTCGGCGGCAGCGAGCCGCACGATCTGGCCGCGTGTGCAAAGCTTGCACAACAGTGGGGCTACGACGAGGTGAACCTCAATTGCGGCTGCCCGAGCGAGCGGGTGCAGCGCGGCGCCTTCGGCGCCTGCCTGATGGCCGAGCCCCGGCTCGTGGCGGATTGCGTGAAGGCGATGCGCGATGTGGTCGACATTCCGGTGACCGTGAAGCACCGCATCGGCATCGACAAGGTCGAGAGCTACGAATTCGTGCGCGACTTCGTCGGCACCATTGCAGAGGCGGGGTGCGACGTGTTCATTGTCCATGCCCGCAATGCCTGGCTCCAAGGGTTGAGCCCCAAGGAAAACCGCGAGGTGCCTCCACTGCGGTATGAACTGGTGCATCGGCTGAAGCGCGAGTTTCCTCAGCTGACGATTGCGATCAACGGCGGGCTGGCGACCAACGGGGCCATCGCCGAACAACTGCAACACCTCGACGGCGTGATGATCGGGCGCGAGGCCTATCACAACCCCTATGTGATGGCGACGTGGGACGCGGCCTTCTTCTCTGACGAGCGGGCGGTTCCTGACCGCGAAGCGATCGAAGAGGAGATGGTCCGCTATTGCGAGCGCGAGGCAGCTCGCGGGGTGCCCTGGCCGCACGTCGTTCGCCACATGCTCGGCCTGCGCAACGGCTTGCCCGGAGCGCGCCGCTGGCGGCAGGTGTGGTCGGATCATCGGCTGAAGGGCGAGTCGGTGCGCACGGTGCACAAGCTCGCATGCGAGTCAGGTTGGGCTCGCGCCGCTTAGCGCTTGTAGAGCACACGAGCCGCAGCCTCAGGCCAGCGCACGCTCGCCCCTCTCGTTGGCGTCGCATCCGGGTGCAAGACCGGGGCCTGTTGATGTCTCACTCCGTCCACGCCGCCATGGCGCGTTGCTGCCGCCACGCGGGGGCACTCGTCGGGAACAGCGGTGCTTCCGGTTGCAGCATCGCGAGCAGCACGGCAGCGGCCACGCGGGGGCGCTGCATACCGGTCCGCAGCACGTGCTGACAGTGCGCGGCGTTGAGGGGCTGACCGAAAAAGAGCTTCTGGTCGACCGTGAAACGGCCTCGATGCTCGCTCCACCAGGCCTTGACGCGTGGCACGTCGGGCCAGGGCAGGGCGATGTCTTCGGGCACGGTGACATCCTCGTCTTCGGGATCGTCCGTGGGCCCGTCCTCATGGCCTTCGGGCGGCATGCCTTCCAACTGATCGAGGTTGAAATCGGCACCCGTGATCCAGGCGAAAGCCTCGCCCGCGATGCGTGCGGTGGCTGGCTGCTCCATCTGCTCGATGAGCCACGGCACGTAGCGCGGGTTGCCGGTGCGCCCGGCGCCCATGATGCGCATCCGCAGGACGTCCGGGACGCCTTCGAGCTGTGCGAGGAACTCGTGGCTGTATTGCAGGTTTGAGGTCAGTGCGAGCAGCAGGAGCGCATCGCGTTGGCGGCGCCCCGGTTTGAGCGCGAGATCATGGAGGGTGGCACGTGTATTCAGAGGGTTGCCCAGCAGAGTGACGGACCACGCGGCCCAGTAACGCGCCTCGGGCTTGGGGTCGGTCAATGCGCCTTGCAACTCCTGCAGCACGTCGACACGCCCGAGTTCTCCCGCCGCTCGCACTGCCCGGACGCGTGCTGCATCGGACTCCGCGCCCAGCCATGCCCTCAGCGCCATTCCCGGGTCCTGCCGGTGCATGGCACAGGCAGCGATTCCCAGGCTCCGGCACAGGCCGACCGATGACACGAGCAGTTCCTTCACGACGCCGTTCAACTCGCTTGGGCCAACCCATCCCAGGGCCGAAGCCACGCCCGGAAGGACCTCCGGCGCCTGCACCGCGCGTTCAAGCACCGCATGCCAGCGATCCGGTCGAGTCAGCGCGAGCACCGATGCAACGAAATACTCCTCGGCGCCTTCGCCGCCCAGTGCCTGCACACACAACGGCCATGCACCGTCGGGCTGTGCGCGCAAGCCGTCGATCTGCGCCGAGAGCTGGTCATCCAGGTCGACGAGCTGATCCGGAGCGTAGTTCGGAGCATCCACGGCATAGCAGCGCTGCAGCCACAGGAACTGCGCCTCGTCGTGATACTCCTGCAGGTTCTCGTTCATGCTCATGGGGCAGACCGGAGCCGGTGCAACCAGTCATGGGTTGCGGTTTCGTCGGGGAAGCCCGGCATCGGAAAAAGGTTGTCGACCAGCAGCGGCGCGAGAGCCATGTTCGCGTTCCGGTAAGGATCGACGGGTTCGTTGCGGTGCCGGTCACCGAGCAGCGGTACAGGCCCGGCCTGCAGCAGCATTCCGCCGTCGGTCATCGAAAGGCCGAGGGCACCGCGGCCCGCGAGGTGCTCCGCGCCTTCGCGAGCAAGGGGGCTACGCGCGAGCAGATCTCGATGGATCCAGGTCTGCCACTGCGCGCTTTTCAGCGCAGTGAGCAAGCCGCGCGACTCAGTGATCAGGTCGTGGCCATCCAGGCCCGCATACCGTTCAAGCGCAGCCCGGATCGCCAGATTGCGTTCCGGGTCCATCTCGCCATAGTCGTAGTTGATGGAAAGGCCGGCGCTGCCGTGCCAGAAGGGGAACATGCCGGTGAGCCGTTTCACCAGCGCGCCGAACTCGCTGGTGCGCTCCACGGCCAGCTCGGCGGGAACGTGCAACTGAAGCCACCCCAGCGAGTCGGCGCCGTATTCGCCCCGATAGCCGAAGCGCAACGCCCACGGGCCGACCGAGTCGAGTGTGGAGCCCGAGTCGACGAAAAGGTAGAAGTTGTAGCCCGCGCGCATTTCCTGGATCGCAAGGTCGACCTGCTCTGCCAGCGCTTCGGGCGAGCTGGCCTCGTTCCGCTCCATCAGGTCATTGCGAAACCAGCTGGCTCCCGGGGCGACCAGTTGCACGCTGTTGACCAGCACCTCGCGCAACGCGTCGAAGTCCACGTTCGTATGGCGAAAGAACAGGGTGACGGCGCCTGTCAGCATGGCCAGCACCTCTTGGCCACGGGCGAAGATGACCGGATGCTGCTGTGAGAGTGGTGTCATGGCAGATTCACTTCGTGTAGCCGGGGCAGCCGCATCCTTCGGGCGTGATGGCCTGGGGATCCTGGCCTGGCGGCTTGGACAGCTTGCGGTAGTTCTCGATCTGGTCGGTACTGAACTTGTCGCGGCCTCCGCCGCGCGATTCGTAGCTGAATTTCGCGTCGAAGATCCGACGGTTCCCTTTGCTTTCGACGATGAGATCGGGAAAGCAGATGCTTTTCTGGCGCGGGTTGCGCTTGTAGAACGAGCACACCTCTCGAAGGAACCGGCGTGACGGCGTGCCGCCCGGGCCGCTCAGTGCACCGGGACGCAAGAACGCCGCGTCGGCGACGGCGGAGGGCAAGCCGTCCACCAGCGATTGGATGATGTTGCCGTCCGCCATCGGATTGATCTTCGTGGGCGGCGTGCTGTTCATGAAGAACGGCTGCTCCGATGTGATGCCATTGCCCAGCTTGCCATCGCTCTTGAGCTTGTTGATCTTTTTTTCAAAGGAGTCCGAACAGCAGCCGGGTCCCTTGATCTTGCCCTGGTCGTACTCGGCCTGCGCTTCGCAGAACGCCTGACAGATGGCATTGGCCTCGTCTTCCGACATGCCGGCTTGGACCAGCTGCTGAATCACACCACCCAGGTTGGCGGCATTCTGGGAGTTGTGGAACATCTTGTCGGTCAGGCGGCATGCGTTCTTGCCGTTGAGCTTGACCGTGAAGGCGTAGAGGATCCACGTTGCCTCCTTCATGAAAGTGCTCGACTTCACGCCTCCCGCCACGCCCGCGTTGTCGCCATTGGACAGCGCAAACTTCGAGCCTTTGACGGCCGCCATCATCTTGTCGCCCTTGACGGAGGTGGTTCCGCTCGCCAAGGTGATCGATTGCGCGATGTTGGGGTAGGGCACCGGCACCGGGCCTCCGGGCGAGGGGGTCTTGCACACATCGGGGATCGTCGCCGTCGAGAGCCCGTTGCTCATCTTGTGCACCAGCGAGTTGACGGTCCCGTTCACCTTGATGGTCACCGGCATGGTTCACTCCCGGGGTCCCAAGGGGGCGTGGATCACGGCGGCTGCTCGCTCGCCGCTTTCGGAACTGGCCCACACCAGGCTGTAAGGACCCTGTCCGTGTCCCTTCGCGCAGCATGCGACCGCCATCGCCACATGCAAGACGGCCCCTGCAGCGCCCACGTCACCCCAGCAGTCGGCTGGGGCGGCGAACGCCGTGGCATCCCGAAAATGCTCGCGCATGCGCAGTGCACTGAAACCGTACTCGTCAGCGCGATATGGCTCGCCGTTCATGTCGCAGAAGACGTTGTCGATGCGTGAGCCGGGTGGCAGGTGTTGCAGCGCCTGCCGGAAGGCCTGCGTCAGACCTTCACCGATGCAGACGGATTCGGTCTTGATGAGCCGGGTTTCGCGACCCGTGCCCACTGCAACGATCTCGCCCAGCACGGGCAGCGCGCTGCGCGTGCGAACGTCGGTTCCCACCAGCAGCATGGCCGCCGCTGCTTCTCCGGGGATGAAGCCCCAAGCGTTGTTCAGCGGTCCGGCGCCGTGAAGTTGCTCGTTCGCGTCCAGCCACTCCAGCGTTTCGGCCGAGAGATAGCTGTCGACTGCGGCCACGAGACACACCGGGATGCTGCCGGCCCGCAGACCGTCGCACGCAGTAAGCAATGCATGCAGCGCCGCGGTGTGACCGAGCTCGAAGGGAATCATCGGGAACAGGCGGTCGCCGTAAAGGGCGGCAAGGCGTTGCTGCAATTGCACGACAAGGTCAGGCGGCCGGCCGGGCCGCTCGGGGGGCAGGCCGAGGGCGAGCGGTACCTTGCAGGTCGGGGGCAGCACGGCCAGCGCTTCATCGAGTGCCGGCCGCAGCATCGCGATGTAGCGTTCCACGCCCTGCGTCTGGTCGACAAGGCGGCGCACCGGGGCGACCCGCATGGGCTCGCCGGCACTGTCCGTCATGAAGGCATGCTCACGAAAGCCGCACAGGCCCGCTCGCACCGCAGCAAGGGTGGCGGCCGCCGTGTCGCCGATCGGCGTGCACGCGCCGAACGAGAGTAGATGGAAGCGTTCAGGCAGCATCGCTTGGCAGGGCTTCGCTGGTGGAGGGTGGGGCGAGCACGCCGTCGCGCAGATCCTGCTTGAGCAGGATGCGGGTGTGCTTGAGCTTCAGCACCTTCGGATGACAAGGCAGGGCCGTCTGCCAGACCAGCGACACTCGCGCCTCGCCTGGCTCCAGGAGGACGGTGTGCAGCTTGGGCGGGGGGTGCCGCACCTTCTCGCCGGTATAGAAGAACGTCTCGAAGCCGAGGTGGACCCGTGGCAGTTCAAAGCGCACGTCGCCGCCGCCGAGGGTGAGATTGCGCAGAACGACGGGCTCGCCGCCGCGCAGGAACTGGGGGGCCTGCTGATCGAGCGGCGAACATTGGTAGTGGCGGTCGTCGAAGTCATCGGGCAGCAGGGGCAGACGCGTTTGCTGCCAGTGCTCGTCGTACGTGCCCGCCAAGCCGACGCGCGGATGCCAGTGACACGCGACCGCACCAAAGCCCGCCGGCGGAGGTCGGTCGCTCCAACTGCGGATCAGTGCGTTCGGATACTCGACGTTCGGAAGCAGCACGCCGTCGAGATGGTCTGCCGTCTCGACCCATCCTGTGCCGACCGGGTTGCGCACATCGAACGAGGGGCGGTCCGGAGTGCCGGCATGAACGTCGACCCCTCCGTACGCGCGTTCGTAGACGATGGGCATGGCGGTGAAAGGTCGAGGCGAGGACATCGAGCGCCCCTGCCAGCATCGATCGCCAAAGATGCGAAGCATCTTGACCACGGGGCCAACCGCCATGCCGACATCGAGCGCGGTGACCGGTTCCCCGCGAGGCGCGTGGGCGCACGCGTACAGGATCACGTCAGTGGTCAGCTTGGTGCGCGGCAGGTCCGTGTCATGGACCAGACTGGTGTGGCCGGGCTTTCCGTGATGCAGCGGTGCGTGCGCGACCGGAGGCTGCTCGGTGGCCACCTTCAGCAGGCCGTCCGGTTGGAGGGTGAAGGTCGATTTCACGGCGACCAGCCAGATTTCGGTGCCGTCCCGGTCGCGTACCCAGGCCCGGTCGGCGGCGAACGGCGTGCGGTTGTCCAACTGCCACATGAGCTTTCCTTGGGAAGTAGCCGGCAGCAGCCGGGTGGCTTCAGCCTGTCAGTTGATGTCCACGTAGGCGCCCTTGATGCGGTTGGCCCCGCGCGAGTGGGTCAGCACGTATTCGCCTTTGATGAGCACCTTGCCGGCTCGAGTGAGAACGATGCTTGCTTCGCCGCAACGCAATTCGATGTCTCGCTCGGCATGCAGAACGATGCGCTCACCGTCCATCTTGAGCTGCGCAGTGCAGCGCTCGTCACCTTGACGAACGCGTGCCAGGATGACGGCCTGTGTGATGACACCCGACCCTGGGGCCACGATCAGCTGGCATCCCACGTCGTGCGGGTGCAGCGAGATGGCAGACAGCACCGCATGCGTGCTTGCTCCCCCGTCGTAAGACACCAGGAACTCGCCACCAGGGCCGAGTCCACAGAACGTGGCGAGGTCGACGCCACCACTTGCCGCGCCCAAGGTGGAGGCGGCAGTTCGGACGGGGGGAGTGCTGTCCCGAGGTTCAGTGGCGGCACTGGTGGGCTCGGCGAGCAAGGCGTCGATATTCATCTGTTCAGTTCTCCCCGATGGTTGAGCCCTTGATCTTGACGGAGCCCCCACTGTTGATGGCCACGCCGCCGCTGCCCTTGATGGTGACCTTGGAGGCCTTGATCGTGACGCCGCTCGAATTCAGCGTGATCTTGCTGCCGCCCGCCTTAAGGACGATGGTCGGTGCTTCGATCATCGCGGTGCCCGATGCCTTGATCTGGAACACGCCTTTCGAGGTCTGCTGGATCGCTGCCGCCGACAGTTTGTGCGGCCCGCCGACCGAGACGGACTGCAACGCCCCCACGTTCACCTTTTGCACGCCACCGACCGACACCATCTGCGCGCCGCCGACGGATACCGCCTGTGCACCGCCCACCGACACCGCCTCGGCCGCGCCCACGTTGTGCATGCGCCCGGCGCCCACCGAGTGCACCTCGGCTGCCGAGATCGTCGTGGTCTGCACGCCGTTCACCGTGTGCGAGCGTCCGCCGTTCACGGTGACGGTCTCGCCGCCGTTGACGGTTTCGGTGCGGTGCCCGGTGATCGTGATCGTCTCGGTGCCGCCGACCGTTTCGCTTCGGTTGGCCCCCACCGAGATGCTCTGGTTCGCGCCGATGCTCTGCGTCTGGTTGCTGCCCACCGTTTCGGAGTCGTCCACGCCGATCGTGTCGGTGCGGTTGTTCGACACGTTCAGCGTCTGGTCGTGCAGCACCGTGGTGGCCATGTCGTACTGGCCATGGATGGTGATCTTCTCCTTGCCCTTGGTGTCGTCGAACGACATCTCGTTGTAGCCTCCGCGTCCCTTGGTGCTGTCGGACTTCATGCCCATCACCGAGGCCTGCCCGGGCAAATCCCAAGGCGGCATCTGCTCGGCGTTGTACACGCGGCCGGTGATGATGGGCCGGTTCGGGTCGCCTTCGAGAAAGTCGACGATCACCTCCTGGCCGATGCGCGGGATCGCCATGAAACCGTAGTTCTTGCCAGCCCACGGTTGGGACACGCGCACCCAGCACGAGCTGTTGGCGTCGCGCTGGCCGTAGCGGTCCCAGTGGAACTGCACCTTCACGCGGCCGTACTTGTCGGTGTAGATCTCGTCGCCGTCAGGGCCGACCACCACCGCTGTCTGCGGGCCGCGCACCACCGGCTTGCGGGTGCTGCGCGCAGGGCGGAAGGGCTCGTCGGCGGCGATCGACTCGAAGCGGCACTGGAAGCTGCTGCCGACCGACAAGGTGCTTTCGGGGTCGGCCTGCAGCACCTCGATGTTCGTGCGTGTGATCAGGTAGCCGATGTTCTGGTCTTCGCGGTCGAAGCCGGTGAGGTTGAAGATGGCACCACAGGTCACGCCGCGCGCATCGGCGGTGCCGCGCGCAGTGCGGTAGCGGCACTGCAGTTCTTCGAGCCGCGTGCGCACGAACTGCTCGCCGCGCTCGGCTTGTGTGTATTCGCCGGGGTAGTCGAAGACTTCCTCTTCGGCGTGGTCGTGGGTGCGGGGCGAGGCGCGTTGTTGCAGCAGGTCGACGCTCGGGCGCTCGAAGTCGTAGTCCTCGATCGCTGTCTTGCCGGGCTGCATCTCCTCGGACATGCGCCAGGTGCGCACCGCCTCGCGATCGGTACGCTCGTCGCCTTCGATCTCGATGAACGGCAGGCTCTCGTAGCCGGGGGTCTTCTTGTGCGCGGGCGCACCGTCGGCCAGCACCAGGGTGTGCTGCCCTTCCTTGTGTTCGAAGAAGTAGTAGATGCCCTCGTGCTCCAGCAGGCGGCTGATGAACTGGAAGTCCGTCTCGCGGTACTGCACGCAGTACTCCCACTTGTCGTAGGAGCCGGTGGTGCGGTCCTCGAAGACGGCGACGGAATGGTCTTCGAACACCTCCTTGACGATCTCCAGCGTCGACTTCTCCTGGAAGATGCGGCAGTCCTGCGTGCGCGTCAGCACCCACAGCCAGGGGCGCACGGTCGCCTCGTAGCGGAAGTAGCGACCATGCCGGCCCGCCAGCTCGAAGCGCGTGACCAGGCCGTGGAAGTGCCGCTTGGCATCGGGCACCTGCAAGGCCACGCCGATGCCCTGGCCGATGAGTTGGTCGAACGCGACGTCGGCCGACTCCGACAACAGCTCGAGCTGCCAGCCGAAGGGTTGGGAAATGGCTTCCTCTGCCTGCATCTTGTAGAAGAGCAGGGCACCGTCCCCGAGCGGGGTGGAGACTTCTGCGAGCACGTCCACTGAGAACTCGTCCTTGGTATTCGTGGTTCATCAGTGCCTGCCGCTGACCTCCCCGGCATGGCACTTGGTTTGCAACCGTGTTCTTCTGAACTGCGTCACAGACGTTGCATCAAAGGCCGCGAGCTTGACATCCCTAGGCCATAAGGGAAAAGCACCCCGCACCCCTAGCTGTAGGGGGGCGATGGCTTGGGGTTGCTACGAATTGAAACCCGAAGGGCGCGTCTAAGGGGCGGGAGGCGTGACGGTGGGGGTCGTGGTGCGCCCCGGCCAGGTGGCGAGAACGACGCCCGCCAGTGCCAGCGCAAACGCCGCTGCATGGGCCAAGGTGAAGCGTTCGCCCAGGAACAACACCCCCACGGCGGCCGCGCTGATCGGCAGCATCACCGTGAACACACCGGCCGATGCCGCGGGCACATGCCGCAGCCCGGTCATCCACAGCCACACGGTGATCATGCTGGCCGCAAGCGAATAGAACACGAGCAAGGCCCAGTGCCGTGGTTCGACGGCGCCGAAGTCGAACTGCCAGGCAAGATACACGCCGAATGGCGTGACCAGCGCCCAGCCCCACAGGTTGACCAGCGCGCTGATCCGTTTGGCCGATACGTTGGCGGTGAGCTGCTTGCCGATGACCACGTAGGTGGCCTCGCAGCACACGGCGGCAAACAGCAGCAGGTTGCCGAGCAGTGCGGCGCTTCCACCGGTGTTGCCCGCCGCGCCGTTCCACGCCTTGGCGAGCGACAACAGCGCAATGCCTCCCACTGCGCAAGCGATGCCGAGTTGCACACGAGGTGCAATGCGCTCGCGCAGCAGCAACCATGACAGCACGGCAACCACCGCGGGAATCGACGCCATGATCACCCCGGCGGCGAGCGCTGACGTGAGCGAGACCCCGAACAGCATGCACACCGAAAACAGGAAGTTGCCGAAGAACGATTCCCAGAACAACAGCTTGCGGTCTCGCGGTGACAGCGGCGCTTCGCCGGGCTGTCGACGCACCCAGGTCGCCATCGCGATCGCGCCGATGCCGAAGCGCAGCCACGCCAGCAATAGCACGGGAAAAACGAGCACCAGCACCTTGGACAGCGCAACGTAGCTGCCGACCAGAGCCATGCTGAGGGCCAGGGAAGCGTAGGCGAGGAGGGGGGAGCGTGTATGCAAGATAGGCCGCAGGGCAGAAGTAAAAAGGCGGCCGCTACAACGGCCGCCGCGCATGATGCCGCAGCTGCGCGGGCTTTGCGTCAAGCCGGTGCGCAGGCCGCGCCGATCACGGATTGATACGCAACCAGGTGGTCTTCAGCTCGGTGTACTTGTCGAAGGCGTGCAGCGACTTGTCGCGCCCGTTGCCCGATTGCTTGTACCCGCCGAAGGGCACGGTGATGTCGTCCTCGTCGTACTGGTTCACGTGCACGGTGCCGGCCCGCAACGCGCGCGCCACGCGGTGGGCCCGGTCGACCTGGCTGCTCCACACGCTGGCCTGCAGCCCGTAGCTCGAGTCGTTGGCGAGCCGGATCGCTTCGGCTTCGTCCTTGAAGCGGATCACGCTGAGCACCGGGCCGAAGATCTCTTCTCGGGCGATGCGCATGTCGTTGCGTACGCCGTCGAACAGTGTCGGCTCGACGTAGTAGCCGCCACTGTGCTGCAATGCCTGCCGGCCACCGGTCACGCAGCGCGCGCCTTCGGCATGACCCGCCTCGATGTAACCCATCACCGTGCGCAGCTGGCCTTCGTCGACCAGTGCGCCCATCTCGGTGCTGGCATCCAGCGGGTCACCGGGGCGGAAGTTGGGTGCCAGGGCCGCGATGCGCTGCACGAAGTCGTCGGCAATGCTCTCGTGCACCAGCAGGCGTGACGGCGCGTTGCACGATTCACCCTGGTTGAAGTACATCGAACCGGCGGCCGTCCGGGCGGCGCGGTCGAGATCGTCGAAGTCGGGGAACACGACGAAGGCCGACTTGCCACCCAACTCGTTGTAGACGCGCTTGAGGTTGGAGCGGCTCGAATACTCCAGCATGCGACGGCCGATGCGGGTGGACCCGGTGAAGCCGATCGCGTCGACATCCGGGTGCAGCGCCAGTGCCTCGCCGGCTTCATGCCCATAGCCCGGCACCACGTTGAACACGCCGGGCGGAAGGCCCGCCTCGACCGCCAGTTCCGCGAGGCGCAGCGCCGTGTAGGGCGACTTTTCCGAAGGCTTGAGCACGACACTGTTGCCGGCCGCGAGCGCCGGCCCCAGCTTCCAGGCGGCCATGATCATCGGGTAGTTCCACGGCACGATGGCGCCGATCACGCCCATCGGCTCGCGCGTGATGAGCGCCAGAGCATTCGGGCCGGTGGGCGCGATCTCGTCGTAGACCTTGTCGATGGCTTCGGCATACCACGCGATGCAGCGGGCGCAGGCCGGTACATCGACCGTGGTGCTGTAGCGGATCGGCTTGCCCATGTCGAGCGTTTCGAGCAGGGCGAGTTCCTCCTTCGCAGCCAGGATCTTCTCGGCGAAGCGCTGCAGGAGCTTCTTGCGTGCGGCGGGCGGCTGGCGTGACCACCGGCCGTCCTCGAATGCGGCACGCGCCGCGCGCACGGCACGGTCGACGTCCGCCGCCTGGCCTCGGGCCACCGGGCCGAGGCGGCGAGCGTCGATGGGCGAATGCTTGTCGAAGCTTGCCGCGTCCGCGGCATCGGCCCGTCGGCCATCGATGAAAAGCCGGCCGTCGAAACGCAGCTCGGCCGCGCGTGCGTGCCAGTCGATGGAGCGCTGATTCATGTTCAAGGTCCTCCAGGAAGCGGCGGCGCCCGGGCCGCTTCCGCCGGTTCAGAAGCTCACGACCATCGACGCACCGAAGAGATGGTTGCTCTTGCGGTACGCGTCGTCATTCACGTCGTAGAAGACCGGCACGCTGGCGCGGTCATAGCGGTACTCGGCTTTCAAGGTGGTGTGCAGGTTCAGCAGGTAGCTGGTGCCGACGCTCAAGGCGTAGCGGTTCGCGCCGCGTTCCGGGTCGCCGTTCGGATTCGGGCCGATGCCGTTGCGCTCATCGGCCGCGGTGTAGCCGAGCAGCCCGCCGCCGTTCTTCTTGTTGTTCAGGTAGTCGAGCCGGACGATGCCCTCCCAACGCGGCGTGAACTTGTAGGCAGCCAGGCCCGACAAGCCCCACCAGCGCGAGTCGCGCAGTTCGCCGGTGTCGGGATCGGGGGTGATGGACGCGTTCTTCTGCGTGCCGAGGCTGACCTGGCCCTGCACGGTCCAGTCGCCGCGGATGAAGTAGGCGTCGAACTCGAACAGATGGACTGTCGAGTCGCGCTGCGGGATCACCACGGGGTTGCCGTCGTCGTCCAGCCCCATCACGTTTTCGGTGAAGTTGGCGGCCTTGCCATGCACCCCGGCGAAGCCGAAGCCCTGGAACTCGCCGCGCGAGTAGTCGACCCGGTAGGCGAACACCGGTGCCTTCTCGTTGGATGCCCGCTTGGACGCGTTCATGTTCGCGATCATCGCGCGCGTCCACCACTTGCCGCGCGTGATGTCGACGCCCACACCGGTGTACGCCGAGGGCAGCGTGAAATCGAACAGCAGGTTGTGCGTGATCAGCTTGTTGAGCGTGGGCTGCAGGTACTCGTAGCCCGACCAGTCCGGGACCTGCCCGGCGATCAGCCGGGTCTGCAGATCGGTCAACGGCACCGAGACGGAGGCCTCGTGGATGATCGAGGTGCCGTCGAACACCGAGCCCACGCCGCGGTTCGGTGCCAGCGTGAGCTTCCAGCGCGTGTTGCTGTCGGTCTCCTTGGTGAAGTCGATCACCGCGGCGCCGAAATAGGAGTTGTCGTAGTTGTAGCCGTCGTCGTCGACCTTGTTCAGGAACTGGAAGCCGGCCCGGTCATCGCGGAAGTTGTAGATGAAGGTCGGGTCCATGTAGCCGGTGATCGTCAGGCCCTTGAAGCCCGAGGCTTCCATGTTGTCTTCGAGCGCCTCCGTCTTGACGGCGATGCGATTGAACTCCTGCTGCTGTTCGGGCGTCATGCCGCCGCCTTGCGCTGCGGCAGCAGCCGGCTCCGGGGGCTGCGCGGCGCGTGCCTCGCCTTCGCGCACCTTGCGCTCCAGTTCGTTGACGCGCTCGCGCAGCGCGCGCAGCTCCTTCAGGAGCTCTTCGTTGGTCTGCGCTGACGCGAACCCGCTGGAACCCGCGGCGAGCGCGGCAACGAGCGCAGTGTGCTTCCAGGTGGTCATCGGCATCTCTCCTCTGCAAGGATCTCTTCACGTGAACATGGAAACCGTCACCCGGACGCACGCGGCCCGGCGTTCATTGCGCGGGCCCGTTCGCGTTCTGCGCGGGCAATGAAGTAGCTGGCCGCCACCACACCGATGGCGACGACCACGATGATCACGGTGGCGACGGCATTGACGCTGGGGTTCAACCCCAGGCGTGCACGCGAGAAGATCACGAGCGGCAGCGTGGTGGCGCCGGGGCCGGACAGGAAGGCCGAGAGCACGACGTCGTCGAGCGAGATCGTGAAGGTCAGCAGCCAGGCCGACAACAGCGACTGCGTGATCAGCGGCAGCGTGACCAGCGTGAACACCTGCCAGGGTCGGGCACCGAGGTCCATCGCGGCCTCTTCGAGCTGCGGGTTCATGTCCTGCAGCCGTGCCTGGATCACCACGGTGGCGTAGGCCATGCCGAGCAGCAGATGACCGAGCCAGATGGTCAGCATGCCGCGTTCGGGAAAACCGAGTACCCGTTGCAGGGACACCAGCATCAGCAGCAGCGACAGGCCGACGATGACTTCCGGCATCACGAGCGGCGCGTTCACCATGCCGGAGAACAGCGTGCGCCCGAAGAAGCGGCGGTATTTCACCAGCGCAAAGGCCGCCAGCGTGCCGAGCACCACCGACGCGCAGGCGGTGAAGAACGCGATGCGCAGCGACAGCCAGAGCCCTTGCAGGATCTCGCGGTCTTGCAGCAGGGCTGCATACCACTTCAACGTGAAGCCGGCCCACGCGTTGGGTATGGGCGAGTCGTTGAAGGAATAGAGCACCAGGGCCGCGATGGGCAGGTACAGGAACACGAAGCCGCCCAGCAGCCAGGCCTTGCCGACGTGGCGGTTCAGTGCGAGGACGAGGCGCGAACTCATCGCCGCACCTCCTGTGCCTCTGCCTGGTATTTGTTGAAGATGGCGAGCGGCACGATGATCAACAGCACCATCACGACCGCCACGCTGGAAGCCATCGGCCAGTCGTTGTTGCTGAAGAATTCGTCCCACAGCACCCGGCCGATCATCAAGGTCTGCGGTCCGCCGAGCAGTTCCGGGATGACGAACTCGCCCACACAGGGGATGAACACCAGCATGGAGCCGGCAATGATGCCGGCTTTCGAGAGCGGCACGGTGATCTTCCAGAATGCCACCCAGGGGGTGGAGCCAAGGTCCGCCGCCGCTTCGAGCAGCCGCATGTCCATCTTGGCCAGATTCGCGTACAGCGGCAGGATCATGAACGGCAGGTAGGTGTAGGCCATGCCGACCACCAGAGAGAAGGGCGTGTTCATCAGCTTGCCTGGCGCCGGGATGAGGCCGACCGCCACCAGCACATGATCGAGCCCGAGTGCGATGACGGCGTCGGCCACCAGCCCGTTCTCACCGAGCAGACCCTTCCACGCGTACACGCGCAGCAGGAACGATGTCCAGAACGGCAGCATCACCAGCATCAGCAAGGCGGGCTGCACGGTCGGCCTGGCGCGTGCCATGAAGTAGGCGAAGGGGTAGCCGATCGCCAGGCAGATGGCCGTGGTGATCGCCGCGTATTTCAGGCTGGCTAGATAGGTCTTGAAGTAAAGGTCGTCTTCTGTGATGAACAGGTAGGTGCCGAGCCGCATGGTGAACTGCAGCACCCCGTCGGCATAGGTGACCAGATCCTTGATGACCACCGTCTCCATCTCCGAGACGCTGATCTTCACCAGGATCAGGAAGGGCAGCAGGAAGAACACGAGCAGCCACAGGTAGGGCACGCCGATGACGGCGAGCCGGCCGCGGCGGGCTCGCGTGGGTGTGCGGGTGGGGCTGCGTGGCGTCATGCGGTTCACTGCGTCAGCACCACCTGGGCCGAGTCGGACCAACTCGCCCACGCCGGGTCGTCCCAGGTCAGCACGTCGTCGGGATGACGCTCGACGTTGCCCTGGCTGACCTTCAAGGTGGCTCCGCTTTGCAGCTGCAGGTGGTAGACGGTATAGCTGCCGAAGTAGGAAAGGTCCTTCACCGTGCCGTGTACGCAGTTGAACTCGCCGTCCGGCCGGTGGCGCGAGAGGCGGATCTTCTCGGGCCGCAGGGCCACCGTGACGTTCATCCCCGCGGTGCCCGTGATGCCGTGACCCACGTAATGGCGGCAGTCGTCACAGTCGATCACGACGTGATCGGGCTGGTCTTCCGTGAGGGTACCGTCCATCAGGTTGACGTTGCCGATGAAGTCCGCCACGAAGCGGGTGGCGGGTGTTTCGTAGATCTCGTTCGGGGCGCCGACCTGCAGGATGCGCCCCTCGCTCATCACCGCGATGCGCGAGGCCATCGTCATCGCCTCTTCCTGGTCGTGCGTGACCATCACGCAGGTCACGCCGACTTCCTCGATGATGTTGACGAGCTCGATCTGCGTTTCCTCGCGCAGCTTCTTGTCGAGGGCCCCGAGCGGCTCGTCGAGCAGCAGCAGTTGCGGACGCTTGGCCAGGCTGCGGGCGAGGGCCACGCGCTGTTGCTGTCCGCCGGACAACTGATGCGGCTTGCGCCTGGCGAAGCCGGTGAGCTGCACCAGCTTGAGCATGGCCTCGACCCGTTCGGCGATCTCTGCTTTCGCCATGCCATCGCGTTTCAGGCCGAACGCGATGTTGTCCCACACCGTGAGGTGCGGGAACAGCGCGTACGACTGGAACATCATGTTGATCGGCCGCTCGTAGGGCGGCAGGTCGCCCAGATCCTGCCCGTTGAGCACGATGCGGCCCGAGGTGGGCGTCTCGAACCCGGCGAGCATGCGCAGCAAGGTGGTCTTGCCGCAGCCCGACGAGCCGAGCAGCGCGAAGATCTCGCCCTTGGCGATGTCGAGGCTGACGTTGTTGACGGCCCGCATGGCGCCGGCCGGGCCGCCGAATTCCTTCACGACGTCCTGGATCTGCAGGTACGCCTGCTCGCTGCTCATCCGCTCTCCCGTTGCGTGAGCTGGCGGATCACAGGCCGGTCTTGAACGAGGTGAACATCCGCGTGATGGTGCGACGGATGTCGTTGCTCAACGCGTCGGGTGCGGACATCTTCTTCATGTCCTCGTCGCTGGGGAACACGGTGGGGTTGCTCGCCACCTCGGGTTTCACGAAGCGCTTCGACTCCTTGTTCGGGTTCGCGTAGAACACCTTGTTCGTCAGGCTCGCGTGCACCTCGGGGCGCAGGATGTAGTTGATGAACTTGTGCGCGTTCTGGGGGTGGGGTGCATCCGCCGGGATCACCATCACGTCGAAGAACAACAGGCCGCCGCTCTTGGGGATGAGCGCCTCGATCTTCTGGCCCGTCTTGCCGTCGATGGCGCGCTGGCGCGCGATGTTGATGTCGCCTGACCAGCCGAGTGCCACGCAGATCGAGCCGTTGGCCATGTCGTTGATGTAGCCGGACGAGCTGAACAGCGTCACGTAGGGTCGGATCGACTTGAGCAGCGGCGCCACCGCCTGGTAGTCGGCCTGGTTGCGGCTGTAGGCCGGTTTGCCCAGGTAGTGCAGTGCGGCGGGCACCACCTCGGTGGCGGAATCGAGAAAGCTGACCCCGCACGACTTGAGCTTCGAGATGTACTCAGGCTTGAACAGCAGATCCCACGCGTTTTCGGGCATAGGCGTGCTGCCCAGTGCCGCCTTCACCTTGTCGACGTTGATGCCCACCGTCGTGAAACCCCAGAGCCAGTTCACCTGGTACTGGTTGCCGGGGTCCAGCTTGGCCAGCTGCGCCTGCACGGCCGGGTCGAGGTTCTTGTAGTTCGGAATCTGCGAGCGGTCGATCTTCTGCAGCAGGCCGCCATCGGCCTGCAGCTTGGCCCAGTACGACGAGGGGATCACGATGTCGTACCCCGTCTTGCCGGCCACCAGCTTGGCGTGGACGATCTCGTTGTTGTCGAAGTTGTCGTAGCGGACCTTGATGCCCGTTTCCTTCTCGAAGTTCGCGAGCGTGTCCTCGGCGATGTAGTCGGACCAGTTGTAGACGTTCAGGACCTTTTCTTCCTGCGCGTGGGCCGAGCCCGGTGCAAGCAGAGCGGCGCCACCCAACACGCCGAGAACGCCTGCAACCAGGCTGCGCAAGGACATCAGCATCATCGTCGAACCTCCGGTTCAGTTTTGTTCAATCAGTCGACCACCGCGGGCTGGGTCAGACCCATCCCTTTTCCTTCACGTCGGCCCAGGTCTTGTCCAGGCACAGCACGATCAGCCGGCCCAGTTCGTCGATCTGGTCGCGCGTCATCACCAGGGGCGGGGCGACGATCATGCGGTCGCCCACCGCGCGCATGATCAGCCCGTTGCCGAAGCAATGGCCGCGGCAGACCATGCCCACCTGCAACTCCGACGGGAACAGCTCGCCGCTTTGCTTGTTCTTCACCAGTTGCAGCGCGCCCATCAGCCCGCAGGTTTCCGCCTCGCCGACCAGCGGGTGATTCTTCAGCGTCTCGTAGAGCTTCGCAAGATGCGGGCCGGTTTCGTTGCGTACACGCTCCACCAGGCCCAGGCGCTGGATCAATCGGATGTTCGCCACCGCCACCGCGCAGGCCACCGGGTGGCCGGAGTAGGTGTAGCCGTGCTCGAACTCGCCGCCTTGCTCGATCAGTACCTTGGCGATGCGGTCGCCGACCATCACGCCGCCCAACGGGACGTAGCCGGAGGTCACGCCCTTGGCGAAAGTCATCAGGTCGGGGCGCGTGCCGAAGCGTTCGCAGCCGAACCAATGGCCGGTGCGGCCAAAGCCGCAGATCACTTCGTCGCTGACGAGCAGGACGCCGTACTTGTCGCAGATGCGCTGGATCTCGGGCCAGTAGGTCTCCGGCGGGATGATCACGCCGCCCGCGCCCTGTACCGGCTCGCCGATGAACGCTGCCACTTTGTCGGGGCCGACCTCGAGGATCTTTTCTTCGAGCCAGCCGGCCGCCTTGAGGCCGAACGCTTCACGGGGCATCTCGCGCCCCAATTCGAACCAGTGCGGCTGCTCGATGTGCACGATGCCGGGGATGGGCAGCCCGCCTTGCGCGTGCATCGCGCTCATGCCCCCGAGCGAGGCGCCGGCCACCGTGGAGCCGTGATAGGCGTTCTTGCGGCTGATGATGACCTGCCGCTCGGGTTGGCCCAGCACGTCCCAGTAGCGGCGCACCATGCGCACCACCGTGTCGTTGCCTTCGGAGCCGGAGCCGGAGAAGAACACGTGCTGGAACTGCGGCGGCGTGACCTCGGCCAGCAATTCGGCCAGTTCGATCGCCGGCGGGGTGGAGGTCTGGAAGAACGCGTTGTAGAACGGCAGTTCCTTCATCTGCCGCGTGGCAGCATCGATCAGCGCCTGCTGGCCGTAGCCGACGTTGACGCACCACAAGCCGCTCATCGCGTCGAGGATCTTGTGGCCTTCGGTGTCCCAGAGGTAGATGTTCTCGGCGCGCGCGATGATGCGCGAACCCTTCCGGGCCAGCGACTGGAAATCGGTGAACGGGTGCAGGAAGTGAGCAGCGTCGGCCGCCTGCCATTCGCGCGTGCTGCGCGTGGTCGTGTTGGATGAGGTCATGTGCGTAGGCTCGTGTGCGAGGTGTGGTTCAAACATGCAGCAGCAGGTGCTCGCGCTCCCACGGCGAGATCACTTTCATGAACTCCTCGTACTCGATCTCCTTGACCTCGGTGTAGACGGTGACGAACTCCTTGCCGAGCACTTCGTGCAGGTCGGTCTCTTCCTTCAACAAGGCCAGCGCTTCGCCGAGGCTGCGCGGCAGCGCGTAGTCGCCCAGGTAGGCGTCGCCCTTGCATTCGGGCGAGGGCTCGATGCGGTTCTTCATGCCGAGATACCCGCAGGCGAGCGTCGCGGCCAGTGCAACGTAGGGGTTCGCGTCGGCACCGATCACCCGGTTCTCGATGCGCCGCGCCGAAGGTTTTGCCACCGGCGAGCGAATGCCCACCGTGCGGTTGTCGGTGCCCCACTGGATGTTGATCGGTGCGGCCGTGGCGCGTGCAAGGCGCCGGTAGGAGTTGACGTACGGGGCGAACAGAGCCATGGCTGCCGGGATGTAGCGCTGCAGCCCGCCGATGTACCAGTAGAACTCCTGCGACGGGGAGCCGTCTTCGTTGCTGAAGATGTTGAGGCCGGTGGCCTTGCTGAGCAGGCTCTGGTGCACGTGCATCGCGCTGCCGGGCTCGTTGGCCATCGGCTTGGCCATGAAGGTGGCGTACATCTCGTGGCGCAACGCCGCTTCGCGGATGGTGCGCTTGAAGAAGAACACCTCGTCGGCCAGCTGCAGCGGGTGATCATGGAAGAAATTGATCTCCATCTGGCCCGCGCCCACTTCGTGGATCAGCGTGTCGACGTTCAACTCCATCTTTTCACAGTAGGCGTAGATGTCTTCGAACAGCGGGTCGAACTCGTTGACCGCATCGATGGAATAGGCCTGGCGCGACGTCTCGGCGCGACCGCTGCGGCCCTTGGGCGGGCGCAAGGGCTGGTTCGGATCGGTGCTGCGTTCGATCAGGTAGAACTCGAGTTCCGGTGCGACGATCGGCTGCCAGCCCGCCGCGTCGAACAGGTCGCACACGCGGCGCAATACCGAGCGCGGTGCGTAGGGAACCATGTTGCCATCGCGGTCGAAGCAATCGTGGATCACCTGCGCGGTAGGGTCCACTGCCCAGGGCACGATGCGCACCGTGGCCGGGTCGGGCTTCAGGTGCATGTCGCGATCGGTCGGCGTGATGACGTCGTAGTAGGGCCCCTCTTCAGGGAACTCACCCGTCACGCCGATCGCCACGATGGCCTCGGGCAGGCGCATGCCGCGGTCTTCGGTGAACTTCTCGCGCGGAAGGATCTTGCCGCGTGCGACGCCGGTGAGGTCAGGCACCAGGCATTCGATCTCGGTCACGCGGCGCTCGTTGAGCCATTGCTCGAGCTCGCTGAAGGTGAAACTGTCTCGGACCACCATACATCCCCATCTTGGTTGTTGCGGCCCCCGGGCCGCTTTGACGAAGCTCACGACGCAACCGCTGCGTAGCGGTGGCAGTGGTGCTGGAGGGCGCTAGGTGAGGGGGTCTCGGTGGCGGTCTCGGTGGCTGCGGCAGGCTTCTCCGAAGGCCTTGAAGAGCTTGATGGACACCGGGTTCTCTTCGGCTCTCCACTCCGGGTGCCATTGAACGAACAGGTTGAACGCTGGCGCTTCGGGGTGGGAAAACGCTTCGACCGTGCCGTCCGGCGCGGTTGCTTCCACACGCAGTGGCGCGGCGAGGCGGTTCACCCCCTGGCCATGCAGGCTGTTGACGTCGAACTCGGCCATCCCGAGCACCCGCTCGAGCACGCCGCCGGACTCCACCTTGACCGGGTGCGCCATGCCGTACTGCACGTTGACGTCGTCCACAGGCTTGGCACGGTGGTCGTGGCGTTGCGGCACCTCCTGCACCGCCTGGTGCAAGGAGCCGCCGAGTGCCACGTTGGCTTCCTGCAGCCCTCGGCAGATGGCGAACAACGGGATGCCACGTTCGAGCGCCGCGGGAATCAACGGAAGCGTCCATGCGTCTCGACCCGGGTCGAGCGGCAGCGACGGGTCATGCACCTCTTCGCCGAAGTGACTCGGGTGCACGTTGGAGACCGAGCCGGTGAGCAGCACGCCGTCCGCGAGGTCGAGCAGTTGCTGGATTTCGGAGGATTGCGCCGTGGGAACCACCAGTGGCAGGCAGCCTGCCAACCTCACGGCGTCGACGTACTTCTTGCCTGCGACGTGGAAAGGATGATGCCCGATCATCTTGTTGCAGGCGGGAACCAGGACCACCGGAGGGCGCTGGTTCATGGGCGAAGTTTTGTGGCTCATTGGGCTTGCTGCGCTGGGTTGTTAACCCTGTCTTGCGACGCGGCGCACTGGGCTTACTGGTGCGGTTTCAAGAGTCGAGCGACTCTTGTGCAAGCAGTGTGCCAAAGCACATGCAGGTGTCAATGCGGTGAAGGGTAAACACGCATCGTCGAGCGGGCAGTGCATGTTGAGTTGTGTCATCACAGCACATCCCGCAAGCGGTAGTAGGCCATGCCGAGCACCAGTGCGGGCATGCGCAACCAGCGCCCACCGGGGAAGGGCCTGTGCTTGATGCGCGCGAAGGTATCGAAGCGACTGGCGTCTCCCGCCATGGCCTCGGCGGCCAGTTTGCCGGCCAGGCCCGTCAACGCGAGACCGTGACCGGAGAAGCCTTGCAGGTAGTAGATGTTCTGCTTCGATGCACCGGATGCACCGACTGCGGGCAGCCGCCCGAAATCGGGCGCGCGGTTCATCGAGATATCGACGAAACCGCCCCACGCATATTCGATCTTCGCGCTCTTCAACTGCGGGAAGGTGGTTGCCATGCGGCGGTGCATGCTGGCCTCCAGATGGCGAGGCGTCCGGGTGCTGTAGCTGACCCGGCCCCCGTACAGCATGCGGGCGTCGACCGTGGGGCGGAAGTAGTCGAGCACGAAGTTGGTGTCGCACACGGCGCAGCCGCTGGGCACCAGCGAGCGGGCGAGTGCGGGGTCGAGTGCCTCGGAGCAGACGATGTAGGTGCCGACGGGCATGATGCGCCGCTCCAACACGGGAGCGATCCCTTGCAGGTAGACGTTGCCCGCCAGCAGCAGTTGCCGAGCGTGCACGGTGCCCTGGGCGGTGTGAAGCACGGGTGACGACCCCTGCGTGACACGGATGACGGCACTGTTCTCGAAGATGCGTGCCCCCAGGTGCTGTGCGGCACGTGCCAGCCCGAGGCTGTATTTGAGTGGGTGCAGGTGGCCCGAGCGCGCGTCGTGCACACCGGCGCTGAAGCGGGGGCTGGCGATCCATTGCGGCAGGTCCTGCCGGTCTATCCAGCTCAGCGGGTAGGTGTAGACGCGCTGCATGCGCTCGTGCCAGGCAAGCAGCTCGCGCGCCTTGCGCTCGCCCACAGCGACGCCGAGGAAGCCGGGTGTCCAGTCGCAGTCGATGCCAAAGCGGGCGCAGCGTTGCTGGATGAGGTCGAGCGCTTCCAGCGTCATCGCCCATGTGCGGCGCGCTTCATCGAGGCCGAGCTGGGCCTCGATCTCCGATTGATCGCATGCCAGCCCGTGGATGGCTTGACCCCCGTTGCGGCCGGAGGCGCCCCAGCCCACTTCACGTGCTTCGAGCAGCGCCACGCTGAAGCCACGATCTGCCAGCTCGATGGCGGCGGAGAGCCCCGCGAGACCACCGCCGACGATGCCGACGTCAGCGTGCACGTCGCCTTCCAAGCTGGGAAAGCTCACATCGCGCCGCGCGGTGGCCGCGTAGTAGGAATTGCGCGTGAGGTCCTGGTCGGCGCGGAGAAAGTGCATGGAAGGTATGCGCTAGGCAGTGTCCCGCTCGTTGTGGCCGCGCGTCGCTACTCGGCGCGCTTCAGCGCATCGGCAATGGTGCCCACGATCTGGTCGATGTGCGACTTCTCGATGATCAGCGGCGGCGACAGCGCAATCGTGTCGCCCGTGGTGCGGATCAATACACCGCGCTCCCAGCAGTCCAGGAAGACGGAGAACGCGCGCTTGCCGGCCTCGCCGGGGATGGGTGCCAGCTCGATGCCTCCGACAAGGCCGATGTTGCGGACGTCGATCACGTGCGGCAGGCCCTTCAGCGAATGCACGGCGTCCGCGAAGTACTGTGCCAGTTCACCCTGGCCGCGCGTGAGCAGGCCCTCATCCTCGTACGTGTCGAGCGTGCCGAGTGCAGCGGCACACGCGAGCGGATGCGCCGAGTAGGTGTAGCCGTGGAAGAACTCGATCAGGTGCTCGGGGCCGTTCATGAACGCATCGTGGATCTGCTGCTTCACGAACACGGCGCCCATCGGCACGCAACCGTTGGTGATGCCCTTGGCGACGGTCATCAGGTCAGGCGTGACGCCGAAATGCGTGGCGGCGAACGGTGACCCGAGACGCCCAAAGCCGGTGATGACCTCATCGAAGATCAGCAGGATGCCGTGCTTGTCGCAGATGTCGCGCAGGCGCTGCAAGTAGCCCTGCGGCGGGATCAGCACGCCGGTGGAGCCTGCCACCGGCTCGACGATGACCGCAGCGATGGTCGAGGCGTCGTGCAGCGCGATCAGGCGCTCCAGGTCGTCCGCCAGCTCGGCGCCATGCGCAGGCTGCCCGCGCGAGAACGCGTTGAGTTGCAGATCATGGGTGTGCCGGATGTGGTCAACGCCGGCGAGCAGCGTGCCGAACATCTTGCGGTTGGCGACCATGCCGCCCACCGAGATGCCGCCGAAGTTGACACCGTGGTAACCCCGCTCGCGGCCGATCAGCCGCGTGCGTTGGCCTTCGCCACGCACACGGTGGTAGGCGATGGCCATCTTCAGCGCCGTCTCGACCGCTTCGGAGCCGGAGTTGGTATAGAAGACCTTGCTCAAGTCGGGCGGAGTCAACTTCACCAGCCGCTCGGCCAATTCGAAGGCCTTCGGGTGGCCCATCTGGAAGGGCGGCGCGTAGTCCAGTTCACCCGCCTGCTGGCGAATTGCTTCAACGATCTTCGGTCGCGCGTGCCCAGCGTTCACGCACCACAGGCCGGCGATGCCGTCGAGCACTTGCCGGCCTTCGGGTGTCCAGAAATACATGCCCTCCGCGCGCGCGAGCAGGCGCGGAGATTTCTTGAACTGGCGGTTGGCCGTGAACGGCATCCAGTAGGCGTCGAGGTCTTGGTACATGGCGGCGGCGGTGGGTGAAGATGGCGCAAAGCATGAACTTCGTCACAGCGAAGTCAAGCGCAGTCTAGGCTGGCACGCGGGCAATCGGGTTGCGTTGCGGGGTGGCGGTTTCCCCATCCCTTCGCATAACATGCGAAAACCCTCACCGTTCGCGAAATTTCATGCGAAACCACGTGCGAGAACTGCCGCTCGATGCGATCGACCGCGCCATCCTCCGGGAGTTGCAGGCCGATGGCCGGCTTTCGAACCTCGAACTGGCGCAGCGTGTGCATCTGTCGCCATCGGCCTGCCTGCGCCGCGTGAAGCACCTTGAAGAGTCCGGCGTGATTGCCCGCTATGTGGCGCTGCTCGACCCCAAGGCCGTGGGGCAGCCCGGCACTTCGTTCACCATCGTCAATGTCGAGCGCACCACACCTGAAAGCCTGCGCAGCTTCGAGCAGGCGGTGCGCGACGAGCCGCAGATCCTGGATTGCTTCTACGTGGCGGGCAGCAGCGATTACCTGTTGCGCTTCACCTACCGCGATGCCGAGGACCTGGAGCGCTTCCATGCGGAGGTGCTGCCCAGGCTGCCCGGGGCGGTGCGCTTCAACTCGATGCTGGTGCTGCGCACGGTCAAGCGCACGACGGCGCTCGAGGTCTGATCAGCGCCCCGCGGCGACGCGGCCGCAGAGATAGGTCCAGACGAAGTTCGCTGCGGCGTAGCTGGTCAGCTCGGCGTGATCATAGGGCGGCGCCACTTCCACGCAATCCATGCCCACGAAGGGAAGATCGGCCAGCTCTTCGAGCAGGCTGAGCACCTGATTGGTCGACATGCCGCCTGGCTCGGGCGTCCCGGTGCCGGGAGCGAAAGCGGGGTCGAGGCAGTCGATGTCGAGACTCAGGTAGAGCGGCGGGTTGCCGTGATGGGCCATGCGGGTGCGGATCTCTGCCATGATCGGCTGGAGCTGCGCCGGGCTTTCCAGGCCGCGCAACTCGCGCGCCGTGAAGATGCGGCCGCCCTGGTCCTGCACGTAGTTGCGTGCCTCCCGTTGGCCCGCCGAGCGGATGCCGATCTGCATGAAGCACTCGGGGCGCACCAGCCCCTCCTGTACGGCTTCATAGACCCAGGTGCCGTGGCCACTGGGCTCGCCGAAGTGGTCTTGCCAGGTGTCGCAGTGGGCATCGAAATGGAGCACGGCGAGCGGCTGGCCGAGCCAGCTCTTGTAGGCGCGCAGCAGGGGCAGGGTGATCGAGTGATCGCCACCGAGCCAGACCATGTGATGCCGCTGCAACAGCGGCTCCACCATCGGCACCATCGCCTCCCGCATGCGCTCCAGGCTGGTGTTCGGCAAGGGAAGGTCGCCGAGATCCGTCAACACGGATGCCAAGTCCACGTCGAAGTGCGGATGGATGCCATCGCACAGCATGTGGCTGGCTTCGCGTACTGCTCGCGGCCCGAAGCGCGCGCCGGGGCGGTTGGTGACGCTGCCATCCCATGCAATGCCCGCAATGGCAAATGGCAGGGCTTCAGAAACAGGTGCCTTCAGGAAGGCCGTGTTGGAGAGGAAGGCGAACTGCGTCATCGCGCTTGAGCCCGGCCTGGCGGCATCGTGCACACTGTCCGGCGTGTTGGGAATCGAGCCCTGAAGGATCGCACATGAGCTTGCCGAGCGGGTTGGATGCACAGCGCGTGCGTGCGCTTTTCGAGCACGAAACGGCTTTCTATCGCGAGCGGCATCCGCGGTCGCTGGAGCTGGCGGCGCAAGCCGCACCGCACTATCTCTTCGGCCTGCCGATGCACTGGATGCGCGACTGGTCGACGCCCGTGCCCTTGCACGTGGAGCGTGCCAATGGCGTTGAGCTGGTGTGCGTCGACGGCCACCGGTACGTGGACCTCTGCCTGGGGGACACCGGAGCCATGTTCGGACATTCGCCGCAGCCGGTGGCCGCCGCCGTCGCCCGCCAAGTCTCGCAGGGCATGACGGCCATGCTGCCGTCGCACCTGAGCGGGGAAGTGGGGCGATTGCTGTCGCGCACCTTCGGCTTGCCGAACTGGCAGGTGACGTTGAGCGCGACCGACGCGAACCGGTTTGTGCTGCGCTGGGCGCGGGCGATCACCGGGCGGCCCAAGGTGCTGGTGTTCGATGGCTGCTACCACGGAACCGTCGACGACACGCTGGTGGACATGCACGGGCCGGGGCGTGCGCGGAGTCGCGCGAGCCTGCTCGGCCAGGTGCACGACCTTGCGTTGACGACGGTGGTGGTGCCTTTCAATGACACGGCGGCCGTCGAACAGGCACTTGGTGGCGACGACGTGTGCTGCGTGCTGGCAGAACCGGCCCTGACGAACTGCGGCCTGGTGCCTGCGCTCCCTGGTTTTCTTGAACAACTGCAGGACAACTGTCGCCAACGCGGAGTGCTGTTCGTTCTGGATGAGACCCACACGTTGAGCACGGGCTACGGCGGTTACGCACGCGTGCATGGACTCGAGCCCGACTTCGTCGTGATCGGCAAGGCGATTGCGGGCGGTTTTCCTGCGGCCGTGTACGGCTTTACCGCAGCCGTCCGGGAAAGGATGGAGGCCGCAAAGCGTGCGGCACCGGACGGGCACTCCGGGATCGGAACAACGCTGTCCGGCAGCTTGTTGGCGATGGCAGCGTTGCACGCGAGTCTGGCGGAAGTGGTCACGCGGGAGCAGCACGACAAGATGAATGCGACTGCTGCGCTGCTCGAAAACTTGCTGACACAGGTGATTCAGCGCAGGCAGCTGGGCTGGAGCGTGACGCGGCTCGGTGCCCGGATGGAGATCCAGTTCTGCCCGACCGCACCGCGCGACGCTTCAGAGTCAACGGCTGTGACGGACGAGATGACCGAGCGTGCCCTTCATCTTTATCTCGCGAATCGGGGCTGGCTGGCCACGCCCTTCCACAACATGCTGCTGGTGGCTCCACAGCTGAACGAGGAGCAGGGGGCGGCACTGACGAAGGCTGTCGACGCCTTTCTTACTCATCTCACATAGCGGAAAAGGAATTTCGCATGGAGAAAATTGTTCCATGGTGCGCTGCGGCAATTTCTTCCATTGTGGGAAAACGGTTTGCGCATCCTGAAATTGCGTACTTAAGTCGTTGTTTTTTCTAGAAAAACTTTTGTGTCTTATATAAGACATAAGTGTGGTCCTCGCGGACGAACGCTCGTAATCTTCAGTCATCCGCATCACGTTGATGTCTTGACTCACTGGAGGTCCCCAAATGACGAATCTGACTCGTGAACAACAAGCCGCCGCCCTGGAAAAAGACTGGGCAGAGAACCCGCGCTGGAAGGGCATCAAGCGGGGCTACACCGCTGCCGACGTGGTGCGTCTGCGCGGCTCGGTGCAGATCGAGCACACGCTGGCCAAGCGCGGTTCCGAGAAGCTGTGGAATCTGGTGAACACCGAGCCCTTCGTCAACGCCCTCGGCGCGCTGACGGGCAACCAGGCCATGCAGCAGGTCAAGGCCGGCCTGAAGGCCATCTACCTCTCCGGGTGGCAAGTGGCTGGCGATGCCAACCTCGCCGGCGAGATGTATCCGGACCAGTCGCTGTATCCGGCCAACTCGGTGCCCGCCGTCGTGCGCCGCATCAACAACACGTTCCAGCGTGCTGACCAGATCCAATGGTCCGAAGGCAAGAACGACATCGACTTCTTCGCACCCATCGTGGCCGACGCGGAGGCCGGTTTCGGCGGCGTGCTGAACGCCTTCGAGCTGATGAAGTCGATGATCGAAGCGGGTGCCTCCGGCGTGCATTTCGAAGATCAGCTCGCTTCGGTGAAGAAGTGCGGCCACATGGGTGGCAAGGTGCTGGTGCCGAGCCGGGAGGCGGTCGCCAAGCTGGTGGCGGCCCGCCTCGCCGCCGACGTGATGGGCACCCCGACCGTGCTGATCGCCCGCACCGATGCCGAAGCGGCTGACCTCGTGACGAGCGACGTCGACGACAACGACAAGCCCTTCTGCACTGGCGAGCGCACGGTGGAAGGCTTCTTCCGCACGAAGCCGGGCCTGGAGCAGGCGATCAGCCGCGGCCTTGCCTACGCGCCGTATGCCGACATGATCTGGTGCGAAACCGGCAAGCCGGACCTCGTCTACGCGAAGAAGTTCGCCGAGGCGATCCACAAGCAGTTCCCCGGCAAGCTGCTGAGCTACAACTGCTCGCCGTCGTTCAACTGGAAAAAGAACCTCGACGACGCCACGATCGCCAAGTTCCAGCGCGAGCTGGGCGCGATGGGCTACAAGTTCCAGTTCATCACGCTGGCCGGCTTCCACAGCCTGAATTACTCGATGTTCAACCTGGCTTATGGCTATGCCCGCAACCAGATGAGCGCGTTCGTTGAACTGCAGGAGGCCGAGTTCGCCGCTGCCGAGAAGGGCTTCACCGCCGTGAAGCATCAGCGCGAAGTCGGCACCGGCTACTTCGACGCCGTCACCACGACGATCGAACGCGAAGCCTCCACTGCCGCGCTGAAGGGGTCGACCGAAGACGAACAGTTCTTCGACCAGAAGCACGGCTGAAGTCTCCCTCTGGGGCAGGTGGCGTCCTCCTCGCGACCTGCCGTCAAGTGAGAAGCTCCAACCGCATCGCTGCGATGCATTGGCCCGGCGACCTGCTCGCCGGGCTTTTTTCCATCTGCTGCGCTAGAATCCGAGCCTTCTTCTTCTGAACCAGCAAGAGCGAGAAAGGCACGACGGGTTATGACACCGCGAACTACGACCCCCTTCACCTTCTTCAAGGTCTAGTCGGTCGGCCGCGGCTTTCGTTTGTCTGTTCTCCAACAAAGCGCGGCGACCACCGCGCTTTTTTGTTTTCTGCGGCCCGGTACGGGTCGCCTCAGAGAGGTCCTCATGGTTTCAGTTCAGTTGCCCGATGGTTCCAAGCGTGAGTTCCCCGGGCCAGTGACGGTGGGTGAGGTGGCGGCATCGATCGGCCCCGGGTTGGCGAAGGCTGCGATCGCGGGGCGAGTAGGGCAGGGCAGCGACGCCCGCGTGGTCGATACGAGCTACCGCATCGAGAGTGACGCGTCGCTCGCCATCCTGACCGACAAAGATCCGGAAGGCCTGGATGTCATCCGGCACTCAACTGCCCACCTGCTGGCCTACGCCGTGAAGGAGCTTTTCCCGGACGCACAGGTGACGATCGGCCCGACGGTCGAGAACGGCTTCTACTACGACTTCTCGTACAAGCGTCCTTTCACGCCCGAGGATCTGCAGGCCATCGAGAAAAAGATGGCCGAACTCGCGAAAAAGGACGAGAAGGTCGAGCGGCGAGTGCTGCCGCGCGATGAGGCCGTTGCCTACTTCAAGAGCATCGGCGAGCACTACAAGGCCGAGATCATTGCGAGCATTCCTCAGAACGAGGAGGTTTCGCTGTACCGCGAGGGCGGGTTCGAGGACTTGTGCCGCGGCCCTCATGTGCCGAGCACCGGCAAGCTGAAGCACTTCAAGCTGATGAAGGTCGCCGGCGCCTACTGGCGCGGCGATCATCGCAACGAGCAATTGCAGCGCATCTACGGCACGGCGTGGGCATCCAAGGAAGAACTGCAGCAGTACCTGCACATGCTCGAGGAGGCCGAAAAGCGCGATCACCGCAAGCTGGGTCGTGAACTGGATCTGTTCCACATCGACGAGCACTCGCCGGGCACCGTGTTCTGGCATCCGAAAGGCTGGGCGTTGTGGCAGCAGGTCGAGCAGTACATGCGACAGGTGTACCGTGAAAACGGCTACCTGGAGGTCAAGGGGCCGCAGATCCTGGACCAGGGCCTCTGGGAGAAGACCGGCCACTGGGGCAAGTACCGCGAGAACATGTTCACGACGGAGTCGGAGAAGCGCGACTACGCGCTCAAGCCGATGAACTGCCCCGGTCACATCCTGATCTTCAAACAAGGCATCAAGAGCTATCGCGACTTGCCGCTGCGCTTCGGCGAGTTCGGCCAGTGCCATCGCAATGAGCCCACCGGGGGGTTGCACGGCATCATGCGGGTGCGCGCCTTCACTCAGGACGACGGCCACATCTTCTGTACCGAAGATCAGGTGCAGGGGGAGGTTGCAGCCTTTACTTCGCTGCTGCAGCGGGTCTATCGAGACTTCGGCTTCACTGAGATCATCTACAAGCTGTCGACGCGGCCTGAGCACCGCATCGGAACCGAAGAAAGCTGGGACCGGGCGGAGGCTGCGCTGGCCGACGGTCTGCGTGCCTCCGGATGCGAGTTCGAGTACCTGCCGGGCGAGGGCGCTTTCTACGGGCCCAAGATCGAGTACACGTTGAAGGACGCGCTGGGCCGGGAATGGCAATGCGGCACCATCCAGATCGATCCGAACATGCCGGAGCGGCTCGATGCGGAGTTCGTGGCGGAAGACGGCAGCCGCCAGCGGCCGCTCATGCTGCACCGAGCCATCGTGGGCAGCCTCGAAAGGTTCATCGGCATCCTGATCGAGCAGCACGCGGGGGCGCTGCCCGTCTGGCTTGCTCCGGTGCAGGTTGTCGTGGCCAATATCACCGACGCGCAGGCGGATTACGTTCGGGAAGTGGTCAAAACGCTGCAAAAACAAGGACTTAGAGTTGAGAGCGATTTGCGCAACGAAAAAATCACGTATAAAATCCGCGAGCATTCGTTGCAGAAGGTTCCCTACATCCTCGTTGTCGGCGACAAAGAGAAAGCGGCGGGAACCGTCGCAGTGCGCGCCCGGGGCAACCAAGACCTCGGTGTGATGTCACTCGACACCTTCTCCCTGAAGATTGCAAGCGACATTGCCCAGAAGGCTTGAGCAGTGGCGGCTGGCCTGCCGCCACTCTTGAGCCGATGTGCATGTTTTTTTTGTTTTGGGGCGGGACCCCTGAGGATCTGAGCCATCGCTACTTTCATGGACCGGCGCACTCCCAACGTGGAGCGCAAACATCGACTGAATCGGGAAATCACCGCACCGGAGGTCCGGCTGAACGGTCCCGAGAACGAACCCATCGGCATCGTGAGCCTGCAGGAAGCGCTGCGGTTGGCCGCGGAGCACGATGTCGACCTCGTCGAGATTGCACCGACGGCCGCGCCGCCGGTGTGCCGGTTGATGGACTACGGCAAGTTCAAATACCAGGAGCAGAAGAAGGCTGCGGAGGCGAAGGCCAAGCAGCACGTCATCGACATCAAGGAAGTGAAGTTTCGCCCCGGCACCGACGAGGGCGACTACCAGATCAAGCTGCGCAACCTGCGCCGCTTCCTCGAAGAAGGTGACAAGGGCAAGGTGACGCTGCGGTTCCGCGGTCGCGAAATCACGCACCAGGAACTCGGCATGCGATTGCTGGAACGTGTGCGTGACGATCTCGCCGACGTCAGCGTGGTCGAGAACATGCCCAAGCTCGAGGGCCGCCAGATGATCATGGTGCTGGCGCCCAAGAAGAAGAAATAAGGCTCCGCGACGGAGCCGTCAGGTTCGAAACCTGTTGCCGGTCTGGTCGCCGGCAGCAAGGCCAAGTGGCCCGGGGCCGACAAGACCGCGAAAGGTTCGCGGCGCCTCACGGGCACAACGAAGAAGGAGCAGTCATGCCCAAAATGAAGACCAAGAAGAGCGCGGCCAAGCGTTTCCGCGTTCGTCCGGGTGGCACCGTCAAGCGCGGTCAGGCGTACAAGCGCCACATCCTCACCAAGAAGTCCACGACCCGCAAGCGCCATCTGCGTGGCGCAGCCAACGTGCACGACACCAACATGGGCCACATCGCGCAGATGATGCCCTTCGCTGGTCTGTGATCGTCGGGTCCACTGTCAACGGTTGAAGGAGAAAAGACATGCCTCGCGTCAAACGTGGTGTTACCGCACGCGCCCGTCACAAGAAGATCCTGGCCCTGGCCAAGGGCTTCCGTGGTCGCCGCAAGAACGTATTCCGCATCGCCAAGCAGGCGGTGATGAAGGCCGGCCAGTACGCCTACCGCGACCGCCGTGCCAAGAAGCGTGAGTTCCGCCGTCTCTGGATCGCCCGTATCAACGCGGCGGCACGTGAGCAGGGCATCACCTACAGCAAGTTCATGAACGGCATGAAGAAGGCCTCGATCGACATCGATCGCAAGGTGCTTGCCGATCTGGCTGTGAACGACCCGGCTGCGTTTAGCAGCATCGTCGCAAAGGTGAAGGCTCAGCTCGCTGCTTGATCGCCGTGATGGCGTCGGGGTACAGGCCCCGACCACCGCAGCGCCCCGGTCAGTACCGGGGTAGCAGAAAAGGCCGACACCTTGTTCGGCCTTTTTTTATGTCCAGACCGATAGAAGCGCGCTCGTTGCAGTGCGCCGATTGCAAAGCATGAACGAGCTCGATCAACTGGTGTCGCAGGCGCGTGCCGATTTTGCCCAGGCGCCCACGCCCACGGACCTTGAGAACGCGAAGGCGCGCTACCTCGGCAAGGCCGGCCGCGTCACGGAACTCCTGAAGGGTCTCGCTGCCTTGTCGCCTGAGGACAAGAAGTCGCGCGGTGCAGCCATCAACGACGCAAAGCAGAAGGTGGAAGCGGCGTTGAACGAGCGTCGTCAGGCTCTTGCCGATGCCGAATTGGAAGCGCAGCTGAAGGCCGAGGCGCTCGACGTGACGCTGCCTGGGCGTAGCAGGGGAGTCGGTGGCCTGCATCCGGTGATCCGCACGATGGAGCGGATCGAAGCGATCTTCGGCTCGATGGGCTTCGACGTGGCAGACGGCCCCGAGATCGAAGCGGACTGGTTCAACTTCACGGCGCTCAACACGCCGGCCGACCACCCCGCCCGGTCGATGCACGACACCTTCTACGTGGAAGGTGGGCATCTGCTGCGCACGCATACCAGTCCGATGCAGATCCGCTATGCCGTGCAGCACGTGAAGCGACACCGGGCGCTGCTGGACGCAGGGCAACCGATGCCGGACATCCGCGTCATTGCCCCCGGGCGGACCTATCGCGTCGACAGCGATGCGACGCATTCCCCGATGTTCCATCAGGTCGAAGGCCTGTGGGTGGGGGAGAACGTCAGCTTCAAGGATCTGAAGTCGGTCTACGTGAACTTCCTGCGCGAGTTCTTCGAGACCGACGACATGCAGATCCGCTTCCGGCCGAGTTACTTCCCGTTCACGGAGCCGAGCGCCGAGATCGACATGATGTTCAACAGCGGTCCGCTGAAGGGCCGCTGGCTCGAAGTGTCGGGATCGGGGCAGGTTCATCCGCAGGTGGTCCGCAACATGGGGCTCGACCCTGAGCGCTACATCGGCTTCGCGTTCGGCTCCGGCATCGACCGTCTGGCGATGCTGCGCTACGGTGTCAGCGATCTGCGTCTGTTCTTCGATGGTGATCTGCGTTTCCTGTCGCAGTTCAAGTAAAGGTACTGAGTCGAAATGCAATTCCCAGAATCGTGGCTGCGTGAGTTCTGCAACCCGCCGATCGGCACGCAGGAACTGGCCGAGGTGTTGACGATGGCGGGGCTGGAGGTCGAAGAGCTGCGCCCTGTGGCGCCGCCTTTCCAGCGTGTGGTCGTGGCACAGGTGCTCGAAGTGGCAAAGCACCCGAATGCCGACCGCCTGAACGTGTGCCAGGTGGATGCCGGCACCGGTCAACCGCTCAACATCGTCTGCGGCGCACCGAACGTGCGGCCCGGCATCAAGGTGCCGTGCGCGCTGGTCGGCGCCGAACTGCCGCCCGGGGAAGACGGCAAGCCCTTCCAGATCAAGCTGGGCAAGTTGCGCGGGGTCGAAAGTCAGGGCATGTTGTGCTCTGCGCGGGAGCTGCAGCTGTCCGAAGACCAAAGTGGCTTGCTCGTGCTCGACGACGCTGCTCGGGTGGGGCAGGACATACGCGAGCATCTGCGGCTCGACGACGTCCTGTTCACCTTGAAGCTCACGCCGAATCTTGCACACTGCCTCAGCGTGTATGGCATTGCACGTGAAGTGTCTGCGTTGACCGGGGCTCCGTTGAAGGACGTCCGGTTCGATCCGGTGCCCGTCAGCAACGCCGACAAGCTGCGTGTGTCGATCGAGGCGCCCGACTTGTGCGGTCGTTTTTCGGGTCGTGTGATTCGCAATGTCGACACGAAGGCGCGCACACCGGCTTGGATGGTGGAGCGGCTCGAGCGCTGTGGCCAGCGGTCGGTGACGGCCCTGGTCGATATCTCGAACTATGTGATGTTCGAATTCGGCCGTCCGTCGCACATCTTCGACCTGGACAAGATCCACGGTGGCCTCAACGTACGTTGGGGCCGTGCTGGAGAGCAGTTGAAGCTGCTGAACGGCAACACCATCGAGGTCGACGAGAAGGTCGGCGTGATTGCCGACGACGAGGCTGTCGAGTCACTGGCAGGCATCATGGGCGGTGACGCGACCGCGGTCTCGGATGCCACCCGAAACATCTATGTCGAGGCGGCGTTCTGGTGGCCGCAGTCGGTGGCGGGCCGTTCGCGTCGCTACAACTTCTCCACCGACGCGGGGCATCGTTTCGAGCGGGGAGTCGATCCGGCATTGACGGTGGAGCACATTGAGCGCATTTCGCAGCTTGTGCTTGAGATCTGCGGTGGAGAGCCGGGCCCGATGGACGATCAGATCGTCAACCTGCCTGAACGACGGCCGGTGACATTGCGGGTCGCGCGGGCGGCGAAGGTGATCGGCATGCCTGTCACGCAGCAGCAGTGCGCCGATGTGTTCGGGCGGCTCGGGCTGTCGTTCACCGAAGGCGACGGTACGTTGACGGTGGCGCCACCAAGCTGGCGCTTCGACCTCCAGATCGAGGAGGACCTGATCGAAGAGGTCATCCGCGTCATCGGGTATCAGAACCTGCCCGACACCGCGCCTGCAGGGCCGATCCTGCCGCGCGTGCGGACCGAGTCGCAGCGCGGGCTGCACGCGGTACGTCGCGCGCTTGCCGCGCTTGGATACCAGGAAACGCTGAACTTCAGCTTCGTCGAGGAGCGCTGGGAGCACGATTTCGCCGGCAACGCGAAACCGATCCGCTTGTTGAACCCGATCGCGAGTTCGCTCAGCGTGATGCGCTCATCGCTGATCGGCAGCCTGGTGCAGGTGCTGCGTTTCAACCTCGCCCGCAAGGCGGGCCGGGTGCGTGTATTCGAAGTGGGGCGGGTGTTTCTGCGCGACGACAGCGTGACGGAGAGCGATGCAACCGTGGGCGGGTTGCGCCAGCCGATGCGTGTGTGCGGCCTGGCGTATGGAGGGGCGGCACAGTTGCAATGGGGTGTGGCAGACCGTCCGGTGGACTTCTTCGATGTGAAGGGCGACCTGGGCGAGTTGTTTGCGCCGCTGCAACCCGGCTTTGTCGCCACCGAGCATCCGGCTTTCCATCCAGGGCGGTGCGCGGCCATCATGCTCGACGGCGTGGTCGTCGGCCATGTCGGCGAACTGCATCCCAAGTGGCGGCAGGCCTACGAACTGCCGCACGCCCCGGTGATCTTCGAGGTGGATGCGACGGCTTTGCAGCGCCGTCCGGTGCCTGCCTACAAGCCAATTGCGCGGCAACAGGCCGTCACGCGGGACCTCGCGGTCATCGTTTCCGACAAGGTTCGTTACGACGCGTTGGTCGAGGCGGTGCACGCCGCGCCCACCGGGGGGCTGGTACGTGAGGTGACGCTGTTCGACATCTACAAGCCCAAAGCGGCTGCCACGGATATCGGCGCGGATGAGCGCAGCGTGGCACTGAGGCTTGAGTTGCTCGACGACGACGCCACGCTGACCGATGAACGGATCGATGCGGCAATGAAGGCGGTGGTCGATACACTGGGGGCCCGGCTGGGGGGCCGATTGCGCGGCTGAGGGGCCGGAGGAACGAACATGGATCGAGCGATTCTTCCTTCCATCGAGACGCCGACGCTGACGAAGGCCGAACTTGCGGACCTGCTGTTCGAACGACTCGGACTGAACAAGCGCGAGTCCAAGGACATGGTCGAGGCCTTCTTCGAGATCATCCACGCAAGCCTCGTGGAAGGCGAGGATGTGAAGCTGTCCGGATTCGGCAACTTCCAGATCCGGCGCAAGGCACCGCGCCCGGGGCGCAACCCGCGCACCGGAGAGGCCATTCCCATCAAGGCGCGAAATGTGGTCACATTTCACGCGAGCCACAAGTTGAAGGGTGTTGTGCAGGGAGACATTCCCGCGGGAGAAGACTTCGAGTAAAGTCTTAGCTTTCTTGCCCGATCTCTTTGATTTCAGTGGAGAAAGCGCTCCCCGCCATCCCTGCCAAACGCTACTTCACCATCGGTGAGGTGAGCGAGTTGTGCGGCGTCAAGCCGTACGTGCTGCGCTATTGGGAGCAGGAGTTCACGCAGCTCAAGCCGATGAAGCGTCGGGGTAACCGACGCTACTACCAGCACCACGAGGTGCTGTTGATCCGGCGCATTCGCGAGTTGCTCTACGAGCAGGGCTTCACGATCAGCGGTGCACGCAATCGCTTGGCCGAGATGGGCGCCCATGCGGCCAAGGTGGAGTCGGTGGAGCAGGCTGAGCCGTCGACGGTCGCCTACGCTGAGCAAATCGAAGAGGCTGTTCCGGTGGTGCAGGAAGCAGTGGCTGCCGCGTTGGTCGCGAACACTTCCGCTCGCACGGCAGTGGTGCCGTACTCGGTTCATCAAGTTCGCCAGGAACTGCTTTCGATTCGCAGTTTGCTGGTCATCTGAGCAAAAGCATCGTATACTCTTTGGCTTCGTCGGGGTGTAGCGCAGCCTGGTAGCGCACTTGCATGGGGTGCAAGGGGTCGCGAGTTCGAATCCCGCCACCCCGACCATTTATTCAGAAGCAAGAAGCCCGTCACGGTAACGCGTGACGGGCTTTTTTCATTCCCGTGTTGCCGCAGCGGGACGATGCTTCGCAAGTACCCGGCGCGCACGGTGCGCATAGCTACTCGCCTTGGAGTGGACTGCACAGAAAGAAGGCAGACTGATGACAACCCGCGCCGTTGCAGGGGTTGCGAGCGGTACAGACAGCTTCTCCACAGGGCCATCCACAAGAGCTGTGGATGCGCTGCCGTTCACTCAGGTCTGGTGGTGCTCTTGAATGTGGTCAATGCCGCGGCACGTTCCATCAGCAACGCGCGCTCTCGTGAATTGCGAGCGAGCGAGGCGGCGTGCTCGAACTCCGCCCGGGCTTCGTCGCGGCGGCCCAGTTTTGCCAGCAGGTCGCCGCGCACGCTTGGGAGCCACTGGTAGTGCTGCAGCGAGCGATCGGCCCGCATGCGGTCAACGATTTCCAGCGCCGCCGCCGGCCCGAAGGCCATGCTCACAGCCACTGCACGGTTGAGTTCGACCACGGGCGACGGCTGGATCTGCGCCAGCGCGTCGTACAGCGCGACGATGCCTTCCCAATCGGTCGCGTCTGCCGTGGCAGCGCGCGCGTGGCAGGCTGCGATGGCGGCCTGCAGGGCGTAGGGGCCGAGGGGACCGAGTGCCTCGGCGCGATCGAGCGCGAGCAGCCCACGGCGGATCAGCAGGCGATCCCAGCGCGAGCGGTCCTGTTCGAGCAGCAGCACCGGCCGACCGGCGGCGTCGACGCGAGCTGCGTTCCTTGAGGCCTGCAATTCCATCAGCGCGACCAGGCCGTGCACCTCGCCTTCGTGCGGCGTCAACTCTGCCAGCACCCGGCCGAGGCGCAGTGCTTCGTTGCACAGGTCGAGCCGCATCCAGTCATCACCGGCGGTGGCCGTGTAACCTTCATTGAACACGAGGTAGATCACTTCGAGCACCGAGGCCAACCGCTCGGCGAGCGCGCCTCCTTGCGGCAGTTCGAACGGCACGCGTGCGGCACTGAGGGTGCGCTTGGCTCGAACGATTCGTTGCGCGACCGTGGGTTCGGGCACCAGGAATGCGCGCGCAATCTCTGCGGTGCTCAGTCCTCCGAGCAACTTGAGCGTGAGTGCCACGCGTGCCTCGGTGGACAGCACCGGATGGCATGCGGTGAAGATCAGGCGCAGCATGTCGTCGCCGATCTGGTCGGCTCGCGCTGCGTCGAGCGCATCGACGAAATCCGGGACGATCAGGGCCTCTTGCGCTTCAAGTTCGTGGCCGATCTCCTCGTGTTTCGTGGCTTGCAGCTTGTCGCGCCGCAGCCGATCGAGCGCGCGGTTCTTGGCGGTGGCCATGAGCCATGCACCGGGGTTGTCTGGCACACCGGATCGGGGCCAGTGTTCGAGCGCGGCCACGAGCGCGTCCTGCGCCAACTCCTCAGCGAGCCCGACGTCCCGCACCATGCGTGCCACGCTCGCGATGATCTTGGCCGCCTCGATACGCCAGACGGCATCGATGGCGCGGTGCGTGGCGGCGTTGCTCATGCCCGATGCCCGCTCAGATGCCGACACCGATGCTGCGAAAGCGCTGCGCGACCTGCGCGGACAGGACCTCTTCCAACTCGTAGAGCCGCCGCACCTCGATCTCGCACTCCACCTGCTCGCCAAAAGGGGCAGGGAAACGGCGCGTCCACTCGAGCGCTTCTTCCGGCGAGCGGACCTGGATCAGCGTGTAGCCGGCGATGAGTTCCTTTGTCTCGGCGAACGGCCCGTCGATCACCACCCGCTTGCCGCGCGAGCAGCGGATGCGCCAGCCTTCCGCGCTGGGGTGCAGGCCCGATGCGTCGAGCAGCACACCCGCCTTGGCCAACTCGGCGTGATAGGTGGCCATGGCATTTGCGAGGGCATCATCCGGAAGCACGCCTGCCTCGCTGTCTGGCGTCGCCTTGACGATGATCATGAATCGCATGTCGGTTCTCCTTCATGGCGCCGTGCGGGACTGCAGGCGGTCATGTGCACGACGAACCGGAAGCGCTGATTTCGACATCAGGAGAACCCTGGTGAAAACCCGCGGCGAGGGTGGTGCTTCGGCGCCTATTCGTAGCAGGGGGCGAGGTTGCGAACCTCCACCGTGCACCACTGTGCCGCGGGGCATTCGGCTGCGATGGCGACGGCTTCGTCGCGGGTGCGGCAGTTCAGCAGGAAAAAGCCGCCCACCATTTCCTTGGCCTCGGCGTAAGGGCCATCGAGGACCTGGGTGCGACCTTCGCGCACTTCGACGCGGGCCGCCTTGTCGAGCGAGCCGAGCGATTCGCTTGCGAGCAGCAGGCCGCGCTCCTTGAGGCCGCGCCCGAACTCCAGCATCTGTTCGTAGGCGTCGCGGCCTTCCGCATCTGTGCGAGTGCCGCGTTGGCCGGTGGGTTCCATGATCAGCAGCATGTACGACATCAGCGTCTCCCGGTGCGGGCGTCACTGCCCGCGATGACGCGCGATTACATCACGCGCGTGTTTCGTGTGGGCGCGATCCGCGCTGGGCAGGTGCTGCCGGAACCGGGGGGAAACCCTTCTGCAAGCGGCTGTATCGCCACCCCTAGAATCGTTGTGCTCTGCACAACGACGTGCATGTGTTTTTGGAGACTCCCCCATGGCTCAAGCCAGACGTACCGCGGCTGCTGGACAAGAAGGATCGGCGACGCAGGAGGTGCGAACGCTCAAGAAGTACCCGAATCGCCGTCTGTACGACACGCAGACCAGCAGCTACATCACCTTGGCGGACGTGAAGCACATGGTGCTCGACGGGCAGGAGTTCGTGGTTCGCGATGCGAAGACGAACGAGGATCTCACGCGCAGCATCCTGCTGCAGATCATTCTCGAAGAAGAGACTGGCGGGGTGCCGATGTTCACGACGCCGATGCTGGCCCAGATCATCCGCTTCTACGGCCACACGATGCAGGGCCTGATGGGCACCTACCTGGAAAAGAACATCCAGGCGTTCATCGACATGCAGAAGAGTTTTGCCGAACAGTCCAAGGGCGTCTACGACGCCAAGGGCCTGAACGCCGAGATGTGGACGCAGCTGATGAACGTGCAGGCGCCGATGATGCAAGGGCTGATGTCGAACTACCTGGAGCAGTCCAAGAACATGTTCGTGCAGATGCAGGAACAGATGCAGAAGCAGGCGGAGTCGCTGATGCCCGGTTTTCCCGGTTTTCCGCCGAACAACAAGCGCTGATGCGACTCGCGGTGCCCGGATCGGCGAAAATCCGGGCCCATGACTCAAGACACTTCCCAGGCCATGCCGGCGATCGCCGGCGCGGCTCCCAAGATCGGTTTCGTGAGCCTGGGCTGCCCCAAGGCGCTGACCGATTCCGAACTGATCCTCACGCAGTTGAGCGCCGAGGGCTACCAGACCGCCAAGACCTTCCAGGGCGCTGACCTCGTCATCGTCAACACCTGCGGCTTCATCGACGACGCGGTGAAGGAAAGCCTCGACACGATCGGCGAAGCGTTGGCCGAAAACGGCAAGGTGATCGTCACCGGCTGCCTGGGTGCCAAGGCAGGCGAGGACGGCGGCAATCTCGTCAAGCAGATCCACCCGAAGGTGCTGGCCGTGACGGGCCCGCATGCGACGAACGAGGTGATGGACGCGGTGCACCTGCACGTGCCCAAGCCCCATGACCCCTTCGTCGATCTCGTGCCGGCTGCCGGCGTCAAGCTCACGCCCAAGCACTACGCCTACCTGAAGATCAGCGAGGGCTGCAACCACCGGTGTTCGTTCTGCATCATCCCGAGCATGCGCGGGGACCTCGTTTCGCGCCCCGTGGGCGACGTGCTCGGCGAGGCGCAACGGTTGTTCGAGTCGGGCGTCAAGGAGCTGCTGGTGATCAGCCAGGACACCAGCGCCTACGGCGTGGACGTGAAGTACCGTACCGGCTTCTGGGATGGGCGCCCGGTGCGCACACGCATGCTCGATCTCGTGCAGTCGCTGGGCGATATGGCCGAGAAGCACGGCGCGTGGGTGCGGCTGCATTACGTCTACCCGTATCCGCACGTCGACGAGGTGCTGCCGCTGATGGCGCGTGGTCTGGTGCTGCCCTACCTCGACGTGCCGTTCCAGCACGCCCACCCGGACGTGCTCAAGCGCATGAAGCGACCGGCCAGCGGCGAGAAGAACCTGGAGCGCATCCAGCGCTGGCGCGAGATCTGCCCGGAGATCGTGATCCGCAGCACCTTCATCGCCGGGTTTCCTGGCGAAACCGAGGCGGAGTTCCAATATCTGCTTGACTTCATGCGCGAGGCCGAAATCGACCGTGCCGGCTGCTTCGCCTATTCGCCCGTCGAGGGGGCGAGCGCCAACGAGCTGCCTGGGGCCGTGCCGGACGAAGTACGCGCCGAGCGGCAGGCGCGCTTCATGGCGGTGGCGGAGGAAGTGTCGGCCGCGAAGCTGCAGCGCCGCGTGGGAGCGACGATGCAGGTGCTGATCGACTCTGCTCCTGCCATGGGACGCAAGGGTGGGGTGGGACGCACCTATGCCGATGCGCCCGAGATCGACGGCACCGTGCGGTTGCTGCCGCCCGAGAAGGCGTCGAAGACGCTGCGGGTCGGCGAATTCACGCGTGCCCGCATCGTGGCGACGGAAGGGCACGACCTGATCGGCATGCCCATATGAGTGCCGACAGCGATCCCAGCACCCGGCTGATCCACCACCCTTACAAACCGCCGGAGGGCTTTGAATCTCCAGCGGTCGGGGTGTTCAAGGGATCGACGGTGTTCTTTCCCACCGTGGCGGCGATGCGGTCCCGTACCTGGAAAGACAAGTCCGCGTACACCTACGGCCTGCACGGAACGCCGACCACTTTCACGCTGGAAGAACGTATCGCGGCGCTCGAGGGCGGTCGCCACACCTTGCTCGTACCAAGTGGTCTGGCGGCGATCACCCTGGTGAACCTGGCGCTGCTGAAGGCGGGCGACGAGGTCCTGCTGCCGGACAACGTCTACGGGCCGAGCCGGGAACTGGCGTCGAACGAGCTGATGCAATACGGCATCACGCACCGCATCTACGACCCGATGGCCGGCGCCGAAGCTTTGCGCTCGATGATCGGAGAGCGCACCCGCCTGGTATGGGTGGAAGCCGCCGGCTCAGTGACGCTGGAGTTCCCCGACGTGCGTGGGCTCGTGGCGGCGGCGCGCGATCGTGGCGTACCCGTCGTCCTCGACAACACCTGGGGCGCGGGGATCGCCTTCAAGCCGTTCGACCTGGGCGGCGGGCTGGGTGTGGATGTGTCCGTGCAGGCGTTGACGAAATACCCGTCGGGTGGCGGTGACGTGCTGATGGGATCGATCACGACGGTCGACCGCGCGATGCACGAGCGGCTCATGATGACGCATTGCCGCTTCGGCCTGGCCGTGGCGGCGAACGATGCCGAGCTGGTGCTGCGGGCGCTTCCCAGCGTGCATCTGCGGTACCACGCGCAGGATCGCTCGGCGAGAGAGATTGCGGCCTGGGCGCTGCAGCGGCCGCAGATCAAGAAGGTGCTGCATCCTGCCTTGCCAGGCTCGCCCGGGCACGAGCATTGGGCGGGGCTTTGCAGTGCCGCAGCCGGACTGCTGTCGATCGTCTTCGACGAGCGCTACGACAGCCCGACGGTTGACCGTTTCGTCGACGCGTTGAAGCTGTTTCGCATCGGCTATTCCTGGGGCGGGCCGATCAGTCTGGCGGTGCCGTACCGCCCGCGGGCCATGCGTGACTTTGCACCGCCGACCACGGGCACGCTGGTGCGCTTGTGCATCGGCCTGGAGGACACGCGCGACCTGATCGCCGATCTGGAGCAGGCGCTCGCGACGCTGTGATCAGGCCTTGGGGCTGCTCACCTTGTGTCGCATCAGCCGACCTTTTTCGCGTTCCCAGTCGCGCTTCTTCTCGGTTTCGCGCTTGTCGTGCAACTGCTTGCCCTTGGCGAGCGCGATTTCGGCCTTTACCAGGCCGCCCTTGTAGTGCAGATTGAGCGGCACCAGCGTGTAGCCTTTCTGCTCGACCTTGCCGATGAGGCGACGGATCTCGTCCTTCTTCATCAGCAGCTTCTTGGTGCGGTCGGCTTCAGGGTGGACGTGGGTCGAGGCAGTGCGCAGCGCGTTGATGCGGCAGCCGATCAGGTACAGCTCGCCGTCGCGGATGACGACATAGCCGTCGGTCAGCTGGACCTGGCCCGCGCGGATCGCCTTGACCTCCCAGCCTTCGAGCACGATGCCGGTCTCGAAGCGCTCCTCGATGAGGTAGTCGAACCGGGCTCTCTTGTTTTCTGCGATGGACATCGAAGTCAGTGGTGTGTGTAGAAGGAGCACGCAAAGCCGGCCCCTAAAATCCATGCATTCTATGAAGCACGTCAAGAAGTCGGTCTTGCTGTGGTACTCGGCGCAGGAGATGTACGAGCTGGTCACCCGGGTGCAAGACTATCCGCAGTTCCTTCCCTGGTGCGAAAAGGCCGAGGTGCTGGAGCACCTCGACCGTGAGATGACTGCGCGCCTGACGCTCGCCTACGCGGGGCTGCGGCATGCCTTCACCACACGCAACTCGCACAGTCCGGGTGAGCTCGTCGTGGTGAAGTTGGTCGACGGGCCGTTTTCGCTGCTGGAAGGCGAGTGGCGATTCAACGAACTCGGCAGTGGCGCCTCGGGGCCGCCTGCGAGCAAGGTCGAACTCGATCTCCGCTATGCATTTTCGAGCGGAGCGCTCCAGGCGCTGGTCAGCCCGGTGTTCGACCGCATTGCGAACACGCTGGTCGATTCCTTCGTGCACCGCGCGGAGCAGGTCTATGGCGAGCGCTGACGTCCTCCGCGTTGAAGTGGTCTACCTGCCCAAAGACCAACCCGAGGACGTGGTCGCTCTTGAACTGGCGCCCGGTTCGACCGTTCTTCATGCTCTGCGCGCCAGCGGCGTTCTCGCACGGCATGCGGGGATCGACCTGGCCACTCAGCGCGTGGGCATCTGGGGACGGGTGATGCCGCTCAGCCAACCGCTGCGCGACAAGGACAGGGTGGAGATCTACCGTCCGTTGACGGTCGATCCGAAGGAGGCACGGCGCCTGCGGTATCGGGACCACAAGGAGCGCAAGGCGGGGCGGTGAAAGAACCGCGGCGACTATTTGCAGTCGTTCGCCATGATCTGCCGGTTGCGCTCGATTTCCTTCGCGCGGGCGGCGTCGTCCAGGATCTCGCGCTCGCCCTTCTCATTGGTGCGACCGATGCGCACGCCGCTGTCCAGCGTCTGCTGGTAGCTGCGCGCACGCGCGCAGTTCTCGGCGCGCAGCTTGGCGATACGCTCTTCCTCTGCCTTGCGCTTGGCTTCCTGCTCCTGCTCTTCCTTCTTACGGCGGGCTTCGAGCTCCTTGTCGACGGTCGGCGCAGATGGTTTCAATGCAGCGTCGGTCGCTTCGGGCGTAGCGGGCGCGGGTTGGGGTGCCACGAGGCGAGCACCGGCAGGGCGCTGAAGAATGTCTTTCTCGGGCACGGTTGCGGGTGGCGGGCGGTCGCTGTACTGCACCTTGCCGGTGCCATCCTTCCACTTCCACTGGGCAGCGGCCGGCAGGCTGGCGCCCAGCCCGAGAGCCACCGTCATGGACGCAGCCAACACGCGAAGCGAGACACTTTTCATGCGGCGCAGTGTAGCGGGGGGCATGGGGCCCACCAAGAGGGCGTGACTGCGCTGCCCCTTCAGTCGTGACCAATGGCACGGTTTGCATTGGCTGCGGCGCGGGCGAGCTTGACGTCGCGCCGCGCGCAGCCTACGTATAATCCGCTTTTGCGTCTGGAGCTTCTCGAATGCGCCTGCTCGGTAAAGCGCTCACCTTCGACGATGTGTTGTTGGTGCCGGCCTTCTCCCAAGTGTTGCCCCGCGACACGTCCCTCTCGACCCGCCTCTCCCGCAATATCACGCTGAACCTGCCGCTTGTGTCCGCCGCGATGGACACGGTGACGGAAGCGCGCCTGGCAATTGCCATCGCCCAGGAGGGCGGCATCGGCATCGTCCACAAGAACCTGAGCCCCAAGCAGCAGGCTGCCGAAGTGGCGAAGGTCAAGCGCTACGAGTCGGGCGTGCTCCGCGACCCCATCACGATCACGCCCGACCTGACCGTGCGCCAGGTGATGGAACTGTCGCGCCAGCACGGCGTGTCGGGCTTCCCGGTGCTGGAAGGCAAGAAGGTCGTCGGCATCGTGACCGGGCGCGATCTGCGCTTCGAGACCCGACTTGACGTGCCGGTGCGCGACATCATGACGCCGCGCGAGCGCCTCATCACCGTGGGCGAGCACGCCTCGCTGGCAGAGGGCAAGGCGCTGATGCACGAGCACAAGCTGGAGCGCGTGCTGGTCGTCAACGATGCGTTCGAACTGCGCGGCTTGATGACGGTGAAGGACATCACCAAGCAGACCAGCTTCCCGAATGCTGCCCGTGACGCGCACGGCAAGTTGCGCGTCGGCGCCGCGGTGGGCGTGGGCGAGGGCACCGAAGAGCGGGTCGATCTGCTCGTGAAGGCGGGTGTCGACGCCATCGTCGTCGACACGGCGCACGGCCACAGCAAAGGCGTGCTGGACCGGGTGCGCTGGGTCAAGCAGAACTATCCCCAGATCGACGTGATCGGCGGCAACATCGCCACCGGAGCGGCGGCGCTCGCACTCGTGGAAGCGGGCGCAGACGCGGTCAAGGTCGGCATCGGCCCGGGCTCCATCTGCACCACGCGTATCGTGGCGGGAGTCGGCGTGCCGCAGATCACCGCGATCGACAACGTTGCGATGGCTCTGGCCGGCTCCGGCGTGCCATTGATCGCAGACGGCGGCATCCGCTACTCGGGAGACATCGCCAAGGCCATCGCAGCCGGTGCCAGCACCGTGATGATGGGCGGCATGTTCGCCGGGACCGAGGAAGCACCGGGTGAGGTGATCCTCTACCAGGGGCGCAGCTACAAGAGCTATCGCGGCATGGGCTCCATCGGTGCGATGAAGGCCGGCTCGGCAGACCGCTACTTCCAGGAAAACGACGAATCCACCAACCCGAACGCTGACAAGCTGGTGCCGGAAGGCATCGAGGGCCGGGTGCCATACAAGGGCTCGCTGGTCACGATCCTGTACCAGATGGCGGGCGGGCTGCGCGCCTCGATGGGCTACTGCGGCTGCGCGAGCATCGAAGACATGCGCAACAAGGCCGAGTTCGTCGAGATCACGTCGGCAGGCATCCGCGAGAGCCACGTCCACGACGTGCAGATCACCAAGGAAGCGCCCAACTACCGAGTGGAGTGAGCGCCTCGAGCGACGCGACCCAGGCAGCACGAGGTGCTGCCTTTTCCTTTTCTTGAACAGGCCCCGACCGTGCACGACAAGATCCTCATCCTCGATTTCGGCTCCCAGGTCACGCAGCTCATCGCCCGCCGCGTGCGCGAGGCCCACGTCTACTGCGAGATCCACCCCAACGATGTGAGCGAAGCCTTCATCCGCGAGTACGCGCCCAAGGGCGTGATCCTGTCCGGCAGCCACGCGAGCACGTATGAATCGCATGAACTGCGTGCGCCGCAGGTCGTGTTCGAACTCGGGGTGCCGGTACTGGGCATCTGCTACGGCATGCAGACCATGGCCGAGCAACTGGGCGGCAAGGTGGAGTGGAGCGATCACCGCGAATTCGGCTATGCCGAGGTGCGTGCGCACGGCCACACCAAGCTGCTGGAGGCGATCGAGGACTTCTCCACCGCCGAAGGCCACGGCATGCTGAAGGTGTGGATGAGCCACGGCGACAAGGTCACCGGCCTGCCGCCCGGCTTCAAGCTGATGGCCTCCACGCCGTCGTGCCCGATCGCCGGCATGGCAGACGAAGCGCGTCGGTTCTATGCGGTGCAGTTCCACCCCGAGGTGACGCACACGCTCAAGGGCCGCGACATGCTGAACCGCTTCGTGCTGCAGATCTGCGGCGCCAAGCCGGATTGGGTGATGGGCGACTACATCGCCGAGGCGGTGGCGAAGATCCGCGAGCAGGTGGGTGACGAGGAGGTGATCCTGGGGCTTTCCGGCGGCGTCGACTCCAGCGTCGCAGCCGCGCTGATACACCGCGCGATTGGCGATCAGCTCACCTGCGTGTTCGTCGACCACGGCCTGCTGCGCCTGAACGAAGGCCACATGGTGATGGACATGTTCGCGCGCAACCTGGGCGTGAAGGTGGTGCATGTGGACGCCAGCGAGCAGTTCATGGGCCACTTGAAGGGCGTGGCCGACCCCGAGGCCAAACGCAAGATCATCGGCCGCGAGTTCGTCGAGGTGTTCCAGGCCGAAGCGAAGAAGCTCACGCGTGCGAAGTGGCTGGCACAAGGCACCATCTATCCCGACGTGATCGAATCTGCCGGCGCCAAGACGGGCAAGGCGACCACGATCAAGAGCCACCATAACGTCGGCGGCCTGCCGGAGACCCTCGGCCTGAAGCTGCTGGAGCCGCTGCGCGAGCTGTTCAAGGACGAGGTGCGCGAGCTGGGCGTGGCGCTGGGCCTGCCGCACGAGATGGTCTACCGCCACCCGTTCCCCGGGCCGGGCCTGGGTGTGCGCATCCTCGGCGAGGTCAAGCGCGAGTACGCCGACCTGCTGCGCCGTGCCGATGCGATCTTCATCGAGGAGCTGCGCAACACGGTCGACACGGCCAGCGGCAAGAGCTGGTACGACCTCACCAGCCAGGCGTTCGCCGTGTTCCTGCCCGTCAAGAGCGTCGGCGTGATGGGTGACGGCCGTACCTACGACTACGTCGTCGCACTGCGCGCGGTGCAAACCAGCGACTTCATGACCGCCGACTGGGCCGAGCTGCCTTACAGCCTGCTCAAGCGCACCTCGAGCCGCATCATCAACGAAGTGCGTGGCATCAACCGCGTGACCTACGACGTGTCGTCCAAGCCGCCGGCGACGATCGAGTGGGAGTGAGGCGGCGGCCTTGCGCGCGCCGGCAGCCGGTCACTTCACCCGCTGCTTCTCCAGCTTGCGCGCCAGCGTGCGCCGGTGCATGCCGAGGCGGCGGGCGGTCTCCGAGATGTTGAAGCCGGTTTCGGCCAGCGTCTCGTGGATGCGTTCCCACTCCAGCGTCTTGATCGAGGTGGTGCGCTCGGTGAGTTCGACCTCGGCATCGCCTTGGGCGCGTGCGAACGCGGCTTCGATGTCGTCGGTGTTGGCCGGCTTGGCCAGGTAGTGGCGGGCGCCGAGCTTGATGGCCTCGACGGCGGTAGCGATGCTGGCGTAGCCGGTGAGCACCACGACCACGATGTCGGCGTCGTGTTCATGCAGTGCCTGCACGCAGGCCAGGCCGGAGGCACCGCCCGCCAGACGGAGGTCGACCACCGCATAGTCGGGCCGGTGCTCGCGCAACAGCGCACGCACGTCGTCCAGGCTGGTGGCGCGCAGCACCCGGTAGCTGCGTCGCTCGAAGGAGCGCACCAGCGTACGAGCAAAGGCATCGTCGTCCTCGACGATCAGCAGCAGGCGTTGGTCGTCGTCAGCGGGTGTCATCGGTGGCATCTTGCTCCGGCGGTGCCAGCGCGGCAAGCGGCAGTCGAATCTCCACTTCGGCACCACCTTCAGGCCGGTTGCGTGCGGCGATACGCCCGCCCAGCGCCCGCACGACGTTGACCGCGAGGAACAGCCCCAGCCCGCTGCCCGGCCGGCCCTTGCTGGACTGGTAGGGCTTGCCGAACCGTTCGAGCATGGCGGGCGCGAAGCCCGGCCCTTCGTCGAGCACGCGCAACACCAGTTCCTCGTTCTCGCAATGCGCGAGCAGGCGGGGCGCGGCGTGGGGGGCGGCCTCGAAGGCGTTGTCGATGACGTTGTCGATCATCTGGCGCAGCGCGAAGTCGGAGATCACCGCCAGGTCGGGCGTGCCACTGCGGTCGTAGTCCAGGCCGGGCGCGGCGCTGCGCGTGGTGCGCCAGTGAGCCACCAGTTCATCGAGGAAGGCATGCAGCGTGGTCAGCACCGGGGCCTCGCCCCGCGCTTCGCCTGCCGACAGCAGGATGTTGCTGACGATGGTCTTGCAACGCTGCAACTGCAGTTGCATTTCCTCGATGTCTTCGCGCAGCTCCGGCTCGGCCGCGAACGGCGCCATGCGCGACCAGTCCCCCAGGATGACCGACAAGGTGGACAGCGGCGTGCCCAGCTCGTGGGCCGCGCCCGAGGCCAGCAGGCCCATGCGCACGATGTGTTCTTCTTCGGCTGCGCGCTGGCGCAGGTCGGCCAGGCGCGCATCGCGCTGGCGCAGGTTGCGACCGATGCGCACGATGAAGATGCCGAGCAATACCGCATTCAGCAGGAAGCACAGCAGCAGGCCGCCGATGTAGTAGGGCGCCGACAGCGCACCGCCTTGCAGCCCGGGCAGCTCGAGAGGCCGGTGCCACTGCGTGAGCGCCGCGAAGCACAGGCTCGTGATGCCGACGATGGTCCAGGTGTGGCGGGGGCGCAGCAGCACCGACGCCACCGCCACCTGCAGCAGGTACAGGAAGATGAACGGGTTGGTGACACCGCCTGCGTAGAAGAGCTGGCCGCTGAGCACGCCCACGTCCACCAGCAACCCCGCCAGCAGTTCGGTGTCGCCCACCCGGAATGCCGCCCGGCTGCGCAGCCAGCAGGCCGCGTTGAAGAGCGCGAGCGCGCCCAGCAGCGTCAGCATCTCGGCCAAGGGCAGCGTGATGCCGAGCGCTAAGTGCACCGCGAGGATCGTGACCAGTTGCCCGGCCACCGCCAGCCATCGCAGTTGGATCAGCTGCAGCAGGTTGTTGTGCCCCGCCAGCTTGTCGGCCGCCTGGCCGGCTTCGCCAGGTGCGGCACGCGTCCGCGCTGCGGCTGCGTCCACGAGCGCCCTCTCAATCGCCGCCCGCCGCGCGGTGGCGCTGTGCGCGGTGTTCAACGTAGACGGCATAGCCGATGGCGACAGCCACCATCGCTGCCAGCGCGAACCAGGTCAGGGCGTACATCAGGTGATTGTTGCTGAAGTTGAGCACCGTCAGGCCAGGGCGTGGCCAATCGATCGGTGCGTCGTCGTCCGCCGCCACGTCGACGAAATAAGGGGCCACGAGCCCGCCGTGTTCGCCGCTGCCCAGTCCGCGCGACGCGGCGATGGCTGAAACATCGCGCGAGTACCACCGGCCCGCATCAGGGTTGTTGTCCTGCAGCAGGCGGCCGCTTGGTTCGGACAGGCGCAGCAGCCCGGTGACCGACTGCGTGCCGTCGGTTCCGCGTTCGCCGCGCGCGGTGCGCTCGCGCTTGTCGGGCGGCACGAAACCGCGGTTGACCAGCACCCAGAAGCCCTGTTCGGTGCGCAGCGGCGTCAACACCCAGTAGCCGCTGCCCAGCGCCGTGGTGGCCTGCACCAGGGTTTCGAGGTCGTGCGCGTAGGTGCCGCGCAGGTGCACCCGGCGGTACTCTGCGCTGGCGGCATCCAGAGCGCTCCAGTCCGTCGGCCCGGGCGCTGCCACCGGCGCCGCCTTCAGCCGTGCGTCGACGCGCTCGATCAGCTCGGTCTTCCAGGTCAGCCGGTTGATCTGCCACAGGCCGAGTGCTACGAAACCGGCAAAGGCAAACAGTCCTGCCAGCAGCAGCGTGACCCATAACACCGGGCGGGGTGCGCGAGGGGTGGCGTCGTGGTCGTCGGGCCGAGCGGTGGTCGAGTTCATGGCATCGATCGCATGTCGTGCACCGGCATCATGTTCGTGTTCAGGTGATACATCACCCAGATCGAACCAGCCAGCATGATGAGCACCAGGGCTGCGGTGAAGATCAGCGCCAGCATGGACCAGCCGCCTTCGATCTTCGCGTTCATGTGCAGGAAATAGATCATGTGCACGACGATCTGCACCGCCGCGAAGCCGAGGATCACGGCTGCCGTGGTGCCAGGTGTGGGCAGCACCTTGCCCATCACGAGCCAGAACGGAATGGCGGTGAGCAGCACCGACAGCGCGAAGCCGATCACGTAACCCTTGGCACTGAAGTGGTAGCCAGCGCCGTCGTCGTGGTGGGCGTCGGAATGGTGGCCGCTCGCCGCGGGCACAGGGGGCAGGGGATGAGTCACAGCGTTCCCATCAGGTAGACGAAGGTGAACACGCCGATCCAGACGACGTCGAGGAAGTGCCAGAACATCGACAGGCACATCAGGCGGCGCTTGTTCTCGGCAATCAAGCCATGCTTGTGCACCTGAGCCATCAGCGTGATCAACCACAGGGTACCGAAGGCGACGTGCAGGCCGTGCGTGCCCACCAGCGTGAAGAACGACGACAGGAACGCGCTGCGCTGCGGGCCGGCACCCTGATGGATCAGGTGAGCGAACTCGTACAGCTCGATACCGAGGAAGCCCAACCCCAGCAGCCCGGTGACGGCCAGCCAGCCGAGCACCTGCGACTTGCGGCCATGCTGAGCGCCGATCATTGCGAAGCCGTAGGTGATGGACGACAGCAGCAGCAATGCGGTGTTGATGGCGACCAGCTGCAGATCGAACAGGTCGGCACCCGATGGCCCGGCGGCGTAGCTGCGGCCGAGCACGGCATAGGTGGCGAACAGCACCGCGAAGATGAGGCAGTCGCTCATCAGGTACAGCCAGAAGCCCAGCAGCGTGCCTTGCTGGGGGTGGTGGTCGCCGTTGTCGTAGAACACCGGGGCGGGTACGCCGGTGTTCGTGGCGAGAACGTGTTGAGGGGTCTGCATCATCGTTCGTGCTGCTCTTACGCCTGGGCGCCGGCCAGCGCCAGCGTGCGGCGCTCTTCGCTGCGCGCCACCTCGTCGGCAGGGATGTGGTAATCGCGCTGGTAGTTGAAGGTGTGGACGATCGCGGCAACCACCGTGGCAAGGAACGTGAGCCCCGCCACCAGCCACATGTGCCAGATCAGCGCGAAGCCCAGCGCGGTGGACAGCGCGGCGATCACCACGCCGGCGGCGGTGTTCTTGGGCATGTGGATGGGCTTGAAGCCGCTCACCGGGCGTTGCGCGCCACGCCGCTTCATGTCGTGCCAGGCGTCGTTGTCGTGCACCACGGGCGTGAAGGCGAAGTTGTAGTCGGGCGGCGGCGAGGCGGTGGACCATTCCAGCGTGCGGCCGTCCCACGGATCACCGGTCACGTCGCGCAGCTGCTCGCGCTTGCGGTAGCTCACGACCAGCTGCACGACGAAGGACGCGATGCCCAGCGCGATCAGCACCGCACCGAAGGCCGCCACCTGGAACCAGATCTGCAGCGACGGATCGTCGAAATGGCTCATGCGCCGGGTCACGCCCATCAGTCCGAGCACGTACAGCGGCATGAAGGCGAAGAAGAAGCCGATCTGCCAGAACCAGAACGAGCACTTGCCCCAGAACGGGTCGAGCTTGTAGCCGAAGGCCTTGGGGAACCAGAACACGATGCCGGCGAACAGGCCGAACAGCACGCCGCCGATGATCACGTTGTGGAAGTGCGCGATCAGGAACAGGCTGTTGTGCAGCACGAAGTCGGCCGGCGGCACCGCGAGCAGCACGCCGGTCATGCCGCCGATCACGAAGGTGACCATGAAGCCCACGGTCCACAGCATCGGCACCTCGAACTGGATGCGCCCGCGGTACATCGTGAACAGCCAGTTGAAGATCTTCGCCCCGGTGGGGATCGAGATGATCATCGTCGTGATGCCGAAGAACGAGTTGACGCTGGCGCCCGAGCCCATCGTGAAGAAGTGGTGCAGCCACACCAGGTACGACAGGATGGTGATGACCACCGTGGCATAGACCATGGATGCATAGCCGAACAGGCGCTTGCGGCTGAAGGTGGAGACCACTTCGGAGAAGATGCCGAAGGCCGGCAGCACCAGGATGTAGACCTCGGGGTGGCCCCAGATCCAGATCAGGTTCACGTACATCATCGCGTTGCCGCCGAGGTCGTTCGTGAAGAAGTTGGTGCCGATGTAGCGGTCCAGGGTCAGCAGCGCGAGCGTGGCCGTGAGCACAGGGAACGACGCGACGATCAGGATGTTGGCGCACAGCGAGGTCCAGGTGAACACCGGCATGCGCATCATCGTCATGCCGGGCGCGCGCATCTTGATGATGGTGGCGATGAGGTTGATGCCCGACAGCGTCGTGCCCACTCCCGCGACCTGCAGCGACCACAGGTAGTAGTCCACCCCGACGCCCGGACTCTGCAGGATGCCCGACAGCGGCGGGTAGGCCAACCAGCCGGTGCGCGCGAACTCGCCGACGAACAGCGACGCCATCACGAGCACCGCGCCGCCCGCCGTCATCCAGAAGCTGAAGTTGTTCAGGAACGGGAAGGCCACGTCGCGGGCACCGATCTGCAGCGGCACCACGTAGTTCATGAAGCCGGTGATCAGCGGCATCGCCACGAAGAAGATCATGATCACGCCGTGGGCCGTGAAGATCTGGTCGTAGTGATGCGGCGGCAGGAAGCCGGCAGCATCACCGAACGCGACGGCCTGCTGGGCGCGCATCATGATGGCGTCGGCGAAGCCGCGCAGCAGCATCACCAGGCCCAGCACCATGTACATGATGCCGATCTTCTTGTGGTCGATGCTGGTGATCCAGTCGCGCCACAGCGTTCCCCACAGGCGGTAGCGCGTCAGCAACGCGAGGATGGCCAGACCGCCCAGCGCGGTGGCGGCGAAGGTGCCGATCAGGATGGGCTCGTGCAGCGGGATGGCATCCCAGCCGAGGCGGCCGAACACGAGTTGGCTCAGATCGAGGGAGTCGGAAGACATCAGGAAACTCACGCAGTGGCAGGCGCAGCCGGCTCAGGGTCGGGCGGCAGCGAGCTCGGCGCGCACCGTCGAGGCGCCGGTCGGGTTGTCCGGGGTGCAGGCGGCGGCCGCAACGATGGTCCGTTCGCCGTCGCGCCAGGGCTTGCGCTCGGTGTAGGCGAGGCCGATCTTGCCCAGGCCACCGGCCGCGTCGATGGCCATCATCTCGCCCATGCACATCTTGCTGGCGTCGACGCAGCGGTTCAGCACCGCGTCGAACAGCTTCGGGTCGACGCGGCCATAGCGGCGCACCGGCTCGCGCTCGCTGGGTTGTTCGAGCTGTTGGTAGACACTGCGAGTCAGTTCCTCGCTGGAGGCACGGTTGGCCTCGACCCAGCGCTGGAAGCCGGCCTCGGACAGGCCATGGAACTTGAAGCGCATGTGCGAGAAGCCATCGCCGCTGTAGTTGGCCGAGAAGCCGTCGTACACGCCGGCCCGGTTGATGACCGCATGCAGCCGCGTTTCCATGCCGGGCATGGCGTAGATCTGCCCGGCCAGCGCCGGCACGTAGAACGAGTTCATCACGGTGGACGAGGTGATGCGGAACTGGATCGGCCGGTCCACCGGCGCTGCCAGTTCGTTGACGGTGGCAATGCCCTGCTCCGGGTAGAGGAACAGCCACTTCCAGTCGAGTGCGACCACCTGCACCACGAGCGGCGCGACGGCAGGGTCGAGCGGGCGCTCGGCGTCGATGCGTTGCAGCGGGCGCCAGGGGTCGAGCTTGTGCGTGTAGATCCAGGTGAGCGCGCCGAGGGCGATGATGATGAGCAGCGGCGCACCCCAGATCACCAATTCCAGCCGGGTCGAATGATCCCAGTCGGGAGAGTAGGGGGCCTCGGTGTTCGATGCGCGGTAACGCCACGCGAACACCAGCGTCAGCACGATCACCGGCACGATGATCAGCAGCATCAGCACCGTCGAGGTGACGATCAGCTGGGCCTGCTGGGCGGCGATGTCACCGGATGGGTTCATCACCACGGTGTCGCAGCCGGCCAGCAGAGCGGCGAGCAGCATCCATGCTGAAGCCCCGCCGGCAAAGCGGCCTGCGCGGGCTGTTAAATTGTTCGGGCGTGTCGGCAACATGAGACTTCCGGGAGCGCGCGGGTAAACCACAGTTGCGCGTCGCGACGGAATGTAGCGTCATTGATCCCGATCAACGATTGGACATTTTGTCCCACCCCTTCCTCTTGACCATGACGTCCAGCCCTGCCACTTCCCCCTTCGCTCCGGCCCCCGCCCGGCAGACCCGCAGCATCCACCATGCGCCGGGTGCCTCCCTCCACGAGCACGATCGGGTCGCGCCAGGCGACATCGCCGTGGGAGTGGTCATCGGGCGCGCTTCCGAGTATTTCGACTTCTTCGTTTACGGCATCGCGTCCGCGCTGGTCTTCCCGTCCGTGTTCTTTCCGTTCGCGAGCCGGCTGGAAGGCATCCTGTACGCCTTCGTGCTGTTCGCCTTCGCCTTCGTGGTGCGCCCGCTGGGCACCCTGGTCGGCATGGAGATCCAGCGCCGCTTCGGCCGCAGCACGAAGCTCACGGTGGCGCTGTTCCTGCTCGGGTGCTCGACCGCCGGCATGGCACTGCTGCCGGGTTATGCCAGCCTGGGAACGCTGTCGATCGCTCTGCTGGCCTTGTTCCGCGTCGGTCAGGGGCTGGCGCTCGGTGCCTCGTGGGACGGGCTGCCTTCGCTGCTCGCGTTGAACGCACCGGAGCACCGCCGCGGCTGGTACGCCATGCTGGCGCAACTGGGCGCGCCGCTTGGCTTCCTGGTGGCGTGCAGCCTGTTCGCCTACCTGTGGGGCAGCCTGGACCGCGCCGATTTCCTCGGCTGGGGCTGGCGCTATCCGTTCTATGCCGCCTTCGCGATCAACGTGGTGGCGCTGTTCGCACGCCTGCGCCTGGTGGTGACGCACGAATACGAGCGCGAACTCGACGAGCACGAACTGGAGCCGTGCAACGAGCGCGAGCTGTTCCGGCAGCAGGGTGGCAACATCCTGATCGGTGCGTTTGCGGCGCTGGCCAGCTATGCGCTGTTCCACATCGTGACGGTGTTCCCGCTGTCGTGGATCCTGCTGTATTCCGATCAGGTGATCGGTGAATTCCTCACGGTGCAGATCGTGGGGGCGGTGCTGGCGGCACTGGCGATGCCGGTGTCCGGCCTGGTGGCCGACCGCATCGGGCGGCGCAGCACGCTGGGCCTGCTGGCGCTGCTGATCGCCGTGTTCAGCCTGTTTGCACCGCTGCTGCTGAACGGCGGTGTGCTCGGACAGGATCTGTTCATCCTGGTCGGCTTCGTGCTGCTGGGCCTGTCGTATGGGCAGGCTGCGGGCACCGTGACGGCCAATTTCGCGCCGAAATTCCGCTACACCGGGGCGGCACTCACGGCCGACTTCGCCTGGCTGGTCGGTGCGGCCTTTGCGCCACTGGTGGCCCTGGGGCTGTCCGCGCGGTTCGGGCTGCTCGCCGTGACGGTCTATCTGCTGTCCGGCTGCGTGTGCACCTTGCTGGCCCTGCGCGCCAACAGGAGCCTTTCCTCGCGCTGACCAACGGCGAACGCGGTGCGATCTGCGGCACGGCTGCCGAAGTGCGGCCGTGCTAAAACACCGCCTCTTGCGCAACCGAGGAGTCTTGCATGCGTGCGATGTTCAGCATCGCTGCCCTGCTGATCGTGCTCGCCGTGATCGGCGTGCTGGTCAAGCAGCAGTTGTCGGCCGCCAGCCTTCCGGCCGTGTCTGCGGAAGCCGGCGAGGCTGCTGCGTCGGAGCCGATGACGCAGCGCCAGCAGACTCAGCAGCAGTTGCAGCAATTCAAGTCCGACCTGAACCAGACCTTGCGGCAGGGCGCGGCCCGCAATGAACCGGCCGAGTGACGACCACGCATGAGCGAAATCCTTCCCTCTGACGAATACGCGATGCGCATCGCGCTCGATCAGGCGCAAAACGCCTGGTTGATCGGCGAGGTGCCGGTGGGTGCGGTGATCATGCGCGACGGCAAGGTGATCGCCACGGGCTACAACCGACCGATCACCGAGCACGACCCCACCGCGCATGCCGAGATCGTGGCGTTGCGGCACGCGGCACAACTGCTCGGCAATTACCGGCTGCCCGAATGCGAACTGTTCGTCACGCTCGAGCCTTGCGCAATGTGCGCGATGGCGCTGATGCACGCCCGCTTCAAGCGCGTCGTGTTCGGCGCCCACGATCCCAAGACCGGCGCCGCAGGCTCGGTGATCGACCTGTTCGGGGAACAGCGGCTGAACCATCACACCGAGGTGGTCGGCGGCGTGCTGGCCGATTCGTGCGGCGGGTTGCTGCGCGAGTTCTTCGCCGAGCGCCGTGCCATGCACCGCAACCGCAGGGCCGGCACCACAGCGCCGCTTTTTGACGATGGCACCACCCCCGCAGCACTGGACGAGCCGATCCCGACCGGCGATGCGGTCGAACTGAATGACCCGGAGAACAACGTTTGAGCGCCCATGACCACGCGCACGATCATGAACACGATCATGCCCACCCCCATCCCCCGACCTCGCTGACGCTGTTTTCGCCCGCGGGCGTGGTCTTGAATGCCGCGGTGCTGCGTCGCGCGGCCAAACGCCTGGCCGCGCACGGCTTCGATGTTCACGTCGATGAAGCCGCACTGCTGAAGCATCAGCGCTTTGCAGGCGACGACGAGGCCAGGCTCGACGCCTTGCACCGCGTGGCGCGCAGCGGTACTTCCGTTGCGATGGCCGCCCGTGGCGGCTACGGCCTGACGCGCCTGCTCGACCGCATCGACTACAAGCTGTTGAACAAGAGCATCGAGCGGGGCACGCGTTGGGTGGGGCACAGCGACTGCACCGTGCTGCAACTCGCGCTGCTGGCGCACCACAAGAGCATCACGTACGCCGGCCCCATGGCCGCCTACGACTTCGGCGGCGACGAGGTCGACGAGGTCACCGAGGCCTGTTTTCTGGAGGCCATGCACGGCGAACTCGAAGCAGTCGGCTTCCGCACCGAAGCCGGTTTCGACGGGCTCGACGTGAAGGGCACCTTGTGGGGCGGCAATCTCTGGATGGTCACGTCGTTGCTGGGCACGGCGCACATGCCGAAGGTGAAGGGCGGCATTCTGTTCCTGGAAGACGTGAACGAACATCCCTATCGCATCGAGCGCAATCTGTTGCACTTGCACCAGGCCGGCGTGCTGGACGGGCAGAAGGCGATCGTGCTGGGCCGCTTCACCGACTACAAGAAGTCTCCGAACGACCGCGGCTACACGTTGAAGACAGCCGTTGAACACGTTCGCAGCGTCACACGAACACCGGTGCTCACCGGTCTGCCGTTCGGTCACGTCCCCACCAAGGTCACGTTGCCGGTCGGCGCGAAGGCGCAACTCGTCGTGCAAGGCAAGGACGTCCTGATCGCCTGGTGAACGCGCGCCCTGCGTTTGCGCTGCGGGGCGAATCGTGCAGAATCGCCCGCATGGCAGGTGTTCTGGCAAAAGGCTTGCTCGTTGCGCTGATGGCGATCAGCGCCCCTGCGGCATGGGCCGCGCACGCGTACGCGCAGTTCGGTGACATCAAGTACCCGCCTGGGTTTGCCCACTTCGACTACGTCAACCCGAATGCACCGAAGGGTGGATCTTTTTCGCTGGTGCCGCCTTTGCGCATCAGCAGTTTCGACAAGTACAACCCGTACACGCTGAGGGGCACGTCGGCCCCGGGCCTGTCGCAGATGATGTTCGAGTCGCTGCTGACCGGCACCTTCGACGAGCCCACCACGGCCTACGGCCTGCTCGCCGAGGACGTGAAGGTATCGCCCGACCTGCGCACGGTGACGTTCCGGCTCAATGCGAAGGCGCGGTTCAACAATGGCGACCCGGTGCTGGCCCACGACGTCAAGCACTCCTTCGACACCCTGGCGGGCGAGGAAGCCGCACCGTACGTCAGGGCCTATCTCGCCGACATCGAATCTGTTCGTGTGCTCGACGAGCGGACTGTGCGCTTCGACTTCACGCGCGCCAGCGCCGAACTGCCGCTGATAGCGGGCGGCCTGCCCATCTTCAGCCGGAAATGGGGTGTGGTCGACGGCAAGCGCAAGCCTTTCGACCAGATCGTCACCGACATGCCGATCACCTCCGGTCCTTACCGTATTGGCCGCGTGAACTTCGGCAAGGACATCACCTACGAGCGCAATCCCGACTACTGGGCGAAGGATCTGAACGTGCGACGGGGGATGTACAACTTCGACCGCGTCACGTTCTACATCTTCAAGGACAACACGGCGCAGCTCGAAGGCTTCAAGGCGGGCGAGTTCGACTACATGGAGTCGGCGACCGCGCGCGACTGGGCTCGCGCCTATACCGGGCCGAAATTCAAGTCCGGCGAACTGGTCAAGAAGGAACTCCAGCACGGCAACGCAGCAGACTTCCAGGGTTTTCTGTTCAACGTACGACGCGAGAAGCTCAAGGACCCGCGTGTGCGCGAGGCCATCACGCTGGCGATGGACTTCGAATGGATGAACCGGCAGTTGTTCTACAACGCGTACACGCGCGTCAGAGGCTTCTTCCCGGCCAGCGATTTCGAGGCCAAGGGCTTGCCCGACGGGCAGGAATTGGCGTTGCTCGAACCGTTGCGGCAACACTTGCCGCCTGAAGTGTTCACGCAGGAGGTTCCTCAGCCGCCGAGCACGGCGCCACCGGGCAGCCTGCGCGAGAACCTGCGCAAGGCAAAACGACTGCTGGAGGCCGCTGGCTGGACGTACCGGGACGGCGCCCTGCGCAACGCCAAGGGAGAGCCATTGGAGATCGAATTCCTGGACGAGTCGGCCTCCGGGGGCCGCATCGTCTCGCCCTACATCGGCAACCTGGAGAAGCTCGGCATCCGTGCCACGTTCCGCGCGGTCGATTTCGCGTTACTGCAAAAGCGGCTCGACACCTTCGATTTCGACATCACGGGAATCCGTATGCCGGGTACGGAAGCGCCGGGTATCGAGCTGATCGGCAGGTTCTCGTCCAAGGAGGCGGACACCAATGGATCGAACAACCTGATCGGTGTGAAGAGCAAGGCGGTCGATGCGCTGTTGCAGGAGGCCACTTCTGCAACCACCCGGCCGCAACTGGCCGCGGCTTTGCGCGCGCTCGATCGGGTGCTGCGCTTTGGCCACTATGTCGTCCCCAACTGGTACTCGAGCGTGTTCCGCATCGCATACCGGGCGGGTCGGTACGGGCAACCTCAAGCGGTTCCCCGCTACTACCAGCCGGACAGCTGGGCGCTCTCCACGTGGTGGGCAATTTCTGCCGAGAACCGGTGACTCGATCATGTGGGCCTACATCCTCAAACGCCTGCTGCTGATGATTCCCACGCTGTTCGGCGTGTTGCTGATCACGTTCGTCGTTACGCAGTTCGTGCCCGGCGGCCCGGTGGAGCAGATGGTGTCGCAACTGCAGGGGCGAGGCTCTGGCGCGGGGGAGGGGGCCGCCGCCCGCAGCAACCTGTACCGGGGGAGGCAGGGCGTCGACGCCCAGCAGGTGGAGGAGATCCGGGCTCTCTACGGATTCGACAAACCGGCTCACGTGCGCTTCTTCGAGATGTTGAAGGCGTACGTGCGGTTCGACCTGGGGCGCAGCTTCTTTCACCACAAGGACGTGTGGGAACTGGTGAAGGAGAAGCTGCCGGTCTCGATCACGCTAGGTCTGTGGACGTTTTTCCTCAGCTACCTCATCTCGGTGCCGCTCGGCATTGCCAAGGCGGTGCGTGCCGGCAGTCGCTTCGATGCGGTGACCACGTTGCTGGTGCTGGTCGGCTATGCCATCCCCGGTTTCGTGCTGGGCGTGCTGCTGCTCGTACTGTTCGGCGGGGGCAGTTTTCTGGCATGGTTTCCGCTGCGCGGGCTCACCTCTTCGAATTGGGATGAGCTGAGCCTGTGGGGCAAGGTGGTCGACTACCTCTGGCATATCACCTTGCCGATCACAGCCAGCGTGCTGGGCGCTTTTGCGGTGACCACGATGCTGACCAAGAACGCGTTTCTCGAAGAGATCCGCAAGCAGTATGTCTTGACCGCGCGGGCCAAGGGTCTCGATGAACGGCGAGTGCTCTGGAAGCACGTGTTCCGCAACGCGCTCATCCCCATCGTCACCGGCTTTCCGGCCGCGTTCATCGGCGCCTTCTTCGCCGGTTCGCTGCTGATCGAAACGCTGTTTTCGCTCGATGGCTTGGGATTGCTCAGCTACGAATCGGTGATCCGCCGCGACTACCCTGTGGTGCTGGGCACGCTGTACCTCTTCACGCTGATCGGCTTGGTGACGAAGCTGATCTCCGACCTTTGCTACGTGTGGGTGGACCCCCGCGTGAAGTTCGACTGATGGCGAGCACACGGGCACCCGTTTCGTCGTCCCCGGCTCGCCGGGCGTGGGCGCGCTTTCGCCGACGCCGGCTCGGCTACTGGAGCTTCATCGTCTTTTGCACGCTGGTGGTGCTCAGCCTTGGCGCGGAACTGCTCTCCAACGACAAGCCACTGCTCGTCCGCTACAACGGCGAGTGGTTCGTGCCGTTGATCCACAACCCGCCGGAGACAGCGTTCGGCGGCGACTTCGACACGCCGACGGACTACCTCGACCCATTCATTGCGGAGCGCTCGAGCAGCGGGGACAACTTCGCGATCTACCCGCTCAACCCCTACCACCACGGCACCATCAACTACTTCGCGACCGAGCCGAACCCGGCTGCGCCGTCGCGCATGAACGTGCTGGGCACCGACGACCGAGGGCGGGACGTGCTGGCACGGCTGCTGTATGGCTTTCGCATTTCGGTGCTGTTCGCCCTGGCGTTGACGGCGATCGGTGTGGTGCTGGGCGTGTTGACGGGTGCCATCCAAGGCTATTACGGCGGGCGCACGGACCTGGCCTTCCAGCGCTTCATCGAAATTTGGGGCTCGATGCCCGAGCTTTACCTGCTGATCATCTTCTCGGCCATCTTCAGCCCGAGCATCGGCTTGCTGCTCGTGCTGCTGAGCCTGTTCGGATGGATGGGGCTGTCGGACTATGTCCGTGCCGAGTTCCTGCGCAACCGGCAACTGGACTACGTGCGCGCCGCGAAGGCGATGGGCCTCTCCAACTGGCAGATCATCCGCCGGCACGTGCTGCCCAACAGCCTGACGCCGGTGGTGACCTTCCTGCCGTTCCGCATGAGCGCGGCGATCCTGGCACTCACATCGCTCGATTTCCTGGGTCTGGGTGTGCCACCGGGAACGCCAAGCCTCGGGGAACTGCTGTCGCAAGGCAAGGACAACCTGGACGCCTGGTGGATCTCGCTGTCGACCTTCGGCGTGCTGGTGGTGACGCTGTTGCTGCTCACGTTCACGGGCGATGCGCTGAGGGACGCCCTCGACCCGCGCGTGCCCGACGATCCGAGGGCTGCTCGCCGTCGCAAGAAAAGCGGCCTGGTGCCGCCCGCGGCCGCCGTTGCGTCGCAGGGCCCGCAGCCGGGGGCGGGCCTGCCGTCCTCGACGTCGGAGACTTCCTCATGACAACGCAGGTGTTGCTCGACGTGCGAGGTCTGCGCGTGGCCTTTGCCGGGCAGCCGGTCGTGCATGGCATCGACTTGCAGGTGGCGGCGGGCGAAAAGCTCGCACTGGTCGGCGAGTCGGGTTCGGGCAAGACGGTTTCAGCTCTGTCACTGCTGCGTCTCGTGCCCGATGCTGAAGTCGAAGGGCAGGCGTGGTTGCGCGACGAGGGGGCCGCTGGCAGGGAGGGCAGGGGGCGCGACCTGCTGTCGCTGTCGGAGCGCGAACTGCGCGGTGTGCGCGGGGACGACATCGCCGTCATCTTTCAAGAGCCGATGACGGCGCTGAACCCGCTGTACACGGTCGGCGACCAGATCGCCGAGGTCGTGCAATTGAAGAAGGGCTCCAGCCGCGCGGAAGCATGGCAGCGCGCGGTGCAACTGCTCGCCGACACCGGCATACCGGAACCGGAGCGCCGGGCTCGAGCCTTCCCGCATCAGCTCTCCGGCGGGCAGCGGCAACGGGCAATGATCGCGATGGCGCTGGCGGGCGAGCCCCGCCTATTGCTGGCCGACGAGCCGACCACCGCGCTTGATGTGACGGTGCGCCAGCAGATCCTCGACCTGCTCGCGGAACTGCAAAGCCGCACCGGCATGGCCGTGTTGATGATCACGCACGACCTGAACCTCGTTCGGCGCTTTGCCGACCGTGTGGTCGTGATGGAGCGTGGGCACGTGGTCGAACACGGGCCGGTGGACGAGGTGTTTGCCAACCCGCAACACGAGTACACGCGCAAGCTGCTCGACTCGATACCTGCCCGCGACGTGGTGGAGGCTCCCGCCTCGCCAGAAGAGCCGATTCTTCGAGCCCGGCAGCTCAGCGTGAGCTACCCGGTGCCTCTTGCCGGCGTGAAAGGGTGGTTTCGGAAGGGGCGATTCGAAGCAGTCAAGTCCGTGAGCGTCGAGTTGCCGCGCAGTCGCACGCTGGGCGTCATTGGGGAGTCAGGCTCTGGCAAATCGACGCTGGCGCTGGCTGCCCTCGGGCTGTTGCCCGCCGAGGGGCTGCTGGAAGTAGATGGGGCACGGTGGCACTATTCACAGCGGCAAGACCGCCCGTTGCGTCGCGTGATGCAGGTGGTGTTCCAGGACCCGTTCTCATCGCTTTCGCCGCGCATGACGGTCGAAGAGTTGGTCGGCGAAGGGCTTTCAGTGCATGCGCCCTTGCTCGACGAAAACGCACGACGCGAAAAGGTGATTGCCGCGCTGGCCGACGTGGGCCTCACCGAGGCGCAGTTTCCCGGGTTGCTGATGCGCTACCCGCATGAGTTTTCCGGTGGGCAGAGGCAACGGCTGGCGATTGCCCGCGCGCTGATCGTGGAGCCACAGCTGCTCGTGCTCGACGAGCCCACCAGCGCGCTCGACGTGACCATACAGAAGCAGGTACTGGTGTTGCTGCAGCGGTTGCAGCGTGATCGAGGTCTGGCCTATCTGCTGATCACGCATGACGTGCAGGTGATCCGGGCGATGGCCCATCACGTCATCGTGATGAAGGATGGCCAGGTGCTGGAGCAAGGCAGTGCGGCCGAACTGTTGGCCCAGCCGCAACATCCGTACACCCGCACGCTGCTGGCTGCCGCGGCATGAGATTCACCTGCGGGCGCGGGCGAGTGCTGCCGTCCGCACGCGCCGCGCACTACCGCGGCCTCATGAGCTCAGTGGTTCGACGCCTCTTGCGCCGACGCTGACCGGAAGGCAGGCAGCGTCGATTCTGCAAGGTGTTCGATTGCCGCCAGCCGATCCAGCTCCGCGCAGACCTCGACGAAGGTACCGCTGAGCAGCGCACGACGATGGTCTTGGGGATCGCGAACGACACGAAGGTGTCGAGCAGGTGCCAGCCCCAGTGCCGGTACGCGAACGGTGGGGGCCGCCATGCCGGGCCGCGGGTGCACGCGGATCTCCCAGTGGTGACCCTTGCCGGCGATCAGGCAAACCCGCAGGTCGGCTTCGCTGTCATCCCAACTTGCTACCCAGGGGCGCACCACGAAGACCAGCGTGTGGCGCCGGCGAGCCGTGCGCTTCAGCTCCCGAAGCTCGGCAGCCTTCAGGTCGGCCAACCACACGGCCAGCACGCCTCCGGTCCCTTTGCGCAACCAGTTCATCGCATCGGGCAAGGCTGATGCGTGACTGCAGAACTCCGCCTCTCCCTGGTCAGACGCTTCCTGGCCGGGAGCCGGGCTGTCTTCGGCAGCCTCGAATGCGTTGCACAGCAGGCGATCGAGGGTGTCGAGACTGCCACCAACCGCAGGTGCGGCAATGACACCGAACCGTTGCTGCCGCGTGGCCGCCTCCACGAGTGCCGGGGCGAGCAGTGTCAGTTCAGGGTGGCCAGGTCGTGGAACGAGCACTTCAACCAGGCCGTGCTGTGGCCAGCCGCCTTTGGGCAGCGCGGCATCGAGGACCGGAAAGCCGGTCGGGATGGTGTGGTCGTTCGCTGCTGGATCAGCCCACCCGAGCTGATGGCACAAGCGGTTCCACCACGGCGCCCGCTCTGCGAGGCGTTTGCGCGACCCGTCTGCCGATTGCGGCGTACCCGGTGCAGCGGTAGAGGAGGTTGAGAAGCGAAAAGCTCCGCCCGCAGGCGAGCAAGAAATAGCGGCCATGTCCGTCTCCGAAAATCAAGCAACAACGATGACGTTCGGCAGGATTGCGCTTTGAAGTGCGGTTGTTGTGGCCGCACTTCTGGCCTGCTGCACGGGGATGCATGAGCCGCTTGGCCCATGAACGCCCGCCACCCGCGCAGCGGCCGGTGATGAAGGGTCAGTCGCCAGGGGCTGCCGCCCCCGCGGCACGCTCGCCATGTGCGGCTGCCTCTGCTTCCACCCGAGCCTGCCCGTACAGCAGCTTGCGTTGGGCCGTGTAATGCCACCACGGGGCGGCCGGGGCTCCACGCATGAAGTCGACGGCGGCCATGAAGGTGTCGAGCACGCACGGATCGTGGCGATGCCCCGTCTTGGCGCAAAGCTCTTGGTACAGCACGAAGGCATCGCGCCCGATCAGGTCGCGCGGTGTCTGGATGCCGATGAGCTGCAGGTCTTCTGCCAGTGCCGGACCGATGTTCGGGATGAGCTCCAGCGAAGCTCCGGGCAGCAGGCAGTCGCGGTGGTGCTGGGCTTTCACGGGCGGTGGCACGAAGGTGGGCAGGGCTGAGGCCAGGTGTTGCATCACGGCGTGCTCACATCAGCGGGGTGTTGCGGATGAGGCCGACAGCAATGCCTTCGAGTTCGAATTCCTGACCGGGCTCGACGATGATGGTCTTGAACTCCGGGTTCTCTGCGATCAGCTCGATCGCGTTGCGCGTGCGCCGGAAGCGCTTGACGGTCACGTCTTCACCAAGGCGTGCGACGACGATCTGACCGTTCTTGGCTTCCTTCGCGCGTTGAACGGCAAGAAGGTCGCCGTCGAGGATGCCTGCGTCGCGCATGCTCATGCCGCGAACCTTCAGCAGGTAATCCGGCTGGCGCTGGAACATGCTGGCCTCGACGTGATAGGTGTGATCGATGTGCTCTTGCGCCAGGATGGGGCTACCCGCAGCGACGCGGCCGACAAGCGGCAGGGCCAGCTGCGCCAGGCTGGGCAGGGGCAGTGAAAACTGCTTGCCGAGGCCGGCAAGACGCGACTCATTGAGGGTGCGCAGTGTGTCAGACTTCAGCCGGATTCCGCGGGACGTGCCCCCCACCAGCTCGATGACGCCCTTGCGCGCCAGTGCTTGCAGATGCTCCTCCGCCGCGTTGGCAGACCGGAACCCCAGTTCGGCCGCGATCTCGGCACGCGTAGGTGGCGCGCCGGTGCGCTCGATGGCGCTCTGGATCAGGTCCAGGATCTGCTGCTGACGGGCAGTGAGTTTGGGGCTTTCGGGCAGTTGATGATCCACAGGCACCTCGCGGAGAAGAACGACGCCCGGCGCGCTGACCGCAGCGCTACTGTGTGGGCATCCAGTACCTGTATTTTTATCCAGCTTCTTGAAAAATGCAAAGCACTGACGAAAAGATCGTGATCCTGGGGACTGGCGGCACCATCGCCGGCACCGCAGCCGATCCGCATGACAACGTCGGCTACCGGGCGGCACAGGTCGCCGTCGAACAACTTGTCCGAGCGGTGCCGGAACTGGCCTCCATGCCGTTGGAGACGGAGCAGGTCGCGCAGGTCGACAGCAAGGACATGACGCATGCGGTGTGGAACACGCTGGCAAGGCGCGTCGCGCACCATCTGGAGCGTCCCGATGTGCTCGGTGTCGTGATCACGCACGGCACCGACACGCTGGAGGAAACGGCGTACTTCCTGCATCGCGTGCTCGCGCCTCGCAAGCCGGTGGTGTTCGTGGCGGCGATGCGACCCGCCAGTTCTCTACGGGCCGATGGGCCGCAAAACCTTCTCGACGGCGTGCGGGTCGCACGGCACCCCGGGGCGCGGGGCGTGCTCGCGGTGCTGGCAGGCGAGGTGCACAGCGGCCTTGAAGTGCGCAAGGCTCACACCTACCGCGCAGATGCGTTCAGTTCGGGCGATGCGGGCCCGATCGCCTATGTGGAGGAGGGGCGGCTGAGGTGCCTGCGCAACTGGCCGGAGGCCGAGGCGCTCGGAGTGGAGTCGCTCGGCGCCGTGGACACATGGCCGAAGGTGGCGGTTGTCGCCAGCCACGCGGGCGCGGACGGCACCTGGGTTCAGGCGTTGCCGGCACTTGGCGTGCGCGGCATCGTGGTCATGGGGACCGGAAACGGCACCGTGCACGAGAGTCTGGAGTCCGAACTGCTGAGACTGCAGGCCGCTGGGGTGCGGGTGCTGCGCTCCACCCGTTGCGCGGAAGGCGCGGTGTTGCCCGCCGAGGCAGCTTTGCTGCCTTCGGCGGGCGGCCTCACGCCGTTCAAAGCCCGGGTGGAGTTGATGCTGCAACTGATGGCCGCAGCCACCTGACGGGGCCGCCTGCCTTTTTTGGGCATCAGATCACGCTGAGACGCACGTCGATGTTGCCGCGCGTCGCGTTGGAGTAGGGGCAGACCTTGTGCGCTGCTTCGACCAGCGCTTCTGCTTCCGAACGCGCCATGCCGGGCAGCGACACGGCGAGGTCCACTTCGATGCCGAACCCCGCAGGGATCGGACCGATCCCCACCTTGCCCGTTACCGTGGCATCGGCCGGGAAGGCCTTTTTCTGCTGCATGGCGACGAACTTCATTGCGCCCATGAAGCAGGCCGAGTAGCCGGCTGCAAACAACTGTTCGGGGTTGGTGGCGGCGCCGCCGGCTCCGCCCAGTTCCTTCGGCGTGGTCAGCTTGACGTCGAGCACGCCGTCGGACGAGACGGCGCGGCCATCGCGGCCCCCTGTGGCAGTGGCTTGGGCTTGGTAGAGGACTTTGTCGAGTGCCATGAAACGCTCCTTGGTTGAGGTGATGAAATAGGGTGCTATTTAATAGCGTGCAATATTGTTGATGCGGGTCGGCGCGGAAAGGGGCCGTTCATGCCGCCTGGTCCGAGGCCCCGGGCTGGGAGTCGACGGCGCGCAGCGACAGGCGTTTGCGCAGATCATGCAGACGTTGCCGCAACTCGCTGAGTTCTTCCAGCGTGCACTGCGTCGCGCACGAAACCTCCTGCGGCACGGTGATCGCTTCGCGCCGCAACTTGCGACCCTCGGGCGTGAGGCTCACGATCACACGACGCTCGTCTTCCTTGGCGCGCTCGCGTGTCACCCAGCCGGCGGTCTCCATGCGCTTGAGCAGCGGGGTCAGCGTGCCGGAGTCGAGGAATAGCCGCTCGCCGAGATCGCCGACGGTGATCCCGTCCTGCTCCCACAGCACGAGCATCACGAGGTATTGCGGGTAGGTGAGCCCCAGCCGCTCGAGCAGGGGTTTGTAAAGCTTGGTCATCGCAAGCGACGTGGAATACAGCGCGAAGCACAGCTGGTTGTCGAGACGCAGCATGGCGTCTTCCGTGGCAGCAGTGAACGTGGGGCGCGACTTGCGGGATGACATGATGGGTGAATTATAGCGAGCTTTTTAATTGCGCGCAATTTGATTGTGGAGGCAAAGGTAAGGCGATGCCTTACCCCGCCAACTGGTCGATCTGCTCGGAAAGCTCGAGCCAACGCATTTCCAGCGATTCGACTTCGTCGCCGATGACCTTCAGCCGTCGCCCGTGTTCCGCCAGCTGTGCAGGTGCAAGCCCTCCGCTGGCGAGCGTGTCCTCGAGCGCGCTTCTTTCGGTGGCCAACGCCGCCAGCTGCTGGTCGATCTTTGCCAGCTCCTTCTTCAGCGGGCGTGCCTGCTCGGCCAGCCGCTGACGTTCCTGGGCCTGGGCCTTGCGCTCTTCGCGCCGGTTGCCTTGCGGCGTGCTCGTCGCTTCCTTCGACGCATGCGCTGCGCTTGCCGCGTCCCGGACCAGCTTCGCCTGATCGAGCAGCCAACGCTGGTAGTCGTCGAGGTCGCCATCGAAAGGTTGCACGGCGCCGCCTGCAACGAGCCAGAACTCGTCGCACACCTCGCGCAGCAGGGCCCGGTCATGGCTGACCAGCATCACCGAGCCTTCGAATTCATTGAGCGCCATGCTCAATGCCTCGCGCGTGGTGAGGTCGAGGTGGTTGGTCGGTTCGTCGAGCAGCAGCAGGTTCGGGCGTTGCCACACGAGCATCGCGAGCACCAGCCGCGCCTTTTCGCCGCCGCTCATCGTGCCGACTGCCTGGCTGGCCATGTCGCCCACGAAGCGGAAACTGCCGAGGAAGTCGCGCAGCTCCTGTTCACGCGTCTGGGGGCTCACTTCCCTGGCGAGGCGAACCATGTGCTGCAACGGCGATTCTTCCGGGCGCAGCACGTCCATCTCCTGCTGCGCAAAATAGCCGATCGCAAGGCCCTTTCCTTCGGTGATCTGACCCGCGAGCGGCGGTTGCATGCGGGCGATCGTCTTGACCAGCGTCGATTTGCCCTGGCCGTTGGCGCCCAGTATGCCGATACGCTGCCCCGCGAGAACCGAGCGCTGGACGTTGCGGACGATGACGGTTTCGCCATATCCGCAGGCCACGTCCTTCAACGCGAGCATCGGGTTCGGCAGACTCTCGGGCTCGCGGAACTCGAAGCTGAAGTCGGCGCTGGTCAGCACCGGCGCAAGCTTTTCCATCCGCTCCAGCGCCTTCACACGGCTTTGGGCCTGCTTGGCCTTGGTGGCTTTGGCTTTGAAGCGGTCGATGAAGCGCTGCAGGTGGGCGATGCGGTCCTGCTGCCGTTCATAGGCTGCCTGCTGCTGCAGCATGCGCTCGGCGCGCATGGCTTCGAACGCGGTGTAGTTGCCGGTGTAGCGGGCGAGCTGCGCATCGTCGAGATGCAGCGTCACGCGTGTGATCGCGTCAAGGAACTCGCGGTCGTGGCTGATCACGAGCATGGTGCCTTCGAACCGCTTGAGCCAGCTTTCGAGCCACACCAGTGCGTCGAGATCCAGGTGGTTGGTCGGTTCATCGAGCAGCAGCAGGTCGGCAGGACACATCAGCGCGCGGGCGAGCTGCAGTCGCATGCGCCACCCGCCCGAGAAGCTGTTGACCGGATGTTCCAACTGGTCGGGCTTGAAGCCCAGCCCCATCAGCAGCGCCTGCGCACGGGCGCGCGCGTCGAAGCCGCCGGCTTCTTCGATGCGTTGGTGCGCTTCGGCGATGGCGTGCCCGTCGCCAGACGCTTCCGCCTGTGCGAGCTGCGTTTGCGCTTGCATGAGCGGCACGTCGCCCTGCAGCACGAAGTCCGTGGCGTCATCGGCGGTTTCCGGCATCGATTGCACGACTTCCGCGATGCGCCACTTCGCCGGCAGTTCCACGTCGCCCGCGTCGGCGTGCAACACGCCCGTGAGCAGCGCGAACAGCGACGACTTGCCTGCACCATTGCGGCCGACCAGGCCGACCTTTTCGCCGGCATGCAGCGTGACGTTCGCGCCTTCCAGCACGACCTTGGTGCCCCGGCGCAGCGTGACGTTCTTCAGCGTGATCATGCGGCGGCCTGCTCCAGCAGCGCGCTGCGCGTGACGAGCAGCACCTGGTCATGACCCGCGCTCGTTTCCAGCCACACCACCTCCAGTGTCGGGAAGGCTGCCTCGAAGTGCTCGCGCTCGTTGCCGATCTCCAGCACCAGCACGGCGTCGTCCGTCATCTTCGCCGGTGCCTGCTGCAGCAGCGTTCGCACGAGGTCCATGCCGTCGTCGCCGCCTGCAAGAGCGAGTTGCGGCTCGGCCTGGTACTCGGCGGGCAGTGCCGCCATGGAACGTGCGTTGACGTAGGGCGGGTTGCAGACAATCAGATCGTAAGGACCGTCAAGACGGGCGAGGAGGTCGCTCTTGTGGAGCGAGATACGGCTCGACAACCCGTGACGGTCGATGTTGATGCGCGCAACGGCGAGGGCGTCGTCGGACAGATCGGCCGCATCTACCTCGATGTCCGGATAAGCCATTGCTGCGAGCACCGCGAGGCTGCCGTTGCCGGTGCAGAGGTCGAGCACCCGGCGCGTACGGTCCGAGAGCCATGGGTCGATCGTGCCATCGGCCAGCAACTCCGCAATGAATGACCGCGGCACGATGGCTCGTTCGTCGACGTAGAACGGCACGCCCTGCAGCCACGCCTCGTGCGTCAGGTAGGCTGCCGGCTTGCGCGTTTCGATGCGTTCGTTCACCAGCGCCTCCACCCGGACTTCGGCTTCCGGCGCCACGGCGGCCTCTGCATGCTCGTCCAGGGCGTCGAGCGGCAGCCCCAGCGACCACAGCACCAGCCATGCCGCTTCATCAAATGCGTTGTCGGTGCCGTGCCCAAACGAAACGCCCGCCTGTTCGAGGCGGGCGCTGCAGCGCTCGATGAGTTCGATGACTGTCATGTCGAGATCAATCGTTCCAGCGTCTTGCGGTAGATGTTCTTCAGCGGCTCGATGAAGGCCAGGTCCACATGCTCGTTGATCTTGTGGATGGTGGCGTTCGGTGGGCCGAATTCGATGACCTGAGGGCAGATGCGTGCGATGAAACGCCCGTCCGAGGTGCCTCCGGTGGTGGAGAGTTCAGGGCGCAATTGCACTTCGCTTTCGATCGCGCCCGCCAGTGCTTCGCTCAGTTCGCCGGGGGGCGTGAGAAACGGGCGCCCCCCGAGTGTCCACTGCAGGTCATAAGTGAGCTGGTGGCGATCGAGCACCTCGTGCACATGGGCTTTCAGCCCTTCGGGCGTGGACTCTGTGCAGTAGCGGAAGTTGAAGTCGATCGTCAGCTCGCCCGGGATCACATTGGTTGCACCGGTACCCGCATGGATGTTCGACATCTGCCATGAGGTGGGCGGAAAGAACTGGTTGCCTTTATCCCACTCGATGCTTGCAAGCTCGGCCAATGCGGGCGCCGCCAGGTGGATGGGGTTGCGCGCGAGCTGAGGGTAGGCGATGTGCCCCTGCACGCCGCGCACGACCAGTTTGCCCGAGAGCGAGCCACGCCGGCCATTCTTGATCATGTCACCGACCTGTTCGACCGACGTGGGCTCGCCGACGATGCAGTAGTCCAGCCGCTCGCCGCGCTGCTCCAGCCATTCGCACACCTTCACCGTGCCGTCGAGGGCGGGGCCTTCTTCGTCGCTGGTGAGGAGAAAGGCAATGGACCCGGCGTGATCGGCGTGGGTGGCGACGAACTCTTCCGCTGCCACCACCATCGCCGCCAGCGAGGTTTTCATGTCAGCCGTGCCGCGGCCATAGAGTTTGCCGTGGCGGTGCGTGGGCACGAACGGGTTGCTGCTCCATTGCTCCACCGGGCCGGTGGGGACCACGTCAGTGTGGCCGGCGAACACCAGCGTCTTGCCGGCAGTGCCCGCCTTGCCCTTGCGCTTGGCCCAGAGGTTGGTCACGCGGAACTCGGGCGGCCCGTACTCGAGCGTTTCGCATTCGAAGCCGATGGCGCGCAGGCGCTCGGCGATCACGGTTTGGCAACCGGCGTCGTCCGGCGTCACCGAGCGGCAGGAAACGAGTTCTTCAACGAGGCGCAGCGTGGCGGTCATGTCGGGATGGTCACCTTCAGCGGGGAATGGTGCCGAAGCCGGTCGTGCCGAAGCCGGTGTTGCCAAAGCCGCTGCCCCGGTCGTCGGTGCGCACGTCGAGCGTGATCTCGGTGAACGACGGACCGTCTTCGACCTCTTCCTTCTTCGGTGTGGCCTTCGACTGGCCGGTCATGTCGTTCTGCAGGCGCCACATCAGGTTGGTGGGCGAGTCGGCGTAGGTGAGGCCCTCTTCGCGCGTTACGCGGCCTTCGTTGATGAGGCGGGCGATGTCGGCTTCGAAGGTCTGCGAGCCCTCGGCCATCGACTTCTCCACGGCTTCCTTCACGCCGGAGAAGTCGCCTTTCTCGATCAGCTCGGCGACGAGCTTGGTGTTCAGCAGCACTTCGACCGCCGGGATGCGGCCGCCCGTCACCGCACGCATCAGGCGCTGCGAGACGATCGCCTTCAGGCCCGAGGCGAGGTCGGACATCAGCGCCGGGCGTGCTTCAGGCGTGTAGAACGACAGGATCCGCCCGAGCGCGTGATAGCTGTTGTTCGCGTGCATCGTGGCGAGCACCAGGTGGCCCGACAAGGCATAGGACAACGCGGCCGTCATGGTCTCGCGATCGCGGATTTCGCCGATCAGGATGCAGTCCGGTGCCTGGCGCAGCGCGTTCTTCAGGCCCACCTGCAGCGATTGCGTGTCGCGACCCACCTCGCGCTGGTTGATCACCGACTTCTTGTTCGAGAACAGGAACTCGATCGGATCCTCGATGGTGAGGATGTGGCCCGCCACCTGCTGGTTGCGGTGCTCGAGCATCGCTGCGAGCGTGGTGCTCTTGCCGGTGCCCGTTGCGCCCACCATCAGGATCAGGCCGCGCTTTTCCATCACGAGGTTGGTGAGGATGTCCGGCACATTGAGCGACTCGATCGTCGGAATGTCGCTCGGAATGCAGCGGAACACCGCCGCCACCGAGCCGCGCTGCTTGAAGGCGCTCAGACGGAAGCTGGCAACGTTCGGCAGCACGAGGCCGATGTTGAGTTCGCCGGTCTCGTCGAGTTCTTCGAGCTGCGAGGGCGTCAGCAACTCGGCCAGCAACTGGCGTGGCTGCTGCGGCGACAGAGGCTGGTCGCTCACCTGCAGGATCTGCCCATGGATTTTGATGAGGATGGGCGTCTTCGCGGAGAGGTAGACGTCCGAGGCTTTCTTCTCGGCCATCAGGCGCAGCACGCGCTCCATGTTCCCACTGCTCATCGCCATCCCCCTCTCGATACCGTTTGGTGCTCAGTGCGCCGCGGCCTTCAGGCGCGCAGCAATTCGTTGATGCTGGTCTTGGAGCGCGTCTGTGCATCCACGCGCTTGACGATCACGGCGCAGTACAGGTTGTACTTGCCGTTCGCCTTGGGCAGGCTGCCACTCACGACCACCGAGCCGCTCGGCACACGGCCGTAGGTGATCTCGTCGGTCTCGCGGTTGTAGATCGGCGTGCTCTGGCCCAGATACACGCCCATGCCCAGCACCGAGTTCTCTTCGACGATGACGCCCTCGACCACTTCCGAGCGCGCGCCGATGAAGCAGTTGTCCTCGATGATGGTCGGGTTGGCCTGCAGCGGCTCCAGCACGCCGCCGATGCCCACGCCGCCCGACAGGTGCACGTTCTTGCCGATCTGCGCGCACGAGCCCACCGTGGCCCAGGTGTCGACCATCGTGCCTTCGTCCACGTAGGCGCCGATGTTCACGTACGAAGGCATCAACACGACGTTCTTCGCGATGTAGCTGCCGCGGCGGGCCACGGCGGGCGGCACCACGCGCACGCCGGTGGCGCGCATCTCTTCGTCGTTCAGATGGCCGAACTTCGTGGGCACCTTGTCGAAGAAGCCGAGGTCACCCGAGCGCATGGCGACGTTGTCGTTCAGGCGGAAGCTCAGCAGCACCGCCTTCTTGACCCACTGGTGCACGGTCCAGCCGCCATCGGTCTTCTCGGCCACGCGCACGCGACCCTTGTTCAGGTCGGCGATCACCTGCTCGACGGCTTCGCGCACGTCGGCCGGGGCGGCGGTTGGAGACAGCGTCGCGCGGTCTTCCCACGCCTGGTTGATGAGGGCTTCGAGTTGTTGGGTCATGTTGGTCATCAGGAAAGTGATCGGACGTAGGCCACGATGCGTTCGGCGGCTTCGACGCACTCGTCGACTTCAGCGACCAGTGCCATGCGGATGCGACCGGCGCCGGGATTGACGCCGTGCGCTTCGCGGGCGAGGTAGCTGCCGGGCAGGACCGCCACATTGTATTGAGCGAGCAGACCACGGGCGAAGTCGGTGTCGGCGCCCGGCACCCGGGCCCAGAGGTAGAAGCCGGCGTCCGGCAAGGCGACGTCCATCACCTCGGCGAGCATAGGCGTGACGCGCGCAAACTTGCTGCGGTATTTCTCACGGTTGTCGACGACATGCTGCTCGTCGTTCCAGGCCGCGATGCTGGCCTGTTGCACCACCGGGCTCATCGCGCTGCCGTGGTAGGTGCGGTAGAGCAGGAAGGGCTTGATCAGCTTTGCGTCGCCGGCGACGAAGCCCGAGCGCATGCCGGGCACGTTGGAGCGCTTGGACAGGCTGGTGAGCGAGATCAGGTTGCGGAAGTCGTTGCGGCCGAGCTTCAGGGCGGCTTCGAGGCCGCCGAGCGGTGCAACGTCGCGGAAGTAGATCTCGGAGTAGCACTCGTCGGAGGCGATCACAAAGCCGTGGCGGTCGCTCAGTTCGAACAGGCGCTGCCATTCTTCGAGCGGCATCACCGCACCGGTCGGGTTGCCCGGGGAGCACACGTACAGCAATTGCGTGGCTGCCCAGGTGGATTCGGGGATGCTCGACAGGTCCGGCGCAAAGTTGCGCGCAGGGTCGCTGTTCGCGTACACCACGCGGGCCCCGGCCAGCAGCGCCGCGCCCTCGTAGATTTGATAGAACGGGTTGGGGCAGACAACGACCGGGCCGCCTTCGTCACGATGCCGGGCGGGGTCGATCACCGTCTGCGCGAGCGCGAACAGCGCCTCGCGCGAGCCGTTGACGGGCAGCACCTGCGAGGCTGGGTCCAGTGCCACGCCGTAGCGGCGCTGCACCCACGCGCACATCGCCTCGCGCAGCTTCAGGTCGCCGGCCGTGGCCGGGTAACTGGCCAAGCCGCCGAGCGCGTCGGTCATCGCCTGCTTGATGAAGGGCGGCGTGGGGTGCTTGGGCTCGCCGATGCCGAGACTGATGGGGCGATAGGCCGGGTTGGGCTGGATGTCCTTCGTCAGCTCGCGCAGGCGCTCGAACGGATAGGGCTGCAGCTTGGAAAGCAGAGGGTTCATGGCGGCCGGTCGCGTTCAGCCCAGCAGGCCGGTTTCGTTGGCGTGCTGCGGGAGCTCGACACGGGGTTGCGGCTTCCAGCCCTTCTTGCGGTGCTCGGCCACCACATTGGTGTAGATGCCGCCCCGCACGTACCACTTGGCGGTGATGCGGATGTAGCGCGGGTCCACCGCCTTGACGATGTCGTCGAGGATGTCGTTGGTCACCTTCTCGTGGAAAGCGCCTTCGTTGCGGAAGCTCCACATGTACATCTTCAAACTCTTCAGCTCGACGCACAGCTTGTCCGCGATGTAGTCGATCGTGAAGTGGGCAAAGTCGGGCTGGCCGGTCAGCGGGCAGTGGCAGGTGAACTCGGGCACCTGGAACTGGATCACGTAATCGCGCTTCGGTGCGGGGTTGGGGAACACGTGCAGCTCCTTCGACGGTGCCGAAGGCGGGTTGGGCGGCATTTCACGCTGCTTGGGCGTGGTGGCGGCGGCCTGGGCGGGAGCGGATTTCGGCGCAGTTTTCGATGCGGTTTTCGGCATGGCGGAGCGACAGGTCTGGACACAGTTCAGCGAAGGGGCGGATGGTATCATCCCGCCTCGATCGAAGCTCGCCGGAACGCGAGATTCCTTAAGCAAATCAAGCACTTAAACGAGGGTGGCCGCGCTGTCGGAAGCGCCTGGCCGCCCCGCGTGTTCCCACCTCATGCGCCTGAACTCGATCAAGCTGTCCGGCTTCAAGTCCTTTGCCGAGCCGACCCACTTCCAGCTGCCCGGGCAACTCGTCGGCGTTGTCGGCCCCAACGGTTGCGGCAAGTCCAACATCATGGACGCGGTGCGCTGGGTGCTTGGCGAATCGAAAGCCTCCGAGCTGCGGGGCGAGTCGATGCAGGACGTGATCTTCAACGGCTCTGGCAACCGCAAGCCTTCGAGCCGTGCGAGCGTCGAGCTGATCTTCAGCAACGAGGACGCGCGCGCCGGCGGCCAGTGGAACCAGTTCACAGAGATCGCCGTCAAACGCGTGCTCACGCGCGACGGCACCTCCAGCTACTTCATCAACAACCAGCCGGTACGTCGTCGCGACGTGCAGGACGTGTTCCTCGGCACGGGCCTGGGGCCGCGCGCCTACGCGATCATCGGCCAGGGCACGATCAGCCGCATCATCGAGTCCAAGCCCGAGGAACTGCGCATGTTCCTCGAAGAAGCCGCGGGCGTGTCCAAGTACAAGGAGCGCCGGCGCGAGACCGAGAACCGGCTGAAGGACACGCGCGAGAACCTGACCCGCGTCGAAGACATCCTGCGCGAGCTGAACAGCAACCTCGAAAAGCTCGAGAAGCAGGCCGAGGTGGCGGCGCAGTACCGCAACCTGCAGGAGCAGGGCACGCTGAAGCTGCACCAGTTGTGGTTCCTGAAGCACCGCGATGCCGCCACCGAGCAGGACCGCGTCAGGAAAGACGTGCTGGAAGCGACCAACGCGCTCGAGTCGCGGTTGGCCGAGCTGCGCCACGTGGAAGCCGAACTCGAAACGGTGCGCCAGGCTCATTACAGCGCGAGCGACGAACTGCACGCGGCGCAAGGGGCGCTGGCCGAGGCCAGCCTCGAGGTGAGCCGCCTCGAAGAGCGCATCCGCTATGTGGTGGAGGGGCGTCAGCGCGTCGAGCAGCGGCTCACCGAGCTGAAGGCGCAGAGCGAGCAGTGGGCCGAGCGCCGGGCCGAAGCGCAGAACGAGCTCGAAACCATCGCGGAGCAGATTGCGATGGCCGAGGAGCAGGTGGAGATACTGGCCGCACAGGCCGAAGAGCAGTCTGCCAACCTGCCGAGCTACGAAGACACCGTGCGAGCGGCCTCGCAGCGTGCGAACGAACAGCGCAACTCGGTGGCTGGCGTGCAGCAGCAGATCCAGCTGCTGGCCGCCGAATCGCGCAACGTCGAGGAACAGTCGCGCCAGCTCAACCTGCGCCGCGAGCGGCTGGCGACGGAAATCAAGGGTCTCGCCGCGCCCGACGAAGCACGCCTGGCCGACCTGAGCCGCCAGCACGAACAGGCCGCGGAAGCGCAGGCGATCGCCGAAGAGCGCCTGCACGAGTTGACCGAGCAGGTGCCGCAGCTCGACGAAGACCGGCGAGCGAAGCAGGAGCAGGTCAACGCCGAATCCGCCAAGCAGGCCGACCTGGGCGCGCGCCTGGAGGCGCTGCGTGCGCTGCAGGAAAAGGTGCAGACCGAAGGCAAGCTGAAGCCCTGGCTGGCGAAGCATGGACTCGAAGGCTTGCAGGGCCTGTGGACCAAGGTGCACATCGAGCCGGGGTGGGAGACCGCGCTGGAGTCGGCGCTGCGCGAGCGGCTCAATGCGTTGGAAGTCGGCCGCGTCGAGACGGTGCGCGCCTTTGCCAACGACGCGCCGCCTGCGAAGCTGGCCTTCTATACGCTGCCCGCTGCGACCATCAGCAACACCCACCACACGCTGCCGCGCCTGTCGGACCTCCTGCGACTGAACGACGCAGGGTTGAAGGCGCTGCTGAACGATTGGCTCGAAGGCGTCTACACAGCACCTTCCATTGATGAGGCGCTGGCCGAGCGCAGCAAGCTCACGCACGGCGAGATCATCATGACCCGCGAGGGGCATGCGGTATCGCAGTTCGCGGTGGCTTTCTACGCGCCCGACTCCGAGCAGGCCGGCATGCTGGCGCGTGCGCAGGAGATCGAGAACCTGGAGCGCCAGGTGCGGGCGCAGGCCCTGATTGCCGAAGATTCCCGAACTGCGCTGGTGCGCGCCGAAGCCGCGTACACCGACGCTTCGCAACGCCTGGTGACCGCTCGGCGCGAGGCGGCCGAGCTGCAGAGCCGTGCTCACCAGTTGCAGGTCGAGGTGCTGCGCCTGACGCAGCAGGCAGAGCAGACCAGCAGCCGCCGGGGCCAGATCGAAGGCGAACTGGCCGAGATCGACGGTCAGCTGGAAGAGCTGAATGAGCGGCGCGCGACCGGCGAAGCGCGCTTCGAAGAGCTGGACATGACGCTTGCGAACGAGCAGGAGCGCCATGCCGAGCTCGAAGAGGCCGTGATCGAGGCCGAGCGCAAGCTGAACGAAGCACGAGAGCAACTGCGGTCGCTGGAGCGCGAGGCCCAGGAAGCGCAGTTCTCGGCGCGTGCGCTGGCAGCGCGCCGGGGCGAGTTGCAGCGCTCGATCGAGACGGCGGCCCAGCAGATCCAGGTCAACGAGCAGACCGCGACGCAACTGCAGTCCGAGCTGGACAGCTTCAACGACGCAGCCGCCCAGGCGGGACTGCAGGAAGCGCTGGCACTGAAGCTTGATCGCGAATCGGCCCTGGCCGCCAAGCGCAGCGAATACGACGACCTTTCCGCCAAGCTGCGTCGTGCCGAAGAACAGCGGATGGAGTTCGAGCGCAGCCTGCAGCCGTTGCGCGACCGCATCACCAAGCTGCAGCTCGAGGAGCAGGCCGCCTCGCTCGGCGGCGCGCAGTTCATGGAGCAGCTGACCCAGGCCGAGGTCGACCTCGAGGCGCTGGCCAAGACCATCGAGGAAGGCAACGTCAAGCTCTACGGCCTGCAAGGCGAAATCGACCGCATCAACCGCGACATCAACGCGCTGGGCGCGGTGAACCTGGCGGCACTCGACGAACTGACCGCCGCGCGTGAACGCAAGACCTTCCTCGACGCGCAGTCGGCCGACCTGAACGACGCGATCACGACGCTCGAAGATGCGATCCACAAGATCGACCTCGAAACCCGCGATCTGCTGAAGAAGACCTTCGACTTCGTCAACGAGCACTTCGGCAAGATGTTCCCGAGCCTGTTCGGCGGCGGCAACGCCAAGCTGGTCATGACGGGCGACGAGATTCTCGATTCCGGCGTGCAGGTGATGGCGCAGCCGCCGGGCAAGAAGAACAGCACGATTCACCTGCTCTCGGGTGGCGAGAAGGCCCTGACAGCCATCGCGCTGGTGTTCGCGATGTTCCAGCTCAATCCCGCGCCGTTCTGCTTGCTCGACGAGGTGGATGCGCCGCTCGACGACGCCAACACCGAGCGCTATGCCAACCTGGTGCGCAGCATGTCCAAGGGCACCCAGTTCCTGTTCATCTCCCACAACAAGATCGCGATGGAAATGGCCGAGCAACTGATCGGTGTGACGATGCAGGAACAGGGTGTTTCCCGCATCGTGGCAGTCGACATGGAAGCCGCGATCGGCATGGCGGAGGCCGCGTGAGCAGTTTGCAGGCGGCCTTGGCCGTGATGGGCGGGCTGGTACTCGCCGGGGTGGTGGCACACAGCGCCTGGCAGGCGCGGAAGGCAGGTGTGCGCATGGCCGATCGGCGTGTGCCCAAGCCTGAGCCGGCGGAGCCGGTGGAGCCGACCTTCGGTGAGCCGGCCGCTGAAGCCGAGCCGGGCGAGATCGACGGCCCGCCTTCTGTGCCCCCGCTGGTCAACCCGTTGCCGCCGGTGCGCCGGCACGTCGGCGTCCGGCTCGATCCGCTCATCGACGCCATGGCGACTCTGACCACGGACGCACCGGTGAGCGGCGAGAGCGTGCTGGCCCATCTGCCACCCACGCGCCGCGCGGGCAGCAAGCCGTTCTTCATCGAAGGCTTGAACGAACAGTCTTCGGAGTGGGAGTCGCCCCAGCCCGGACACAGCTATCGTGAGTTCCAGGCCGGGGTGCAGCTCGCCAACCGCACGGGGGCACTGAACGAGATCGAGTATTCGGAGTTCGTACAGAAGGTGCAGGCTTTTGCCGATGCGCTGGGTGCCTCGGTGGACTTTCCCGACATGCTCGACGTGGTAGGCCGCGCCCGCGAGCTCGACCAGTTCGCCAGCCAGCACGACGCGCAGCTTGCCTGCCACCTGCATGCGCGCGGGGCGGCGTGGTCGGTCTCGTACCTGCAACAGCATGCCGGGCGGCACGGTTTCGTGCCCGGCGTCGTGCCCGGGCGGCTGGTGCTGCCTGCCCGCGAGGAAGGGTCGCCGCCGGTGCTGAGCATGCAGTTCGACTCGCAGGCTGCATTTGCCGAAGACCCCAACCTGGCCGCCGTGCGCGACGTGACCTTGTCGTTCGACGTGCCGCAGACGGCACCCGGCGAGGAGCCGTTCCAGGCCTGGCAGGCCAGCGCCCAGGCGCTGGCGCTCGGCATGGACGCGATCGTCGTCGATGACAACGGCCAGCCGTTGACCACGCCTGCGTTCGAGTCGATCGGTCACGAGCTGCAGCAGCTCTACCGGACGCTGGAGGAACGCGGGCTTGCCGCCGGCTCCGCCGCCGCGCGGCGTGTGTTCAGCTGAACGCCTTCGGCCCGCTCCCGCAACCTTGCTCGAAGGCTGCTCCGGCCCCGCCGGCGCCATCTCACCGACCAAGGGGTCACCGACCCCCTTGGTGGTGGGTGAGCATGGCACAAGCGGGGTGTGCCGTGGCATCCTCCCGGCTTCGATTCGACCTGCCGTCGCCTGATGTCTTCTTCCACTGATACCGCCCGCGAGGGTGCCCTGCGCCGTGCGGCGGAACTGCACACGCTGCTGCACCACCACGCCTACCTCTATTACGTGCTCGACACGCCGGAGATTCCGGACGCCGAGTACGACAAGCTGTTTCAGGAACTGCAGGCGCTGGAGGCCCGGTACCCCGAGCTGCAAACGCCTGATTCGCCCACGCAACGCGTCGGCGGTGCCTTGCTCGACGAATTGCCGGCGGTGCGGCATGCAGTGCCGATGCTGTCGATCCAGACCGAGACCGACACCACCGCCGAGGGAGCGATTTCGTTCGACAACCGCATCCGCAAGCGGCTGGGGCTGGAGGCCGACGATCCGCCGGTCCACTACGCGGCCGAGCTGAAGTTCGATGGTCTGGCGATCAGCCTGCGCTACGAAGACAGCGTTCTCGTGCGTGCAGTGACCCGTGGCAACGGCGAGGAAGGCGAGGATGTGACGCCCAACGTGCGCACGATCGGCCAGATTCCGCTGCGCTTGCAGGGCAAGGACGGGCCCGACGTGCTGGAGGTGCGCGGCGAGATCTACATGCGCCGTGACGATTTCGAGAGGCTCAACGCGCGCCAGCGCGAGGCCGGCGAGAAGACCTTCATCAACCCGCGCAACACGGCAGCCGGCGCGGTGCGCCAGCTGGACCCGAAGATCACCGCGCAGCGCCCGCTGTCCTTCTTCGCGTACGGACTGGGCGAGGTGGGCGAATGGAAGGCGGCCCCGCAGACCCACAGCGAGATCCTGGACCGGCTCGCCGGCTTCGGCCTGCCGGTGAGCAGCGAGCGCACGGTGGCAGTGGGGGCTCAGGGGCTGGTCGACTTTCATCAGCGGGTGGCCGCGAAGCGCGACCAGCTGCCGTTCGACATCGATGGCGTGGTCTACAAGGTCAACAGCCTGGCGCTGCAGCGCGAGCTGGGCTTCCGCAACCGGGAACCGGTGTGGGCCGTGGCGCACAAGTACCCTGCGCAGGAGCAGATGACGACGGTGCACAACATCGAAGTGCAGGTGGGGCGCACCGGCAAGATGACGCCGGTCGCCAAGCTCGCCCCGGTGTTCGTCGGCGGCGTGACGGTGACCAACGCGACGCTGCACAACCAGGACGAGATCACTCGCAAGGACGTGCGCATCGGCGACACCGTCATCGTGCGACGTGCGGGCGACGTGATCCCCGAGGTGGTGTCCGTGCTGCTCGACAAGCGCCCGCCCGAGGTGGCTGCCGGCGAGCCATGGGACTTGTACAAGCGCCTCGACGGCAAGTGCCCGGTCTGCGGCTCGGACCTGTTGCGGGAGGAGGGCGAGGTCGACTGGCGTTGCACGGGCGGGCTGTTCTGCGGCGCGCAGCGCAAGCAGGCGATCCTGCACTTCGCCCAGCGGCGCGCCATGGACATCGAGGGCCTGGGCGACAAGCTGGTCGACCAGCTGGTCGACAGCGGCTTGATCCGCACGTTGCCTGAGCTCTACAAGCTGGGCGTGGCGAAGCTCGCAGCCCTGGACCGCATGGGCGAGAAGTCGGCGCAGAACATCGTCGCCGCGCTCGAGAAATCGAAGCAGACGACCTTGGCGCGCTTCCTGTTCGGCCTCGGCATCCGGCACGTGGGTGAGGCCACGGCAAAGGACCTTGCCAAGCACTTCGGCGCGTTGGACCGGATCATGAACGCCACCGAGGCACAGCTGCTGGAGGTCAACGATGTGGGGCCCGTGGTGGCACAGAGCATCCATGCGTTCTTCGAGCAGCCCCACAACCGCGAGGTGGTGGAGCAATTGCGCGCGGCTGGCGTGGCGTGGGCCGAGGGGGAGGGTTCGGCAAGTGCCGAGCCGAAGGCGCTGTCCGGCAAGACCTTCGTGCTGACCGGCACGCTGCCCACGCTGAGCCGCGACGAGGCGAAGGACCTGATCGAGGCGGCCGGCGGGAAAGTCGCCGGCTCCGTGTCGAAGAAAACCGACTACGTGGTGGCGGGTTCCGAGGCCGGCAGCAAGCTGGCCAAGGCGCAGGAACTGGGGATCACGATTCTCGATGAAGCGGGGTTGCGGACGTTGTTGACCGGCTGAGCATCGCCAGCGCGCGCCCTGGCCGGAACCGCACCTCCCCTGGCGCCTCTGCCCGCAACCACTGCAGCAGGTAGCACAGACCGGCGCTCATCACGAGCATCTCGCCGCCGTCCTCCACGAGCGCAATGGGGGTGTTCAAGACGGTGTCTGCTGCGGCTGAATGAAGCATGTCGATGCCGATACCGAAGGTGAGCAGGGCTGCCAGCAAGACCGTCAGGTCTCTGGCAACGGCGCGGGTCCGGGGTGCGGCGCGAAAGTAGCCGGCGATCAACGGTGGCAGCAACACCATCCCGACCAGCAGCGCAGCCGACATCTCGCCAAAGTCCTTGGCCTGCAATCCCAGCGCATCGGGGAAATCGAGGTACGCGGCGATGCGCCGGCCCATCCGTTCGTGCAGTTGCAGCGCGTCGTCGAACACGAGGTAGCCGAACAGTCCGGCCCATGCCGCCAATGTCCACTCGCGCCATCTTGTCGCCAGCCATGAAAGGCCTGCGGCCAACGAGAGCATCTGCAGGTACTGGAAGCGCTCGGCATAACCGATGTCGCGCTCGATCGAAAAATTGACACCGGGCAGCCAGTCGGTCTGGACATGCACAAGATGAAGCGCGACAAAGAACAGGTCCACCGCTACGAGCGCGGCGAAGAGCAAGGCGAGCGGCTGGGCGCGCGGGGCAAGGCGCGGGTGGGTCGCTCCTGCAATCGACATGCGTTCTTCCTCTGCGTACGTTTGATGACAGCCCGAGGGGTGATGTTGCAACCATGACGGTTTGATGACAGTCGCGAGATGTAAACGGCGTTGGCGCTAGAGTGCTGACTTTCGTATCCGTTGGAGGCCCAGCCATGCCAGTGCGCGAGATCCTGAAGATGGGTGACCCCCGGTTGCTGAGCACGGCTCGGCCGGTGCAGGATTTCGGCTCACCTGCGCTACGGGCACTGGTGGCCGACATGTTCGACACCATGGTGGCGGCGAATGGCGCGGGCCTGGCCGCACCGCAGATCGGGGTGGACCTTGCCGTCGTGATCTTCGGGTTCGACCGCAACGATCGTTATCCGCAGGCTCCGCCCGTGCCTCGTACGGTGCTGATCAACCCGGTCATCGAGCCGCTGGGCGAAGACGAGGAAGAGGGCTGGGAGGGTTGCTTGTCGGTGCCTGGCATGCGTGGAGTGGTGCCGCGCTACAGCCGCATCCACTACCGGGGATTCGACACGGATGGGCAGCCCATCGAGCGAGAGGCAGAGGGTTTCCATGCACGGGTGGTGCAGCACGAGTGCGACCACCTGATCGGCAAGCTGTATCCGATGCGGATCCGCGACTTCAGCCGTTTCGGCTTCACGTCGGTGCTGTTTCCCGAACTCGACCCTGCGAGCGACGACTGAGCGCGCGAGCGCGACCCCGCCTCAGGCCGCCAGCGCGTCCAGCAGGTCCGACTCCATCTCCAGCTGGACCTTGCTCTGCTGCAGCGCTGCGCCATCGATCAGGAAGGTGTCTTCCACCCGCTCGCCGAGCGTGCTGACCTTGGCCAGCTGCAGGTTCACCTTGTATCGCGCCAGCACTCGGGCGATGGAGTAGAGCAGGCCCGAACGGTCGCTGGCCGAGACGCTGAGCAGCCAGCGCTGGCCACGGTCGTCCGGACGCAGCAGCACGCGCGGCTGCACCGGGAAGGACTTGACGCGGCGCGAAAGCCGACCGCGGTTCGGCTCCGGCAATGGTCCTTCGGCCACCAGGGCCTGTGACAGCTGGGTTTCGACGAGCGAGATCAGATCGCGGTAGTGGTGGTCGAGATTGGGCGAGATGACCTGGAAGGTGTCGAGCGCATAGCCGGCGCGCGTGGTGTGGATCTTCGCATCGAGGATGCTGAAGCCGGCGGTGTCGAAGTAGCCGCAGATGCGCGCGAACAGGTCGGCACGGTCAGGCGAGTACACGAGCACTTGCAGGCCTTCGCCGACCGGCGAGAGCCGCGCGCGCACCACCGGCTTGGCGCTTTGCACATGGCGCCAGAGCGAGCGTGCGTGCCAGGCGATATCGCCCGCATCGTGCCGCGCGAAGTAGCTCAACTCCAGCGTCTTCCACAAGGCTTCCTGCGTGCCGGGCAGCAGCGAATGCAGGTTCAGCTCGTGCAGCGCCTCCTGCTTGCGCGCCTCGATCTCGGAGTCCATGTTGGGGCGGGCGCCGCCGAGCGCGCGCAGCGTCAGGCGGTACAGGTCCTCGAGCAGCTTGCCTTTCCATGCGTTCCACACTTTGGGGCTGGTGCCACGGATGTCGGCCACGGTCAGCAGGTACAGGGCGGTCAGGTAGCGCTCGCTGCCCACCTTCTTTGCAAAGGCTTCGATGACGTCCGGATCGCTCAGGTCTTCCTTCTGCGCCACGCGCGACATCGTCAAATGGTGCTGCACCAGGAATTCGATCAGCCTGGCGTCGTCCTTGGGAATGCCGTGCTCGCGGCAGAACCGCCGCACCTCGACGGCGCCGAGGTCGGAATGATCGCCGCCCCGGCCCTTGGCCACGTCGTGGAACAGGGCCGCCACATACAGCACGTAGGGTTCCTCGAACTGGGCCGCCAGTTGGGAGCAGAACGGGTATTCGTGTGCATGCTCGGGAACAAAGAATCGCCGCACGTTGCGCAGCACCATCAGGATGTGCTGGTCCACCGTGTAGACATGGAACAGGTCGTGCTGCATGCGCCCGACGATGCGACGGAACACCCACAGGTAGCGGCCCAGCACGCTGGTCTGGTTCATCAGCCGGAACGCATGCGTCTGACCCACCGGCTGCTTCAGGATCTGCAGGAAGGTCTGCCGGTTGACCGGGTCGCGCCGGAATTCGCCGTCCATCAGCTCGCGCGCGTTGTAGAGCGCGCGCAGCGTGCGGGCCGACAGCCCCTTGATGCCCGGCGTTTCCTGGTAGACCAAGAAGGTGCGCAGGATCGCGTGCTGGTCTCGTTCGTAGAGGTCGTCGCTCGCCACTTCGAGCATGCCGTCGCGGTCCAGGAACTGGCCGTCGATGGGGCGCATCGGTGCGCCTTGGGAGCCGTTGATGCGCTCCTCGATGTTCAGCATCAGGATCTGGTTCAGCTGGCCGACCGCCTTGGCTGCCCAGTAGTAGCGATGCATCAGCGCCTCCGAAGCGCGCCGGGCCTTGGTCGCCTTGTCGCCGAAACTTTCCGCCACCGCGGTCTGCAGGTCGAACACCAGGCGGTCCTCACGTCGTCCGGCCACCATGTGCAGGCGGGCGCGGATCAGCTTGAGCACGCCTTCGTTGCGCTGCAACTGCTTGACCTCGAACGGCGTGACCAGCCCCTTGGCGGCCAGTTCCGACCAGGTCTTGCCGAGGCCGGCCGCGCGGGCCACCCACAGCACCACCTGCAGGTCGCGCAGGCCGCCGGGGCTTTCCTTGCAGTTGGGCTCCAGCGAGTAGGGCGTGTCTTCGTACTTCTGGTGGCGCTGGCGCATTTCCAGCGTCTTGGCACGGAAGAACGCGCGCGGGTCCATCTGCTGCCCGAACGCGCGGCGGAACTGCTGGTACAGCGGCTTGGAGCCGCACAGGTAGCGAGATTCGAGCAGTGCCGTCTGCACGGTCACATCGCGCTCGGCTTCTTCCAGGCATTCGCTGACGCTGCGCACGCTGGAGCCGATCTCCAGGCCGATGTCCCAGCAGGCGGTGATGAAGCCTTCGATGCTGGATCTCAACGCGGCGTTGGCATCGTGCGCGAGCGAGGTGTCGTCGGGCAGCAGCACCAGCACGTCGATGTCGGAATACGGAAACAGCTCGCCGCGGCCGTAACCTCCCACCGCGAGCAGCGTGGCGCCGCGCGGCAGCAGCGCGTGTTCCCACAGGCTCTGCAGCGTCTGGTCGACATGGCGGGCGAGGCTCTTGAGCAGACGGGTGGCCGCCGCAGCCGTGGGCCGCGATTCCCGGAACGCCTGGATCAGTGCGGATTTGCCGCCACGGAACTGCGTCCGCAGTTCCTGGACGGAGGGCACAGGGGGGGCGCCCTCGGGCGCATCGGGAACGGCGGCCATCAGCGAAGGTCAGGCAGCTGCAGCGGCGGCACTCGTCACGAAATCAGGCAGCGGCGGGTAGCCTGCAGACAGGGTGAGCACCTCGAAGCCGGTCTCGGTGACGAGCACCGTGTGCTCCCACTGCGCCGACAGCGAACGGTCCTTCGTGACGATGGTCCAGCCGTCCGGCATTTCGCGGATTTCGCGCCGGCCGGCGTTGATCATCGGCTCGATCGTGAAGATCATTCCCGGCTTCAGCTCTTCCAGCGTGCCGGGGCGACCGTAGTGCAGCACCTGCGGCTCCTCGTGGAACTTGGAGCCGATGCCGTGGCCGCAGAACTCGCGCACGATTGAATAGCCGGCGTTCTCGGCAAACGTCTGGATGGCGTGACCGATGTCGCCCAGGCGGGCCCCGGGCTTCACCTTCAGGATGCCGCGCCACATCGCTTCATACGTGATCTGGCACAGCCGCTTCGCCTGGATGGAGGCGTCGCCGATCACGAACATCCGGCTGGTGTCGCCGTGCCAGCCGTTCTTGATGACGGTGACGTCGATGTTCAGGATGTCGCCGTTCTTCAACGGCCGGTCGTTCGGGATGCCGTGGCAGATCTGGTGGTTGATCGACGTGCAGATCGATTTGGGGTAGGGCGTGTAGCCCGGCGGCTGGTAGTTCAGCGGCGCGGGGATCGCGCCCTGTTCGCCGACGATGTAGTCGTGCGCCAGCTTGTCGAGCTGTTCGGTCGTGATGCCGGCCTCGACGTGCGGCGTGAGGTAGTCCAGCACTTCGGAGGCCAGGCGCCCGGCCAGACGCATGCCTTCCACGTCGTCGGCGGTCTTGATGGAGATGCTCATGGCGCAGGATTATCTCAGGGTGCCCCCCGCCGCGCAGCCTGTCAGCCAGTAAAATCACCGGTTCCGTGGGCATCCCCCGCGCGCGTCTTCCCACCCATCCCTGAGCCCCAGCGTGACAGCGACCGCCAAACACCTCCTCCACTTCGAGGGCGGCAATGCCCTTTCCGCCTTCCGAGCCCAGGCGCTGTTGCGCACCCTCCAGTCGATCAACCCCCGCATCACGGCGGTGCACGCGCGCCACGTGCATTGGGTGTGGTCGGATCATGCGCTGGAACGGGCCGAGCACGACAAGCTCGCCGCGTTGCTGACTTACGGCGACCCGTACACCGGGCCGACCGACGGCGAACTGGTGGTGGTCACGCCGCGCCTGGGCACCGTCTCGCCCTGGGCGTCCAAGGCCACCGACATCGCCCACAACTGCGGCCTGGCGATCCGCCGGGTGGAGCGGGTCACGGAATTCCGACTTTCCGTCAAGACCGGCCTGCTTGGCGGCGTCAAGCGGCTTGAAAGCGCCGAACTGCTGGCCGCCGCGGCCGCGCTGCACGACCGCATGACCGAAAGCGTGGTGCTGGAGCGCCAGGCCGCCGCCCACCTGTTCGACGAACAGCCGGGCAAGCCGATGGAACACGTCGACGTGCTCGGGCGGGGCCGCGCGGCGCTGGAAGCGGCCAACAAGGATTTCGGCCTGGCGCTGTCGGACGACGAGATCGACTATCTGGTGAAGGCCTTCACCGAGCTCAAGCGCAACCCGAGCGACGTCGAGCTGATGATGTTCGCGCAGGCCAACAGCGAGCACTGCCGGCACAAGATCTTCAATGCGAAGTTCACGATCGACGGCGTCGAGCAGGAACGCTCGATGTTCCAGATGATCCGCAACACGCACCAGCTCGCGCCGCAGTACACGGTGGTGGCGTATTCGGACAACGCCGCCGTGATGGAAGGCGGGCCGATCGAGCGCTGGGTGCCCGAGGGCTACACCAACGCCCCCCAATACAAGGCGCGCCCGGAAACGGCCCATGTGCTGATGAAGGTGGAGACGCACAACCACCCGACGGCGATTTCTCCGCATCCGGGCGCCTCCACCGGTGCGGGCGGCGAGATCCGCGACGAAGGCGCCACCGGCCGGGGCGCACGGCCCAAGGCGGGCCTGACGGGCTTCTCGGTGTCCAACCTGCAACTGCCGGGCACGAGCGAGCCATGGGAGCAGACGCCCTACGGCAAGCCCGAGCACATCGCCAGCCCACTGCAGATCATGATCGACGGCCCGTTGGGTGGCGCCGCGTTCAACAACGAGTTCGGTCGGCCCAACCTGGGTGGCTATTTCCGCGTCTACGAGCAGACCGTGGACGGCGTGCGCCGTGGCTACCACAAGCCCATCATGATCGCGGGCGGCGTGGGCAGCATCTCCGGCGGGCAGACGCACAAGCTGCCGTTCGGCGCGGGCACGCTGCTGATCCAGCTCGGCGGACCCGGCATGCGCATCGGCATGGGCGGTGGTGCGGCGAGTTCGATGGCGGCCGGCGTCAATGCCGCCGAACTCGATTTCGACTCCGTACAGCGTGGCAACCCCGAGATCCAGCGCCGTGCACAGGAGGTCATCAACCACTGCTGGCAACTGGGCGAGAAGAACCCGATCCTCGCGATCCACGATGTGGGAGCGGGCGGCATCTCCAACGCCTTCCCGGAACTGGTTGACGGCGCCGAGAAGGGCGCCACCTTCGACCTGCGCAAGGTGCCGCTTGAAGAAACCGGCCTCGCCCCGAAGGAAATCTGGTGCAACGAGAGCCAGGAGCGCTACGTCCTGGCGATCGGGCCGGACAGCCTGCCGCTGTTCGAGGCGATGTGCGAGCGCGAGCGCTGCCCGTTCGCGGTCGTGGGCGTGGCGACCGACGACAAGGAGCTGGTACTGGAAGACGGCCCGGCCGGTGAGCGCGTGATCGACATGCCGATGGACGTGCTGCTCGGCAAGCCGCCGAAGGTGCACCGCGTGGTCGAGCGCGTGCAGCGCCAGGGGCTGCCGGTCGACCTGACGGGCGTCGCGCTCGACAAGGTGGCGTTCGACGTGCTGCGCCACCCCACGGTGGCCAGCAAGCGCTTCCTGATCAGCATCGGCGACCGCACCGTGGGCGGGTTGAGCCACCGCGACCAGATGGTCGGGCCCTGGCAGGTGCCGGTGGCCGACTGCGCCGTGACGCTGGCCGACTACGCCGGCTTCCGCGGCGAGGCCATGAGCATGGGCGAGCGCACGCCGCTGGCGAGCCTCGATGCGCCGGCTTCGGGCCGCATGGCGGTCGGCGAGGCGATCACCAACCTGCTGGCGGCGCCGATCGAACTGGCCCGGGTGAAGCTGTCGTGCAACTGGATGGCCGCCTGCGGCGAAGCGGGCGAAGACGCCGCGCTGTACGACACGGTGAAGGCGGTCGGCATGGAGCTGTGCCCGGCGCTGGGCGTCTCGGTGCCGGTCGGCAAGGATTCGTTGTCGATGCGTACTCGCTGGAACGACGGTGGCGCCGAAAAGCAGGTCACCGCCCCGGTCTCGTTGATCGTTTCGGCCTTCGCTTCGCTGGACGACGTGCGTGGCACGCTGACGCCCCAATTGCGCACCGACCAGGGTGACACAGCGTTGATCCTGGTCGACCTCGGCCAGGGCCGCAACCGCCTCGGCGGCTCGATGCTGGCGCAGGTGCTTGGCCAGCCGGGCGATGCGGTGCCGGATGTCGACGATCCGGAGTCGTTGAAGCAACTGGTGGCCGCGATCAACCGGCTCCGGGGGGAAGGCAAGCTGCTGGCCTACCACGACCGCTCGGATGGCGGTTTGTGGGCGGCAGTGTGCGAGATGGCGTTTGCCGGCCACACCGGCGTGTCGCTCAACGTCGATCTGCTGGTGACCGAAGGCACCGGCATCGAAGACAGCCGCGCCGAGTATGGCGACTCGAAGAACTGGGCGGCCCAAGTGGGCGAGCGCCGCAACGAACTGACGTTGCGCGCGTTGTTCGCCGAGGAATTGGGCGTTGTGCTGCAGGTGCGCGCCGGCGAGCGCGATGCTGTCATCCAGACGCTGCGCGGATTCGGACTTTCGCGTCACAGCCACGTCATCGGCAAGCCCAACGATCGCGGCGTGATCGAGGTGTGGCGCGACACCAAGCCCGTGTTCTCTGCACCGCTCGTGCAACTCCATCAGACATGGGACGAGGTGTCGTGGCGCATTGCACAGCTGCGTGACAACCCCGCCTGCGCCGACAGCGAGCATGCGGCGGCGGGAGCTGCCAACGACCCCGGCCTGCACGTGCATCTCACGTTCGACCCGAAGGACGATGTGGCAGCGCCTTACGTGTCGAAATCACGGCCCAAGGTGGCGATCCTGCGCGAGCAGGGCGTCAACTCCCACCTCGAGATGGCCTATGCCATGTCGCAGGCGGGCTTCGACAGCTTCGACGTGCACATGAGCGACCTGCAATCGGGCCGCGCGCGGCTGGACCAGTTCCAGGGCTTCGTCGCGTGCGGCGGCTTCAGTTACGGCGACACGCTGGGTGCAGGCGAGGGCTGGGCGCGCTCGATCATGTTCAACCCGAAGCTGGCCGAGCAGTTCGCGGGCTTCTTCGGCCGGGCGGACACCTTTGCTCTGGGCGTGTGCAACGGCTGCCAGATGATGGCGGCGCTGGCGCCGATCATCCCGGGTGCCGATGCGTGGCCGCGTTTCACCCGCAACAAGAGCGAGCAGTTCGAGGCCCGCCTGAGCCTGGTCGAGGTGCTGGAGAGCCCGTCGATCTTCTTCACGGGCATGGCCGGCAGCCGCATGCCGGTCGCCGTGGCGCACGGCGAGGGTTTTGCCGACTTCTCGCAGCGCGGCAACGCCACCCAGGTACTGCGCGCGATGCGCTACGTCGACAACACCGGCCTTGCCACCGAGAACTATCCGGCCAACCCGAACGGCAGCCCGGGTGGCTTGACCTCGGTGACCACCGCCGACGGCCGCTTCACGGTGCTGATGCCGCATGCGGAGCGCGTGTTCCGCAACGTGCAGATGAGCTGGACGAGCGGCGACAAGAGCGAGTTCAGCCCCTGGATGCGCATGTTCCGCAACGCGCGCAAGTGGGTGGGCTGATCCCGCCTTCAATCCAGGACTGACGCTTCATCGAGCGCCGCCCCTCGGGGCGGCGTTTTTGCATCGACCGGGTTGAAGCGGTCAGCGCTGCAGCGAGGCCGGTTTGGTCTTGTAGAACGTGATCGGTGCCGCCGCCGTCTGGTTCAGAACGGAGCGCTTGATCTTGCCCACCACGTGCATCTCGCAGGGCTTGCAGTCGAAGCGCAGGGTCAGCTTCTCCCGGCCGTTGACGAGCGTCAGCGGTTCCGCCCGCACGGTGCCTTGTACGCCAGTGACACCCTTGGCCTGCTTCGGGCACAGGCTCAGCGAGTAGCGCACGCAGTGCTTGGTGATCATCAGCGACACCTCGCCGAGTTCCTCTTGTGACTCGTATGCCGCGTCGATGACCTTGACGCCGTGGCGCGCGTAGAAGTCGCGCGCCTTGTGGTTGTACACATTGGCCAGGTAGGTCAGGCTGTCTTCCGGGTAGGCGACGGGCGGCTGCGCAGGCTGGGCGCGTGGCATCCGCTCGAACGCCTGCGCGCGGGCCAGTTCGAGCGCTTCCACCGCCTCACGCCGCAACGGGTTGAGCGCTGACGGAGGCAGGAACCACGCGCGCGAAAGCGCGACGTGCACGTCGATCGGCTGGAAGATCGTGTTGCCGAAGCGCACCAGGTGTTCGCGCAGGTTCGCTTCCGCCCTGGTCGCATCGCGGGCCGGCTCCTTGGCGTGCGGCATCTCGGCGCGTGCCTCGTGGCCGTCCTCGTCGGTCAGCACAAGGGCGAATCCGGTATCGGTTTCCTCAAGCCGCACCCACACGCCGATCCGGCGTTCGCTGGATTTCTTCTCCAGCTGCCGGTCCCACGCCATGTCACGGTTGCGATGGACTTCGGTGCCGGCACGCAGATCCTTCAGCGTGGCGACCGGCTCATTGGGAAACACGCGCCACGGCTGGCCCGGCGTCTTTTCAGCACGGTTCACCTGCACGCCGACCAGCTCGCGCTGCAAGTCGAAATAGGTGAGGCCATCGCCGTTGTGCAGTTCCTGTTCCGTTTCGACCTCGAACCATGCCGGGCCCACTCTGCTCACCCAACCCAACGGCAGGCCCGCGTGCTTGGGGCTGTCGAAGGCACCGATGTCATCCTTGCGACCGTTGACGAAGTAGTCGGTCGAGCCGCGGTTGAAGTTGCGATCAGGGTCGGGCGTGAAGAAGAAGGTGCAGCGACCCGACGAGGCGCGGTGCAGTTCGGGCCGCTCGTCCAGCAGGTCGTCGAGCAGGCGGCGGTAATGGGCAGTGATGTTCTTCACATAGCCCATGTCCTTGTAGCGGCCCTCGATCTTGAACGAGCGGATGCCGGCCTCGACGAGCGCGCGCAGGTTGTCGCTCTGGTTGTTGTCTTTCATCGAGAGCACGTGCTTCTCGTGCGCGACGATGCGGCCCTGTGCGTCGGTCACGTTGTAGGGCAGGCGGCAGGCCTGCGAACAGTCACCTCGGTTGGCGCTGCGACCGGTGTGCGCGTGGCTGATGAAGCACTGCCCGCTGTAGGCCACACATAGCGCGCCATGCACGAAGAACTCGAGCATGCAGTCGGTGGCTGCGCTGATCTGGCGGATCTGCGGCAGCGAAAGCTCGCGTGCCAGCACGATCTGCGAAAAACCCACGTCTTGCAGGAAGCGGGCTTTCTCGACCGTGCGGATGTCGGTCTGGGTGCTCGCATGCAGCTGGATTGGCGGCAGGTCGAGTTCGAGCAGGCCCATGTCCTGCACGATCAGCGCGTCGGCCCCGGCCTCATACACCTGCCAGGCCATCTTGCGGGCCGGCTCCAGCTCGTCGTCGCGCAGGATGGTGTTCAGCGTGATGAAGATCCGGGCGCCATAGCGGTGCGCGTGCTTCACCAGCCGTTCAATGTCGAAGATGTCGTTGCCGGCACTGGCGCGCGCACCGAAAGCCGGGCCGCCGATGTAGACGGCGTCCGCCCCGTGGTTCACCGCCTCGATGCCGATGTCGGCATTGCGGGCGGGCGAAAGCAGTTCGAGGTGGTCGCGGCGCATGGCAGGATGGGCTGGCGGAACAGGAAAGATGAAAGTTTAGCGAGCCGGCGCGCGGCACAATCAGCCCCCATGCCGAATCCTGCTGCCGCTGCGTTTGCTCGCTTCGACCGTCTCGACGCATTGCGCGCCGTCGCGATCCTCTGGATGGCCGTCTTTCACTTCTGCTTCGACCTGAACCACTTCCGGTTGATCGAACGCCAGAACTTCTACACTGATCCGTTCTGGACGTGGCAGCGGACCTGCATCGTTTCGCTGTTCCTGTTCTGCGCCGGGCTGGGCCAGGCGGTCGCGTGCCACCAGCAGCAGAGCTGGCATCGCTTCTGGCGGCGCTGGGCGCAGATCGCCGGGTGCGCGCTGCTGGTCAGCGCCGGCTCCTATTTCATGTTCCCCCGCAGCTTCATCTACTTCGGTGTGCTGCACGGTATCGCCGTGATGCTGGTCCTCGCGCGCTTGTCCGTCGGCTGGGGCCGCTGGCTATGGCTGCTCGGCCTCATTGCCATCGCATTGCCGCACTTCGTGCAGCACCCGGTGTTCGACAGCCGCTGGACCAATTGGACGGGCTTCGTCACGCACAAGCCGATCACCGAGGACTACGTGCCCTTGTTGCCATGGCTCGGCGCCATGTGGTGGGGCATGGCGGCAGGGCAGTGGGTGTTGCAGCACCGCAGGCACTGGTTCACCGGGGCCGTCGCACCTCCTGTGCGCCCGCTGGCTGTGCTCGGCCGCTGGAGCCTGAGCTTTTACATGCTGCACCAGCCGGTGCTGATCGGTCTGCTCACGGTCTACGTGATGTTCGCCAAATAGAAAAGGCGCCCCTCGGGGCGCCCTTGTCGTGAGCAGCGCAGGCTTTACTGCTGCTCGAACTTGTAGTCGGTCTTGGCGCCGTTGCGCAGGTCGTCGCGGAACTTGGCCATCTTCTGCTGGGCCAGGTTCTGCTGGATCTGCGGCTTCACTTCCTCGAGCGGCGGGACTTGCGCGTCACGCACGTCTTCCAGCTTGATGACGTGGTAGCCGAACTGCGACTTCACCGGGGCCTGGGTCACCTGGCCCTTTTCGAGCTTGACCATCGCTTCGGAGAACTCCGGCACGTAGCTGCCCGGAGCTGCCCAATCGAGGTCGCCGCCGTTCTTCGCGGAGCCCGGGTCCTTCGAGTTCTTCTTCGCGAGGTCTTCGAACTTGGCACCCTTCTTCAGGTCGGCGATCAGCTTCTTGGCCAGGTCTTCCTTCTCCACCAGGATGTGGCGGGCGCGGTATTCCTTGCCGCCAGCCTGGGCCTTGAACTCGTCGTACTTGGCCTGGACTTCAGCGTCGGTGACCGGGTTGTTTTTCTGGAAGTCGGCGAACAGTTCGCGGATCAGCAGGGTCTGGCGCGCCAGCTCCATCTGCTGCTTGTAGTTGGTGGAGCTGGCCAGGCCACGGCGCTCGGCTTCCTGCATGAAGATCTCGCGCAGGACGACTTCGTCTTTCACCTGCTTTTCGAGGTCCGGCGTCATCGGCTGGCCTTGACGCGAGATTTGCGTCATCAGGGCTTCGGCGCGCTCCTTGGGCACCGGCTTGCCGTTGACGATCGCGATGTTCTGAGCCGATGCGCCGAGCGGTGCCAGCAAGGCGGCGCTCAGGGCCAGGCTCAGCGTGCCAAGGGCGAGAACGTTCTTCTTCATGGGGTGAAAGACCTCTTCAAAGGAAGGAGAGAAGCGCAAGCGCGAGAGGGGAAGGTGCTTGGCCGCGAGCGCGGCGTGGTGATCTCAAGAGGCTTCGTCGGGCGCTTGGGCTTGGATGGCAAGGGCGTGAATGCCCTGCGGGATCAATGAGCCGAGGGCATCATACACGAGGCGATGACGCGCCACGCGTGACAAACCGTGAAAGCGCTCGCTGACCAGGCGGACGGTGAAATGACGTCCTTCGCGAGCGCCTGCATGGCCTGCATGCAGGTGGCTGTCGTCCTGCACTTCGAGGCTCGAGGGCATCAATCGTTCCCTCAACGCTGCTTCAATTTGTTCGGCTGATACCGGCATTCAGCGCTCCACCGATTCATTCAGCGGGACAACAGTGTGGGGCGCGCATGGCCGAGATCCGAGTGACGCCGCGGAGCTGGCTTTGCCGGTCCGCTGGCATCGCCCCTTGAGGGGCTGAGCCCGGACATGGGCAGTCCCTGCGGACTGTCTATGCCTGGCGAAGGGTCGCGCCTCGGGCGCGGCGCGGCCTGCCGGGCGCCGAAGGCCGTAGGGGTGGTGCAGATCAAGATTGCTCTTCATTCTTGAGGTACCGGCTGAGATAGACGCCCTGAGCCACCATGAACGCCAGCATCAGACCCAACCCCCCGAACAGCTTGAAGTTCACCCAGATGGCGGTGGAGAAGCTGTAGGCCACGTAGATGTTGAGCAGGCCCATCAGGCCGAAGAACGCGATCCACGCAAAGTTGAGTCGTTGCCACACGAAGCCCGGCAACTCGATCTGCCCGCCCATCAGGGTTTGCAGCAGGTTCTTCTTGAAGATGGCATGGCTGACCCAGAACGCAGCGCCCATCACCCAGTACAGCACGCTGGGCTTCCACTTGATGAAGGTTTCGCTGTGGAACCAGATCGTGGCGCCGCCGAGCACCGTGACGAGCCCCAGGCTGACCCACAGCATGGTGTCGATCTTGCGACCCCGGGCCATCAGCCAGGCGATCTGCGCTGCCGTGGCGAGGATCACCACGACCGTAGCGAGCAGGACCGGCGCCTCCTTCGGCCCGACCACGCCGCCAGACACCATGAACCCCAGCCAATCCGTGGCGGTGGTCGCCGCCCAGTCCGGCTGGCCTTCGGCGTACTTGAACATGCCGAAGAAGAGGATGACGGGCAGGAAGTCGAACAGCAGCTTCATGAGGGGTGTGGCGGTCAGTCCTTGCGGTCGGCGAAGTCTAACGCGGCCGAATTGATGCAGAAGCGCTCGCCGGTCGGCGCCGGGCCGTCGTCGAACACATGCCCCAGGTGGGCACCGCATTTGCGGCACTTCACCTCCACACGGACCATGCCGTGGCTGTAATCCATTTCGCGCTCCACGGCTTCGTCGCGGATAGGCTGAAAGTAGCTGGGCCAGCCGCAACCGGCATCGAATTTGGTGGCGGAGTCGAACAGCGGTTCACCACAGCACACGCAACGGTAGACGCCGTCGGCGGCATGGTCCCAGTATTTGCCGGTGAAAGCGCGCTCGGTGGCCGCATGGCGTGTCACCTGGTACTGCGTGGCGTCCAGTTGGCGACGCCATTCCTCGTCGGTTTTCTTGACTTCGTAGTCACTCATGGAAGTGGCACCTCGATCATCTGCACCCGTTGTCGGGCGGGAAACCGCAAACGCTGCAGGTCGCGCGTCGCATGGGCCCGGCGTTGCCGTCATGGGCACGGAGATGTGTCGCGTCTACTGTCGTCATCCTTACAAGATGGCCACGTGCGCACCGGGGTTACAGCTCCGGTCAGTCCGTGTCTTTGCCGACTGCGCGGCCGTCGCGGGGCAGTGTAGCGGCGGCGCCAATGCAGCGCCCGGGGCAGGGCGATGCGGCCTTCGCACCCGAGTCGCCGCAGCGACAGTTTCTCAGGGAAAACAGCATGCGCTGCAGCGCAGCACGGTTCCTATCATCGGTTTCGAACGATCGATCTATTTCTTCATTCCCGCGTAATCCAGGAGTACTCCATGTCGCGCCTGATGGGCCAGATGATGCAGATGCCATTGATGATTTCGTCGCTGCTCGTTCACGCTGCAAGGCACAACGGCGACGTGGAAATCGTCTCCAAGCGTGTCGAGGGTGATGTCCACCGGTACACGTATCGCGACGCGGAGCTGCGCTCGCGCAAACTGGCGCAGGCGCTGGCGCGGCTGGGTTGCACCGAGGGTGATCGCGTGGGGACGCTGGCGTGGAACGGCTACCGGCACTTCGAGATCTACTACGGCACGTCGGGTTCCGGGCTGGTGTGCCACACGATCAACCCGCGGCTGTTTCCCGAGCAGATCACCTGGATCGTCAACGATGCGGCTGACAAGGTGCTGTGCTTCGACCTGACCTTCCTGCCGCTGGTGGAGAAGCTTGCGCCACACCTGGAGAGCGTGCAGCATTTCGTGCTGATGACCGACCGGGCGCATATGCCGGCGCAGTCCAGCCTGCAAGGTCTGAAGTGCTACGACGAGCTGGTGGAGGCGGAGGACGGCAACTACGCGTGGCCCGAGTTCGACGAGAACACCGCCTCCAGCATCTGCTACACCTCCGGGACCACCGGGCACCCCAAGGGAGCGGTCTACAGCCACCGCTCCACGCTGCTTCATGCCTACGCCTCGGCGCTGCCCGACGCGATGGATTGTTCGGCGAAGGACGTGATCCTGCCCGTGGTGCCGATGTTCCACGTCAACGCATGGGGCTTGCCCTATTCGGGCGCGCTGGTCGGCGCCAAGCTCGTGTTGCCCGGCCCGCATCTCGACGGCAAGTCGCTCTATGAACTGTTCGAGTCGGAGAAGGTCACTTTCAGCGCGGGCGTGCCGACGGTTTGGCTCGGCCTGTTGACCTATGTGAAGCAGAACGACCTGAAGTTCAGCACCTTCAAGCGTACGGTGATCGGCGGCTCGGCTTGCCCGCCGGCAATGATTCGCACGCTCGAAGACGACTACCAGGTCAATGTGATCCACGCGTGGGGCATGACGGAGCTGTCGCCGTTGGGCACCTTGTCCAAGCTCAAGGCAAAGCATGCAGGCCTGCCGCGCGACGCGCAGCAGCACATTCTCGAAAAGCAGGGCAAGGTGATCTACGGCATCGACATGCAGATCACCGACGACGCCGGCAAGGCCTTGCCCTGGGACGGCAAGGCGTCCGGCAACCTCGTGGTGCGTGGGCCGTGGGTGATCAACCAGTACTTCAAGCGTGAAGAGTCGCCGCTGCAGAACGGGTGGTTCCCCACTGGCGACGTGGCAACGATCGACGCCGACGGTTACATGCAGATCACCGATCGCTCGAAGGATGTGATCAAGTCCGGCGGCGAGTGGATCAGCTCCATCGACCTCGAGAACATCGCAATGGCGCATCCGGCCGTGCATGAAGCCGCCGTGATCTCGTGCCGCCATCCGAAGTGGGACGAGCGACCGCTGCTCGTGGTCGTGCGCAAGCCGGGCAAGGAGCTCACTCGCGACGAAATGCTCGCGTTCTACGAGGGCAGGATCGCCAAGTGGCAGGTCCCGGACGACGTCGTGTTCGTTGACGAAATCCCGCACACCGCGACCGGCAAGATCCAGAAGCTCAAGCTGCGCGAGCAGTTTGCCGAGCATCGCCTGCCCACCGCGTGAATTGCCATGCTCACGGTGTTGTCACTCGCGCGACAGCCGCTACGGGCATTCCCTCTCCGTTGTCGCAACCATCTTCGATAGCCTCTCGGCATCGCGTTTTCATACCCCAGGAGACTAGCCATGCAGACTCGCCGAGCCCTCGTGAAAGCAACGGTCGCTGCCGCTGCCGCGCTGTGCTGCGCCACGGCATTTGCCCAGAAGGGCGAGACGGTGAAGATCGTCTGGATCGACCCGCTGTCGGGCCTGATGGCGCCGGTGGGCCAGAACCAGCTGCGCAGCTTCCAGTTCTTCGCCGAGAAGTTCAGCGAAAAGAACCCTGCGGGGGTGAAGTTCGAGGTTGTCGGCATCGACAACAAGCTCAGCCCGACTGAAAGCCTGAACGCACTCAAGGCTGCCATCGATCAGGGCGCGCGCTACGTGACGCAGGGCAACGGCTCGTCCGTGGCTGGCGCGCTGATCGACGCGATCAACAAGCACAACGAGCGCAATCCGGGCAAGGAGGTGATCTACCTCAACCACTCCGCCGTGGACCCCGATTTCACCAACAGCAAGTGCAGCTACTGGCATTTCCGCTTCGACGCAGACACGTCGATGAAGATGGAGGCCATGACGACCTTCATGAAGGACCGGACGGACATCAAGAAGGTCTACCTGCTCAACCAGAACTACTCGCACGGGCACCAGGTTGCCAAGTACGCAAAGGAGAACCTCGCGCGCAAGCGCAAGGACGTGGAGATCGTCGGGGAAGACCTGCATCCGCTGGCGCAGGTGCGGGACTTCGCGCCCTACATCTCGAAAATGAAGGCCTCGGGCGCCGACACCGTGATCACCGGCAACTGGGGCTCCGACCTAGCGCTGTTGATGAAGGCCGCCAACGAAGGCGGTCTCAACGCGAAGTTCTTCACCTACTACACCGGCGTCACCGGCACGCCGACCGCGTTGGGGCAGAGCAGCGCTGGCCGCATCTTCCAGGTGTCCTACAACCACTACAACATGGGCGGGCAGATGCAGCAGTGGCAGCAGGAGTACAAGAAGAAGTTCAACGACGACTTCTACACCGGCTCGGTGATCCACATCTTCACCGCGCTGGGCGAGGCGATGGCGAAAGCCAAGTCGACCGATCCGGTGAAGGTGGCCGCCGCGCTGGAAGGCCTGAAGTTCAAGAGCTACAACGGCGAGGTCGAGATGCGCAAGGCCGACCACCAGTTGCAACAACCGCTGTACCTCACGGTGTGGCAGAAGGCCGACGACAAGTTCCCGTACGGCCCTGAGAACACCGGCATGACGTTGGCGCTGGTCAAGGAGTTCCCGTCGTACATCTCGAGCACGCCGACCAGCTGCCAGATGAAGCGGCCCTGAACGAGAGACCACCCCTACGCGCTTCGCGCGCCCCTCAAGGGGCGGCACCAGCGGACCGGCAAAGCCGGAGCCGCGGTGCCACTCGGCCCTGGCGGGCGTGCGTAGCATTGCTGATGCTTCATGGGGCGGCGCCTGACATGGTTTGCGGCGCCACCGGTTGAAAGAGGCGGATGGAGTTCTTCACCATCTCGATGCTGAACGGCCTGAGCTACGGGCTGTTGCTGTTCATGTTGAGTTCTGGCCTCACGCTGATCTTCAGCATGATGGGGGTGCTCAACTTCGCGCACGCGAGCTTCTACATGCTGGGGGCTTACATCGCGTACTCGATCGCCAAGCTGGTCGGGTTCTGGCCCGGGCTGGTGATCGCGCCGCTGGCGGTGGGTGTGCTGGGGGCGATCTTCGAGCGGGCGTGCCTGCGCAAGGTGCACAAGTACGGACACGTGCCGGAACTGCTGGTGACGTTCGGGCTGTCGTACGTGATCCTTGAGCTCGTGCAGTTGATCTGGGGTCGCACGGCGGTCGAATTCCAGCCGCCGGAGGCGTTGCGGGGCTCGGCGTTCACGTTGGTCAGCCATTCGGTCGATGGCCTGAGTCTCGTTGCGGGCCGTGCACCGGCCGAGATGTGCCGCGCAGCGGATGCGGCGGTCACGATCATCTGCTCGCCGTTCCCGGCGACTCGCGGCTTCATGATGCTGGTCGCTGTGCTGATGCTTGCGGCGCTGTGGTTGCTGCTGACCCGCACGCGCATCGGGCTGGTGATCCAGGCGGCGCTCACGCACCCCGAAATGGTCGAGGCGCTGGGGCACAACGTGCCGCGCGTGTTCATGCTGGTGTTCGGTGCCGGCGCTGCGTTGGCCGGGCTGGCGGGGGTGATCGGCGGATCGACCTTCGTCACCGAGCCTGCGATGGCGGCCACGGTCGGGTCGGTGATCTTCGTCGTGGTGGTGGTTGGCGGCATGGGGTCGCTGGCGGGGGCCTTCCTTGCATCGCTGCTGATCGGCGTAATCCAGACCTTCGCGGTGGCACTCGACTATTCGCTGCTTGGGGCATTCGCATCGCTCGGCTGGAACATCGGCGCCGAGACGCCCGGCTACTCGGTGCTGTCGCTGTCGATCTCGCAGATCGCGCCGATCCTGCCGTACCTGTTCCTGGTGCTGATCCTGATCTTCCGACCCAAGGGACTGCTCGGCACCCGCGAGGGATGAGCCAGCGAGCCGAGAACCATGAAAGCTGACACCCTCGTTCAACCGGCCCCGATGGGCGTGACGACACACGCTCCGGGCCACGTTTACCACTTCAAGCCCTACAACGTGGGGCGCTGGATCGTGTGGGGCTTCTTCGCGCTGGTGCTGATCGTTGCACCGCTGCTGTTCACCAGCGGCCTGTCGCGCTCGATGCTCACGCAGATGGGCATCGCGATCGTTGCCTGCCTGTCGTACAACATGCTGCTGGGGCAGGGGGGCATGTTGAGCTTCGGCCATGCGGTCTATACCGGCCTGGGCTCGTATGTCGCGATCCATGCCCTCAACGCCGCGGCAGGGGGTGCCTTGCCGATCCCGGTGAGCCTGATTCCGCTCGTCGGCGGCCTGGCAGGCATGTTCTTCGCGGTGGTGCTCGGCTTCGTCACCACCAAGAAGGCGGGCACGCCGTTCGCGATGATCACGCTGGGAATCGGGGAGCTGGTGTTCGCGATGTCGCTGATGCTGCCGGAGTTCTTCGGGGGCGAGGCCGGCGTCTCGGGCAACCGGGTGATAGGCGAGCCGGTGCTCGGCATCACGTTCGGCCCGCAGATCCAGGTGTACTACCTGATCGCGCTCTACACGTTCATTTGCACGGCGGCGATGTTCGCCTTCACGCGCACGCCGCTGGGGCGCATGCTCAATGCGGTGCGCGACAACGACGAGCGCGTGGAGTTCATCGGCTACAGCACCCAGCGCATCCGCTACATCGCGTTCATCATCGCGGGCTTCTTCGCCGGCATTTCCGGTGGGCTGTATGTGCTGAACTTCGAGATCGTCACGGCCGAGGTGGTGGGGGCCGGCCGCTCGGGGGCCTACCTGCTGTTCACCTTCCTGGGCGGCGCCACCTTCTTCTTTGGCCCGATCATCGGCGGCATCCTGATGGTGATTGCCTTCGTGCTGCTGTCGGAGTTCACCAAGGCCTGGCTGCTGTACCTGGGGCTCATCTTCCTCTTCATGGTGATGTATGCGCCAGGCGGGATCGCGAGCCTGATCATGATGAACCTGCGCGTGGCGGCGTTCGGCAAGCTGCGCAAGCTCTGGACGGCCTATCTCGCGCTCGGCGGTACGGTGCTCGTGCTGCTCGTGGGCGCTGCCGCCATGATCGAGATGGTCTATCACATGCAACTTGGTGCAGCGCTCGGGCCGGAGCTGAAGTTTCTGGGCGCCACGCTCGATACCGGCTCCGTCGACAGCTGGTTTGGCGCGAGCTTCGTGCTGCTGACCGGGCTGGCGCTGTTCGAGCTGGCGCGACGCGAGTTCCTGCGGCAGTGGGGCGCGGTGCAGGAAGAAATCGAGCACGAGATCCGCCGGAGGGAAGCGCTGTGAGCAGCCCGTACGCACTGGAGCTGAAGGACGTTCGCAAGAGCTTCGGCAAGACAGAGATCATCCGTGGCGCCAGCCTCGCAGTGAAGCCCGGCGAGCGGGTGGCCATCATCGGCCCCAACGGTGCCGGCAAGTCGACGCTGTTCAACCTCGTCAGCGGCCGCTTCGGCCTCACCAGCGGGCAGATCCTGCTGAACGGCGAGCGCATCGACGGCCACGCGCCCTACGAGATCTACCGCCGCGGGCTGGCGCGCAGCTTCCAGGTGTCGAACCTGTTCGTGCGCCTGTCGGTGTTCGAGAACATCCGCTGCGCGGTGCTGTGGTCGATGGGCTACCGCTATTCGTTCTGGAAGTTCCTGGCCGGCATGGACGATGCCAACGACCGCGCGGAAGAAGTGCTCGAGATGATCAAGCTCGACAAGAAGCGCGACGTGCTGGCGACCAACCTCACGTATGCCGAACAGCGCGCACTGGAGATCGGCATCACGATCGCCGGTGGCGGCAACGTGATCCTGCTCGACGAACCGACAGCCGGCATGAGCAAATCGGAGACCAGGCGTTTCATCCAGTTGATCCGCGAGGTGACCGAAGGCAAGACACTGCTGACGGTGGAGCACGACATGGGCGTGGTGTTCGGCCTGGCGGACAAGATCGCGGTGCTGGTCTATGGCGAGGTGATCGCCTTCGACACGCCCGACGCGGTGCGTGCCAACCAGCGCGTGCAGGAGGCCTATCTCGGGTCGGTGCTGGCCGAGGCGCAGGCTGCCACCGCAGGACACTGAAGATGCTGCACCTCGACAACCTGCATGCCTTCTACGGCAAGAGCCACGTGCTTCACGGCGTTTCGATGAGTGTGAAGCCGGGCGAGATCGTCAGCCTGCTGGGCCGCAACGGCTCGGGGCGATCGACCACGGTGAAAGCCATCATGGGCCTCGTCGACGGCCAGGGCTCGATCAAGTGGAAGGGTGAAGAGATCCTCGGCCACCACGCATTCGACATCGCGCACCGCGGCATAGGCTATGTGCCCGAAAACCGCGACATCTTCCCCAAGCTCACCGTGCACCAGAACCTGATGCTCGGCGAGAAGCGCCGGGGCCAGGCGGGGCGATGGAGCTATGCCGACATGTACGAGATGTTCCCGCGCCTGAAGGAGCGACAGCACACCGAGGCGGGTGTGCTTTCCGGGGGCGAGCAACAGATGCTCACCTTGTGCCGCACCTTGATGGGCGACCCGGATCTCATCATGATCGACGAGCCCACGGAAGGCTTGGCGCCCAAGATCGTCGAGCTGGTGGCCCAGTACCTGAAGGAGTTGAAGAAGCGCGGCGTGAGCGTGCTGCTCGTCGAGCAGAAGCTCACCATTGCGCTGGAGATTTCCGAGCGCTGCTATGTGATGGGGCATGGCCGCATCGTCTTCGAAGGGCCGCCTGACGACCTGCGCAACAACGCCTATATTCGCAAGGAATGGCTGGAGGTCTGACGATGCCGATACGCGTTGTGCAAACCCCGCGTCTTGCACAACGACATCGCCAGCGCAAGGGACTTCCGATTTTTGTCACGCCGGCGACAGAACGCCGGCGTTTTTGCTTCTTAGAATCGAACGAACGTTCTATTTTTGTCTCCTGGGAGCCCACGGATGAGTGCCAGTTATGAGCTCCACGGCAGCGTGGCCGTGATCACCCTCAACAACCCACCGGTCAACGGCCTGGGGTACGAGACCCGCAAAGGCATCACCGACGGCCTGAGCAAGGCCGAGGACGATGCGAACGTCAAGGCCATCGTGATCACCGGTGCCGGCAGGGCCTTCTCGGGTGGGGCCGACATCCGCGAGTTCGGGTCGCCCAAGGCGCTGCAGGAGCCCAACCTGCTGAGCGTGATCAAGACGGTCGAGAACTGCAGCAAGCCGGTCGTGGCTGCGATCCACTCGGTGTGCATGGGTGGTGGGCTCGAGCTTGCGCTCGGCTGCCACTACCGCGTGGCGGCCAATGGCACGCAGGTGGCACTGCCTGAAGTCAAGCTCGGGCTGCTCCCGGGCGCGGGCGGCACGCAACGCCTGCCGCGGGCGATCGGCGTCGAGAACGCGCTGAACATGATTGTCGGCGGCGACCCCGTCAAGAGCGAGTTGCTGGCAGCCATTCCCGGGCAGACGCTGTTCAACAAGATCGTCGATGGTGACGTGGTGCCGGCGGCCGTGGCCTACGCCAACGAGATAGCGGACCAACGTCCGCTGCCGCTGGTGCGCAACCTGAAGGCCGAGCATCCGAATGCGGAAGGCTACTTCCAGTTCGCGCGCAACACAGTGAAGGCGGTGGCCAAGAACTTCCCGGCGCCTGCCAAGTGCGTCGACGCGGTTGAAGCGGCGGTGAAGAAGAAGTTCGAAGACGGCATGACCTTCGAGCGCGAGCTGTTCGCCGCGCTGATGATGACGCCCGAATCGAAAGCCTTGCGCCACGCGTTCTTTGCGGAGCGCGCAGCCAGCAAGGTTCCTGATGTGCCGGAGGACACGCCCGTGCGCGCGATCAACAAGGTGGCCGTCATCGGTGCCGGCACCATGGGCGGCGGCATCAGCATGAACTTCCTGAACGCCGGCATTCCGGTGGTCATCTTGGAGATGAAACAGGACGCGCTGGATCGTGGTATCGGCGTCATGCGCAAGAACTACGAGGCCCAGGTCAAGAAGGGCAAGCTCAAGCAGGACAAGTACGAGCAGCGCATCAGCCTGCTGTCCACCACGCTGAGCTACGACGAGATCAAGGACGCCGACCTCGTGATCGAGGCGGTGTTCGAGGACATCGGCGTGAAGGAACAGGTGTTCAAGACGCTGGACGAGGTGATGAAACCGGGCGCCATCCTTGCGTCCAACACTTCCACGCTCGACGTGAACAAGATCGCCGGCTTCACGAAGCGCCCGCAAGACGTGATCGGCATGCACTTCTTCAGCCCTGCCAACGTGATGAAGCTGCTGGAAGTGGTGCGCGGCGAGAAGACCGCGAAGGACGTGCTCGCCACCGTGATGCAACTGGCGAAGAAGATCCGCAAGACGGCGGTCGTCTCCGGCGTGTGCGACGGCTTCATCGGCAACAGGATGATCGAGCAGTACAGCCGCCAGGCCGGCTTCCTGCTCGAAGAAGGCTGCACGCCCGAACAGGTGGACCGCGCGATCGAGAGGTTCGGTTTTGCGATGGGGCCGTTCCGCATGGGCGACCTGGCCGGCAACGACGTCGGCTGGTACATCCGCAAGCGCCGCTACATCGAGAAGCCGCACATGCGCTACAGCAAGACGGCCGACCTGCTGTGCGAGATGGGTCGCTTCGGCCAGAAGACCGGGGCCGGATGGTACGACTACAAGCCGGGCAAGCGCGATGCGATCCCGTCGCCGGTGGTGAACGAGATGATCGAGAAGCACCGTGCGGAGCTCGGCGTAGCGCCGCGCAAGATCAGCGACGAGGAGATCGTCGGCCGTCTGGTCTACGCACTCGTCAACGAGGGCGCGAAGATCCTGGAGGAGGGCATCGCGCTGCGCGCCTCCGATATCGACATGGTCTACCTCACCGGCTACGGCTTCCCGCTGTGGCGCGGCGGCCCCATGTGCTACGCCGACACGGTGGGCCTGTTCAATGTGGTGCAGGCGATGAAGCGCTTTGCCAGGAACCCGCGCGACGACGCCGAGTTCTGGCAGCCTGCGCCGTTGCTTGCAAAGCTGGCCGATGAAGGCAAGTCCTTCAGCTGATCCACCGCGAACCGAACACCATGGCCGCAGGCCTGCTCGCTTGACTTGCCCCGCCTGCCGCCGACCGAATCCAGGAGAACCCACATGACCGACGCCGTCATTGTTTCCACTGCCCGCACTCCACTTGCCAAATCGTGGAAGGGCGCTTTCAACATGACCCATGGCGCCACGCTGGGCGGCCACGTGGTCAAGGCCGCCCTCGAACGCGCAGGCATCGATGGCGCTGAAGTCGAAGACGTGCTGATCGGCTGCGCCACGCCCGAGGGCGCAACTGGCAGCAACATCGCCCGCCAGATCGCACTGCGCGCCGGCCTGCCGGTGACGGTGAGCGGCGTGACCGTCAACCGCTTCTGTTCCAGCGGTCTGCAGACCATTGCGATGGCTGCGCAGCGCATCATCGCCGGCGAAGGCGACGTGTATGTGGCCGGCGGCGTGGAGAGCATCTCGTGCGTGCAGAACGAGGCCAACACGCACATGATCCGCGAAGGCTGGTTGATGCAGCACAAGCCCGAAATCTACTGGAGCATGCTGCAGACGGCCGAGCAGGTGGCCAAGCGCTACAACATCCCGCGCGAGCGCATGGACCAGTACGGTGCCGCCAGCCAGCAGAAGGCGTGTGCGGCGCAGGAAGCGGGGCTGTTCAACGACGAGATGGTGCCGATCACCGTGACGGCCGGTGTGGCCGACCCCGTGATGGGCATGCGCACCAAGGAAGTGACGGTCAGCCAGGATGAAGGCCTGCGACCGGGTACCACGTTCGAGGCGGTGTCGGGCATCCGCTCGGCGCTGCCGGGTGGCGTGATCGCGGCTGGCAATGCCAGCCAGTTCTCTGATGGTGCCGGCGCCTGCGTGGTGATGAATGGCACCCTGGCCGAGCAACGCGGCCTGAAGCCGCTGGGGCGCTTCCTCGGTTTCGCGGTGGCCGGCTGCGAGCCCGACGAGATGGGCATCGGCCCGGTGTTCGCTGTGCCGAAGGTGCTCAAGCGCCTCGGGCTGACGGTGGACGACATCGACCTGTGGGAGTTGAACGAGGCCTTCGCGGTGCAGGTGCTGTACTGTGCCGACACCTTGGGCATCCCGATGGATCGCCTGAACGTCAACGGCGGCGCCATCGCGGTAGGCCACCCGTATGGCGTGAGCGGCCAGCGACTGGTGGGCCATGCGTTGATCGAAGGCAAGCGCCGTGGCGCCAAGCGCGTGTGCGTGACGATGTGCATCGGCGGCGGCATGGGCGCTGCCGGCGTCTTCGAGGTTCTTTGATCCACGCGGCGGGCGGCTGCCCGCCTCACTGACACGTATACATGCGCGCCACCCTCGACTTCCTGCTCAACGACTGGCTCGACGTGGAGGCGCTGACGCAGCGGCCCCGTTTTGCCGACCACTCGCGCGAGACCTTCGAGTCCGTGCTCGACACCTGTGAGCGCATTGCGCGGGAGAAATTCGCGCCGTTCAACCGGCTGGCAGACACCGAGGAGCCCCATTTCGACGGCAAGCGGGTGCACCTGCCGCAGGCCACCCACGCGGCGATGCAGGCATACGTCGACTCCGGCATGCTGGCAGCGTCGCAAGACTACGAGTTGGGCGGCATGCAGCTGCCGTGTGTCGTGGAGATGAGCGCACGCAGCTTCTTCTCGGCGGCGAGCGTGGCGATGAGCGGCTACGCGATGCTGACGCAGGGCAACGCGCACCTGCTGATGGCACACGGCACCCCTTTGCAGAAGGACGTGTTCGCGAAGAACGAGCTGGCGGGCCGCTGGTTCGGCACGATGTGCCTGAGCGAACCCCAGGCGGGCTCCAGCCTGTCGGACGTTGCCACGCGCGCCACGCCCGACGGGGAGGATTTCGAGAGCGATCCGCTTGGGCCGCGCTACCGGCTCAAAGGCAACAAGATGTGGATCTCGGGCGGTGAGCACGAGCTGACCGAGAACATCGTCCACCTCGTGCTCGCGAAGATTCCTGGGCCCGACGGCAGGACGGTTCCGGGGGTGAAGGGCATCTCGCTGTTCATCGTGCCCAAGAAGATGGTGGACACCCACGGCGAGTTGACCGGCGAGCGCAACGACGTGGCGCTCGCGGGCCTCAACCACAAACTGGGCTATCGCGGCACCACGAACACGCTGCTGAACTTCGGCGAAGGCCGGTTCCCGGTGCGGGGGCAGGCAGGTGCCGTTGGCTACCTTGTGGGCGAACCCGGCAAGGGATTGGCCTGCATGTTCCACATGATGAACGAGGCACGCATCGGTGTGGGACTGGGTGCCACGATGCTGGGCTATGCGGGCTATCTCGCTTCGCTCGAATACGCGAAGCAGCGCCCGCAGGGCAGGGCCGTGGGCCCGGGCGGCAAGGATGCCGCGCAACCTCAGGTGCCCATCATCGAGCATGCCGACGTGAAGCGCATGCTGCTCGCGCAGAAGGCGTACTGCGAGGGCGCGCTGGCCCTGGAGCTGTACTGCGCCCGGCTTGTGGACGAGCAACACACGGGCGAGACGCAAGCCGCGGCCGAGGCCGCCTTGCTGCTGGAAGTGCTGACACCCATTGCCAAGAGCTGGCCCAGCGAGTGGTGCCTGGAGGCCAACAGCCTGGCGATCCAGGTGCACGGCGGGTATGGCTACACGCGCGACTTCCCGGTGGAGCAGTACTGGCGCGACAACCGTCTGAACATGATCCACGAGGGCACCCATGGCATCCAGGGGCTGGACCTCCTGGGCCGCAAGGTGGTGATGGAAGGCGGCAAGGGGTTGTCGCTGTTGGCCGCGCGGATGAACCACACGATCGAGCAGGCCATGCAGCACGCCGAACTGGCCGGGCACGCGAATGCGCTTGCCAAGGCGCTGGCTCATGTGGGGCGCGCCACCAAGGCGGCCTGGGCCACCGGCAACCCGACCGAGGCACTGGCGAACGCGACACCGTACCTGCAGGCCTTCGGCCACACGGTGCTGGCATGGATCTGGCTCGATGTGGCGTTGTGCGCTGCGCAAAAGGAGCAGAACGACTTTGCGAAAGGCAAGCTGGCCGCGGCTACTTACTTTTTCCACTACGAATTGCCGAGAATAGCCCCCTGGCTGGCCGTCGTCGAATCCCGCGACGCGACCTGTCGCAACATGCAGGAGGCGTGGTTCTGAAGGGACCACCCCTACGCGCTGCGCGCGCCCCTCGAGGGGCGACACCAGCGGACCGGCGGAGCCGGATCCGCGGTGTCACTCGGCAATACGTCGGGCGTGCGCGGCTTCCTGCCAACTTACGGGTTGAAGGCATCGAATGAAAACAAGCACGGTGGAAACCCTGGTGTGGGTACTGATCTACGGAGGACTGCTCGTGCTGTCCCTCGGCTACTTCGTGGGACGCCAGGAGCAAACGCTCGGCAACGGGCTTATGCTTGGCGGCGCGGCGATCGCAGGCATCGGCGTGGTGCTGGTCTACGTTCGCTCGCGAATGAAGTCACCGGAGAGGAAATCATGATCAAGCACATCGTCATGTGGCAGCTCAACGATCCTGCCGATGCGCCCAAGTTCAAGGAACTGCTCGAGAGCTGCAAGAGCCTCGTGCCGGGCATGGTGGAGTTCGAGGTCGGCATCCGCACTGCGCGGCTCGAAGCGACGATGGACGTGGTGCTGGTGTCCACGTTCACTGACAAGGCATCGCTCGACGCGTACCAGGAACACCCTCACCACAAGGCGGTGGGCGCTCAGCTGGGCCGTATGCGCAGTTCCCGGGCGGTGGTCGACTATGTGACCAACGTGTTGCCTGGGGCCGACGTCGATCTGGGTGACGATCTCTCGTTCGCTCCCACCGCGCCAGCGCCGATCTGACGGTTCTTCCCTCCACGGCGGTGCCGGGCGCGCCGCCCCTTCCTTCCCAACTCCCATGAGCCTCGATTCCCTGTTCGACCTGACCGGCCGCACGGCCTTGATCACCGGCGGTTCCCGCGGGCTTGGCCTGCAGATCGCCGAGGCACTCGGTGCTGCCGGCGCCAAGCTGATGCTGAGTTCGCGCAAGGCGCAAGACCTGGAAGAAGCGGTCGCGCACCTGCAGGACAGCGGCATCGACGCCCGCTGGGTTGCCGCCGACGCGAGCCGCGAAGAAGACGTGCAACGCATCGCCGACGAAACCTTGCAGCGCATGGGACACGTCGACATCCTCGTCAACAACGCGGGTGCCACCTGGGGCTCACCGGCCGAAGACCACCCTGTCGAGGCCTGGGACAAGGTGATGAACCTCAACGTGCGTGGCATCTTCCTGCTCAGCCAGGTCATCGGCAAGAAGAGCATGATCCCGCGCAGGCACGGGCGCATCATCAACATCGCCTCCATTGCGGGCCTGGGGGGCAACCCGCAGTTCATGAACACGATCGCCTACAACACGAGCAAGGGCGCGGTGGTCAACTTCACCCGTGCGCTGGCGTGCGAATGGGGGCGCTACGGCATCACCGTCAATGCGCTGGCACCGGGCATGTTCCCGAGCAAGATGACCCGGGGCACGCTCGAGAAGGTGGGCGCCGAGAACATCGCGCAGCACGCGCCGCTGCAGCGCATCGGTGACGACGAAGACCTGAAGGGTGCCGCGCTGCTGTTCGCATCGCAGGCCGGCAAGCACATCACGGGGCAGATCCTCGCCGTCGATGGCGGCGTGAGCGCGCTGGTGGGGGGGTGATGGATTTCCCCGTACACATTCCCTTTGTCGAGGCGCTCGGCTTCGAGTTGGTGCGCATCGATGATGGCGAGGCCGAGCTGCGGCTGGCACTGAAGGACCTGCACTTCAACTCCTTCCGCGTGGCGCACGGCGGTGTGAGCATGACGCTGCTCGACGTGGCGATGGCGCACGCAGCCCGCAGCATCAACCGCGACCGGGCCGACTTCGGCCCCGGCGTCGTGACGATCGAGATGAAGACCAGTTTCATGCGTCCCGGGGAAGGCGAGTTGCGCGCGATCGGCCGCCTGCTGCACCGCACCGCGACGTTGGCCTTCTGTGAGGGAGAGATCCTCGGTGGCGACGGCGAGCGCATTGCCCACGCCACCGGCACGTTCAAGTACCTGCGCGCGCTGCCGTCCGAGAAACGCGAAGTCAAGCCGTTGCAGCGCCGTCTGGACGGCTCCGGGTCAGACTGATGGACCACCCCCTACCGCCTTCGGCGCCTTGCAGCCCGCGCCGGCCCAGGAGGTCCGGCCCTCCGCCAGGCTTGAACCGTCCGCAGGGACTGTTCATGTCCGGGCTCAGCCCCCTCGAGGTGGCGCTACCGGTGGACCGGCAGAGCCGGATCCACGGTGGCCGCTGGTAGGGGTTCGTGCGCATTTTTTCGAGCAGGCTGCCTGCTTTTGGAGATTCAGTGATGTCCTTGATCAATCGCCAGATCCTGCTCGTCTCGCGCCCTCAGGGCGAAGCGAGCGTCGACAACTTCAAGCTCGTCGAAACGCCGGTGCCGGCCGTTGCCGACGGGCAGGTGCTGGTGCGCCACCACTACCTGTCGCTTGACCCGTACATGCGCATGCGCATGAGCGATGCGAAGAGCTACGCGGCGCCGCAGGCGTTGAACGAGGTGATGATCGGTGGCACGGTGGGGGAGGTGGTCGAATCCCGCAACCCGAACTTCAAGCCGGGCGACACGGTGCGCGGCATGGGGGGGTGGCAGGAATACGCACTGGTCGACACCACGCAGCGCGGGGTGCTGCAGAAGGTGGACGCGACACAGATCCCGCTGTCGGCCTATCTGGGGGCGGTCGGCATGCCCGGCGTGACGGCCTGGTACGGCCTCGTGAAGATCATCCAACCCAAGGCCGGGCAGACCGTGGTGGTGAGCGCGGCCAGTGGCGCGGTCGGCAGTGCGGTGGGGCAGTTGGCCAAGGTGCGGGGCTGCCGCGCGGTGGGCATTGCCGGTGGGCAGGACAAGTGCCGCTACGTGACGGAGGAACTGGGCTTCGATGCCTGCATCGACTACAAGCAGCACCGCGACGAGAAGTCGCTGGCGGCCGCGTTGAAGGCGGCTGCACCCGACGGCATCGACGGCTGCTTCGAGAACGTCGGCGGCATGGTGCTCGACGCGGTGATGTCACAGATCAACGCCTTCGGACGCATCGCGCTGTGCGGGATGATCTCGGGCTACGACGGCCAGCCGATTCCGATGGCGCGACCGCAGCTGATCCTGACGCAGCGCCTCACGCTCGAAGGGTTCATCGTCAGCGAGCACATGGAAGTGTGGCCCGAGGCGCTGAAGGAGCTGGGCTCGCTGGTTGCAGGCGGCAAGCTGAAGTACCGCGAGACGGTCGCGCAAGGCTTGGCGAGCGCGCCCGAGGCCTTCCTTGGGCTGCTGCGCGGCAAGAACTTCGGCAAGCAGCTCGTCAAGTTGATCTGATCGGCCGCCGCTCGCGTGCGGCTCGACGGTCCCGAGACACGGAGGTGATGGAGATGTCCGCATCGTTCGCTCCCCTCGACCAGACCCATGAGGTGCTCAACCAGAGCACGCCGCTGGCCGGCTACAACCTCTTCACGACCCATCGGCCGTTGCGCGACGCGCTGGCCTTCCACTGGCCGGGCCACGACGACACGCGCCTGCGCGCGCTCGGCGAAACGGTCGGTACTGCCGAAATGCAGCAGCACGCGCGGCTGGCAAACGTGCATGCGCCGCAACTGCACAGCCACGACCGGTTCGGCCGCCGCATCGACCAGGTCGAGTTTCACCCCAGCTATCACGCACTGATGGGGGCCGCCGTGCGGCACGGGTTGCACGGCACGCCTTGGGCACGCGGCGCTGGCGCACACATGGAGCGCGCCGCGGGCTTCATGCTCTTTACCGAGCTGGAGCCGTCGATCCTGTGCCCCATCTCGATGACCTACGCGGTGACGCCTGCGCTGCGCGGCAACGCCGAGGTGTTCAACGACTGGTTCCCCAAGCTCACGAGCACCGAGTACGACGCCCGCTTTGCGCCCGCGGCGCAGAAGGCCGGCGTGACGATGGGCATGGGCATGACCGAAAAGCAGGGGGGCTCGGACGTGCGCGCCAACACGACGCAGGCCACGTTCGACAGCACCACGCCGTGGGGCCGGTGCTACCGGCTGGTGGGGCACAAGTGGTTCTTCTCGGCGCCGATGTGCGATGCGTTCCTGGTGCTCGCCCAGGCACCGGCGGGTCTGAGCTGTTTTTTCCTGCCTCGCGTGCTGCCCGACGGGACGATCAACGCACTGCGCATCCAGCGGTTGAAGGACAAGCTGGGCAACAAGGCCAATGCCAGCTCCGAAGTGGAGTTTGCCGGCGCACATGCGTGGCTGGTGGGCGAAGAAGGGCGGGGCGTGCCGCAGATCCTGGAGATGGGCACCCTGACCCGGCTCGATTGCGCGCTGGGTACCACCGGGTTGATGCGTCAGGCCCTGGCGCTGGCGCTCAACCATGCAACCCAGCGCAAGGCCTTCGGCTATCGGTTGATCGAGCATCCGCTGATGCGCAACGTGCTGGCCGATCTGGCACTGGAAAGCGAAGCCGCCGTTGCATTGAGCCTGCGCCTCGCGCGCGCCTTCGACCGGCAGGGCGACCCGCACGAAGCGCTGATGCGCCGCGTGCTCACGCCGGTGTCGAAGTACTGGATCTGCAAGCGCGGCAGCGCCTTTGCACAGGAAGCGATGGAATGCCTGGGCGGCAACGGTTACGTGGAAGAGGGCGGCGAGGGCGTGATGGCCCGCATCTACCGCGAGATGCCGCTCAACTCCATCTGGGAAGGCGCCGGCAACATCATGGCGCTGGACCTGCTGCGTGCGTTGAAGAAGCGTGACGACCAGGGCAACGATGTGGCAGCGGCGTTGGCATCGGAGTTGGACGTGGCACGTGGCGCCCATCCTGCCTACGATCGTTTGGTTGCGTCGCTGCTGGCACGCATGGAAGACGGCATCGAGGAGCCTGAAGCGCGCCGCCTTGCGCAAGACGTGGCGCTGGCGGTGCAGGCCGCGATGCTGCGGCAGCACGCGCCTGATTTCGTGTTCGACGCGTTCTGTGCCTCCCGGCTTGGCGGTGACTGGGGCCACGCCTTCGGCACGCTACCGCTCGTCAGCAATGTCGACGGCATCATCGCCCGCGCCATGCCCTATTGACCTTGCCGAGTTGTCGCCTGATGGACAGACCCTGCGCCGTGCGTGGCGCAACATGCGCCGCAGCGAATCAACCTACCAGGAGACCCCCAATGAAATCCTTTCAGGGCAAGACCGCCGTCCTCACCGGCGCTGCCTCCGGCTTCGGCCTCGAAGTGGCGCGCCTCGCAGCGCGTGCCGGCATGAATGTGGTGATGGCCGACGTGCAGCAGGAGGCACTGGACCGCGCCGCGGAAGAGATCCGCAGCCTGGGCGCGCAGGTGTTGCCGTTCCGTCTGGACGTGTCCAAGGCCGGCGAGGTGGAGGCCATGGGCGCCGCAACGGTCGAGCGCTTCGGCGTGCCGCATCTGGTGTTCAACAACGCCGGCGTGGCGTTCGGCGGCCTGATCTGGGAACACACGCTGAAGGACTGGGAATGGGTGGTCGGTGTCAACCTGATGGGCGTGGCCCACGGGGTGCGCGTGTTCACGCCGCTGATGATCGAGGCCGCCCGGCAGAACCCGGCCTTCGAAGGCCACATCGTCAATACCGCGTCGATGGCCGGGCTGCTGAACGCGCCGAACATGGGCGTCTACAACGTCACCAAGCATGCGGTGGTGGCCTTGAGCGAAACGCTCTACCAGGACCTGCACCTGGTGACCGATCAGATCGACTGCTCGGTGCTGTGCCCGTACTTCGTGCCCACCGGCATCCACGAGTCGCACCGCAACCGCCCGCACGAGGCGCGCACTGACAGCAAGCCCACCCCGAGCCAGTTGATCGCCCAGGCCAACAGCGCCAAGGCCGTCACGTCGGGCAAGATCACCGCCGCCGAAGTGGCACAGAAGGTGATGGACGCCGTGCGCGAGCGGCAGTTCTACATCTACAGCCATCCGCAGGCGCTGGGCATGGTGCAAAAGCGGCTGGAGGACGTGGTGCTCGGCCGCAACCCGAGCGACCCGTACGAGGCCAAACCCGAGATCGGCGAGAAGCTGCGGCAGGCATTGCGCGCGGCGATGGGTTGAGGCAGGAGCAGCAGCCGCGAGCAGGTGCGCGGACGGCGTCCGTCACGGTTTGCGCGCTGCTTCCAGCCTGCGGCGTACCCGGCGCGTGGCGGCGGTTGGGGTGGGCGTGGAGGGCGGCTGCGCGAGGTCTTCCGGTCGGCATAGCCACTTGGCAAACCAGAACTCGCGGCGAAGTGCCCGCACTTCATCGAGATGGGTCGCGGTAAATCTGCGGCCTTGCTGCTGCTCCAGTTTGATGATCTGCCGGAGGTACACCATGTTGGCGCCGGTGATCGCCGCGAGGTGGCAGATGACGCCGACCATCACGGGTACCAGCACGACCATCAGCAAATAGCTGAGCGAATGGGGTTGCAGACCGATCGCTTCGGACAGCAACGGGAGGTTGAAAGCCGTTGCGAGCGCGAAGCTGCCCCACCACGGGACAACTTTCCGGGTGCTCGTCGCTTCTACAAACGCACCTTTGTCAAGGTTCACACGTTCGCGTAGCCAGGCAGGGGCGGCATTTGCGGATTCGGCCTTGACGAGAGTGGATGCCCGCCATGCGCCCCACATGGACGATGCAGCAAGGCTAAGACAGGTCAGGGCGATGGCCAATGGAACCAGGTCGTTGCGGTGCAGTACGACCACCAGCAGGGCAACGACACAGCCGATGAGGGGCAAGCCCAGCATGACCAATCCGAGCGGCAGTTGAACAAGGAGATGAGCGCTTGCCAATGCGGAGCGGTACTTTGCGTACAGGCCGAATGCGATACCGAGAGCGGACAGGCAAACAAAGCCCCACGCGTACTTCCCCTCGAAGTAGGGGTAGAAGAGCAGAAGCGGGAGGGGGCCAAGGTTAAAAGCAACGATGAGCCATCCCCATCGGACCAGAGTCACGTCCGGCTGTTTCATCGTAGAGCCTGTTCGGCGAGCGCCCCGGCGCGGTCATTCATGCCCGTCGCATTCCATACAACCTGGGCAAAGATACCGAACCCCAACCCGATGAGGACGACCGGCCAGCCGGCAACCGCTGCGCCGAACATGACCGTCGCGCCGATTCCTGCTCCAACGCTTGCCCCCAAGCCAACGACGTTCCCACTCTGGTTCTTCGCCGAGTCGATGAGGAACTTGCGAGTGTCGAACCCACGTGCACGCCACTGGCCGCCCGCATCGAGCTCGAATTGCACGGCGTTGTACGTGTCGAGCGCCAGCGTTGGCGCAAACGTGAGGATGCCGGTGCCAGCCTTGCCGGTAGCCCAGCCTGCATAACGTGTCCAGCGCGCGTCTGCCGCTGCCACACCAACGCCACGCACCTGCTGCGGCGTCGGGTTCACCCAGCGTGTCGAGTGCGTGGTGCCCCTGGCATTCGAGCGCCACGCCGCGGTGCCTTCGATCGGCGTGATCACCTGCACCGGCAGGCCCCGCACGCGCAGACGTGGGCGCGGCCGGCCCTTGCCCTGGTTCGCGTTGTATAGCTCCATGTAGTCATTGATGCGCACGCTGCGGGCGGCGCCCGACGCGACGCGCTGGGCTCCGGCGGCGAGCTTGCCCGCGGTGCCGCTCTGCATGCCGGCGTAGGCCGCACCTTGCGCCGCGCCCATCGCGTTGCCCACGATGTTGCCCGGCCCGACGCCAGCGGACTTCAACTCCGAGCCCACGCCTTGGCCACCCCAGCTGCCGAACAGATAGTCATGCATCCACGGCGGCAGGTTTTCTTCAGGCCGGGCCGGTGTGCGGGGAGCAGCAGGAGAGGCTGGTCGGGAGGCGACAGGCACGAAGGCCTTCGGCTCCCACGCGCTCAGTGTCGTCAACACATCCGGCCTTTGCGAGACCAGCCGGCGCAGCATCTCCTGGCCCAGCGGCGTGTCCAGGTCGTAGTCGCCATCGAGGTGTTCGATGCCGACGCTCCAGCCGTCGGCACGGCACACACCCACTGCCGCGGGGGCAGGGCGGGCGCGAACCTGGCGTCGGTGGCTCTCGACGGCGTGGCGAAGGAGCGTGGCGTCGCGTTCAGCGGCTTTCTGCGCAGGGGTGCTCATGCGTGGCGTGCGGACGGGTCGAAGAGAGTGGCCGCACTCTAGCGAGAGTGGCTGGCGATCGGCGACTTTAACGCGCCGGCTCGCGCTGTAAATCAGGCAACAGGGCGAAACATGGTGCGGTAGCCGGAGCTACGCGTTCTCGTTCACTCCTAAGATTTGCGCGGCCTTGCGCACACTAGGCATGCAAGGCTCATCAACAAGCATCTACAGGGATCAACGTGAAAGAAGAACTGCCCGATCCGGGGAGGGACACGCTCGTCGCCGAGAACCCGAGCCCCGCTGTCTTCGGTCTCGAGCATGCAACCCTGGCGGCGCAGGCCACCGACACCGCTGCGCAGTTGGCAGGTGCGTCTCCCGAAGTCCTGTCTCAGACCGCCAGACTCGAACAGGCGGCGCAGGTGGCAAGCGCCTTGCGATCGCCGACGCAGTTTTCGGCAGGCGACTTGAGCACCTCTACGCTGCCCATGTCGCGGATGCCCGGCTTCAACCCGGGGGCCGAGGCGGGTGCCTACGCCGGCTCCATGCTCGACAACGCGTTGGACGCTGCGCAACTGGGCTCGATGGTGTCGCCCGAGTTGGCCCAGGTGACGCAGGCCGCCCGACTGGTGCAGTCCGCCGCCGCCTTGGCCTCATCGCTGGCTTCCGGATCATCTTCAGCTGGAACAGCGATGGACGCAGCGGCGCTGTCCACCTCCACGCTGCCGATGGCCACAGCGCCCTTCGTCGGCACGCCGGCCGGCAGTTTCACCGCGGTGAACGAGGCCGAAGCCCGGGTGTACGAGCCGCCACCGCTGGTGGAGGACGCCGCGCTGCAGATCCCGGTCTATGACCTGCTGGCCGAGTACACGCCGCCCCGGTTCGAAGACAACAACCGCCTGTTCTGCCTGTACACGCTGCTGCCCGAAGAAAAGCGCCTGTACGTCGACACGCTGGGCGGCAACGAGGGCCTGAGCGAGCCGTTCGAGTTTCACCTGCGGCTCGCCTCGCTGAACGCCGGCATCGAACTCAAGGAGCTGATGAGCAAGCCCGTGACCGTGGGCGTGCTGCAGACCGACGGCAGCCGGCGCTACGTGCACGGCTACGTCAAGAGCTTCGCGTTCGACCGCACCGACGGCGGCTGGGCCTACTACCTGGCGCACGTGGTGCCGTGGACGTCGTTCCTGACCCTGCGCCAGGAATGCCGCATCTTCCAGGACAAGACCATCCCGCAGGTGCTCGAAGAGGTGTTCGGCGAGTACGGCTCGGCAGCCGACTTCGAACTGCGCCTGAGCCACAGCTACCAGCCCGAGAACTTCGTCGTCCAGTACCAGCAGACCGACTGGCAGTTCGTCAGCCAGCTGATGGAGCAGGAGGGCATGACGTACTACTACGAGCACCGGCTCGACGGGCACAAGCTCGTCATCACCGACGACACGCTCGTGCCCAGCTACTGCCCGCCGCTGCCGCTGTACCAGCAGATCGAATTCAACGGTGGCGACCGCGTGACCGAGCTCAACTGCGTTGACGGCCTGCATGCCGTGCGCGAGCTGCAGCCGGGCAAACACACCGTCGATACCTACGACTTCAAAGCGCCGCGCGGCCACCGGCTGGCCGAAATCCCCACCGTGGCCAACCAGGGCGACGTGCCCAAGCTCGAGGTGTACGACGGCACGCCTGGCCATGCCTACCGCAGCCAGGCCGAAGGCGAGCGCTACGCCCGGCTGCGCATGGAGGAGTACGAATCGCGCGCCAAGCGCTTCTACGGCAGCAGCGACTGTCCCGACCTGCGTGCCGGGTACTCCACCGTGCTCACCCACCACCACTGGTTCGACCCCCGTAACCCGGAGGCCGATCGGCTGCTGATCACGCGCGTCGAGCACCACGGGCGCAACAACATCGTCGCGGGCACCGAGGCCAGCTACCGCAACCAGTTCGAGTGCCAGCGCCAGCGCGTGCCGTACCGGCCGCCGTGCGTCCACCCCCGCCCGCGCATCGAAGGCGTGCAGACCGCCACCGTCACCGGCCCCAAGGGCGAAGAGATCTGGACCGACGCCTTCGGCCGCATCAAGGTGCGGTTCCATTGGGACCGTCGCGCTCCGTTCGACGAACGCAGCTCCTGCTGGATGCGCGTGATGCAACCCTGGGCCGGCCGCGGCTGGGGCACGGTGGCCATCCCACGCATCGGGCAGGAGGTGATCGTCGCCTTTCTCGACGGCAACCCCAGCCGGCCCATCGTGATGGGCAGCGTCTACAACGGCGACATGCCGCTGCCCTATGCACTGCCCGATGGTGCGCACATGATGGGCTTCAAGAGCAACTCGACGCCCGGCGGCGGCGGGTACTCGGAGATGGTCATCCACGACCGGGCGGGGCAGGAGCTGATCAACATCCACTCGCAGAAGGACATGGTGACCACGGTGCAGCACACCCAGGCCACTGTCGTCAACGGGCCGCATCAGACCACCAACGTCACGAAGGGATTCAAGCAGACGGTGGTCAAGCAGCACATCAAGGTGCAGTCGATGGACAGCGAGATCGTCGTCGAGGCCAAGACGCAGATCACGCTCAAGTGCGGCGACAGCAAGATCACGATGACCAAGGGCGGCTTGATCACCATCGAGGGCAAGGTGGTGCAGGTCAAGGGGTCCGACAGCGTGGACCTCAACCCGTGAAGAAAGCACCGACCGCATGAGCTCCCCCTATCGCATCCACGAAGCCGAACTGATGGTGCCCGCAGGTTGGCGCGACCAGACCATGAACGTGTTCCGCCTGCCCGGCGCCAACGGCAAGAAGGACACCAGCCTGCTCATCACCCGCGACCCCGAGACGCAGACCGACGACGTACACCAGTACGCCGACGCGCAACAAGAAGCCGCCAAACGACAGTTCAACGGCTACAAATTCCTTGGCAAGCAAGACACCACTATCGACGACGAGCCAGCGGCCATCGTCGACTACCTGTGGCGCAGCAACGCCACTGCCTTGCTGCGCCAGCGGCAAGCCTTCGTGTGGCACGACGGCAGCATGCTCGTCATCACGTTGACCGCCATGCTCGAAGAATTCGACGAGCACGCGGCGGTGTGGGACGAGTTCCTGGCATCCATCAAGCTGCGCCGGGACCAACCGGCGCCGATGGTAGAACCCGCAGCCAACGACGAGTTGCCCGTGCCGGCGCCGGTGTTACCGGCAGCGGGGCCTCAACACCTGTACGCGCTGGCCGTGCGCCAACGCACCCTGCACATCGTGCCGCCGACGGTGGAGTTGCAAAGCGCCTTCAATGCGCTCGACGTCGAGGATGGCTTGTGGGCGTTCTATGCCGCAGACGGCTCGCCGCTGAGGCCGCACATGGTGGTGCCGAACCGCAAAGGCGTGTTCTGGAGCGAACCCGGCAAGTTCGAACTGCTGCCTGACGAGCGCGGCAATGTAGCTCACCTGAGCAGCTTGCTCGACGGCATCCGTGCCGTAAAAGGCCCGGTCCCGTGGAGCGACCTCGGGTACGTGCGCGAACAACTTCAGCAGGCATCCGGAGCCAAGGCGTGAGCGGGGCTGAAGCGGCACTGCGTGCCGCGCGGCTTGGCGATGAAATCACCCACGGCATGGGCATGGTCGGCATGGTGGCCGGCGCGCTCATTGGTGCGGCGATTGGGGCTGCCATTGTTGTGGCTGGCGTGGCCACCGGCGGTCTTGCCATCGCCGTGATCGTGGGTGGCTGTATTGCCGGCGGCGGTTTGGCGGGTGGTGCGCTGGCGCGCGGGATCATGAGGGCGGCCAATTTGTCCGGGCCAACCGCGGGAACATTAGGGCAAGGCTCGAAGAACGTGACCGTCAACGGTCGTCCAGCCATGCGCGCCGGCGTGGACTTCACCCCTAGGTGCTCGGGCGCTCCGCTGAATCACTTCCCCAAGCCAAATGTGCTCATCGCACAGGGAGCCAAGCGAGTAACGGTCAATGGCAAGCCAATGGCTCGCACCGATATGCGCATGGCCTGCGGCGCGAAGATCAAGACCGGCAGCAGCAATGTCTTCGTCGGTAGCGAGACGGTGACCGTCGTCGAGATTCAAGACAACGAAGAGCTCTTCGAGATGGCGCTGACCGTGCTGGGCACCGCGGCGCTGCTTGGGGCGGGATTGGGCGCGATCGCCGCAGGCGCGTTGCCGGCGCTGGCCTTTGGTGGAGTGGTGCTGGCGTCGCACTTTGGGATGGCAGAACTCTACAAGTGGGGAGAATCCCTCGGGCCAGGATATGGCGACATCATGGTAGGTGCGGCGGGGTTTGCACTGATGGGTGTGGGAGTGCGAGCGGCCAGGACGCCGACAGGGCGTACGGCGTTTGATGGGCTCAACCGTAGTACAGAGGCAACGACGGAACACACAATCAGTCTCTACGGATTCCGAGGCGCTGGTTCAGTTGCAGATCTAGCGGGGAGAAACGCGCCGCATCCCTATGTCGTGACTGGTCACGTAGGGTATTCGTTCAATGGGGGGAAAACCATATATGGCTTTGGACCGAATGTGCCGAAAAATATGTCGAGTTATGATGCGGTTCAGTCTTTGCGAAATAAAGTGACTTATCCTGGGAAAATTACTGACGATACGGCTTTATTCAAAGCCGTCTCAGCGAGGCCGGCCATTGGTCGCGATGGGAAGCCGCAGGTCGTAGTTGAACAAAAAATACCTGTTTCGAAAGCTGAATTTGGGAGAATAAAAGCGGAGCACGACGCTATCGGTGTGAATAGACCAATGGATGATGTCCGTTATGGTTTCCCTGATGAGGGAGCGTGCACGTTTAATTGCGCAACATTTCCTTCAAAGTTAGGCATACCGATTCCTGAAACATCTGGAAATTTGCGGAACTACATACCTCAACTTGAGAAAAATGGCAACGTATGGCAGCCATGACTGACGAGCAGCCCTTCTTGGCTGATCAAATTGAGAATTACGATGCGATCGTGGTCAAAATTATTGCCTCACCTCAGCCTCAAACTTTGCGCGCCGAGGTGCTAAAGATTTTTTCTTGGGGAAAGGGAGTGGAGGAGTCGTGCGTTGGATCGGAAATTGAATTCGTTCAGGCGCCGGGAGGATGGGGGGATGATCGTTTGGAAGTTGGGGAAAAGGCCGTTCTATTTTTGTTTGATATTTCAGGCAAACTCTATGAGGATGCGTGGCGAGGTCATCTGGTTATTGAGGAAATCGAGGGCCAAGATTTTGCCATTTTTGAGCACCGAGAGCTATGGCGGGACGAAACGATATCTAATATTATTAGAGAGCATTCAAGGCAAGATCCTAAGCGCCCTTACGCTACAGCGATACAATTCGATGCTCTAGAAAAATACTTGCTATGCATGCTCGAAAAAATGGGCCGACTCCGCAAATGAATAATATAATGCATGGAATTAACCGGTAGAGTTTATTGAGCTCCTATGGATAGAAATCAAATCGATCTTTCGCCATTCTTTGCTCGGGCTAGAGCTTTTGCTTCTCAGGGGCGATTTGAGGATGCGGTGGCGTTGTATGGCGATATTTTGCAAGCTGATCCCAATAATCCGCTGGTATACGCAGACCGAGGAACGGTGTATGCCATGATGAAACAGTTTGACTTGGCATTGCAGGATCTAAATCAAGCGTTTGATCTTGGTTACAGTGATCCGTCTGTTTATTGCACGGCAGCAACTGTATATTTTGAGAAGGATGAGCTGCAGAGTGCTTTGCACTATTTCGATGAGTCAATTAAGTCAAAGCCGGATCATGCCTTGGCTTATTACAACAGATCAAGCGTGCTGCACCGTCAAGGTAAAATAAGTTTGGCCGTTTCTGACCTTGAAACCTGTTTGTCCTTGGGTCCAGATGAAAATTTTAGAAAATTAATAGAGAGCCGGCTCAAATTGTTGCGTGGCTAATATGTCCCCCGAACATCGTTCCTGACCTTGACCAGGAATGCAGCATCTTCCAGGACAAGACTACGGGTGCTCGAAGAGGTGTTCGATGAGTGCGGCTCGGTAGCCCCCTTTGGACTGTCTCCCGAGCCACACCTATCACCCCGAGAACCTCGTCGTCCAATACCAGCAGATCGACTGGAAGTTTGTCAGCCATCCGATGGAACAGGAGGGCGTGACGTACTACAAGTACTGGCTCCACAGGCACAAACTTGTGATCGCCGACGACGCCCATGCCCAGCTACTGCCCGCCGCTACCGCTGTACTAGCACGAATCGATAATGGCAGATGAAATGGACGATGTTAGTCAAGTGAATAGTGATCTTCTGATGCTTACTTATGCTCCGCAATTCGATCACCCAATGACCACAGGTATTCGAAATGTCGTGAATAAGTTGGTGGAGCCAAAATATCCATTGCAGCAGGAAGATTACTACCTTGCAATAATTCAAAGGCTGCTTAATAGCAACGCGCCACTTTCAGGTGCGGCCCCTTCAGTGACGGGGCGAAACGAAGATGAAATCCGTGAATTTCTTTTTGAGTTTGCGAAAGCTTTGGAGAACGAGTATCGCTTTTCACGGCGCGGGGGGAAGGTTGCATCATGTTCTGGGAGATGGGTTTGCGTCTCCTTAGGCGCAGAAGGTGAATTTTTGGTGGGCGAGGTTTTGCCTGTATTGATTGATGGATCGGAGGTCTGGGTTCATCAACCCGCTGCCGACGAGAAGTCTGCTTGGGGAATTTTAAAAGAAGAGCTGCTGCGTTACTACAGGCCGAAATTCCTGCGAGCAGCAGTCGGAGGTAAAAAATCCGTTCAGCCCTATGCCGAAGCGTCATATTTGCGGATGAAAGAATTGCTGCAGCGAGAGCATTTGGAATCTCTAAAGAAGGACCTCGCTCGTCTTCTTGCTAACGACAGCAGTAAGTGGGAGGAACTGAACTCGGCCGTGGGGGATGCCTTGTCTAGTCCAGATGTGCGCGATTGGTTGATGAAATTCTTTTCCGAGTTTGCGGTGAAAATTTCTTAATACTGCCTTCTTTATGCTTTTTTAGATGGGGTGCGGGTTGCTATCTTGTCAAGTTTAGGTAAGGTGTTTGTGATCGCGGCTCGTTGAGTCCGATCGATAATTGATAAAAGTGGGGCGAGCTTCAAATTCCATTGAGGGATGATGTTCCTACCCCTTGGTGCTGTTGGAATTCATCGCGAGAAAAAGGGGGGCGCCTTCTGGCTAGTGTTTTAATAGGGGCGCTCGCCCTGTGGGCTTCCGGGGGATTTGTTCCCAGGTTTTGTTAAAAGCATCCCTTGGATGCCTGTTGTTCCTGCGGTTTTTCTTCTTGCCTCGATTGTTTCCTCGCCTTTAATAGGTTTTGTGAAGATAATTCTCAACCGAGAAAGAATGGCGCGGAAGATTAAAGGGTTTGGAAAGGAGCGTACCGGTAGGTGGGGTACACATACCTTTTACACCCTGCCCATTGAGTATTGTGCGTTCGTGATTCCAACTGCGAAGGTTGTCTGTTGCACAATCGCAATCCTCTATTGCGTTGAGGCTGGCTGAGCTCGCGAGAGCAGGCTTGTTGCGTCAAGCCGCCCGTACAGGTACGGGTGGCACTTCATGACTGAACAAGGCTCCAGGTGGCTGGAGCCGCTTCTGCGTGGTCCCTCAGTCCCGTGCGCCGATTGCCATTGAGGTCCGGTTCTGGACCTGCGATGCGTGGTCGTAACCCGGCGTTCCGACGATCGAGTTCGCCTTCGCCGCTACCGGCCGCCGCGGCCTGAAACCTTCGTCGATGTCGTTGAAGGTGAGTTCCAGGTAGTCGTCACCGTAGTAGCCGGCAGACAGCTGCACGGTGGTGGGGCAATAGCCGACGAAGAGGTTGTTCCGGATGGATCGGGCCTCGGCCGGTACAGGTGCGGTCGACTTGATGAAGAACGGGTACAGCCGGTGGTTCTGCGTGTCGTAGTAGCGCGAGAACGCGACCAGCGTGTTGTGCTCGATCGTCAGCTGCCACGGCCGGGCGCTGTCGAAGGGTTTGGTGGTCGAGCCCGCCTCCACGGCAAACGTGATGGCTGCGCCGTTGGAGAAATTGCCCGAAAAGTTCTTGACGAAGACGTTGTTGCGCGCCACCAGCGTGCCGCCTTCGGGAATGTCGACCAGGTAGGTCTCGGCCTGCATGCCGGTCGCGGCGCGCGCGCCCTGGAAGTAGTTGCCTTCGAGCACGTTCACCTGCGCTCGCGACTTGAACAGGTGCCCGTAGTAAGCGTCGTGGCTCCAGGAGCCCTGCATCTTGACGGTGAAGTTGTTGTCGACCGAGCTGCTGTTCATGTAGATGTTGTGCTCGGGGCCGCCGCTGCCGCCGTTATCGGCCAGTTCCACGTTCTGCATCAGGAACAGACCACTGTTGTTCGATGTGCCGAAGATGCCGTTCTGCTGGTGCCGGCGGAAGCCGGCGATCCGCACGTTGCGCAGCGTCAGGTTGTGGGCGCCGTTGAGGTAGACGCCGGCCTTGCCGAGATTGCCCCCAGTGGGTGAATCGACGATGTCGAGGTTCTCGATGGTGACGTTCTCGGACTTGCCCACGTACACGAGCGACTGGCCGAAGTTGTTGTTGGAGGCACCGCTGGCCGGGTTGCGGATCACCGGCCGCACGCCATTCACCGTGAGGCCGCGGATGGTGATGTTGCGCGGGGTGTAGTAGGTGCCTGCGCTGAAGTCCTGGTCGTTCTTGACGTTGGGGCCAACGAAGATCTGCTGGTCTTCGCCCTCATAGACGGCGGGCTCGAGTTCGAACACATCGCCGTCTGCCATTTGCGTGTAGGGCATGCGGCGGAACGGGCCGACCGAGGTGTCGTGCGCGTCGATGTTGTTGGGCTGGCTGCGGTAACCCGACAACTTGGCGTACGTGGCAATGACCACGCCGTTGCGGATGTGCCGGATGCGGGGCGTGCCGCTGGTGGCGGCGCGAGCAGCGGGCGTCGTGGTCTGCTGGCGCCACTCCCACTGCTCGGGGTAGTTGCCGTCGGTGCAGTAGCTGGTGCTGTATTGCGTTTCGGGGCTGTAGCCCGGGTCGCTCGAAGGGGTGGCCGGTGGCGTTTGTGCGGAGTCGCTGCCGTCGGCGTTCGCCGTGGACTGCTCGGAAGAACTGGCCCCCCCGCCGCAGGCAGAGAGCAGCACGACGATGGCGGTGAGCGTGACGCAGGCGCGCACGCGTTGGAAGAATTGCATCCCTGACCTTGTTTGCGGAAATCTTGGTGGCGGGATCCTAAGGTCGTGTGAGGGCGTCGGTGACGACAAGACGGGCCGCGCAAGACAAACGGCTGAGGCGCATTGACGAGCGTTCTCGCGCAGGGCGGCCACGACGGGCCGGCCGCCCGTCACTCACGCGACCGCGTATTCGCGTTGCTCGCGATGCGTCAGCGCGTGCCGCTCCACCGGGTGAGCCTTCTGCGGCAACCCTCCGAACCGCCGCAGCGCGGGGGCGTCGAGCACACGCAGGCAGTGCCGGTTCATGCGCAGCAGGCCACGCTCGGCGAGGCTGTGCAGTGCGCAGTTGGTACGCTGGCGCGACACGCCCGAAAGCAGGCCGATCTCGCCGTGCGTCAACCGCACCACTGGCAGGGCGCCGGGGTGCAGGTCGGTGTCGATCAGCGAGGCGAGGCAGCGCGCCACCCGGGCCTCGCAGTCGTGCAGGCGATCGCCTTCGAGGGCGTCCATCGCGGCTTCGGCTCGGGCGGCGATCAGCGTCAGCACGTGTTGGTTGAAGGCTGGGCGGGTGAGCAGCAGTTCATGGAACAGTTCGCCCGGCAGCAACACGAGCTGGGTGTCGCGCAGCGCGATGGCGTCGTAGCGCCGGGGGGTGTTGCGCAACAGCGCGCATTCGTCGAACCATTCCCCCTTGCCCGCGTGGCCGAGCGCCGAGACGCGGCCCTCGTCAGAACCGACCGACATCTGCACCAGCCCGTCCACCACGCCCACCCAGTGGGTCACCGGGTCGCCGCGGAAGCCGACGTGCCCGCCCGCCTTGACGCTGCGCTCGCGCAGTGAGCGGCGCAGCAAGGCGTGGTCGGATTCGTTCAGCAGGTTCGCCCAGGTGGCCAGGCGAGGCAGGTGAAGGAAGGCATGCGTGTTCATCTGCGGCTTTCTTGCGCTGCTCGCGCAAGTCCATCGTTGTCTCCAGTCGGTGCGCGGTGCATGGCAAGGCAAGCCGAGCGGTCATGCTGAGTCGCACTTTCGGCCACTGCATGCTATGGTCCTGCACTGTTCTGTTGGCCGATTTGGCAAGTTTCCCTCTTGCTTTGCTTGGCGTCACTCGCCAACTGCGCCGCCGTACTTGCATTTCGTGCCAAATTGAACGACCGTTCGAAAATTGCCGATGAGACTCCAAACCACCTCCTTGCCCACCGTGTCGATGGCCTACGTCTGCGCCGTGTGCGAGGCGATGGAAGTGCCGTCGGCGAAGCTGCCCGATCTGGTGGAAGAGGCCGGCATTGCGCGGAGTCTGCTGCTGCAGCCGGGCGGTCGTGTGACCGAGCCGCAGTTCGCGGCGCTGTACCGCCAGGTGGTGGCGCTCAGTGGTGACGAGATGCCCCGGTTGTTTTCACGCCCCCTGCGTGCGGGTGCATTGAAGTTCACCTGCCTCAGCCTGCTCGATGCGCGCAGCCTCGCCGTGGCGTTGCACCGTTGGTCGCATGTGCTGCATCTGCTGCAGGACGACTTCACGCTGCAGGTCGAGGCGGAGCATCCGATCAGTCGTATCGCGCTGGTCAAGGTGCCGGGCAGTGCTGCGTGCAAGCCGGTGGCATTGGACCTGATGCTCAAGCTCATTCACGGGGTGGCCTCGTGGCTGGTCGGGCGCAAGATTCCGTTGATCCGTGTCGACTTTTCGTTTGCCCGGCCTGCGTTTGCCGCCGAGTACCAGTCGCTCTATCCGGGGCCGGTGCGGTTCGACCAACCGCAGACGGCAATGCACCTGGAGGCGGCCTATCTGCAACGGCCGGTGCGGCGCACCAAGCAGGAGTTGAATGACTTCCTGCGGCGTGCGCCGGAAGACTGGTTGTTCGTGTCGTTCAAGGACGAGCTGCTCAGCCAGCGGCTGCGCGACCACCTCGCGCAGCGATTGCCACACCCCGTGACCGCCGAGGAGGCGGCCACCGCCTTGCACGTGTCCACCCGCACACTGCATCGCCACCTGGGCGACGAAGGCACGAGTTTTCAGCGCGTGAAGGATGAGCTGCGCCGCGACATGGCGGTACAAAAACTCACCCGCACCCGAGAACCGATGGCCGTGATTGCCGCTGAGCTGGGATTCGACAGCACGGCGTCCTTCCATCGTGCCTTCAAAGGCTGGACGGGGGACACGCCCGGCGTTTACCGAGGGCGCGGTGCCGGCACATGAGCGTGTCGGGTCACTGCGGGGGCATTCCCGGAGGAGCGAACGTTCTGGGTGGATCGCTCGCGCAAGAGGGGCGGGGCGTGAATCGGCGGCGGCCCACCCCGGCGCCTCGAAGTCCGTCAACTCGCCCTGTGCCGGCGGGGCCGGCAGCCAGGGCGAGGGTCGCAACGAGTACGCCAGCAAGACGCACGACGAAAACCTCCCGGTGGGTCGACCGAAGAACGCCTACCTGTGATGACGTGCAGAACATAGTCGTGCGTTGGCGTGCCCGCCCCCCGTGATCGCGGGGGAAGGTTCAGGCATCTGTTACGGCTTTGAGCAGCGGTGCAAGCGCGGTGATCACCCCCGCCGGATCACCCGGTGCGCCGCCCTCCGCCTGCGTCCACGTGGCTTCGAACTCGGCGATCTCCAGCCCGATCACCTCACATTGCGCCAGCGCCTGCGCGGCCTGATGCAACTGTTGCAGTGTGAGGCCGCCCGGCACACGGTATTCGGTGGGCACGATGCCGGGCTCGAGCACGTCGCAGTCCAGGTGCACGTAGACCGGCGCGTCGCCGATCGCGTCTTGGAGCCGTTCGGCCAGCGCCGGCCCGGGGGGGACGAGGCGCAACAGACCCTGGTCGATCCATTGCTGCTCGGGTGGGTCGATGTCACGCGAGCCCACCAGCACCACCTGCTCCAACCGCAATCCTCCGCCGAGCGGCGAAGGCCACAGGCCACAGGCACCGGTCAACACGAGGCCGCCCAGGTAGCCGCTGGTGCTGGTATCAGGTGTGTTGGCGTCGGCGTGGGCATCGAACCAAACGACGCACGCGTCCCGGCGATGGCGGGCGACGACAGGCAGCGTAGCGAGCGCAGTCGCGCAACGTCCCATGGCGGTGAGCGGGCGCCCGTGGTGGGCGAGCAGGGCGTCGTACCGGGCAGCGAGGGCCGCAAGCGGGCGCCGGGCCAGTTCAAGTTCTGCATCCCAGCGTCCGCTCAGCGGGGGGCCGGGTTCTCCTACCACCACGGGCTCGAGGCCGGTCTGCAGCGCAAGTGCCTTCGCCATCAATGCGGCACCTGCCATGCCTCGCGCATTGCGATCGCCAGCCGGGCCCTGGTAGAGGGTGAGCGGGGTGAGGGAGGTCATGGCTTGCCACGCTTTTGGGGGAAAGTCGTCATTGTGCTGCGCGCGTAACCGCGCGATGAAACAATCGCGCGCTCGACTCCCCAGCAGAAAGACGACATGAAGCTTTCGATGTATGACGCCTCGGTGCCGGTGTTCGGCCGCATGCTCGACAACCTCGCCGGGTTGCTGGAGAAGTCGGCCGACCATGCGCGTGCCTGCGAGATGCCCGAGGGGCCGTTGCTCGACGCACGCCTGCACGTCACGATGTTTCCGCTGGCGCGGCAGGTGCAGATTGCAGCCGACGGGGCGCGCGGCACCGTGCTGCGCCTCGCCGGCGGCGAGCCACCTGCGCCGGAGCACTCCGACTACGCGGTGTTCAACCGCGGCGATCCGAGCGGCTTTGCTGCCGCCGACGACAACTTTGCCGACCTGCTGGCGCGAGTGCGGGGCGCGCGCGAAGAGGTGCTCGCCTGGCGCCGAGAGCAGATCGATGGCAGCGAACAGCGCCAGATCCGACTCGTGATGCACGGTCGTACGCGGCGCTTCAGCGGCATGCCATTCCTGCTCGATTACTCGCTGCCGAACTTCTATTTCCACGTCACGACGACATACGCGATCCTGCGGCACCTGGGTGTGCCGCTCGGCAAGAACGACTACCACGGTACCGGGCTGTTCACCGAGGAGTGAGAAGCCGAATCGCTCGACAGCTTCCGGGCTTCAGCAATCGGGGCAGGGGTCGATCAGATCGTCACCGGTTTGCGGGTCGTGCCCTTGGTCGATGACGCCGGAGCCCCGGCAGGTGAGGCAGTGTTCGGGCGGCGGCTGCAGGCTGCCGCGCCATGGTGCCTGCTGCCAGCGGCTTGGCTGTGTCTGCCGTGCCGCGGCCAGGGCAGAGACGGCATCGTGACGCCACTGGGTGCCGTCCCAGCAGCTGTAGGGGCCGGCGGGAAAGCGGCGTTGGTAGACGCCCTCGTGCCACGGGCGAGCGGTGCCGTTGAACCAGGGTGTGACGCTTTCTCGGGGTGACTTGTTGCTGCTGCGCATGCCGAAGCGGCGAGCAGCCGACGTGCCCGCTACAGTGCAGCACCACGACAGGATACGTGCATGAACTCCTCAACTTCCTTGCAGCACTACCCGCGGGTGCTGACCATTGCCGGCTCCGACAGCGGGGGCGGCGCCGGCATCCAGGCCGACCTCAAGACCTTCCAGTCGCTGGGCTGCTATGGCATGAGCGCAATCACCGCGATCACCGTGCAGAACACGGTGGGCGTGCGTGCGATCCACGCGGTGCCGCCCGAAATTCTTCAAGGGCAGATCGATGCCGTGCTTGAAGACATCGGCACCGACGCCGTGAAGATCGGCATGCTTCACGCGAGCGACGTGGTGAAGGTGGTGGCCGGCTCGATCGAGCGGCATCAGCTGGATCGGGTGGTGCTCGACCCTGTGATGGTGGCGGCCAGCGGGGACCGCCTGATCGCCGAGGACACGGTCGCCGTGCTGGTGCGCGAGTTGTTTCCCAAGGTGGCAGTGATCACCCCCAACCTGGACGAGGCAGCGTTGCTGCTCGGGCGCCCTGTGCGTGCCGCAGACGAGCTGCAAGAGGCTGCACGCGGCTTGCTGGCACTCGGCGCCCGTGCCGTGTTGCTGAAAGGCGGGCACCTGGCGGGCGAGGTGGTGACCGACGTGCTGCTGAGTGCCGACGGCGTTGTGCAGCGCTACGAAACGCCGCGCATCCATACGCGCAATCTCCATGGTGCGGGCTGCACCTTGTCGTCGGCCATCGCCGCTCACCTGGCGTTGGGAGCCACGCTGCTCGATGCGGTGACCCGCGGCCGCAGCTACGTGGAGCACGCCCTTGCCGCAGGCGCGGGGGTGCGCGTGGGGCAGGGGCATGGCCCGTTGAACCACGGCTTCGCACCGCGGCCTCTGGTTCAGCGTTGAGCTCGGTCCTGCTCTTTTCCGGAGTGCGTCTGCGCGTCGAGGCCTCGGTCCGGGGACTCGAACACCTGCTGTGACTCGGCGCCTTCGTCGATCAGTTCCTCGATGATGAAACGCCCATAGCGCTGCGCCCGTTCGGCATGGAAGCGCCGTGCAATGTCGGCCACCTCATGGGCCTGTGCGTCCTTGGGGGCGTGCACGACGAGGAAGCTGTAGCCTTTTTCCGCAAGCGCACCGTGCGCCTTGACAAGGTTCAGCTCCTGTCCGATCGCCGCGATGGGGCTGGCCTGGGCGACGTCGTGCGCCACCTGCGACCTCATCTGCTCGGGCGAGTAGCGAGCCACGTCACCGCCGCTGAAGCCGGCTCGTGCCAGTGCGTCCATTGCTTTGTCGACATCGTCAGCGGTAGGAAACGAAATCACGACGTGTCCGACGGGGTTGAATACGCCGAGGGTGTCGGGGGGATGGGACTTGTCCATGCGGCCTCCTGGTCAGCAGATGAGTGGTCTGCGCAGCTCCCACCACTCGGGTGGATGTGCACGCTTCATCTCGATGTTCGGCCGCCGCCTCTCATCTGTCGCCCGGACCGGCTCGCCCTGGCGCGTAGGAGGCGTCCTACGACCGTGCCTGTGCCAGCCACGCGCGGGGCGACAGCCCGGCATGCTGCGTGAAAGCCCGCGAAAAGGCCGAGCCGCTGCCGTAGCCGAGGTCGAGCGCGAGCGACTTCAGCGGCGCGCCTTCGAGGAGCCGGCCCTGCGCGAGCGACATGCGCCAGCGCAGCAGGTATTCGCCCGGGCCTTCGCCGACTGCCTGCTTGAATGCGGCGGCAAAGGCACTGCGTGACATGCCGGCCTCGCGCGCCATGGACTCCACGCTCCAGGCTTGGCCTGGGCGCTCGTGCACCGCCACCAACGCGCGGGCGAGTGCCGGGTGGGCGAGGCCGCACAACAGGCCGACCGGGACGTCACCTTGCCGGGGGTGGTCGAGCAGCCAGCGCAGCAGTTGGAGCAGCAGCACCTCGAACAGTCGGTCAGCCAGCAGGCGTTGCCCGCAACGCACCTGCTCGGTTTCTGCAAAGAGCAGCGCGAGCGTGTGCTCGATCGGCTGCAGGCTCGCCAGCGGCAGCGCCACGAGCGAGGGCAGGCCGCGCACGAGCGGGTGCTCGACTCCGCCTTCGAACTGCAAGGTCGCGCACACGAAGTCTGCGCCATCCTTCGGCGGGTTGTGAAAGTGGTGCTCGAGAGGTCGCGGATAGAACAGCAGGCTGGGCTCGGTGATCTTCAGGCGCCGCGGGGCGCCGTGCTGACGCTTGTGGTGCGTGACGACCAGTTCCCCGCGCCGGAGCACGTGCAGGAAGCCGATGCCTGGCTGCGCTGCATATTGGGTCACGCCGCACAGCGGACCGCTGTAGAACAGCCGCGCTCGCACGCGAAAGCGCTCAAAAACGGCGGAGAGGCGATCGACGGGAGCGGGTGGCAGCGACATGGACGATCTGTAGTGTTTCTGGGACAAGGAGTCACCAATGGTACAGCGCAACGGGCGAGACTCTGTTGCGTGCCGACTCGACAAGCGGCGCGCCCCTTCAACCACTACAGGAGAAATCGCATGTCTCGCATCCCCCTCGTCCAGCCCGCTGCAGCGCAAGGCGAAGCCCACACGGTGCTGTCGCAGATCCACCACGCCTTTGGTGCCACGCCGAACATGTTCAAGGCCGTGGCCAACTCCGCCCCGGCGCTGAAGGCAATGTGGAGCTTCTTCGGTGCGCTCGGCGGCGGCGCCCTCGATGCCAAGCTGGGCGAGCAGATCGCGGTGGCTGTGGCCGATCGCAACCGTTGCGAATACTGCCTGGCCGCCCACACCGCGCTCGGCCGGAAGGCCGGCGCGGGTGTGGAGGAAATGGCCGCCGCACAGGCAGGCGAGTCGTCAGACCCGCGCACCCAGGCAGCCTTGCGGTTTGCGCTGAAGCTGGTCGAGCAGCGCGGGCAGGTGAGCGACGCCGACGTGCAGGCGCTGCGCACCGCGGGCTACGGCGACGGCGAGATCGTCGAGATCCTCGCGCACGTCGCGCTCAACCTCTTCACGAACTACGTCAACGTGGCGTTCGAGGTGCCCGTGGACTTTCCTGCCGTGAAGCTGCGCGGCTGACGCTCAAGCCATCCGGCTCCCTTGCATCGTGGCGGTGTCATCGGTTTTTTGCGATCCGTCCGGGCGATCGTAGGTGCCGATGAGGCAGCCGCTGGCGACGCCGTGTTCCTGCACGGCGTCGACCAGTTCATCACGCCCGGGTTTGCCGGAGAAGCGGGGAGCGGCGTCAAGCGCGAACAACTGGAAGGCATAGCGATGGACGCCGTGTCCCGGTGGTGGGTCCGGCGGCAGCCAGCCGGCGCGCAGGTAGGAGTTGCGACCGGCCTGAAGGTCCTCGGTGGCTTCGTGCCCGGGGCTGTTCAGCGCGCCTTCCCGCAACGAGCCGTCGGCCGGCGGCAGGTCGACCACGATGGCATGCACCAGCGGTTGGGGCGTGGGCGCGTCGGCGTCTTCGACGATCAGCACCAGCGAGGCGCAGCCCTGCGGCACGCCGGTCCAGTGCAAGGGCGGGGAGAGTCCGGCGCCATCGGCGGTGTAAGGCGCGGGAGTGCGCTCATGGTCGCCAAAGGCAAGGCTGCTCACCTCGATCGACCCCATCCCGGCTCGCAAGCCGACCTGATTGAACGCGAGCTTCTCAAGGCCGGCGCGCTGCTCGCGCAGCGCATGGCCGACCATTCCAGGTAGTTTTTCCAGCATTGAAGGCCTCCGGATCCGTTGCATGCCACACGTGGCAAACAACGCACCCGGGCGGGCCGTTCACTCCTTGGCGAGGAGGATGTCCTTGGCCACATTCAGGCCGCTGGCTTCCCACTCCGGCAGGCCGCCGCGGAACCAATAAACCTCTTTGAATCCGCTCGCGATGGCCACCCGGCTGGCTTTATAGGATTTCCAGCATTCGGCGCCATTGCAGGAAAAGATCGTGGGCTTGTTCTTGTCGAGTTTCTGCAAGGCGGAGAAATCGTCGAGATTCACCTCGAAAGCCACGTCTTTCAGGCTTTTTTCCTTATAGGGAACAAATACCGCACCAGGGATATGTTTGGCGGCGTATTCCTTATCGGTGCGGGTATCGACGATGACGGCGCCTCGGGCCGCCAGCTGTTGCACTTCCTTTGCCGTGACGACTTTCGCGCCGGGGAGATTGGTGGGGGTGAACAAGCCGAGTTCGGCGACCTTCTTGTACTCGGTCAATTCGGCGCGAGTGGCCAGTGGTTTCAGTCCGACTGCCGTGGCGGAGGTGGCGAACCACGAGGCGACCTTGGCGCGCACTTCGGGCGGCAGGTCTTTCTTCACGACCACCGAAAACCCGCCGGGCACCGGCGACGATGTGGCGAGCACCTTGGCCATGCCGGCGTATTGCTTGGCCCATTCGTCCCAATCGCTGCTGCGGACGACCGTGACGTCGGAAACGCCAAGGTACAGCGCGGTCAGGCCGGCTTGCGGATACCGTTCGTGCTGCACCGCGCCGAGATCCTTGAACGACAACCCACTGGCGTTCAGCATGCCGCGCGCCATGTAGGTGTAGATCGAATCCTGTTGCGGCAGATAGAGCTTGCCGCCCTTGGCCTGCTCCGGCGAGCCGATGCGCTGGCGCCCGACGAGGACATACTGCTCGGCGCGGTCAGTGGAGCCGACGAGCTCGTAGCCCCGCTGCAGGGCGGAGGCTGCGACCTGCGCCGGCGCGATGAAGATGTCGTATCCGCCGCTGCGGGTGGCCCGCATCACATCGGCCAGGTCGTCCGTCGTGGTGACCGTGACGGCTTTGCCGACTGCCTTGCCCAGCCCGCTTTCGAGGCCCGTGCGAGACAGCATCAAGGCGTCTTTCTTCGACGTGGGCTCCATGGCCACGACGGCCGTCAGTTCAGCCTTCGCGGCCCCACCGAGAGCGGCCAGCAGCACGAGGGTGCCAATGTTTAACTTTCCCATGTTCGAGTCCCTTCCTCTTTTATCAACGACGTCTGGGCCTGGCATGAAGCGAGGCGGTTATTGGGCCCGTGTAGGCCTTTCGATTCTCGGACGCCGGGGGTTTTTGGCGGGTCGAACGATAAGTTGACTTTCAGGAGGTTTGTGGAAAAGTGCCTCTCTGTTTCAAAATAAAACGTAAACAAATGTGTGTGATCGGGTGTTTCAAGTGGGATAACCTGTGAAACTTATCAGGGGTGCGGTGCGTGACAAACCGCGCCTTCATCACTAAAAACGCGGCGTGCCGCTGCGTGAGGGGCGGCGCCACTCCCGTCAATTGCACTTCGCATCACAAACTGGGACACACCATATGAAAGAAGCACCCGTTTCCTTGCCTCGTCGACACGTGCTGGCCGGCTCTGCCGCAGCACTTGCCGCGGTTGGCCTTGCCAGCTGGAGCAACCGCGCTGCCGCCGAAGCCAAGCCGCTGCCGGCCTACGCCGGCTGGAAGGACGCGAACAGTGTCATCGTCCACAGCAGCAACACCATCGAAACCCGGCGGAGCGCCTTTGGCACGAGTGTCATCACGCCCACCGATCAGCTGTATGTGCGCAACAACCTGCCGCCACCGGACGAATCGATCGTCAAGGATCCCGACGCGTGGGAGATCTCGATCGAGGGCGTGAAGAACCCGCGCACCCTGACGCTGCGGGAACTCAAAGGCATGGGTCTTGAAACCGTCGCGACGGTGTTGCAGTGTTCCGGCAACGGCCGTGCCTTCTTCCCGAGCAAGCCGAGCGGCACGCAGTGGACCGTGGGCGCCGCTGGTTGCGTGGTGTGGAGCGGTGTGCCTGTGAGGGCGGTCATCGAAGCACTGGGTGGCGTGGACGGGAACGTCACCTTCATGACGGGCACCGGCGGCGAGAAGTTGCCGGAAGGGGTGGACCCCAAGAGCGTGATGGTCGAGCGCTCCGTGCCCATCAAGGCCTCGGAAGACGCGCTGCTCGCATGGGAACTGAACGGCGAGCCTCTGTCGCTGGCGCATGGTGGACCGTTGCGCTTGGTCGTGCCGGGCTACCAGGGCGTCAACAACGTCAAATACGTCAAGCGGCTGGCTTTCACGGCCACCGAGTCCGACGCGCGCATCATGGCGAACAGCTATCGCATGACCCCCATGGGCGGGAAGGGCAATCCGAGCTACCGCTCCGTCTGGGAGATGCCCGTCAAGTCGTGGGTCAATTCGCCCAACAGCGAGGGTGGGCCGGCGAAAGCGGGTCGCGTGCAGATTCACGGCGTGGCGTTCTCTGGCGGACAGTCCGTCAAGCGGGTCGAGGTGTCGGTCGACGGCGGCAAGACCTGGCGCGATGCCCGCTTCGTCGGCCCCGACCTGGGCAAGTATGCGTGGCGCCAGTTCGTGCTGGCCGTGGACCTCCCGGCAGGCGAGTACACCATCGTGAGCCGGGCCACCGACATGGCGGGCAACACGCAGCCCGAACAGCGGGAGGAGAACCTGCGCGGCTACAACAACAACAGCTGGGCCGATCACGCCGTGCGCGTGACGGTGGCTTGAGGCTGAGCCGGGTGCAGACCAAGCGGCTGTGGGTGCTGGCGCTGTGCGCGCCAGTGCTCGCGTTCGCTGGGGGCGACGACGCCAAGTTCGCCCTCGGAAAGAAGCTGTTTACCGCGCAGGCAGTACCGGCTTGCGCGGTGTGCCACACCTTGCGTGATGCCGGTAGCGAAGGCGCGGTGGGGCCGGTGCTCGACGAACTGCAACCCGACGCGGATCGGGTCGCCAAGGCGTTGCGCAGCGGCCTGGGCAGCATGCCTTCGTACCAGGACAAGCTCAGCAACGAGCAGATCGACGCATTGGCCTACTACGTCTCCCGCGCCAGCGGCGGCGCGCAGTAGTGCCGGGCCGCGCGCCTGCAGGGCGCGCGGCTTGCTCCTGTTTCAGTGATGCGGCACCAGCCACCACGACAACAGGAGCAATTCAATGGACGATCGCAACATCCTCCAGCACATCACCGAACTCGTCGACGAGGAGCAGCGGCTGCGCAACGAAACGTCTGCCCCGGAGCAGCACACCGAGCGCATCCGCCATCTGGAAGAGCAGCTCGACCAGTGCTGGGACCTGCTGCGGCAACGGCGCGCACGGCGCGAATTCGGCGATGACCCCGACGGCGCGAAGCCGCGGGATATCGGTACGGTGGAGCGCTACCTCAATTAGGGGTCGTCGCCCCGTCGATCGTCGTGCTCACCAACCTCCCGGTTCGCGGCGCGAAGATGCACCGGTACGTGACCGGGATCAAGGCCATGCCGGGAGCCCGCTCCACGGCCACCTGGCCTTCGAGGCTCGTCTGCGAATTGGGCGCGGGATGCAGCTTGCGCGTGCCGACGTCGAAGGCGATGCGGCCGATGCGGGGGTACTTTTCCTTCAAGGCGCCGGCGGTCGCTGCCTCGCAGGCCTCGGGCGACACGAGCGTGATGTCCGGCTCCGCCACCGGCGCGGGGGCGGCCTGGCGGGGCGCGGCATCGCGAAACACGACGCCCGATGTGGCACCCGTCTCGGCATCGAACGCGCAGCTGTAGGTGAACGGCACCCCGCCACCACCGCTGGAGCGGTAGATGCCTTCACCCTTCACGCCGATCTTCGAATCTGCTGTCGGTGCGATCGCGCGCCGGGAGCCGACGAACTGCACGTCCTGGGCGTTGCGGCCGCGTACGTCCCTGACCGTCTCGGCCACCGCGGACTCACAACGTTCGGCCGCGCGATCGTTGCCGCCCGTGCCTTCGGTCGGTGCGGCCAGTGCCGCCTGCGTGGCTGCGAGCAGCAGGGTAAGAGCCAGTCGGGGTGCGTTCATGCCGGTGTGACCGTTCGGACAGCAAGGAGGATGCCGGCATTGTGGACAGGTTTGCACCAGCCCGGCAAGCGCCTGCGGCGCCAGCGGGTGGTGCACCGTGCCGAGCGGTTGCCACGGAGCGCGGCATGCAGCACCACGCAGGTACGAGCAGTCCTCGCCGGGTGTCCCGTCGTGGTCGGCCGCTCAGGGGCCCCTCGGCGGCGAGCGTGGGGCCCGCCGCCGGGTGCGCCATCCGGCCCTGCTACGGCCGGCGATTCAAACGGGTCAGGATGTATAGCCCGTAGAGCGCGGCGATGCCCACCACCACATAGACGATGCGAGACAGCGCAGACATCGGCCCGAACAGCGCGGCCACGAGATCGAAATTGAGCAGTCCGACGAGCGCCCAGTTGATGCCGCCCACGATCAATAGCACGAGAGCGATCGTGCTGAGCAGCTTGAAGGTGCCGGAGGTGCCGGCGGTTCGGTTGTCGACAGGGTTCATAGAAGAAGGTCCTTATTTTTGCTTCGCGAGGAGGATGCCTCGCGTGCCCGGTGCGGCAGGCAGCGTGCCCGTCGCCTGTGCAGCCGTCGGGTGCGCCTACGCCTTGCCCGGCCAGTAGGCTCCCGCATAGCCCCGGTAGGGATTGCCGTAGACCTCGCGGCCTGCGGCACGGTGCTCCGCCATGAAGGCCTCCACGGCTTCCGGCGTGCCGCCCTTGAACATCTCCTTCAGCACGCCTTCCGGTTGGAGGGCGCGATAACGCACCGGCAGGCCCGCGTAGGCGGCGCCTTCGGGCAGGTCGGACGGCATCTGCGTGGGATCGAGGAAGCGGGCCTCGCCGAGTTCGCTGTCGTGGTGCCGTCGCACGCGCTTGGCAGCGGTGAGGATGCCATCGATCACGTCGCTCAGCGTGCGGCCGCTGATCTTGGCCTGCCACGATGCGCGCAGAAACAGCAGCTCATTCGGGTCGACCCCCGGGCACTGGCCCTGATAGGCCGCCGTCAGGCAATGGTCGCTCGCGGCCAGCAGGCGCTGGGTTTCGTCGGCGTCGCGCTCCAGCAGGCGCAGCACCTGGCCGAGCGAGGAGCCTTCGAGGTAGCGCTCCGGCGGCACGCCCCAGCCCGGGTCTCCGGGATGATGGTGGTCGATCCTCACCACCGGCTCGAAGCCGCGCAGGCGGCACTCGACGAATACGGTCGGGGCCTTGGGGGGCAGCAGCACGGGCCGGGCCACTGCATCGGCGCCGAGCAGCACGACACCGTTCGCCGCGTAGGCTGTCTGGGGCGTGCAGCGCCGGCCAGCATGCGCCGCATGGGCGCGGGCAAAGCCGGCGTTCTGCACGACCCGCTCGATCTCGCGCATTTCAGGGTCTTGCGCGCCGAGTACGAAGGTAGTGTCCTTTTCGATCATGCGAGTGCCTTCGGCGAAGGCGCTGCCTTTCGGGACAACGGCGATGCGGGGGCGGGCAGCACGGTGAGGAGAGGGAACAACGGATGCGCGGGGGAGCGCCGGAATTGTTGCACTGCTGCCCAGGCAGGCTGCAACGTGCGTTCCCGCGGGCGCCTCAGTGCTCTGCGGCTTGCGCGCTGCGCTTGCGGAACAGCGTAGCCAGCGGGCGCGTCTCCGGCAACACGTAGACCACACCGTCTCCTGTGCCGAGCACCGGCCGCACGACACGGTCGTAGAAGCTGCCGGGCACCACCACGCAGCCGAGCGAGGCACGGTTGTCCCTGGGGCTGCGCGTGGCGAGTTGTTTTTCGCGCCGCAAGAGGCTGGCGCCCGGGCGCAGCCGGTGGATGGCCAGGCCCTCGTCGTAGTCGAACCACACCACGTGCTCGCCGGCCAGGTTGCGGCCGGGCTCGGAGGCGTAGCGCCCCGACGGGGTGGTGCGCTCATGGGGCTTGATCTGCGACAGCGGGCGCTGCCCGATGCCGGGCACGGAATGGTCGCCGCGGGCGAGGCCGAGCAGCGCGGGCGTGGTGCCCAGCAGTTTGCCGCTGGCGGCAAACACGTAGAGCGTTGCCGCCTTCTTGTCGACCACCGCGAAGGGCCGGCCCTGGGCGTCATCGTTGGCTTGTGCCCAGTCCAGCACCTTGCGCGCGTCCGCCGTCAGCGTGTCGGCGCGCGCTGCCGGCGGCGCGCCGAGCAGCGCCGCGGCCACCAGGGCGGCGCAGTACAGACGGGGCATCCTAGAAGCGGCAGGCATTCGATCTCCCTGTTGATCCATGGCGGGCGCGGCATCGCGCGCATTCGCGAGATCGGCAGCATGCTGGCGTTCTTGCGCCCTCCCGGCGGTGCTTGTAAATCTTTCATGCACGTCCTTGCCACCGGCGTGCGAGACCTCACGGATGCGGTGGCTGCAGTGCGGGTATCGCATTTGCTCAACGCGCTCCATGCCCCTTCGGCCAGATGAACACGTCACCCTCACCGATGTCGCCCGTGGGCAGCACGCGCTGGTGCGCGACGCGGCCTGGGCGAGCCTTGCCGGCTCGCTCTACGGCGGCGTCATCCTGGTCGGTTTTGCGCTGGCGCTCGGCGCGAGTCCGTTCCACATCGGGCTGCTCGCGGCCATACCGCTGATCGCGCAGGCCGTGCAACTGCCTGCGATCGCGCTGGTGGAGCGGGTGCGTCAGCGGCGCAAGATCGCCGTGCTCGTGATCACCGGGGCGCGGGTGCTGATCTTCTTGCTGGCGTTTCTGCCTTTCCTGGCCGACACGCCGGCCCAGCTGACCTTGCTGGTGGCGGCGCAGTTCACGATCGCGGCGTTCGGCTCGATTGGCGCCTGCGCGCTGAATTCGTGGCTGCACCAGTTGCTGCCGCGCGAGGGGCTCGGTGCGTTTTTCGCCAAGCGGTTGTTCTGGGCCACCACGATCGCCTGCATCGGTACGCTGGCCGCTGGCCAGTTGGTGGACCATTGGCCGTTCGAGCCGAGGATCCACGCGTATTCGCTGTCGTTCGCCATTGCCGGGCTGGCGGGCTTCGTGAGCTCCTGGTACCTCACGAGAGTGCCCGAGCCGAAGATGCAGGTGCCGTCGCACGGGTCGATGCTGGCCCGCCTGCGGCTGCCGTTCAGCGATGCGAACTTCCGCAACTTCCTGTTCTTCATGGCCTCGTGGAACGTGGCTTCCAACTTCGCAGCGCCGTTCCTCACCGTCTACCTGATGCGCCACCTGGGGCTGCCGCTGGGCACGGTGACGACCCTGTGGGTCACCAGCCAGGTCGCGAACGCGTTGACGCTGTACCTGTGGGGGCGCCTGTCGGACCGCTTGTCCAACAAGGCGGTGCTGTCGGTTGCGATGCCGGCGTGGTTCCTGTGCATCCTGGCCATGGTGTTCACCGCAGAGCCGCAGCCGCACGCCTTCACGTTGCCCCTGCTCTACCTGCTGCACCTGGTGATGGGCACTGCCGCGGGTGGCATCGGCCTGGCCAACGGCAACATCGGACTCAAGCTCGCGCCTCAGGGGCAGGGCACCGCCTATCTCGCCGCGATCAGCCTCACCGGCTCCATTGCCGGCGGCATTGCGCCGCTGGTGGCAGGCAGCTTGGCGCAATGGCTGGAGATGGCGCAGCTGTCGATCGTTCTGCAGTGGGCGCTGCGGCAGCCGCTCCACAAGCTGTCGGTGTTCACCTTCACGCACTGGGAGTTCCTGTTCGTGATCTCCGCGGCGATGGGGCTGTACGCGCTGCACCGGCTCTCGCGCGTGAAGGAGGGCGACGAGATCAGCGAGCGCGTGGTGGTGCAGCAGTTCGCCCTGGAGGCGATGCGCAGCGTGAACCACCTCTCCACGGTGGGCGGCATGCTGGGCAACCTGATGAGCTTCGGCCGGCTGTTCGACCGGCGGCTGTACACGCGCACGGTGTACCGCGAGGAGCAGCGTCCGTCGCAGGGCTGAGGAGCGCTGGCGGTCTTGACACCGTTGACGCGTGGCCATACAAGACCGATCGGTCTGTTCTGCACGCCATGGCCCTCGTCACGTTCACGCCCCACCTGCGCCGCTTCCTCGAGACGCCCGAGGTGCACAGCGCGGCCACGTCGCTGCGCGACGCACTCGAAGATGCCTTCGCGGTGAACTCGCGGCTGCGCGGCTACGTGCTCGACGATCAGGGACACCTGCGGGCGAACGTCGTCGTCTTCGTCGACGGTGTGCGCAGCGACGACCGCATCGCCTTGGCCGATCCATTGCGTCCCGACAGCCGGGTGTACGTGTTGCAGGCGCTTTCAGGAGGATGAGATGACCGCCAGAACGGACCGCGCCTGGGCTGCCACGCGCAAGGGCCTCTTCGAGTTGCGTCGGCGTGGCGGCAGCTGGAGCATCGCGAGCGTCAGCTTTCTCGGCGATCCGGTGAGCATGCTGCTGCCACCCCAGGCCGGTGGGCCGATGCTCGCGGCGCTCAACCTCGGGCACTTCGGCGTGAAGGTGCAGGCGTCGGATGACGAGGGCGCCTCCTGGCGCGAAGTCGCCACCCCGGTGTACCCGGCGCAACCCGAAGGTGCTGCCGGGCCGGCGTGGAAGCTCGTGCAGATCTGGTCGCTCGAGGCCGCGCACGGCACCGTGTGGGCTGGCACGCTCCCCGGGGGGCTGTTCCGGTCGCCGGACTTCGGGCAGAGCTGGAGCCTGGTCGACGCGCTGTGGCACCGTGACGAGCGCCTGCAGTGGTTCGGCGGCGGCTACGACGTGCCCGGCATCCATTCGATCTGTCCGCACCCGCAGCGGCCGGGCGAGGTGCTCGTGGCCATCAGCTGCGGCGGCGTGTGGGTGACCCAGGACGACGGCGAGAGCTGGAGCCTGCAAGCCCGCGGCATGCGGGCCGCGTACATGCCGCCCGAAGCGGCGGAAGACGGCAACACCCAGGATCCGCACCGCGTGGTGCGCTGCGCCTCGCAGCCCGACGTGCTGTGGTGCCAGCATCACAACGGCATCTGGCGCTCGGTGGACAACGCGCAGTCGTGGCAGGAAGTGCAGGGCGTGCCGCTGTCGAACTTCGGCTTCGGCGTGGCCGTGCATCCGGGCGATGGCCGGACCGCCTGGTTCGCCCCTGCGAAGGCCGACGAGCGACGCGTTCCGGCCGACGGCGCGCTCGCCGTCACGCGCACGCGCGACGGCGGGCAGCACTTCGACGTTCTGCGTTCAGGGCTGCCGCAGTCTCACTGCTACGACCTGGTCTACCGCCACGGTCTGGCGGTGGCCGATGACGGCGAACACCTGCTGATGGCCAGCACCACCGGTGGCCTGTGGGCGAGTGCCGACGGCGGGCAGACCTGGCAGGCGGTCTCGCTCACCCTGCCGCCGGTGTACGCGGTGCGCTTCGGATAGCTCGCGTCCGCTGGCCATTCGCTCATCGGACGGGCCGCGCTGGTATGGTCGCGGCCTATGGATTTCGTCAACCTTCCGTTGTTCGCCGCGGCGGCGCTCGTGTTTCTCAGCGTCGTGTCCGGCCTGTTCTCTACACGCATCGGTTTTTCCTTCCTGCTGGTGTTCCTGCTCGCCGGGGCGCTGGCCGGTGAAGACGGGCCGGGCGGACTGCAGTTCGACGACTTCACGCTGAGTTTCTGGGTCGGCAACGTGGCGCTGGCGGTGATCCTGCTGGACGGTGGGTTGCGCACGTCGTACTCCACCTTCCGCACGGGCCTCAAACCGTCGCTGCTGCTGGCGACGATCGGCGTCGCCATCAGCGCGCTGCTCACGGGTGTGGCCGCCACGCTGCTGCTCGATGTGGATTGGCGCCTCGGCGTGCTGCTCGGCGCCATCGTCGGTTCCACCGATGCGGCGGCCGTGTTCGCGCTGCTCAAGAAGTCCGGCGTCACGCTGAACGAGCGCGTGGCGGCCACGCTCGAAATCGAGTCTGGCATGAACGACCCGATGGCGGTGTACCTGACGCTCGCGTTCATCGCGGTCATCGTCGGCGCCGGCTCGGAAGGCAGTGGCTGGCAGACGGTGCTGCTCACCTTCGTCCAGCAGTTCGGGCTCGGTGGTCTGTTCGGTGTGCTGGCCGGTTTTGGGTTGTCCGGCTTGCTGAACCGGTTGCCGGAGGCGTCCGACTCGGGCGGTGGCATCACGGCGTTGCTGCTGGTGTCCGCCGGGCTGGCGGTGTTCGGCATCACGGGCTGGATCGGCGGCTCGGGCTTCCTGGCCGTGTACCTGCTCGGCATGATCGTCGGCAACCGTGCGTCGCACCGGGTCCGGGTTTCGTTGTCGGCCATGGACGGCTATGCCTGGCTCTCTCAGGCCGGCATGTTCTTGCTGCTGGGGCTGCTGGTGACGCCCAGCGAGATGATCGACAGCGCCGTGCCCGCGCTCGGCATCGCAGCGGTGCTGATGCTGGTGGCGCGACCTCTCGCCGTGTGGCTGTGCCTGGCGCCGTTCCGGTTCCGGGCCAACGAAGTGTGGTTCATCTCCTGGGTGGGCCTGCGCGGTGCGGTGCCCATCGTGCTGGCGGTCTTCCCGCTGATGGCGGGGGTGCCGAACTCCATGCTGCTGTTCAACGTGGCCTTCGTGGTCGTGCTTGTTTCATTGCTGTTGCAAGGCACGACCATCGGTTTTGCCGGACGGCGCCTTGGCGTTGCGTTGCCCGAGGTGAGCGACGAGCAGCGCACGCGGGCCGTGTTCGGCGACTTCGTGCTGACAGGTACGGCCTCGATCGGCCAGTTGTGCGACTTCTACGGCTTGCCCGCTCCAGCCGAACCTCACGCCGCATTGGGGGCGTGGATGTCGCAGGCCCTTGGCCGTCCGGCCGTGGTGGGCGACCAACTGCGGCTCGGGCGCGCGACGCTCGCCGTGCGCAAGATGGATGGCGCCAGCATTGCCGAGGTCGGCCTGAAGCTGGAAGAGCCGGGTGTGGAACAAGCCGGCAGCGGGTGATGGCTCCGGCAGCGGCCCATCAGCTGCTGCAAGGCACTGTCGTCCATCGACATGGGGGTCGGTCCCGAGGTCGCAGGGATGCCGATGTCGCGACGCGTCACGTCTCAGCACTGGTGGCTCGTCTGCTGCACGCGCCAACCAGGCCGAAGCGTGTCAGGCGCGTTCGAATCTTACGCGCGTCATACGGTTATCGTACAACTCGGACCCAGGCACTTGCGCTGCATTCCCCTGGTATTTGCTGCATACGGCAAGTTTGGCAACTGAATTTTTCATGAAGAGATAAGACATCGTACAACTGGTATGGTCATTTGGCCTCACTCTTCGAGGCCATTCACACATACCAGGAGACCATGGCGATGAAACGCAGAACTTTCGTGATGTCCACGCTCGCGCCGGTGGCGCTGGCCGCATGCGGCGGCGGTGGCGAGTCCGGCACTGACACCGCGCTGGCGGCCGATGAGGGCCTCGAGACCGCTCAGGGCCGCAAGCCCGCGTCCGGCGGAGCGGCCGCCGCGGAGGCGCGCCGGGCGATGCGACGCGCGGCCGAATTCATGAGCGAGGAAGTGGCCTACAAGGGCGGCTATGTCTGGACTTATCTGCCGGATCTGTCCCGCAGTTGGGGCGAGATGGAGGCCAAGCGCACGATGCTGTGGGTGCAGCCACCCGGCACACCCTCGATGGGCCACGCCTATCTCGACGCCTATCACGCGACGGGCGACAAGCTCTTCCTGCATGCCGCAGAAGACGTGGCCAAGGCGCTGATGAAGGCGCAGCACCCGTCGGGCGGCTGGAACTACATCCACGACTTCGCCGGCGAGGAATCGCTGAAGGAGTGGTATCGCACCATCGGTGCCAACGGCTGGCGGCTGGAGGAATTCCAGCACTACTACGGCAACGCCACGTTCGACGACGCCGGCACCGCCGTGGCGTCGCAGTTCCTGCTGCGCATGTATGTGGAGCGTGGCAGCGGCCGTTACCGCGAGGCGGTGCACAAGGCGATCCGGTTCGTCACCGAAAGCCAGTACCCGGTGGGCGGTTGGCCACAGCGCTACCCGCTGCGCGGCAACAACTACACCGAATACGTCACCTTCAACGACGACGTGGCCGGGGAGAACATCAAGTTCCTGCTGATGTGCCACCTGGCGCTGGGCGAGTCGCGCCTGCTCGGACACATCCACCGTGCGATGGAAAGCTTCCTGTTCATGCAACAGCCCGACCCGCAGCCCGGCTGGGCACTGCAGCACACGCTGGACGGGCGCCCCGCCGCGGCGAGAACGTACGAACCGCTTGCGCTGACCACGCACACCACCGCCAACAACATCACGCAGTGCATGAACTTCTACGCCCTCACGGGCGACCCGAAGTACCTGGCGCGCGTGCCGCAGGCGATCGACTGGCTCGACAAGGTGAAATTCACGCCCGAGCTGGCGCAGAAGTTCGGCCGCAGCCACCCCACCTTCGTGGAACTGGGTACCGACGAACCGCTGTACGTGCACCGCCGCGGCTCCAACGTCGTGAACGGCGCGTACTACGTCGACAAGAACCCGGACAAGACCATCGGCCACTACTCGGCGTCCCGCAGCGTCAATGTGGCGGCGCTGCGCAGCCGCTATCAGGACCTCGTTGCCCGCCCGGTGGACGACGTGACCGAAGGGTCGCCGCTGAAGGTGCGGGGGCGCACGGCGTTGCCCGTGTATTTCTCGTTGCGCGAGGTGGCGCTCGAAGACTTGTTCGTCGGCCGCACGATGACGACGCCCGCCGTGACCGACGCCACCGCACAGCAGGTGATCGCTGCACTCGCGCCCCCGGGCTATTGGCCGACCAGGCTGACGTCCACGACCAACCCCTACGTCGGCGCCGGCCCGTCGACGCCCTACCTGGAAGACACCTACGCCACCACTCACGTCGGGGACCGTTACGACACCTCGCCGTACAACCCCGAGAACCCGCCCGCCGGCTATCCGGTGGTCGAGGCTCCGCTCGGCATCTCGGTCGAGACCTTCATACGCAACATGGGCACGCTCATCGCCTACGTGGCGCCTGTGAAGGGTTGAGCGCAGGGGCGGCACGGCGCTTGCTCGAAGGGTGTTCCTTCGCCACGGAGCACCGCGATGAGCACCTTGATGAGCAAGCTCTCCCCGAGCGTGACCGACATGATCCGCATGGACCACAGCCACGTGCTGGAAACCTTCCACCAGTTCCGCTGCGGGATGTCGGCCACCAAGAAGGAGGCGCTGGTCCATGCAACGTGCGTGTCGTTGGAGATCCACGCACAGCTCGAAGAAGAGACCTTCTACCCGGCATTGCGCGAGCTGGCGAGCGACGTGGGCGTGCTCGAAAAGAGCTACCCCGAGCACGCCGAGATGCGTCGGCTCATCACGCGGCTGCGCGCGATGCCGGCCACCGACCCGGACTACGACGCCACCTACCTCGAACTCATGCGTGATGTGCTGCACCACGTGGCCGACGAGGAAACCACGCTGCTCCCGGCCGCCGAGCGGCTGATGCCCGAACGTTTGGGGGAGCTGGGCGCCCAGATGGCACGCCGGCGCGCGCAGTTGCTCACGTCACGAGCGGGGGAGATCATGTCCAGCACCGCGCGTTCCTTCCCCGAGAGCGCGGTGGTGATGGCCGCCGGCGCCGTCGGCGCGGGCTCCTACCTGCTGCAGCAGGCGGCGGAGCTGGTGAAGGGCGGCGGTCGTCGTTGAGCCTTGACGGTCAGCCGGCGGTGCCGCGCACCCATGCCTTGCGGATCTCCCGGCCGCAACGCAGCGATTGCGCGCCCGGCCCCAGGCCGTCGACCACGGTGGTGCTTTGGCGGGCCACGACACCCCACCACTGCTTGCTCGCATCGATCCAGGGGTAGAAGCCGAATGCACCGGCGCTGCTGAAGGCGCCGTCGCCGCGGGTGGCGTCCGTCTCGACCCAGTGGCCGATGGCGTAGTGCATCAGCTCGTCGGACGGCGCGGGCGAACTGATCGCCGCGTTGCACAACGCCGGTGTTGCACATGTCGCGTGTGCGCCCAGCAAGGCCTTGATCCGCAGCTCCCCCGCGACCACGCGCTGCAGGAAGCGGCCGTACTGCGCCGCGCTCGTCTGCACCCCGCCGGCCAGCTGAGGTTGGGTGTATGCCAGTTGCAGCGCGCCGTTCAGCCCGGCGGCGATGTGCTGGGCCAGTGCGGTGTTGTCGTCGCTGCCCAGCCCCATGAGCGTGGCGTGCTTCTGCATGTGCCCGCCGCTGTAGAAAAAGAACCCGTCATGCACCGGCACGTAGCTGCCGTTCTGGATCACCGGTCCTTGCGCCGATTGGCACTGCCCCACCGTGTGCTCGGGCAGGCAGAAGTCGAACTCGGTGTAGCCGCTGGTGAAGTTGAGCAACTTCACGTCGTCGGCCGTCAGGTTGCCGGCGCGCTGCTCGGCCACGTAGGCGCCATAGATCCACTTCGACGCGGAGGCGATGGACATGACCGTGTCGGCTTCCGGCGCAAGCGTGCCGACGCTGCCTTGCGCCAGTACACCGGTCGCATCGCCGACCGACCAATGGAACGGCCGGATCGCCGCACATGTCGAGTGGCTGGCCGCGGTTGCACTGGCCGCTGCCTCGCGCTGCGCGGTGGTGGGCTCGCCCGGTGCACCGCCGTCGTCGCTGCCTCCACCGCAGCCGGCCAGGCCGATCACGGCGGTGAGCGTCAGGCGGGCGAACGGTGCTCGGGCGTGGGAAGCAACGGTGGCGGCGGGTATCGGCATGTGAGGCTTGGTCGAAGTGGTGTCGTTGGCCGTGACTGTCGCCGGTGCCGGCCGACCTGCCAACGGCTTGTCATCGTTTGTCATCACTTCGCGGGCTCTGCAACAGGCGGTCGCCCCGTAACATCGCGCCACACCGAGCGCCGCCATGACCGACACCCCCCGCATCCTGATCGCCGACGACGAAGCCGAGCTGCGCGCGCTGTTGCAGCGCTATTTCACCGAGCAGGGCATGGCGGTACGCGTCGTGCAGAACGCCGCTGCCGCCGAGCGACTGCTGGCACGCGAGCGCTTCGATGTGCTGGTGCTCGACGTGATGATGCCCGGCGAGGACGGTCTTGCGTTGTGCCGCCGCCTGCGCGCAGCCGGCGAGACGGTGCCCATCCTGATGCTCACCGCCCGGGGCGATCCGATCGATCGCGTCGTCGGGCTCGAGATGGGGGCCGACGACTACCTGCCCAAGCCGTTCAACCCGCGCGAGCTGCTGGCGCGCGTGCAGGCCATGGTGCGGCGCCAGCGCATGCTCGGCGCCCACGGCGGCCCGCTGGGCGACGCGCCGTTCGCCTTCGGGCGCTACACGCTGCACGCCGCGCGCCGCGTGCTCGAAAAGGACGGCCAGCCGCTCGCGCTGACGTCGGGCGAGTTCGCGCTGCTGCAGGCCTTCGTCAGCCACGCCAACCGCCCGCTGGGGCGTGACCGGCTCATCGAGCTGGCGCGAGGGCGGGACCACGAGGCCACAGACCGCAGCATCGACGTGCAGGTGATGCGGTTGCGCCGCCTGATCGAGGACGCCCCTGCTTCGCCGCGCCACATCCGCACGGTGTGGGGCGTGGGCTACGTGTTCGTGCCATGAACTGGCTGCCGCGTACCCTGTTCCGGCGCAGCCTGTTGCTGATCGTCGGGTTGATCCTGCTCGGCCAGATCGCGAACGCGGTGCTCTTCCGGGAGCTGGTGATGAAGCCGCGGCTGCAACTGGCGGCCGACGCCGCGGTGGCCGAGCTGATGGGGCTGCGGTCGGCGCTGCTCGCGGTGCCCGCGGATCGACGTGCACAGGTGGTCGAAGCGTTCAGCATCCACACGCGCGCCGTGGACGGGCCGGTGGACGAACCGCGGGTGGCGCGGCGCGCGCGCCGCCTGCTCGAGCGCCGTTTCGTCGACGCAGTGGCCCGCGGCGTCACGCCGCACGGCATCGGCGTGAGCTGGCACGACCGCACCCGTGATGCGCTCGTGGCCGGCATCACCGTGGAGGGCCGGACCTATCAAGTGCACCTGCCCACGCCGCTGCTCGCCCGGGTGTTTTCGCGCGCGTGGCTGCTCAGCAGCGCGGCGACGGCCTTGCTGGCCTTGGTGGGCGCGTGGCTCATCCAGCGCCGCATCAACCGCCCGCTCACCGGGCTGGTGGGCGCGGCCCGGCAGTTCGGCCAGGGGCGACGCCCCGCGCCTTTGCCCGAAGACGGGCCCGACGAGATCGCGACCGTCTCGCGCGCTTTCAACGAGATGGTCGAGCGGCTCGCGCACAGCGAGCGTGAGCGCAGCCTGATGCTGGCCGGTCTGTCGCACGACCTGCGCACGCCGCTGGCCAAGATGCGGCTCGCGAGCGAAATGCTGCAGGGCCGGGCGGAGGCGGAACTGCTCGCCACGCTGGACCGCAACATCGGGGCGATGGACCGCCTGCTGAGCCAGTTCCTCGATTTCACGAGGGCGGGTGGAGGGCATGAGGCGCCGGTGGAGGCGGACCTGAACGAAATCGCCCGCGAAGCGGCGCTGATCGCGGGCGACGTCGCATTCGTGCCGGGTGAGATTCCCCGCCTGCAACTGCAGCCCGAAGCCGTGCGGCGGCTGGTGCTCAACCTGGCCGTCAATGCGCACAAGCATGGCGCGCCTCCCGTGGAGGTGGCGACGGGCGCCGATGGCGGCGAGGTGTGGCTCGAAGTGCGGGACCGCGGCCCGGGCATCGACGCGGGCAGGGCCGAGGCGCTGATGCAGCCCTTCGCGCGCGGCGACCGTGCGCGTGGCGAGGCGGACGGCGCAGGGCTGGGGCTGGCGATCGTGGAGCGCATCGCCCGGGCGAACGGTGCGCGCCTGCAGTTGCTCGCGCGGGAAGGGGGCGGGCTCACGGCACGTGTGGTCTGGACCTTGCCCACGTCGTCGAAACGTCTGTGACATTCCTGTCGCTTGCCGGCAGCCCCTGCCGGAACCGCACTTTTGCTATGGCAAACTGCGCCCCTTTCTTGGAACCACTGGGACGCGAGTGCTGGACAAGATCCTTCTTCAAATCGCGGCGGAACTGAAGGTCCGCCCGGCTCAGGTCAATGCAGCGGTCGAGCTGCTCGACGGCGGCGCCACGGTGCCTTTCATTGCGCGCTACCGCAAGGAAGCCACCGACGGCCTGGACGATACGCAACTGCGTGAACTCGAAACGCGCCTGACCTATCTGCGCGAGCTGGAAGAGCGCCGCGAGGCGGTGCTCAAGAGCATCGACGAACAAGGCAAGCTGACGCCCGAGCTGCGTGCGGCGGTGGAAGCCGCCCCCACCAAGCAGGAGCTGGAAGACATCTACCTGCCGTTCAAGCCCAAGCGCCGCACCAAGGCGATGATCGCCCGCGAAGCCGGCATCGAACCGCTGGCCGACAAGCTGTTCGCCGACCCCACGCTGGACCCCCAGGCCGAGGCCGTCGCTTTCGTGAACGCGGAAGCCGGCTTTGCCGACACGTTCGCGGTGCTCGACGGCGTGCGCGACATCCTTTCGGAACGCTGGGCCGAAGACGCTGCGCTGGTCGGCAAGCTGCGCGAGTGGCTGTGGGAGGAGGGCTTGTTCCAGTCCAAGCTGATGGACGGCAAGGACCAGAACAACCCGGACGTCGCCAAGTTCCGCGACTACTTCGACTATGCCGAGCCGATCCGCACGGTGCCGTCGCACCGCGCGCTGGCCGTGTTCCGCGGCCGCACGCAGGAGTTCCTCGACGCCAAGCTGGTGCTCGACGAAGAGGTGGTGCCTGGCCAGCCGACGCTCGCCGAGGGCCGCATCGCACGCCACCTGGGCTGGAGCCACAGCAAGCGCCCGGCCGACGAGCTGATCCGCAAGACCATCGGCTGGACGTGGAAGGTGAAGCTCAGCCTCAGCCTGGAGCGCGATTTGTTCTCGCGCCTGCGCGAAGAGGCCGAGAAGACCGCGATCAAGGTGTTTGCCGAGAACCTGCGCGACCTGCTGCTCGCCGCGCCCGCTGGCAAGCGCGTGGTGATGGGGCTGGACCCGGGCATCCGCACCGGCGTGAAGGTGGCGGTGGTCAACGAGACGGGGAAGGTGGTCGACACCTCCACCGTCTACCCGCACGAGCCCCGCTGCGACTGGGAAGGTTCCATCCATACGTTGGGCCGGCTGTGCGCGACGCACGGCGTCAACCTGATCGCCATCGGCAACGGCACCGCCAGCCGCGAGACCGACAAGCTGGCCGGCGACCTGATCAAGCGCATCCAGCAGATGGCGCCCGGCACGCAGATCGAGAAGGTGGTGGTCAGCGAGGCTGGGGCTTCGGTGTACTCGGCCTCCGAGTACGCCAGCAAGGAACTGCCGGAGCTGGACGTGAGCCTGCGCGGTGCCGTCAGCATCGCACGCCGCGTGCAGGACCCGCTGGCCGAGCTGGTGAAGATCGAGCCCAAGAGCATCGGCGTGGGCCAGTACCAGCACGACGTGAACCAGAGCGAGCTGGCGCGCAGCCTCAACGCGGTGGTCGAGGACTGCGTGAACTCGGTCGGCGTCGACTTGAACACGGCTTCGTCGCCGCTGCTTTCGCGCGTGTCGGGCCTGAGCGCTGCGGTGGCTGCGAGCATCGTGCGCTGGCGCGATGCGAACGGCGCCTTCCGCAACCGGCAGCAGTTGCTCGAAGTGGCAGGCCTGGGCGCCAAGACCTTCGAGCAGGCCGCGGGCTTTTTGCGCATCCGCGACGGCGACAACCCGCTGGACATGTCCGGCGTGCACCCGGAAACGTATCCCGTCGTGCAGAAGATGCTCGCCGCCACCGGCAAGCCGATCACCGAGGTGATGGGCCGCTCCGACGTGATCAAGAGCCTCAAGCCCGAGGCCTTCGCCGACGACAAGTTCGGCGCCATCACGGTGAAGGACATCCTGGCCGAGCTGGAAAAGCCGGGCCGCGACCCACGCCCCGACTTCAAGGTGGCGCGCTTCAACGACGGCGTCGAGGACATCAAGGACCTGCAGCCCGGCATGGTGCTCGAAGGCACGGTGAGCAACGTCGCGCAGTTCGGCGCCTTCGTGGACCTGGGCGTGCACCAGGACGGTCTGGTGCACGTGAGCCAGCTCTCCAACAAGTTCGTCAACGACGCACGCGAAGTGGTCAAGACCGGCGACATCGTCAAGGTGAAGGTGCTCGAGGTGGACCTCGCCCGCAAGCGCATCTCACTGACGATGAAGCTCGACGCCGCAGCCCCTCGCGGCGGTGCGGGTGACCGTGACAACAGCTTCCGTCCGGCAGGCCGGGGCGAGCGCTACAACGCCCCGCGCGGTGCTTCCCAGCCGGCGGCGCAGTCGGCCATGGCCGCCGCTTTCGCGAAGCTGCAGACCAAGCGCTGAAGTCGTGTCGATGCGCAACACGCCGGCCGCATGCGCCGGTGTGTTGCCTACCATGGCGGTCCCATCAATTCAGGAGGATCGTCATGCACTTCACCCGTTGGATCGTTCCCGCCGCCACGGCAGCCTTGCTCGCGGCATGCGGACATGGGCCGCATCACCAGGGTGGCATGTCGGCGGCCGTGGCCGAGCTGCAACCGACCCGTGGCAACACCACCGCGGGGACAGTCCGCTTCGAGCAGCGTGGCGAGCACGTGACGGTGTTCGCGCGGGTCACGGGCCTGAAGCCCGGCCAGGAACACGGTTTTCACGTGCACGAAAAGGGTGATTGTTCGAGCGGCGACGGGATGAGCGCCGGCGGGCACTTCAACCCCCTGGGCAAGCCGCACGGGCATCACGGCAAGAACGAGCACCACGCGGGCGACATGCCCAACCTCAGGGCCGACGCGAACGGCGTGGCCGAAGCGAAGTTCAACCTCGATGGCGTGACCGTGGGCGCGGGTGTGACCGACATCGTCGGCCGCGGCCTGATCGTGCACGCGAATCCGGACGACTACACCTCCCAGCCGGTAGGCAACGCCGGCGCACGCCTGGCCTGCGCGGTGATCACGAAACGCTGACCCGGGTGTGTCAGCACGGCTTCATCGCACGCCCGATAATGCGCGCTTTCGCACGGGCGTGCGCCACTGCTGATGCAAGCGGACCGCACGCCCTGATGACATTCAGGGCATGCAAGCACTTCAGATCTACGCCGGGCCTCGCGCGCTGCAGCACATCCGCGAGCGCGGTCTGCGCGCCAGCGACATCCGGGCCGTTGCCGGGGCAGCCGGCGGCCCCAAGGGGCTGGTCCTCAACCATCTCGATCGCCACGTGTTCGGCTCATGGCTTGCGTCCTCGCGCCACACCATCCACCTGATCGGCGCGTCCATCGGCGGCTGGCGCATGGCGGCAGGGGCGCTGCCGGATGCAGCGGCTGCCTTCCAGCGGCTGGTGCATGACTACATCCAGGAGCCATACGAGCCGGAGCCCGGGCGACGCATGCCAAGCGCTGAACTCGTCAGCCGTCGCTTTGCTGCCGAACTGGATGCGTTCTTCGACGGCCACATCGATCATGTGGTCGGGCACCCGCGCTACCGCCTGCACATCGTCACGTCGCGCGGCCGGCATGTGCTGGCCCGCGAGGGCCGCTGGCGCACGCCGATCGGCTACCTCGGCGCCTTGCTCACCAATGCCGCCAGCCGCAAGACGCTCGGCCTGTGGCTCGAACGCGTGGTCTTCTCGACACCCGGCGAGGCCCTGCCTCTCGACCTGGGCGACATGCGGCACCGGCTCGTGCCGCTCAGCGTGCAGAACTTCAAGCCGGCGCTGCTCGCGTCGTGCTCGATCCCGTTCGTGCTGAAAGCCGTGCACGACGTTCCCGGCGGCCCGCCCGGCGCCTATTGGGATGGCGGCATCACCGACTACCACCTGCATTGGAACTACACGCCGTTGCTCGGCGCAGCGCAGATGCAGGCCGAGGAATGCGGCGGTCTCGTGCTGTACCCGCACTTCCAGCAGGCGCTGGTGCCCGGCTGGCTCGACAAGGCCTGGAAGGCGCGCCACCGCGCCACGCCGTACCTGGACAACGTGGTGGTCCTCGCTCCCCACCCGCAGTGGGTGCGCGAGCGCCTGCCCAACGCCAAGCTGCCGGACCGCAACGACTTCAAGCGCTACGGCGCCGACATCGCCGGCCGCATGCGCGACTGGACCCGCGCGGTGGCCGAGAGCGAGCGCCTGGCCGAAGACTGGGCGAACTGGCTCGCACGCGGCATGCCGGTACACGACGTCAAGCCGCTCTGAGAGGCTGCCGATGAATTCGGCGCGCGCGAGCGGCACTTCAATACACTAAGCCCCAACCCGTTGCCCACAAGACGGGGGAGCGAACCGCATGGGCCTGACCGCCAGCCTCTTTTTCATTGCCTTGCTGATCGGCGCGAGCGCGTTCTTCTCGATCGCCGAAATCTCAATGGCCGCCGCCCGCCGGCTGCGGCTGCGACAGATGGCCGAGGAGGGCGAGGCGCGCGCGCAGCGCGTGATCGAGGTGCAGGAGCAGCCCGGCAACTACTTCACCGTGGTGCAGATCGGGCTGAACGCGGTGGCCATCCTGGGCGGTATCGTGGGCGAGGGGGCGTTGACGCCCTACATCGTCGAGCTGCTGCGCCTGCTGGGCGTGGAGCCGGGCACCGCCGAGACCTTCGGCCTCGTGCTGTCGTTCCTTGTCATCACGTCGCTGTTCATCCTGTTCGCCGACCTGTTCCCCAAGCGGCTGGGCATGATCCAGCCGGAGCAGGTGGCGATCCGCGTGGTGCGGCCGATGCAGTGGTGGGCCACGCTGCTGCGTCCGGTGGTGTGGGTGTTCAACGGCCTGGCCAACCTGCTGTTCACCGTGTTCGGCCTGCCGTCCAAGCGCGACGACCGCATCACGCACGACGACATCCTCGCGCTGGCCGAAGCCGGTGCGCAGGCCGGCCTGCTGCTGGAGCAGGAGCAGCAGGTCATCGCGAACGTGTTCGAGCTCGACGTGCGCACGGTCGAGAGCGCGATGACCTCGCGCGAGCGCATCGTCTACTTCCTCGTCGACGACAACGAGGAGCAGATCCGCACCCGCATCGCCGCCGAGCCGCATTCCACCTACCTCGTCTGCGACGAGCACATCGATCAGGTGGTGGGGTACGTCGATGCGGCCGATCTGTTCCAGCGCGTGCTGACGAACGAGCCGATCGCGTTGCAGGGGCCGCCAGCGGAAGGCCTGCTGCAGAAGGTGCTGATCGTGCCGGACCGCATCACGCTGTCGGAGATGCTGACGCAGTTCCGCCAGGCACACGAGGACTTCGCCGTCATCGTCAACGAATACAGCCTGGTGGTGGGCGTCATCACGCTCAACGACGTGATGAGCACCGTGATGGGCAGCCTGGTCGGCCCGCACGACGAAGAGCAGATCGTGCGCCGCGACGACGGCTCCTGGCTGATCGACGGCGTGACCCCCATCGTCGACGTGATGCGCGCGATCGGCATCGAGGATCTGCCGCACCCGGGCCAGTACGACACGCTGGCAGGCTTCCTGATGGTGATGCTGCGGCGCATACCGCGCCGCACCGACAGCGTCACCTGGGACGGCTACAAGTTCGAGGTGATGGACGTCGACAGCTACCGCATCGACCAGGTGATGGTGACGAAGCTGGCTGCAGCGGCGCCCGCCGCATGAGCCGGCTCACATCGAGCTTTCGAGCATCTGGCGGTAGTCCTGGGCGCTGGCGAGGCGCGGGTTGGTCTTGTGGCAGTGGTCGGCCAGCGCGCCTTCGATGACCTTGTCGAACCACGCGCGCTCCACGCCCATCGCTGCCAATCCGCCCGGCAAGCCGAGCCGAGCATTCATGTCGCGGATCGCGTCGGCAATGTCGCCGGCCGACGCCAAGCCCATCGCATGCGCCATGCGTTCGAGCCGGCGCTCGTTGCGCACCGACTCGGCCTGGGCATTGAACTGCACGACCGCCGGCAGGAACATCGCGTTCAAGGTGCCGTGGTGCAGCTTCGGGTTCACGCCGCCCAGGCTGTGGCTCAGGCTGTGCACGCAACCCAGGCCCTTCTGGAAGGCCATGGCCCCTTGCATCGAGGCGCTCATCATCTGCCGGCGCGCCTCGCGGTCGGCGCCGTTCTTGCAGGCACGCTCGATGTGCGCCCAGCCGCGCTCCAGACCGTCGAGCGCGATACCGTCGGCCGGCGGGTTGAACGCGGCCGACATGAAGGTTTCCATGCAGTGCGCGATGGCGTCCATGCCGGTCGCTGCAGTGAGGCCGGGCGGCAGCCCAAGGGTGAGGTCGGGGTCGCAGATGGCCGTCCTGGGCACCAGGTGCCAGGAGTGGAAGCCGAGCTTGCGGCCGTCGTCGACGATCACGATCGCACCGCGCGCCACCTCACTGCCGGTGCCGGCCGTGGTGGGCACCGCAATCAGCGGTGCCACGCGGTCGGTGATCTTCGGGCTGCCGCCCTCGATGGTGGCGTAGGTCTTCAGCGGCCCGGGGTGGGTGGCGGCGATCGCCACGCCCTTCGCAAGGTCGATGCTCGAGCCGCCGCCCACGGCCACCAGCCCGTCGCAGCCTTCGCGCCGGTACACCTCCACGGCGGCGCGCACGGCCGCCTCGGTGGGGTTGGAGGGCGTCTGGTCGAACACCGGGCAGTTCATGCCCGGCATCGCGTCGAGCGCCTTCTGCAGCACGCCCGCGGCGCGCACGCCGGCATCGGTGACCACCAGCGGCCGGCGCATGCCGCTGCGCTCGCATTCCTGGGGCAGCAGCGCCACGGCGCCGAAATCGAACTGGATCTGGGTGACGTAGTAGATGAGTGACATGGCAAACCAGGCAACAAGCGGGCGCAGCGCGCACACGGTGTGGGGTGAAGACCAGTATCCTTGCCCACCTGAAACACACCATCAGGAGACACCATGAAGCGACTGCTCCTGCGTTGCCTCGCAGCATTGAGCCTGGCGCCGATTGCTGCTGTCTCGCATGCGACATGCCCCGGTGCCGCCGACACGGCCGTGCTCGTCTCCCGCTACATGAGCCTGGAGCCGGCCGACAACCTGCCGCCGATGAGCATGGCCGACGCGGAATGCGCGCGCGACAGGATGGTCGCGTTTCTCGAACAGCAGCTCGGCCTGCGCGCCGGCTACAAGGCCGGGTTGACCAACCCCGCGGTGCAGAAGCGTTTCGGCCATGACGCCCCGGTACGCGGCGTGCTGTTCTCGGCCATGCTGCTGCCCGACGGCGCACAGTTTCCCGCCAGGTTCGGCGCGCGTCCGTTGTTCGAGGCCGATCTGATGGTGCGGGTGAAAGACGCAGGCATCCATGACGCGCGCACGCCGGCCGAGGTGCTGCAGCACATCGACGCCGTGATCCCGCTGATCGAGTTGCCGGATCTGATCGTGCAAGACCCGTCCAAGCTCGACGGGGCGGGTGTCACCGCGATCAACGTCGGCGCCCGCTGGGCCGTGATGGGGGCCGAATTGAAGCCGGTGCCGACGATGGAAGCGCAGCTCGGGCGCATGACCGTGAAGGTGCTCGACGGCGACGGCAACGAACTCGACCGCGGCCAGGGCTCCGACGTGCTCGGCCACCCGCTCAACGCCGCCATCTGGATCGCGCAGGATGTCGCCCGCAGTGGCGGCCGCCTCAAGAAGGGTGACCTGCTGAGCCTGGGGTCGTTCTCGAAGCTGCTGCCACCCAGGCCCGGGCTCTGGGTGAAGGTGGTCTATGAAGGACTAGAAGGATTGGAAGGCACGCCGGAAGTGGGCGTGAGTTTTCGCTGATGACGCAGTCTTTGCTGACCCCCAGGATGCGCGGCCTGATCGATCGCATCCACCGCGCGAACCGGCCACCGTTCCACACGTTGCCGCCACCGGAAGCTCGCCAGGCGTACGAGGCGGCCGCCGAGATCCTGGATCTGCCGCGCGCGCCGTTGCCGCGTGTCGAAGATCTGACCTTGGCCGCCGACGACGGCACGGCGTTGCGTGCAAGGCTGTACGCACCATCCCATGAGCGGCTGCCGGTACTGCTGTACCTGCACGGCGGCGGCTTCACGATCGGCGGCATCGAGACGCATGACAGCCTGTGCCGGCAGTTCGCGCTGCGCAGTGGGGCGGCGGTCGTCTCGCTCGAATACCGGCTGGCGCCGGAGCACCGCTTTCCCACCGCGGTTCACGACGCCTGGGCCGGATTGCGCGGCCTGCACGAACGCGCTGGCGACCTGGGGCTCGATGGCGACCGGCTCGCCGTGGGCGGCGACAGCGCAGGCGGCACGCTCGCCGCCGTGTGCGCGATCCTGGCACGCGATGCCGGCCTGCCGCTCGCGCTGCAACTGCTGATCACCCCCGGTACCACCGCCTACCAGGACACCGGCTCGCACACGCTGTTTGCCAACGGCTTCCTGCTGGATCAGGCAGCCATCGACTGGTTCTTCGACCAGTACATCGACCGCCACCACCGCAACGACTGGCGCTTTGCGCCGCTCAACGCCGACGACGTGGAAGGTGTCGCGCCCGCATGGGTGTGCCTTGCGGAATGCGACCCGTTGGTCGACGAGGGCATCGCGTATGCCGACAAGCTGCGCATGGCCGGCGTGCCGGTGACGCTCGATCTCTACAAAGGTGTCACGCACGATTTCATCAAGATGGGCCGCTCGATCCCCGAGGCGTTGCAGGCACAGGCAGCGGGCGCTCAATTGCTCAAAGAGGTGCTGTTCCGATGAAACGCAGTGATTTCCGCTTCTTCCACCGCCTGCGCGTGCGCTGGGCCGAGGTCGACGCCCAGAAGATCGTCTTCAACGGCCACTACCTGATGTACTTCGATACGGCGATCTCCGACTACTGGCGAGCGCTGGGCCTGCCGTATCCGGACGCGCTCGAAGGCTTCGGCGGTGACCTGTACGTGAAGAAGGCGAGCGTGGAGTACCACGCGTCGGCCCGCTACGACGACGTGCTCGACATCGGGATCCGCTCCACGCGCATCGGCAATTCCTCGATGACGTTCTCGCTGGTGATCTTCCGTCACGACGAGGTGCTGGTGAGCGGCGAACTGGTCTACGTGTACGCCAACCCGGCGTCGCAGACCTCGATGAACGTACCGCAGGAGCTGCGCGACGTGATCGCTGCGTACGACGCCGGCAAGCACATGTTCGAGGTGCGGGTCGGCGGGTGGGACGAACTGGGCCGCGACGCGCAACTGATCCGCACCGAGGTGTTCGTGCAGGAGCAGCGCATTCCCGCGGAAATGGAATGGGACGAGGCCGACCGTGCCTGCGTGCATGCCGTGGCGTACAACCGCTTCGGCATGCCGCTGGCCACCGGGCGCCTGCTGGAGCACGTGCCCGGTGTCGCGAAGATCGGCCGCATGGCGGCACGGCGCACGATGCGTGGCGGCGGGGTGGGGCGGGCAGTGCTCGACGCGTTGATGCAGGCGGCGCGAGAGCGGGGCTACCGCGAGGCGCTGCTGCATGCGCAGACCTCGGCGGCCGGTTTCTACAGCCGGGCGGGGTTTGTCACGCGTGGGCCGGAGTTCGACGAAGCGGGCATTCCGCACGTCGAGATGGTGAAGGTGCTTTAGGGCGCGTTCACGCGCTGGACGGCGGGCGCGTGGCTGTGCGGGGCAGAGTGAAAGCCGATTCGCGCAACGGTGCCCTGCCGTCCGATCTGCGTGTGCGATCGGCGTCTGTGCGTTGCGGCGCAGGCGCCTGGCCTCCCGCGGGGCCTCACGCAGCGCGGCGGGCGCGAGCAGTTTTCAATGGGGCGGCCGCGGGGCCTGAGGTCATCGTCACCGCGGGCATCGGCGCGGGGGCGGTGTCCTTCTGCAGCGGGGGCCAGTGCTTCAGCGTCGAGCGGCGCAACAGGGCGACACCGGGGCCGCGCGCGCTGCTGAAAGTGCGTTCGATCACGTGCGTCACCATGCGCCGGCGCAGCCGCTCGGTCACGATCACGGTGGAGCAGCGGGTGCCGTAGCGGCCATCGGGCGTGCGGATGAAGGCCGGCGCGAGCCAGCGTTCCCATTCGAGCGGCACGCCGGTGTGAGGCAGGAATTCGTCGGCGATCTCGGTCCGGTCGCCCAGCGCGAGGAACAGCTGCTCGGCCAGCGTGTCGGCCGTTTCAGCTTCCTTCAGCACGGCGCGCATGTTCTGCTTCAGGCGCTCGACCTTGGGCCAAGGCGTGTCGAGCATTGCGTTCGACAGGCCATAGATGCCGCGCTCGAGCCGTTGCGGAAAGCGGGCGCGGTTCGAGCCCCAGAAGCACTCGCCTTGCACCAGGTCGGCAGCGATCAGGTTGAAGCCGTTGTAGCCGCTCAGGCCCACCTGCATCCAGAAGCGGTCCATCGGCAGGTCGCCGCGCAGCCACAACGGGACGATCTCGCCGCGCGATGGGGCGCCCGCGTCCACGTCGGCCGGGTTGCGGATGTTGGTGAGCAGGCCGAAGCGGCCTTCATTGGTGAGGCCGAGCCACGTGCCGCCGGCCTTGAGGTCACGGCCACCGAGGATCTCGGGGCCGCCGGTCTCGGGCGTCCACCAGCCCAGGCGATTGGCCGGCCGGTCGAAGTATTCGTCGCGGTTGGCGGCGATGACCAGCGGGAAGCGTCGACTGGCGTCGATGGCTACGGCGACTAGACACATGGCACGAACACCTCGACGTGGCGGGGGCCTTGCACCCACGTTTGCAATGCGACGGCGGCGGATGCGATGTCGGCTTCGATCGACTCGTCGACGCCGTCGGGGTGGGTGTAGGTCTCCATCCAGGTCTGCATGCCGTCTTTCTCTTGCGGGCGCCGCCACAGCGCGACTTGCAAGCCGGCATGTCGCTCGCGCAGCGTGTGTTGCATCGCCTCGACCGCGCCGCGCGCAATGGCCGCGTCGGCGGAAGCGATCCGATAGTAGATGAAAAGGCTGCGCAAGCGGCTCACCCCCGCGTGAACAAATCGGCCCGCACGCCGAAGGGCAGGGTGATGGATTTCACGCCGTTTTCAGGTTTCGGTGGGCAGTGCGTAGGGCAGGGGGCGCAGCGTCAGCAACGGGCCGTCGGCCGAGCCCAGATGCAGCGAGCCGCCTTGGGTCGCCGCGATCTTCACCTCCGCAAACACGCTCCAGCCGCCGCCCGGTGCCGGGGCCGCGTCGACCACCATGCCGCACGGCTGCCCGGGGTCTTCGCTGTGGAACAACTCCTGCCCGGCTGCAGCCTGCGCCGACGAGTGAAGCAAGAAGCCCCGGCGCTTCAGCGTGCCGCGGTACTGGCTGCGCGCCACCACTTCCTGCCCGGGGTAGCAGCCCTTCTTGAAATTCACGCCGCCCACCGCTTCGAGGTTGACCATCTGCGGCACGAACTGGTCGACCGTGGCTGCGGTGATCGTCGGTACGGCGCTTTCCACTTCGAGCCAGCGCCAGGCCGCCACGTCGAGTGCGGGCAGCGACAGCGTCGGAAGCACCGCTTCCTGCGCGTCGGCACGCACCACCCACAGGTAGCGCGGTTGGCCGGCCGCGTCGGGCAGGCGGACGGCCGTCCCCCCATGTGCGGCCACCTTGCCCCAGGGCTTGGCAGGCGCGGCGTCGCCGAGCCACTGCGCGGCGGCGGTGCCGGCCAGACCGGCGACGTGCACCGTGGCCGACGCATCGGAGAGCTTTGCCTTGGCGCGCAGCACGAACATCGACAGCCGCTTCATCGCGGCGGGCAGCACGTCGGCGCTGCACAGCAGCAGCACGCGGTCGGCGCCTTCCTTCCAGCCGATGAAGCTGGCCAGCAGCCGCCCCTTGGGCGAGCAATAGCCGGCAAGGCGTGCCTCGTCTGCACCGAGCAGCGAGAAGTCCTGCGTGAGCTGGCTGTGGAGGAAGGAGGCAGCGTCTTCGCCATCGACGGCGATGACGCCCCAGTGTTTGAGGAGCACGGCGCCGTGCGGCGCGGCGGAGGGGGTGAGCGGGCTATCGGTCGACATGGCTCCATTATCATCAGCGGCCCATCCACCGGCGCTGCCGTGGTTTCCGTTCACCCCTTCTCTATATATAGATGCAATGAAATCGTTGCGGCGCTTGCTCGGTGTGATCGTGCTGCTCGGCGTGGCCGTGGCAGCGGCGGTTGCGTGGTGGGTGCATCAGCCGCTGCAACTGCGCGTCGCCTCGGTGGAGTTCTCCGTCGAACCCGGCATGACGCCGCGCCAGATCGCCAACGGTTGGGTGGCGGCCGGCGTGGACACCTCGGCGTTCGCGTTGTACGAGTGGTTTCGCTGGTCGGGGCAGGCGCGGCGCATCCGCGCCGGCAACTACGAAGCGGGGCCGGGCACCACGCCGCGCGACCTGCTGCGCAAGATGGTGCTGGGCGACGAATCACTGTCGACCGTGCGCTTCATCGAGGGTTGGACCTTCCGCCAGGTGCGCGCCGCGCTGCTCCAGGCACAAGGGCTCAAGCAGACCGCCGAGGCGATGAGCGACGCCGAGATCATGGCGGCGATCGGTGCGCCGGGCATGCACCCCGAAGGCCGCTTTTTCCCCGACACCTACGCCTACAGCCGCGGCAGCACCGACCTGGCCGTGTTGAAGCGTGCCCATCACGCGATGGAAAAGCGGCTGGCGCAGGCGTGGGCGCAGCGCGCGCCCAACATTCCGCTGAAAACCCCGGAGGAGGCCCTGATCCTTGCCTCCATCGTCGAGAAGGAAACCGGCGATGCGACCGACCGCGGCATGGTGTCGGGCGTGTTCAACAACCGGCTGCGTATCGGCATGGCCTTGCAGACCGACCCTTCCGTCATCTACGGCCTGGGCGACAAGTTCGACGGCAACCTGCGCAAGCGCGACCTGCAGACCGACACGCCATACAACACCTACACGCGCCCCGGGCTGCCACCCACCCCGATCGCGATGCCCGGCAAGGCCTCGTTGCTGGCCGCCGTGAAGCCGGACGCGACCAAGGCGCTGTACTTCGTCGCACGCGGCAACGGCACCAGCGTGTTCAGCGAAACCCTCGCGGAGCACAATCGCGCAGTCGACAAATACCAGCGCGGGCGCTGAACGGCAGCATCGGATGAGCGGGCTTTTCATTACTTTCGAAGGCATCGACGGCGCAGGCAAGTCGACGCACATCCAGGCCGTGGCCAACCGGCTGCAAGACGCCGGGCGCGACGTGGTGCTGACGCGCGAGCCGGGTGGCACGCCGTTGGCCGAAACCCTGCGCGAGCTGGTGCTGCACCGCCCGATGGATGCGCTCACCGAAGCGTTGCTGATCTTCGCGGCGCGACGTGACCACCTTCAACAAGTGATCGAACCGGCGTTGCAGCGCGGCGCCGTGGTGCTGTGCGACCGTTTCACCGACGCAACCTTCGCCTACCAGGGCGCAGGCCGGGGCTTCGACCTCGGCGTGCTGGCGCGGCTGGAGCAGTGGGTGCAGCAGGGCAGGCAACCGGACCTGACGCTGTGGTTCGACCTCGCACCCGAAGTGGCCGCGCAACGGCTGGCGGGTGCACGCGTGCCCGACCGCTTCGAGCAGCAGCCGGCCGAGTTCTTCGGCCGTGTCAACGAAGGCTACCGTGCGCGGGCGCAGGCCGACCCCGCCCGGTTCCTGCGAGTCGACGCCTCGCTCGAACGCGACGCGGTGTGGCGCTCGATCGAAGTCGCCTTGCAGGCACGTGGCCTGTAGACCCCCATGAGCTTTCAACTCCCGTACCCCTGGCTCGAGGCACCGCTGCGCGAACTGCTCGCCACGCAACGCGGCCATGCCGTGCTGCTGGCCGCGCCGCAGGGCGTGGGGCAGTTCGACCTGGCGCTCGCGCTGGCGCAGGCCTGGCTGTGCGAGAGCGATGGCCCCGCCAGGCCCTGCGGCACCTGCCCGAGCTGCGCGCTGGTGCATTCGCACACCCACCCCGACCTGCAAGTGCTGCTGCCCGAGGCGCTGCAGGAGGAACTCGGTTGGGGCACCGGCGAGGCCGATGCCGAGGCCAAGGCGAGCAAGGCCAAGCCCAGCAAGGAGATCAAGGTCGAAGCGCTGCGCCGCGTGGTCGAGTTCGCGCAGCAGACCACCTCCCGCGGGGTGGCCAAGGTGGTGTTGGTGCATCCGGCCGAACGCATGAATGCCATTTCGGCCAACACCTTGCTCAAGACGCTCGAGGAACCCCCCGGGCAGGCCCGCTTCATCCTCAGCACCGAAGCCATCGAAGCCTTGCTGCCCACCATCCGCAGCCGCTGCCAGCACTTGCGGTTGCCGCCGCCCGACGAAGCCACCGCGCTGCAGTGGCTGCAAGCGCAGGGCCTGGCGCAACCCGAGGTGCTGCTTGCAGCCGCCGGTGGCCAGCCGGTCACGGCGTTGCAACTCAAGCAGCAGGGGCTGGACGCCGCCGCCTGGCAGCAACTGCCGGTGCGGCTGGCGAAAGGTGAGGTGGCGGCGCTTTCGGGCTGGCCGATCCCGCGCGCGGTCGATGCGTTGCAGAAGGTGTGCCACGACGCCATGTGTGTCGCCGCCGGCTCGGCGCCGCGCTACTTCACGGTGGAAGGTTTTGCCGGCATGAAAACCAGCATCGAAGGACTCTCCGCCTGGGCGCGCGAGCTGCGTCGTGTCGCACGTCACGAAGAGCACCCCTGGAACGCAGGACTGCTGCTGGAGTCGCTTGTGAGCCAGGCACGGCGAGCCTTACACTCGACCGCTTATGAGTGAGCCCACGACTCGCCCGCCGGCGAGCGCCGCACCGGCCGGCGGAACGCCTGCACGTCCCAGCGTCATCCAGCTGGTCTTTCGCGAGAAAGGCGCGCTGTACGCCGCCTACATCTCTGCCTTCGTCGACGGCGGCCTGTTCGTGCCCACCACGCGCGAATACCGCCTGGGCGAAGACATCTACCTGCTGCTCTCCCTGCCCGAAGACCCGCAGCGCTACCCGGTGGCCGGCAAGGTGGCGTGGATCACGCCCGCCAACGCATCGGGCGGCCGCACCCAGGGCGTGGGCGTGCGCTTTCCCAGCGACGAGAAATCGCGCCTGCTGAAGGTCAAGATCGAAGAACTGCTCGGCACCGCCATCCAGTCGGCCAAGCCCACGCAGACCATCTGACCGCCCGCACGCCGCCCGGCACGTACGGGCAGTGTTGTGTAGGCTCTCGCTTTTCCTTCCTTGCCCACGGCTTGCCGCCCAGGCTGCCGCGCATTGCCATGTTTGTCGACTCCCACTGCCACCTCAGCTTTCCTGAACTTGCCGAAAACCTCGGCACCATCCGCGAGGCCATGAGTGCCGCGCAGGTGGACCGCGCACTGTGCATCTGCACGACGCTCGAGGAGTTTGCGCAGGTGCATGCGCTGGCAGTCCGGTACCCGAACTTCTGGGCCAGTGCCGGGGTGCACCCCGACAACGAAGGTGTGCAGGAGCCGAGCGTGGAACAACTGGTCGAGCTGGCACAGCGCGACAAGGTGGTCGCGATCGGCGAAACCGGCCTCGACTACTACCGCCTCAACGGCCGCAGCGTGGCCGACATGGAATGGCAGCGCGAGCGCTTTCGCCACCACATCCGCGCGGCCCGTCAGGTGAGCAAGCCGCTGATCATCCACACGCGCAGCGCGTCTGAAGACACCATCGCGATCCTGAAGGAAGAGGGCGGCGAAGCGGCAGGGGGAGTGTTCCACTGCTTCACCGAAACGCAGGCCGTGGCCGATGCCGCGCTCGACCTCGGCTTCTACATCTCGTTTTCCGGCATCCTGACCTTCCGCAACGCGCAGGAGCTGCGCGACGTGGCCCAGCGCGTGCCGCTGGACCGCTGCCTGATCGAAACCGACAGCCCCTACCTGGCACCCGTGCCATACCGCGGCAAGACCAACAACCCGTCCTACGTGCCGTTCGTTGCAAAACAGATTGCCGAGCTGAAGGGCTTGCCGGTAGAAGCGGTGGGCGAAGCCACCAGCCGCAACTTCGAGCGCCTGTTCAAGGTGCCGGCGGCGCAGGCGTGAAGCCGTTCATCCCATCCAGGAGCGCTCGAGAATGCTGAGAAAGAACTTGAAAAAACTGGTGTATCTGGCTGCTGTCGTTGGTTTTTCTTCCGCCAGCGCCGGGGCGTATGAAGACTTCTTCCGGGCGCTGAAGCGCGACGACCCCCGCACGGTGCAGCAGCTTCTGGAGCGAGGCTTCGACCCCAACACGGTCGACGAGGAAGGCCGCGGCGGCCTGCTCATCGCGATGCAGGAACCATCGCTGAAGGCGGCCGAGGCGCTGATGCTGCACCCGCAGACCGACGTGAACCGCCTCAATGCCGTGGGCGAATCACCGCTGATGATGGCCGCGCTGAAGGGCCAGCTCGACTGGTGCGAGCGCCTCATAGAACGCGGTGCCGACGTCAACAAGACCGGCTGGACGCCGCTGCACTACGCGGCAACGGGCGGGCACCTGAAGATCATCGACCTGCTGCTCGAGCACCACGCCTTCATCGATGCCCAGTCACCCAACCGCACCACGCCGTTGATGATGGCCGCGCGCTACGGCAGCGAGGATTCCGCCCGCACACTGATGAATGCCGGTGCCGACCCCACCTTGCGCAACGAGCGCAACATGACCGCTGCCGACTTTGCGCGCAGCGTGGGGCGTGAGCCGCTGGCACAGGCCATCGAGCAGTACGCCCAGCAGTACGCCGCCCGCTACAGCGCGGGAAAACGCTAGTGGGAGGAAATCTGACACACCGTTTGGCGGCAACCTGACTGTTACCTTGTGATACCGACCCCTACAGTCGGCAGCATGGTTGTTCCCACGGAGACAACGCCATGCAGACTCCCGAACCCGCGCCCGAACCGGCCTCGCCTGCGAACCCGTTCGCATTGATGATGGATCCGCAGTCGGTGCTGGACGCCGTCGAGCATTCGCAACGGCTGGCCCGGCTGCACCGGCGGGTCTACCGCCCGCTCGACAAGCCGGCGCCCGGCAAGGCAGCCGATGCAGGCAGCGGTGCAGCAGACGACCGCGACATCGAGATCGAGCCTGAAGGGTTCGGGCTGCCGGAATGAGTTGAGAGAGGCTGCAGAGGGCAGCCTGGCACCGGGCGCCATGCAGCGTTCGAGCATTCACCAAAGCAAACCAGATCGACACCCCTGAGCCCCAGGGGTGAGCAGGACCTTGGCAGGGGCGCATGACAAGAAAAATCCATGTGGACGAACTGCAGGTCGGCATGTTCGTCCAGCACATCGAGGGAGGGTGGCTCAACCATCCCTTCTGGCGCGGCAGCTTTTTGATCCGCGAGTTCGACGACATCCGCCGCCTGCGTGCCGCGGGGGTCGAGTACGTCGAGATCGACTCTTCAAAGGGGTTGGGCGCCCCCAGGCCGGTGCCTGCGCCCGCGCCGCCCGCGAACGACCGGGGCGAACCGGCTCCCGTGCTAAGCCGTCGCGGCGCCGCGATCTCGATGGAAGCGGAGGTACAGCGCGCGCAGGCCTTCCGCCTGGAAGCGGGCCGGCAGATGAAGGCACTGTTCCAGCAGGCCCGCATGGGGCGCTCGGTCGACGTCGGCAGCGTGCGTCCGCTCGTGGACGACATCTTCCTGTCCGTCGAGCGGCACCCGGCTGCGTTGATCAGCCTGCTGCGGTTGAAGACCGCCGACGACTACAGCTACCTGCACTCCGTTTCGGTCGCCGCGCTGATGGTCGCACTCGCGCGCCAGCTCGGCATGGAAGAGCAGGAGTGCCGCGACGCCGGCCTGGGTGGCCTGCTGCACGACCTGGGCAAGGCGGCGATCCCGCTGGAGGTGCTGAACAAGCCCGGCAAGCTGGAGCCCGAAGAGTTCACCTTGGTGAAGACCCATCCGGTGCGTGGCCACGAGTTGCTGTTGCAAGGTGGCGTGAACCACCCGGCCGCGCTGGACGTGTGCCTGCACCACCACGAAAAGATCGACGGCAGCGGCTACCCGAAAGGCCTGCCCGGCGACGCCATCACGCAGTTCGCCAAGATGGGCGCGGTGTGCGACGTATACGACGCCGTCACCTCCGACAGGCCCTACAAGTCGGGCTGGGCGCCGGTGGAAGCGCTGCGCCGCATGCTGTCATGGGCCGGGCATTTCGAGCCGCACATCATGCGCGCCTTCGTTTCCGTGGTCGGCATCTACCCCGTGGGAGCCCTTGTGCGCCTGGCCTCCGGCCGGCTGGCGGTGGTGGTGGAACAGAGCCCCGGCGAACTGACGAAGCCGGTGGTCAAGGCCTTCTTCTCGACGCGCTCCAACCTCCACATCCCGCCTGAGACGCTGCGTCTGGCGCAACCTGGTTCCAAGGACCACATCGTCGGCCACGAAGACCCCCACACGTGGGGGTTTGAGCACACGGACGAGTTGTGGACGGGGTTGCAGAAGCCGAAGGCACCGTTGGGCGTGTAGCGCAGCTGCGTACTGCGGGGTCAGGCGTATCGGGCTGGCAGGCCGGGCCACCGGCGATGCGCCGCCGGCTTCGTCACGCGGCTCATGCCCTGCCGTATGCCGCCAGCGGCTGCATGGGAAGGCCGTACTGGAGTGTCTGCGCCATGCCGTGTGCGAGCGGCTGGAGCTTGAACGGCGTGCTGGCCTTGGGATACGGCTCAGCGGCGCGGCCCATCGCCAGTTGCTGTGCGGCACGCATCGCTTGAAGCCGGGTCGCCGGCCTTTTCGGTGCCGCAGGGTGCACTGACCGGGGCGACGGTTTCTCCTTGCCCGCTGGTGGCTGTCCGCTTGGCGCCCGGAACAGCCCGCCGACCGTCGGGTCGCTCCAATGCACCTGAGACAGATCGGGCAGGCTCTTGAGAGAGCCTCCCTGGCCGTTGTATTGCACGCCGACGTTCTTTGCGTGTGCGGCACCGAACAGGCCTTGCATCTTGTTCTTCTGGTGCTGCAGGTAACCCTGAAGCGTGTGATCGCCGTACTTGGCCTGGAAGGCCTTCACATGGTTGATGTCCAGCCTGATCTGTGTGGGGCGGTGTGTGCTGACCCCGTCGACATAGGCGTGGTTGCCGGCGATGACTGCGCCCTGAAGACGGATGCCCTGGACTTCCATGGGACGGGCATAGATCCCGCCCGGCGTACTGTTGTACGCGGGCGGACGCACGTTCGGCCGCGGCTGTTGAAGCGCAGGGTCGCGGTTCGGGTTCTGCTGGAACCACTGCTCCATTGCGGCGAGTGCCTGTTGGTGCGAGTCCGGCCGGGCAGTGGTCGGCCGCGATGGTGTGTAGCCGTGGTACAGGTCGGGACCCGGCAGCGGCCCGGACGTCGCACCGATCTTTTCCGGGCTCGCCGGCCGTGAAGGGGGCGGCGTCGAGGCGGCGGTGGATGTCGAGTGCTGCGAGAACACCGAGCTGGCCGTGGAAGCGCTCGACACGCTGGAAATGGTGGACGTCGACGGCGGGCGCGAGCCGCCTGCCCATGACAGCGGCGAAGGCGACCAACCCGCAGGCACGGGTGACGGCGGGCTGGAGAACTGCGACACGGTCGAGGCGGTGGAGCTGGGCCGGGAGGGCAGCGGCTGCGGTGTCGTCGGGGCCGGCGTCGCCATCCCGATCACCGCGCTCATCGGCTGCGCAAGCCCCTGCGCCGGCCCGTGCAGCGTGGGCCGCATCGGCTGCTGCGCCAACATGGTCAGCGGACTGGTTCCCACTCCAGCCGCGGCTGCCTCCATCTTGTCGAAGTTCACCGGGGAGGTCTGGAAGACCGCATGGTTGGCCAGCCGCACGCGCTGAGGTTTGGGTGCATGCAGAGCCGGCGTGCTGTTTCGCCTTTGCAGCCCTTCAGGCAGACCGCTCGCGCGCGAATCGGTCGAGCTGCGCTGGGCCGCGGGTTGAGCGCTCCCCGTGGCGGTGGAGTTGGGCGCGATGCGCTGGCCCGGGGAACGGATGGAAGAGGACATGGTGCTGATCTGCCGTGGCCAAGGTTCGTGAGCCATCCTGCCTTGGGAGCCCTCGGCAGCACCGCGGGACACACGAAGCGCACGCCGGTGCAACGAAGCCCCAACCGCTGCGCGGCATGGGCTACGGGTTCTCGTAGGTGCGAGAACAGGCGGCCGGCGTCCGCGAGCATTCAGGCCGGACACAATGGCACCCGCACCGACGGCACATTTCCACCGAGAAAACAGACACCATGACGACGAAGACCAAGGCAAAAGACGATGGACCGCTGCTCGCCACGCTGCAGGCTCGGTTCGAGCAGAACATGCAGCGTCACCGGGGCATCGAGTGGGCGGACGTGCTCGCAAGACTGCAGGCCCGGCCAGACAAGCTGAAGGCGCTCAACGAAATGGAACGCACCGGCGGCGAGCCGGACGTGATCGGCAAGGCGGACGGGGGGTACGTTTTCTGCGACTGCTCTGCCGAAAGCCCGTCGGGCCGCAGGAGCGTCTGCTATGACGACGAAGCGCTGAACGCGCGCAAGGAGCACAAGCCGCAGAACAGCGCACTGGGCATGGCCGAAGCCATGGGCGTCTCGCTGCTGACGGAGCAGCAGTACCGCGAGCTGCAGACCCTGGGCGAGTTCGACGCCAAGACGTCGAGCTGGGTGGCGACGCCGCCGGCGATCCGCGAGCTGGGCGGTGCGCTCTTTTGCGACCGGCGCTATGGCACCGTCTTCCTTTATCACAACGGCGCACAGTCTTACTACGCATCGAGGGGCTTCCGGGGCTTGCTCGTCGTGTAAGTCAGCCCTCGGAAGATGGGGCAGTCTTGTCGATTGATCTGACGGTCCGCGCCCTCGGGACAGTGCTGATCAGAGCTGGCGGTAGCGCAACTCGTCGTCGGTGTAGGGCAGGGGAGTGATCTGCATATCGGTACCTGCTTGCTCACGCGGCGCAGGTCGCTCAGGTGCCGCTGGTGCGTTCGTGTCGTCTTTCGATGCTGCCGCCTCTCGATAGGCTTCGGCCAGTCGTCTCAGCACGGCCGCGCACTCGCCCATGAGCTCCGGGGACTGTGGCTCTATCTCCGCGAGGCGAACCCATTTCGAGTCCGTGTTCTCCCATTGAAGCCGTGGGCGGAAGCTGGGGTCGACGAGCCACGGGTAACCATAGAAGCGACGGTTCGATTGCGCGTCGCTCAAGACAACTGGCCGCAACTCCACTTTGCCGGTCAGTGCGGTCTGAACTTCTTCCCTGGTTTCCCTCATCGCCGACACAAGGGGACTGGCGTCCTTTCCTGGCGAGCAACTCCCGCCGGGAGTGGCCCACTTCCTTCGGTCCTTCAGCACGAGGTTGCTGCGCTTGACCAGGAACACTTCCAACTGCCCATCTTCGCCCCGTCGCATCGGAATCAATCCGGCCGAATACTTCACCCCCCGCTCCCAGTGGAACCGGTCGGCCGGCAGATCGGGCGATGCGATGTCGACGGCGGAGGCGAACGACGGATCCAGTGATGTGGGGCCGGTCACCGCGTAGGGCGGTTCCCGTCGTGCCTCCCGGCTCAAGTCATGGGCATGGACGTGCTTTGCATTGAACCGGGAAAGGAAGGCCTCGCAATCCTCCGTGGCGAGCACCGGCAGATGCGCCAGATTCCTCGACGCGAGAAGCTCCTTGGTTTCCTGTACCTTGGCTCTCGGCACCTCGAGGTGGGTGATGGCCTCGGACAGCGGCAAAGGATCCGCCGAGCGCACTTCATACAAGGCCAGCGCTTCGCCGATATCGAGCTTGTTGTTGACACTTCCCTTCTTGATGCCGAAGAGGATGGGGTAGTTGTCGGCGATGTCGGAGCCCCTTTGATAGATTTCCGCCACGGCCACCCCAGGCTTGATCATCGAGGTCGCCCTCTGAAGTTGCGACTTGCCGGTGATCGTTTCCGCCGACGGCGGCGGCACGACCAAGCCGGACCTCCTGACCTTGCGAGCCCATGCGTCCAGGCCGTTGTTTCCGACAGTGTTCTCGACGATCGTGCGCTGGGTCTGCGAATCGAGTTTTCTGTAGCCTTGCGCCAATCTTGCGCTGGTGTCGCCGTGGTAGGCACCCGCCCAGAGAAGCGAAGAGCCGTACCGAGGCTGATGCTCCAGATCGGCCGCATGGCTGTCGGCATAGGTTCTTGCGTACATGCGGGCAGGTGTGAGCGAAATGCTTTTCTGCGCCTGCTCGACGATGTTCAGCTTCTCTTCCGCGGGCCGGAGTTGCCCCGATTGAAGAATTCCCTGCAGGACATCCACCGTTTCCCCTGCCTGTCCTGCGGCCTGGCTTCGCCCCGCGGCGTATTGGTAGCGACCGGTTCCATGCCAGAACTCGGCTTGCGAGTAGATGTTCCTGATCTGTTCTTCAACCTCGCGTGGCAAAGCCTTGGCATCGCCGATCCGTTTCTGCATCTTCCGCGTGGTGATGTGGTCTGCGAAGGATGCAACCGGCTTGGCGACGGAGTGATTGCTGCGCGCCCTGAGCCACACGTGGCCGTTGATCGCGCCAGCCAGCGCCTTGACCCCGGTCTTCTTCAATGAAGGTCGTGGGGGCACGGAGGCCTGCGGGTCGGTGGGCAAGCCGGGCTTCGCCGCGTCGCGCGCCACGTAGCTTTTGCGCTTGTCCGTGAAGTCGACGCTGTCCCAGTCCTGCGCCCCGATGATGTTTTCGGGCGGCAGGCTCAGGAGGTGTTGCTTCAGCGCGTCCAGGTTGTCCACGACCATCTGGATCTTCTTCGGCGGCAGCAGGTCCTGGTAGAGCGATGCGATATCCGCGTGCGTCATTTTCATGACGGCATGGAACATGTCCTGATCCACCACGTCCGGCAACCCGACGATCGTGCTGGTGCCGCCGTACTTCATGCGGTGATGTGCCACCGCGATGGGCTTCAGCGGTGCGCCGAGCGACATGTCGTTGTCGATGCCTTGCACGCAGTCGACGTCGCCGGTGTCCGGGTTCGGCTTGACGAGGTAGTTCTTGACGTGCCGGTCCACCTGCGAGGTCAGGAAATCCACGATCTGCAGCTTGACGAGTTCCTGTTTCGCTCGCGGGGTCGACAGATCGACGGGCGACTGCTTGTATGAGGCCTTGACCCGACCGTCTTCGGTGAACGAGAAGTCGTCAAGCCCATGCAGGAATCGCTGTTGACTTCTCAGAAGCGGATTCCGTTGCAGCCGGTCCTTCTTCTCGAGCAGATGCTGTCCCACGCCGTGGTCCGTGATGTCGACATTCTCGAAGGGCACCTTCGTCGCGTGTTGTCCGGAGACGAATGCCATGGCAACGCCCGCGGTCAGCCCGCCTTTTCCGTCCGAATGGACGGCGAAGACCGTGCGGGGAATGACCGAGAAGCCAAGGGCTTCGCTGAGCATGAACGAGCACTTCTCACGCACCGGGCTGCTCGTGTGTTGGAGCTTTCTCAAGGCTTGCGATATCTTGCGGGGGCTTCTGAAGACAGCATCTAGCTCGTCATATCGGGCGCGCAGCACGTGGTTCTGTTTGCCGTGGCCAATTTCCTCCATGGGGGCGCGAAGGCTGCCGTCGTGGAACTTCATCACGTCGGCGACCACAGTCTGGCTGATCGGAATCTTGGCTTTACGCAAGGCTGCAGCAATGCCATGCACCTGGTTGGCAGGGACGCCGGACAGGGCGCTTGTCTCTGCCGCCGTCAATTGCAGCGATGCCAGCCCGGTGGAGGCTGTGCTCGCCGCCTTCGGCACCTGGCCCCTGGGCGCCATCCCCGCGGCGGATGTATTCGGCGAGGACTGGCGGGCCGTGGGCAGGTGGTCGGTTGTCCACGCCGACGATCCGACAGCATCGGCCTTGGAGGGCTGCCCGGAGGGAACGTTGTGCGATGTCAGCCCCGGACGCAGCATCGACGGGATCTTGTAGGTCTCACCCATAGCTCTCGGCCTTTCCATGTACACCAGGGCGCAGCCCTTGCGCGCCGGCGGGAATCTGGACCGGCGTCTTCGCGGGGGGATGGTTGGCCATGCCGATTTGCCGCGTTCGTGCGAAGCGAAGTTGTGCACGGGAGAACGAGGCGGGAACGCCGGTGCCGGGCCGGTTGCCGCCATCGCCGCCGTCGTGCACTCGGCACGCATCACAGCGCGAGCTGGGGCCCATGGCTTCGGGCCGACGAGCTTCGGTTCGCAAGCAGCCCGCTCGAGCGCGCCAGCGCCAGAACAATCCCGGCAAATGGATGCCGTCGGAAAACGCTCATCAACTGCGCTTTCGATGCCTGCTGGGGCAGCCCGCGCGGGTGCACTCGATCAGCGGCTTTCCGCCGTCCCGGCGAGCGCACTGGGGTCCGAAGCGGGATCTCCGGTGCGAAACCGCAGTGCAGGCAACACACCGACCGCTGCACGCAATGCCGCACTGCCGGCCAGACCGGCGCAGGCGTCCTCCAACCAGTCGCCCTTCATGAGCCTGCATGCGGACATCCACCAGCAGATCGCGGAGCATCTGGACGTCTCCTCCAGCATCCAGCTGGCCCGTGCCGTGCAGTCGATGGAGCCCGGAGTGGCGGCGGACTATCGAGACGCCGCGTGTCGCGAAGCGAAGCGCTTTCTGCGCGGCCTCGATCCACATCGACCCAAGCATCCCCATGCCTTGTTCGATGAACGGGCCGCGATGGACCGCATCGTCGGGCGCTTCGTCTCGCAAGAGCGGCGCAGTGTGCCAGAGCGCGGCAACGCCAGCGATGTCGACACTGCGGCGCTGATGCGCTTGAAACTGCACGTGTTGAAGACCGAATGCAATGAGGCGGACCGCGCCTGTCTGACGCATCTGGTCATGCCGGCTCGAAGTGCCGGGCCGCAAACGGCGAAGGCCTACGACCAGATCCTCGACTCGATCCGGGACATGAAGAACCCGGAAGCGCAGGCGGCAGCGCTGGTGCGCTACGTGTTCACGGTGCCGCTCGATGGCTTTCCGTCCGGGCCGGCGGCGCCAGCGGAACGGCATGGCGTCTTCGGTGGGTTCGGCGCGTTCATCCAGCGGGCCATACGAGGCAGCGCCGCCGGCAGCATCGAGGGCTCACCGCCACCCGACTGGCACCCGCCGACGCGCGGCAGTGCCGGCCAACTGTTGCAGCAGTTGGTGCAGCAGCAGCCCCACATCGGCCGGGCCCTGGCGATGGCGGCTCAACTGCCCGTCTACCCGAGCCCGGACCCAGTGACGCCGCAGACGATCGCCGACGTGTTCAGCGCGCGGCTGCCTCACCATCCGTCGATGTCGTTCCCGAGGTTCGACTATTTGAAGGCCTGCCAGGATTTCATGCGGACGCGAACGGAGTCTTCACACGATGCTTGAGCGATGGACGCAGCGCTTTGCGCGAATCAGGGGAGCGCCCGATACAGGGCTTCGTACCGCTGTGCGCTGTCCGACCACCCGAACATCTGCCGCATGCCGCGCTGTTGCATCGCCTGCCATACCGCGGGCGTGCGCCAGGCGTCGAGCGCGCGCTGCAATGCCGCTTGCAAGGCACCGGCCGTCGGTTCTTCGAACAGGAATCCCGTGGCCGCCTCGGGCTGCACGGTGAGATCGACGATGGTGTCGGCCAGCCCCCCGGTGGCGCGAGCGACCGGCAAGGTGCCGTAGGCGAGGCTGTACATCTGGTTCAGCCCGCAGGGCTCGAAGCGCGAAGGCATCAGGTAGGCATCGGCCCCGGCCTCGATCAAGTGCGCCAACGCTTCGTCGAACCCGAGATGCACCGACATGCGCCCGGCGTGCCGAGTGGCGGCGTCCTGCAGGCGCTGCTCCAGCTCCGCGTCGCCCTTGCCGAGCACCACCACCTGAGCGCCTTGATCGACCAGCCAGTCCAGGTTGTCGAGGACCAGGTCGACTCCTTTCTGGTGGGTGAGCCGGCTCACCATGCCGAACAGCGGCGCGCGCTCGTCGGTGTGCAGGCCGCTGCGCTCCTGCAGTGCCTGCTTGTTGAGCGACTTGCCGTGCAGCTTTTCGGCGCTGTAGCGCATCGGCAGGTGCTCGTCGGTGGCCGGGTCCCACACGGTGGTGTCGATGCCGTTCAGGATGCCGTGCAACCGGTGCGCGCGGCTGCGCAGGATGCCGTCGAAGCCGCAGCCGAGCGGTTCCTGCTGGATTTCGCGGGCATACGTGGGGCTGACCGTGGTGATCGCGTCGGCCTCGTGGATGCCGGCTTTCATGAACGAGAGCTGCCCCCAGTATTCGATGCCCTCGGGCGTCAGCCACTCGTGCGGGATCTGCAGCTCGCCGGCGCGGTGCAGCGGGAAGAGACCCTGGAACGCGAGGTTGTGGATCGTGAAGACCGAGCGTGCGCGCGGCTCGGGCAAGGTGCGCAACCAGGCGGGCGCCAGGCCGGTGGGCCAGTCGTTGCAGTGCAGGACATCCGGCTGCCAGTTGGGCCAAGGCGAGGCAGCGCTCGCGAGCAGTGCCGCCACGCGGCTGAACCAGCCGAAGCGCCGCGCGTTGTCGCCTTGGTCGTCATACGGGCTGCCTTCGCGCTGAAAGAGCTCCGGGCAGTCGAGCAGCAGCAGGTCGAAGGGCACGCCCTTGGGCCGCCAGCACACCAGGCGCGAGGCAGGCCAGCAGCCGTTGGCCTCGATCGTCACGCTGCGGCTGGCGCGCGCGGTGGGCTTTCTGAGCGAGGCGTACAGCGGCATCAGCACCTTCACCTCGTGGCCCAGTGCGGCGAGCGCCCGGGGCAGGGCGCCGCTCACGTCACCCAGGCCACCGGTCTTGATCCAGGGGGCGCATTCGGGCGTGGCAAAAAGTATCTTCAGCGTCGCGGTCGTGTCTGGCATGGCGAAGGTGAGAGGTCAGAGTTGATCAGGAATCGGCAGGCATCAGGACGGCGGCAGGCAGGTCGCGCAGCACATCGCCGATGCGCAGGCGCCCGTCGGCGTCCGGCTCGAAGTGGCGGCCGGTGATGCAGTCAGTCCATCGCGCAGGCCCGCTCGGCAGCGTCAGGGCGGTCTGCCCCCAGCAGGCGCCGCCGACCAGCGACTGTGGGTCGCCGCCACACAGGCGGTGCAGCAGGCGGCTCGCGATCGTGAGGCAGCAGTGGGTGGCGTCCTGGCGGGTGTAGGCCACGCAGTGCTCGGTCTTGTCGCCTTGAGCGTGCAGCGGGTGGTAGGCCCCGTCGCGGAACAGCGCCGGGTATTGGCGGCGCAGTTGCAGCAGGCGCCATGTGCAGAGCAGCTTGAGTCGCCCGTCGGCCAGCTCATCGCGCATCGCGGCCATGGCCTCGGCGGGGACCTCGCCCGTTTGCGCAGCGGCCTGCACCTTGTGCAGCCGCTGCCGCAAGGTGTCGTAGTCGACCGGGCGGCGGTTGTCGGGGTCCACCAGGCTCAGGTTCCAGCTTTCGCTGCCCTGGTAGATGTCCGGCACGCCGGGCGATGTGAGCTTGAGCGCCACGAGGCTCAGGCTGTTGTAGCAACCGAGCAGCGCCGGCACTTCGACGAAGCGGAGGAAATCGCTGAGGAAGGGGTTGGGCTCGAGGTGGCCGAGCAGCACGTCGATGAAGCGCGCGAGGCCGGCCTCGTAATCGGCGTTCGGGGTGACCCAGTTGGTGCGGTCCTTGGCCTCGCGCACGGCCTTTTGCATGTAGGCCTGCACGCGCCCACGGAACGCGTCGAGCGCGGGTTGGTCCACGGGCTCCAGCGGCCAGGCACCCACGAGCGTCTGGTAGAGCAGGTATTCGTCGTTGCGGCTGGGCAGCACGGCGCCGTCCAGCCCGCTGGCCTGCTTGAGCGCCAGCGCGTGCCAGCGCTCCACGGCCTGCTCCCATTCGGCGGGCATCTCCGAGAGCACCGCGATGCGGGTGCGGACGTCCTCCGCGCGCTTGGTGTCGTGGGTGGAGCTGCCCAGCAACGTGTGCGGCATGAAACGCGCGCGGGTGTGGTTGGCCGCATGGAAGGCCGCGAGGCTGGTGCCGAAGTGCTTGGGTTCGCCGCCGACGTCGTTCAGGCACACCAGGCGGTTGTAGCGGTAGAAGGCGGTGTCTTCCATCGCCTTGGCCATGACCGGGGCGGTGAACTGCTGGAAGCGCTGCACGAAGTGCAGCAGCTCGTCGCGCCGCGGCCCTGCCGGCTCGTGCACGAGCGACAGCATCAGTTCGCGCAGGTAGTCCACCGCCAGCGGATCGCAGGCACCCGCATGGCGCTTCGCGGCTGCGGCTGCCCAGTCGAGGTGCTGGCGGTCGATGTCGTTGGCACCGCGCTCTCCAAGATAGGTGCGGTAGACGGGAAAGCCGGCGGCCAGTTCGGCGAGCGCGGCCTTCAGGCCGTTGCGCGTGAAGTCGCGCGTGCGGCGGTCGCCTTGCGCCAGGCGGTAGGCCGCCTCGGTCAGCATCTGCAGATCGGCCGCCAGCGGGCCGGCCATCACCGCGTGCTTGGCGGCATGCAGCGTCTGCTCGTAGGGCGTGGTGACGCCGGTGTAGCGCTCGTAAAGCTCGGAGAACGCGTGCTCCTGTTGCGTGTCGACGAACAGCCCGGCCATGAGGTTGGCGTAGCGGTAGCCGGTGTCGCCGTGCACCGGCCAGCTCTGCGGCCAGTGCTCGTGCTCGGCGAGGATCTTTTCGATCACCAGGTAAAGCGCCCGCTGGTGCATGGCGGCGTGTCGGGCCTGCAGCCGCTCGAAGTAGCGCAGCGGGTCGCTCAGGCCGTCCGGGTGGTCGATGCGCAGGCCGGCGAGCTTGCCGTCGTGCAGCCAGCCGAGCAACGTGCGATGGGTGGCGTCGAACACGCCGTCGTTCTCCATGCGCACGGCCGCGAGCGTGTTGACATCGAAGAAGCGGCGGTAGTTGACCTCGTCTCCGGCCACCCGCCAGTAGGCGAGGCGGTAGGCCTGCCGCTGGATCAGCGCGTCGAGCGCATCGAAGCTGCGGGGTGAGCCCGGGCGGCCGTTGAGTCGACGCAGGCAGGCATCGACCCAGCGGCTGACCCAGGGTCGGCTCGCCACCAGGCGGGCCAGCCGTTGCTTGAGCAGTGCCTGGTCGCGCTGGCGGCGCTCGCGCAAGGCGGGGTCTCGGTGGTCGCGTTCGGGCAGCGTGCCGAAGGCGTCGATCAGCGACTGCAGCTCGAGCGCCGTCTCGCGTTGGTCGGGTTCGTGCGCCACCGGCAACGGCACGGCTTGCAGCACCTGCCCGTAGTCGCGTGGATCGAGCGGAAAGCGGTGGTCGTAGTAGCCGAGCCGGAACTCGCCGCTTGCCGCGTCGAAGGCGAGTTGGATCTCGCCGTCTTCGAGCACCTCGCCATACGGTGCGCCGAGCACCGGCAGCAGCACCTGGGGTGAGCGGCCGGGGCTGCGCGGGGTCCAGTCGATGTCGAAGGTCTGCGCGTGCGTCGAGGCGGGGCCGTGTTCCAGCACGTCGAGCCACCAGGTGTTGTCGGCCTCCAGCACGCCCATGTGGTTGGGCACCACGTCGGCGAGCTGGTGCATGCCGTGCTCGCGCAGCCGCTCGCACAGCGCCTCGAAGGCGGCGGCATCGCCGATCTCGGGGTTCAGCGCGTTGTGGTCGACGATGTCGTAGCCGTGCGTGCTGCCGGCGCGGGCCTTGAGGAAGGGCGAGGTGTAGAGGTGGCTCACGCCCAGCTCGTGCAGGTAGGGCACGATGGCCGTGGCGTCGTCGAACGTGAAGCCGGCATGCAGCTGCACGCGGTAGGTCGATTGCGGCACCAGCGCGGTGTGGAGCGGGGGCAAGGCCGCGGCCGGCTGCGGCGCGGGCTGGGCGCGCGCCCGGTTCAAGGCCTGTGCCACGTCGCGCAGGCCCGGGTGCTGCGGCAGGTCTTCCAGGTCGACGGCGAGCTTGCGCCGCCAGTTCGGCCATTGCTCTTCGTTGGTGCCGGGCAGGTTGGGCTGTTCGAGCTGCAGCAGCACGTCTTCCAGCTGCACGCCGGCGAGCTGCGAGGCCGTGCGGCCCAGGTACTCGTGCACGCGGCACATGAAGGCGGCATCGATCTCGCCGGGCACCGGTGCGGCTGCATCCTCGCCCGGCAGCAGCCCTTCGGATTGCAGCGCAAGGCACATGCGCGTGCGGTCGGCGGCGCGTTCGACCACATGCTGCCGGTAGGTCGACTCCTTCGGGTACAGGCCGAGGCCGTGGCGGGTCTCGATGTCCTGCCCGCGCCAGAAGCCACGCAGCGTCGGCAGGTCGTGGGTGCCGATCACGGCGAGCGCCTGCGGCTTCCAATCGGCCGGCGCGCGCACCTGGCCGGCATCGTCGCGCTCGAAGTACAGCGGCCGATACGACAGCAGCCCCCGCTCGGCCATGGCGTCGCGCACCTCGGGCGCGACGTTGCCGAGGTCTTCGCCGATCACCAGGCAACGCTGGCGTTGACTCTCGAGCGCCACGATGCCCATCAGGTCACGCATCGGGTAGTGCAGGTAGGTGCCGTGCCGGCCGCCATGCGCGGGGTGGATCCAGAACAGCCGCATCAGCGCCATCACGTGGTCGAGCCGCAGTGCGCCCGCGGCCTGCATGTTGGCGCGCAGCGTGCGGATGAAGGGCTGGTAGCCGTGTTCGCGCAAGGCGTTGGGCTTGGGCGGCGGTAGGCCCCAGTCCTGGCCGCCGGGGTAGGCGTCTTCCGGCGGCGCGCCCACGTGCACGCCGAGCGCGTAGACGTCGGGGTCCGCCCAGGTTTCGGAGCCGCCTTCGCTGGCGCCCACGGCGAGGTCGCGGTAGAGCCCGATCGGCATGCCCAGCTCCTGCGCACGCTGCTGCACGGCGTCCAGCTGCCGCACGGCGTGCCATTGCAGGTATTCGTGGAACTCGATCTGTTCGACGTGCTCGGCGGCAAAGCGGCGGACCGCTTCGCCGTGCGGGTCGCGATAGGGTTCGGGCCAGCACGTCCAGCCCCAGATGCTCTCGTCTTGCGTGTGCAGGTGCGCCTGCACGGCCTCCAGCAGCGCATGCTGGCGCAGGCCCTCGCCGGAGGCGGCCTGGAAGCGCCGGAACGATTGTGCAAGCGGGGTGTCTGCCTTCAGATGCTCGGTGCGGAAGTGCCGGTACAGCAGCTCCAGCACCTCGCGCTTGCACGCTGCCACGCCGGGGTAGTCAACCAGCTCCACTTCGCGCAGGCGACGCAAGCGCTGCTGGAAGGCAGGCGTGGTCACGCGCTTGCGGGCGGCTTCGCACTCGGCGTATTCGGGCAGCGCTTCGACGTCGAGGTAGAGCACGTTCAACAGCCGGCGGTTGGAGGGGCTGTAGGGGCTGGCCTGGTGCGGCGCATGCAGGAACAGCGCGTGCAGCGGGTTCACGCCCACGAACGCACCGCCGAGCGCGGCGGTCGTCTCGACCAGCTGCCGCAGGTCGGAGAAATCGCCCATGCCCCAGTTGCGCGACGAGCGCAGCGCATAGACCTGCACGCACAGGCCCCACAGCCGCTCGCCGCCAGCGAGCTGCGGCGGCGTGTAGCAGGCGGGCGGGCAGACGATGACGCGGCAGCGCGCGTCGATGCCGGCCACCCGCAGCTCGTGATAGCCGGGCGGCAGGGCAGCAGGCAGGTGGACGGCAGCGCCGCGGTCCTTCGATTCGACGAGCCCCTCGATCACAGTGCCGTCTTCGCAGTGCAATGCCCAGGGGGCACCGGCCGACATGTCGGCCTGCACGCAGACATTGCATCCTGCCGCGCCGGTGACCACGACCGGCGGCAACGGGCGGCTGGCTTCGGCTTCCTGCAACTGGGCGAGGCACCGGCGCGCGGCGGCTTCGTCGTCGGCCTCGCAGCCCAGCATGGCGAGCAGGTCGCGCAGCGCCGCCTCCGGCAGTTGTTGCTCCTGGCCCCAGAAGTCGCGGTAGCCGGTAGCAAGCCCCATGCGATCGCACAGGGCCTGCAACGAGGAGTGCGCACGCATGTCCATCACACGTTCTCCCGGCCCCAGTGCCAGTGGCCCGACCACGGCGCCATCGAACCGGCCACCACGTCGCCCGCGGCATGCAGCAGCGTTGCGCCCTGCAAGGCGGGCAGGCGTGACGTGGCGGGTACCTCGCAAGGCAGCAGGCCCAGGTTGACCAGCATCTCCAACACCTCGCCACCCTCGAAGCGCCAGCGCACGCGCAGTGCCGTCTCGCCGATGCGCTCGCTCGCGTGTTCGCCCGTCACAAGCCGCGGCAGGTGGGGGGTGAGCGCACGGGCGCGCAGCGCCAGCAGCGACGAATACAGGTTGCGCCATTCGCGGTGCGCGGCCGACTGCGCCTGCGCCCAGTCGAGTTTGCAGCGCTCGAAAGTGGCCGCGTCGCACGGGTCCGGCAGCTCGTTGCGTTCGGCCGCTTCGGCATAGCGTGGAAAGTGCGCGAATTCCTTGCGACGGCCTTCGCGCACGGCGTTGCGCAGCTCGCCCGTCCAGTCGGCGAAGTACAGAAAGGGCGTCTGTGCGCCGAACTCCTCGCCCATGAACAGCAGCGGCGGGGCGGGGCACAGCAGCAGCATCGCGGTGGCGAGCTTCAGCGCACGGTCGTCGGCGAGTTGCGCAAGCCGTTCGCCGAACGCGCGGTTGCCGATCTGGTCGTGGTTCTGCAGGAAGTTGATCGCGGTGCCGAGCGCCAGCGTGCTCTGGGCCGCCCGGCGAGGCTGGGCATGCTCGCTGTTGTGCGGGCCGCCTTCGCGCGCAAAGCCATGCGTCAGGCACCGTGCGAGCTGATCGATGGGCTGGTCGTACTCGGCGTAGTAGCCGTCGTGCTCATCGGTCGTCAGCACATGCAGCGTGTGGTGGAAGTCGCCGTTCCACTGCCCCTCGAATCGGCCCGACGTGCCGGGCGCGGCCAGGCGCTCGGCATCGTTGCTGTCGTTCTCGAGCATGAGGTGGACGTGCCGGCGCGGAAAGGCCTCGCGCACGCGCTGCGAGATGGCCTCCATGATGTCCGGCTGCGTGTCGTCCAGCATCGCATGCACGGCATCGAAGCGCAGGCCATCGAACCGGTACTCGCCCAGCCAGTACAGCGCGTTGTGGATGAAGAACTCGCGCACCGTCTGGCACCCCGGGCCGTCGAAGTTCATCGCGGCGCCCCACGCCGTCTTGTGGCGGTCGGTGAAGAACTGCGGGGCGTAGCGGTGCAGGTAGTTGCCATCGGGACCGAAGTGGTTGTAGACCACGTCGAGGAACACCATCAGGTTCAGCCGGTGTGCCGCCTGGATGAAGCGCTTCAGGTCGTCCGGCGTGCCGTAGGCCGGGTGCGGCGCATAGGGCAGCACACCGTCGTAGCCCCATCCGAAGCGCCCGGGAAAGTCCGCCAGCGGCATCAGCTGCACCGCGGTGATGCCCAGCTCGGCCAGCGCTGGCAGCTGGGCCTCGGCGGCCGCGTAGGTGCCGGCGGGCGTGAAGCAGCCCACGTGCAGCTCATAGATCACCGCCTCGTGCCATGGCCGGCCGCGCCAGTCGGCATCCCAGTCGAAGCCGCGAGCGTCGATCACCTGGCTCGCGCCGTGCGGGCCTTGCGGGTTGAAGCGCGAAGCGGGGTCGGGCACCAACAGTTCGTCGTCGATGCGCCATTGGTAGGCGTCGCCGGCCCGTGCATGGGGCACGGTGGCGTGGTACCAGCCGTTGTCGCCGGCCAGGGTGCTGACTCGCTCCTGGCCGAGCACCAAGGTGACGGCCCGGGCGCCGGGTGCCCACAGGCGGAACTCGACGCCGCCTTCCGGTTTGAGGCGTGCGCCGAAGGGCATCTCGTGATGGCATTGCATGGGGGGTCCTAGGAATGGGGTGGCACCAGCGGCTGCGTCAGCACGGCGATCGAGCGCGCAGCGGCGACGTATTCGCCGTGGATCGGCTCGCCTTCGTGCGGCGGCAGGCCGCTGGGTACGCGTGTGTCGAAGCGGGGCAGCCAGGCATTGCCGCGCAGCGTGGGCAGCAAGAAGGTGAGCGGGTTGCGCTGGCCGTTGATGAGGATGAGCACCGAATCGCCGTGCAGCGGGGCGCCGTCGTCATCGGTTTCGCCGGTCTTCCAGCCGCACAGCACGGCGGCCACCGCGCCGGGACCCGGCTGTTCCCAGTCGGTCGGCGTCATCTCGTGGCCGTCGGGTCGCAGCCAGGCGACGTCCTTGATGCCGTGTTCGTCGGGCTCGCCGGTCAGGAAGCGGGTGCGTCGCAGCACGGGCTGCGATTTGCGGAAGGCAATGAGCCGCTGCACGAAGTCGAGCAGGCGCAGTTGCTTGTCGTCGAGGTTCCAGTCGAACCAGCTGACCTCGTTGTCCTGGCAGTAGCCGTTGTTGTTGCCTTGCTGGGTGCGGCCGATCTCGTCGCCGCCAAGCAGGATGGGCGTGCCGAGCGACACGAACAGCGTGGTCAGCAGGTTGCGCTTCTGGCGCTCGCGCAGCGCGAGCACCACCTCGTCGTCGGTGTCGCCTTCGGCGCCGCAGTTCCAGCTGCGGTTGTGGTTCTCGCCGTCGCGGTTGTCTTCCTGGTTCGCGAGGTTGCGCTTCTCGTGGTAGCTCACCAGGTCCTGCAACGTGAAGCCGTCGTGCACCGTGACGAGGTTGATGCTGTCGGTGGGGCAGCGGCGGTGGTGCTGGTAGATGTCGCTGGAGCCGCACAGGCGGCGCGACAGCTCCGGCAGGTGCCCCGGCTCGCCCGCCCAGAAGCTGCGCACCGTGTCTCGGTAGCGGCCGTTCCACTCGGCCCAGCCCGGCGGGAAGCCGCCCACCTGGTAGCCGCCTTCGCCCAGATCCCACGGCTCGGCGATCAGCTTCACGTGGGCGAGCACCGGGTCTTGCGCCACCGCGGCGAAGAAGCTGCTGTGCGCGTCGAACCCCGCTGGCCCCCGGCCCAGCACGGTGGCGAGGTCGAAGCGAAAGCCGTCCACGTGCATCTCGCTGACCCAGTAGCGCAGGCTGTCCATGATCATGCGCACCACCACCTGGTGGCGCGTGTGCAGGGTGTTGCCGGTGCCGGTCACGTCGGCATACAGGCGGGGCTCGCCGTCCTTGAGCCGGTAGTAGGCCGGGTTGTCGATGCCGCGGAAGGAAAACGTGGGCCCCAGGTGGTTGCCCTCGGCGGTGTGGTTGTAGACCACGTCGAGGATCACCTCCAGGCCCGCCGCGTGCAGCGTCTTGACCATCTGCTTGAACTCCTGCACGGCGTTGCCGGACGCGCTGTAGCGCGGCTCGGGCGCGAAGAAGCCCAGCGTGTTGTAGCCCCAGTAGTTGCGCAGGCCGAGCTTGACGAGCCGGTGGTCGTCGACGAACGCGTGCACCGGCAGCAGGTCGATCGACGTGACGCCGAGCCGCAACAGGTGCTCGATGACGGGGGCGGATGCAAGGCCGGCATACGTGCCGCGCAAGGCCGGCGGTACCTCCGGGTGGCGCTGCGTGATGCCCTTGACGTGGACTTCGTAGAACACCGTGTCGCGCCAGGGCACCTGGGGGCGGGTGTCGCCGTCCCAGTCGAAGGCATCGTCGACCACCTGGCACTTGGGCATGTCGGCCGCGTTGTCGGCGGGGTTGAACGAGAGATCGAGCTCCTCGGCGGACGGGTCGTAGCCGTAGTGCGCGTCCCGCCAGCGCAGCGGGCCGACGAAAGCCTTGGCGTACGGGTCCACCAGCAGCTTGTGCGGGTTGCAGCGCAGTCCGTGCTCGGGCCGGTAGGGGCCATGGACCCGGTAGCCATACAGGTCGCCGGGGCGGCAGCCGGGGACGTAGCCGTGCCAGATGTGCTTGCGGTGCGCCAGCTCCAGCCGGCGCACTTCCTGCCGGCCGCTCGGGTCGAACAGGCACAGCTCCACCTTGTCAGCCACGCCCGAATACAGCGCGAAGTTGACGCCCTGGCCGTCCCAGGTGGCGCCAAGCGGGTGCGTGCGGCCGGCGGCCGCGCGCTGGGTAGGGGGGGCGGCCGGCGTCGTGCGTGCGGCGGTGTCGTCGCGCTTCACTTCGGAGGTGCGTGTGGGCAACGGGTCTCCTACGCCATCACCATCTCTCGCTCCAGCACGTCGTCGCGCCGCGGGCTGTCGTGCTTGGGGAAGTAGCACTTCGGCACCACCACGATGCCGCCTTCGCTGACGTGGAAGCGCTGCCTGTCGCGCTCCAGGTCGTAGCCGATCAGCTCACCCGGGGGGATGTGGTTGTCCTGGTCGATGATGGCGCGGCGCACGCGGGCGCCACGGCCGACCACGGTGCGCTCCATCACGATCGCATGCTCCAGCCGGGCATCGGCCTCCACCCGTACCGAGCGGCGCAGCATGGCGTGGTCGAGGTGGGCGCCGTCGATGATGCTGCCGGAGCCGATGGTGGAGTGGTTGACGTAGCCGCGTTCGATCTGTGCCGACTCGGCCTGGTCGGGGCTGGCGTAGATCGGCCAGTGCACGTTGGTCATGCGGAACTTCGGCTCGGCGCCGAGCGTGTCGAAGTGGGCGTCGAAATACGCGTCGATGGTGCCCACGTCGCGCCAGTAGCCGGGTTCCTCGTAGGGCTGGGTGCCGGGGATCACGTTGGTGGCGAAGTCATACGCCATGAGCCGGTGCGACTGCACGGTGCGGGGCAGGATGTGCTTGCCGAAGTCGCTTTCGCCGGTTTCGTGGGCGTGTCTCAGTTCGCGCGCCAGCACCTCCGCCGAGAAGATGTAGTTGCCCATCGATGCCAGCGCGTAGCCCTCACGGCCGGGCATCGACCGGGCCGACACCGGCTTCTCCTGGAACTCGCGGATGCGGCCGCTTGCGTCGGTGTTCACGATGCCGAACGACGACGCCTGCGACAGCGGCACCGGCAGCGTGGCCACCGTGACGTCGGCATTCGTTTCCACATGGAACTGCACCATTTGCCGCACGTCCATCCGGTAGATGTGGTCCGCACCGAACACCGCCACCAGGTCCGGCTGCAGGGTCTCCATCAGGTGCAGGTTCTGGTAGACGGCATCGGCCGTGCCCTGGAACCACTTGGGGCCGTCGCGCATCTGAGGCGGCACCACGGTCACGAAGTGCTGCGGGATGAAGCGGGTCATCGTCCACGACTGGCGCACGTGCTCGATCAGCGACTGCGACTTGTATTGAACGAGCAGGTAGATGGAATAGATCTCGGAGTTGACGAGATTGCTGAGGACGAAGTCGACGATGCGGTGCTTGCCGTTGAACGGGACGGAAGGCTTGCACCTGTCGGCCGTGAGCGGGTGCAGGCGAGTGCCTTCGCCGCCTGCCATCACGAAGGCGAGAACGTTTTTGCCGGCGATCATGTAGTTACTCCAGGGTGCGCGAACGATGGGGGTCGCCGGTGGACCGGCGCGTGGCGCAGCAGCCGAAGCGGCCAATGCGGGGAACGGCCTTTTCCGCCGCATGGCTTTTTCTCCCTCGCAAACCGTAAAACGCCTTGCATCGCTTCACTTGCTGCAACCGGTTGAAGCAAGGGCAACTGGCGTGCCGGGGCGGCACTCCCTCAGGAACGCACGGGTACGACCGCTGCTCGTGCTTTCAGAGCCTCATACATCTGCCTGGAGAATTGAATGGACGCCCCCACCGAAGTGTTCGAGCAACTGCGCCGCATCGAGGGTCTGATCGACCGTGCGGCCGACGTGTGCGATGCCGACCCTTCCGTGCCGCTCGAAGTGAAGGAGCGCGTGCGCCAGCTCGACGACGAGACCGACGCCGCGAAGTACGAATACCTGCTGGAGAACGACCGCTACGCGATCGGCGACCACGTGGAGGCGATCGAACAGTTGCTCGAAGAGGCACGCGACGCGTGCGAACGCAGCGAACAGGTCGACGCGGCCATCGGCAACGTGCTGAGCGAGGCGACGCGCGAAGTGGGTGACTTGCGGCGCCGCCTGCACTGAATGCGGCGCTCGCAGCGTCAGGCCGCGAGCTTCAGGATCGACTGGCTGAGCGCATCGGGTTGCGAAAAATAGGCCGAATGGCTGGCGGCCAGGCTCTCGACCCGGTCGACCGGGGTTTCCGCCAGCAGCCGGTCCTGCAGCGCCAGCGAAACCGCCCGGTCCTGCGTCAACCGGATGTAGGCGCGCGGCACGCGGCCATAGCGCTGCGCGGTCAGCTTCAGCCGCGCCAGCGCGGGCCGCACGGGCTCGGGCACCAGCAGGTTGCGGCACAGCGCAAGGTCGTCGTCGCTGCAGTCGGCGTACAGCGCTTCGCGGTACACCGCGGGGTCCAGCCAGTCGGTCAGGCGCCACCGGTCGATGCGCACGTTGCGCGGCATCAGCGAGTCGCGGTCGGGCAGGTAGTCGAGCACGCGCCGTCCGCTGGGCAGCATGAACGACGCGAGGTAGATGGTCCGCGCGATCCGGTCGGGTGCCCGTTCGGCAAGGGCCGAGGCGACGATGCCGTTGCGGCTGTGGACGACCACGACGGTCGGCTCGCCCGGCGCCAGGGCCGCCTCGGCGGCGGCGACCATGCGATCGAGACTGACGAAGCCGGGTGTCGCCGGGGAACGGCCGCGACCAGGAAGGTCGATCGCAACGGCGCGGTGGCCGGCGGCCTGGATGCGCGGAACGATCTTGTGCCAGCACCAGGCGCCATGCCAGCTGCCGTGCAGAAAAAGAAAGGAAGACATGTGCTTGTGTTTGCCCGGTGTGGTCGACGGCCCGCATCTTCGGCGTACCGCCCGGCGGCGGCTCGCTGCTTTCGGACATGTCGCCGCCACCGGCAGACCCTGCTCGCCACGCCCCGCCGGGGAACGCGGCTTGCTGCAATGACGGTTCCACGACCGATCAACAGAAGGACCGCCGATGAACACCGTTGTCGACAAGCTCTCGCCGCGCGCGACCAAGATGATCCGCATGGATCACACCCACGTGATGAGCAACTTCCACAAGTACGAGGCGGACGCGTCACCCGAGAAGAAGCGGGCCATCGTGAACGTGATCTGCCTCGGCCTGGAGATACACGCCCAGCTGGAGGAGGAGATCTTCTATCCGGCGCTGGCCGAGGTGACGACCGATGACGAGGTGCTCGCCAGGGCTAAGCCCGAGCACGACGAGATGCGGCGCTTGATCGACGAACTGCGCTCGATGGAGCCGACCGACGAGGACTACGACAGCAAGGTCTACGAACTGATGCGCGACGTGATCCACCACGTGGCCGACGAAGAAACCATGTTGCTGCCGGCCGCCGAGCTGCTGCTGAAGGACCGGCTGGCGGAACTGGGGGCGCAGATGACCAGGCGGCGCATGGAACTGGCCGGGCCTCGGGCCGGCGAGATCGCGCTGAACCAGGCGCGTGCGATGCCGGCAGCAACGATGCTGATGGCTGCTGGCGGGCTGCTCGCGGGCGGCTATCTGCTCAAGCAGGCGCTGGGAACCCGGCATCACTGAGCGCCTGCCGCATGCGGCGCCAGTGCGAGCCGCGCCAGTAGACGCGTTCGCAGCTCGGGCATTGCCAAAAGCGGTCGAACGCCGCCTGCACGGCTGGCGGCAGGCGGGCTGCGACGCGGTTCTTGTGCACCGGCAGCAATGGGGTGTTGCACAGCAGGCACCGCGGCGCGGTGCCGGTGTGCCTGTGCAGCCCATAGCGGCTCGCCACCACAGCCAGTTGCCGCAGCGGGTCGCCGCTGCGCACGTGGCAGCCTCGCTCCACCGTGCGGTGCATCAGCAGGGCCTTGTCGCGGCTCAGCACGATGCGCTGCTCCTGCGCGGCGGTGGCGGCCAGCGCCGCATCGGGCCAGGCGTCGCGGTGCAGCGTGTCGTAGCCGGCGAAACGCAGGTAACGGGCCAGCCGTGCCAGATGCACGTCGGCAATGAAGCGCGGCGGCTCGCCGTGCGGCCAGGGCGGCGAGGGCGGCACGGCGTGCACCTCGATCACGTCGGTGGCGCCGCCGCCGTGCCGCTCGAGCGATACAGGCAGCCCGTTGCAGGTCACGCGGCCGATCTCGGTGTGCGGCACGCCCAGCGCCTCGATGGCGTGCTTCAGCGTTTCGTGGGAGGCAAGCGCGTGTTCGATTTCGCTGGCCCGGTGCCCGGGCGCCAGCAGCGGCCGCAAAGTCTCGTCGAAACGGAAGATGCTCATCGAAGAGCGTCGGGCAATTGGCGTGCTCTGTGAGGCGGGTGCCAGGGAACGGCTCTTGCTCGGATCCCTGCAACAGGAGCACATCATGAGCACAGCAGAAAACGCAGCACAAGACCCGCGTTCCGAAACGGAGATCCAGGTGGGCGACAAGGCCTCGATCGACCGCTGGAGCCACGCGCTGGGCGTGACCGACGCCGCGTTGATGAAGGCGGTGCAGGAAGTCGGCCCGCGCATCGACAAGATCAAAGATTACCTGGGAGCCGGCGGCATGGCAGGCGACCAGGCAGACGCCTGATCGCCGCGTACCGTCAGCTCACCATGCGCACGCCCGCCACGACGAAACCGTCTCTCGGCAAAGCCGGCAGCCGCGCCATGTCCAGCATAAGGTCCTGCGGCGGCACGTCGTAGCCGATCTCCAGCGCCAGGAACTCTGCTGCCGCCTTCATCAGCTCCACGGCGATCGCCTCGCCGGGGCAGCGGTGCTGGTGGTGCGGTTCGGCGCCGCCCTGCGGCACGAACTCGAACCGCCCCGGCTCGCGCTCGCGGAACCGACCCGGCTCGAAAGCCAGCGGCTCGCGCCAGGCGCGGGGGTCGTGGTTGGTGCCGTACAGGTCGAGCATCACGCGGCGGCCCGCGGGAAAGGGGTAGCCGCGCCACTCGAAGTCCTGCTTCACCCGGGCCACGACTGCGGGGAAGAAGGGGTAGTGCCGTCGCACCTCCTGCACGAAGCAGGTCACGTAGCCGGGTTCGCGTTGCAGCAGCGCCAGCCGGCATTCCGGGTGCAGGTGCAGCGCATGGGCCACGAACACGATGAACACCGACACCGCGACCGTGGGCCGCAGGATGTTGAGCAGCTCGACCGCGGCCACATGGCGGGGCAGCAGTTGGTTGGCAGCGTCACGATGGTTGGCGACGAGCTCGAGTGCCGTGCCCGGCGGCGGGCGCAGGCGGCCGTCGCGCACGGCGTCGACCAGGTCGCCCGCCCACGCCTCGGCGCGTCTGCGCGCGGCGCGCGCCCGCAGGTGGCCCATGCCCTTGGCGGCAGCGCGATCGAACAGCGCCACGAGGTCGCGCGTGCGCCGGTGCACGTCGGCCTCCGGCAGAGGCACGCCGGCCCAGGCGCACACCGCCTTGGCGAGCGGCTCGTGCAGTGCCTCGTATAGCGCGACGGACGGCTGGCGTTCCCATGCAAGGGCCGCAAGGCGCCATTCCTCGGTGCACCGCCGCGTCAGCGCGTCCACCGAGTCATCGGTCATCAGCGACATGAACATCGCCTTGCGGTGCCGGTGCGTCTGGCCGTCGAGCGTCTGCACGCCATCGTTGCCGAACAGCGTGGCGCGCAAGGGCTCGGGCGCGGCCCCGGCGCGCTGGAAACGGGCGGCGTCGTAGAACAGCTCGGCCGACTTGGGACCGGTCATGCAGATGGTCCGCTTCAACAACAGCCGGGCCTCGAACAGATCGGTGCCGAGCTCGACGCATCGTTTGCCGATGAAGCCGTACGGATCGGCGAGCAGCGCGAGGCTGCTGTCGAGACGGGAATCGCGGGGAATCTGGGGCAACGGTGCCTCCCTCGGTGGTGCCACCAGGGAGCTTCGGCAACCGCCGTGCCGTCGAGCGCCGTCCCGGAACTGTGCGCGCTACCGTTGTTCTTCGGCGACCACGTGAAGCCTGACGCGCACCGCGCCCTTGACCGAGCCGATCGCCGTGACGCGCAGCGGCACGCCGGCCGGCACGGTGCGACGGAAGCTCACGTCCAGGCTGTCCTGGCCACCCGGGTGGGTGGGCACCTCGCGTGACCACTGGTGGCGGCCGTCGACCAGCACGCGCAGCCCGTGCGTGGGCTCGTCCGCGCCGCGGTGGGCCACGACGAAGGTGCACGACACCTCGAAGTCGCGATCGCGGTGGGCGTCGGCCGGAATGTCGAGGTGCGCGACGTCACCGGTGCCGGCATCGGCTTCCCATCGTTCTGGGCGGGGTTCGGCGGAGGCTGAGGGCATTTCGTGAGGCACGGAAAAGGCGCAGATGTTAGGCCAGGCATGCGTGCCATTGATGTGCGGCGGCGGTATCCCCGGCGGGCACATGGATTGCCGCCTCTGGCTGGAGCACCGACGGCCGGCGGTCCAGCTCGTCTGGTTGCCGCACATGGCCCCGTCCACCCGAGAAAAACAGCGCAAGGAATGCCGATGGAGCAGCAAAGCGTGCAGCCAGCAGGGCAGGGCAGCGCCGCCGCCCGCCTGGGCGCACTGACCGACCACGACGTCTACCTCTTCCGCGAGGGCACCCACACCCACCTGCACCACAAGTTCGGCTGCCACCTGCAGCCGGAGGGCGGCGCCCGCTTTGCCGTGTGGGCGCCCAACGCCACGTCGGTTTCGGTGATCGGCGAATGGAACGGCTGGAACCCCCAGAAGGACCGGCTGGAACCACGGGCCGATGGCAGCGGCATCTGGGAAGGCGTCGCGCCGGGTGCCGGGCGAGGGCAGGCCTACAAGTACCGCATCCACGGCCGCGGCGGCTACGTGGTCGACAAGGCCGACCCGTTCGCGGTGTACGCCGAGGTGCCGCCGGCGACAGGCTCGCGTGTGTGGAGCCTCGAATACGAGTGGCACGACGAGGCCTGGATGCGCGACCGCGCAGCGCGCAACGCGCTCGACGCGCCGATCTCGATCTACGAATTCCATGCCGGCTCGTGGCGGCGCTCCAACGGGCAATACCTGGGCTACCGCGAGCTGGCACACGCGCTGGCGAGCTACATGCTCGAAATGGGCTTCACCCACGTCGAACTGCTGCCGATCACCGAACACCCGTTCTACGGTTCCTGGGGCTACCAGACCACGGGCTACTTCGCGCCCACCTCGCGCTATGGCACGCCGCAGGACTTCATGTACTTCGTCGACCACCTGCACCAGCAGGGCCTCGGCGTGCTGCTCGACTGGGTGCCCTCGCACTTTCCGACCGACGAGCACGGGCTGCAGTACTTCGACGGCACGCACCTGTACGAGCACGCAGACCCGCGGCAGGGCTTCCACCCGGACTGGAACTCCAGCATCTTCAACTACGGCCGCGACGAGGTGCGCAGCTTCCTGCTGTCGTCGGCCCTGTATTGGCTCGACACCTATCACCTCGACGGGCTGCGCGTGGATGCGGTGGCGTCCATGCTCTACCTCGACTACGGTCGCAAGCACGGCGAGTGGATCCCCAACAAGCACGGCGGCAAGGAGAACCTGGAGGCGATCGGCTTCCTGCGGGAGCTGAACACGGCCGTCTACCGGGAGCACCCGGACGTGATGACAGTGGCCGAGGAGTCGACCGCGTGGCCGATGGTCTCGCGCCCCACCTACCTCGGTGGGCTCGGCTTCGGCATGAAGTGGAACATGGGGTGGATGCACGACACGCTGGCGTTCATGAAGGACGACCCGGTCTACCGCAAGTACCACCTCGGCAAGCTGACCTTCTCGCTCGTCTATGCCTTCAACGAGAACTTCGTGCTGGCGCTTTCGCACGACGAGGTGGTGCACGGCAAGGGCTCGCTGGTCGGCAAGATGCCGGGCGACAGCTGGCGCCAGTTCGCCAACTTGCGTGCGTTGTACGGCTACATGTGGACGCACCCCGGCAAGAAGCTGCTGTTCATGGGCGGCGAGTTCGGCCAGCGCCGCGAGTGGGCGCACGAAGGCGAGCTCGAGTGGCACATCAGCACGCTGCCCGAGCACGCCGGCGTGCAGCGCTTCGTGCAGCAGCTCAACCGCGTCTACCGGGAGGAGCCGGCGCTGCACGAGGTGGATTTCTCGCACGAAGGCTTCGAGTGGATCGAAGGCAACGATGCCGAACGCACGGTGATTGCCTTCCTGCGCAAGCCGAAGCGCGACGGCGCGGCGCCGCTGCTGGTGGCATGCAACCTCACGCCCGAGCCACGGCCGAACTACGTCGTTGGCGTGCCGATGCTCGGCCACTGGCGCGAGATCCTCAACAGCGACGCGCGCGAATTCGGCGGCTCCGGCTGGGGCAACCTGGGCGGTGCCGACGCGGTGCCGCTGCCATCGCACGGCCGCGCGCAGTCGCTCAGCCTGACCCTTCCGCCCCTGTCCACCATCGTCTTGAGGTACGAGCCCCATGGTTGAGATGCGCACCACTCCCCCCACCGATGCCCCCCTGCGCCCCGATGGCCGCGCCCGCGCCGTGATCGATGCGGTGCGCCCGTCGGTCGACGGAGGGCGCTTTGCGGTCAAGCGCGTGGCCGGCGAGCCGGTGCAGGTGCAGGCGCATTGCTTCACCGACGGCCACGACGTGCTGCGCGTGCTGCTGCGCTGGAAGGGCGAAGCCGACGCGTCGTGGCACGAAGTGGAGATGAAGCACGACGTGAACGACGAGTGGCGTGCGAGCTTCACGCCGCCGGTGCCCGGTCGCTACCTCTACACGGTGGTCGCCTGGGTGGATCACTTCCATTCCTGGCACCACGAACTCGAACGCCGCGTCGACCCGGAAGACATCCGCATCGCCGCGCTGGTGGGCGCGGTCATGCTCGAAGAGACGGCCGCACGGGCGAAGGGCGCCGACCAGGCCAGCCTGAAGGACTGGGCCGCACGGCTGCGACGCGGGGCAGGGGAGCTGCGCCAGGCCACCGATGCCGAGAACCTGAAGTCGCTCGCGCTCGACCCGTTGCTGGCGGAGCTGGCCGATCGCTACCCCGACCGATCGCTCGCGGTGACGCACCCGGTCGAGCTGCCGCTGATCGCCGATCGCGAGCGGGCCCGCTACAGCACCTGGTACGAACTGTTCCCACGCTCCACGGCCCCCGAGCCGGGTCGCCACGGCACCTTTCGTGATGTGGAGGCGCGCCTGCCCTACGTCGCGGAGATGGGCTTCGACGTGCTGTATTTCCCTCCCATCCACCCTGTGGGGCGGGTCAAGCGCAAGGGCAAGAACAACGCGCTCGCCGCCGAGCCGGACGACGTGGGCAGCCCGTGGGCGATCGGCGCGGCCGAGGGCGGCCACAAGGCCATCCACCCGGCGCTCGGCACGCTGGAGGACTTCCGCCGGCTGGTGGGCAAGGCCAACGCGCTCGGCATCGAGATCGCGCTGGACATCGCCTTCCAGTGCGCGCCGGACCACCCGTACGTGAAGGAGCACCCGCAGTGGTTCCGCTGGCGGCCCGACGGCACGGTGCAGTACGCCGAGAACCCGCCCAAGAAGTACCAGGACATCTACCCCTTCAACTTCGAGACCGAAGACTGGAAGGCGTTGTGGACCGAGCTGAAGAGCGTGTTCGAGTACTGGATCGCGCAGGGCGTCAAGATCTTCCGCGTCGACAACCCGCACACCAAGTCGTTCGCGTTCTGGGAGTGGTGCATCGACTCGCTCAAGCGCGACCACCCGGAGCTGATCTTCCTGTCCGAGGCGTTCACGAGGCCGAAGGTGATGCACCGCCTCGCCAAGCTCGGCTACACGCAGTCCTACACCTACTTCACGTGGCGCAACAACCGGCAGGAGTTGACCGAGTACTTCACCGAGCTGTCGCAAGGGCCCGGGCGCGAGTACTTCCGGCCGAACGCCTGGCCCAACACGCCCGACATCCTGCACGAGACGCTGCAGTCCGGCATGCGCTCAACCTTCATGGCGCGCCTGGTCCTGGCTGCCACGCTCGCGGCCAACTACGGCATCTACGGGCCGGCCTATGAGCTGATGGAAAGTGCCCCGCGCCATCACGGCAGCGAGGAATACCTCAACTCCGAGAAATACCAGCTGCGCCATTGGGACCTCGACCGCGGCGACAGCCTGCGCCATTTCATCGCGCTGGTGAACCGCATCCGCCGCGAGAACCGTGCGCTGCAGTCGGACTGGAGCCTGCGCTTCTACCCCACCGACAACGACCAGCTGATCGCCTATGCGAAGAGCACGCCGGAAGGCGACAACGTGATCCTCACGGTGGTCAACCTCGATCCGTACCACGCGCAATCCGGCTGGCTGGAGTTCGACGCCCACGTCGTCGGCATCGAGTCGGACAAGCCGTTCCAGGTACATGACTTGCTGAGCAATCAACGCTTCGTGTGGCAGGGCAACCGGCACTTCATCCTGCTCGATCCCAACCACACGCCGGCACATGTCTTCCGGCTGCGGCGCCGGGTGCGCAGCGAGCAGGACTTCGACTACTTCCTGTAAGGCACGTCACGTATGAATGCACCGCGCACGCCCAACCTGGAGCAACCGGACGCCGGCTTCATCCTTCCTGGCGAGGATGCATCGCTCTGGTACAAGGACGCGGTCATCTACCAGCTCAACGTCAAGGCGTTCTTCGATTCGAACGACGACGGCGTGGGCGACTTCCGCGGCGTCGCCTCCAAGCTCGACTACGTGAAGGACCTCGGCGTCAACACGCTGTGGTTGATGCCGTTCTACCCGTCGCCGTTGAAGGACGACGGCTACGACATCGCCCGCTACGAAGACGTGCACCCGCAGTACGGAACGCTCGACGACTTCAAGCTGATGCTCGACGAGGCGCACAAGCGCGACCTGCGGGTGATCACCGAGCTGGTGATCAACCACACGTCCGACCAGCACCCGTGGTTCCAGCGCGCGCGCCGCGCGCCCGCCGGCTCGCCGGAGCGCGACTTCTACGTCTGGAGCGACACCGACCAGAAGTACCGCGGCACGCGCATCATCTTCACCGACACCGAGACCTCCAACTGGGCCTGGGACCCGGTCGCCAAGGCCTACTACTGGCACCGCTTCTTCAGCCACCAGCCGGACCTCAATTTCGACAACCCGCTGGTACTCGAAGCGGTGTTCAAGGTGATGCGCTTCTGGCTCGACATGGGCGTGGATGGCTTCCGCCTGGACGCCATTCCGTACCTCGTTGAGCGTGACGGCACCAACAACGAGAACCTGCCCGAGACGCATTCGGTGATCAAGCAGCTGCGTGCGGCCATCGACGCGAGCTACCCCAACCGTTTCCTGCTCGCCGAGGCCAACCAGTGGCCCGAGGACGTTCGCGACTATTTCGGCGAGGGCGACGAGTGCCACGCGGCCTATCACTTCCCGCTGATGCCGCGCATCTACATGGCGATCGCGCATGAGGACCGCTTCCCCGTCGTGGAGATCATGCAGCAGACGCCGGAGATACCGCCCACCTGCCAATGGGCGATCTTCCTGCGCAACCACGACGAGCTGACGCTGGAGATGGTGACCAGCAAGGAACGCGACTACATGTACAACATGTACGCGGCCGACCCGCGCGCGCGCATCAACCTCGGCATCCGGCGCCGGCTCGCGCCGCTGATGGACAACGACATCGACCGCATCAAGCTGATGAACAGCCTGCTGCTGTCGATGCCGGGCTCGCCCATCATCTATTACGGCGACGAGCTGGGCATGGGCGACAACGTGTTCATCGGCGACCGCAACGGCGTGCGCACACCGATGCAATGGAGCCCCGACCGCAACGCCGGCTTCAGCCGCGCCGACCCGCAACGGCTGTACCTGCCGCCGATCATGGACGCGGTCTACGGGTATGAAGCCGTGAACGTGGAAGCGCAGATGCGCGACCCGTCGTCGCTGCTGAACTGGATGCGCCGCATGCTCGCGGTGCGCCAGACCAGCCACGCCTTCGGCCGCGGTTCGCTGACCTTCCTGCGGCCGGGCAACCGCAAGATCCTGGCCTACCTGCGCGAGTACGGCGACGACGTGATCCTGTGCGTGGCCAACCTGTCGCGCTCGGCGCAGCCGGTGGAGCTGAACCTGGCGCGCTACAAGTCCCGCGTGCCGGTGGAACTGCTCGGCCGCACCACCTTCCCGCCGATCGGCGACCTGCCCTACCTGCTGACGCTCCCGGCGCACGGCTTCTACTGGTTCCGCCTGGCTGCCGACGCGCCGGCACCCGCCTGGCACGAGGAGGTGCTCCCCACCGAAGACCGGCCTGTGCTGGTGCTGTTCGATGGCTGGAACAGCCTGTTCCGCGACCATGTGGTGCCGTGGCGCATCGGCCTGGCGTTGAAGCTGCGCGAGCAGTTCGAGTCCGACACGCTGCCGCGCTTCATCGAGGCGCAGCGCTGGTACGCCTCCAAGGGCACTTCGATCGAACGCGTGCGGCTGCTCGACCACGCGGTGTGGGAGGCCGGCGGGCAGAACTGGCTGCTGCCCATCACCGAACTGGAGGGGCCGCAGGACAAGCCACGCTACTTCGTGCCGCTGGCGATGGGGTGGGAAGAGCAGGACGAGGAGCGCATGCGCAGCATCGCGCTCAACACCGCGGCGCGCGTGCGGCAACAGGCCAACGTCGGCGTGATGGGCGATGCCTTCATGGACGACGTGTTCGCCCACATGCTGGTGACCGCGATCAGCGAGCGGCGCGAGCTCCCCACCGAGAAGGGCCTGATCCGCTTCAAGCCGACCAGCGCCTTCCCCGAGATTGCCGGCGACGACCACGCCACCTTGCCGGTCGGCAAGCCGCAGGGCCAGAGCAGCAACACCCTGGTGACGCTGGACGAACGGCTGTTCGTGAAGGGCTACCGCCGCCTGCGGGAAGGCACCAACCCGGAGTACGAGATCGGCTGCTTCCTCACCGAGACGGCCAGGTTCGAGCACTGCGTGCCGGTGGCCGGCGTCGTCGAGTACGAAGGCAAGGACGGCACGCAGATCACGCTCGGCATCGTGCAGGCCTACGTGCCCAACCAGGGCGACGGCTGGGACTACACGCTCGACTACCTGGAGCGCTACTTGGAGCTGCGCCGCGCCAGCACCGAGCCGGTGCCGCCCGACGTGCATGGTGCCTACCTCGCGCTCGTCGAGACGCTGGGCCGGCGCACCGCGCAATTGCACATGGCATTCGCGCAGGCGCGCGGCTCGCAGGCCTTCGAACCCGAGCGGCTCACGCCGGAAGACCTCGCCGCGTACCGCACGCAGGTCACGAGCGAGGCCCGGGCCACGCTCGGGGCGCTCGAATCCGCGCTGCTCACGCTGCCGGAGTCGGCGCTCGACCTTGCCCGCAGCGTACTGGAGCGGCGCGAGTCGATCCTGCAACGCATCGAGCAGTTCACGATGCCGCCGCAGTACGGCCTGAAGACCCGCTACCACGGCGACTACCACCTCGCGCAGGTGCTGCTGGCGCGCAACGACTTCGTCATCACCGACTTCGAGGGCGAGCCGGGCCGCAGCTTCGAGAAGCGCCGCGAGAAGCACTCGCCGCTGAAGGACGTGGCGGGCATGCTGCGCTCGTTCAGCTATGCACGCGCCGGGGCCTTGCGCAACGTGGCGCAGAACGCCGACGAGATGCAGGCGCTGGCCCCGCATGCAGCGGAGTGGGAAGCGCAGGTTCGGCAGGCCTTCCTGGGCAGCTACCACGCCACGGCACGCGCGGCGGAGCTGTACGAGTCGCTGGAGCCGGGGCGCGGGTTGCTCGGCCTGTTCGAGCTGGAGAAGGCCTTGTACGAATTGCGCTACGAGTTGAACAACCGCCCGGACTGGGTGGACATCCCGCTGCACGGCATTTCCACGCTCGCGTGAGCGAGAAAGGTTCTCATGGAACGAGTTGATGTTCTGCTCGACCCCGCGCGGGCCTTCCTGTTCCAGATCGCGGCCTTCCTGCCCCGGCTGGCACTCGCCGCACTGGTGTTGCTGGCGGGCTTCCTGATCGCCAAGGCGCTGCGGTTTGCACTCGTGAAGGGCCTGCGCGCCATCAACTTCCACATCGTCACGCAGCGCTCCGGGATGGACGGCTTCCTGCAGCGGGGTGGCACCGAGATCGACACCGTCGACCTGTTCGGCCGGCTGCTGTACTGGGTGGTCATCCTGGCGGCGCTGATCGTGGCGTTCAACAGCCTGGGCCTGGCCTACGTGACCGAGCTGCTGGGCCGTGTGATGCTGTTCGTGCCACGGGTGATCGTGGGGCTGCTGATCCTTGCGTTCGGCACCTACTTCGCGCGCTTCGTCGGCAATGCCGTCACCACCTACACGCATGGCATCGGCATCCGCGACGCGGCCTCGCTCGGCAAGCTGGCGCAATACGCGATCACGGTGTTCGTCGTGATCATCGCGCTCGACCAGCTGGACATCGGCGGCGTCATCGTGCGGCATGCCTTCCTGATCCTGCTCGGCGGTCTGGTGTTTGCCATCGCGCTCGCCTTCGGGCTGGGCGGCAAGGACTGGGCTGCGGCACGCCTCGAGCAATGGTGGCCCTCACCACCGAAGGACAACAAGAAGGATCTGTGACGGCAGTCACGTCTCGCAGCCGCCCTTACTGATCGTATCTGCGTTGAATGCGCACCACAGGCATCGTGGCGCGCAGGAACGTCATCGACATGCGCACCATGAAACCCACCGACAAAGAAGTCCCGATCACCGCCGTTTGGCCAGGCAAGCCGTATCCGCGTGGCGCCACGTGGGACGGGCAAGGCGTCAACTTCGCGCTGTTCTCCGAAAACGCCGAGAAGGTCGAGCTGGCAATCTTCGACGACACCGGCAGGCGCGAGCGCCAGCGCGTCACGATGCGTGAGCGCACAGACCACGTCTGGCACTGCTACCTGCCTGAGGCGCGGCCCGGCCTGGCCTACGGCTACTACGTGCATGGGCCCTACAAGCCGGAGGAGGGCCACCGCTTCAACCCGCACAAGCTGCTGGTCGACCCCTATGCGAAGGACTTCGTCGGCGAGCTGCGCTGGAACGACGCGCTGTACGGCTACACCGTGGGCCACAAGAAGGAGGACCTGTCCTTCGACCGCCGCGAGAGCGCACCCTACATGCCCAAGTGCCGTGTGCTGGAGCCTGCGTTCACGTGGGGCGAGGACCGTCGGCCCGAGATTCCCTGGCACGACATGGTGATATACGAGATGCACGTGCGCGGCTTCTCGATGCTCAACCCCAAGGTGCCCGATCCATTACGCGGCACCTATGCGGGGCTCGGCGCCGCGCCGTCCGTCGACTACCTCAAGCGCCTGGGCATCACGACGGTGGAGCTGATGCCGGTGCACTCCTTCCTGAACGACCGCTACCTCGCGGAAAAGGGGCTGCAGAACTACTGGGGCTACAACACGCTGGGCTTCTTCGCGCCCGAGATGCGGTATTCGTACTCACGCAAGGTCAAGGAGTTCAAGACCATGGTCAAGAGCCTGCATTCGGCGGGCATCGAGGTCATCCTCGACGTGGTCTACAACCACACCTGCGAAGGCAACCAGCTCGGCCCCACGCTGTCGCTGCGCGGCCTCGACAACGCGGCCTACTACATGCTGTCCGAGCAGAACCGGCGCTACTACAACGACTTCACCGGGTGCGGCAACACGCTGAACCTGATGCATCCCCGCGTGCTGCAGATGGTGATGGACTCGCTGCGCTACTGGGTCGAGGAGATGCACGTCGACGGCTTCCGTTTCGACCTGGCCTCGGCGCTGGCGCGCGAGCGGGGCAGGGTGGAGCACCTCGGCGGCTTCTTCGACGTGATCCGGCAGGACCCGACCTTGAACCAGGTGAAGCTGATCGCCGAGCCGTGGGATCTGGGCCACGGGGGCTATCAGGTCGGCAACTTCCCGCTCGGCTGGGCCGAGTGGAACGACCGCTACCGCGACGGCATGCGCGCCTACTGGAAGGGCGACGGCGGGCTCATCGGCGAGTTCGCGACCCGGCTCACCGGTTCGTCGGACCTTTACGGTCGCTCGGGCAAGCGTCCCCACGCCAGCATCAACTTCATCACCGCGCACGACGGCTTCACGCTGCACGACCTGGTCTCCTACAACGACAAGCACAACGAGGCCAACGGCGAGGACAACCGCGACGGCAACAACCACAACCTCTCGTGGAACTGCGGCGCCGAAGGCCCCACCGACGACCCGGCGATCAACGAGCTGCGCGAGCGCCAGAAGCGCAACATGCTCGCCACGCTGCTGCTGTCGCAGGGTGTGCCGATGCTGCTGGCCGGTGATGAGCGGGGCCACACGCAGAACGGCAACAACAACGCCTACTGCCAGGACAACGAGATCGGCTGGATCGACTGGACCTCGACCCCTGAGCGCGAAGCTCTGCAGCGCTTCGTGCAGCGCCTGATCGCGCTGCGCTGCAACCACCCCACCTTCCGTCGACGCGACTTCTTCGAGGGCAAGGCGCTGCTCGGCAGCCAGCTGAAGGACGTGCTGTGGCTCAAGCCCGACGGCACCGAGATGAGCCCGGAGGAGTGGGAACACGACCATGCGCGCTGCCTCGGCGTCTACCTGGCGGGCGCCGGCCTGGACGACGTGTCGCGCACCGGCAAGCCACTGGAGGACGACGATTTCCTGATCCTCTTCAACGCGCACGAAAGCGAGATTCCGTTCCAGGTGCCGGCCATCGAGGGCGACGGCTGGACGGCGGTCGTCGATACGGTGGTGCCTGATGGCGATGCGGGGCGCAAGCGCTATGAGCACGGCGGGAAATACCCGCTGCAAGGGCGTTCGCTGGCGGTGTTGACGCGCCGGATGCAGGCGCCTCGGTCCTGAGCGCGTATCGAACGAAAAGCAGGGTGTTTCGGGAGGGTGCAACGCGCACGCGGGGCGTGACATCCCACCGTTGAATGCGTCACACCCCTTTCGGGGGCGCTCGAACGGGTGATTCCAGCGCGGGCTGCGCTTCGTAAACTGGCCTGCAGTCCCTGTCCCTCGGTGCGACGCATCGAGGGCGTACTGCAAGGAAGACGATGAACCCCGTGTCCGATACCGCCCGCGCTGCGCCGGTCCCCTCGTTGCAGGCACTCGATGCCGAGGCCGCCGCGCTTGCCACCGTCCACCGCCACGCCGCGTTCGCCGGTTCCCCCGACCTCGCCGACCGTTGCGCGGCCGAGTCGCTGCGGCTGCTCGAAGCCAACCTCACGCCCCAGGGCATTCTTGCGGCCAGCCGCACCGAAGCGGCCGAGGCGCGCAGCTACACCCGCATCTTCGGCCGCGACGCGGCGATCTGCGTGCTGGCCATGGCCGGCAGCGGCGCCGAACCGCTGGAGCGCGGTGCCGTGGCAAGCCTCGATTCGCTCGCCAACGCGCAGGCCCCGAACGGCCAGATCCCGAAGTACGTGGATCCCGAAGGCCAGGACGCCGACTTCTGGTACCTGGGCTGCATCGACGCCACGCTGTGGTGGCTGATCGCCGTGGACCACGTGCGCCGCTGCAGCCCGCTGCCCGAGGCACAGGGCCGCTGGGAACCGCAGATCCGCCGCGCCATCGACTGGCTGCTGGCGCAGGAGCACCAGCGCTTCTTCCTGCTGCAGCAGAACGAGGCGAGCGATTGGGCCGACATCATGCCCCGCTCGGGCTTTGTGCTCTACACCAATGCGCTGTGGTATCGCGTCAAGCGCCTGTATTGCCTGGCGAATCAGGAAGAGACGCACTACCACTTCAACCACCTGTTCCATCCGTTCAAGCGCGACCTGCCCGAATACCGCCGCAGCCGGCTGCTCGGCCACTACGCCCGGCGCGGCCAGCGCAACCCCGAGCTCTACCTCAGCTTCGTGAACCTTTCGTTCGCGGGCAACGAAGGCGACGTGTTCGGCAACGTGCTTGCCATGCTTTACGGGCTGGCCGGCGACTCGATGGCCGAGGGCATGGTCAAGGCGCTGGGCAACGCGCGCGTGGCGGACCCGTACCCTGTGCGGGTGGTGGTCGATCCGCTGTCCACCCGCGACCAGCTCTGGCGCGCCTACATGGGCCGCCACAAGCAGAACCACCCGTTCCAGTACCACAACGGCGGCATCTGGCCCTTCGTCGGTGGCTTCTGGACGATGGCGCTCGCGCAGCTCGGCAAGCGCGACGAGGCCCGGGCCGAGCTCGACAAGCTGGCCCATGCGCTGAGCCTGGACGATTGGCGCTTCACCGAGTGGTTCCACGGCAAGACGCTTGAGCCGAACGGCATGCCCGGCCAGAGCTGGAACGCGGCGGGCTTCCTGATCGCACGCCAGGCCATCGAGACCGGGCGCTACGCGATGTAGCGCTGCGCTGCGCGGCACCCCTCAACCGGGTGGCCCCCGGTGCGCCCGAGGCGCCCCGAACCGCCTTACATTCCAGCCCCAGCGAACAGGCGCACGCAAGGGGAGGAGCCGATGCTGGAAGATGTGGGGTGGCTGCAGGCAGCCTACGGGCACATCCTGGGATTTCTTGGCGAGACGACGGCCGAAAGACAGGCGCGCGCGGTGGCTGCGGTGATCGGCCTGTTCATCACCTGGTGGTGCGTGCGCCGCCTGCCCGGCATGACACAAGGCGAGAAGAAGCTGCTGATCGTGGCCTTCGGCGCGGCCGCCGCGTTCGTTTCATGGTCGCCGTTCTTCGAGCGCGATGCATACACCCGCGCAGCACGGGCCCTGGCGTGGCTGTGCGTGCTGTGGGCGGTGTTCTGCCTGCTGTTCTTTCGCGCCTCGCCGCGCCGCCGGGACTACAGCCACTACCGCCCGGGGCGGCACCGCCGTCGGCGCAGCGACGATTCCCTGCCGTTCCCGGACTCGCGCCCCTGGAACCACAGCGGCCCCGGCGACGGCGGCTCGCTCGACGATGCCATCGCCGACTTCGCGGGCGGCGACACCTCGGACCCCTGAGCAGGAGCGGAGCCGCCTTGCAGGAGCAGGCACCCGGATTGCTGCTCGCCTGCATCAGGTGATCCGTGCAGGAGTGATTGAGCATGAAACGAGCGGGCAGGCTGCGCGCGTTGGGGTTGATCGCGCTGCTGGCGACCGGCGGCTGGCGCGTGGCGAGCGCTGCAGCTGATTTCGGTGAACTGCGGCCGGCCGACGACGTTCGGCAGGTGGCCAACTGGGCGGCCGATTCGAACGATCCTCAAGGCTTGCCGTTCGCGATCATCGACAAGCGCCGGGCCACGCTTTACGTGTTCGAGCCCGGTGGCCGGCTGCAAGGCGCCGCACCGGTGTTGCTCGGGCTGGCCAAGGGCGACCATTCGGTGCCCGGCATCGGTGAGCGCAAGATCGCCGACATCCGGCCGCACGAGCGCACCACGCCGGCCGGGCGTTTTGTCGCCGAGCACGGCCGCAACCACAAGGGTGAAGACATCGTCTGGATCGACTACGACGCGGCCGTGTCGATGCACCGGGTGCGGCCGGTCGACCCGAAAGAGCGGCGGCTGCAGCGGCTGGCATCGGCGACGCCCGCCGACAACCGGATCTCGTACGGGTGCGTCAATGTACCCGCGGCCTTCTACGACAACGTGCTGAAGCGCACCTTTTCCACGCGCCGCGCCATCGTCTACGTGTTGCCGGACACGCGGCCGCTGCACGAGGTGTTTCGTTTCACCCCCTGAATCGGCGCCGATGCCGCCGCGAAGTCTGCGGCCTTGCCTGGCTGCCGCGCGGGCGCTCAGCCCGCATCGCTCGTGAGCAGCACGGCGCCGCTGCTCGCCTCGAAGACCCGCAGCAGGTCAATGATGCGAGCCGCACTGTAGGGTTTCACGACGAACCCCCCCGCGCCCCAGGCCATCGCCTGCTTGACGTTCTGCAGCGAACTGGTGGCGCTCACGATTACCACGAAGGCGTCCTTCGCCTCCGAGCGGATCTCGCGCAGCACGGCCAGCCCGTCCAGCTCGGGCATGTCGATGTCCAGGAAGCTGATGCAGGGGGCGTGGCAGCGGAACTCGTCCAGCGCGTGCGGTCCGGTGCGGGCCTCCACCACTTCGGCTTGGCAGCAGGTCTGCAGCACCCGGCACAGCAGCTGCCGGCTGTCGCCGTTGTCATCGGCCACCAGGATCCTGGGGCGTTTGCGCAAAACGGGATCGGACGGCCCGGTGCTCATCGCTTGTACGGCTCCTCTGCAGACAGGCCATGGTGTGCCAGCTCCATGGCCTGCGCCACGCGACCTTGTTCGATGTGCTGCTCGATCTCCCCACACACACGGGTGAGATCGGGCCGCCCGAAGGCGCCGGCACTGCCTTTGAGCGAGTGCGCGAGGGCGCGCGTTCGCGCCACGTCGCCCTGCGCGGCCGCGGCTCTCAGCGCGGCCAGATGATCCGGCAGACCGGCCAGGAACTGCGCCTGCAGGTCACTGATATCCGGCGCCACGCGGCTCAGCCGCTGCGTATGCAGCGAGTGGCGGCGCGCAGCGTCCATCATGGCGTCGATTTCCTGCGTGCGCACCGGCAGGTGGAGCAGGTCATCGAACAGGCGAAGTTCGTCACCACACCACGCGGGTGCTGTGTCGTCGTGCAATACGGCGATGCGGCAGCCCACTCCTGCCCGCCGTAGGATGTCCGCGGCGACAGCAGCCCCGACGCCCGGTAGCGCGCTGTGCAGCACCACACCGTCGGGGCCGTCGGCGAGCGCTCGTTCGACCGCCGTTTCAGCGCACGAGGTGATGAACAGTCTCGCGGGGCGGGCCGCGAGTGCCGCGATCCAACGGCTCGTTGCATCGCCCTCGACAACCGCGAGCACGAACCGGGGCGGGCGGTCGGGGTACGGTGTCTCGCCCGCAGGAAGCGACAGGTTCTGGCGCGTGGACATGCGTGGGTATCGGCACCTGCCACCGAAACTTGACGGCCGCAGCGGTACGGCTCAAGTCCCGGGTTCCCTTGCCGATATGCGAAAGGGTGCCCTGCGCGATCGCGCGCGAGGGGTGCCGGCCGTGCCCTGGCCTGCTGCCAGGGCGACTGCATTTCATGAACACCCTTCGCTTGTCTGCCATCGTCAAGACGCCACTCGCCGGCAACGCGCTGCTGGCCCTGCTGTACTTCGGGGCCGCACAGGCGGGCCTGTGGCTGGCGTTCTCGGGGAGCAATGCGTCGCCGGTGTGGCCAGCCTCCGGCCTGGCGTTTGCCGCGATGTACCGTTGGGGCCCCGCCATGGGTCCCGGGGTCTGGCTCGGCGCATTTGCGGCCAACCTGACGACCTTCACCATGTCAGGCCAGCTGCCGGCCGGCAGCATCTGGCCGGCGTCGGCACTGATCGCCGCCGGCAACCTGGCCGAGGCGTGGCTCGCTTCGGCCCTATGCCGCCGACATGCCCCCGAGCGGCTGTTCGGGACGACCCAGGGCGCTTACCTCTTTACGGCCGCCGCGTTGCTGGGAGCCGCCGCTTCGGCGAGTTGCGGGGCAGGGGCCTTGCTGGCGTTCGGTATCGTGGACGGTCCGCTCGGCTCGATCGTGCTGGCCACCTGGTGGCTCGGCGACGTGGTCGGCCTGCTCGTCGTCGCTCCGCTCCTGCTGATCGGGGCGCCTGGGCGGCACGGCGTTGTCTCCTGGGGGCGCATGCTCCCGACGGCCGCGCTGTTCACCGTCTCAGGGCTGCTGGTGTTCGGCGGCCTGCTGTCCGCGGGGCACGCCGACCGGCTGGCGTCGGTCCTGCTGCTGGTCGTGGTGGCGTGCAGCGCGGTGCGGCACGGCAGCACGGGGGCCGTGACAGCGACCTTCGGTGTCGCGCTCTGGGCAGTGGTCGCGACACTGCTGGGACTGGGCCCTTTTGCCAAGGCCACCGTCAACGATTCGCTGATCTCGCTGGACGTGTTTCTTGCGCTGTGTGCCGTCACCGGCATGATGGTGGCCGCCTCCGTGCCGGGCCGCACACAGGCCGACCGGGGCGAGCGCGCCTGGCGCCTGCCCGTTGCGATGCTGCTCGCGGGGCTGGCCGGGACCATCGGCGCATGGCACCTCGTGGCCCGCAACACCGAGCGGGAGGCGGTGCAGAAACTGGATGTCCTCGCGAGCCTTCAGCGCGCTCGCATACTCGAGCGCCTGCGACTGTACGAGCAGGCATTGCGCGGCGCGCGGGGCCTGTTCGATGCATCCAGCGAGGTCGACGGCTTCGAATGGCACCGCTACATCGAATCGCTCGACCTCGAAGACAGCTACCCCGGCGTGCAGGCCCTGGGCTTCGCCGAACGGTTGACGCCGGTGGCATCGGCGGAGCGCACCCGCATCGTCTACACCGAGCCGCTGAATGACCGCAACCGCAGGGCACTCGGATTCGACATGGCGTCCGAACCGGTGCGTCGCCTCGCCATGGAGCTTGCTCGCGACAACGGGCGCACCGCGCTTTCCGGGCGTGTGACGCTGCGGCAGGAAGACGGACACGACATGCAGCACGGCGTGTTGATGTACCTGCCGGTGTACCGCAGTGGCATGCCGGTCTCGACGGAGCAGGAGCGCCGCGATGCGCTGCATGGCTGGGTCTACGGGGCCTTCCGGATGGGCGACCTCATGCATGCGATCCTCGGGCCGGGCGATCTGGACATGGTGAGGCTGACCCTCTACGACGGCGACGCAGTCGATGCCGACCGTGTGCTGTTCGACAGCGCCGCAGGGCGAAGCCGGAGCGCCTATGCGCACCAGCGAACCGCGACCCGCGAACTCGCGCTCGGGGAGCATCGCTGGCTGGCGGCATGGACGACGACCCCCCGGTTCGACGCCAGCGTGGACACCACCAAGGCGCAGACCGTCTTGGTGGCGGGTGCCCTGATCAGCTTGTTGCTGTTCACGATGGTCCGGTCGCTGTCGAACATGCGGCAACAGGCGCTTGCCCTCGCCGAGCGCATGCGCGCGGCCCATGCCGAGGCGGAGGACCGCTTTCGCTCGCTGGCCGAGTCGGCCAACGCCGCGATGCTCGTGATCGACGACCGTGGCGTGGTGGAGTTCTGCAACGGCGCCAGCACCCGGTTGTTCGGCCGCCCTGCCCACGTGCTGCAGGGCGTGCGACTCGACGAACTGCTGGGCAGCAACGGGGCGCTCTCGGTGGCGCAGGACCAGCTCGCCATCGGTCATGCACCGCCGGCCTTCGAGGCCGTGGCAATGCGGCCCGACTCGGAGACGCCGGTCGAGATATCGCTGGGCAGCTGGATGCGCGACGGGCGGCGCTACTTCAGTGCCATCGTGCTCGACATTTCCGCGCGCCGACGTGCCGAACTGCAGGTTCGTCGTTCGAGGGCGGACCTGCGCGCCATCCTGGACAACATGCCGGCGATGGTCGGATCGTGGGATGCCGAGCAGTGCAACCGCTTCTGCAACAAGGAGTACTACGACTGGTTCGGCACCGATCCCGAGCACGCGCAGGGCCACCCCATCCGGGAAGTGATCGGCGAACGCCTGTACCACGAGGAGCTGCTTCACATCGAGAAGGTGCTCAAGGGGGGGCACGTCAGCTTCGAGCGCCTGATCACCAACCCTGCCGGGCGCACGCGGCACGTGCAGACGCACTACATTCCGGATCTGCGCGACGGGGTGGTGCAGGGCTTCTTCGTGCTCATGTTCGACATGACGCGGCACAAGGAAGTGGAGCAGGCCCTCGAGTACGGGCTGCGCCTGCATGACGTCATCTTCACGCACGCCGGCGTGGGCATCGCCTGCACACGGGAGCGGCGTTTCGAACGGGTGAGCCGGCGCTTCACCGAACTGCTGGGCTACGAGCAAGGCGAGCTGGACGGCGCTCCCGCCGCGAGCATCTTCACCGACGAGGCCTCGTACGCCGAGGTCGGCGCGCTCGCCCGCGAACTGATGCCGAGCGGCCAGACCCTGGATCACGAGCTGTTCCTCAAGCGCAAGGATGGCGCGACCTTGTGGTGCCGCTTGATGGGCCGGGCGGTGGAGCCCGGTGACGCAAGCCAGGGAACGATCTGGATCGTCGACGACTTCAGCGACCGCAAGCAGCGCGAAATGCTGCTGGAGACGGCGCGGGAGTCGGCGGAGAGTGCGGCGCGTCTCAAGGCGCAGTTCCTGGCCAACATGAGTCATGAGATCCGGACGCCGATGAACGCGATCATCGGCATGACGCGACTGACGCTCGATTCGCCGCTCGACCCGATGCAGCGCGACAACCTGCAGAACGTGTACGACTCTGCCGCCTCGCTGCTGCGTCTGCTCAACGACATCCTCGACTTCTCGAAGATGGAAGCCGGCAAGATGGAACTCGTCGAGGAGGAATTCGACCTGCGCGAGAGGTTGGCGGTGACGTTGCAGAGCTTTGCCCCTGCGGCCGCCGAGAAGGGGCTGGACCTCGTGCTCGACGTGACACCCGACGCGGCGGTGCTGTGGCGCGGCGACGGGGGACGACTGATGCAGGTGGTGACCAACCTGCTGAGCAATGCGGTGAAGTTCACCAGAGTAGGCCACGTTGCGTGCCGCGTCGAGATCGAACGCCGGCAGAACGAGGCGTGCGGATTGCTGTTCACGATTGCCGACACCGGTGTGGGCATTCCCTCGGAGCAATGCCAGCGTGTGTTCGACTCCTTCGTGCAGGCCGACAGCTCCATCACCCGCCAGTACGGCGGGACCGGGCTGGGGCTCGCCATCTGCGCCCAGATCGTGGGCTTGATGCAGGGGCGCATCTGGCTCGACAGCGAACCTGGTGTCGGCTCCACCTTCCACTTCACGGTCATGCTGCAGCCTTCCTCGAGTCCGCCCGAACTGCCCGCTGCACAGCGGGCCGCGCTGAAGGACCGGGCGGTGCTGCTGGCGATCGGCAACCACGCAAGCCGGGCGGCGACGGCCCGCCTGCTGCGCGCCTGGTCGATGCGCGTGGTCGAGTGCCAGGCGGCTGCAGCCCTGTTGTCCGCTGCAAGGCTCGGTGCGCACCACGGGGCGGCGTACGCCGCAGCGATCGTGGATGCTCCCACCTGGGAGGCACTGCAACGCATTGATCCCTCGCAGTTCCCGGCCGGCCTCGAGGTGATCCGGTTGAATGGCCCCGGTGAGGGAAATGGCCTGCGGCAACCGCTGCGGCACGAGGAGCTGAGCAGCGCGCTGCTGCGTGCCGTGGGGGCGCGGCCTGCGAACGACGCGGACCTCGCCTTGCCCGGCCCGACGACGACGCCAGGCAAGCCGGCGGGCGCGCCGCTGCGCATCCTGGCTGCGGAAGATCACCCGGTGAACCAGAAACTGGTGGAACGCATCCTTTCCCTTCATGGCCACCACGTCACCGTGGTGGGCGACGGCAAGCAGGCGGTGGAGGCTGCTCGACACGCGCGCTTCGACGTGATCCTGATGGACATGCAGATGCCGGAGATGGACGGCATTGCCGCGACTCGGGCCATCCGGGAATTCGAGCAGGCCGAAGGGCGTCGCACACCCGTGATTGCGGTGACCGCGCATGCCATGCATGGAGAACGCGAGCGGCTGCTGGCCGCGGGGCTGGACGACTACCTCTCCAAGCCGTTCGTGCCGGAGCACCTCTGTTCGGTCGTGGCGCGCTGGGCACCCGACGCTGCATGGGCCCCACCGGCCGCCGCCTCGACTGCGGCCGCGGCAGTACCAGGGGAGGCCGTCTGCGACCTGCACAAGGCACTCGAAGGCGCCCTCGGCGACGAGGCCCTGTTGCACGAAATGGTGGGCATGCTGTTGGCCGAGCTGCCCGGCTTGCTGGAAGACGTTCGCACCAGCCTGGAGGCCGGCGATCTGCAAAAGACCGCGCGGGCCGCTCACAGGCTCAGGGGTGCAGCGGGGAACTTCCACGCGCAGGCCACGATGGCGGCGGCACACGCACTTGAAGAGGCGTGCACGTCGGCGGACAGGGCTTCGACGTCCGCCTGCATGGGCCGCCTCGAGCGCGAGACGGCCCGGCTCGCACAGGTCTTCGGTCAATGGATCGCGAAGGAGCAGGCATGAGAGTCCTGGTGGTCGATGACGAGCCGATTTCGCGCCTGCGGCTGACCCACGCGCTGGAACAGTGGGGTTACGAGGTCACCGCGGCGGCGAGCGGCGAAGCCGCATGGCAGGAAGTGGAGCAGGCCGAGTCCCCGCTGCTGCTCGTGCTCGACTGGATGATGCCCGGCATGGACGGCGTGGAGCTGTGCCGGCAATTGCGGGCAGATGACGGCAAGCGCTTTCACTACGTCATCGTGCTCACGTCACGGTCTTCCACCGAGGACATCGTCACGGCACTCGAAGCAGGGGCGGACGACTTCGTTGTCAAGCCTTACCACCCCGACGAAATGAAAGTTCGCGTACGGGCGGGCATGCGCATCCTGCAGTTGCAGCAGGAACTCCAGGTCAAGGCGAGCCACGACGTGGGCACCGGCCTGTTCAACCGCCGCATGACGCTCGAGTTGCTCGACCGGGAAGTGACGCGCCTGTCGCGGGGGGGATTCCCGTTCTCGGTGGTGATGCTGGACATCGACCACTTCAAGGCGGTGAACGACACGCACGGTCATGCAGTCGGCGACGACGTGCTGCGCCAGACCGCGGAAAGAATGTCGACCGCCTTGCGTGGCGGCGACGTGCTGGGACGCCACGGCGGCGAGGAGTTCCTGATCATCCTGCCGCACTGCGAGCAGGCGGATGCGCTCGACGCCGTGCAACGGGTGATGGCGGCCGTGAGGGCGACGCCGATGGTCGTCGGCGCGCTGTCGATTCCCGTGACGCTCAGCGCAGGGCTCGCGACGGCGCGGCCGACGGGGGCGATGCTTTCCGGAGACGCACTGATGCGGGCTGCGGACGATGCGCTCTACCGGGCAAAGCGTGCCGGGCGGGACCGTGTGGAGGTGGCCGATCCGGCACCCGGCTGAGCGCCTCCAAGCGACGCCCGGCCCTTGAGGCCTTGCGCGCCCCGAAGCCCCACCGGGCTCAACCGGCGCGCTCGATCAATTGCGGTCGGCCCGGGCCGCGCGGTCGTCAGCAGCGCCCTGATCGGCCTGGCTGCCGGCGTCCATCGTTCCGCTCTGGGTGGTGGCGCCGCTCTGCGATGCAGTTCCGCTCTGGGTCGCCGTGCCGCTATCGGTCGCCGTTCCCGTCGTGCCGCTTTGCGTGCCGGCGCTGCCCGGCGTCATCGTGCCGGTCGTCCCGCCCGGTGTGGTGGTGGACGGGCCGCTGTTCTGCATCCCGCTGTTGCCTTGCGCCGAGCCCGGCGTGCCGCCGGATTGCGCGTATGCCACCCCAAGTGCCGCGGCCAGGGCGACGGCGGCGGCAACGGTCTTGCTCAATGACTTCATGGATCAGCTCCTAAGACGGATTGATGAAAGACGAGCCACCCCGGCAGGCGCCCGCGAGCGGGGTCGCCATGCCATCGGAGTCTCGGCTTTGCAGTGCGGCAACCGCCGTGCCCAGGCTGACCCGGGGCGTGTGTCGCCTGTGTCAGTCCGTTGCCGGCCGTGCGACAACCGGTGGCGTGAGGGCTGAATTGACCTGCAAATTGACCTGCAGGCGGCCCACCCACCACAGCATCACCAGGGTCACGGCCGTCGAGACCCATCCGTTGTGGGCATAGCCGACCACATGCCCCGCCGCATCGCGCGAGATCAGCGTGCCGCCGACCAGCGCCGCCACCCCCATGGCGGCCGACTGCACGCACCCGTTCAGGCTCATGAAGGTGCCCCGCAGTTGCGGTGCCGTGGCTGCGGTGATCAAGGCCATGGCAGGCACCATGCGTCCTGACACGAGCACGAAGAACAGCGTCGTGACGATGAGCACCACCCACAGCGGCACCGGCGGCAACGAGGTGACCACCAGCAGCGGCACGATGGAGCCGGCCGCTGCCAGCCTGAACGCCTGCACCTTGCCCCAACGGTCTGCCAGCGCGCCGATCGCTCGCGCGGTGAAGAGCGTCGCGACGCCGCCGGCGAGATAGATCATCGGCACGTCGGCGGTCGTCACGCCGACGTTGGCGGTCATGTAGATCGTGAGGTACGGGATGGTCACGAAGCCGGCCGACATGACCATCGCGCTCAGCCCGAACGCCCGCCAATGGTTGGGCTCGCGCAGCACGGCACCCAGTGCCTGCCAGCGTGAGCCGGCGCGGGCGTGCTGCAGGTGGGCATCGACACGTGGCAGCGTGCGCAGGCCCACGCCGGCGATGGCAAAGCTGACAAGCGCGATCGCGATGAAGGTGCCATGCCAGCCGAACGCCTGGGCCAGCCACAGCGAGGCCGGCACGCCCGCCACCGTGGCCAGCGAAAACGAGGCCATCACCACGCCCATGGCGCGGCCGCGCCGCTCGAACGGAATCGCGTCGCCGACGATGGTCTGCACCAGGGTGCCGATCAGTCCGCCGAACAGGCCGGCTGCAATGCGTGCGGCCATCAGCACCGCATAGGTGTCGGCGAGCCCGCACGCCAACGTCGCGATGCCGAACGCCAGGTAGGCCCACAGCAGCAGGGTTTTGCGTTCGAAGCGGTCGATGAAACCGGTGGCGCCGAGGCCGGCAACGCCGGCGGCCAGCGTGTAGGCCGACACCAGCACGCCGAACTCGGTGTCGCTGATACCGAACAGGCGGGTGAACTGCGGGCCGAGCGGCATCATCACCATGAAGTCGACGATGTGCGTGAACTGGATGCCGGCCAGCGTGAGCAACAGCGTGCGTTCCCTGGCGGTGGAGGTGGAAGGGTTCATGTTGATGGAAGGAGGAGAGGGTGCTGAAGAAGTCGTGCGAGGCTAGAAGCTGAAGTTAGGTTGAAGTCAAGCATCCCGCAGGCAGGTGTTGCAGGGAGCGCAAATTGCTCGCCCGGCAAAATGAACCGGACACCGTGACGGAGAGAACTGACCATGCCGATGACATCCGCATTTGAGCCGATCGAGCCCACCCGTGCAGAGATCGATGCGACGCGCGGCGCGCTCGTGCTCGAGTTCGGCGCGCCCTGGTGCGGGTACTGCCAGGCCGCGCAACCGCTGATCCAGCGGGCGTTCGAGTCGCACGAGCGCGTGAGCCACCTGAAGATCGAGGACGGTCGAGGCCGCCCGCTCGGGCGTTCGTACCGCGTCAAGCTGTGGCCGACGCTCGTGTTCCTGCGCGACGGTATCGAGGCCGCGCGCCTCGTGCGGCCTGCCGATGCGAAGGCGATCGAGCAGGCGCTGGCTCAGATCGACGCCTGAACGCCGCTGCCCCGCTTCAGCAGTTCGGCGAAGCGCGCGGGATCGATGTTGGAGCCACAGACGATGAGGCCCACCCGGCGCCCTTCGAGCCGCTGCCGCAACGGGCCCAGCAGCGCGGCCGTCGCGCTGGCAGCGGCCGGCTCGGCGACGAGCTTCATGTCGCGGAACAGATGGTGCATCGCGCGGCACAACTCGTCGTCGCTGACGCGCACGAGGTCGTCGACGAAGCGCCGGCATACGCCGTAGCTGTAGGGCAGGGCGTAGGGCGCGCCCAGGCTGTCGGCCACGGTGTCCACCTGCTCCAGCCGCACCGGCTCGCCGGCCGCGAAGCTGCGGTACATCGCGTCGGCGCCGTAGGGCTCGACGCCGTACACCTCGCAGGAGGGACGCAACTGCTTCACCGCCGCGGCGATGCCTGCGCACAGGCCACCGCCGCCGACCGGCACCACCACCGCTTCCAGATCGGGCACCTGCTGCATCAACTCCAGCCCCACGGTGGCGGTGCCCTCGGCCGTGCGCGGCCCGTCGAACGGATGGATCATCGTGCGGCCCTCCTGCTCGACGAACTGCTGCGCCAGCGCGAACGCCTCGTGCACGGTGTCCGTGAGCATCACCTGCGCGCCGTCGGCCCGGCACGCCGCGATGCGCGCCGGGCTGGCATGGCGCGGCATGCACACCACTGCGTGCGCCCCCACGGAGCGGGCCGCGTAGGCCACCGTCATCGCGTGGTTGCCGGCACTCGCCGCCACCACGCCGCGTTTCAGCGCATCGGGCTCCAGCGAGGCCAGCACGTTGAGTGCGCCGCGCAGCTTGAAGCTGCCGGTGCGCTGGAACAGCTCCAGCTTGAGCCACACCTCGGTGGCCGGCGCGAGCTGTTCGCGCACCACACCCGTCTGCCAGCGCCAGACAGGGGTTTCGAGCACCCGGCCCGCGAGGCGCGCGGCCGTCTGCCACACATCGTGCAAAGAGGGGTAGGAGGAAGTGGACGCAGGTGCGTCCAGCAAGGCGGTCGTCATGAGGTTCTCCGGTCGGACATTCGGTTCAAGGGGAGCGCCGTTGCGGCGCACGCGAAAACGGGCGGGACCGCCGAGCACCGGCCGAAGCCGCAGCTCAACGATCCCGGCGAATTCGAATGGAGCGAATGCAGGCCGGGAGCGAGCAGGCCCGAATGATCGAGCCGGCAGGGGCGACGCCGCGCGCAGCCGCCGCACCGTGCACGAACGCCGCGCGGCCCGGAAGGGCCGCGGTGTCGGTGGGGGCGAGGGTGGTGGGCATCACGCCGGCGATGATGGCACAGGCCGGGGTCTGTGCGCAAACCGTCAGTAGTTGATGGTGTAGCGGTGGTTGCGATAGCGCAGCACCGCGCTCTTGAGGCGGATCTCTTCCAGCGTGACCTCGGGTGCCGGCATCTCGCCCTCCTGGAATGGCCGGCCGTTCAGGATGAGCAGGCGGTCGCGCGGGTTCGACGAGTACACCGAGCCGCCGACCTGCAGTGCCGGCAGGCTGCGGCGTACGTCATCTGGCAGTTCGTGTTGCGCATGGATGCGGGCGCCGGCGGGCGCTGCCGGCGTTGCCGCCGTTGGAGCGGCGACCGGTGCCGGTGCCGGCGCCGCGGCAGGCGCCGGCGGCGCGACGGGCGGCGGAGGCGGCGCGACCGGCTGCTCGAAGATCGGTGCGGGAGCCGGCTCCACCACGGGTGCCGGGGGCGGTGCCGGCACCGCGGCGGCAGGCGCGGTGGGCGCCATCGCGACGGCAGGCGGCGGCGCGACGGCCGGGGCAGCCGGAGCGCGAGGCTCGTCGCGCCCCAGGGCCAGCCATGCCAGCGGGATCATCAACCCGAGCGACACTCCGGTGACGATCCAGGGCCAGGGGCGTGCGGCGGGCGCGGGGCGCGCATCCGGCGAGACCGGCGGCATCTGCTGCGAGTGCAGGCCGGGCACCGAGCCGCGCTCGCGTTCGGAATCGGCACGCCTCAGGGCGTCGAGGATGTAGGACATCAGTTCGCTCCCAACAGGCGCGGTTCGTCCACGCCGGCGGCGCGGTTGAGCTGCATGAAGGTCACCGGGCCGGCGACGCCGTCAGCCTCCAGGCCATGCGACAGCTGGAAGGCATGGATGCGCGAGCGCAGCGGCGCGTCGCTCGCGAGGCCCGGCAGCTTGGCGAGTTGCTCGGCCAGCCACTTGGCGGTCGGCCCGCTGTCGGTGCCGGCGCGCGTCTCGTAGCCGGGTGGCGCGCGCCAGTAGGTCGAGAAGTCGCCGCGCCACACCTGCGCCAGCGACGCCAGCGGCACGGTGCGGGCCTCGTCGCCGACCTGCAGCACGGCGCTGTCGGCCGTGAGGCCGGTGAGCAGCGCGCGCCCGCCGGTGGGGCTGCCGTCGTTCAGCGTCAGGATGCCGGGCCGCGCGAGCTGGCGGATCTGCGTCAGGCTGCTGCGGCTGCTCTTGAAGCAATGAACCTGCCGGCGCTGCGCCTGCTGGCAGGGGTCGCCGCTTTCCGGCAGGCCCAGCTTCCATTCGGCGGCAAGCTGCCGCCAGGCCTCGCGCTCGTCGGCGATCAGCGTCTTGAACGTGCCGGGCGGCGGCAGAGGATCGTCGACCTCGTCGGCGGCGAGACTGGCCGCCGATGCGGGCAGCGCCGCCGCCTGTGCCGATGCCGCGCTCGATGCCGCCGGCGCCACGATACCGGCCGATATGGGCGCCGTGCTGGCGACTCGCGCGGTGGTGTCCCTCATCGACATCACACCCGCACCGACGAGGGCCGCGCCCACGAGCAGGCCGGCCGCGGCACCCGCCAGCGCGATGCGGCGACGCGCGTGCGGCGCGGGCGGCAGCTCGCCGGGGTCGAACACCTCTCGGGCGGCCTTCTCGACGATTTCCTCGTCCACGCGGTTCTTGCCGCTCGCATAGGCGCCGAGCATCGAGCGGTCGCACAACAGGTTGATGCGCCGGGGCACGCCGCGCGACAGCTGGTGGATGCGCTTGAGGGCCTGCCGCTCGAACGGCACGCTGCGCGTCATGCCGCCCACGGCCAGCCGGTGGCGGATGTACTGCTCGGTCTCGTCCTCGGACAGCGCTTCGAGGTGGAAGCGCGCGATCACGCGCTGCGCCAGCTGCTCCAGCTCGGGGCGCGCGAGCATGGTGCGCAGCTCGGGCTGGCCGATCAGGATGATCTGCAGCAGCTTGCGCTCGCTGGTCTCCAGGTTGGTCAGCAGGCGCAACTGCTCGAGCACGTCGGGCGACAGGTTCTGCGCCTCGTCGATGATCAGCACGTTGTTCTGCCCCACCGCGTGCGTGCGCAGCAGGAACTCGTTCAACGCGTCGACGTAGTCCTTGACCGTGGGCGCGCCGTGGCCGCGGTCCAGCGGCGGGATGCGGAACTCCTCGCACACCGCCTGCAGCAGCTCCTCCACCGTGAGCTTCGGGTTGAAGATGTAGGCGACGTTGCAGCGCTTGGGGATCTTTTCGAGAAAGCAGCGGCAGACGGTCGTCTTGCCGGCGCCGATCTCGCCGCTGAGCAGCACGAAGCCGCCGCCTCCGCGCACGCCGTACAGCAGGTGGGCGAGCGCCTCCCGGTGGCGCTCGCTCATGAAGAGATAGCGCGGATCGGGGGCGATCGAGAAAGGCTCTTGCCTCAGGCCGAAGAACTTCGCGTACATGGCAACTGGATGGGAACACCCCGGGCGGCGGCGCCGAACGGAAACAGCTCCGCAGTCTAGTCGACCGCCTGGAAAAACCGGCGCGCGGGCCAGCAGCAACTGGGCGAAGCGCGCCGGGGCACTGATTTTTTCGGTGCCCGAGCACGAGCTTGCGGGCGCAGCTGTCTACCATACGCCCGGCACGCCGAGACACAGCCCATGACCTACGCATTGAGCGACAACCCCCTTCACGACCTGAGCTCCTCGCAAGAAAGGAGAAAGGCCGCAGCCCAAACGTTGTTGGCAGCGGTGCGCGGGTTGGCGCGGGAGGACGGGTGCCATCCCCTCGGCGCCGGCGGCATGCGGCTGTACCGGTACTCCCGGCCGATGAAGTTCGTCAAGACGCAGCTCCTGGTCCCGGGACTCGTCCTGGTGCTGCAGGGCCGCAAATCGGCGTGGATCGACCGGCGCGAATGGCAGTACGAGCCGTTCAATCACCTCGTCATGCTCAGGGAAGCGGTCTGCCGCGCCGCGGTGGTCGAGGCGACGCCGAGCGAACCCTACCTGGCCATCGCCGTCGATCTGCCGGTCGAGGCGTTGTTGAAGGCCGCCATTGCCGTGCGTGAAGTCGGCGCGGGTCCCGCAGGCTCGGAAGCGGGCCGTCCTGCCACCACGGTTGCGCACACCGATGCCGAGACCTTCGACACCGTGACCCGCCTTGTCCGCACAGTGGTGGGTCCTGGCGGGTGGGAGGCTGCGCTTCGCCCGTTGATCCTCGAAGAACTGTGCGTTCGCCTGCTCTCGTCATGCTCGGCTGCGGCGCTCCTTGGTGCCCTCGCAGAGCCGCGGGAGGCCCGGCGCATCCTCGAAGTCATGCGGTCGATGCGCCTGAGATCGGCCGAGAAGCTCGGCGTCGCGGACTGGGCGCGCGAAACGTCGATGAGCCCGGCGCATTTCTCGCGACGCTTCCGTGCCGTTGCCGGCGTAGCACCCATGCGATACGTGCGGCGGTGTCGGCTCGAGGCTGCCTTGCTGCTGATGGTGGAAAAACACCTGAGCGCAAGCGAAGCGGGCTACCAGGTCGGCTATGAAAGCCAGGCGCATTTCAGCCGCGAGTTCAAGTCCGCCTACGGTGCGCCACCGGCTCAGTACGTGGCGGCCCTGGCATTGCACGGGCGCGTGGCTCCACCCGAGCACGATCAGGCAAGACAAGCGCAGGCCAAGGCATAGCGGCGCTTGCGCCACGCTCCTAGCATCGTGACCTCCTGTTGAATCGAGGTTTCGATGAGTTCTCACCTTCTCGTGTGTTTCGTTGCTGCGGCGGAAAGCGCCGACGATCTTGAGCGTCAGTTGCGCGGCGCGACGTCGCGGCTGCCAACGGTGCCGGGCTGCCGGGGCGCCACGTTGTATCGCGACAAGTCGGTTCCTGAAAAACTGGTGCTGCTGGAGGAATGGGTGGACCAAGCAGCGCACGCCGCGCACCTGAGCCGCTACGTCGAAGGGCAGGAATGGAAGTCCATTGCGGCCAAGCTCGCGCAACAGCCAGAAGCGCGATGGCTGCACGCGGTCGACTGTTCAGCTGTCGTCTGACGCGGAGCATCGGACGCTCCGGTGGATGGCGGACCAGCTCGGAGCACGGGCGCCGCCCGGCGTTGAACCCGGAGTGCTCGCTCAAGCAGTGCGGGTTTCGGCCGATATCGATGCAGGACGGCCCCCGCGGGGCCGCCGACCAACCCACGCGCGACCCTGTCGCGACGACTGACGGGCATGAAACCGCTGGACAAGAGCATCGCGAACTCCAAGGCGCTGGTGATCGACAGCAATCCCACCTCGCGCGGCATGCTGGTGGCGATGGTGCGGGACTTCGGCTTCGGTTCGGTCGCCCAGGCCAGCCGGGTCGAAGACGCGCGCCGCATGCTGGAAAACCACGTCTACGACCTGGTGCTGTGCGACTACCACTTCGACGGCCAGAGCTATTCCGGCCAGGACCTGCTCGACGACCTGCGCCGCGCGCAGCTGCTGCCGTTGTCCACCGTTTTCATCATGGTCACCGGCGAGGCGTCGTACGCCAAGGTGGCCGAGGCGGCGGAGTCGGCCCTCGACGGCTACCTGCTCAAGCCTCACAGCGCCGCCACGCTGGCCGAGCGGATCACACAGGCCCGGCACCGCAAGCGCGTGCTGCAAGACGTCCTGTCCGCCATGGAGGAGTCGGATTTCGAGACGGCCGCCCGCTTGTGTCTCGCGCGCTTTCACGCGCGCGGGCAGTACTGGCTGTATGCGGCGCGGCTGGGCGCCGAGTTGCTGTTGCGGCTGGGCCGGCATGACGACGCCCGGGAACTGCTGGAGGCCGTCATCGAGGCACAGGCACTGCCCTGGGCCAGGCTGGGCATTGCCCGCGCGCACCTGGAATCGAAGCAACTGCCGCAGGCCCGCCGCACGCTCGAAAGCCTGATGGCCGAGCAACCCACCTACGTGGACGCCTTCGACGTGATGGGCCGCGTGCAGGTGGAGCAGGGGGAGCTGACGCAGGCGCTCGAAACCTACCGCAAGGCGGCCCAACTGACGCCGTCCTCCATCTCGCGGCTGCAGAAGCAGGGCATGCTGGCCTTCTACTCGGGCGAGCGCGACGAGGCGACGCAGGCGCTCGAACGTGCGACCGGGCTGGGCATCGGCTCGAAGATGTTCGATTTCCAGTCGCTGTTGATGCTGGCGCTGCTGCGCTTCGATGCACGCGACAGCAAGGGCCTGCAGCGCTGCATCGACAACCTGCAGCATGCACTGGAGAAGGTGCCCAACAGCACGCGGCTGCAGCGGTTCGTACGCATCGCCCTCGTGTTCAAGCTGATGCTGGAGAAGCAGGTGGCCCGCGTCATCAGCGAGGTGAAGGTCCTGGCGCAGGAAGCCCAGCGCGACGATTTCGACTTCGAGGCCGCATGCAACCTGCTGGCGGTCATTGCCCGGCTGAGCGCGGCCGAGCTGCAACTGCCCGATGCCGAGCTGTGGCTGCGCGACGTGTCGCAGCGGTTCAGCGTCTCGAAGGCCTCGAGCGAGTTGCTCGCGCAGGCCGCGCTGTGCCACGAGCCGTCGGCCGAAGCGGTGCGTGCCGGCCACCATGCCGTCACGCAGCAGGCCGAGCAGGCGATGACCCACAACCTGGCGGGCAACCACCGGTCGGCCGTGAAGGCCTTGCTCAACTTCGGCGCGCAGACGCGCAACCTCAAGCTGATCGAGATGGCCGGCCTCGCACTGCAGCGCTACCGTGACAAGGTGCCGGAGGCCGACGCCTTGCAGGCGCAGATCGACGACCTGAAGCGCCGCTACGGCGCCTTGGGGCACCAGACCCAGCTCGGCAAGGCCAGCGTGCGCCCTGAGGGCGGCATGGTGCTGAAAGGCGAGGTGGCGACGGCGGACGACGCCGTCGCAGCGCCTCCCGCCGGCCCCTGATTCCGGGGGCGGCAAGGCCGCCCGAGCTGGCCTACGATGCGCTCCGGGGAAGAGGGGCGCCGCGGCAGCGGCGCCCTCAAGAATCAACACAACCGGAGTCCCTCATGCCCTTCCTGCTTCTGCCGGCGCCTGTGCGCGCCGGTACCCGTGCCTCTGTTTCCCGTGGCGCCTTGCTTCGAGCCTTGCTGCAGTGCGCAGCGGGCGCGGCGGCCCTCGTTGCGCTGTTCGCGGCGCTGCCCACCCATGCCCAGCCCGCCTCCGAGGAAGCGCGCCGCGCCGAACTCGAAGCCGCCAGCCAGGCCGCGCAGGCGGCCCAGGTGGCAGGCCCGGCCGAGGTCAAGCTGCGCGAGCAAGGCGTCATCAAGCTGCCCGAAGGGTATGTGTGGATCCCGGAGCAGGCGGCAGCCGGGCTGATGCGGGCCATGGGCAACACGGTCGATTCGCGCCTGCTGGGCCTGGTGTTTCCGGCCGGCGAGGGCGACTGGATGATGGTGGCCGAGTACGAGCCCTCCGGCTACGTGAAGGACGACGACGCCCGCGACTGGAACGTCGACGACCTGTTCCAGAGCCTGAAGGACGGCACCGACGAGGCCAACAAGGAGCGCCGCGAGCGCGGTTTCCCCGAGCTCGAGATCACCGGCTGGGCCGAACGCCCCAACTACGACGCTGCCACCCACCGGCTGATCTGGTCGCTGTCGGCCAAGCACAAGGGCGCGTCCGACGAGGGCCCGCAGACCATCAACTACAACACGTATGCGCTCGGGCGCGAGGGCTACGTGTCACTGAACCTGATCACCGACTCGCAGGCCGTCGGGCAGGACAAGCGCCACGCGCAGGCGATGCTGACGGCGCTGGACTTCAACGAAGGCAAGCGCTATGCGGACTTCGACGCCTCGACCGACCGGGTGGCCGAATACGGTCTGGCGGCACTGGTGGGTGGCATCGCAGCCAAGAAACTGGGCTTTTTTGCCGTGCTGGCGGCGTTCTTCGCGAAGTTCGCCAAGGTGATCCTGCTCGGCGGCGCCGCCGTGATCGGCCTCGCGGTCAAGCTGTTCAATCGCAACTCCAGCAACTGAGGCGACGAGCGGCGCCCCGCGCAGCGCTGCGGTGTGCTCGCGGCGTCAGGGCGCACCGCGTCGGTCTGCAGACGCCACGCCCGGGCGCCGCGCTTCGGCCTCGATCCACTGCACCAGCGCCGATACGCCGGCGCTCCACGGCTGCGGCGGCGTGAGCAGCCAATAGGCATGGCCGCGTTCGCCGCTGCGCTCCGAAGGCGCCAGCACGACGAGGCGGCCGTCGGCAATCATCGGATCGAGCAGCTCGAGGCGGCCGAGCGCGATGCCCTGGCCCGCGATGGCGGCGTGAATGATCTGGTCGTACTGGTTGAAGCGCAGCACGCCGCGTGGGCGCACCTTGCCCCAGCCGCGGGCAGCGATCCAGTCGTCCCAATGCAGCCACGGGCGTTGCGGCGGCGGATCGTCAAGTTCCAGCAGCACCTGTTGCGACAGGACGTCCGGGGTGTCGATCGATCGCAAGCCCAGGGACGGGTGGGCCACCGGCGCGCGCCACTGACCGAACAGGCGGATGGCACCATCGGGCACGGCGGCCTGGCGGGTGTACCGGATCGCGAGGTCCACGCCCTCGGCCTGCATGTCGACCACCCGGTTGCTGGCAGCCACCCGCACGTCGACGTCCGGATGCAGTTGCTGGAACCGGCCCAGCCGCGGCAACAGCCACAGGCCGGTGACACCGATGCTGGCCGACAACGTGATCGGACGCCGCTCGTCTCTGGGGGTGAGCGTGCCCATCACGTCCTGCAGTTGCTGCACGGCGCCGTCCGCGCTGCGGAACAGGCGCTCGCCCTCGGGCGTGAACATCAGCGAGCGGTGCCCGCGCACCAGCAGCTTCACGCCCAGCCGCTCTTCCAGTGCATGGATCTGCCGGCTCACGGCGGACTGGGTCAGGCACAGGTCATGTGCCGCGAGTGTGATGCTCATGCGACGACCCACCGCCACGAAGCCACGGATCAGATCAAGCGAGGCGAGTTGGGCAAGCGGCGTTGACATTCCTTCAGCTCATGTGATGCGTACCAAAAGATCGTTTGATCGAGGCGGCGCAAGCCAGTGTAATGGCCGCGAGCGGTCGGGTGGCTTCACTTGACCAAGGCGAATGTGAATCACGGCAGGAGCATGCGATGCGTGGCGAGCGTTGGTGGACGCACCCTTGGGTGCTGGTGGTGGCCGGTGGCCTGATCATGGGCATGGCGCTCGGCATCCGGCACGTGCAGGGCCTGTTCCTGATGCCGGTGACGATGGACCGCGGCTGGACGCGCGAGACCTTTGCTTTCGCGATCGCGGTGCAGAACCTCGTGTGGGGGCTGGCCCAGCCCTTCACGGGCATGGTGGCCGACCGCTACGGCTCGCTGCGGGTGATCGCGGCCGGCGTGCTGCTCTACGCGCTGGGCTTGGTGCTGATGTCCCAGTCGCACACCCCCGTGCAGTTCACGCTGAGCGCCGGGCTGTGCATCGGCGTCGCGCTGTCGGGCACGTCGTTCGGGGCGATTTACGGCGCGCTGAGCCGCATCGTCTCGCCGGAGCGTCGCAGCTGGGCCCTGGCAACGGCGGGGGCGGTGGGCGGCTTCGGCCAGTTCGCGATGGTGCCGGCCACGCAAGGGTTGCTCGAATCGATGGGGTGGGCGGCCACGCTGATGGCCATGGCCGTGGTCGTGGCGATGCTGCTGCCGCTGGCGCTGCCCTTGAACGACCGTGCACCCGGGAGCGGTGCGGGCACTGAGATGTCGCTGTCCGCCGCGCTGCGGCAGGCGTTCGGGCACGGCGGGTTCTGGCTGCTGAACTTCGGCTTCCTCGCCTGCGGCTTCCAGCTGGCGTTCATCGCGTCGCACATGCCGGCCTACCTGCTCGACAAGGGACTGACACCGCAGCATGGCGTGGTGGCGCTGGCCCTGATCGCCGTGACCAACGTGCTCGGCACCTATGCCTGCGGCCCGCTGGGCGCGGTGTACCGCCGCAAGCGGCTGCTGGCGATGATCTACCTGCTGCGCACCGCGGCGATCGCGCTGTTCGTGATGCTGCCGCTCAGCGCGGCCACGCTGTACGGCTTTTCCATTGCGATGGGTCTGCTGTGGCTCGGTACGGCACCGCTGACCAACGGGCTCGTGTCGCAGATCTTTGGCGTGCGTTACGTGGCCACGCTGTTCGGCTTCGTGTTCTTCAGCCACCAGCTCGGCTCCTTCCTGGGCGTGTGGCTGGGCGGCCGGCTGTTCGAGACCACCGGCTCCTATGACGTGGTGTGGCTCGGCGCGATGGGCCTCGGGCTGCTGGCGGCCGTGTTGCACTGGCTGGTCGACGATCGCGAACTGGCGCGCATGCCGGTGCCGGCCACCGCTGCGTGAGGCTCACGAGCCCGCGGCGCGGAGCCGCAGGGCGTCAGAACGTTTCCCAGTCGTCGGCGCCGGCTGCCACCAGCTCGGCCTTGGGCGGACGCACCGGCACGGCAGGCGAGGGGGCCGGTCGTGCGGCGCCCGGTTTCGGCGCCGCCGGGGCCGCAGCAGCGGTTGGGGTCGGGGCTGGTTTGGCCGTCGCGTGCGCAAGCTTGAACACGGCCACCGCCTCCACCAGTTGTTGCGCCTGCTGGCGCAGGCTCTCGGCTGCGGCCGCGCCTTGCTCCACCAGCGCGGCGTTCTGCTGCGTCGCCTGGTCCATCCGCATGACGGCCTCGCTCACCTGCGCCACGCCGGCACTCTGCTCCGTGCTGGCGGAACTGATCTCGCCCATGATGTCGGTGACCCGCTGGATCGCGCTCACGATGTCGCGCATCGTGGCGCCGGCCTGGTCGACCAGCGCGGTGCCTTGCTCCACGCGCTCGACGCTGGTGGTGATCAGGGTCTTGATTTCCTTTGCCGCTTCGGCGCTGCGCTGCGCCAGGCTGCGCACCTCGCCCGCCACCACCGAGAAGCCACGTCCCTGTTCGCCGGCACGCGCTGCCTCGACGGCAGCATTGAGCGCCAGGATGTTGGTCTGGAAGGCGATGCCGTCGATCACCGCGATGATCTCGGAGATCTTGCGCGAGCTCTCGTTGATGCCTTGCATCGTCTCCACCACGCGGCCGACGACCTCGCCGCCTTTCACGGCCACGCTGCTCGCGCCCTGAGCCAGTTGATTGGCCTGCCGCGCGTTGTCGGCGTTCTGGTTCACCGTGGCGCCGAGTTGCTCCATCGAGGCGGCCGTTTCCTCCAGTGTGGAAGCCTGGTCCTCGGTGCGCGAGGACAGGTCGCGGTTGCCTTGCGCAATCTGCGCGCTGGCGGTCGCCACGCTGTCGGCATTGCCGCGCACCGAAGCGACGATGCGGGTGAGCGAGGTCTGCATCGACCCCATCGCGGCCAGCAACGGACTGAACTCGTCGCGCGCGGTGTCGACGACGGCTTGCGTGAGGTCGCCGTCGCGCACCCGCTCGGCCACGGCCTGCGAGGCGGCGATGCGGCGCTTGAGCAGCCGCTCGATGTAGACCGCAAAGCTCAGCAAGCCCAATGCAATGGCGGCCACCATGCCGACCAGTTCGTTGCGCGCCAGCCGGGCTTCACGGCGCACGTACGCCAGCTCCCGCTCGAGCGCGGCAGCCTGCCCGGCCCTGGCCGCGGCAAGCTGCTTCAGCAGCTCGTCGAGCGCTGGAATGGTGCGGGCCTGAAGCATCTTGAAAGCCTCCTCCTTCTGCGCGTTCTCGACCAGCTGGATGTTGCCGGAGGCGGCTTGCCAGAACTCGGTGGTGAGCGGGGCGAACTTCTCGAACAGTTCGCGCTCGGCCGGCGTGCTCATGCCGCGCTCGAACTCCGCGAACCGGGCCTCCACGTGCTTGCGCGTGGTGTCCAGCTCCGCGAGCGTGGCGTCGAGCTGCTCGGGTGTTTGCACCAGCATCGCATGGCGCACCTGCAAGGAGGCACGCGTGATGTTCAGCTCGATGTCGGCAATGCGCTGCAACTGCGGCACACGCGCCTCGCCCGCGGCCTGGGTCAACGTGTCGGCCTGGGTCATCTGCAACCAGACCAGCACCGCCAACGCCGCCAGGCCGCCGATCAGCAGCAGGCAGACCGCATACAGCCGCTTGGCAATGCCGAGGGCTCCGGAGAGTTGTCGCACGCGCATCGAGGGCTCCGCAAATGTGGATTCCTCCGATATCGGCGCGAAATTCGCACACTTGACCCCGGCCCGACCGCCGGCTTCAAGCTGGCGACGACAGCGACCGCACGACCGGCTTCGGCGGCGACGAGGACAACACCACCGAGGTGACCACGGCACCGTAGCGCGCCAGGTCGTCCACCACCTGCTGCAACTGCGCGGCCTTGCCGACCAGCACCTTCAGCACGAAGCAGTCTTCACCGGTGACGCGGTGGGTTTCGAGCACGTGGTCCATGCGGTCGAAGGCTTCGAGGCAGCTGCGCATCTGGGCATGCGTGGTGCGCAGCCGGATCAGCGCCATCAACTCCAGCCCCAGCGCGTGGGGGTCCACGCGCACCCCCCAGCCCTGGATGACGCCGCTGTCTTCAAGCGCGCGCACCCGTTCCGTGACCGCGGGCGCCGACAGACCCACCTGCCGCCCGAGGTCGGCCCAGGTGATGCGGCCGTCTTTTTGCAGGATCTCCAGGATGCGCCAGTCCTTGGCATCCAGCCCGGGCTTCGATTCCATCGTCAGCGGCTCCGTATTGCTTCGATTCGTTGGTGGCGTGGCGCATGTTCCTTCGGTGCGTCCTGTACCGCCCGGCGGCCGCTGCCTAGACTGCAACGCATTCGCCAAGACACACCAGGAAAGGAAAAAGCGTGCGAAGCGTACTGATCGTGCCGGGAATCGGCAACTCCGGGCCAGGGCATTGGCAAACGCAGTGGGAGCGGCAGGAGTCCGGGCGCTTCAAGCGCATCGAGCAGGCGGACTGGGAACGGCCTCATGAGCCGACGTGGAGAGACACGTTCGTGCGTGCCGTCGAGCGCGAGCCGGAGCCGGTCGTGATCGTGGCCCACAGCCTGGGCACGCTGCTCTCGGTGCTGGCCGTGCCTGCCTGCGAGCACAAGGTCGCCGCGGCCCTGCTCGTGTCGGTGCCGGACCCCGCGGGGGCCGCCTTTCCGCGGGCCGAGGCAACCGGCTTCGATACGGTGCCGCGCCGCCGGCTGGGCTTTCCGTCGCTCGTCGTGATGAGCAGCAACGACCCTTATGGCAGCGTCGAACACGCCCGGGAACTGGCGCAGTGCTGGGGCAGCGAGTTCACCTGCATCGGGGAAGCAGGGCACATCAATGCGAGCAGCGGGCTCGGCGACTGGGCGCAGGGGCGGGCATTGCTGGACAGGCTGATCGATCGGGTCGCGACCGTTTGAGAGCAACGCCTTGCCAGTCCGACTGCAGCCCCCGCGATAGTTGACAGCTCGTGTCTTCCCGCACCTGGCTTGTTCAAGCCGGTTGCGGCAACTATGGTCGTTCTTACATGCTCAGGAGGACACCATGGACACCCAGGACTTGCGGCCGGGCGACCCGGTCAACCCGTGTCACGACGATCCCACGTTGCGGGTGCGCGCTGCCGGCAGCGGCGGCGCTCCGGCGGATCTGGTGCGGTCCACCGGCTACACCAGCCGCGGCTACGTGCAGCACTTCCTGCCCGACCGGGAGGTGAACCTCGCGCAATTGAACAAGGCCCTGGCCGACGTGTTCGGGGAACCGGCGCTGCGCATGCTCGACATGAAGCTGACCATCGACCCCGAGTACTGGATGCAGCTGTGCGGCAATCCCTGGAGCGGCAACGTGTACCAGTACCGGTTCTTCGCGCCCAGGCAGAACGAACTGGACGAGGTGGCGCGGCTGAGCGCGGAAGTGCAGCGCCTGTCCGCCGAGGTGCAGGCCTTGAGGCAGGGCTGAGTGCTTGGCGAGCCTGTCATGCAGTTCGTCAACATCGTCAAGCCCACGCACATCTGCAACCTCGACTGCACGTACTGCTACAACGACGATGTGCGCGACCCGGTGATGCGTGCCGGGACGCTGCACCGCACGATCGAGCAGACCTTTGCCTATGTGCGCGCCACCCCCTCGATGCGCGGGGCCGAGTTCATCTGGCACGGAGGCGAGCCCACCGTGGCGGGCCTGCCGTTCTTCGAGCAGGTGGTGGCACTGCAGCGCGAACTGGCCGATGGCATCGGCTGGCAGAACTCGCTGCAGACCAACGGCGTGCTGCTCGACGACCGGTGGATCGACTTCCTCGTGCGCGAGCAGTTCTCGTTGAGCATCTCGCTCGACGGACCGGCCCACATCAACGACCGCTACCGCGTGACGCACCGGGGGGACGGCAGCTTCGAGCGGGTGTTCAGGGCCGTAGAGCGCGCCCGGGAGGCGGGCCTGCCGTTCGGCGTGTGCATGGTGCTGAGCGAAGCCACCGCGCCGCACGTGGACGAGATCTACGACTTCTTCTCCAGTCACGGCCTGCCGTTCAATGTAATTCCGATGACCCGTTCGGGCGCCGCTCGCGACCGCTTCGACGACATCGGCCTCGACGCCGACGGCTACGCCCGCGCCTGGACGCGCATGTACGACCGCTGGCTCGACTCGGGCGACGAGGGCGGTTACGTCTATGTGCAGGACTTCGCACTGAAGACCCGCGCGATTGCCTCGGGCAAGGCGGCCGATTGCATCGGGCTGTCCAACTGCTCGCACTTCAACGTCTCGACCGATCCGGTGGGTGACGTCTACCCCTGCGCGTCGCTGTCGGGCAACTCGGCCATGTGCTACGGCAACCTCACCACGCACAGCCTGGCGGAGTTGCTCGACACGCCGCTGGCGCGCTCGCTCAAGCACCGCACGGTCGATCCGCAGTGCGCACAGTGCAAGTGGCAGCATGTGTGCCACGGCGGTTGCGCCGCCCGCGCGTACAAGTTCCATGGCGATCCGCACCAGCGGGACCGCTACTGCCCGGGGCTGTTCCAGATCTACGAGCACATCGAGCGGCGGCTGCGCGAGCGAGGCCTGCCGACCGGGCTGCGGCACCCGCTGCACATGTCGGACGGGATAGACGCCGTAACCTACGATGCGCTCGCGGGCCCCATGCCGGCGTCCGGGAGCACGCCTCACCGCGTCATCCCGGTGCGCACGCTGGCCGCGACCGACGGGCGCTGATTCCGCGCGCACCCCTAACAAGCAGGGTGTCGAGCCTGCTGTTGCTTTGTTACGGTGCCTCCCACGCTCCGTGGCTCGCACAGCGGTGCCTGCGACCCCCTTGCTTCTTTTCGTCCATTGCTGATGTCGCCTTCGTCTGATCAAAGCCCGTCCAATCCCGCCATCTCCGTCAAGCTGCTCGGCCTGCCCCACCTCGCAGAGATGCGTGGCCTGCTTGCCATGTTCGGCCAGGCCTTCGAGGACGTACCCACGTACACCTCGCACCAGCCTGACGATGGATACCTCAAAACGCTGTTGACGAGCGATACCTTCGTCGCGCTGGCAGCGCTGGAGGGCGACGCGGTGGTGGGCGGGCTGGCCGCCTACGTGCTGCCGAAGTTCGAGCAGGCGCGTTCGGAGATGTACATCTACGACCTGGCCGTCGCCGAGACGCACCGCCGCCAAGGCATTGCCACAGCCTTGATCGAGGCGTTGAAGCGGATCGCGGCTGCGAGAAACGTCTACGTGATCTTCGTGCAGGCCGACCACGGAGACGATCCGGCGATCGCTCTCTACACCAAGCTCGGCGTGCGGGAAGACGTGCTGCATTTCGATATCGACCCGGCAAACGCGCATCGATGACGGTGCAGCGTTGCTGCGGGCAGATCACGCGGCGAGCTGCCGCAAGTCGTCGAGCCATTGCGCATAAGCGGCCTCACGCTCTGACCCGGGCAAGCGCAGCAGCGCGGCCGGATGCCACGTCACGAGCACGGGCGTGCCGTCGGCCCGCGGCAGCCACTGGCCACGGTATTCGGCAATGGACACGCGCCGGCCGAGCAACGCCGCCGCCGCCGTGGCTCCCAGCGCCACCACGCGCGCGGGCGCCACGCTGCGCAGTTCGTGTTCGAGCCATTGCGCACAGGCCTGCACCTCCTGCTGGCCGGGCGTTTTGTGCAGCCGCCGTTTGCCTCGCCATTCGAACCGGAAGTGTTTCACCGCGTTGGTGAGATAGAACTGCTCTCGCGCGAGGCCGAGTTCTGCGAGCGCCCGGTCGAGCAACTGCCCCGCGGGGCCGACGAAGGGGCGGCCTTGCAAGTCTTCGACGTCGCCGGGTTGCTCGCCGACGAGCATGGTCGGCGCGTGGGCAGGGCCTTCGCCCCAAACGGTCTGCGTGGCATGTCGTGCATGAGGGCAGGCAAGGCAGCCCGAAGCAGCCGCTTTCGCCTCGTCGGTCGTGGCCGCCGCCGGCACCTGCCACGCCGGCAGCTTGCGCAGCGGCACACTGGGCGGCTGCTCGACCATCGCCTCAGCACGAGCCGCCGCGGCAGCAGCCAGCGGCGCGATCAGGCGCGCTTCGGGCAGGTTGTGCCAGTACTTGCGGGGCATCTCGCTGCACATCGCATCGAGCTTGAGCCGCGCGGGGTTGAAGATGCTCTCGTAATAGGTCAGCCAGAGCTGCTCGTGGGCGTCGCCCTGGCGCACGATGTCGCCGCGCCGCGCACCGGGGCCGATGTGCAGTTCGCGCTGACGCCAATGCAGGCTGCGACGCGGCGTGAAGATCGACCACTGCATGCCGGCGAAGCGGCGGGCGAAGAAGGGTGCCACTTCCTCTTCGATGTAGTGCTCGGGCTCGAACCAGGCCACGTAGTGCGAGCCGTGCGGTGAAGCGCGCTCGGTGAAGCGCACGAAGGCTTTCATCTTGTGCAGGTCGCGGCGCACGCTCTGGGCCAGGGCTCGCAGGCGCAGGCGGTCCGCGTCGAGCGGGTCATGGCGCAGCTCGGGTGTTGCGATCAGGCGCGTGAGCAGACGGTAGGCCAGCGCAAAACGTTGCGGGTCGCTGTGCAGCAGCGCGTGCTGCGTCAGTTCGATGAAGGCCGCAGGCACCCGTGGCGCTGGGGTCGCGGCCGGATCGGTGGTCGGCTGCGCGGCGGAGATCGACTCGAACAGCGCCGAGGTCGGATCGTCTTCGTCGGGCACCAGCCAGCTGACGTCCTGCGCGGCCACACGCTGCGCCAGCAAGCCGCGCGCGGCTCTGCGCCAGCCGCTCACGTCGGCGGGGTGCGCAAGCAGAACATGATGCGCCGCCATGGCCGCGACGTCAGAACAGCGAAGCCTGTCGGGCGGCGGGGCGCAGGCTCGCGGCGAGGGCTGCGGCATCCGGCTCGCCGCGCGGACGGTGGTCGCTCAACTCGACGAAAGGCAGCACCTTGCGCACCGGCACGCGCAGGCGCTTGAGGTCGTCGGTGCGCAGGCGCCGCACCCGCCGGCTGGCGAGCAGCCGTTCGACCGCCTTGACGCCCAGGCCTGGCACGCGCAGCAACAGCTCGCGCGGGGCGCGGTTCAGATCGACCGGGAAGCGCTCGCGGTGGCGCAGCGCCCATGCCAGCTTGGGATCGATGTCGAGATCGAGCATGCCGTCAGGTGCCCCGGCGATCTCGGTGGCATCGAACCCGTAGAAGCGCATCAGCCAGTCGGCCTGGTAGAGCCGGTGTTCGCGCTCCAGCGGCGGTGCCTGCAGCGGCAGCGCGCGCGAGGCATCGGGAATGGGACTGAACGCCGAGTAGTACACGCGCCCGAGCCGGTAAGAGGCGTACATGGCGCCGCTGGTCTCGAGGATGGTGCGGTCGTCGGCTTCATCGGCCCCCACGATGATCTGGGTGCTCTGGCTGCGGGCGAAAGCGGGAGCAACCGCGGGGGCAGGGGGCAGGCCAGCCCCGGCCCGTGGGGCGGCAGGGCGCTGCTGCTCGCGGGCGTCGTCGATCAGCAGCTTCAGCCGAGCCATCGAGCGGCGGATGCCGGTCGCGTTTTTCTCGGGCGCGAGGGTGGCCAGCGCCTGCGGCGTGGGCAGTTCGAGGTTGATGCTGAGCCGGTCGGCATGACGACCGGCTCGCGCCAGCAGCTCCGGACTAGCGTCTGGAATGGTCTTCAGATGGATGTAGCCCCGAAAGTCGTGCTCCTCGCGCAGCACCCGCGCCACCTCGACCAATTGCTCCATCGTGTAGTCGGCGCTGCGGATGATGCCGGAGCTGAGGAACAGGCCTTCGATGTAGTTGCGGCGGTAGAAGTCGAGCGTGAGCTGCACCACCTCGTCGACGGAGAAACGCGCGCGCGGCACGTTGCTGCTGACACGGTTGACGCAATACAGGCAGTCGTAGAGGCAGAAGTTCGTCAGCAGCACCTTGAGCAGCGAGATGCAGCGGCCATCGGGTGCATAGCTGTGGCAGATGCCCATGCCTTCCGTCGAGCCGATGCCGGTACCGGAAAGCGAGTCGCGGGGCGCGGCGTTGCTGGATGCACAAGAGGCGTCGTACTTGGCGGCGTCGGCCAGGATGGCGAGCTTTTGGCGGAGATCCATGGTGTGCTTGGGCAGGCGGGGTGGCAGCACGATGGAAAGCCGGGTCGCCATGTACTGCGTGATGAAAATACTGGATGAATATACAGCTCCATCTCCGCCGGATGGCGTGAAAACTGTCGCGCGTTCGTGGTCTTGAATGACCGCCCATTTCTTCAACCAATACTTCATGAATCATCCACAAGTCGTTGCCATATAACGATTGCTGTCAAATCGCTTCGCCACGCGGCATGCCGACTGCCAAGCGATCCGCATGAAGATCGCAACCTTCAACGTCAACGGCATCAACGGGCGGCTGCCTCGGCTGCTGGAATGGCTGCAGGCGTCGCAGCCCGATGTCGCCTGCCTGCAGGAACTCAAGGCGGCGGACGACAACTTCCCCGTCGAGGCCGTCCGCGCAGCAGGCTACGGCGCGATCTGGCTGGGCCAGAAAGGCTTCAATGGGGTCGCGATCCTGTCGCGCGGCGTGCAACCGGTGGAAGTGCGCCGAGGGTTGCCCGGTGATGCGTCGGACACGCAAAGCCGCTACCTGGAAGCTGCTGTCAACGGCGTCGTCGTGGGCTGCCTTTACCTGCCCAACGGCAACCCGCAACCGGGCCCGAAGTTCGACTACAAGCTCGCCTGGTTCGAACGCCTGATCCAGCATGCACTGACGCTGCGTGACTGCGGCGCCCCGGCCGTACTCGCAGGCGACTACAACGTGGTGCCGACCGATGAGGCGCGCGACATCTACTCGACCCGATCGTGGAAGAAGGACGCGCTGTTGCAGCCAGAACCACGCGCGGCCTTCCGCCGCCTGCTCGCCCAGGGCTGGACGGACGCGCTGCGCCACCTGCACCCGGATGCGCCGCTCTACACGTTCTGGGACTACTTCCGCAACCGCTGGGAGCGCAACGCCGGGCTGCGCATAGACCACCTGCTGCTCAACCCTCTGGCGGCCGAGCGATTGAAGGAAGCCGGCGTCGACCGCGAGCAGCGGGGCAAGGAGAAAGCGAGCGACCATGCTCCGGCCTGGGTGCGCCTCGAGCATTGAAGTGGCCGGCTCTGCGTCTGGAGACGCTTCGATGCCTCCCCAGGGGCACGGTTTGAACCGAATTTGCCGCTCAATCTAATGATCGTTAGACTATTGGAAATTTCAACACAGCAACGGATGATGACCGCGCGCGCAACCAAAGATCACCTCTACGAGCATGTGGCCCGCATCGGCAAGGCCGTCGCAAGCCCGAAGCGGCTCGAATTGATCGAGCTGCTGTGCCAGGGCGAAAAGACGGTGGAGGCACTGGCGTCGCAGGCCGACATCAGCCTCAAGCTCGCCAGCGCGCATCTTCGTGAGCTGCGCCTCGCCCGGCTGGTGGACACACGCCGCGAAGGCAAATACGTGCTCTATCGCCTCGCCAGTCCGAGCGTTGCCGACCTCTGGGTGACCCTGCGAGCCGAAGCACAAGCGCGTCTGGTCGAGCTGCAGGTGGCGGTGGCGGCGATGGTGGAGAACGGCAGCGAACTGCAGGGCGTGTCCCGCACGGCGATCCTCGAGAAGGCGCGTGCAGGCGAGGTGGTCGTGCTTGATGTGCGGCCGACCGAGGAGTTCGAGGCGGCCCACCTCCCGCATGCGCGCTCGCTGCCGCTCGACGAACTCAAGAAGCGCCTGGCCGAACTGCCCAAGGACTTGCCGGTGGTCGCGTACTGCAGGGGGCCGTTCTGCCTGATGGCCAAGGATGCAGTGGCGTTGTTGCGCAAACAGGGTTACCGGGCCTTTCATCTGGCCGACGGCGTGGCGGAATGGCGCGCGCAAGGGCTGCCGCTCGAGGCATGAACAGGGAGTCCATGATGTTTTTCAAGCAATACGCAACACGCGACTCGACCCTGTCGTACTTCTTCGGTTGCGGCGGTCACGGAAAGGCCGTCGCGGTCGATGTGGTTGCCGGCGACGAGCCGTGGTTTCTCGAGGCTGCCCAGCAGGCCGGGGTGCGCATCGAGTATGTGATCGACACGCACGTGCACGCCGATCACATGTCCGGCGGTCGCAGGCTGGCCGAGCTGTCCGGGGCTCGCTACGCGCTGCACGAGAGCAATCGCGGTCAGGTGGCCTTCGAATTCACGGCGTTGCATGACGGCGACGTGCTCGACCTCGGCAACGTGAAGGTGCGCGTGCTCCATACGCCCGGCCACACCGCCGACAGCGTCTGCCTGCTGGTGACGGACCTGCGTCGCGGCGAAGCTCCCTGGTTCGTCGTCACGGGCGACACCCTGTTCGTCGGCGCCGTGGGGCGGCCCGACCTGGCGGGCCGGGAACGCGAGATGGCCGGCCAGCTCCACGACAGCCTGCAGCAGCGGCTGCTGAGGCTGCCGGACGAACTGGAGATCTTCCCCGGGCACCAGGCCGGCAGCGCGTGCGGTGCGGGGTTGTCCGGCAAACCTTCGTCGACGATCGGGTTCGAGAAGCGCTGGAACGCAGCGCTGACCATGCCCCGCGAAACGTTCATCGCGACGGTCACGGCCGACATCCCCCCACCGCCCGCGGACATGGCCTCCATCCTCGCGTCGAATCGGGCGGCGTGATGGTGCGTCGCCTCGGCATCGGCCCCAACCGGGGGCAGTTCCTGCACCAGTTGCTGCAGGTGCTGCTCGTCGGCTCGACGATCGGCATGATGCGCACCGTGGTGCCGGCGCTGGCCGAAGCAGAGTTCGGCGTGCAGCGCCATTCCTTCCTGATGCTCACCACCTTCGTGGTGGCTTTCGGCGTCGTGAAGGGCGCGCTCAACTTCCTGGCGGGCAGTTGGTCGGAGCGCATCGGGCGCAAGAAGGTGTTGCTGGCCGGTTGGCTTGCCGCCGTGCCCATCCCTGGTCTGGTCTACGCCGCCCAAGGGTGGACGTGGATCGTCGTCGCCACCTTGCTGCTCGGCGTGAACCAGGGGCTCACGTGGTCGATGACGCAGACCTCGAAGCTCGACATCACGCGAGCCGATCAGCGCGGCCTGACCATCGGCCTCAACGAGTTCGCGGGCTACGTGGGTCTCGCACTGGCGGGCGTGCTGACCGGTTATCTGGCTGCGGCCCTGGGCACGCGGCTCGGCCTGCTCGTGTTCGGCATGGCGGTGATCGGCATCGCACTGGTGGCGAGCATCCTGTTTGTCGTCGACACCTTGCCCTGGGCCACACAGCAGGCCGGCCCGGCAGCGTTTGCCGCCACCACCCCGCGACCGCGCCACGTGCAGGCGTCCAGCGAGCACCCCGGCACCTGGGAGGTGTTCGCTCTCATGTCGTGGCGCGAACGCCGGCTGGCAGCCGTCTGCCAGGCCGGCCTGGTGGAAAAGTTCGTCGATGCGCTGGTGTGGGCGCTGTACCCCGTTTACCTGTACCAACGGGGCCTCGAGTTGCCGACCGTCGGCTGGGTGATCGGCGTTTATGGTTTCGTCTGGGGCGGCGCGCAGCTTTTCACCGGGAAGCTGTCCGACCGCATCGGCCGCCATCGCCTCAACGTGTGGGGCATGGTGATCTGCGGTGTAGGCGTCCTGATGGTGCCGCTGCTCGATGGTGTGCGCTGGTGGTCGGCATCGGCGGCGGTGTCCGGTATCGGCATGGCGATGCTGTATCCCAATCTCTCGGCAGCGGTTGCAGACCTTGCGCCGGCGGGCTGGCGGGGCACGGCGATCGGCATCTACCGCTTCTGGCGCGACCTCGGCTATGCGGTGGGCGCCCTGGGCATCGGCCTCGCCGCGCAGTGGTCCGGTCGGATCGAAGCAGCGTTCTGGTTCGTCGGTGCGGCCATGCTCGCTTCGGCCACGCTGCTTGCATGGTGGGGCGGCGAGTCTCACCCCCGGTGGAACACCCTGACAACCACTTCCTGAGTACCGCGAGTGAACTTCATTTACCTTGATCACAACGCCACCACGCCGGTTGCCGCGTCCGCACGGGCCGAGGCACAGCGCTTTCTCGAAACAGAGTACGGCAACCCGTCGTCCGGCCACGCAAAGGGAAGGGTGGCGAAAGGCGCCGTCGACGCGGCGCGGCAGGCGGTGGCGCAGCTGCTGCGCGCCGACCCGGGGGAGATCGTCTTCACGGGCAGCGCCACGGAAGCGAACAACCTTGCATTGCTGGGGGCCGCCGCCGCAATGCCGGCGGAAAGGCGTCATCTGATCGTCAGCGCGGTAGAACACCCAGCCGTGATGGAGCCCGCCCTGGCGCTGCAGCGACGAGGCTGGGAGCTTTCCGTCGTGCGTGTCGACCGGCACGGCGTGGTCGACGTGCAGGAACTCGAGGCAATGCTTCGCCCCGACACTGCCATCGTGAGCGTGATGCACGCCAACAACGAACTCGGCACGCTACAGCCGCTGCAGCTCATTGCGCCGCTCGTGAAGCGCGTGGGCGCGCTGATGCATGTCGACGCGGCCCAAAGCGTCGGCAAACTTCCCGTCGATGTCGACACCTTGGGGGCCGACCTCCTGACGCTGGCGGGCCACAAGATGTACGCGCCGAAGGGCATCGGTGCACTCTACGTTCGTACGGGTACTCCCATGCAAAGCGTGATGTATGGTGCGGGACAGGAACACGGGCTGCGCCCGGGCACCGAGAACGTGCCCTACATCGCCGCATTGGGCGCCGCCGCGCTCGAGGTGAGCCGCCTGATGCCGCAGAAAGGCGTGCAGATGGCGCAGCTGCGCGACCTGTTGCAGGCCCGCCTGTCGACGGTGATCGACGGCCTGCTCATCAACGGCCACCCGGAGCGGCGGCTGCCGAACACGCTGCACGTCTCGCTTCCAGGAGGCGATGCGCGGAAGCTGGTGGCACGGCTCGCCGAGAGAATCGCGCTCTCCGCAGGTGCGGCGTGTCACTCGCGCGATGGTGCAGAGGAGGTGTCCGGGGTCATGCGAGCGATAGGCGCCACACGCGAGCAGGCGCGCGGGGCGCTGAGGATCTCCCTGGGTTACGGCACCACGGCCAGGGAGGTCGAACAGGCGGCGGCGTGGATCGCGGCGGAGTACAAGTCCATGCGTTGACCGCGGGGCGACGGCCTACCGGGCGGCCGCCTGCCGCACGTACCACTCGATGCATTGCGGGTTGGCCATCGCGTCGCGGTTGACCACCTTGTCCACCGGATGCCCCAGGAACAGCTTCTTCACCGGCACCTCCTGCTTCTTGCCCGAAAGCGTGCGCGGGATCTCCGGTGCCTGCACGATCTCGTCCGGCAGGAAGCGCGGCGACAGTGCCGTCTTGATCGCCTCTCTCAACCGGGCTTGCAGCGCGTCGTCGAGCGCATGGCCGGCACGCAGCGCCACGAACAGGATCAGCCGGCTCTCGCGGCCCAGGTATTCGAGGTCGATCACGAGCGAGTCGAGCACCTCGGGCAGGGCTTCCACGGCGGCATAGATCTCGCTGGTGCCCATGCGCAGACCATGGCGGTTGATGGTGGCGTCGCTGCGGCCGTAGATGATGCAGCTGCCGTCGGGCAGGATCTTCAGCCAATCGCCATGGCGCCACGCGCCCGGAAAGACATCGAAGTAGCTCGACAGGTAGCGGGCATTGCCCTCATCGCCCCAGAAGTAGAGCGGCATCGAGGGCAGGGGCCGCGTGCACACCAGTTCGCCCACCTCGTCGATGACCGGTTCACCCGCTTCGTTCCACGCTTCGACCGCGCTGCCCAACTGACGGCATTGCAGCCGGCCCGGCACCTGCGGCAACTCGCGATGGCCGGTGACGAAGGCACCCACGAAATCGGTGCCGCCGGAGATGTTGCACCACCAGATGCCGGGCGTACCAAGCTGCTCGAACTGCTGCGTGCCCCAGCGCTGCACGTCCTCGGCGAGTGGAGAGCCGGTGGAGCCGAGTGCGCGGATGCGGGAGAGATCGCCACAGCCGGCCAGCTGCAACCCGGCTTTCATGCAGTTGGCGTAGAAGGCCGCGCCGGCACCGAAGTATGTGAGTCGGTGCCGCGCCGCGAAGCGCCACAGCACGCCCCAATCCGGCGCGTCTTTGGGGCCGCTCGGGCTGCCGTCGTAGAGGCAGATCGTCGCGCCCTCGCACAAGCCGCCCACCTGGCAGTTCCACATCACCCAGCCGGTGCTGCTGTACCAGTGGAAGCGTTCTCCGAAGCTGTTGGGCGAATAGCTCGGCCCCAGGTCGATGTGCTTGTTGCCGGCCGCAGCCATCAGCAGCACGCCACCATGCCCGTGCACGATGGGCTTGGGCAGGCCGGTGGTGCCGCTGGAATAGACGATCCACAGCGGTTGCTCGAAAGGCAACCACTCGGGTTGAAAGGCGGCAGTGGCGGCGTCGTCGCGCGCAACGGCTTCGGCGAAGCGCAGGTCGGCCGCCACGCGCTGTTCTGCACTGGGCGTTTCCAGCACCACGAGGGTTTGCACGCTCGGCAATTCGGCGCGCAGGGATTCGATCGTCGCCGAGCGATCAAGTGGCTTGCCGCCGTAGTGCACGCCGTCGACCGCGATCAGCACGCGCGGCTCGATCTGGCGAAAGCGATCGACCACCGCACGCGTACCCATGTCGGGCGCGCAGACGCTCCAGATCGCGCCGATGCTTGCGCACGCGAGAAAGGCGACCACCGCCTCCGGCACGTTGGGCAGGTAGGCCGCCACCCGGTCGCCGCGCCCCACACCGTGCGCCCGCAGGGCCAGCGCGAGCGACGCGACTTGCCGCTTCAGTTCCGGCCAGGACAGCTCGCGCACTTCGCCGAGCTCGTTGTCACTGACGATGGCCGGGACGCCGGCCGCATGGGCCGCCTCCACATGCCGGAACACCCGCTGCGCGTAGTTGACCTGGGCGCCAGGAAACCAGCGCGCGCCCGGCATGCGCTCGTCCTGGAGCACGGCCGTGAAGGGCGTGGGCGACTCGAACCGGTCGTATTCCCACAGGCTGCGCCAGAAGCCGCCGTAGTCGGTCACCGACCAGCGTCTCAGCGCCTCGTAGTCCGCGAACGTGAGGCCACGGTGCTCGCGCAGCCATTCCTGATAGAGCCGGATCTGGGGAACGTAGGGCGCTGTCATGCGGTACGAGCGTACGGGCAACGCGTCGGCGTCGCTTCAGGGTTTGTACTTCGCCGCGTTCACCCTTCGCACATATATGCCCGTGCGGCCATTGCGCTCAGCAGCCTTCGATGACCAGCAGGTCCATGTCTGCGGCGCCTGCCCGCAGCTTGCAGGCCTCTTGATATTCCGCGGACCGCCAGCACGCCAGCGCCGCCTCGTACGAAGGGAACTCGACGATGGTGTTGCGCTGCCGGTGCGAGCCCTCGACGCACGTGAACGCACCGCCACGTACCAGGAAACGCGCCCCGTGCCGCTGCTGGACGTCCTTGATGGCATTCGCGTACTGAGCAAACTTTTCAGCGTCGTGCACGTCGACACGCACGATCCAGTAGCCCTTGGGCATGTCCACCTCCTATGATCTGCGGTACCGATGAACTGTCCGATCGATCGACGCCGGTGAACATGATCAGGATCATGCGACATGAGCCACAGCACTGAGGGCCTGCAGGGGCCGGATCTGATGCGGCGGCTGCTGGACAGGGAAGGACATCGGCGTCTCCAGCCTGTTCTCAGGAAGCAAGGCACGACCTTGTTCACCGTCGGCGCCAGACCCACCGGGCTCTACTATCTGTTGTGGGGAGAGGTGCGCCTGGAGCGTCCGACGCGGCAGGGACACACCGCCATCCTGCAGCGGCTGACGAGCGGTTTTGTGGCCGAGCCCAGCTTGACCGCCGGGCAGTACGTCTGCGACGGTGTGTGCCACACCGACAGCGAGCTGTACTGCTTCCCGTTGACCGCGATTCGACAAGCCATCGACCAGGACACCGCGTTCCGCTGGGCATGGATCGCATTGCTCGGGGAGCAGGCCCGACGGCAAAAGGCGAGAGCCGAGCGCATGTCGCTGAAGACCGTGCGCGCCAAGCTGTGCCATCTCATTGCAACCGAGGGAGACGGCGACGGCCGCTACCGGCTCACGGGCACGCAAGCCGAACTGGCTTCGGACCTCGGCATCACATCAGAAGCCCTGTACAGGACCTTGAGCCGGCTGCAGGACGAGAAGCTGTTGAAGGTCAACGGCGCCATCCTGCAGCTTGTTGGCAGCCCCGACGCCCTGGACTGAGTCGTGCCGCCCGCAGCGCTCGCTGCCTGCCGCCCGGGGCCGTACCGCCGCTGCCGCCGTTCGTGGGCAACGCGTGTCAGTCCGTCGCTGCGTGCGGGTCGTCCCAGCCAAGCACTTCGGCCACCCGGCGGATCACCCAGCGCGCCTCGGCTTCGTCCACGCCCACCTCGCCGCACAACAGCCCGCGGTGCACGCGCTCGAGCACGTCGGCTTCCGTGATCTGCAGCTGCCAGAGCTTGTCGCGGGCGGTCTCGCTGAGCATCTGTGCCAAGTCTTCGCAGAACTCATAGCGCAGCGCGATGTGCTCGCGGCTTTCGCGCGGCTTGATGCGCCCCGGCTCGACGAACAGCTCGATGAAGGAGGGCGGGACGATGAACTGGTTTTCTTCGGACACGGCCGGATTGTCACACCGTGCCGTCAACCCGGGCTGCCACGCCGCAGCAAGACCCGCACGCGCTGCTCGATCTCCCGTTCGCCACCTTCGCCGAAGTAGCGGAAGACGACGCGCCCGTCGCGGTCGATCAGGTACTGCGCGGGCCAGTAGCGGTTGCGATAGGCCGACCACGTGCGGTAGGTGTTGTCCTGCGCGACCGGGTAGGTGAGGCCCTGGCGGCGCACCGCCTCCTGCACGGCGGGCAGTGGGCGCTCGAAGCCGAACTCCGGCGTGTGCACACCGACGACGACCAGGCCCTGGCCGGCATACAGGCGGTGCAGGCGCTCGATGTGCGGCACGCTGCGCACGCAGTTCACGCAGCCGAAGGTCCAGAAGTCGACCAGAACGACCTTGCCGCGCAGGCCGGCCATCGTGAGCGGCGGGCTGTTGATCCAGGCGTCGACGCCGGCGAACTCGGGGGCGGCTTCACCCGCCGCCGCCGGCACGTCGGCCCCGCCGCTGGTGGGCGACCACAAGCTGGTGAGCCAGGCCGTCGCCTGCGCGTCCCAGCGCCCGAGCATCGCGATGCCTGCGACGATCACCAGGGCGCCGAACACACGGCGGACGGCCGCCGCGTGCTTTGCGAGCCCGCGCCATCGGGTGCTCACCGACTGCCCGCCATACGCGATAAGAAGCATCGGAAAGCCGGCTCCCAGCGCATAGGCAGCCAGCAGCGGGGCGGTCTCTGCGGGGGAGCCTGCCTGGGCCACCAGCGCCAGGATGGAGGCGAGCACCGGGCCGGCGCATGGCGTCCAGACGGCTCCGAGGCTTGCGCCGAGCAACAGCGCGCCTGCCGCACCGCCACCGCCCCGGCTGGCCCAACGCTCGCCCAGCCCCGCAACAGGCGACAGCCGCAGCATCAGCCGATCGGCTGCGGCTGGCCACAGCATCAGCACGCCCGCTGCGACGAGCAGTGCCGCCGCGGCGGTGCGCACGGCCGCATGCGAAACGCCGAACGCCTGGGCGGCCGCCCCGAACAGCCATGCCACGGCAACGAACGCGAGCACAAAGCCGCTGACGATGTAGAAGGGGCGCAGCCGCTCGGTGCGCCCGACCGATGCGCCGAGCAGCATCGGCAACACCGGCAGCACGCACGGGCTGGCCACCGTGGCAACGCCGGCCAGCGCGGCCAGGGTCCACTGCAGCATCGGCGCTTCCATCAGGGTTGCCCGGTGCCGACGCGTTGCCACGTCTGCGTGCTGCCGAACAGCGGCAGGCCCACATACCCGCGCAGCACGAGGTTGCCTGTGGCATCGATGGACATCAGGCAGCGGTAGGTCTTGCCGTTCTCGCGGTTGTAGATCTGGCCGCGCCACTCGACGGGCACCGGTGCAGTCCCCGGCTCGACCACCTCCGTTTCGCTGGGCACGAAGTCGAACAGGAGCTTCATGCCAAGGGCAGGGCGGTCGTCGGCCGCGGCCATCTGCTCGCCCGGCCGGCTCATGGAGCGGTTGGCGATGACGCGGGTGACAGTGCCGCACAAGGCCTGCTCGCAGGGGGCGATGTCGACCTCGAGGTTGCCGCTTGCGGTGAGCCAACGGCCGCGTGGGTCGGGTCCGGCGGCGGAGGCCAGCGTGGGCAGCAAGGCGATGCAGAAGGCCAGAGTGGCCAGAGGGCGGTATGACATGGGTGCGGCTCGCATGGAGTGGTGAGAACGGGTCCCATTGCATCCGGCGGCCGTATCCGGTGTTTGTCCGAGAGGGGGCGTTTTTGCATCGGCGCGTGTCGCAGCGGTTGCCAGACAAAGTGCGATACAAAGGCGCCCACGCTCGGCCCTCATGCCGCCGCTAACGTAGCGACCGATGTCCATGACCGATCACCTGCTGCTCGTCGATGACGACCGACAACTGCTTGCACTGCTGCGCGAGTACCTCCAGGCCGCCGGCTACCGTGTCAGCACGGCGGGGCACGCACGCGAGATGCGCCAGGTGCTGCAACAGGGCGGCGTCGACCTGATCGTGCTCGACGTGATGCTGCCCGGCGAAGACGGCCTCGCGCTGTGCCGCGAGTTGCGCGCACGCGATGCGCCGCATCTGCCCATCCTGATGCTCACGGCTCGAGGCGAAGAGGCGGACCGCGTACTCGGGCTCGAAATGGGGGCCGACGACTACCTGACCAAGCCCTTCGCCACGCGGGAGCTGCTTGCGCGCATCAAGGCCGTGCTCCGGCGCACGCGCATGCTCCCGCCCAACCTGCGCCCGCTGCGGCAGCCCCGTGTGCTGATGTTCGACGGCTGGCAGCTGGACACCACAGCGCGCCACCTGATCGACGCCCAGGGCGCCATGGTGTCGCTCACGGGCGGCGAGTACAGGCTGTTGTGCGTGCTGCTTGAACATGCACAGCGGGTGTTGAGCCGCGACCAACTGCTCACGTTGACCCAGGGGCGCGAAGCCGACCCGTTCGACCGCTCGGTGGACCTGCTGATCAGCCGACTGCGCCAACGCCTGCGAGACGATGCGCGCGAGCCGCGCTACATCAAGACCGTGCGCAGCGAGGGCTACGTGTTCTGCGCCGCGGTGACGAGCCAGGGAGACGGCGCATGAGGCCGTGGCCTCGCAGCCTGGTCGGCCGAGTGGCCGCCATCCTGCTGGCCGGCCTGGCCATCGCATACGGCCTGGCCTATTGGGCGGTGATGCAGGAACGCGGCCGACTCGTCGACTCGATGATGGCCAGCTATCTGGGGCGCGACGTGGTGTCGTCCCTGGCGATCCTTGACCGGTTGCCCGCAGCGGAGCGGCGAGGGTGGCTGGAGCGCCTGGCCCGGCCGAACTACACCTGGTCGCTCGATGAGGTGCGCCCCACGGGCGTAGCCGCGCAGGCGCAAACCGTGGCGCACGGCCTCGATGCCTGGCTCGGCAGCGGGCGCGTGCAGGCCTCCGGCATTTCCGGTCAGGGGTTGTGGCTCGTGTCGCTGAGGCTGCAGGACGGCACACCGGTGGGCCTGCACCTGCGCCCCCCCGCGCGCGGCGTGACGCTGGAGACGGCGGTATTCCTGATGGTGCAGTTGATACTGGTGGCGTTGTGCACCGGTTGGGCGGTGAGGCTCGCGACGCGGCCGTTGAAAAGCCTTGCGGCTGCGGCGGCCCGCCTCGGCCAGGCGCCGGATGACGCGAAACCGCTGCCCGAGGACGGGCCGGTCGAAGTCCGGCAGGCAGCGCAAGCCTTCAACACGATGCAGCGCCGCATCGCCGAGCACACGCGCGAGCGTCTGCAGATCCTCGCGGCCGTGTCGCACGACTTGCAGAGCCCCATCACACGCATGCGGGTACGCGCAGAGCTGTTGGACGACGCGCAAATGCGCAACCGGCTGCTTGCCGACCTGGCCGAGATGCAGCGCCTCGTGGAGGATGGCCTCGCTTATGCACGCACCGCGCATGCAAGCGTGGAGCCGCTGGTGCAGGTCGACCTGCATGCGTTGCTCGACGCGCTCGCGTGCGACTATGCCGACACCGGGCGGCCGGTGCGCTTGACCACCGAGCGTCATAACGTGATCCTGACCACACGGCCCCAGGCGTTGCGCCGCATCGTGACCAACCTGGTGGACAACGCCCTGAAATTTGGCGGGCGTGCCGAAATACGGCTGTCGGCGCTGGCGGGGCGATCCGGCATTGCCATCAGCGTGCTCGACGACGGCCCCGGCATCCCGCCGGCGCGACTGACGGAGGTATTGCAGCCGTTCCGTCGCATCGAATCGTCGCGCAACCGCGAAACCGGCGGCAGCGGCCTGGGCCTCGCGATCGCCGCCCAGTTGAGCAAAGCCCTGAACGCCGAGCTGAGCTTGCGCAACCGCCCGGAAGGCGGTTTGGAGGCGATCCTGCAACTGCCTGGTGACAGCGACGAACGAGCCGACTGAGCGAGAAGGCCTTGCGTACGTAGCCCGAGATGAGCGTTCGCGGATTCGATGAATAAATTCTAGAATGTGCGTTATGTCAAATGACAAACGCGGGTGTGCTCATGCACCCAACGGCCGATCGGGCCAACTTCAACCAAGCCGACCCTGGCTCCCACTCAGGCGGCATCGGCACAAGACGCAGCCTGACGCACCGGCAACGTCACCCGGAACGACGAGCCCTCACCCACCTTGCTCTGCACATCGATCCGACCACCGTGCTTCTGCACGATGCCGTAGGCGAGCGACAGACCCAGGCCGGTACCTTGACCGACCGGTTTGGTGGTGAAGAACGGATCGAAGATGCGCGACAGGTGCTCTGGCGGAATGCCGCAACCGGTGTCGACCATCTCGATCCACGCGTTCCCGTCGTCTGCGCCGGTGCGTATCGTCACGCAGCCGCGGCCGTTGCCGGCCGCCTCGACCGCATGCACCGCATTGATCAGCAGGTTCATCAGCACCTGGTTGATCTGTGAAGGCAGGCACTGCACCGCTGGCAGGTCCCCGTACTCCTTGACGACATCCACGCTGTAGCGAGTGGCGCTCTTCGTGATGTTGAGGGTGACATCCAGGCATCGGTGCAGGTCGGTCCACTGCCATTCGAGCCGATCGTCCACGCGCGAGAAATCCTTCAGGTCCTGCACGATCTTGCGCACGCGGCCGAGGCCCTCTTCCGTCTCATCGATCAGCGCGGGGGCGTCGGTCTTGAGGTACTCCACGTCGACGCGGCTGCACAGGGCGTCCAGTTCCCGCCTCGCCTGCTCCGGCAGTTCAGGAAGTGCCAGCCTTTCGTATGAGCCGAGCAGCGCAAGCAGCGCGCAGACGTACTCACCCAGCGTGTGGACGTTGGATGCGACGTAGCCGACGGGATTGTTGATCTCGTGTGCGACGCCGGCAGCAAGCTGCCCGATCGACGCGAGCTTTTCCGATTGCAGCAGTTGGGCCTGGGCTTGCGAGAGCCGCTGGTTGAGATCTGCGAGCTCGGCATTGCGTCGCTGCAGTTCCAGCTCCATCTGTTTGCGGTCGGTGATGTCGTAGTTGATGCCGGCGATGCCGATCACCTCGCCGTGGCGGTCCCTCAACGGCACCTTGGTCGTCAGCATCCACGCGCGGCGGCCGGTCAGGAGGTAGCTCACGTCCTCCTCGCGGTCGATCATCGGCTCGCCCGATGCCATGACCGTCTGTTCTTCCTGCGTGTACTGCCGGGCGTCGTCCTCGGGGTAGAAGTCGAAGTCGGTGCGCCCCAGCAGCTGCTCGGGCCGTTCGGCGCCCATGCCCACGGCCACCGCAGTGTTGCCGAAGATGAATCGATGCTCCCTGTCCTTCGCGTAGATGCGATGCGGCATGTTTTCGCCGAAAGTGCGCAGCAGGTCGCCCTGGATCGACAGCGTTTCGCTCGTGCGGCGCAGTCTTTCGTTCTCGTCCTGCAGGCGCGCGTGCGCGGTCGTGCGGGCAAGGCCGATCGCCGCATGTCGCGTGATGAAGGAGAGCGCTTGAGCAGCTTCCTGGTCGAGCGCACGCTCCAGTTCGCCGGTGAGCACGCCCAGCACCGCATCGCCATCCCGGACGACGGCCAGGGCGCACTCGACGAGCGGCCCCTTCGGCACCCGTGCGCCGGAGGCATCGAACATCGGCGCAGGCCACGCTGCGAGCGAGGCAAGGCAGTGCACATGCACCTGCTCCGCCGAGCGTTCGGCCCGGGCAGCTTCAATCCATTCGTCGCCTTGCAGCAGGAACAACTGCAGGCTCGACGCCGCTGCCAGGTCGGCCACGCGCGCAAGCAGCACCGAACACACCCCCTCCGGCCGCGTCTCGCGCGCGAGCTCGGCCAGCGCGTCGTGCAGCACCGAATCCGTAAGGCGGGGCGATAGCGGCATGTTCCGGTCCTCTGTGCAGCGTATCGGCCCAGTCGGCACTGCACTGGATGAGCGTTTTCACCAACGTCACCTCCTGGAGCCAGGTACTGCAGCACGATCGCGCCACGCTGCGGGTGCGACTCGAATCGCACCACACCCTCATTGCTGCAGGCAGGGGCAATGGGACCGCTCAGCGGTGGCCGGCTTGGCAGTCCGGCCGATCGAAGGGCCGCAGCGAGGCTGCGTGCCCTTCGCCTCCGCTATGAGCCCGCCGTCCATGCCCCTTCGCATGACACGTTCCCTGCCCTGCCCGGCTCCCACCGGATGTTCGCCACCGACAGCTCGAACTGTCCCGAGCTGTAGAGGAGGAACGGTGTGTTGATGCCCGAGAAATCGGTGCCCCGGTCGGCGAAGCACTGCAACGGCACCGCCAGCTCGGTCCAGCCGTTCAGCGGCACCGCCTGCATGGCAGCGGTCACGTCGATCTCGCCGATGCAGGGGTAGCCGCAATCCACGCGCATCTTCACCGGATCGCTCGGTGCGGTCGTCACGCGGGCCTCGAACACCACTGCGCCGCCGGCGTTCAGGTACGGCATCAGATCGACCTTGTCGTTCTCGTTCTGGCTCTGCAGATAGAGCTGCCCCATCGCGTTGTTCCAGCGTGCCCGCACGGCGGCCCACTGCCGACCGCCCTGGTCGTCCACCGGCGTGGCGGTGATCTCCTTCTGCGGCGGCTCGGTGCTGCTCGCGGTAGCCAGCGCAACCACGTTGCTCCAGCTCGACGGCGCGCCGATGCGCACGGTCCAGCCGGGCTCCACGGCCCCGCCCGTGAAGAAGGCGACCGGCTCGGTGGCGGAGCCGCCACCACCGCCTCCCGTCTGCCCGCAGCCTTGCGTCTCGCTCGTTTCGTCATAGGCGGGCTGGTCCGCTCCAGGCTGGGCGTAGCTGAGGCCGTAGCCATACGCGTAAAGCGGGTCGTAGCCGTCCATGCCATGGTTCAGCGCCACCTGGCAGGCGGACTTGGGCCACGAGAAGGACAGCTTGCCGGTGAAGTCGTGGTCGACGCTGCCGTCGGCACGACGGAACAGCACGTCGGTGAGGCCTTCGCCTTCGGTGCCCGGCAGCCATGCGGCGACGAAGGCGTCGGAGCGGTTGATCTCGCGGTTGGTGTGCAGCGGTCGGCCGGAGAACATCACGGTGACGATCTTCTTCACGCCCTTGGCTTTCAGTGCGTCGATCAACGCCAGGTCCTCGGGGCGCCAGCGCGCGTGTTCGAGCGTCTTGTTCGGACCGATGTCGCCGATGCCTTCGGCGTACGGCGTCTCGCCGATCGCGACGATGGCGACGTCGTGCTCCGCGGTGGCCTTGTCGCCGGTCGCGCTCGTGTCGAGCTCGGCATTCGGTGCGATCTTCTGCACCGCCTGCCACAGCGTGTGGCCGCCGCCGTAGTCGGCATTGACGTTATCGGTGCCCTGCCAGGTCAGCGTCCAGCCGCCGGTCTGGTTGGCGAGGCTGTCGGCGCTCTTGCCGGCAACAAGGATCTTCGCGTCGCGCGCCAGCGGCAGCACACCGCCGTTGTTCTTCAGCAGCACGAGCGATTTGCGCACCGCTTCGCGGGCCACCGCGCGATGCTCCGCCGTGCCCACTTCGCGTGACTGCAAACGCGCCGAAGGCTTCGGCTTGTCGAACAGACCTGCGCGCACCTTCACCCGCAGAATGCGTCGCACCGCATCGTCGATGCGCGACATCGGGATCTCGCCGCTTTCGACACTCGCAATGGTGTTGGTGATGAAGGCACGCCAGTCGTCCCGGTAGGGCACCATCACCATGTCGATGCCCGCGTTGATCGCGTGCGCGCAGCTCGCGTTGGTGCAGTCGACCGTTGAATCGCTGTTGCTCCGGTTCACCTGGCCCAGCCCGTTCCAGTCCGACACCACGAAGCCGTCGAACCCCATCTTGTTCTTCAGCACGTCGGTGAGCAGGTAGCGGTGGCCGTGCATCTTGTCGGCGCGGGCCGCGTCGCCTTGCGCCGCGTCCTTCCAGCTGCTGAACGACGCCATCACCGTCTGTGCGCCCGCCTCCAGCGCGGTGAAGTAGCCGCGGCCATGCAGGTTGATCAGCTCACGCTCGGTGACGTGCGTGACGCCCTGGTCCTTGCCGTTGGTGGTGCCGCCATCGCCGATGTAGTGCTTGGCGGTGGCCACCACCTTCGCGTGCGCCTCGGCATCTGCCGCAAGCGCCCCCTGCAGTCCGCGCACGACCTCGCCGCCGTACGACTGCACGAGCATCGGGTCTTCGGCATAGCCCTCATAGGTGCGGCCCCAGCGGTCGTCGCGCACCACCGCCAGCGTCGGGCCGAAGGCCCAGTCGATGCCCGTGCGCGCCACCTCGCGGGCCGTCACCTCGCCTATGCGGCGCAGCAGCGCCGGGTCGCGTGCGGCGCCCAGGCCGATGTTGTGCGGGAAGATCGTCGCGCCGCGCACGTTGTTGTGCCCGTGCACGGCGTCGGTTCCCCAGATCAGCGGAATCGGGTTCGCATTGGCAGGGTCCACCGACGCCTCCCACAGCGCGTCGGCCAGCGCCAGCCAATCGTCGATGCTTGCCGCCTTGTTCTGCCCCGGGAACGAACCGCCGCCGTTGAGCACGGAGCCGATGTGGTACTGGCGGATGTCATCCGGCGTGACGCCCTGGATCTCCACCTGGGTCATCTGGCCCACTTTCTCGGCCAGTGAGAGCCGCGCGAGCAAGGCCTCCACCTTGGCCTCGACGGCGGGATCCCGCGCAATCGCGCTCTGCACCCGGGGCCAGTCCTGCAACTCGGCGCTCGGCGGGCCCTCGGTGGACGGGGGCGGATCGTCGTCGGAGCCCCCTCCTCCGCAGGCTCCAAGGCTGGTCAGCAGGGCAAGGCTCAAAGCGCAGGCAAAGGCGGTCCTTCGCCTCGCCGGATGGCGTGCGTACATGTCGTCTCCTCGGTTGTTGGTGGTCGACGCAGCGACGTCTCAGCGCGCTGCGGAAGTCCACGATACCGAGGCGTGAAATCGATTTCAATAAGGATTTGTTAATTTATTTGAAATGACTTGTAAATCAAATGATCAGCGCTGCAGGGGTTGCAGGGCCTGCCCGAGGCGCTGCGTCAGGTAGGTGCTGGCCTCTGCCCCGTGCATGCTCATCAGGCGCGCAGCTTCCTCGGCATCGCCCCGCGCAATGGCTTCAGCGATGTGTTCGTGGTCGTCCCACGCCACCTCGCGCAGCCATGAGGCTTGCAATGCAGCGCCCATGGCGCGGCGGATGTGGTGCCAGTGCACGTGCGCGCTCTGCCACAGGAGGCCGTTGCGGGCGGCGGCGTAGACCGCGTTGTGAAACGCCGTGTCAGCTTCGATCATCGCCTTCACGCTCCTGCCCGCCGCCGCCTTGCGGCCGCGCTCCAGGATCTTGGGGTCGATGCGGGCGCGGTGCTGGCTCGCCAGCCGCGCAGCGAGCGCATCGAGCGCGCTGCGCACCTCGTAGATCTCCCCGATCTCGCCGGGGTCGAGCGGCGCGACGATCACGCCGCGCCCGGGTGCGTCGAGCAGAAAGCGGTCCTTCTTCAGCAGACGCATCGCCTGCACGACGGGTTGGCGCGACACCGCCAGCCGCTGCGCCACCTCTTCCTGGTTCAGCCGGGTGCCGGGCGGCAACGAGCCCTCGCTGATGGCATCGAGCAGTGCGTGGTAGACCTTTTCGACGAGATCGGGTGCAGCGTCGAGCTTCTGAAGGCGATCCGGCATGTGAGGCGGTGAACTCTGTATACGGAATGCCGGCAATGATGGCAGAACGCGCGGGCTCCTCGGCGCAATTGCATGGCTGCCCTCCGTGTCATCGCACACCCCGTTGGTCTGCAGCGGCACAACCGTCGTGTCCCCGCTTCAGGGGACACCCCTTCCGTCACACCGCGAAATGGAGCCGATCCATCCCTAACTTGCAGGGCACGCGACCCTCAAGCGCGGGTAGCTTCGGCGAGGCTTCGCGCGAAAATGCCTGCTTTCATTGCAGCCATGGCGCGCCGGTCACCGCCCCGCGCCGCCACCGCGAAAGAAGCGCATGCCCCTGGGTTCTTCCGACGACGACAAGACGATCACCGGGCCGTCGTCCGTGCTGCCGGACCGTGCGCATGATTTCGCCAATTCCACCATCTCCAGCCACACACTGCCCGTCGGTGCACGGCTGGGTGAATTCGAGATCACCGGGCTCATCGGCGAAGGCGGCTTCGGCATCGTCTACCTGGCGTTCGATGCCTCGCTGCAGCGGCAGGTGGCGCTGAAGGAATACATGCCTTCGGCGCTGGCCTCGCGCTCCACGGCCACCGCCACGGTGACCGCCAAGTCCGACAGGCACCTCGAGACCTTCAAGGTGGGCCTGCGCAGCTTCGTCAACGAGGCCCGCCTGCTGGCCCGCTTCGATCACCCGGCGCTCGTGAAGGTGTACCGGTTCTGGGAGGCGAACGGCACCGCCTACATGGTGATGCCCTACTACCAGGGTCCCACGTTGAAGGCGCATCTTGCCGGCATGGCGACGCCACCCGACGAAGCCCTGCTGCGCGGCTGGCTGCGCCCGCTGCTCGATGCACTCGAGGTGATGCACGAGGCCAGCTGCTACCACCGCGACATCGCGCCCGACAACATCCTGCTGACCGAAACCGGCCCCCTGCTGCTCGATTTCGGCGCCGCTCGCCGCGTGGTAGGCGACATGACGCACGCGCTGACCGTGGTGCTGAAGCCGGGCTACGCGCCGATCGAGCAATACGGCGAAGCCCCCTCGATGACCCAGGGCGCCTGGACCGACATCTACGCGCTGGCCTGTGTCGTGTACTACGCGATCACCGGCAAAACGCCGATGTCGTCGGTCGAGCGGCTGATCTCCGACCGGCTGCAGCCGTTGTCGGAGCTCGCGGCGGGGCGCTATGGCGAGCGGTTCCTGCGGGCCGTGGACGCAGCACTGGCCGTGAAGCCGCAAGACCGGCCGCAGAGCGTCGCGCAGTTCCGCGAGCTGCTGGGCATCGGCGCCGAGCCCGTGGCGGCGCCGGTCGCCCCCAAGGCGACCACCGTGCGCGCAGCTCAACCAGCAGCCGCAGCGCCCCAGCCCTCGGCAGAGCCTCGTGGCAAGAAGTCCGTGGCCTTGCCGATCACGGCGGCGTTGGTGCTGGCCGCGCTGGGCGGCGGCGGGGCGTGGCTGTATCTGTCCGGCGACAAGGCCACCGGCGAAACCGCCGCAGCCCCCATCGAGGTGCCTCCCGCGCCCGTCGTGCCCGCGGCTGCACCGGTGGTGCCGCCGCCCCCTGCCCCGGCTCCCGCACCCGTCGCCGCCGAGTTGCCTCCCGCGCCTCCCGCACTGCCTGCACCCGTGGCGCGGCCGGCTCCGGCGCCGTCGCCCGCGCCTGTTGCTGCAACGCCGCCGCCGGCTCCTCCTGCCGTCGCCACGGCGCCCGCCGCACCCCGCCCCGCAGCGCCCGCGCCGCGCGCGGAGGCGGTCCGTCCACCTGCGCCTGCACCGGCCCCTGCTGCTGCGGCGCCGGTGGTCTCCAAGGCCGACCAGTCACGTTGTACCGAGATCCTGCAAAAAGCCTCGCTCGAGCCTTTGAGCTCCAGCGAGACCGAATTTCTGAAGAGGGTATGCAAATGAAGCCAACCGCCTTGAGACAGCGAGGATTCCTCGCCTCCGTCCTGCTTGCAACGGCCGCCTTCGTGGCCGGCTGTGCTGCACCGCAGGCCACCAGCGTCACCCAGGAACTGCCTTTCGAGCAGGCTGTGGCACAAGCCACCGACGGCCTGGTGTCGCAAACGCAGAAGCTGCCGGCCTTCCTGGCCAAGGTCGAGTCGAAGATCGCCAAGCGCGGCGTCGTGCTCGACCCGATGCTCGACGCGGCCAGCGGTCAACAGACGGTGGCGACCCAGATGCTGGAGAAGCGCGTCACCGAGTACATGACCTCCAAGTACGACCAGCTCGACATCCTGAGCTTCCAGTCGTCCAACCTCGGCAAGGCGCAATACCTGCTGACCGGCACGATGACGCGGCTGCCCGCCTCGCGCTCGAAGTCCGCGCTGAAGATCAACCTGGCGCTGACCGAGTTGCGCAGCGGCACGGTGGTTGCGCAGGCCTCCGCCGTCGCGCGCGACGAAGGGCTCGATCACAACCCGTTGCCGTACTACCGCGACAGCCCCGTGCTGCTCGCCAAGGACAAGGTGGTCGACGGCTACGTCCGCACCTCCTCCACCCCGCCGGGGCAGCGCGCCGACGCCACCTACCTCGAGCGCATTGCCACCGCCACGCTGATCAACGAAGCCACCACGCTGTACAACTCGGAGCGCTACCAGGACGCGCTGGGCCAGTACCGCAGCGCCCTCGCCACCCCCGCGGGCGAGCAGTTGCGGGTGCTCAACGGCATCTACCTCACCAACGTGAAGCTCGGCCGCATGAATGAGGCCGAGCAGGCCTTCGGCCGCGTCGTGGCGATGGGGATTGCGTACAACGAACTGGGCGTCAAGTTCCTGTTCAATCCGGGCAGCACCGAGTTCTGGTCCGACACCCGCATCAGCGGCGCCTACGGCATGTGGCTGCGCCAGATCGCGCGCGAGGCCACCGCCGCCAAGGTGTGCATGAACATCGTCGGCCACACCAGCCGCACGGGTTCAGAGCAGTCGAACGATGCGTTGTCGTTGCAGCGCGCGAGCTACGTCAAGCAGCGGCTGACCGCCGAAGCGGCTGAACTGGGCCCGCGCACCAAGCCCGTCGGCATGGGTTTCCGCCAGAACATCGTCGGCAGCGGCACCGACAACGCGGTCGATGCGCTCGACCGCCGCGTCGAGTTCAAGATCGTGCCCTGCGGCTGACTTTTCAGTTCCTGAACAGATCGAGGATGGAGCGCTGCTCCTCCTCGGTCGGGCTGGCGGGCACCTCCGGCAGCCCCAGGCTGCGGATGCCGGTATCCGGCGTGAATTCTTCGAAGTACCACTCGCCGTCGATGCTCACCAGACCGTCGGGCACCGCCGGGAAGGCAACCGGCACTTCCTCCAGCGCCACGCGCATGTAGTCGACCCAGATCGGCAGTGCCAGGGAGCCGCCCGAGGCGCGGTCGCCGAGCTTGCGCGGCGTGTCGTAGCCCATCCACGCCACAGCGGTGACAGTGGCTTGGTAGCCGGCAAACCACGCATCCATCGCATCGTTCGTGGTGCCGGTCTTGCCGTGCAGGTCCGGTCGGTGCAGCGCCTCCTGCACACGCATGGCGGTTCCGGAGCGCGTCACTTCCCCGAGCAGGTCGTTCATCAGGAAGGCGTTGCGCGCGTCGATCACACGTGCGCCTTCATCGGGCGCCTGCGGCAGCGTCTCCTTGAGCACGCGGCCGTGGGCATCGGTCAGGCGGCGCACGAGCACCGGCTCGACCTGGTAACCCCCGTTGGCGAACACCGCGTACGCCCGCGCAAGCTCCAGCGGCGTCGTGCTGCCGGCCCCCAGCACCATCGACGGGTATGGGGGATGACGTTGCGGATCGAAGCCGAACCGCTCGAGCCACGACTGCGCATAGGGCGCACCAATCGCCTGCAACAGGCGCACCGCCGGCAGGTTGCGCGAGGCAGCCAGCGTGCGGCGCAATGACATCGGCCCCTGGTAGCCATCGTCGTAGTTCCTGGGCTCCCATGGTTGCCCACCGGTTTCGGCCGCGCTGAGCACAAGCGGAGCGTCGTCGATGACGGTGGCCGCGGTGAACCCGCGTTCGAGTGCCGCCGAATAAACGAATGGCTTGATGCCGGAACCCGGCTGCCGCCACGCCTGGCTGACGCGGTTGAACCCCGTGCGCGACGGCGTGAACCCGCCGACCCAGGCCCGCACCGCACCGTTGCGCGGATCGAGCGCCACGAAAGCCGCTTCCACCTCCGGCAACTGCGCCAGCGTCCATGTGCCGCTCGACAGCTCCTGCACGCGCACGACCGCCCCGCGGCGGATCTCGATCTTCGGCCCGGCATTCGGCTGCAGACCTGCCGCCGCCGGCCGCAGGCCTTCGCCCGTGATCGCCACCGCCCGGCCGTCGCGCAGCATCGCGACCACCTGCTGCCGTGCGGCATCGAGCACCACTGCGGCGAGCAGGTCGTCGTTGTCCGGGTGCGCCTCCAGCGCCTGCGCCACGCGGTCATCCACCTCCCCGGGCTGGGCCGGCAGATCCACATAGCCTTCGGGGCCGCGATAAGGCTGCTGGCTCTCGTAAGCCAGCACGCCCCGGCGCACCGCCTGGTAGGCCGCCAGCTGCTCGCGCGAGTCGACCGTGAGATGCACATTGAGCCCGCGCGTATAGGCCTCCGATCCGTAATGGCTGAAGACAAGCTGCCGCGCGGTCTCCGCCACGTGTTCCGCATACACCGGCAGCGGTTGCCGGTCGCGATAGCGCAGCGGCTCGTTGCGCGCGGCGTCGCGCTGCGCCAGCGTGATGACACCCGTGCGGTACATGCGTTCCAGCACCACGAGCTGGCGCTCGCGCGCACGCTGCGGGTTGACGATGGGGTTGTGGGTCGCTGGCGCCTGCGGCAGGCCCGCCAGCATGGCGGCCTCGGCCAGGGTGATCTCGTCGAGCCGCTTGCCGAAGTAGATCTCGCTTGCGGCCGCGAAACCGAATGCCCGCTGCCCCAGATAGATCTGGTTCATGTAGGCCTCGAGGATCTGCCGCTTGCTGAGCTGGCTCTCGATCTTCAGCGCCAGCAACATTTCATAGAGCTTGCGCGTGAACGTCTTCTCGGTCGGCAGGTAGAAGTTGCGGGCCACCTGCATCGTGATGGTCGAGGCACCCTGGCTCAACGGTTCGGCCAGGTTGCGCAGCCCGGCACCGAGCACGCGCAGGTAGTCGATGCCACCGTGCCGGTGGAAGCGCGCATCCTCCACGGACAGCAAGGCGTCCTGCATCACCTGGGGGATTTCGTCGAGCGGCAGAAAGTGGCGCCGCTCCTCGCCGTACTCGCCCAGCAGCACGCCGTCCGACGAATACACACGCAACGGCAACCTCGGCCGGTAGTCGGTCAGTTCGTCGATTTCGGGCAGGTTCGGGTACGCGATCGCAAACGCCACGCCGGCCAGCAAAGCCACGGCAATGGCGACTACCCCGGCAAGCACGGCAGCGCCCGCCGCCCGCCGCAGCAACAAGCGCAGCCACGCAGGCACCGCGCGCGACCACCGTGCGCGCGCGCGGCTGCGGTCGTCGGGCTGCGGGCTGCTCATGGAACGACAAGTCGGGCGAATGCGCGGCATTCTAGGCTGGCCCTCTCGCACCATGCGGGAACCGCGCAGCCCCGGGGTACGAAATGCCGGCGACCGCCGTCGGGCGATTCACCCTCCCGCTCGCGTTTTACATCGGGGTTTTGACTCATTTGAATGTCAAACAGTGGCGCCAGGTATTGCGGCAACTCGCGCAATCCGGGAAGCTGCACGCAGATGTAAATGACGGCTCGCAGTCGAACAACGATCGGTGCATGCACCGCCATCGCGGCTTCTCCCAATTCGAACAATATTTTTTGTCCAGTGCGATGAGCACTGCCGATCAAGGCTTCCATCCTTCTCGCACAAGGCGCACCGGCAATCCGGCGCGCCTCGGGCGAGTTCCGCTGTATGGGTATCTGCATCTCTTCTACCCCTAGGAGCCTTCACATGAGACCAGCGACCGTCCCACGATTTCTCGACGAAAAAATCGACCGCTTTCTTCGCAAACGATTTTTCGATCACCCCGACAGACCCGGGCAGGCCTTTTGTTACAGCCTCGCCGCGCCGCAGGCAGGCGGCGTTTCTCTGCAGAGCAACGACTATCTCGCGCTGGGTACGCATCCGCACATCGTGGAATCGGCGATCGCTTGCCTGCGACAGGAAGCGTCGTCCGACGTGATGTCGTCGATCTTCCTGTTCATGCGCGGCACGCCCACCCGCACTTCCAGATTCGAGCAACGGCTCTCGAAGCATCTAGCCATGGAGGCCGGCATCCTGTGCCAGTCCGGCTACGACGCGAACGTCGGGCTGCTGCAGGCGATCGCGCAGCCCAACCAGCCGGTGTACGTGGACCAGCAAGCCCACATGTCGTTGTGGCAGGGCATTCAGGCCGCGAGCGCAACCGCCGTACGCTTCAGGCACAACGACGTCGACGACCTGCGCGCCCAACTCATCGAGCATGGACCGGGCATCGTGGTGGTCGACTCGGTCTACAGCGTGAGCGGCAGCCTCTGCCCGCTGCCGGCCATCGTCGATCTGGCCGAAGAGTTCGGATGCGCGATGGTGGTCGACGAATCCCACTCGCTGGGCACGCACGGCCCCAATGGCGAAGGCGTGGTCGCGTCACTGGGTTTGTCCGGGCGCGTGCATTTCGTGACCGCCAGCCTGGCCAAGGCGTTTGCCTACCGCGCCGGCTTCATCGCATGCGCCGCCCGGTACGTCGAGTTCCTCCGCTTCAACGCATTTCCTGCCATCTTCAGCTCGACGTTGCTCGAGCACGAGGTGGCTCGGCTCGACGCCACGCTCGACGTGATCACGGCCGAGCCGCAACGCCGCGAGCGCCTCTGGCACAACACGCGCGTCCTGCGCGCTGGCATTGCGTCGATCGGCTACGACATCAGCAATGGGTCGCAACAGATCATCGGACTGCGCAGCGGCGCAATCCCGAGCGCGATTGCGCTGCGCGATGCGATGGAGGCGATGGGTGTATACGGTTCCCCGTTCTGGTACCCGGCCACCGACTGGCGCGACGCCGTGATGCGGCTCACCGTCAACGCCGCACTGACACCGCAACACATCGAGCGCGTGCTCAATGCACTGGAGCAGGCGCTGCCGGTGTTGCAGGCCTCACGCGGCGTGAAACAGCGCAAACGCCTGCGCACGGACGCCCCCCCGCCTCCCAGCCACAGCGTGCATCAAGCAGCCGTTTCGTGCTGAGGCGCGTGTACGGGCGGAAAGACCAGCCGCATCTGCAAACCGGCGCCCGCGGGTGACTCGGCTTCGAGCTGCCCACCCAGGCTATGCATCACGTCCTGGCAGAACGACAAGCCCAGCCCGGTGCCCAGCGCCCCCTCACGCGAGCCGCCGCACCGGAACCGTTCGAGCACCCGCGGCAGATCCCGTCCCGACACGCCCTGGCCGTTGTCGGCCACCACCAGCACATTGCCGCCGGGGCGCACCTCGGTGCTGATGGCGATGATCAGTTCCTGACCTCGGGCGCCGTGCTCGAAGGCGTTCTTCATCAGGTTGAGCACCAGGTGCTCGAGCAGGATCGGCACGCCCTGGACCGAGAAATCCTGAGCGATGCGCACTTTCACCGCCGCACGCTGCCCGCTGTTCGTGTACGGATAACGCTCCACGGCACTGCGGACGATGCTCGAGATCGACACCTCGGAAAAGCATTGCACACCGCCGGATTGCAGGCGCACCGGACGAACGCTGGCCAGAAGCATCTCGATGAACACCTTGGCCCGGTCTGCCTCCCGCATCAGCATCGGCAGGCAGCTCGACAAGGCCTCGGGATCGCGCCGGCAAGCCTCGACGTGCAGGCCGATCGTTGCGAGCGGCGTGCGCAATTCGTGGGCGACAAACCCCGCCACCGACAGCAAGGCCTCGGTGCGACGTCGCTTGTTCTGAATGAGCACCCATTGCAATGCCAGGGTGCACACCACGGCGAACACGATCACCGGCCAGGCCTGCACGATCAACTGCCCCGAAAGATCGAGCTGGCCATGACGCAGCCAATGCGCGGCGGCCGCCAGCAGCGAGCCGGCGAGCAGCAGCAACAGCGCGGCGCCGGGTGCGGTCATCAGCAGCGTGAACATCACCGCGCATACGTAGCTCATGGCCCACGCGGTGGTGTCGTTCTGCAATGCCATGAAGGTGAAGAAGAACGGGACGGCCAGCAGCAACGTGCCATGCCAATACCACGGCCAGTAGCGCCGCAGTGGCTCGAGCATCGCAGTAGGCAGCAGGAACGGGATGAACAACGCACCTATCAGCAACCGCAGCGAAAGCGATTCGTACGGCTGCGGTACCCAGCCGCTCCAGACCACGTAATACAGCGGGAAACCGATCAGGCCGACCAGGCCGACGGCCAGCCGCGTGGCGCGCGCATCGATACCGCTGTCCAGCACCGCATCGAGCAGCGAAGAGCCGCCGCCGGGGTGGAACGTGCCCAGCAGGGACTGCAGCCACGCCGTGGCGGCACGGATCCCGCGCGCGGGGGCAGGACGGCGCAGCCCTACGCCGGGTAGCGACGATGCCAACCGGCTCATCACTTTGCTCCGCGGGCGGGTTGAGGCGTCATGTGTCCGGGGGCTGCAACCCAGGCGAGGCGGTACACCTGCGCACCGACCCGGACCGAACGCTGGGGTGGCACCACGAACCCTTCATAACCGCCCGCGCGAGGCAAGCGCGACGGATCGGACAGATAGACGAGCGAATCGCCCTGCGATTGCTGACGCGCGAGGGTCTCGAAGCCCGGCATCGTCATCAGGATCTCGAGCGTCGATTCGCGCTCCTCGCCCGATTGCACCAGCAGGAAGCGCCACTCGCCAGCGGCCGTGCGCACAAGGTAGCCGCCCGGCTCGGTGCAGAGGTAGTACTCGGTGACGTTGGCCGCGGCAAACAGTTCGAGCACCGCCGAGGCAACAGGCCCGACATGCTCGAAGGCGCCGAGCCGCTGCCGCAAGCCTTCGGCCAGCGGGCGCGTCAGCTCGGCAAAGTAAGCGTGCATCTGTACTGCGACGGCATGCTGCACCTGCTCGGGGAGCCGGTCGGCCTTGCGCAGGAACTGATGGATGAGCTGCTCGTTGAACGCGTCGACAGCGAGCCGTTCGTCGGCGGCACCTGTCAGCAGGATGCGCCGGCAAGGGTATTCGAGCATCGAGCGGCACAGGCTCAGGCCATCGCCCTCGGGCATGGAGTAGTCGGCAATGACGAGGGCGATCTCCTCGTAGCGCCGCGGCTCCTGCGCGAGGCTGGTCACACGGGAAGCGTCGATCGCGACCAGGTGCTCGTGGGGATCGGTGCTCTGGTCGGTGCTGCGCCGCATGAAGTTGCGGCTCAGGGCCTTCGAGCGCTCCAGCAGCGCCAGGGCCTCGCGGTGGCTGGTGCAGGTATAGACCTTGCGTTCGGTCGACAGCAGCGTCGAGAGCGCGTCAAGGTAGCCCTCGTCGTCATCGACGAGCAACACGGCCGCGGTATACCAGTAGGGCAAGAGCTCGGTGGTGGGGTGGAACATCGATTCTCTTCGTGCATCTAGTAGTGCGTTCATTGTTTCATCGGACGCTCTTGCGGCGCCGATGCCTCTCCTGGTGAGTCGCCAAGGTCCGCGGGAAAAAATCCCGCAGCCGGGGGACAAGGCAAGTGTGGACGCAGGCGGCGATCTATGCAAGCACGAACCGCCTCGGCGCGCGAGAGGGGTCGCTCCACCCCAGCGACACGGAAGCGGGCTGGCACCGGCGGTGTCGCATTCAAGATCAGCGTGTGCACGGTGTGAACTGTAGGAAGTGACAGGCGACACACGTGCAAGCGTTACACCTCACGGCTCCGGCCGGGTCCAGAGCCAGCAGACAACGCAAAACATCACGGAACAGACGGCGACGGGAACCCACAGCGGCAACGGGAACCACCAGATCATCGTCCCGCTGCCTGCCATGGCGACAGTCGCAAACCATTTGGCACGGCGAGGCACCGCGCCTCGCTCGCGCCACTGGCGTATGGGCGGGCCATACACGGCGTGGTCAAGCAGCCACGCTTCGAGCGCCGGCCAGCCCCGGCTGCCCGCCCAGGCGGCGAGCAGAACGAACGGCACCGTCGGCACCACGGGGAGGAATACGCCGACCAGCCCCGCTGCGAGCGACAGCACGGCGAGCGAGCGCCACAGCAGAGTGATCGTGGAGCGCAGCATGTGAGTTGGAGCGACGGTGCCAGGCGTGCGCCCGGCACGGGAGTGGCGAACGCAGCGACGGTACCACGCGGCGCGCGCACGACGCACACGATGGGCAATTGGCGCGCCGGTGGTCTTGACGAACGTCAAGCCCGGATCTAACTTGCCAGGCAGGGCTGTCAGCTGCCGTGAAGCCTCATCGTCTCCAATCGCGGCAGAATGCCCGGCACTTGTGGGCAATCTCCTGCAAGCCTTGCCCTCCGAACCATTGCCCGTCTACCGCCCGTGACCCCTTCGCACATTGCCGTTCTCGACGACGAAGTCGACATCACGCAACTGCTTGCCGGCTACCTCAAAGGCCATGGCTTTCGCGTCAGCCAGTTGCACAACGGGCGCTCGCTGATGGATCTGATGCAGTCGGACCCTCCGGAGCTGGTGCTGCTCGACCTTGGCTTGCCGGGCGAAGACGGTTTTGTCATTGCCAGGCAGCTGCGCGAGCACTTCCGCTGCGGCCTGGTGATCGTGACCGGCCGTGGAGACGCGGTCGACAAGGTGGTGGGCCTGGAAATTGGCGCCGACGACTACGTCACCAAGCCCTTCGATTTGCGCGAGCTGGTGGCCCGGATCAAGGCCGTGATGCGCCGGCTGGCCCCCACCGCTGCCGCCGAGACGCCTGCCACACCCAAGCCCGCAGAGCGGACCCGGCTGCGGTTTGCCGGCTGGGAGCTCGATACGGCCGCCCGCCGGCTGCTCGGCCCCGACGGCGCAGAAGCCTCGCTCACGACCGGCGAATTCGATCTCCTTGCCGTCTTTGCCCGCCACCCGGGCCGCGTGCTGTCGCGCGACTTCCTGCTCGAGCACACGCGCGGCCGCGAAGCCGCCCCCTTCGACCGCACCATCGACGTGCTGGTAGGCCGCCTGCGCAAGAAGCTGGAAGCCGACGCCGAGGATCCGCAGCTCATCAAGTCCGTGCGGGGTGCGGGTTATCTTTTCGTCCCCCCCGTGGAAGCCGTCTGATGCCGTCCGCCCTGCCCCCTGTCCCTTCACCGTCGGGCATCGACGAAACCAGCGTGTTCCGGGCGCTGTTCGCCGCCTACCCCGACGCGCTGCTGCTCGTGGACGCGCAGGGCCAGATCGTGCTGGCGAACCCCGTGGCCTCCGATCTGCTGGGCTACTCGCTCGACGAACTGGTCGGCTTGTCGGTCGATGCGCTCGTGCCCGACAGCATCCGGCCGCGCCACGCCGCTTACCGCGATGCGTACGGCGTCAATCCTCGGCCGCGGCCGATGGGCACGCAGATGGAGCTGGTCGCGAAGCGCCGCGACGGCAGCGAGGTGATGGTGGAAATCGCGCTCAGCCCGCTGCATGGCGAGGGCCTGCCGTATGTGGTGGCCGCCATCCGTGGCATCGGCGCTTACCCGCGCGTGAAGCAGGCGCTGCAGCGCGCGCGCTACAGCGAGTACGTCGCCCAGATGGGCCGCCTCGCAGTCGACGCGCGTGACCCGCAGGTGGTGCTGGAGCAGGTGCCACGCGTCGCCGTCGAAGGATTGCAGGCCGACGCATGCGTGGTCTTCCTGCTCGAGCCGAACCGGCTCGAGTTCAAGGTGGCGAGCGGCATCGGGCTGGTCAACGGCGAAGAGGTGGGCATGCTCGTGCCGAGCCGCCCGGACACGCCGTCGGGCTTCGTGCTGGCCCAGGGGCGGCCCGTCGTGATCCCCGACTACCGGCAGGAACGGCGCTTTGCCGTCCCGCCGTCGTACCTGGAGGCCGGGCTCGTCTCGGCAGTGGCCGTACCGTTGTCCGACCGGGGCCGCACCGTAGGAGCGCTGACGGTGCGGGCCCGGCGTGCCCTCACCTTCGGCGACGACGAGATCCGCTTCGTCGAATCGCTGGCGAACCTGCTCACCTCCAGCCTGCAACGGGCGCAGAGCGAAGAGGCACTCAACCATGCCCAGCGGCTCGAGAGCGTCGGCCAGCTCACGGGCGGCATCGCGCATGATTTCAACAACCTGCTCACCGTCATCCAGGGCAACCTTCAGGTGCTGGAAGAGCACCCCGCCATCCAGGGCGACGAGTACGGCCAGCAGCTCGTGACAGCCGCCGCGCGGGCGAGCCGCCGCGGCGCCGAGCTGACGAGCAAGCTGCTCGCCTTCTCGCGGCGCCAGGTGCTGCGGCCGAGCCGCGTCGACGTGGCGGCAATGCTGCAATCGCTGGCCGACATGCTGCGCCGCACGCTCGACCAGCGCATTCGCATCGAGGTGGAGGTCGCGCCTGATTGCCCGCCTTGCCTGGCCGACCCGGGGCAGCTGGAGTCGGCGCTGCTCAACATTGCGATCAACGCGCGCGATGCGATGCCCGAGGGAGGGCAGCTGTTCTTTCGCTGCCGGCCGAGCCCAGGGTTGCCGCCGCAGGCAGCGCGCGAAATGGAATCGGCGCCGGAGGCGGCTGACGCGTATGTCGCCATCTCGATCAGCGACACCGGTGCAGGCATGCCTGAAGCCGTCAAGGAGCGCGCGTTCGAGCCCTTCTTCACCACCAAGGAGGCAGGCCGCGGCACCGGGCTCGGTCTGAGCACGGTCTATGGCTTCGTGAAGCAATCGCACGGCGCCATCGAGCTCGACAGCACACCCGGAGCAGGCACCACTGTCACCCTCCACATCCCGAGCCTGCCCGAGGCTCGCGCGACCGACACCGGCGGGCAGGCCGTCACGGGCCAGTTGCCGCCGGGCTTGAAGGTGTTGCTGGTGGAGGACGAACCCGAGGTGCGGGCCGTGATGCGCACCTTCCTCGACAGCCTCGGCAGCAAGGTGATCGGCTGCGCCAATGCCGATCAGGCGCTGATCCGGCTGCAGGCCGAACCGGATGTCGACGTGCTGCTGAGCGACATCGCGCTCGGCCCCGGCATGCGCGGCACCGAGCTGGCCCAGCGGGCGCGCGCTGCGCGCCCAGGGCTGGCGGTGCTGTTGATGTCGGGCTACTCGACCGAGCTGACGCAGGCCGAGGACGGCGGCAAGGGACTGCGTGACGAGTTGCTGCGCAAGCCTTTCGGCAAGGCCGATCTGGCGGCCGCGCTTACGCGGGTGCTGAAAACCTCACGCGCCCGGTGATGAAGCCTCACTGCAGCGTGGAGGCCACCGCTTGCGTGCCCAGACTGCGCTGGATGAATTCGGTCAACGCGCCCACGTCAGGAATCTGCACGTCTCGACGGCCGCGTTCTGCAAACTGGATGACCTTGTCGCGTGCCAGTCGCGACATCGCCCGGCTCACCGTCTCGAGCTTCATACCGAGGTAGTTGCCGATCTCTGCGCGAGTGAGGCGCAACGTGATCTGGTCCGTACGCAGCCCGCGCATGGCCAGCGACTCTGCCCAGTAGCGAAGGAAATCCGCGACGCGCGCATCGGCCGACAGGGTGCACAGCGACAGCAGCGAATCGCGGTCGCGGGCGATCTCGCGGCTCATCGCCGCGTGCACCAGCGTGAGCAATGCGGGGTGCTCCGTGCAGGCTTGCAGCAGCGTTTCGTAGCGGAACGACCACACCTCGCCCGTGTCCATCGCCACCGCATCGCAGCCATAGCGGCCGGTCGCGATGCCGTCGAAGCCCAGCCAGTCTCCCTTGAAGTGGAAGCCGGTCACCTGCTCGCGTCCATCGGACGACAGGTTGATGATCTTGAAGATGCCCGAATGCACCACGTGCAGGCTGGAGAAGCGCTCGCCTGCCTGGTAGATCGTGTCGCCCGCATGCACGACCCGACGCTGGATCGGCAGTGTTTCCTGCAGCAGCTTCAGTGCCTCGGCGATCCGCTCGCCGGCAGCAGCCACCTCGCGGCCCGGGTACCGCGGCGTCGGCGCGGCAGGCTGCGCGGACGAACGAACGGCGGCGGGGGTTGGGGTGGCGATTGCAAGCATGGGGAGCTCCTGGTTCCTGGTCTGTCATTTGCCTGGTCGGCATTCGGTGATGTGACTGTAGAAAGCCAGGAACAATGGCGTGCCAACGGCGGGCGTCGCTGCGTAACGCTGAGTGAACGCTTTGTATACAGCAGGTATCAGCACATTCGCCGCCGCCGGGGGTTGACCTGCATCAAAGGCCGACGATCGGCCACAGGTAGTCTTCAGGGCGTGCACTCGGTGAGTGCGCTTGCCGTACACGCCGAATGAACCCCTTCCTCGATTACCGCAACCTCCACGACCTTTCCGAGCTGTCACGCAGGGAGGTCGCCGACCTGCTTGAGACGGCGCGCGCGTTGCGGCAGGCGGCGGAGGCCGGTCACCCTCAGAAGCCGCTGCGCGGCAAGAACATCGCGTTGCTGTGTGAATCGGACGACGCAACGAACGCAGCGCAGCGCATGGCACGCGCTGCCAGCGACGCCGGGGCCCTCGTTGCGCGCATCCGGCCGCCCGATGCCGGGTTGGCTGACCCGGCGGCCCTGCGGGAAACGGCCCACCTGCTCGGCCGGCTGTACGACGCGATTGCCTGCGAGGGCGTGTCGCCGGCGCTCGTTCAGACCCTGCAACGCGAAAGCGGCGTACCCATCTACGACGGCCTCGGTGGCGCCGGGAACGTCACGCAAATGCTGGCAGAGGCCATGGCAGGCGCGGAAAGCTCCGCACCGGCCACCGAGGACGATCGGCTTTATCTGCTGCAGGCGATGCTGTTCAGCACCATCGGGTAATTGCAGGCACCGCCGTTCAATGGACCGGCCGTGGTGCGGTGCCGCGCGGTGACCCGGCGCCAGTGGGGAGCCAGGCCGGCATCTTCGGTGCCGCCGAGCGACGTGGCCCGCGGGACATGGCCGAGGCGATCTGTGACCAGTCCTCGCCGCACAGCAATTCGAGCCCGGCGTGGAACAGCTCGGACTCCTCGACGCTCTGAAGTTGCAGCACACTGGCGCGGTAATGCCGCAACAGTTGCTCCAGTTGCGGCGCCCGCTGCACCTCGTTGCGCGCCAGCGCCTGCAGCAATGCCAGCACACGCGACAGCAAGACATCGTGGTGGGCGTCGGCGAGTTCGACCTCGAGCACCAGCCGATCGGCTTCGGCGCAGCGGCCCTGCAAGGCAGGCAGCAGGCACTCGCGCTCCTTGCCGGCATGGAAGTCGCGCTCGTAGGTGTGAAGAAACTTGACCAGTTCGGACAGCTTGTCGAGCGCAGGGCCGGGACGCTCCCAGCCTCCGGCCTCGAGCACCTCCACCATGGACGACAGGTTCCGCCGGATCACCGAGTGCTCCGCACTCAGCATGGTGAAGACACATTGCGCTGCCAGCATCTGTGCTCTCCTGTCGAACCGTGGCGCCGGGCGCCCCGTGGAGTGTTGTTTGCGTCAGATGGCCGCTGCGATGGGCGGCGCGACGCCCAGTGAATATAGACGGCAACCGCGCCGGCGTGTACACGGGTCACAAAAAAACACGGGAAAACGATAGCCGCGTCTGGTGCGCTGCAGCATGTGCCCGCGATAGCTATTGCGATTCCTTGCGCCGGACGTAGCCCGCGCGCTTGGCATCCTCGCGGTAGTAGTACTCGATCTGCCCCTTGCGCCATACCCCCAGCCATAGCATGTTGATCGCGATCGCGTCGTGGTCGGCGTGCGTGAAAGGCTGGCTGTAGGTGGTGACCACGCCCTGGTAGGGGCGCTGCAGGTTCTCCAGCGCGCCCTTCAGCGCATCGCCGGAATGGTCGCCCTTGGTCTGGAACAGCGCCCACAGCATCAGGTGCACGGCGTCATACGCCTGCGCGGCCGCCATCAGCGAGCCGATGCGCTTCTCGTTGGAGTGCTTGAAGTAGCGCGCCAGGAACGAGGCGCGGCGCTCGTTGAAGTTGTCCTGCACGATGGTCTGGACCATCATGGTGCCCTCCACGGCGGCCGGCCCGGCGTTTTCGAGCACGCTGCGGAACGACAGCGGCCATGGCGCGAAGAACGGCGCGTTCACACCCGCTTCCAGGCGGCTTTTCACTGCGGCGGCCTGCTCCGGACCCACGGTGTAGGCCACGATCGCCTCAGCCCCTGCATCGCGGGCTGCCCGCATCTCGTCGACCAGCGACTTCACGCCGAGGGGGAACCGTGCCACGTAAGCCGGCTTCAGGCCGCGTTTTTCCAGCTCCGCCGACAGGTCCTTCAACCCGCCTTCGCCATAGCCGGTCTGATCGGCAAAGATCGCGACCTTCGACAGCTTGCGCCGGTCGACGATCTCGGCAATGAGGAACTTCGCATTGAGCAGGTCGGGCGGCGCGATGCGGAAGATGTAGCTCTCGGCTGGCGGGTATTTGGTGGTCACTGCGGTCCCTTGCGAGCAAGGCACCATCAACAGGTGCTTGTTCTTCTGGAACACGTCGAGTGCCTTCATCGCGACGCCGGTGTTGCAAAAGCCGATCGTGAACGCGACCTTTTCCTTCAGCACCAGATCCTCGGCCCCCTGCAGGCCCACGTCGGGCGAGGCCTGATCGTCGCGGATCACCAGCTCCAACGGACGGCCGAGGAAGCCACCGACCGTGTTGATCTCCTTGACGGCCAATTCGGCACCGAAACGCGCACTGTTGCCGAAATCGCCGGAGCCGCCCGAGAACGGCCCGATCAGCCCGATGCGCAGAGGCTGCGTCTGGGCCTGCGCCAATGAACACCACATCAACACCAGCACGGCGGTGCAGCGGGTCATCCATCCCTCTCGGCTGAGTTTCATGCTTGTCTCCACGTGATGAACTTCCGTCCCGGCGGGGCCAGGACGTTACGAGACTACTGCGGACGCAACGAAACGCACACCAGGGAAACCGGTACTCTCGCTTCTTTTTTCGGGCCGTCGGGCCAAAGATGTCACGGACGCGCGCGCTCGACCGCGTACTTGATCAGCTCGGCCTGCCCTTCGAGGTTGAGCTTGCGCTTGATGCTCTGCCGGTGCGACTCGACGGTGCGCACACTGATGTCGAGCTCGCGCGCGATCTGCTTGCTAGAGTGGCCTTTGGCGAGGTGGTCGAGGATTTCCTTCTCGCGCTGCGAGAGCGAACGCTCGACGCTGCGCTGCGCGAACAGCCGGCCCGCCACACCGGGGCTGAGGTAGGTGCCGCCGCCCGCGACCGACTCGATCGCGGCGACGATCTGCGCAGACGGCGCATCCTTCAGCACATAGCCGCGCGCACCCGCCTGCAGCGACTGCTGCACGTACTCCGGGTTGTCGTACATGCTGAGGATCAGCACGGCCACCTGCGGATGCTGCTGCACGACCAGGCGGGTCAGCTCGATCCCGTTCATCTCCTTCATGCCGATGTCTGTCAGCAGCAGGTCGGGCTTCAATGCCGGCAGTTGCTCCAGCGCCTGCGCCGCGCTTCCGGCGTCGCCGGCGACTTCGATGCCCGGCACGCTGGACAGGCGCGCCGCAAGCCCCTCGCGCACCAGCGGGTGGTCGTCGACGATCAGGATGCGGATGGGAGGTTCGTGCTGCACGTCAGGCCCCGACTTCCTGCTCGAATGGCTCCAGCGCACGCAGACTCACGCGTGCCCTCACCTCGGTGCCCGCGCTGCCGGAGTCCACATCGCACTGCCCGCCCACGGACTGCAGCCGCTCGCGCATGTTGCGCAAGCCGATGCCGCGACTGGGGTGCTGCTGCATGTAGGCCGTGTCGAAGCCAGTGCCGTCGTCGCGGATCGACAGCAGCAGTTCGCGCCGGGTGTACGTGAGCTGCATGTCGACGCGGCTGGCACGCGCGTGCTTGTCGATGTTCGTCAGCGCCTCCTGAGCCACGCGGAAGAACACGGTCTTCACGTCTTCTGGCAACTCCACCGGGTCTCCTTCCACTTCCATCGCGAATCCGATGCCGCTGTGTTCGCAAAATTCCTCTCCGAGGTGCCTGAGCGCTGCGGGCAGGCCCAGGGTGTCGAGCAAGGCCGGGCGCAGCCTGTGAGAGATGCGGCGCACTTCCGAGGCCGCATCCTGCAGGCGCGCGAGCGCCTTGCTCAGAGCCGGCGGCACTGTACCCGGGCGTGTATCGGCCAGTTGCTCGACGGCGGATTCCAGCAGCAGCTTGATCGACACCAGCGTCTGGCTCGTGCCGTCGTGCAGGTCGCGCGACAGGCGCGCCCGTTCGTCCTCCTGCGACTGCACCACCTGGTGCGCGAGCAGCCGCAGCTTGGCGTAAGCCACCTTGTGCTCGCTCAGGTTGAAGATGAGCCCGCACACGCCGATCAGGGCCGCGCCGAACACGGCGATGCCGGCGATGATGAGCATCGTCTGGTTCACGTTGGCCTTCACCTGGGCATCGAGCTGGTCCAGCGTGGCCTCGATGTCGTCGAGGTACAAACCCGTGCCGAACATCCAGCCCCAGCGCTCCAGCGAGACCACGTAGCCCAGTTTCGGCGCCACCTGCTGGCTCGACGGCTTGCGCCACAGGTAGCGCACGAAGCCTCCCCCCGGTTGCCGCGACTGCTCGATCAGCTTCTGGATCACGGGCAGCCCCGCCGGGTCGCGCATCTCCCACATGTTGGTGCCCACCAGTTCGGGCTGGCGCGGGTGCATCAGGTTCAACCCGTGGGTGTCGTAGAGGAAAAAGTAGCCGTCGCTGCCGAAGTCCATCGACGCCAGCAGCCGGATCGCCTCGCTCCGGGCCGCCTCGTCGTTGCGCCCCGAGGCATAGAGCGGCTGCAGTGCGCTCATCGCGAGCTCCACGTAGTGGCGCAGCTCGGTTTCCTTCGACTTCATGTACGCCGACTCGACGAGCAGACGCTCGCGCCGCGCCAGGTCCTGTTCCTGGTAGCGTACGGCCAGTGCGATGAGCAGCACCGATGCCACCAGCGGGATCACCGCCAGCAGCACGATCTTGGTCTTGAGCGGCATTGCGGTGGCCATGAAGGTGTCCTGCTTTCCTCATTGGGTCTTCGACCGCGCGCCATTCTTCTTGAGGGCACCACGGCGCAGCACGAATGTGCCTGCATCCTGGGCCCATGCAACTCAGGGAAATGCCGAACCGCTCGCGCTGGGCAGGCGGGGAGTTCGAGCCGGCATCGGTGGCGTCTCGCTTGTCGCCCGGTGTGCGCCACCGCTGCCGGCTCCCTCCTCTTGCGCTTCGCTCTTCCCCTCAATTGGAAGATGTCCCACGCTGCGCGCGGGACGCGGCAGTTTCGCGAATCGCACAGCCGCGAGCATCCGTCACACCGCGGGCGTGCTGTACGTGGTTTCACATACTCGTTTACCCGGATGATCGAGCCTCCGAGGCGTCCGCGGCGCATCGTTCATGCAATGGGGGTGGGCAGTCTTCACCTCGCCGCGAACAACAACGCGGACATCACCGGAGTCGGTGATGCCCGTCCCGCGGGCGCCTTGCTGGAAGACTGCACACGCCCCAGGGCACCCTCGCCGTGCTCGCAACGCGGCATCGGCCCAGCCGGCCCGACCGAACAGACGAAGAGAATGGCCGGCCTGTGCGCCTTCCTGCGCCCGCGTCAGCCCGGTTCTGCAGCGGCGCGCTCCATGCGCGAGACGGCGGCCGCAACGCGCGATGGGTGCGCCGCCGTCAAATGCCCGCAGCGGCGCATCACCTCATCGTGCTGGCCTGCACTGCGGCGTTCACCAGCTGCACTCGGTTGCGTACCGAGAAGCGGCGCCGCAGCTGACGCAGGTGGTAGTCGACCTTGTGCAGCGACAACTGCAGCCGGGAGGCGATCTCCTTGTCGCTCTGCCCGCGGATCAGGCAGTCGAGGATGTCGCGCTGCAGCGAGGACAGCGGTGTCACGCCGCTCGACTGCGGCAGCTCCGGTTGCACGTGCCGCGACAGGAACTCGTGCATCGACAAGCCGAGCGTCAGGGCCTGGCCCAGCACGCTCTCGACGATCCAGCGCCGGCTGGGTGAGCTCGACATGAGGCTGATGACCGTGCGCTCGTTCGGGTGCACCGGCGAGGCCAGGCTGAAGAACACTCCGCTGCGGATGCCGCTGTCGCGGAAGTCGTCGAGAAAGCGCCGCGCCTTGCCCATCGAGACGCGGGTCTGCGTACTGGCATCCACGTCGTGCAGGTCCCACACGAGCGGCAGGCTGGAGCACGGCGCGTCCTGGTGGCGCGGGTCGAGCTCGTGGTAGCGCTCGCGGAAGTAGCGCTGGGTCCAGGCCGGATGCGCATAGCTGGTGAAGAAGCTGCGCGGCACCGACGTGCCGCGCATCTGCACCGTGGTGCCATACGCCAGCCATTCGAAGCCGATGGCGTGCAACATGCCGCGCACCAGCCGCTCGCGCTCCTCGACGGTGCCCGCGTTGAGCAGGTCGCTGACCAGGCCGGGCACGCCACCGCGGCGGCGTGCATCGTCGCGCGGCACCAGGTCGCGCTCACCGTAAAGCAGCACGCCGCCGTCGTGCGCGGTGGGCAGCTGGATCACGTTCGGACGATGCTGAATGTGCACGGCCATCGTGTTGCAAGAAGTGATGGTGTGGCCGGCATGTGCCGGGGCCGTGTCAGCGTGATCTCGTTCGCAAATCGTCAAATCCATGGCGACTCCCTTAGCTCCTGCGATCCCCCGACTGCGGCAGCGCTGAGTGGTGCACCGTCGCGAGGTTGGGTCGTTGTGCGCGACCCGCTCCTCTAGATCGATACGGGGCAGGCGGAGCGTGAAGGAATGCGCACTTCCGCACAAGCATTCTTTTGGAAAACGAGCGTTCGCGTTGCAAGAAAACTGAATCGACGCTCACACGGCATCTCGCGTCATTGCTTGCTTCGCGGTGCGGTCGATATGATCGGCGCCCGCCCATATCCGCGGCATTCGTTACGGAACGTTGAGAAAGCCACGATGCGCCTTGATCTGTTTTCGCTGCATCTGTTCGCCGACATCGTCGAGACGCGGAGCATCAACCAGGGCGCCAAGCGCAACAACATCGCCGTCTCCGCGGCCAGCAAGCGCATCGCCGATCTCGAGTACCTGTTTGGCACGCAATTGCTGCACCGCCATGCGCGCGGCGTGTTTCCCACCGATGCCGGCGAGACGCTGCACGGGCGCATCCGCCAGACGCTGGGCGACCTGCAGCAACTAATGGTCGAGATGAGCGAGTTCGCCAAGGGAGTGCGCGGGCAGGTGCGGGTGTACTCCAACCTCACCGCGATGATCCACTGCCTGCCAGGCGACCTCGCCGCCTTCGTCGACGAGCATCGCAACGTGCGCGTGGACCTCGAAGAGCATTCGACCCTCACCACCCTCGAGGCCCTGCAGCGCGGCAGCACCGACGTAGGCATCGTCGCGCCGGTCACGCCCTACCCGGAAGAGCTGCACTACTGGCACTACGAGACAGTCAAGCATGTCGTGGTCGTTCATCCCACGCACCCGCTCGCCGCGCGCCCGGCGGTGACCTTCCCCGAGACGCTGGCGTTCGACTACATCGGCCTCGAGGCACGCGGCGGCTGGGACCTGCTGCTGGCCCAGATGGCGCGCGCCTGCGGCGCAAGCGTCAAGGTGCGCGTGCGCGTCAACGGCTTCGAGGCCGCCTGCCGCATGGTCGAAGCCAACCTGGGGCTGGCCATCGTGCCGGCGATGACTGCACGCGTCTACGCTCGCCCGCTCGGCCTGCACATGCTGCTGCTCAACGAGGTGTGGTCGTCGGTGCCACTGCATGTGTGCTGCCGCGACCTGAAAACCCTGCCCGTCTCGGCACGCCTCCTCGTGAAGCACCTGACCGCGCGCCGGCCTGAAGCGCCGATGCAGGTGATGCGCTGGTGGGAGGGCCGCAACCGCCCGATGCCGTTGCCCGCCACCACCGGCTGATCCCATGTTCATGTGTCGCTACGAGTCCTCGTAGCGGACACCCCGTTGTACTCCCTTGCGAACGATGTTTACATCGCGTCACACGGCCCGCGGGGCCGGTGACGTGAAGTCGAGGAGTGCATCCGATGAACGCTGTACTGCATCCCATGCACGAGGTCGCGCCCAAAGTGCTGCTGGTCACACGCCGCTGCACCGCGCGCAGCCTGCCCTGGGCCGACGTGGCCAGCGCCGGTGCCGAAGCATTGGCGCTCTGGCACGACGAACGGCACGGGTTCGTGTTCGCCGATTTCGGCCAACTCGAAGACGGCATGACCGGCCCCCGCCTGACCCGGCAACTGTGCGCCGCGAGCCCGAGCGTGCAGGTGTTCCTGCTGTCCGACAGCGTGCAGCCGCCGCAGGTGGCGTGGGCCCGCACGTGCGGCGCGATCGACGTCATTCCACGCAATGCGAAGGCGATCTGGGCCTGCCTGCCCAGCGACGTGCCCGCGCCGGAGTTCGACTTCCGCCACTCGGATTTCGCGTCGCTGCAACAGGGCCCGCAGGATGTGGCCCAGGAAGTCACCGCAAGGCTGCTGCGTCACGGGCGCATCGGCCCCGCGTCATCAGTGATCGTGGAAGACGCGATCGAATCCCTCGTGCGCAGCCGTGGCGGTCTGCAGCCCACCGCATGGGACGTGGCCCTCGTCGTCGCGCGGCAGATCGATGCTGCCGACGACCGGGCGGCCTTCCTGAAGAGCTTCAAGGAGTGAGCCATGAAGTTCTTCGCACGCCTGAGCCTCGTCACGCAGTTCACCTTGCTGCTGCTGTTGCTGCTCGTCACGCTCGCGGTGGCCGCGTCGGTCGTCGGCCGCGCGCTCGTGGTGAGCCAGACGTTGAACGAGAGCCGCTCCGTTGCCGACATGGCCGAGCACATCGGCACCTGGGGCTCACGCTATGGTGGCGTCGCGGTGCGCGTCACCGAGGCGAACCGCATTGCGCCTGGCACCTACCTCGAGCGCTATGCGTACGCCGTGTCGCCGGCCGACCTGCGCACCTTCGCCGGAGCACGGCTCGATTCGTACAGCGCCGAAATGCAGCATGCCGGCCGCACCGAGGCCTACTACAGCAAGAACCCGGCGCTGATCCAGCGCGAGATCTCCGACATCGCGGCCGAATCGCCGTCGCGCGCGAAGTTCCGCATGACGGCGCGTACCGTGCTCAATCCGAACAATGCACCCACGCCTTTCGAGCTGGAAGCCATCGACGCCATCGAAGGCACCGGAGAGCGCGAGTACAAGGCGGTCAAGGGCAACCAGCTGCTCTATGCGCGCTCTCTGGTCGCGGCCGGCACGTGCCTGCGTTGCCATGGCGAGCGCGAGGCCGCACCCGCCTTCATCCGCACCAACGCGCAGTTCAACGGCGGCGGCGGATTCGGCTACCGCGAGGGTCGGCCTGCCGGGATCATCAGCGTGGCGATCCCTTTGCCCGCAACCTTCGATGCCCTCGCCGGGAGCCTGTCGCCGGCGGGCTGGACGGCGCTGCTCGTGTGCGCTGCCACCGGGGCGCTGATCCTCGTGTTCGTCGCGCGTCGCGTCATCGCGCCGGTCAACCGGCTGCGGGCGCATGCCGAGGCCCTGGCCAGCACGGCGGTGTCGGCCGACTTCCAGGTCCTGCCCTTCGGCCGGCCCGACCCGCGCTCGCGCAATGAGGTCGACCGGCTGGCGCTCGCCATCGGCAACCTGGGCGCTTCGGTGCGGGTGCTGTTCGACAAGGTCCGCGAGGCACGGCGGGCGCGCTCGGCGGGCGGCGGGGCTACTTGAGGATGCCCATCTGCTGCGCCTCGAACACCGCCTCGCCGCGCGAGTTGACGTGGAGCTTGCGGTAGATGCGCTTGATGTACGTGCCGATGGTGTGGATCGACACGCCCAGCAGGTCGGCGATTTCCTGGTAGTTGAACCCGCGCGCCAGCAACTGCAGCACCTGCAACTCCCGATCGGTCACGTGCTCCGGCTGCGCCTGTGCAGCCGGCTCGGAAGGCCGCACCGGCTGGAACTTGCGCAGCAATTGCCGGGCAATGACCGGTGAGATCGGCGAGCCACCCGAACGCAGGTCGTCGATGTGCTTGACGATGTCTTCCTTCACCGCCTCTTTCAGCAGGTAGCCACTGGCACCGGCCTCGATGCAGGTGAGCACGTTGGTCTGGTCGCCGTACATCGTGACGACGAGCACGTCGCAGCCGGGATAGCGCTCCACTGCGCTGCGGATCACGTCGATGCCGTTGCCGTCGGGCAGCCCCAGGTCGACCAGCAGCACGTCGGGGGCCAACACCTTCAGGCGTTCCAGCGCGTCGCGCGCCGTGGTGCAATGCGCTGCGAGGCGCATGCTGTCGGAGCGCTCGACTGCCTCTGCGAAACGCTCAGCGAAGCAGATGTCGTCCTCGACCAGCATCACTTCCGTCATCGTCGGTCTCTCATGGGAATACGGCACAGCATAGAGGCCCATCCGATGCGCCGCAACCGGGCGACCCGCAGGTCCCGCTCACGGGTAAGGCCGGGTTGCGCGCGCTGCGCGCGGCAGCGAGCATCGCGGTCACCCGACCCATACCGCCTGCTTCCATGAATCCGCCCTCCGCCACCCCCGAGCACCGCATTGCACGCGACCAGCACAACCGGGTGCGCATGATCGGCGTGTCGGCCGTGAACTACCTGTTCGGCATCGCGACGATGACGCTCTATGCGCTCACCGGCACCGTGGGCTGGCACATCCCGCTGTCGTATGCGGCCGTGAGCATGGGGGGCAGCGCGGTCTTCTACGCACTGGTGCGCAGCGGCATCAACCTGCGGCTGCGCGAGCCCAATCTGTTCGGCTGGCAGATGGCCTTCGGTGGCCTGATTGCACTGATGTTCCTGTGGGCCGCGCCTCAGGTGGCGTTTGCCTGCCTCGCAAGCCTGTTCGTCGTCGGTGTGTTCGGGCTGGTGCAGTTCAGCCTGCCCGAGTTCCGGCGCGCGATCGTGGCCATCGGCGCGGGCAGCGCCGTCGTGTTCTATCTGGTGTGGGACCGCCTCGCCCTGCCCGCCTCCACCGCGCAGGAGGCCGTCGTGCTGTGGGTGCTGCTGATCTTCCTGCTCGGCCGCTTCACGGTGGTGGCGGCGCACGTGGGGCTGCTGCGCGAGAAGCTGCACGAGCGCAACCGGCAGCTGCAGGAGTCGCTCGACCGCATCCAGGAGCTGCTGCTCGCCCGTGCGCGCAAGGAACAGGAGCTCGCCGTTGCGCAGGAAAGGCAGCGCCTGATGCGAGAGATCCACGACGGCATCGGTGCCAGCCTCAACACCTCGCTCGCGATGATCGAGCGGGGCCGCATGGACCGCCACAGCCTCGCCGCCGTGATGCGCGAGTGCATCGACGAGCTGCGGCTGACGATCGACTCGCTCGAACCGATGGAGAACGACCTCGTGGCGGTGATCGCGACACTGCGCTACCGGCTCGAGAAGCGCCTGCTGGCCGCCGGCATCGGCATGGAGTGGCAAGTGCAGGAGCTGCCCGCGCTGCCATGGCTGGAGGTGACGCAGGCGCTGTCGATCATGCGCGTGCTGCAGGAAGCGCTCAGCAACATCGTGCGGCACTCGCGAGCCACCAGCGTGACCATCGCCACCGCCGAACGCGTTCACGACGGGCGTCCTGGTGTCGAGGTGCGCGTCAGCGACAACGGCGCCGGCTTCGACGTGACGCTCGCGCAGCAATACGGCCGCGGGCTGCGCAACATGCGCGAGCGGGCGATGAGCCTCGGGGGGCATCTGAGCGTCGAGTCGGTGCCGGGTGCATCGACCATCGGTCTGTGGCTGCCGCTGCAGCCGGCGCCTGCCGAGCTGCCACGCGCCGTGGCGACCGCCTAGCATCGCTTCAAAGCGGCAGCGCCGCCGCCTCCAACGGCGTGGCAGCCGCGGCCCAGTTGAGCAACGACACCTCGGGCTCGGCCAGCGGGTCGCCGCCGACATAAGCACGCAGATGGTCGAACAGCAGGCGCGCGCCTTCGGACATCGACTCGGGGGCACGCGTGCAAAGGTCCAGCGGCACGTCGGCCCACGGCTCTTCGAGCGTCAACACCCGCAGCCCCATGCTCGCCGAACACTGCACCGCCACCGGCAACGGCACGATGCCCACGCCGAGGTTGCTGGCGATCATGCGGCACATGGCATCGAAACCGTGCACCCGCACCCGCACGTTGAACGGGCAGCCGCGCTCCTGCGCGAACTTGCTGAGCATGCGGTCCCAGGCGCCTTCGCTGTCCAGACCGATGAAGTCATACACGGCGGCCTGCTCGAACGTGACCGAGGTGCGCAAACCCAAAGCGTGGCGCGGGCTGACCACCACGGCCAGTCGCACATGCTGGTAGCGGAAACGGCGCAGGTCGTCCGGGTAAGGGACGATGGGCGCGACGATGCCGATGTCGGCCTCGCCGCGCGAGACGGCCTTCAATGTCGTCGAGGTCGATTGCTCGTGCAGATCCACCTTGATCGAAGGATGCCGGGCACAGAAGCTCGCCACGGCATCGGGCAGGTGACACATCATCGCCGTGAGGTTGGCGTACAGCCGTACGGGCTGGCGCTTGCCGCTGGCCAGTTCGTGCACCTCGGTCGCCACGCGCTGCAGGTGCATGAAGGTGTCCTGCGCACCCTTGTAGAACGCGAGCCCCGCCTGAGTGACGGCGACGCCGCGCGCCTGCCGTTGCAACAACTGGGCGCCGAGTTCATGCTCCAGCTCGGCAATGCGTTTGCTGGCTGCCGAGACGGCGATGAAGTTCTTCTCCGCCCCCTTGCCGATGCTGCCGAGATCGACGATGTCGATGAACAGCTTGAGCGAGAACAGGTCCAGGCGCGTGATCAAAAGACACTCCACATCGCGAACTCCCGCAGCTGCCCGGTGCAGCAGCCTGCAATGCAGGCGGAGCCGGGGTGTCCGACGGCCTGCTAGCGAATGCTAACGAGGCCCTCATACGAAAGCAGCCCCATGAATATGGGACCGCGCGATGCGGCCGTGCAGCGTACTCACGCAGCGCTCGCGGGGTCGGCTTCCACACGCACATGGAGCGAGAGGAAGTCGTGCAGGCACAACGCCAACATGGTCGATTGCCGCATCACGTTGTCGTCGATCCACGCGCGAGTCGGGGCCGCACTGGTCAGACCGATGAACGTCTGCTCGTTGCGATCAGCGGCGCATGGCAAGGCAAGCAACAATCCGCAACGCTGGCTGGTGCGCTCCAGTGCTTGCGCGAACATCCTGTGCGCGGTGGCCCGGGCGGCAGGAAGCGGCTGCGAGCGCAGGTCCTGCAAATCCCATGCGACCGGCAGGCCAGACGGCGGGACCGCCGGCAGCCGCGTGTCCACTTCATAGTGCGCGCCCCCGAAGTAGTCCTCGACCCACTCCGGGTTGGCATAGGTGGTGAGAAAACTCGTGGGCCGCCAGCCGCGGCCGTGGACCCGCATGGTTCCATAGGCCAGCCACTGGAACCCCAGCACATGCAGCATGGCGCGCACCAACCTTTGCCTCGCCACGCTGGAGGGCGCTTCGAGCAGGTCCGCAAGGAGGCCGTAGGTCGCGGCGGGGCGTATCGCACTCGCCAGCGGGACGAGTTGCTCGTCTTTGTACATCAGGCAACCCGCGGGCCGGGGCCGGCGTTTGCGCCCTCCGTCGCCGCTGCCCGCGTCCTGCGCGGGCCCGTTCATACTTGGTCGCACAGGCGATGCGCGACGAAGGGCAAAGACAGCATCTGACGTCTCCATATCGTTCTCCCGTTGCGACCGAGCCAAACTGCTCGGTCGAGGAGGCACGAGTGTGAAAACGCAGTTGCATCACCTCATTTCAACCGTGAAGGTACGCGCGGGATATCGCATCAGGCCGTAACCCGCGCATCAGGAATTGCATCGCTTGCGCACGGCGCAGCGGTCAGCTCCCTTCGGCGGACCAGACGTCCTCCTTGCCGGCGGCGATCTTCGGCGCCTTGAAATCGGCCGACTTCAACGCTGCCACGTATTCGGTGACGGTGTCCAGGTCCGCCAGCCCCACCGTGGAGTTGCGCGTATCGAAGAAGTTGCCGTCGTCGTTCGTGCCGCGCTGGATGTTCTTGCCGTCGTCAGAGTCATCCATCAGCCCTTGCGCGTGGATGCCGAGCAAGCGCATGCGGTGATCTGCATCGTCACCGGATGCGTTGTCGTTCATCCATTGCCGGAAGCCCGCCGGGTCGCCACCCATTGCGGTATATGCCTTGTAGATTGCACGGCCGTCGTTCATGCCGGTGTCGTCGTGCCGTCCGCCGTGATTGCCGAGCGCGTCGGCGGCCTTGTCGTTGAAGCCCATCTTGCGGTACAGGCCTTCGCCGATGTCGCGATCGGAATTGAGCAGTTCCACCGCCAGCTCCTGCTTCATCTGATCGCTCATGCCGGCCGTCACGTCGTCCCAGGCCTTTTCCGGGTCCTTGCTGTCCACGACGGTCTTTGCGCCGGCCTTGACCGGATCCGTCTGGTGTTTCGTGTTGGCCTCGTTCAGAGTCAGCGTCTGCCCCGCATCATTGATCAGCGTGTGCACGCTCCCGGTACGAGCGAGATCGGGGTCGTTGTAGCCTTCCACGTAGTTGCCGTCGCCGTTGGTGTCACCAAGCTTGCGCATGTCCCAATCCTGCGTCTTGCCGTACTTGTCGAGCAGGTAGTAGGCCTTCTTGTCGCTGCTTTCGCCAGCGAGCTTGGCCTTCTCGTCGGCATTGAGGTAGAAGTCCTGGACGTCCTCGCGGCCGAAGATCTTCAACCAGGTGTCATCGTCCTCGATCATCACGGGCAGGTTGCCCTGCTTGGTGCCCTTCACGTCGCCGGTGAAGCCGGCGGCGATCTTCGCGCGCTCTTGCGACGACAGCGTGAACAATCCCGTCTTGCCGGTCCCGCCGATCGAGAAGGCCGTGGCCTCGCCGAGCACCGGCGAGGCACCCTTGATGGCGCCGCTGGCGTCCTGCTCCACGTAGACGCCCTGCTCCTGGAACGCTGCCAGCAGCGACGAGCCATAGTGGCCGAGCTGTGCCTCGGGGGCACCACCGGGCCGTGCCGTGGGGCCGATCCCGTCGATCACGTCGGTCGAGAACGTGCGCGCCTCGTCGGTTGCGAACTTGCCCATGTCGTCCTGCACCCCGTCGGCCGGGTTCTCCCGTGAGAGCGACTGGTAGGTCGCCGACATGTCCTTGGTCACCGAGTCGTACTCGGCCTTCGTGTCGATGGCGCCACCGTTGGGATCTCCACCTTTGGAGAGGTCCGCTTGCGCCTTGTCGCCCAGCTGGTTGGCAAGGTCGCCCACCATGCTTTGCTTGCGGGCGTCGCTCGACGGCGCCTCGTTGCTGGAGAGTTGCTTGTAGAGGTCCTTCTTCTGCGCATCGGTCAACGCTTGCGACTCCATCTTCTCCCGCAGCATGCGAGCGGCATGAGCCGCGCCCTGCTCTTTGTAGGTTTGGACGATGTCCTGCGCCATGCTCTGGGTGCGCGGATCGACGCCGGCAACGGTGGTCACGGAAACCATGCTTGAACTCCTGAGTGTGGATGGTGTGTGGGTGTCGTTGATGTATTGAAGCGCCGCTCAACCGACCGGTCGCCCGGCGATCGAAACCTTCGTCCTCGGCGGCGTGTAGCCGGGCGGCAGCACGAGTACTTCGCCCGGGTTCAGCAGATCGCGGTCGCGCGCGCCCGGGCCGAGCCAAAGGTTGAGGTCGTAGATCTGCTCCACCACCTTGGGGTCGTTGCCCGCGACCCGCCACACGCTGTCGTTCAGACGCACGACGTAGGTGTTGAGCTCCTCCTGCTCCGGCATCGGCGGCAACTCCGCGGGTGGTTCGGCCACCGGATCGCCGGCCTTCTTGGGCATGGGCATCTGGTTCGCGAGCATCCAGTCGCGCATGCCCGTCGTACTCTGCGGCCTCACCTGAACCTCGAAAGCGTTTCCCGTGACGGACTGCAGCATCAGGCGGCCTTGCACGGGGTCGTAGAACACCGGCTTCATGTCCTGGGTGTCCTTCTGCCAGCCGAACGTGTTGCCGATCTTCGGGTCGAAGCGCCACAGGCCGCCGTCGTAGTACATGCGTGTGACAGGATCCTCGTAGCGCTTCGTTGCCCCGTTGTAGGTGATCACGCTGAACTTGCTCAGGTCGGTCTTCGCAGGGTCGATCGGCAACGACAGGTAGGCCTGGTTCTCCTGGGTCAACGGCAAGTCCCCGTTGCCATCGACGTGCTCGGGCAACCCTTCGGCCCAGTTCGACACGGTCTGGAGCCGTCGCGTGTCCTTGAAGCCGTTGACGTACTCGACGAACTGCTCCGGATCGCCGTCCATTGCGGCATAGCCGGTGAAGAAGCCGTCGCCCTTGCCCGCTCCTCCCCACCAGGCATGGCGCTTCAGCACGTCGGCCTGGGGCGAGCCGATGCCCGTCCCCTCCAGGAACAGCTTGTCGAACTTTTCCAGCTTGTCCTGGTTGCGGTTCATGTCGGTCACGAAGTTCACCACCGAGGTTGCGGCGTACAGGATGTTCACCGTCCAGCCGATCGGGTTGTTGGCGAGGAACTTCGTCGGGCCTTTCGCCCACTTGCGCACCAGCGCCTCGAAGATGTCCAGGCTGTGCTTGCCGCCCAGCTTCTTCGCAAGGTCGGGCGGCAGCTTCTTCAGCAGCGCGCTTTCCTCATGGAACAGGCCCTCGGCCATGGCCTTGATGAACGGCCCGCGCGCCTTGGGATCGGCCACGATGCGCTTGGTGAACTCGCGCACCTGCAGGCGCAGCAGCAGCAGATCGTTGAACAGGTTGACGGCATGGGTGCCGGCCTTGATCGGGTCCCCCCACCGGTGGTAGACGCCTGTCGCGTCCCACACGGTCGCGATGAACATCAGACCGGCGAGCGTGCCGGTGAGCCCCTTGGTGGCGTCGACCACCAACCGGGTCCACTGCTCCATGCGCTCCGGCGTCATGGCCCGCAGGTACCAGGGAATGTTGTTGCCGTAGGCGGCCTTCATCGCGTTGATGTCGGTGTGGCCCCGGAAGTAGGCCTTGCGCCCGAACGCCATGGCCGCCTCCCCGAGGTGGAACAGAGCGAAGCCGCCCACAAGGCCCAGCAGCAGCGGCTTGCGATATTCCTCGCTCTTGTCGAAGTGGACGTTCTCGTACAGGTAGGCCGTCAGCGCCGCCTGGAAGGCTCCCCCGCCGCCCCACATGACCCCGGCCTTCCACGGCATGTGGCCCACGCGCGTGGCTTTCACCATCTGTTCGGTCACGTCGGGCACGCCGGCGATGTTGGTGAACCGCGGTTCGCCCGCGCCCTTGTTCTTCAACATGTAGGTCTCGAGCAGGAACTCCGGCATGTCGCCCATGAACTGCGCGACCACGCCGTAGTACTGCGGCGTCAGCGAGCCCTGCTTCCATTCGTCCTGGAGTGCCATGCGGATGGCGCGTGCGCTCGTCAGGAACTTGGCGTCGGTGCTGAGCTGCGTGATCTCCTTCGAGGCCTTGGTGTCGAGCAGCGAGGTGCGGGCATCAGACACGCCCTTGTACTCGTCCAACCCGCTGAGGGATCCTTCGTAGAAGGTCACGGTCTCGCCCAGGCGCAGCAACTCGTAGCCGCGCAGGTTGAAACGGTCGCGATCCTTCTGCATCTGCTCGACCACTGCCTTGCCGTCGGCCGATTTGGCGATGTTCTGAATGCCCGCGTAGACATCCTCCTCGGTCATCGCGATGCCCATGCGCGCAGCGGGCGCGGCGACCGGCGCCATCCCGCGCAGGGCTTCGGCATACAACTCGTCGGTGTTTGTCTTGAACTGCTTGATGCCGCCCTGCACGTGCTTGAGCACCGAGTTGGCATAGTCCTCGGCCCTGTACGACCCGTTGCCCGGCGGCACGCCGACGCCGGCCTTGAGTTGCCGGGCGACCTCCAGCGCGAGCGTCACGTCGCCTTCGGCCGCGATCTTCTCGAACACCGGATCGAACCGGCTCGCGGCCGGATGCACGGGATTCATCCCGCCAGGCCGGGGGTGCGGGGTCGTCGGGCCGCGCAGCGCCAGGTCGTGCCCGAGGCCCTCCACGGCCTTCTGCGTTTCCGGCGATGCCCACTGCCGGTTGCGCGGGTCCATGTCCCGCCCAACGCTCTCCGCCGTGTCGGCAAGGTTGCGAAGGACCTTCTCGTAGCTCGGATACTCGCTCTGTGACGAGTTGCTCGGGTTGTCTTTCTTCAGCAGCGCGTCGTAGTGCTTTCCGTCGAGCCCCACGTCCTCCATGATCTTGTGCATGGTGGTCGTGCCGTCCGCATCCTTCTCGGTGCGAAGACGGTTGACGATGCGCGCCGCGAGATCGTCCGAGACATGCGGATTGGCCCGGTAGTCCGTCAGCTCCCGCAGCCGGTTCGTCGCGCCGAGCGCCGGTGGCATGCCGTCCATCAGCTTGCGCTGGTAGTCGCTCGAGGTGTCGTCGAGCCCGTCGTAGTAGCGCGCCCCCTTGTCGTACTCCGCCGTGACGGAGTCGGCGGCCCAGTCGACGAATCGGTCTTCCACGCCCTTCATGCGCTGGTCGGCCATCACGACGCGCTTCACCGACGGGTCGAGACCCCCCGGCATCAGTTCGGCCAACCGCTTCATCTGGCCTTCCGGGCCTTGCGCCTCGGCCAGGTTCACGTTCTTGACAATCACCGCGGCCTTGAGCACGGTCTCGAATTCCGGGTCGTCCTGATAGCGCGACAGGATCGACCTCGAGGCGGCGTCGTAAAGGTCCACCTCCTTCATCTTGACGATGGACGGCAACTCCTCGACGCCCTTGTCCAGTTCCTTCTCGAGCGCGGACAGCAGGTCGGCCTGTTTGGCGTAGTACTCCTTGTGCAGGCCGACCACCTCCTGTTCGGTCACGCCATCCTTGGCGTGCAGCCGCGCCGTCCAGGCGTCGAGCTTGTCGCCGGCCTTGTTCAGGTCGTAGAGCTTGACGTTCGTCTCGCGCTCCATCGGCGACTCGTTCAACACGGTTTTCAGCGCATCGGCCGAGAGCACCTGGATGTCGGGCTGGTCGTGGTAGTCATAGGCGAGGCGGCGCGCCGCGCGCGTGGTGTCGTCCTTGTTGGCAGGGTCACCCTTGTAGGTCTCACGCAGCTCGGCCGCCATGGCCTGCTCCGCGCGCGCGCGGTCATGCTTGGCCGCGGTGTCCTGCGCGACGTAGGCGGTGTAGGCGACTCGATCGTCCTCGGGCTTCTTGTTGCCGAAGTCCTTCTTCAGTTGGTCCGCCAGGCGCTGCGACTCCTGCGCCTGCCGGATCAGGAAATCGGTATACGCGCGTTGCGAAGAGAAGTCTTCGGCCTTGGGGATGAGCCGGTTCTCGGCGGGGCCCTGGGCGGGCCCGGCTGGCGACGTGGGAGCGCGGGCCGGCGTTTGTGGCGCCTGTGTCGGGTGGAAGGTCGGCTGACGCGTCAGTACGGAGGGGGAATAGATCTGCACCAAAGTAGTCTCCTTTGGCCGCACATATCGTTCGCCCTGCACGAAGGTGCCATCCCTGCACGCGAGGCGTCGGCGGCAACCTTCCTGGGGGCAGCGGTATCGCGGCCTTTCTCCTGATTCGATCGACGTTCGGGGCTCCGCGGGAATCCCCGATGGGGCAGGCACCAGCCAGGTGCACCGCCGTTGACAACGAGTGTGCGAAGCGGGCGGAGGCCATCGATTTCAACTGTGAGCGCAGCACTTACGAGGAACCGTAGTCTCGGCAAGCAGATGCAACCGCAGCCGGATCGGTGCCGTCCTCGCAGCCCGGCCCGGCGCTGACCAGATGATCTCGAAAACCTGTTCGACACCGATGTGCCCGCGACCACTCATGTCAAGCAGCGGGCTCCCAAGGCATGTCTGCCATCGTGAAGCCGACAATGGCCATTCTGGGAGTGCGACGCACACCCACAACACCGGAGATCCGTAGATCCCTGTTGCGAAATTCCCGCCTCGTGCCGCTACAGCGTGGTGCACGTGGTGCACGGTTGGGCGCACCGCCAAGGCGCGCTGCGGGTTTGCGCGGCACCGTGGATCGCACGTGGTGCGAAGGGCCGGTGCATGACGGTTGCAATTGGTGCGGCCCCTCCTTCTTGGGGCGTCATTTTTGAAATCGACGCACCGTTGAGGCACACCGAAACTGGCGTGGTCATGCAGCGCCGCGCCCTCCTTCTTGTGAGCCATCAGCAGCACCAGCCGGCGGCCTCCGGAGCCGGCGGGGCTGTGCGCGCGCGGGTCCGGCATGGTGCCGGTCCAGCGCGCTGCGGCGGGTCGTCAAATGCCCACGCGGTTGACGTTCAGCCGCGTTCCCGCATCGACGGCATCCGGGTCTCCGCGCGCCGGCGTTGCCACACCATCCATCAGCTCGCGTCGGAACCCTCGCTCGCGGTTGAGCTGGAACAGGTGCACCAGGGCATCTGCCACCACCGCCACCTCCCCCCCACGCGCGGCGGCTGCGCGCTGCTCCTCGGTCGTGAGCAGGCGTTCGACGTTGGCTTCGGCCGCGCCCCACAGGCTCAGGTGCCGGCCGGCGCCCGCTCCGAGCTCCACGTACACCGGGGCGGGGCGCATGCCGGGCGGCCTCTGGTCGCCCGGGTCCGGCAGGGCCGGGTCGTCGCGCCATGCCTCCAGCCCCATGCCGTCCGGTACCGTCGCGTCGAACAGCGGGGGCAGCCCGCTCGCCTTCGGGGGCTCCCACTTGGTGACTTCCGATGCATCCTGTTCGTCGTCGAAATGCATCAGTGCCACGCGCAGGCCCACCCCCGCCGCCAGCCAGTAGCCTGGCCGCGAGAGCTGCGTGGGGCCAGGAACCGGCAGGCCGAGCAGCTTGCGCCATTCGACGTCGGCCTGTCGGGCCGTGGCATAGGTGAACAGCGAGCCGAATGCCACCTCGCCCGCCCCGTGCAGGCTGGGCTGGGCGAAGAAGTTGGCCGCGTCGTTGAGCGTCCATACCGCGCCGGAGAGCGACAACCCGCTCATGCCGAGCGTCTGGTTCCATCTGAACGGCGTGCGAGCTTCCCAGTTCGACTTCATCACGCCGCTGCCCAGGCCGGCGAAGGTGTTCACCATCAACGCGCCGTTGGAGGCACCAAAGCCCCCCTGGATCAACGCCTGCACCGCCGAGAGGTCGCCCCCGGTCAGGGCTGCGGCCGCATAGGCAACGTTGAGGCCGTACGTCGCACCGGTGACCAGGCGGAACATCTGCCCGCTGCCGGTACGCGGATCGAGTCCGTTGATCGACGACGCCTGCATGCCGAGCGCGCGGTCCACGCCGATCTGGTACTGGCCTACCGTCGCCATGACCGCGTTGAACTTCTGCTGCGCCGACCAGCCCGACGCTTCGTCGACCGGCTTGTTGGCCAGATAGGCATAGTCGACCCGAAACTGCTCGGTCAGCCGCGCCACGGCCTTCAGCTTGTCGTCCGACAGGCCGAAGGCCTTGCCGTTGCGCACGATGCGGTTCACGAAGCGGTCGAGGCTCTCGTGCGTGACCTTGCCCTCCTCGAATATCTGCTCCCAGCCCAGACGCACACCGTCCGAGTACAAGCTGCGTGCGAGGCCCATGCCGGCACGTGCCTCGAACCCGCTGGCATTCAGGTGCGGGTCGACGCCATCAGGCGTGGCCGCGAGCGTCGCCGAGCCCCCCGCCAGAGCCGAACCGGTTCCCACGGTCGCGAGCGTGCCCGCCACCACCCGAGCGGGCACCGTGTCGAACTTGCCGCGAGGCGTACCCTGCCCGTGCGCATGCGTCGCCTGCCAGTGCTGCGGCACGGGGTCGGCGTAGGCCTCGTGGATGGCCGCGGACTCCGGCCGCACGGCCACCTCCATCGGATGGCGCGGCGCAATGGCCTGACCCGTGGCCGGGTCGGGCAGGCTGCGCTGCGCACCGTAGGTCGCGTAGCGATTCGCGTAGAGCTGGTCCACCCATTGGTTGAAGTGGTCGAGCGCACCCATCTTGTGCTCCGGCTGCCCGTCCTTGCCGACCCCTTCGTAACCGTGGATCATCCGCTCGCGTTCGGTGCGCAGCGTGGCGAGCATCTCGTCCATCGCAGCGATTTCGCCCTCGCGCCCCTGCGCCCGCAACTGGTTGCGCGTCCAGTCGGCCACCGAGGCCTCGGCGCGCGCATTGACGGTTTCGTAGTTGCCGCGCAGCACCATCCAAAGTGCACCGGGGTCTCGCATCGCCACATCGGCGAACAGCGGCAGGTAGGTCGTCAGCGCCTGGTTGTAGTGGCCCGCATTGACCGGCTTGACGGTGTCGCTGCCGAACAGGATGCGGTCCTGGTAGAGCACGATGAAGTCGACCATGGCCCGCCGCATGCCGGGATCGTTGATGTAGGCCTCGGCCACATCGTTCCAGGAGATGTCGAACTTGACGTGCGGGGCACGTTCCATCGCCTCGTACACCTTGGCCATGTGCGTCGGCACCTCACGGGTCTCGGTCACCTGGCTCAAGGTGCGGTCGGGGTTGAGCACGTTGCGCGTGATCGTCACCGCCTGGGTCGAGGTGTCGGGCCGCACCAGTCGGCCCAGGCCGGTATGGGCGAGCACGATATTGGCGTCGGGGTACTTCGCCACCAGGTCGATCAACTGGTCGAAGTGCTCGTAGGCGGTCTTGGTGCCGGTGGGGCGCAGGTCGTTCGCGTCGAGCGCGTGGCGTCCCCAGTCGCAGTGGATCAGCACGCCCAGGCCGGTCTCGTTGGCGAAGGCCATGAAGTGGTCCATCGAGGCGGCATCGATCTCGAACGACTCCTTGCCCAGCAGCACGTCGACCATTTCCTTCTTGATCGTCAGCTCGCCGACGAACTTGAACACGCCCGGGTGCTCCAGCAGCATCTGGCGGGCGTGGCCGGCGGCGTCCTCCTTCGACGGATCGACGCCGGTCATCGACATGTCCGCGCGCGCCGCACTGCGCAGGGCCTCGTCGGCGGTCTTCTGCGCCTTTGCCGCGGCTTCGGCGTCACCGCGGGCAAGGGACGCCTGCTCCTCCGCCCGGGCGGTGCGGTACCGCTCGAACTGGCTCATGAAGTCCTTCGCGACCTCGGTGTCCATCTGCTGGGCACGCTTCATGTTCAGCGGCCCGGCGTCGATGCCGGAGTAGTGCGACGCGCCGCAGTCGCTCATCTGCGGGATGGAACCGTGCAGGATGCGGCTGGTGGCGCTGGACACCCCCTGCATCGCGGTGAGCGGCTTGACGGCGAAGTAGTAGCGCTCGATCGCGCGCCAACCGTCGTTCAGCAGGGTCATGCGGTCGCGCAGGCCATCTCGCTCGGCCTTGGTCGCGCCACGGTGGTCGTAGCCCCGGTCGTGGGAGTGAATGTCCGCGATGACGTGCTCCAGCCCCTCCGGGATGTCGGCGCGCTCGACCACCGTCGGGTCGACCTTGAAATCGCCGGGCTTGAGCTTTACGCCGAACAACTGCTCGTACGCGTTCTTGCCGACGGGCAACTTGTTGACCAGCGCCAGCGCGGCGCGCTCGATGCGGCTCTTGATGTACTGGTCCGGCCGGTCGCCGCGATGCACGTTGGGCCAGAAATCCTTCGGGAGGTCCGGATAGGCCGGATGCTTGGGGTCGCTGTAGGTCAGGCCGTCGCTCACGGTACGTGGCGTGCGCGGGCTCGTCGACGGGCCCACATCGAGCAATGCGGTCACCCGGGCGGCGGCCTCGTCGAACTTCACGAGCGCGCTGCCCGCCGCGATCGTCTTGTCGTCCACGATGCCCCGGGTGACCTGCGCAAGCAGGGCGTCGGCAGGGTCAACGGTGCGGGTCAGGACCGTTTCGTCGACGCCGTGCGGCGCGAAGGCTACCGCTTCGCGCACCGCGGCCTCGGCCTCGCGCGCCTGCCGGTACGCCGTTTCCAGCGCATCGACCACATCCTTGGCGTGCTGCAGCCGGCCGGCGGACACGTCGGCGGCGCGTGCCGCCACATGCGCATCGACGGCCTGCTGCAGCAGCGGCTGCATTTCGTCGCGCGTCAACGTCCGTGCCGTGCCGGGGTCGGCCTGGGCATCGCGGTGGGTGGTCCATGCCGCCTCGGCTTCGGCGGCCTTGGTCGTCTCGTAGGCTCGCGCGGCATCATCCCTGGCCTGGGCATCGGCCAGCGCCTCGCGGGCAAGCCCGAGGTGCCCGCCGACCTCCCGCGTCGCGGCGGCGGCTGCGTCCGCATCGAGCACGCGCCGTGTCGCCGACAGCGGCGCCAGCTCGCCATGCCTGTCGATGAAGTCCTTGAAGTGCCGCACGGCTTCGGTGGTTTCGGTCTCGACGAGCTGCTGCTTGCGCGTCGCCCCTTCCTTCGAGAGGCCGGTGACGATCAAGGCGTCCTCCAACCGCGCGGTTCGCGCAACGATGCCCTGCGCCGCGCGCTCGACGGCCTGCGCCCGACGTTCCGCTCGTGCCGCGGCCGTGCGGGTGATGAAGGCGTTCGGGCCCCGCGCGTCATCGGCAGCCAGCCGTGCCCGTTCGGCTTGTGTCCGCGCCGCCTGAACGTCGGCCTCGGCGCGGGTCTGCGCCAGACGGGCGAGATCGAGCTGGTCTTTGACGAAAGCATGCCGCGCGGTGGTTTCCTCCACCCGCGAATTGGCGGTCTTCACCTCCGCCGCAGCCAGCGCTTCGACATCCTTCAGCATGGCCGCCCTGTCCTTGCCTGCCCGCGCGACCGCGGCATCGGCCTCCTTGCGCAGGCGTTGCGCCGTGCGCAGCAGTTGCGGGGCCTGCTCGGTGTTGCGAGCCGCCTCTGCCCTGGCTTCGGCTTCACGGGCTTCGCGCAGCAGCCGCTGTGCACCCTGCTCACGCGTGCGCAGCGCCTCCGCGCCGTGATGCAGCCGATCTTCCAACTGCCGGGTTCTCGCTTCCTCCTTCTGCAGCGCCTTGTGGGCCTTCTGCAATGCCTTGTCGGATTGTCTGGTCTGCGCAAGCGCGGTCTCGATCTGCGTGACGAGTTCTCCGGCGTTGCGGGGAGCCATCACTGCATCGGGCGTGCTGCTCGGTGCCGGCTCCGCCGTGCTGCGCACGGGCCCGAGGCCACGCACGGCCAATTGCGCGGCGTCATCGCCCACCCACCTGACACCCTGGAAACCTCCAGCATCGCGCACCGCGGAGGGGGGCGTGCGCGACACCACCAGGAAGGTGTCAGCGCTCAGCGGCGCCTCGCCCAGCCCGTGCCTGCTGTCACGGATGTTGAAGCCGGGCGGCCCGTCAGGCTCGCCCTGCCCCAGCCAGCGCGCTCGCCGCTCCCCCTGGGCCGCAATGCCCCAGCCCTTGAGCTGCGAGGACTTCAGGTCGACCGGCGCGTCCGTGTCCACCGGCTGGCTGCGCTCGAAGCGGTAGACGAACACGTCGCCCTCGCCAGACAGCGCGCGCAGTTGCGGCAGCAGGTCCGGCCACTGGTGGCCCAGCACGAGCACGTCGTTCGGCGGGTCGCCACCGGCCTGTGCGGTGGTATCCGGCATGCGGGCCGGCGGATCACCGAGATCCGAGCGCCGGATCCCGCGCACCTCGCGGCTTTCGCGTACCTGCCGCAGCGGGTCGGCGTTGCGTCCGGCGCCCCGCTGGCGCGAGCTGCGGGTCCCGGTGTGCGGGCTCTCGCCGGTGTCGGCGTTGTTCTCGCTGGATCGGGATCCAGCGCCCGGTCGGTGTGCGGAGCCGGTCGCGCTGCTCTCGCTCGCGAGTGGGTTGACACCGGGCAAGAACGTGACCGGATCGATGGCCGGCTCGGCGCTGCGCGGCGGGCTCGGCGCTGCGGACACGTCCGGGGGAGGATCCGCCGCACCCGGCTGGCGGCGCTCGCCGGGCTGTGCACCTGTGGCGGGGTCGGGAAGCGCATTGCTCGTGCCCGGGTCGTGAGTGCCCCTGGCGTCGGGCCGGGCCAGCCCGAGGGGCTGCGCCGCAACGCCGTTGTCGGGTGGCGGCAGGGCCGGCCCGTCTCCCGTGCGCGGCGAGCCGCCCTCCAGCCGCGGGCCCTGGCCGCCCATGGGAGCGGGCCCTCCCGCGTTCTGCGTCGTGGGCATGCCCGCCGGCTGCTTGAGCCTGCCGACGATCGCCGGCGTCATGATGTCGATGCCGCTGAGCGACAGGTTGAGGATCGCCTCGCCGCGCTCGAGGCCGCTCATGTGCTCCCAGTTCACGGCCAGGTAGCGCGCCTGGTCCGCCCCACCGGCCACACCGGTGGCGAGTGCGCCGCGGCCAAGGTAGGTTGCGCGAGTGCCCCACGTCGCCGCGCTTGCGGCGGCGCCCCGGGTGGCCGCCGAAGCGGTGCGTACCGCAGAGCCCATGGCGCCGGCGCCGAGCGCGATACCCAACAGCGAGATCTGGCTCATGCGGGCCCGCTCGTTCTCGATCGGGTTGAGCGACTGACCGTGCGTGGCCAGCGTGTGCAGATCGGACACCGCCGTCACGCCGCCATAGAGCATGGAGCCGCCGACGATCAAGCCAGCGCCCGCGGCCGTCAGGGTGCCCGCCGAGGCAACGATCAACACCACACCGGCCACGACGCCCACCACGCCGACGACCGTGTCGACGTGCCATTCGCGGCGGAAGGTCTCGAAACCCGTCTCGGTCCGCGCATCGGCCACCAGCAGCTCGATGTTGCCGTCGTCCTGTACCTTGAACTCGCCGTCCTCCGGCATCACCAGCGTCACGCCCTCGGCGGGCAGGCTGTTGTTGGCGCGGAAGTCGTCGATGTCCTTGTAGCTCCAGCCCTGCTCGTCGATGTAGCGGAAGCCCGGTTCGTCCTTGTGCTCGACCTTGAACAGCGCCGTCTTGACGATGCCGGCCTCCTCGGTGGCATAGACCACCGGCACCACGGTCAGCCGGGCGTTTTCGCCGCCGACGTCGACGATCTCCTGCACCGCCGCATCCAGCATCTTCTGCTGGTCTTCGTTGAGGTCGGTGAACAGGTTCTGCTCGACCATCATCCGCGCGTTGACGTCCGGCTGCGTCGGATCGAGTGCGACCGACGGCTGCCATCCGAACGACGCGGCCACGGTGTTGGCGATGTGCGTGCGGCCCTGCATTTCGCTGGGCATGCCGCCGTACATCACGAAGTGGTCGTTGATGAGCGCCTGGGCCATCACCTCCGGGTTGCGGTTGAACAGCTCATACAGCTTCTTCGGGTCCTGCCGGTCGGCGGGATCGAGGTTCTCGGCGATGAACTGCTGCTGCTCGTGCCATGCGCCGGGGGATGCCGTGGCAGTGAGGTCGCGCTCGGCGCCATCGAGCGCCGTCCTCGCCTGCTGCAGCGCCTGCCAGGTGTCCGACTGCCGCTCGGCCCCGGTGCCCCGCAGGTAGGCGTGATCGGCCAGCCACGCATCGTGCCCGGTCTGCGCAGTGTCCACCCGGTCCTGTGCCCCGCCTCGCGTCTTCTGCTGGTGCAGCTCGAACCAGTCCGAGCGGCGATCGACCGCTTCGGTGCGCGCATCGTCGGCGTCGCGCTGCAGCTCATCGATGCTGCGTTCGGGGTCCCGGCCCGCGCGAACGTCAGCCTGCGCCAGCCTCAGTTCCCGGTTGGCGTCCTGCCACCGGATGGCCGCATTGATCGCCGTCTGCTCGGCCACCAGCAGATCGCGCCGGTCGGTGGCTTGCTGCAATGCGTCCTCGAGCGCTGCGGTGTCGCCGGTCGCGTTGTCGAGGGTGCCCTGCGCCGTCTCGACTGCCGTGTTGGCGTCGACCACCGCCTGATCGACCTCGGTCTTGCGTGTCGTCAGGTCTTCACTCAGGTTGAGCGTCGGCACGTTGTCCTGGCCGGTGCGCCCGCCGTTGGTCGCGAACTGCAGCGCGTCGGGCGGCTGTTCCGTCGCCGCGGGGGGATGGTCTTGCGCATGGGTGGCCAACCGCGCCTCGACCTCGGTGCGGCTGCTACGCGCGTCGGCCGCATGCGCCTGGGCCTCCCACACGCGTGCCGTGACGGAGTTGATCTTCACCGTCTCGGGCTTCTGGTAGGTGCCGTAGCTCCCGTAGCTCCCGTAGGTCGTCACCTCGGTCGTGGTCGGCAGCTGGTCCTGGAAGGTGGCGTAGTAGCCGTCGTCACGACGCTCGACCACCGTGCCGTCCTTCAGCACCCAGGTATTCCCATCCTCCGACACCTTGGTGCCGTCGGAGAGCGTGCGATAACCGTCGTCGACCGGCAGCTCGGTGTTGCTTGCTTCCGCGAACGTCGACGGTGGCAGCACGTCGGCTGTCCTGTCGAAGCCGTCGGGGTACTCGTAGTCGGTGACCTCCACGCCGTACATGCCCTGCCGTGTGGTCTCCCGGCGCTCCACGAAGTCGTGCGTGTCGTATTCGTGCTGCGCGGTCAGCAATTCCCGCTCGGCATCGATCAGTTCGATGCGGCTCTCGTAGTCCGCCACCTCCAGCTCGAGCCGGTCGTACTCCGCGAGCTCGCGGTCGAGTTCGACCTGCTTCGCCGCCTTGTCCTCGGCGCCTGCGGTCTCCCAGGCGGTACGCGCCTCGTCGACGTTGACCTCCAGGTCCGCCAGCGCGTCGCGGGAGTTCTGGAGTCCCTCGCGCGCTTCGGTTTCCTGCTCGGCAAGCGTGCCCGCGGCCTCCTTCTGCGACAACGCCTCGGAGACGTTGGTCCTCGCCTCGCCTTCCAGGCGGTCGACCTCCGCCTGTGCGTCGATGACCGCCTGCGACGGCTCGCTGGCGCCCGCGTCGGTATCCGCTCGCTGCGCCGCGGCCAGGTCGATGCGCGCCTGCCGCAGATCCTGAAGACTGCCGAGTGCATCGGATTCGGCCTGCGCCGTCTGCTGCGTCTGCAGCTTGGCGCCCAGGTCGCGTTCAAGCCGGTCGATCTCGCTGGCAGTCGCGCCGCGCTCGCGGGCGTCGTCGAGCGCCGTCTGCGCCTCGGTCACGCCCTGGTTGGCGGTCCGCAGCTTGCCCCCGATCTCTTCTTCGCGTGCCACCCACGGCTTCACGTCGAGTCGCCCGTGTTCCAGCCCGCTGCTCGGGTCGCCGAACTGATCGCGGTAGGTCGTGTCCCAGGCAGCTTCCGCGTCCTCCAGCCGCGCGTCGGCCCGGTCGGCCCGCTGCTGCGCTTCCCACAGGTCGGCGGTCTCCGGGGGCAGGTCGTGCCACTCGTCGAACCACCAGTCCTTCACCTCCTTGAACTGCCACTTGCCGTCGCGGAACTCGACCTGCCGGCCGTCGTCGCTGCCCGGCTTCGCCCAGAAGGCCCGGTTGTACCCGTCCTCGCCCTCCGTCGGCTGATTGGCAGAAGCCGCGTCCCAGGCCGCCTGGGCGTCCTTCAGGGCTGCTTCGGCGTCGAAGGACTCCAGCCGGGCCGCCGCGACCTCGTGCACGTCCTGGTGGAAGTTCTGTTTGTCGATGGCATCCAGCAGGTCTTGCTCCGCCTGATCGATCTTGGCCTGCTGCTCCGGCGTTGCCACGCCGCCGGCAGCTTGCCGCGTCTCGGCCAGGGCATCCTGCGCATCGCGCACTTCGGCATCCGCGATGCGGCTGTTGTAGCCCGACTGTTCCTCGCTCGCCTCGAGCTCCAGGCGGGTCAAGGCGGCCTGTGCTTCGTCTGCCACAGCCTGCAGTTCCGTTGCGTTCTGCTGGGCGCTGCGGCGCGAGGTTTCGAAGTCGGGATCGTGTCGCTCCGCGTACGAGGGGTTGTCGTAGGCCTCGGCGGCTTCGATGGCCTGGTCCGCCGCGGCCTGGGCCTCGTCGCGCGCGGTCGTGGCGGCCTCGATCTCGCTGCCGCTTTCCTGCGCAGCGTCGTACTGCTCCCGCCGCAGATCGCTCACCTCGGCCGATTCGTTCTTCAGGCTGTTCCGGATCTCATTGATCTGCTCGCCCAGACCCTGCGGATCGAACGCCTCTCCCTCGCCCGCGCGCTCGAGGATCGCCTGCGCCTGCTGGTCCAGGGCGGCGTTGACGTCGCCCCCGCTCTCACGAGCATTGCCGGCGGCGACGCGCATTTCCTGCGCCGCGGCGCCAAGGTATTCGTTGTATGAATCGTTCAGCGCTTGCGTCTGCTGCTGGGGGGGCTCCTCGCCATTCATCAGCTTCTGGTTGCGTGCCTCCACCTTTTGCTCGACCTCGCCCTGCAACTGCCCGGTGTGCTGAGAGGCCCGGTCGAGAGCTGCCTGCCGCGCCTGCTGCTGTGCGGTCGTGTTGCTGCGCGGAGGAGGAGGCGGCGGGGGTGGAGGGGGCGGAGGCGGCGGGGGAGGTGGAGGAGGAGGCGGCAGCGGTGGAGGCGGCGAGAAGACCCGGCGAACTGCATCGAGAAACGACATTGACTTTCCCCTGCGTTGCTGCGGTCCGCGGGCTGTGCGGTACCGTCAAACTGCTGACATTCTTCGCCCGGCCCACGCAGTGACCAAGCACGGAAATCCGTAGTTGTCCGGGATTCCGTAGACAGAGGCTGTCAGGTGCCGCCCTGGGCCCAGCGCAGCAAGGTCGCGACGGGCGCATATAGCGGTCGGGGAATGTGTTGGTCCTCGGGCACCTCCTCGTACAGGCGCTCGGCCAGCGCCGCGTCGAACTCCATCGGAATGAGGGACTGGCCGGCAAAGCGGCGAATCTGGGCCGCCACCTCGCCCTCGCCGCGCGCGATCACGCGGGGCAGGTCCTTCTCGCCCAGGTACTGCAATGCAACGGCCACGCGGGGCGAATGGATCACCGCCGATGCCACCCGCACCCGGTCCGCAAGACTCGCGTAGATCATCTCCATGTGGGCCGAGCGGCGACGCGAGCGGTTGATCGGGTCGCCTTCGTCTTCCTTGTACTCGCGGCGCACGTCCTCGATCGACATGCGCTGCTGCTTCATGAACTCGTAGTGTTCATGCGCGTAGTCGACACCGGACATCAACACGAAGATGACGCCGGCCCACGCAAACACTTCGAGCAGCGCCCGGGCGCCGACCGCCAGCGCAGTGGACGGGCGCCCGTATCCGAGCCGCATCGCCGTGTCCATGAAGGTGTGCACGACGACCGCCAACAACACCGCGATGAGCACCGTCTTGAGGCACATCTTCAGCAGATTGACGAAATTGCGCGTGGAGAAGATGCGCTTGAACCCCTCGACCGGATTGAGCCGATTGATGTCGGGCTTCACGCGGGACCAGGCAAACACGCCGCCCACCTGGAAGAACGAACCGACGAAACCGGCCAGCGCGGCGATCAGCGTGATCGGCACCATGCCCCACAACGCCACCTCTGCGGTGTGCAACAGCAATTCCGGAAAGCGGTCGTCCGGGTGGGCCAGCAACTCGGTGCTCGTCGCGTGCAGCCACAATTCGTGCAGCATCGAAAAGATGACCGTGCCGAGCAGCCACACGCTGACGGTGACGACGATGAAAACAACCGTGGACGACAGATCACGGCTGACGACGACCTCACCCTTCTTGCGGGCCTCGCGCAGTCGCTTCGGCGTCGGTTGCTGGTTCTTTTCCGACACGACTCGACCCCGTCAAAGCGCGTGCCGCAGGAACTCGAGCACGCTGTTCTCGGGGCGCAGGAAGGACTGCAGTGACTCGTACACGAAGAACATCAGCAACGCCAGCATCAGCAGCGCCAGCAAGCTCTTCAATGGCTGCGAGAACACGAATACATTGAGCTGCGGCGCTGCGCGGCTGATGAAACCCATGCCCAGCTCCACCAGCAGCAGCACCAGGATCACGGCGGCTGAGAGCTTCACGATCCACTGGAAAAGCGTGTCCCCCTGACGCACCGCAAACTGCTCCAGCACCTGCCCCAAGTCCGGGAAGAACGACGCGATCGGCCACAGCTTGTATGAGTCGACGACCATTCCCAGCATTGCCAGCAGGCCGCCGGCCACCACGAACAGCGTCATCGCGAGCCAGCCGAGGAATTCGCCGGTAGGCCCGTTCTCGTGGCCTGCGGCCGGATCGAAGAACGAAGCATTGCTCGATCCCGTCTGAAAGTCGATCAGGTCGCCAACGCTCTGGATCGCCCAGATGAAGATGCCCACCCCGAGTCCGAGCAGCGCGCCGATGAATAGCTCCTTGGAGGCCACCAGCAGCCACATTCCAAGCGTCATTGGCGGAATGTCGCCCGCAAGCGGCGAAAGGAAGATCGCCAGCAGCAGCACGATGCTGTTGCGGGTGGTGCCCGGCATCATCCGTGCCGACAAGAAGGGAACGACCGCGAACAACCCGCTGATGCGAGGCAGCGTCAGCGCGGTGGCGGCGAACCACTTCTCGAACGCCAGGATTTCGAGGCTCGGCTGCAATTCCATCACGCGCGCCTCTATACCCTGCGAGAGAGCCAGCCCTGTACAGCGACCTCTTCTGCGTTGTCTTCCATGCGCTGTTCGGTAAGGCGCTGGCGCGCCTGTGCCGCCTTGCGCTGCATCTGACGCGCCTTCTCCAGATCACCGGCCGCCTCGCGCAGCACGTGACGGCTGCCGTCCAGCGTGGCCTGGCGGGCCTTCACCACGTCGACGGCCTGTGCCACCGCCGCCCTCGCCTCGGCGATGCGGGCGTCGAGCGCGCGGCTCCACGCGCCGCTCTGGCGCAGATGCGCCACGCCTACGCTGGCGCCGGAAGCCGTCTCGCGCCACAGTTGCTCCTTCGCAAGCACCTCGCGATGCCACTGCTCCTGCGCCTTCAGCGCCTGCTGCTGGCTCTGCTCCAACGCCTGGCGGTCACTCGCCACACGCTGCTGCGCTGCCGTCTTCTGGCGTTCGCGCACTTCGCCGAGCCGTTTCCAGTCAATGTCCATGCCGGCACCCCACCTGCTCCACTCTCACTACCCCACCAGGCGACGCAAGGCCGCGACCGTGCGCTCGAAGTCGACGCGGCTTTCCGGCGGCTGGTTCAGGAACGCCAGGGCCGACGCCCGCGATTCGATCGCGCGGTCTGCCGTCGCGTCGGCGCCGGCCTTGTATTCGCCGATCTGGATCAGCAGCTCCAGCTCCTGGTACTTCGCGAGCAGGCTGCGCAACTGCGACGCCGCGGCCTTGTGTTCGGGCGCTGCAACCTGCCCCATCACGCGGCTCACGCTGGCCAGCACGTCGATCGCCGGGTACTGGTTGGCCGACGCCAGCTTGCGCGAAAGCACGATGTGCCCGTCGAGGATGGAGCGCACCTCCTCGGCGATCGGGTCGTTCTCCTCGTCGCCTTCGGTCAGCACCGAGTACACGGCAGTGATGGAACCTGTACGGCCCTGCCCGGCGCGCTCCAGCAACTGCGGCAGCATCGAGAACACGGACGGCGGGTAGCTGCGCCGCGTGGGCGGCTCGCCGCTGGCCAGGCCGATCTCGCGCTGCGCCCGCGCGAAGCGGGTGAGCGAATCGACGAGCAGCAGCACTTTCTTGCCCTGGTCCCGGAAGTGCTCCGCGATCGTGGTTGCCACGTAGGCCGACTTGAGGCGCTCCATCGGCGGCCGGTCGGACGTCGACACCACCATCACCGACTTCGCCAGCCCCTCGGGACCCAGACTGTGCTCGATGAACTCCTTGACCTCGCGGCCTCGCTCGCCGATCAGTGCGATGACGTTGACGTCGGCCGTCGAGCCACGTGCCAGCATGCCCAGCAGCGTGCTCTTGCCGACGCCGGGCGGCGAGAAAACGCCGACACGCTGCCCCTCGCCCAGCGTCAACAAGCCATCGATGGCTCGGATGCCAGTGGCCAGCGGGCGTTCGATCATCTGGCGCTGCAAGGGGTTGAGCGGCTCGCGGTGCACCGGTTGGTGGGTGTGCACGTCCAGCGGACCGAGATCGTCCATGGGGGCGCCCAACGCATCAAGCACCCGCCCAAGCAACCCCGCTCCCACCGGGCACACGTGGCCGCGGCCGGACGGAATCACCTCGGTCAGCGTCGAGATGCCGGTGGTCGGGCCCAGCGGCGTGAGGATCGCGGTGTTGTGCGAGAAGCCCACGACCTCCGCCAGGAGCGGCGGCTCGCCCGGTGTCGTGAGTTCGCACAGCTCGCCGACGTGGGCCTGGATGCCGGAGGCGTCGATCAGCATCCCGACCGCCTTGCTGACCCGCCCGCGCATGCCGACCGGCATCACGCGGCCAAAGGCCTGCTCCAGGTCGGCGACGATATCCAGCGCACCGCTGGGAACGGAGCGCGGTGCAGAAGCGCTGCTGCCCATCACTGCGCTCCCAGGCCGCCGCGCTCGACCGCCCGACGAAAGGCGTCGAGTTGCGCGTCCAGCCCGATCTCTATGGTGCCGGAAGCCGTCTGCACCTCGCAGGTGCCGTGCTTCAACGCCGGATCGGGTTGCACCGCGACGTTCATCGTCCAGTTGGCTTCGGTGCGCAGCTTGTCCAGCACCTGGCGCAGCGCCCCCTCCTGCGCGGGGGAGACACGCACGGTGACGAATGGTTCCGCGCGGATCAGTGTGTCCACACGCAGCAGCGCCGTCTCGAAGAGGTGTGCAGGGTCGGCGTCGGCGATGAACTGCCCGACGGCCTTGACGACGATCTGGGCCATCGACGTCCGCAGCGCACGCAACTGTCGCTCCGAGGCCAGGCTGTCCGAGACCAGCCGCTGCGCGTACTCCGACTTCGCCTGCTGCAGCCCTTCTTCATAGCCTTTCCTCCTGCTGTCCTCAGCCTGGCGGGTGGCCTGCTGCACGATGCGGCGAGCCTCCTGACGCGCGGCGGCCACCACTGCCGACGCGTCGAGCAGCGCCGCATACTCGGCCTCCTTGAGCACCTTGCGCTCGCTGAGCAGTTGCAGGTTCTCGCTGGTGATCAGAAAAGCCAGTCCCATTGGGGCAACCTTTCGGGGACGATGCACAACAGCATCAATTCGGACAACTGGGCGGCCTGCCTCGGCTTGAGCGCAGGGACGCTGAGCGACGCCACACGCCGGGGCAGCTTGCGCTGTACGCGCCTCAATGTGGCGTCGCCTTCGGGTGCGACCGCCGCCATCAACAGCCGGTAGCCGCGGTTGAAGACGACCCGGCCGGTCGAAAGGGGTCGCTCCTTGAGCCCCCCCGCATCCATGCGCAACTCCGTCAGCTGGGGCACCCGGTCGATCACGAAATCGACCGCGTCGTCGTCGAGGCGACGCGCCATGCGACGCAACTGCGAGGACACGCCGCGCACCTTGAAAAGCGGTTTGTGCGCGCACAAGCCGCAGTAGGCGGCCAGCCGACGCAGGGAGGCACCATCGAGCAGCGCGAGCCGGCGCATGCGCGAATCGAAGCTGAACTCCGAGGGCACCATCGCGGCGCGGTCACGCAGCAGGTCCGCCAGCACCGCCTTGCCAGCGGTGCCAAATTGCTGCAGCTGCCGGTGACGCACCGGCCATTCCGGTGGCAACCAGCTGGGATGCAGGTCGTGTTCGGGATGCAGGTTGAACCGCGTCACCAGGCGCACCAGCTCCATCGCATCCGTTCGGCGAGCGGCGGTGTCCATGTCGCTATCGCCGCAGCACCTGCCGTCGCATCCAACGCCAATCGAGGTTGTGCTTCTTCAGCAAACCCGGCAGCAACATCACGCACACGGCCGCGACGACGAGCAGGAAAAGAATCACGGCGGCCGCCTGCGTCGACAGCAGGCCCAGGATCAGCGGTTCGCCGGCGTCTGTGCGGGCCTGCGGCGCGTAGCTCGCCTGTCGCGCCTCGAACAGCGACAACGAGACCTTGTCGTGCGTGAGCCCCTCGATACTGTGCGCGACCATGTCCTTGACGGCCGGTGCCATCAGGCGCAGGTCCACGTCAGGGCGGTGCTTGATGAACACCGCCGCGGACGATGGCCGGATGCGGTCGCTCAACGGATCATTGGCCGGGATGACGACATGCACCCGCGCGGCCACGACCCCGTCGACGTTACGCAGGGTCTGCGACAGCTCCTGCGACACCGCGTAGATGTAGCGCATCCGCTCTTCGGACGGCGTCGATACCAGCCCCTGCTTCTCGAACAGATCGCCCATGCTGGCATAGCGGTCGTGCGGCAGCCCCTGTGCGCGCAGCAACTCCAGCGCCGAGCCGAGATCGCCGTCTTCGACCATCACTTGCCAGCCGCTGTTGTCAGCGCGCTCCTTCGCAGCACCGAGCCCGGCCTGCGTAAGCGCGGCGACCATCTCGTTCGCTTCCTGCTCGGTCAGGTCGGAATACAGCCCGACCTTGCAGCCCGCCAGCCCCAGCAGCAACACCGCTGCCAACGACCAACGCCGGATTCGACCGAACAGCATTGCCTGCGTGCTCATGTGCACTCCTACTGCTGGTTCTTGAGCAGGGTGTTGAACAGGCTCGACGCGGCACCTGCCAAGCCCATCGAGATGTGCATGCGCACGAAGGTCTCGTGCGCCTCCATGGAGTGATTTGTCAGCGCAACCATCGACATCAGCGGGTCGCGCGGGTTGATGGACTCGAGCATGCTGCGACGCATCTCGTCCAGCGGCCTTGCGTGGCCCGCCAGTCGTGCCGCATAGGCCTTTGCGGCGTCGCCAAGCACGCTCGGCGTGTTGACGAGCGACGGGTGCCCCGGCGGCTTGCCGGCCATCAACTGGGCAAATTCTTTCGTTTCCGCCTGGTTGAGCGCCTGCCGGCCCTGCGCGGGCCCGCCTGTTCCCGCACCCGCCTGGGGCGAAGCAGCAGTGATCGCGCTGGAATCAATCATGTTGAGTCCTCAGGTCGGATGGTCAAAGAATAAAGAGCGCGGCGCAGCGCGGGAGCAGAACGACCGACGGCATGGAGCGCATTCATCGATCGTCCGCGAAGCGCGCGCCGCGCATCCGCTCAGTTGGCTTTCGAAGCGCCTTCGAAGGCGTGCTTCACAGCGCTGCCGGCGTTCGAGAAAGCCGAGCTCACGCCGCCGATGGTCTGCGTGGTAGCGCCGATCAGGCCGACGGCCATCGACACTTCCTGCACCTTGTTCATCGAGCTTTCGAAGTTCTTGTGAGCGTTGTCGAGCGTGTTGTTGACGTTGCCGGTCGTTCCGTTGAGTGCCATTTCAAGTACCTCCTAGAGAGTTGATACACCTGCTTCTACTTCGCCCGGCCCTTGAGCCGGTCTTTCGTGAGACGGGCTCTCGCCCTCCTCGCGAAACCTTTGCGCCACCTGCAGCAGCTAGCGCGCATCCGTTGCCTGCTTGTCGGTGCCCAGCACCAGACCGTCTGATTCGATTCTCTTCAGTTCGGCACCCGAGCGCAGCACCGAACCTTCGTAGTACCGGGTGCCGTTCGACAACTGAATGTGACGCAGTCCGTTACCGTCGTCGGTGATGCTCACCATGCGGGCCGGCAGCACGCTCTGCCAGTGGTCCCAGTCGGCGTCCTCGGTCCTCGCTTCCTTGCGGGGCTTGGGCAGGTACTGCAGCTTGTCGGACACGAGCACGTTGGGATGCAGGTCCTCCGCGAGGCGGCGGATCTTCTCGCGCACCGCATCGTCGTCGACCGTTCCGGACACCACCAGCCGGCCATTGCCAGCGTAGGCGATGGCCACCCCCGGGTCGCTCACATACTGGCGAGCCTGCTCGACCATGTCCTCGGCGGTATGCACGTGCACCGCCACCCGACTGCCGTGAGGCTGCATGGCCTGCTGCAAGGCTGCCTTGCGCGCACGCGATTCGACGTATCCTCGTAGCACGATCTGCCCGCCAGGCGCACTCACCGCTTCCACCTCGGGAAAGTCGGCGATCGCCTTGTCGACCTCCACCATGTCGACCCCGCCCCTGGCAACGCCCCCGCGCGATGAGCCGGCCAACTGGTGCACGCCCAACACGATCAGACCCACCACGGCCAGCCCGAGCAAGCCCGCCGCGACCCGCATGTGCGGCTGCAGGCGAGCGGGCCGCGCGGCGGGAGCCGGCTGCGCAGTGCCAGGCAGCACGCTCTCGGTGGGCGCGAACATGCGGTCGTCCTGCTCCTGCACCGGGTAGCTGCGATCGAGCTGCACGTCGATGTTGCCGAGCGTCAGCACATCTCCCGCCACCAGGCTGCGCCGCTGCTGCGCCATTTCCGCGCCGTTGACCTGCGCGGAGGCGGCGCCGATCTTCTGCGCCGAGACGACCAGTTCGCCGACGGTGAGTGCAAGGTGCTTGGGCAGCACGTCACCGCCCGGGAGCATCACCTCGCATTCGCCGGAGGAGCCGACGATGTTCACGCCCGGCCGCAAGGCGATGGTGCGGCCCCGCAACGGCCCGCTCTGGAACCGCAGGCACCAACCGGGGACGTTGCCCGACGTTGTCTGGTTCATGCTTCAACCTCCCGCGGGCGGGGTCGCCCCTTGGGCCGACGGCAGGACCATGCGCGGCGTCAGCATGTAGAAGCGCTCCAGCTTGACGCGGCGCTTCTCGGTGTACTTGAACAGGTTGCCGAGCACCGGCACATCGGACAGGATGGGCACGCCCGTCACCGCATTGGTGTTCTCTTCCGAGCTGTAGCCCGCGATCAGCAGGCTTGCGCCCTCGGTCACCAGCGCCTGGGTGTTGACGGTGCGCCGTCTGACGACAGGGATGTCGTCGACGGTCGCCTGGCTCAGGTCGCCGTCCTGGATATCGATGGACATCATCACGCCGCGAGCGGTGGCCTCGTCGACGATGAGCGGCGTGACGCGTACGGACGTGCCGGCGGTGATATTGAACAGGGCGGCGTCCTGGAAGCCGTCGACGCGCACGTACAGCTCATTGAGGTTCTCCAGGATCGCCTCGTTGTTGTCGAGCGTGAGCACCTTGGGCCGTGCGACGAAATTGGCGTCCCCGGTTTTCGTGAGCGCATGCACCCGCGCCAGCAGGTAGTTGCGCAACTCGTTGCCGATGGCCGCAGTGAAGACACCGCCTGCAGGAGGCGCCGAGCCCGTCTGCCCCGCTTCGGTGGCGCCGCTGTTCCATGTGAGCGGAGTCCCGGTGCCGCGGCCGATCTGCACGTCCGCATGCCGCCCGTGAGCACGCCAGTCCACGCCCAGGCTGTCCAGCGTGTCGGTGCTGATGTCCATGATGGTCAGTTCGATCTCGATCAATCGCGGACGCACGTCCATCGATTCGATGATGCGTGCGTACTGCGGCATGCGCTCCGGCAGGTCGCGCACGAGCACGGCGTTCATGCGTGTGTCGGCATGGAACTGCGGCAGTTCGCCGTCGGCGCCTGTGCCGAAGCTTGCAGCCATCCCCTCGCCACCGCCACCCATGTCGACCTGGGGAACCTGCAACGCGTCGCCGCTTCTCATGCGCACCTCCCGGTTCGGGCCGACGCGCAACGGCGAACCCACCGGCGTGCCCGCCGACCCGCCGCCGCTCCCGCCCTTGCCCTTGTAAAGGCTGTTCAGCACGGTGGCCACGCCCGGCACCACCGTCTGGCGGCCGCTGCGGTTGATCCTGAAATCCGCCGCCCAGGCGTACTTGAGCGGGAACAGGCGCACCTCGGAGTTGTCGGTCATCGAGGCACGCTGATCGGCCAGCTTGACCGCCTGCCGCACCATCTCCACGTAGCGCCTCGGACCGGAGACGAACACGCTGCCTTCGTTGTCGCTGATCGACAGCGGATAGCGGCTGTCGGAGATCTTGAGCGCGACGATGGTCTGCGCGACACGCGACGCGCTGCCGGGCGAGATCGAGATGACCTCGCTGCGCGCTTCGCTCGCCAGGTCGACGTACAGGAACGAACCGTCGAAGTACCAGGTGAGCCCGTAGCTTGCGCAGATGCTGTCGAGGATCTTGCGCGCCGAGCCGGTGAACTTGCCACTGATGAGCCCACTCACCTTGTTGTCCACCACGGCGGTCGTGCCCTGCGACGACGCCAGCTCACGCAGGAAATCCGGCAGCGGCTTCTCGCTTGCCACGATCTGGAAGGAACGGTCCCGCCATTGCAGTTCGGCGGCGCCCGCGGGCAGTACCAGCGAGCACAGCATGAGAGACAGGACGGCAAGGCGCAGGTACAGACTCATGGCAGCATCGATACGGTTTGAAAGGCACGTTCGGCAAACCGCATCACGTAGCGGCCCAGCCACCCGGCGGTGACGACGATCACGACCATCACCGCGATCAGGCGGATGGACTGGCCGATGCTCTGGTCCTGAACCTGCGTGACGGCCTGCAGCACGGCCACGATCAGCGCGCTGACGGTGGCCACCGCGACCACGGGCAGCGACACCCACAGCACCAGGATCAGGCCTTCGCGCGTGATGTCGAGGATGTTCAACGGTGTCATCGCGGCCTCACGTCGCCTTCGGGTTGGTGACCCAACCCACCGGCTGCAGCGCGACGTCGTCGTCGATCTCCTGGTACGACAGCACGATCAGGTGCGGCGCAACAGGCTCCAGCAGGCGCTTGACGTAGCGGCGGGTGTCCGACGATGTGACCGCCACCGCCCGGCCGGTCATGGTGTCGAGGATGCGCCGCACCTGGTCGCGGATCTCCTGAGACACCGCGGGGCTGAGCAGCAGCAGGTTGCCGCGCGCCGAGCGTTCGATTGCCCCATGGATACGCTCCAGCAGGCTCGCTTCAAAGAGGATCGCGTCCAGGCGCCGATCCGTCGTGACGTAGCGGCTGGTGATGTACCGGCCGAGGTCCGTGCGCACGAGTTCGGTCAGCGCGATGTTGTCCGGCTCCTTCGGCGCCCACGTCGCCAGGCTCTCGCAGATAGCGTGGAGGTTGCGGATCGGGATGTTTTCCTGCAGCAGGCGGCGCAGCACGTCGGCCATGCGTTGCACCGGCACGGTCCGTGACACCTCTGCAGCCAGGTCCGGTGCGTCGCGCTGCACCACGTGCAACAGGCTCTGCACCTCCTGCAGGCCGACGAACTGCTGCACATGCCGTCGCACCACCTGCTCGGCATGCCGCGCCACCAGCTCCTCGATGCTCCAGCTCTGCACCTCGGCCGCCGGCGCGGCGACCCAGACCACCCGCGGGAACGGACCGAACGGCTCTGCCATCACCGCCCCCTCGGGAGGCGGCACCATCGCGCCAGGATCAAGCATGCGATGTCCGGGCTGTACCACGCCACCGGACACAGGCACGTCCTGCACCAGGATCTGGTAGCCGTTCTCGGGAACGGCTGCGGAGTAGCGCACCTGCAAGCGCGGGAACACCGGGCCCAGGTCCGCCTCCAGGGTGGCCTTGGTCGAGGACAGGCGCTGGTCGAGTTCGTAGCGATCGACCACGCCCTTCAGACTTGCGGACAGGTGCACGGCCAGCGGTGCAGCCACAGCGTTGCCGAGCTCGTCGTCCTGCCCGCCGGGTTCGTCCGCGTCGCGGTGGCGTATCCACGCCGGCGTGTTCTGCTTCTGGCTCTGCCGGCGCATCACCCATCCGGTCAACAACACCCCGCCAGCCAGCAACCCGAAGGCCCACTTCGGAAAACCCGGCACGACCAGGAAGCTGGCCATGGCCAGGCCGGCGACGATCAGAGCACGCGGATGGGCCAGGATCTGCCGACCGATCTGGCCCGACAGCTGCGTATCGCGCCCGGAGTCCCCGCCGACGCGGGTGATCACGACACCCGCCGCAATCGAGACGAGCAGCGACGGAATCTGCGACACCATGCCGTCGCCGACCGTCAGGATCGCGTAGCGCTGCAGCGCGTTGCCGACGTTCATGTCGAGCATCAGCGTGCCGATGGCAACACCGGCCAGGATGTTGACGATGGCGATCACGATCCCGGCAATCGCATCGCCTTTGACGAACTTCATCGCGCCGTCCATCGCGCCGTGCAGCGAGCACTCCTGCTCCAGCACGCGGCGCCTGCGCTGCGCCTCGGTGGACGAGATGACGCCGGCGCGCACGTCGGCGTCGATGCTCATCTGCTTGCCGGGCATCGCATCGAGCGCGAAACGCGCCGCCACTTCGGCGACACGCTCGGAACCCTTGGCAATCACGATGAACTGCACGATCGCGATGATGGTGAACACCACGGCGCCGACCACCAGGTTGTTGCCGACGATCAGCTTGCCGAAGGTGTCGATGATCGCGCCGGCATGTGCGTGCAGCAGGATCAGTTTGGTCGACGCGATGTTGAGTGCCAGGCGGAACAGCGTGGTGAACAACAGCAGCGACGGAAACGTAGACAGCGACAAAGCCGAGGGCACGTACATCGCGACGATCAACAGCACGATGCTCATCGTCAGGTTGGTCGCGATCAACAGATCGAGCATGGCCGTCGGCAGCGGCAGCACGAACAGCGCGACGATGGCCACCAGCATGCCGGCCAGCAGCAAGTCGTTGTGCCGCCGTGTGACGTCGATCAGGCTGCGCATCGCGCCGCCCGTTGCGAGGGTGGGAGTGGTAACGGCCATGTCGTTGACTGCTGAGTGGACTGTCTCGATCGCCCGCACGGGCTGCCTGGAGCCGCCTTCGGGCCCGCATCCGGGCCCCGGTTGCGTTGCACTCTACGTTTGCGCACTGGGCGCCAGCAACACCGAGTCCTCGTAGTTTTCCGCAAGGGTCGTAGTGGTTCTACGTGTCCTCGTAGTTCGCGTCGCGGTCTGCATTCGATACGCTGCCGCGACGAACTCAACAACCCTCAATGCGTGAGCGAAAGGCGCAACACGTGGTGTCCAACGATGTGGTGACTGAACTGTCCCGCAGCCCGGTGCTGCCTCGACTCGATGCTGTCGCCGCTCGTGCGCTCAATCGCCTGTACGGCCGCGTGCCGCCTCTGGCGTTGTCGCTGCAAGGCACGGACTACGAACTGCACTGGTGCCTCGACGGCACGACGCCGGCCGCGCTGCACACGTACCGGTTTCGCTTCGGCACACAGACCGGCCACCTGGGGCTCGATGGACCCGCGCAGGCCATGCTGCTCGGGGAACGGCGTGCCGAACTGCTGCCCCGCGACCTGCGCTACATCCTGCTTGCCGATGCGCTCGCGCCGCTGGCCAACCGGCTGGAAGAGGCGCTGCGCCGCCGCTTCGAATGGGCTCCGCTCGATGCGGCCGAAGGCCCGGTCGCGCACGACCCGCAGCATGCCGCGCACTTCCGCCTCGCCAAGGCAGGCGATGCATGGGGCTGCGGCGGCTGGGTGCAATTCAACGAACCCGGCGCGCTGGGCGAGCTGTTGTCCGCGCTGCCTCCCACTGCCTTCGTGCACCGCCACTCGCTCGAGTGGCTGCGCGTGCCGCTGTCGTTCACCGTCGGCAGCACGGGGATACGGCTGCACGAGGTAGGCAGCATCAGCAAGGGCGACATCATCGGCATCGAGAACTGGTCGTCGTCCGGCTCGGCACTCGTCGTCACCGCGGAGCTCGGGGGCCCTGCCGGCCGCCATCTCGTCGGATGGGCCGAGGGATCGCGCATCACCCTACAGCAACTGAGAGAACCCGACATGACGCAACACACCACGGCCACCGACGCCGCCGAACAACAGGAAGGCCAGCTGCCACTCGACCGGCTGGATGCACTCGAAGTCACGCTGCGCTTCGAGGTGGGTGAGCTTTCCGTTTCGCTAGGCGAGTTGCGCGGCGTGCGCGCCGGGCACGTGTTCGAGCTGGGCCAGGAGCTGAACCGCAGTCCTGTGCGCATCCTCGCGCACGGCAACGTGCTCGGCAAAGGCTATCTCGTCGCGGTGGGAGACCGGCTCGGCGTGCGCGTCACCGAGTTCGCGCCGAGCGCGCTGTGAGCCGCGAGCAGCTTTTCGCACTGCAACCCGGGAGGCGGCCATGAATTTGCCAGATCCAGTCACCCTGGTCGCGCTGATCCTCGCGTTCGGCGTCGCCCCCTTCGTTGCGCTGATGGTGACCAGCTACACCAAGCTCGTGATCGTGTTCGGCCTGCTGCGCACCGCGCTCGGGCTGCAACAGACGCCACCGAACATGGTGCTCAACGGCATCGCCATCGTGCTGACCATCTACATCATGGCGCCGGTCGGCATGGCCGTCGGAGATGCGCTACGCGGCCGCCCGCTCGGCGTCGAAGGCCAGGGGTTGCAGGACCTGATGACGGTGATCGATGCAGGCAAGACCCCCGTCAAGGAGTTTCTGCAGAAGCACACACAGGAACGCGACCGCCAGTTCTTCTTGAAGTCGGCGCAGAACATCTGGCCCAAGGAGCGTGCCGACACGCTGCAGGCCGACGACTTCATGGTGCTGGTGCCCAGCTTCACGCTCAGCGAGCTGACGCGCGCATTCCAGATCGGTTTCATCATCTACCTGGTGTTCGTGGTGGTCGACCTGATCGTCGCCACCGTCCTGCTCGCGTTGGGTATGTCGATGATCGCGCCCACCACGATCTCGCTGCCGTTCAAGCTTCTGCTGTTCGTCATGCTGGACGGCTGGACACGCCTGATCCACGGCCTGGTGCTGTCGTACAGGTAGTGGCGCAGGACAGTGCCGCCGCCGAGGGCGGCAAGGCACGCCGGTGAGGGACGCGAAGGAGCCGGCAGCGGACGCAGGCCGGCTCTGCGGGACCGTCCGTCGCCGGCGTGCCCTGCCGTCCCGCTCCAGCCTGTGCTCTGGGCCCCGGAGCCTAAGAGAGCGACCGCAGCGGCCAGACCGAAGCCGCCGCAGCGGCATTGACCAGCTGGATGCGATTGCGCACGCCGAAGTGGCGGCGGAGCTGACGCATGTGGTAGTCGATCGCGTAGGCCGACAGGCCCAGTTGCTCGGCGATGCGGCGGTCGCTGTTGCCCTTGGCCAGCAGTTCGAGGATTTCCATCTGACGCCGCGACAACGCCGCCTTCGGCGTCACCAGTGACGGTCGGATCATCGCATCGCGGCTGAGACGGTGATGCAGGCAACCGGCCAGTGCCACCGCGCCCTCGAGCACGCCGTCGTCAAGCCAGCCTGGCTGCGCATCGCTCGACAACAGCGTGAACACGCAACGCTCGTGCGTCCGGGTGGTGCCGGGCACGTCGAACGAGACGCCGCTGCCGACGCCTGCCGACGCGAGATCGTCGACGTAGGCCCTGCCCCGTTCCGAACGCAGCGGCCGGTATGCACGGAGTTCGTCGACGGTCCACACGGCGGGCAGCGCGGCAGCATGGCTCTCGTCCTGCAGGAACGGGTCCACCTCGTGGTGCCGGCGCGAGAAGTACCGCTGCAGCAGCGTGCGGTTGGCATAGCTGCACAGGAAGGCGCGCGGCTGCAGCACCTGCCGCTCGACGGTGACCGCGCCGTACACCATCCAGTCGAAGCCGAGCGCGCGCAGCGCGTGGCGTATCACCTCGCCGCGAGCCTCCGCCGTGGACGCACGCTCGAGCGCCGCCGCGAGGCTGTGGCTGCGAAAGGCACGGGCCCGAGGCTCGGGGAAGACAAGGTCGCTTTCTTCGTAAAGCAGCACGGTCTGCCGACCAGCCCAGCTTTGACCTGCGAGCTTCAACAACGGCGGCTCGGCTTCGCGCGGTTCTGCTTCCGGCGTCTCGTCCGCAGCGGTCGGCGTCAGGCGGCGATGGGCGCGTAGTTCCAAGGCAGTCGCTTCTTTCGTGCAGCCGATGGCACACCAATCAGCCTCGAGTGGGCCGATACCCGAGAGGCGACGAGCGCGCCTCGTGGCATGCCGTGGGGTGGATGTCGAGAAACGATGCTAGGGGGCCGCGCAGAAGCCGGTCAACCACGAGATTCCGTAGAAGCCAGCTTGCTTCGCAGCTCCGCGGCATCCAACGGCTTCGACACAGCCGCATCGGCGCCCGCCGCGAGCGCTGCATCGCGCAATGCCGGGTGCGCGGCGACGGCCAGCACACCGAAGGCCGCGACGCGGCCATCCTGCTGGCGACCGACAAGCTCGCTGACCACGGCGACGCCCGCCCCACCGGCCGACACGTCGACGAGCAATGCGCAGGGCGCGTATCGTTCGCAGTGCGCCAGCGCCTCCTCGGCGCTGTCCGCCACCGCAACCTCGTAGCCAAGCGTATGCAGCAAGGCCGTCGCCAACGCCTGCTCGACCGGATTCGGCATGAGCAGCAGCACATGACGGCGTTGCGACAACGACAGCGGTGTCGGCACCGTCTTGCCCGAAGGGGCCCGCGCGAGGCCCGCCACACCGCTGGTGAGTTCGAGCAGTTCACCGAGCCCGAGTGGCCATGCGCAGACGGTCACCGCCCTGTCCGCCGGCCGCTTTCTGCCGGGCAGCCCGGCGTTCAGCACCACGCAATCCGGCGGCGCGTTGCGCGCGAGTTCCTCCAGCTCGCGCAACGCGACATCGTCGTCTGCGATACGGACGATCAACGATGGCGGGGCGAACTCTCGTGGCCGTTCATGCAGATGGGCCAGCGCCTGAGCAGGCCCCTCAAAGCCGACGGTGTGCCAACCCAGGCGTTGCAGGCGACGGGCCAGCACCTCCGACTGCGCGGCGCCAGCTGCGGAGGCGAGGAGCCATGCCCTGGCGCCGCGCGCGTCCGCCCATGCACCTGCCGGCCCGAGCCATGGCAGGTCGACTTCGAGCCGCACCACGGCCCCCGACTCCGCAAAGCTGAGCACGGTGAGTTGTGCCGCGGTGTGCGGGCACTTCGACGTCATCAACTGCGCCCCACCCGCCCCGATGGTGACCGGCTGGTTCCACGGCACCCCTTCGGTGTCGCCCAGCACCGCCCACTCCCGCGGAAACTCCGACCTCGGTGTGCTCAACGCCCACTGCAAGACCAGATGGCATTCGCCGACCCGCCCGGCGAGCACCTCGGCGCCAAAGAACACGTGCCCGCCACGGGCCAGGTGGATGGCGCGCGCCATGATTGCGAAGACCAATGCCGAGAGACGCTCCTGCGCGCCGCGAACGTTGGCGTGCAGGCCTTCATGGTCATACAGGAAGACGATGCCTCTGGTACAACATGCCTCCATCCCGCTGCGGGCCAACTGGGCAAGGAGTTCGCTGAGGTCGAATTCGTCTGCGATGCGCGCCATCTCGCACACCACCCGGCAAGCGATGTTCCCGCGGGGCAACTCAGCGACCGGCCGCCTGTGCCGCTGCAATCAGTGCAATGACTTCGCCGTCCTCGAGCTGTTCGAACTGCCGGTAGTGCTGGCTCACCGCTTCGAACGACCGAGGGACCTGCAGGCACACCAACTCGTCCACTTCACCGCGCAGCGCCTCCAGGCTCGACGCCGGGGCCACGGGCACCGCAAGCACCACACGCCGGGCCCGCCGCCCGGCCAGCGCCTGCAAGGCGGCGCGCGCGGTGGCGCCGGTCGCCAGGCCGTCGTCAACCACCACGACATCACGCCCGGCGACCTCGCCCAGCTCGGCCGCGGCACCGTATGCCAGGCGCCTTCTCTCGATCTCTGCCACGGCTTTCGGCACCTGCGCCTCGACGTGCCCGGCCGACACACCGGAGGTCGCGAGCATGTGCTCATCGAGCACGAGCCTCGGAGGTGTGCCATCGACGACGGCAGCCACCGCCAGCTCAGGCTGCCAGGGCGCACCGATCTTGTGGACGAGCAACAGGCGCAGCGGTGCCGCCAGCTCGCGCGCGATCTCCGCTGCCACGGGCACCCCACCGCGCGGCAGGGCCACGACGAGCGGATCTTGCAGGTGCAATGCTTTCACACGGGCTGCGAGTTGCTGCCCGGCTTCGGCTCGGTCTGCAAAAGGTTGGTCCATGGCGAGAAGCTGCGAGTATGTGGCGGCCGGAGACCATGCGCCACCGCCATCCTCACTCCGCCCGAGGGCATGCATGACATCACGTGTCGCGTGCAGACTCATGCAGGTCCAACCTGCATCGGCTCCTTTCGGGCCGCAGCGCGCGTCGGCGGCAGGTAGTGGATGCGCGGCACCGTGTCCTGAAAGTCGGCGTGCCCGGCGAACGCCCTGCGTTGCAGCCTCTCGGAACCCGGTGTGCCTCGCCGGGCCACGAGGCCGGAGCGCACCGCTGCACCGGCGCGCGCGAGCAGGAGTAGGAGGACGTCACGAACGGCATCGAACTGCATGGCACCACCTGCGACAAGCTGGTTGAACACGGCGCACCGCTGCGAGCGGCGGCTGCAAGCATCACATCTCCTCGTGCAAGTGTTCTGACATTCATCATCTCGTTGGATGGCCGCAACGGGGTACGCGGCTTGCGCCGTGTGCATTTGAAACAAGCGCAAGCGCCGACCTCGCCGCGCGCCCGGTCGTCCCATATGCAGTGGTTTGGCAATGTCAAACCGGTCGCCCATGCCCCTGCTGGGGTCACCCTTCGCAACGGATTCACAGGGCCGTTTCGTCTATAAACGGGCAAAACTACCTGCTGAGCATGGCTCGGTTCTTGCGGAGCATGCCGCTCCCAACTGGCCCCAAGATGAACCACCCTCGCCCCCCTGTGTCCCCGGAGCACCTTGATCCGGGGTTCGAACCGACGCAGACGTTGGCTCCCAGCCACGACGCGCTGCCCGCAGGCTCGCGTCTGGCCGAGTATGAAGTGGAGCGTGTGCTTGGCGAGGGAGGGTTCGGCATCGTCTACCTCGCGGCCGACCACGGCCTGCAGCGGCACGTAGCGATCAAGGAATATCTGCCCGCCGCCCTCGCCGCACGCGGAGCCCGGGCCTCGGTCACGTTGCGCGCCACCTCCCACAGCGAAACCTTCAAGCTCGGCCTGCGGTCGTTCGTCAACGAGGCGCGCCTGCTGGCACGCTTCGACCACCCGTCGCTGGTGCGCGTGTACCGGTTCTGGGAAGCGAACGGCACCGCCTACATGGTCATGCCGTATTACGAAGGCACCACGCTCGCCGCCGCGCGGATGGCCATGACCCAGCCGCCCGACGAAGCTTGGTTGCGCAGCCTGCTGCTGTCGCTGATGGGTGCACTCGAGGTGCTGCACGCCAGCTCGTGCTACCACCGCGACATCGCACCCGACAACATCCTGCTGCTGCCGGACGGGCGCCCGGTACTGCTCGATTTCGGTGCTGCGCGGCGAGTGATCGGCGACCGCACCCAAACCTTGACCGCGATCCTGAAGCCCGCTTTTGCGCCGATCGAGCAGTACGCCGAGGCCGGCCACCTGCAGCAGGGGCCCTGGACCGACCTGTATGCGCTCGGTGCGGTCATGTACTACCTGATCAGCGGGCGCTCGCCGCTGCCGTCCACCGTACGCGCGGTCGACGATCAGATGAAGCCCTTGTCGCAGGTGACCGAGTCGCTGCGCCAGACCTTCCCCGACCTGCGCTACAGCCCATCCTTCCTGGCCACCATCGAGTGGGCGCTGTCGGTGCGGCCGAAGGACCGGCCACAGACCGTGGCGCAGCTGCGTGACGCGTTGAGCAAGCCGGGTTGGGCCCGCGAAACGGCAGCGACGGCGACACCGCCCAAGGTGGCCGACACTGCCGCCGCGACCACACCTGTTGCCGCCACTTCGGCACCGGTGCCGCCCACCGCTGCACCGCCCGAGCCTGCCGCGGTGCAGCCTCCACCGGTGCCGGAAAGGCCTCCGGCCGACGTGCCGCTGTTTACAGCATCGATGCCGCCGCCTGCGGCCTCCCCGAGCCCGTCGCCTGCGGCCTCGCCACCCAGTGTCTCGCCGCCCACGCTCTCCGACGAAATTCCATCGGACGCCGCGGTGATGGCGGCGCTGAACGCCGCGCTCGGCTCGATCCCGCCCAGCCGCCCCGACCCTGCCTGGGCCGCCGTACGTGCCGAAGAAGACGGGTTCCGGGAACAGCATGGCAGTCGCAGCGGCGCGGGCGCCCGGTGGGGCGTGGCCGTTGCTCTGCTGGTGGCGCTGGGCCTCGGCGCATGGCAGTGGCACGAGAACCGCACTGCGGAGGAGTTGCTGCGCCGCCTCGCCAATACCTCCACCGCCGAAGAAAGCGCGGTTGCCGGAACCGCCGAACCGGCCAGGCCGCAACCGCCGGCTGCGACCGCCGCGCCGGTCGAACCCATGGCAGCCCCGCTGCCGCCAGAGCCGCCGCGCGCAGCTGCCTCCGCCGACGCGGTGGCCGCCGTGCCGCCCCCGGAAGCGGCGCCTGTGTCCGCTCGAGGTGGAGCCGAGGCGGTGGCTGCCCCGGAAGTCGAGCAGATCGAAACAGCCCCTCCCGCTGCGGGGCCGGTGAAGGAAGCCACGGCCGCGCCCGAGCCGGAGCCGGTGGAGCGCCCAGTGGCTGCAGTGCGGCCGAGCAGCCCTCGCGCTGCCTGTGCGCCTCGCACCAACTTCTCGCTCTACTACTGCATGCAGACCCAGTGCAAGCAAGGCCACTTCTACAACCACCCGCAGTGCATCCGGCTGCGCGAGCGCGACGAGGTGGACTGAAAAAAGCGATGCGCACGCCTGACTTGCGGGCGCCGCATTTGCTTGTGGACATCGACGCTTTCTTCAAAGAAGGAAAGGAAACGATGTCCCATCTCAGCGAAGCGCAGATGCAGACCCTGCGCGATCTTCTTTCCCGCCGTGAAACCGAGCTGCAGGCCGAAGTGCGCGACGCACGGGACGCGGCCGAAGAACAGGCGGTCGGCCAGGCGGGCGTCGTCGGCGACCATGGCGACAACGCCACTGAACACCTGCAGCACGGGATCCGTCATGTCGAGATGTCGCGCGACATCGAGGAGCTCGTGCAGATCGAGGCCGCCAGAGAACGCATGAATGACGGCTCGTATGGAGAGTGCACGGACTGCGGGCAGGAGATCGACACGCGCCGCCTGATGGCCCAGCCCACCGCGTCGCGCTGCGCTCCCTGCCAGGAACGCTACGAGCGAGAACATCCGCACACTTTGCGCGACCCTGGCTGAGCGTTCAGGCAAAAGTTCTCGAAGGCCGGCAGCAACTTGCTGCAGCACGCCCACGGCCACCTTTTGCCCCTATACCATCGCCCGGCCTCGGGCGGTGCGGCCTCTTGCACACACGCCTGCGCAGGCAGCAAGCGAGCAGGCAGATGTTCGGAGAGATCACAGGCTGGCTGGTGGCCTTCAAATACCCGGCGGGAGACACGGCGCCGCAATGGCTGGAGATACGCGACACCGAGCGCGAGCGCGCGATCGAAGCCGCCCGCGCTATGGCGTCGCAGCGCTGGCCGGAAGCGGCTCTCTTCAAGGTCGTGCCCGTGATGGATTTCTGATCGGTGTGAACTTGAGCCGGAAATACCCTGGGTTTCGGGTCTTTTTGTAGGAATTTGCCTGACAGGCCCCCTCGGATCACGGGGACGCGCCGAACAGAAGCACCCTGATGGGCCGTCCCAAGGTCGATGGTCAGAATTCGTTTCACGGTGAAAGCAAAAGCAAACACCCGAAACCCAGGCCAGTTCCGCGAGACAGCGGCGACAAGAAGGAGCCCGAAGATGACCACCACCGCCGATCAGATCCTGACCGAAATCCGCGAAGCCAACCTGTCGTACCTGATGCTCGCGCAGAACCTGATCCGCACTGACCGCGAACAGGCGCTGTTCCGCCTGGGCGTGAGTGACGACACGGCGGAGATGCTGGCCATGCTCACCCCGGCGCAGATGATGAAGATCGCTTCCGGCAACACGTTGCTGTGCCGGTTCCGCTTCGATGACGACCTGGTCTGGGGCCTGCTGACGAATCACGGCAAGACGGCAGCCAACGACGGCACCTCGCGCCTGCACGCTTCGATCGTGCTGGCCGGGCGTCACCAGGAAGCGGCCTGAAGAAAAGGGCCCACCCCTACGGCCTTCGGCCGCCCCTCAAGGGGCGACGCTGGCGGACCGGCGGAGCCGGATCCGCGGCGTCACTCGGCCAAGCCATTGTTTGCAAGCAGCACGACAGCCACAAGGAAAGCGTCCATGCGCAACAAGAGCATCCTCACCGAAGCCCGCCAGATCGAGCGAGCGGTCACCCTGATCGAGCTGGGGGCCCGGCTGCAGGTGCTGGAGTCGGAGACGGACCTGTCGTACGAGCGGCTGCTGCGGCTGTACAAGGAAGTCTCGGGCAAGTCGCCTTCGAAGGGACAGTTGCCGTTTTCCACCGATTGGTTCATGACCTGGCAGCCGAACATCCACGCCAGCCTGTTCCTGAACATCCATGAATACCTGAACAAGGTGGCCGAACTCGACGAGATCGACACCATCATCAAGGCCTACCGGCTGTACCTGGAGCAGACCCAGGCCCAGTCGCTGGAGCCGCTGTTGTCGGTCACCCGCGCCTGGCGCCTGGTGAAGTTCGTCGACAACGGCATGCTGACGATGACCAGATGCAGCAAGTGCGGCGGGCACTTCGTGACGCACCCGCACGAGATCGCGCGGCACTTCGTGTGCGGCATGTGCAACCCGCCGGCTCGTGCTGGCAAGGGCAAGGCCAGCGGCGGTCTGCAGATTCATTGAACCGTTTTCCTGTGGTGTTGTTTGACGTTGGTGACGTAGCCTCCTCCTGAGAGCACAGTTCGCTGTGCATTCATACGGGCCCCTCGGGGCCCGTTTTCTTTGGGTGCAGTGCGGCCTCGGCCGGCGCCGGCCGCTCGCATTCAGCGTCGCGAGCCTTGCAGCAGCAACGCGCCCGCCGTCATGCCGAGCGCGAGCCCGCCGTAGACGAGCCACAGGCTGCGTCCGGACAGACGGCGCTCGAACCCGGGCGTGAGCCGACGCGGCACCAGGCACAGGTCGACCACGGCCGCGGCGGTGGTCGCCTTGACCGCGCTCTTCACGACCGCCTGGACGGTGCCCTGCCGCCGCTCGCGGCCAAGCAGTTTCTCGAACAGCACGCCCCAGAACACCGCAGAACCGGCATGCAGCAGCGCCCCTACCAGGGTATGGCGTGCAGTGGGGCGATCCACGTGCAAGGCTTCGTCGCCCCACACGATGTGGCTCGTCGCATTGAGGGGCGCCACCGCGCTGTCGGCGTCTCGCCGGCCTCGCCATGCCAGCACGGCCGCCGACAACGCACCCGCGGCGCCGCCGGAGACGAGCGCATCCTTCACTGAATGAGTCCAGGTTTTCATGTCACCTCGCTTGCAGGGGGAAGTACCGGAGGGACGGCAAGCGGCATTCCCACGGGTATGCAGCTTGCCGCCTCCTGGGTGCACGAACCGAAGGAGTACATGACATGACTGGAATTGCGAACGACCCGGGGGTGAAGCAGTGCATCGAGCACTGCCAGCAATGCCGCTCGGTCTGCCTGTCGATGGCGATGGGCCACTGCCTGGAAGAAGGGGGTGCGCACGCGGAGCGCGAGCACATCGCGCTGATGCTGAACTGCGCGGAGATCTGCAACACGGCCGCCCACTTCATGCTGGCCGGCTCCACGCTGCACACCGAGGTGTGCGCCGTCTGTGCCAAGGTCTGCGGCGCGTGCGCGCAAAGCTGCCGTCAGCTGGACGGCATGGAGCCATGCGTAGAGGCCTGCGAAAGGTGTGCCGAAAGCTGCGCCGACATGGCCGGCATCGAGGCGCCGCCGGTGCATGGCAGCGACCGCCTGCCCGCCACCGGCGTGCCTGGTGGCCCGCCGCGTCAGGGCATTTATTGACTGGCCTCCCCCAGCGCCCGGTGAGCCTCGGGCGCCTGCCGGGGTAGCCACACCGACAGGCAGGCTCCGCCCTCCGGCAGGTTGCGCGCGTTGACCGAGCCTCCCAGGATGCCGGTCACCGCGTTGTGAACGATGTAGAGGCCGAGCCCCGAGCCGCCCATGCCCAGCCGCGTGGTGAAGAACGGGTCGAAGATCCGGTCGAGGTCTGCCGGATCGATGCCGCGGCCGTTGTCCCGCACCGACAACTCCACGCCCTCCGGGCCCGCCGCGGCGCAGCGCACCCAGATGTCGCCGGACTGGTCTTGATGCGAAAAGGCATGGTCGAGCGCATTGACGACCAGATTGACCACGACCTGCGCCACGGCCCCGGGGAAGCTGTCCATCGTCACGCCTGGCTCCAGTTCGGCATGCAAGCGCAGCGGCCTGCCGTTCAGCAGGTACTTGACCGAGGCGAGCGCATCGCGGACCACGTCGGCCAGTTCGAACCGACGGCGCTGCTCGGTGGCCTGGTCGACCGCTGCCTGCTTGAAGCTGCGCACCAGGTCGGAGGCACGCGCGAGGTTGCGTGTGACGAGTTCGGCAGATTCTGCACACACCGACGCGAACTGACCGAGCTCGCTGCGGGTGAGCAGGCCCTCTTGCAGCCGCAGCGGAAGCCGATGGGCCGAATCGCGCATGCTGGTCGCCACGACCAGCGCATTGCCCAGCGGCGTGTTTAGCTCATGCGCGAGCCCGCTCATCAGGCGCCCCAGCGCCGCCAGCCTCTCGGAGCGCAGCAGCTCCGCCTGCACCTGTGAATGGCGCTCGAACAGCGCGCCCAGTTCGGCATTGGCGCGTTCCAGCTCTGCCGTGCGCTGTTTCACCCGCTCCTCGAGCTCCTCATTCAGCTGCCTCAACTGCTCCAGCGTCTCGCGGCGCGCGGCCTCGCTCGTGTCGAGCCTGCCGATCATCCGGTTGTATGCGTCTGCCAGCACCTTCGCCTCGCCGGAGCTGCGCCCCGAGAACGGCTGCGCATTCCCCTCCCCCACGGCCTGCAGGTGTTGCGTGAGCAGACGGATCGGCCGCATCACGCGCCGCACGCCCGCGCCGACGAGCAACAGCAGTCCCAGCAGCGCCACCACGACGGTCCACAGCAGTGCGTCGAGCGCCGTGCGAAAGGGCTGCCGCGCCTCTGCCATGGGGAAGGTGGCGCCGAGAATCCAGTCCATCGACGGCACGCGTGCATAGGTGACGAGCACCCGCTCGCCCGCGCTGTTGATCGTTTCCGTCGTGCCTTCGAAACGCTGCCCGATGGCTTGGTCGTAGGCATGGTTGACGCCCGGTGCGGCGGCCAGCTTGAACATGCGCGCGGGATCCGGATGCATGAGCAGCAGCCGCTGGCCGGTGGTCAGGAACAGATAGCCGCCTTCGCCGACGCGCTGCTTCTGCAGGTCTGCGGCGTAGTGCGGCGTCAGCAGGTCCAGGCAGCCCAGCAGCACGCCCACGATCTGGCCCTGCTCGTCGCGCAGCGGAGCACTCATCGCCAATGCCGGCCGCGCGGAACCGGGGCTGGACTCGAAGGGGGCCGAGACCTGCAACTCGCCGGTGGTCGCCGTGTTCGACAGCAAGGAGCGTTCGATGTCGGCCGGCACGTCGAAGAATGCGCCGCTCCCGCTGCGAACGATCACCTTCCCCAAGGGATCGTAGACGCGCAACCCGGCGTTGAAGCTGAGGTGCAGGTAGACCCTGTTGTCGAGGAAGCCGGTCATCGCTTCGACGTCCCCTCGCACTTGACCCGCCACGCCCGCAAGCACCGTGCGCGCCATGGCGAACCGGTCGTCCAGGCCGCGCGCCTGCGCCTTCAGCATTGTTTCCTGGTGGAGTCCAACCAGCTCGAGGTAGCGCGCCTCGAACACTTTGAGGGCATGCCAGGAAATCGCCGAGAACCCGAGCACGAAGGCCAGGCCGACCAGCACCGCCGCTCGCGTTGCAAGTGAGCGGTTTTTCCACGCCTCGGTCACCCGCGGCCAGCCTCGGTTCACTCGAATACTCCCGTCGTTTGCGATATTGCGGAGCAGCGTATTGGTCCGGCTCGGTGCGAGGTGCATACTAGCAACCGCCCGGTTGAAACAAACGATACACAATGATCGACCTCACCGAGGATGCCCTCGGACTGGCACCGGAAGACCGTCTTCTGGGACGCGGGGACGTGCCCGCGCCGCGTTGGCATGTCCTGGTGGCCGACGACGACGAGGACGTGCACCGTGCAACCGAACTCGCGCTGTTCGGCCACACCATCGAAGGCCGCCCGCTCGCGTTTTTGCATGCGTACAGCGCTGCACACGCCTTGCAGCTGATGACCGAGGAGCCGGGCATCTGCGTGATCCTGCTCGACGTGGTCATGGAGCGGCCCGATGCCGGCCTGCAATTGGTGAAACAACTCAGAGCCGACCTGGGCCGGCGTGACGTGCGCATCATCCTGCGCACCGGCCAGCCAGGCTACGCACCCGAGATCGACACGGTCCGTCACTACGACATCGACGACTACTGCACGAAGTCGGAGATGACCAATGTCCGCCTTTTCACCACGCTCACCACCGCGATCCGCTCCTACCGGCTGATCACGGAGTTGCAGCAGCAGCGCGACGAACTCAGCCGCACCAACGTGATGCTGGAGACCCTGCGCGCGCATGAACAGGTGCAGGCCGAAAGGCTGCTGGGCGCCGAACGCGAACTGCGGCTGGCACAGCAGACAATGGAGCACTGCGTCGCTCAACGCACACGCGAGTTGTCAGAGGCCGTCGGCCAGCTCGAGTTCTTCAACCGGGTGGTTTCGCACGACCTGCGCGGACCGCTGGGCGGCATTGCCAGCATCTCCGAGCTGATCGGCACCGAACTCGAGCGCGGCAACCTGCCGGTGGTGCGCCACCGTCTGTCGCTGATGGAGTCGCACACGCGCCGGCTGGTGCGCCTGGTGGAGGAGCTCTTCAACCTGACGCGCGTGTCGTCCGGACTGTTGACGCACACGTCGCAGCCGCTGGACGCAGTCGTGGTCGAAGCCATCGAAGTTCTCGGTTTGTCGGTGCCGGCCGAACGGCTGGCATGCGTGTCGGTCCAGCCGTTGCCGACCCTGCAGATCGACCGCGCGCTGATGCGGCAGGCGTTCGTGAACCTGATCGGCAACGCGCTCAAGTTCACCAGCCACCTCGACGATCCTCGCATCGAGGTGCAGGCGCATCGGCAGGGCAACGAATGGATTGTCGCCGTCGTCGACAACGGCCGCGGTTTCGATGCCCGGCGTGCCGGAGACCTCTTCAAACCCTTCGCCCGCCTGCATGGCGGCGACGTCGAGGGCAGCGGCATCGGCCTGACCATCGTGCGCCGGATCGTCGAACGGCATGGCGGCAGGGTCTGGGCCGAATGCCCCAATGGCTGCGGCGCCCGCTTCTGCTTTGCACTGCCACCGCAGGCCGCGCCGGCCTGAAAACGAAAAAACCGCCGGGGTGGCGGTTCTCGCGGCGGTTGTTCGTGGTGCGCCGTCAGGCCGCCTTGCGGCGCGGTGGCGTGGGCTTGCGCACCGAGCGCGTCTCGGCGGTGTAAGACCAACCGGGCAACTGGCGGGAGATCCGCTTGATCTGGGGCAATTCGGCATCGACGATCAGCGTGCCGGTGCCGGCAGCGATCACGGTAGCGCCTTCGGCGCGCGTGGTTTCGGCCGCCTCCTCGGGGCCGACCGGCACGCCGTTCGACGCTGAACTACCGCAATACAGAACAAACCGCTTCATGGGGCGTGATTATCGCGCCAGACCCTTTCCCTGCAAAGTCGGCGCAAAGCCCAGGTCTTCGGCATGCTGCGCGGCGAGTTCCATGATCGCTTCAGAGCGATGCGCGTCGCGCGGGGCACCGAGCACCTGCGGCGCCCGCGCCAGTGCACGGGCCAGCACGCCGGCCGCCACCGGGCTGGCCATCGAGGTGCCATCCATCACGCCATAGCGATCCCGGTGGATCGTCGAGATGATCCCGACGCCCGGTGCCGCCAGCCGCACCTGCGGCCCCCGGTTGGAAAACCGGGCGACGAAGCTGTCATGCTTGCCATGCGGCTGCGTGGCATGCCGCTGTTGCGCCGCACCCTTCGGCCACGCCCCCTTCACGCCGATCGCCGACACCGCCAGCGACAGCGGATCGCTGGCGGGGAAACTCACCGGCCCGCCTTCGTTGCCCGCCGCCACCACGCAGACAGCACCGCTGAGGCGGGCGAACTGGATCGCCTCGGAAATGGCCGGATCGCTGCCGCCCCCGCCCAGGCTCATGTTGATGATGTCGCACCCGTCCAGCACCGCCTGGCGGATCGCCTCGCGGATCGCCGCATTCGACGCACCGCCCTCCCCGTGCTCGAACACGCGGTACGCGTGCAGCTTCACGTGGGCCGCCTCGCCGAGCATCGCGTTCACAGCGCCGCGGCCGTGCGCCGCAATGACCCCCGCGACGTGGGTTCCGTGGCCGTCTTCGTCGTGCCACTGATCGGCCGGCTCCACGAGCGTGGTGTTGCGGCCCCGGGCCACCGGCAGGTCGGCATGCGGGCCGACACCGGTATCGATGACGGCCACCTTCACGCCCTGCCCATGATCCGCCTGGGGTGGCCCATACAGCGAGCGGCGGGCGTCGTTGAAGCCGAGATCGAGCGCAGGCAACGCGATCGTCATGCCGGGCTGCAACGCCAGGTTGCGCCACTCGCGCGGCCACGCGCCGTGCAACGGGTAGGCCGCCACGACCGGTGCCTGGCGCAGGGTCGCCGGTAGCCGCAACTTCACCTCGCCGCGGGCGTTGGTGGTGCCTTCCACCCCGGTGCCGGTGGCTGCGTCGGTCAGCACCACCACCAGGCAGTCCGGCAGTGGCTTGGCGCCCTCGCCTTCGCCGGCCCTGACCTGCAGCGTGAACGTCTGGGGGGGCTCGGCCGCCTTCACCGCGGGGCGCCGCAAGGCACGCAGGCGTGGAGCGCGCGCCGGGAGATAGCGACGCTCCGGCACGACCCGCAAGCCGGGGACCTCGGCCTGCAGCAACGCGGCCTCGTCGGGCGTCAGGGAGACCACCTTGGTGCCGTCGCTCGCAGCCGATGCGATCACGCGCAGCGTCACGGCGCCGAAGGTCTCCAGGCCGTCGCCGGGGTGGGGAACGAGCCGCCGCAGGAACTGCCGCGTGCTGCTCGACGAGAACGCGCCATGGGCAACGAAGCCAGCCGTGGGCAGCAACAGGAATCGTGTCGCGTGAGGCGATGGATGAGACGTCGGGGAATGCATGAGCCTCCTGGTCGTTTTGTGGTGAGGGCGAATGCCCCGGGGGGCAGCAAATGCTCGCGCCAAGGGAGATGAGCGTCGATTCTGCAAGCAAGCGCGAGGCCGTGTAACGGCGCGGTTGCATCTGCGGTTGGGCATGCCGTTTGCGGCAGGGGCAACGTGGCTGGCCCGCCTGGGCGCCGGCCGTCGCCCGACATGAAGGAGTCATCGCGATGCAACAACAGATCTCTGAAGTGATGACGCGCAATGTGCGCGTCGTGTCCCCCGACGACACGCTGCAGGCCGCGGCGCAGGTGATGGACGAACTGAACGTCGGCGCCGTGCCGGTATGCACCGGCGAACGGCTCGTGGGCATGATCACCGACCGCGACATCACCGTGCGTGCCGTTGCGAGCGGTCTGCCGGCGGACGGCACCGCCGTCAAGGAGGTGATGACCGAGCAGGTCCGCTGGTGCTTCGAAGACCAGGACGTCGACGAAGTGATGCAGCAGATGAGCGACGTACAGATCCGCCGCATGCCCGTGGTCGACCACGACCAGCGGCTGGTCGGCATCGTCTCGCTCGGCGACCTGGCGACCAAGCACGGCGCCGACGTCGAGGACACGCTGGAGCGGATCTCGTCGCCCTCTGAGCCCGACCGCTCCACCGTGGGCACGAGCGAGGCTGCCTCCTCGCAAGGCCAGGCACCACGCACCGCGCACTGAAGCCGCACCCTCCCCGCTGCCGCCACCTGCCGCCGCAAGACCGCGACGGCTGCGTGGCGGTTCGCATGCTGTAAGGATCGCGCACTGTGCGCGACCAACCATCACCAACTCGCCGCTTGCGCTCCGATGCACCAGGCGCTACGGTGAGCACCACCTGCCAGTTGCGGCTGCAGGCCCGCGCAGACAAAAGGCCCACGCTCCAAGGACCCCAATGAAAACGCCGACCCAGCCCTACGCTCCCGCCACCTTCCCTTCCTGTTCCCCATCTTTCGAGCATGAGAGGCAGTCTGCGACGTGGCCGGCCAGCCACGGCATGGCGCAGCCATGGATCGTGATCGACGCCGTCGAGGACCGCCTTGCTCAGCGCGAGGAGTTGCGCCGGGGCCTGATGGCGAAGCAGGCCCGGATCTCGCCGAAGTTCTTCTATGACGCACAAGGCTGTGCGCTCTACAGCGCCATCTGCGAACTCGACGAGTACTACCCCACCCGCACCGAAGCGCTCATCTTCGAGCGCCATCGCAGCGCCATTGCCCGGCGCCTGCCGCACGGCCCGCAGTGGGTGGACCTGGGCTGCGGCGATGGTGCCAAGTCGTGGCCCTGGCTCGACGCGGTGCATGCGCGCCGTTGGGTGGGGGTCGACATCTCGCCCGAATGGCTGCGCATCTCGCTCGACGCAGGCAAAGGACGCTTTCCCGGCCTCGACTTCGTCGGCGTCGCGACCGACTTCACCCGGCCCTTGAAGCTGCAACGCGTGCTGCAACGTTCGCCGGCACCGTCCGTGTTCTTCTACCCCGGCTCTTCGATCGGGAACTTCACACCCGACGAGGCGCTGCCATTGCTGCGTTCCGTGCGCGAGCACCTGGGCCCCGACGGCCGCCTGCTGATCGGCGTCGACGGCATCAAGGACCGGGCCGTCCTCGAAGCGGCTTACGACGACGCGCTGGGCGTCACCGCGGCGTTCAACCTGAACGTGCTGCGGGTCGTGAACCGCGAACTCGACGCCGACTTTTCTCCGCGCGCCTTCCAGCACCGCGCCGTGTTCAACGCGGCGGCGAGCCGCATCGAGATGCGTCTCGTCGCGCGCGCCGATCACGCGGTACGCATCGGCGACGAGGAGCGGCACTTCGCCTGCGGCGAGAGCATCGTCACCGAGTACTCCTACAAGTACACCGCCGACAGCTTTGCTGCCCTGCTGCGTGATGCCGGCTTCGGCACCCTGCATCGCTGGGCCGACGAGCGCGACTGGTTCCACGTGTTCGTCGCTGCCGCATGATGGATCGCCACCACCTGCTCGCGGCCTTCACGGCCACGCGGCAGCAGACCGACGCGCTCGCCGAGGGCCTCAGCGCCGAGGACTGCATGCTGCAGTCCATGCCGGACGCCAGCCCCGTGAAGTGGCACCTTGCCCACACGACCTGGTTCTTCGAGACCTTCGTGCTGGAGCGTGCGGTGCCCGGCCATCGCTGCGTCGACCCGGCCTACCGGCAGCTCTTCAATTCCTATTACGTCGGTGTCGGCGAACGTCACCCGCGGCCTGAACGCGGGCTGCTGTCGCGCCCCTCGTTGAAGGAGGTGCAGCACTACCGGCGTACCGTGGAGCATCAGGTGGCCGCCCTGCTGCAACTGCCTGCGCTGAAAGACGACATCGCCGCACTGATCGAACTGGGCATCCACCACGAGCAGCAGCACCAGGAGCTGATCCTCACCGACCTCAAGCACCACTTCTCGCGCAACCCCATGGCGCCGGCCTACCGGCCCGAATCGGCCACTGCCCCCTCGCCGGATCGCTCCATCACGCAGGTGCGGCTGGAAGGCGGCGCGGTGGAGATCGGCCACGCAGGAAGCGGCTTCTGCTTCGACAACGAGTTGCCGAGGCATCTGGTGTGGCTGGCGCCGTTTGCGCTGGCCTCGCGGCTGGTCACCAACGCCGAGTACCTCGCGTTCATCGAGGATGGCGGCTACGAACGGCCGGAGCTGTGGTTGTCCGACGGCTGGGACACCCGCACGCGCGAGGGCTGGTCCGCCCCGCTGTACTGGCGGCAGCCGGCGTCCGGTGGCGCCTGGCAGGTCTACACCCTGCATGGGCTGCGTCCGCTCGAGGCACGCGAGCCGGTCTGCCACGTGAGCTACTACGAGGCCGAGGCCTATGCGCGCTGGGCCGGTGCACGGCTGCCGACCGAGGCCGAGTGGGAAGCTGCCGCGCAGCAGACAGCTCCGACCACCGCCGCATCGCGTGGCGCCATGCTGGACGACGGCCGTTTCCACCCACGAGCGGCACCGGCAGGCGACGGCCTCGTGCAGATGTACGGCGACGTGTGGGAGTGGACCCAGAGCGCGTACCTGCCCTACCCCGGCTTCCGCCCGGCCGAAGGGGCGGTCGGCGAATACAACGGCAAGTTCATGATCAACCAGATGGTGCTGCGCGGCGGCTCATGCGCCACCCCGGCCTCGCACATCCGGGCGAGCTACCGCAACTTCTTCCCGCCCCAGGCGCGCTGGCAGTTCAGCGGCATCCGGCTGGCATGGTAAGGGTGGCATAGTGCGGTGACTCCCGTCGCCGCATTCACGCCCGCTCCATGGACCCCACTGCCCACGCCAGCTGCTACTGCGGCCGTGTCCGCCTGCGTTTCGAAGGCGCGCCCGAAAGCGTCGTGCACTGCCACTGCACACAATGCCGACGCCTGAGCGGCTGCGCCTACACCACGTGGGTCAGCGTCGCGCGCAAGGGACTGCACATCGAGGGCGAGCCGTCGCTGCAGGACCACGCTGCCACCGCGAACGTCACGCGCCACTTCTGCCGGCACTGCGGCACGCACCTGTACACGAGCGACCGCCGTTATCCGGTGATTGCCGGCATCCCGGCGGGCGTGCTGGCGCCAGGGGTAGCGGTACAGCCACAAGGGCACTACTACGTCGACGACAAGGTGCCTTGGTGCGACTGGGCCGATACGCTGCCGCGCTTTGGCGGGCCTACGGGTTTTGAACCGCAGCCGTAGGCCGCCGTGCCCGGCGAGGTTCAGGCAGCCCTGAGGCCCAGCTTCTCGAACAGCTTCTGGTCGCGTTCCCAGTCGGGGTTGCCGGTGGTGAGCAGCTTGTCGCCATAGAAGATGGAGTTGGCGCCAGCCATGAAACACAGCGCCTGCACCGCTTCGCTCATCTGCTGGCGGCCGGCGGACAGGCGCACGCGGGCCTTGGGCATCGTGATGCGGGCCACCGCGATGGTGCGGACGAACTCCAGCGGGTCGAGCGGGTCGAGGCCGTGCAGCGGCGTACCTTCGACCTGCACCAGGTGATTGATCGGCACCGACTCGGGGTACGGGTCGAGATTGGCCAGTTGTGCCACCAGGCCGGCGCGCTCGCGGCGCGACTCACCCATGCCGACGATGCCGCCGCTGCACACGTGCATGCCGGCGGCGCGCACGTGTTCGAGCGTGTCGAGACGGTCCTGGTAGTCGCGGGTGCTGATGATGCGGCCGTAGGCCTCGGGCGCGGTGTCGAGGTTGTGGTTGTAGTAGTCGAGACCGGCGTCCTTCAACGTGCGGGCCTGGGTGTCGGTCAGCATGCCGAGCGTGCAGCAGGCTTCGAGGCCGAGGTCCTTCACGCTGCGAACGAGCTCGGCCACCTTTTCGATGTCGCGGTCCTTCGGCGCGCGCCAGGCGGCGCCCATGCAGAAGCGCGTGGCGCCCTGCTCGCGCGCGGCGGCCGCCGCAGCCTTCACGGCGTCCACGTCCATCAGCTTGTCGGCCTCCACGCCGGTGTCGTAATGAACCGACTGCGGGCAGTACGCACAGTCTTCAGGGCAGCCGCCGGTCTTGATCGACAGCAGCGTCGACAACTGCACCTCGTTGGGCTCGAAGTGCTCGCGGTGCACGCTCTGGGCGCGGAACAGCAGGTCGTTGAAGGGCAGCTCGAACAGGGCTTCGACGGCATCGACCGGCCAGCGCTCGTGGCTCGTCTCGGTGGCCGCCGCGCGGCGCACGATCTGCACGGGCTGGGGGGTGACGGTGGCGTTCGTCATCGACATCTCGGTTGATCGAAAGAAGTCGGCAGTGTATCGCCGGCGTTTTCAGGCCCAGGGAACCGGGCCTGGCAAGGTGCTGCACGGCAGCGGCGGTGCCTCGATGCGGGCAGCGCGGCGCCCCTGTTCGATGGCGGTCTGCAAACGCTGAGCCGCCTGCTCCGGCTGCGCCGCCTGCACGATGCCCCGCAGCACGGCAATGCCGGCTGCACCGCACCGCACCGCCTCGAGGCTGCGCGGCTCGTCCATGCCGGCAATGGCAACGACCGGCTCGCGCAGCACGCTGCACCAGTAGGCCAGGTTGCCGGCACCCTGCGGCCGCCACGGCATGTCCTTCGTCGTCGTGGCGTGGATCGGGCCACAGGCGATGTAGCTGGGCGCAAAGCCGTGGGCGCGGCAGACTTCCCAGTAGCTGTGTGTGCTCAGACCCAGCCGCAGGCCGGCGTCACGCAGGGCGGCCACCTCGGTGTGCGCCAGGGTCTGCAGGTCTTCCTGGCCCAGGTGCACGCCGTATGCACCATGCTCGAGTGCGAGCTGCCAATGGTCGTTGATGAACAACTGCGCCCCGACGGCGCGAGCGGCCTGCACACTGCGCTGCACCTCGCGGCTCAGCACCTCGTGCGGCGCTTCCTTGATGCGCAGCTGCACGGTCCGCACCCCGGCGGCCAGCACGCGCTCGACCCACTCGGCGCTGTCGACCACCGCATACAAGCCCAGCCAGGCGTCCGACAAGACGTCGAAGCGGGCGCCGGGGGCGGCTGCCGTCGCCCGGAGCGTCGGCAGCACGTCTGCGTCGCGTCCAAAGCCGGCACGCGGTCGGACCGGACCGGCGCCCTGGCCCGCCGCGTAGCCATGGCGCAGCGCGGTCGTGGTGGCCATCTTCGCGACGACGGCGGCGTCGGCTTCGCAGAAGCCGAGCGCCAGGGCTGCGGCAGCCGACGACGCATAGACGCAGCCCGTGCCATGGGTGTGCCGGACGTCGAGCCGGGGCAAGGCGAGCCACCCCTGTGCTTGCACGGTGTCGATCCAGTCCAGCGACTCGTCGCTGCCTGCATCGCCCCCAGTGATCGCCACCGCAAGCGGGCCCATGGTCCGCAGCTCGGCCGCCGCCCGCGGCACATCGTCCGTCGTCAAGAGCTCGCCGCGTCCGAGCAGCCAGGCCGCCTCGGCCCGGTTGGGAGTGATCAGCGTCGCGCGCGGCAGCAGTTCGGCAACGAAGGCCTGGCGCAACTCGTCCACAGCCAGGCTTGCACCGGTGCTCGCCCGTCGCACCGGGTCCACCACCAGGGCCACCGGCGCGTCCCGCCGCAGCCAGTCGACCCAGCTCGCCACGCAACGCGCGTTCTCCACGCTGCCCAGCATGCCGGTCTTGATCACCCGCGGACGCAGATCGGCGGCAAGCGCGGCGAGTTGCGCTTCGAGCTGCGCCGCCGGTACGGCGTCGACCCGTTCGACCGCCACCGAGTTCTGCGCCGTCAGCGCCGCGATCGCGGTGCATCCGTGCACGTCGAACGCTTCGAATGCCTTCAGGTCGGCCTGGATGCCGGCGCCGGCGCCGCTGTCGGAGCCTGCGATGCTCCAGACGATCGGACGCCCGGTCATAGGTCGAACGGCCTGCCTGCGACCGGCGTGGACGCCACCGCCATGTCCTGCGGCGCCAGCAGGCCTGAGAGGTACCCGAGCCGCCCCGCCTCGATGGCGTGACGGAACGCCTTCGCCATGCCGACGGGGTCGGCGGCCTGGGCGACGGCGGAGTTCAGCAGCACCGCGTCGAAGCCCAGTTCCATCGCCTGCGCGGCATGCGAAGGCGCTCCGATGCCGGCATCGACGATCAGCGTCACGTCCGGCAGGCGCGAACGCAGCGTGCGCAAGGCCCACGGGTTGATGAGCCCCTGGCCGGAACCGATCGGTGCGCCCCAGGGCATGAGGATGCGGCAGCCCACGTCGAGCAGGCGCTGGCAGCTCACCAGGTCGTCAGTGCAGTACGGGAAGACCTCGAAGCCTTCCTTCACCAATTGCTCGGCGGCATCGACCAGCTCGAACGGATCGGGCTGCAGCGTGTGCTCGTCGCCCACCACTTCGAGCTTGATCCAGTGCGTCTCCAGCAGCTCGCGCGCCATATGCGCCAGCGTCACCGCTTCGCGCGCGGTGCGGCAGCCGGCGGTGTTGGGCAGCAGGCGTGCACCGCAGCCCTTGATGATCTCGATGAAGCCGTTGTCGCCGGCACTGGAGGACAACTGGCGCTTCAAGCCCAGTGTCACCACCTCGGCGCCCGACGCTTGTATGGCCTCGCGCAGCACCTGGGGTGACGGATAGCCCGCCGTGCCGAGCAGGAAACGGCTGCCCAGCAACGCGTCGGCGAGCTGGAAGTCGGAGGTCGTACCGCTCATCTCATCCTCCCACGATCGGTTCGAAACAGGTGACCTGGTCACCGGGTTGCAGGTGGCGCTGCGCACGCGCGGCGCGCGGCACGAAGTTGCCATTGACGGCTGTCGCGACGGACGTCGGCGGGTGCCCAAGCCGCTCCAGCAAGGCAGCGAGTGTGGTGCCGGGTGCCACGTGCCGTGCGGCGCCATTGACCGTGATGCTCACCGCCCCCGGCGCATCGGGCGGCACATAGGCGTCGGTCACGCCCTGCGTGTTGCCGTTCATGCGGCCACCTCTCCCTGCAGCGCCTGCGCCATCTGGGACAGCGCCTCTTCGACCATGGCGGGTGCGATCAGCCAACCGTGCCTGAACAGGCCGTTGATGCGGGTCAGCCCCGGCCGCGTGTCGATCAGCGGCAGGTTGTCCGGCAACGCCGGGCGCAGGTTCACTTCGGTGTGCACGATGCGTGCCTCCGCCAGCTCCGGGATCACGCTGTGGGCCGCGCTCAGCAGTGCCAGCGTGCTGCGCACCGAGCAGGGCGAGCGGTCCTCGGTCTCCACCTCGCTGGCCCCGACGACCACCAGTTCGCCCGGCCGCGGCACGATGTAGACGCGCCAGCGCGGATGCAGCAGCCGCACCGGCCGGCCCAGCTGCACGCCGGGCGCATGCAGCCAGAACACCTCGCCTCGCACGCCACGCACGGGCAGATCGGGCTTGGCGCCAGTTCCGCGCACGTCGAACACCCAATCGAAACGATGCTCGCCACCCGCCTCCAGCTGCCCCGGTGCGAGCCGCTCGACGCTGTGCTCCCAGCGCCATTGCACGCCCCGCTGTGTGGCGCCTTCGGCCAGTGCGAGCATCGCTTCCACGGTGTGGATCTGCCCTTCCTGCTCGAGCATCCAGGCGTACGCCGGGCCGTGGATGGAAGGTTCCAGCGTGCGCAGGCTGGCCAGTGGCAGGCTGCGCGGCAGGTGCCCACCCGGCGCCTTGGCCCGCAGCACGTCGAGCAGGCGCTGCGCGGAGCCGGCATCGGGCCGGTGCGCCAGCAGCAGACTGCCCTTGCGATGGAAGTCCACGGGGCTGGGCAGTTCCCTGACGATCTGCTGCCACAGGTCCAGCGAGCGCAACCCGTACTGCGCCACCTTCGCATCGGCACATTCCAGCTCGGCCAACGGGCTCAACATGCCAGCGGCCGTCCAGCCGGCGGCGCGGCCCGGGCCCCGGGCCGCGGCATCTGCCGCCGGGTCGAACACCGTGACCCGGTGCCCCAGCCCGCTCAACTGCCAGGCCAGCAGCCGGCCCAGCAGCCCGGCCCCGGCAATCCCGACGTGCATCGGCGTCATCGCGTCCTTCCTCGTGGATCAGCTTTGCGGCTGGATGGGAATGTAGATCTCGCCGCCCGCACGCTTGAACTCGTCGGACTTCGACTGCAGCCCCTGCTCGAGCGCCGCCTGCTCGGATACGCCCTGCTGCGCGGCGAACTCGCGCACCTCCTGCGTGATCTTCATCGAGCAGAACTTCGGCCCGCACATCGAGCAGAAGTGCGCCACCTTGCTCGATTCCTTGGGCAGCGTCTCGTCATGGAAGTCGCGCGCGGTGTCGGGGTCGAGCGAGAGGTTGAACTGGTCGTGCCAGCGGAATTCGAAGCGCGCGTTGGACAGCGCGTCGTCGCGCGCCCGCGCGCCCGGGTGGCCCTTGGCGATGTCGGCCGCGTGCGCGGCGATCTTGTACGCGATGATCCCCTGCTTCACGTCGTCGCGGTCCGGCAGGCCCAGGTGCTCCTTGGGCGTCACGTAGCACAGCATCGCGGTGCCGAACCAGCCGATCATCGCGGCGCCGATCGCCGAGGCGATGTGGTCGTAGCCCGGCGCGATGTCGATGGTCAGCGGCCCGAGCGTGTAGAAGGGCGCCTCGTGGCAGTGCTTGAGCTGCTCTTCCATGTTGGCCTGGATCATGTGCATCGGCACGTGGCCCGGGCCTTCGATCATGACCTGCACGTCGTGCTTCCAGGCCACCTGCGTCAGCTCGCCCAGCGTGCGCAGCTCGGCGAACTGCGCTTCGTCGTTCGCGTCGGCACCGGAGCCGGGCCGCAGGCCGTCGCCGAGCGAGAAGCTCACGTCGTAGGCCTTCATGATCTCGCAGATCTCTTCGAAGTGCGTGTAGAGGAAGTTCTCCTTGTGGTGGGCGATGCACCACTTGGCGAGGATGGAGCCGCCGCGCGAGACGATGCCGGTGCGCCGCTTGGCCGTCATCGGGATGTAGGGCAGGCGCACGCCGGCGTGGATGGTGAAGTAGTCGACGCCCTGCTCCGCCTGCTCGATCAGCGTGTCGCGGAAGATCTCCCAGGTCAGGTCTTCGGCGATGCCGCCCACCTTCTCGAGCGCCTGGTAGATCGGCACCGTGCCGATCGGCACCGGCGAGTTGCGGATGATCCAGTCGCGCGTGGTGTGGATGTTCTTGCCGGTGGACAGGTCCATCACCGTGTCGGCACCCCAGCGGATGGACCACACCAGCTTCTCCACCTCTTCCTCGATGCTCGACGTGACCGCCGAGTTGCCGATGTTGGCGTTGATCTTGACCAGGAAGTTGCGGCCGATCGCCATCGGCTCGATTTCCGGGTGGTTGATGTTGGCCGGGATGATGGCGCGGCCGCGGGCCACCTCCTCACGCACGAACTCCGGCGTGATGATCGCCGGAATCTTCGCGCCCATCGGGTTGCCGCGCAGGCGCTCTTCGCGTTCGGCGTCGT
>NZ_CAMLJQ010000002.1 GCF_946480305.1 uncultured Caldimonas sp.
GGTCTTTCACGCCGGCCAGGTAGCCCGCTGGCGCGGGGGTGGGGGCTGCGCAAGCTTGGTCTTTCGCGCCGGGAGTCCGCCCCGGCGGGCGGGTAACTTTCTTCTGCTGGCTCAGAAGAAAGTCACCAAAGAAGAGAGCCTGAATGCAACACCATTCGGTTCGACCGTTGTGCTTCTTTGAGTCGGCCCGGCGGGCGGTTGATCGCCGCCGTGCACGCTAGCAACACCAGCTCGTCCAACGTTTCGCGTCCGCTGCGCGAGACCCTCGACAAGTCAGCCGGAGCCCCCCCGAGGGCGATGCGCAGCGAGCCCGAAACACAAATGGAGCCGTCGCTCGAGCTACTTCTGGCAGTCATCAACCGCCCACCGGACTGTGTCTCCGCAGCGAGTCCGACGAATGTATGGTGTTGCATTCAGGCCCTTTGCTTTGGTGACTTTCATTTGGGCCAACAAATGAAAGTTACCCGCCCGCCGGGGCGGACTCCCGGCGCGAAAGACCAAGCTTGCGCAGCCCCCACCCCCGCGCCAGCGGGCAACACCGGGGAAAGCCCCCAGAGGCGGTGTCAGGCCAACACCGCCGCCATCGCCACAGCCACCGCCTCAACGTTGTGCTGATTCAACCCCGCCACACACATCCGCCCCGACCGCACGAGATACACCCCATGCTCCTCCCGCAGCCGATCCACCTGCTCGGGCGACAACCCCGTGTAGCTGAACATCCCCCGCTGCGTCAGGAAGTAGTCGAAGTTGCGCCCCGGCAGCTTCGCACTCAGCACTGCATGCAAACGCGAGCGCATCGCCTTGATGCGCTCGCGCATGCCGCCCAGCTCGGCGGCCCAGCGCTCGTACAGCGCGGGCGTGCTCAGCACCTTCGCGACCACCTGGCCGCCGTGCGTGGGCGGGCTCGAGTAATTGCGGCGCACTGCGGCCTTGAGCTGCCCCAGCACCAACCCGGCTTGAGCCGCATCCGGGCACACCACGCTCAGGCCGCCGCAACGCTCGCCGTAGATCGAGAAGCTCTTCGAGAAAGAGCTGGCGACGAAGAAGCTGACGCCGGCGTCGGCCAGCGCGCGGATCGCGTAGGCGTCCTCCTCGATGCCGTCGCCGAAGCCCTGGTACGCGATGTCGACGTACGGCAGCAGCTGGCGCTCGCGGATCACCGGGATCAGGGCGGCCCACTGCTCCTTCGACAGGTCGACGCCGGTCGGGTTGTGGCAGCACGCGTGCAACAAGACGATGCTCTGGGCCGGCAGGGTCTTGATCGTCGCGAGCATCTCGTCGAACTTCACGCCGCCGGTTTCGGCGTCGTAGTACGGATACGTGTTCACCGTGAAGCCGGCGCCTTCGAACATCGCGCGGTGGTTGTCCCACGTGGGGTCGCTGACCCACACCTGGGAGTTGCCGAAGTAGCGGTGCAGGAAGTCGCCACCGACCTTCAGGCCGCCGGAGCCGCCGATGGTCTGCAAGGTGGCGATGCGGCCGCTCTTCACGGCCTCGTGCTCGGCGCCGAACAACAGGTGCTGCACGGCCTGGCGGTAGTTGGCGGCGCCTTCCATCGGCTGGTACGGGCGCGGGCCGATGTTCTGCAGCAGCGAAGCTTCGGCCTCGCGCACGGCGCTCATCACCGGCAGGCGGCCGGCGTCGTCGAAGTAGATGCCGATGCTGAGGTTGATCTTGTTCGGACGCGGGTCCTTCTGGAAGTTCTCGTTCAGGGTCAGGATCGGGTCGCCGGCGTACGGGTCGACGTGCTGGAACATGGGATCTCCTCAGGTGTGAACCCGGGATTATCCGGCGCACGCCCCGTGGATGCTGCCGTTTGCACGCGCCGCAGCGGATACCACCACCAGGCGCGCAGATCCCGGAGCGACGGATACTCGGCCGGCGCTGCCAGGCCCACCTGCCGGGGCTCGGCGGTCTCGCGGTAGCGGAAGGTGCCGAACACCTGGTCCCACAGCGGCAGCGCGGTGCCGAAGTTGAGCGCCTCCTCGACCACGTCGCCATGGTGGCGGCGGTGCAGCTCGGCGGTGCCGATCACGTAGTTGAGCCAGCCCATCGTGCCCGTGGTGTTGGCATGCGTGGCAAAGGCCTGGGCCTGCGAGTACACGCCGGCGTACACCACCGCTTCCGGTGAAAAGCCGAGCAGCAACAGCGGCAGCACGCGCGCCACGTCGGCGAGCACCACGTTGAGCGGGTGGATCGTCACGTTGTTGGAGACGTTCACCGCCGGCGGCGCATGGTGCAACGCATGCACGCGCCACAGCCACCCGCCCGCATGCTCCCAGCGGTGCACCCAGTACGCGCCGAATTCGCCGACGACCAGTGCCAGCGGCACGGCCAGCCACAGGGGCAGCGCGCCGAAGAACGCGGGTGCCGGCAGCCAGGTGCCCAGCAGCACCGCGGTGCCGCGCACGGCCCACTTGGCGGCGCTGTCGGCCACGGCGGCAGCGAGGAACCAGGTGCCGTCACGGCGCAGATCGGTGCGTGTGGGCACCCACTCGCTGCGGTGAGGCCGCAACCACTCGAACCAGGCCAGCCAGGCGATCGTGCCCAGCGTGGCCAGCAGCGCCACGGGCGCCGCCGCCCATCCCATCAGCCGGGCAGTGACCAGCCAGGCCGTCACCCCGGCAAGCAGACCCAGGTGGGCGCCGTTCCAGCAAGGGCGCGTATGCTGCGCGTTCATTCGTCCTCCATGCCATGCAAGTCACTCGATGGCGGCATGGTGCGCAAACCGATCTCCCGCCGCATTAACCCCGGTTAACCCGATGGCCCGAAACGACCTCACCCGCAGCTGCCTGGCGTGCCAGCCGGAGTTCGACGCACTGGTCGCCGCGTCACCCGAAGTGGCGCGCCGCTGGGCGGCACTGCCGCGGCGGCGCTTCGAGCCGGGCGACGCCTTGCTGCGTCAGGGCGAGACGGCCGCGGCCGTCTGGATGGTGCAGCGAGGTCTGGTGCGCTGCTATTACCTGGGAGAAGACGGCACCGAGCGCAACCGCTCCTTCCAGGCGGAAGGCGCGTGGGTGGGATGCGGTGCGCCGCCCCGGCCGAGCACCAGCCCCTTCACGATCGAGGCGCTGGAGGCCACCGACGTGGTGGAGATGTCGTACGTGGAACTCGCCACCTGCCTGGCCGACGTGCCTGGCGCGCGCGCGGTGCTGGACGACGGCATCGGCAGCCTGTTGTCGCGCCAAGCCACGCGCGAGGCCGAGCTGCTGCTGCTCGATGCGACGCAGCGCTACCAGGCCTTCCTGCAGGAATACGACGACCTGGCGCCGCGCATTCCGCTGCACCACGTGGCGAGCTACCTGGGCATCACCAACGTGGCGTTGTCGCGCATCCGCGCGCGGCTGGGCATGGTGGCGGCGCGTTGAGGCAACCTCACGCGGCCAGCGCGCGTTCGACGTCAGCCTTGAGCGACTCCGGCGTGTCGGTCGGCGCATAGCGCTTGAGCACCGTGCCGTCGCGGCCGACCAGGAACTTCGTGAAGTTCCACTTGATGGCCTTGGTGCCGAGCAGGCCCGGCGCCTCGGCGGTGAGCCAGCGGTACAGCGGGTGGGCGTCGGCGCCGTTCACGTCGACCTTCTTCATCATCGGGAAGCTGACGCCGTAGTTCAGCGAGCAGAACGACGAGATCTCGGCATCGCTGCCCGGGTCCTGCTGGCCGAACTGGTTGCACGGAAAACCCAGCACCACGAGGCCCCGCTCGCGATACGCCTCCCACAACTGCTCCAGCCCGGTGAACTGCGGCGTGAAGCCGCACTGGCTGGCGGTGTTGACGATCAGCAGCACCTTGCCGCGGTAATCGGCCAGAGAGACCGGCTTGCCGTCGATGCTGCTGGCTTCGAAGTCGTAGACGCTGGTCATTTCGAGGGCTCCCGCTCGGGCTGGAAAAGGTGCGCGTGATCTTAAGGCGCCCGACGGTTTCGGGCACGGTGTCGCCTTTGCAGGGGACGCGCCGTGCCGGTGTCCCCCCGAGGTGTGGGCTTGACGCTTCCCCCCGCGAGCGCAGAACATGCTGTTACGTTTTTCCCGTCGCGGCGCGCGCTTGCCTCTCGCCGCAGGAGCAAGCCAAATGAGCATCCGCTACCGGGTGGCCGTCCAGGGGTTCAGTGCCTTCGAGAAGGCGACGTTCGAGTCGTTCTTCCGGCTTGCGGCACGCCGCGACCCGGCCTACGAGTACGTCACCGAGCTGCAGCAGGCCGACTTCGTGATCGTCGACGCCGACCAGGCCGAGGCGTTGCTGGCCGTCGAAGGTGTGGGGAGGCTGCGACAGTCGGTGTGCATCGGGGCGAAGTCCGCACCGGGTGCTGCCGCGCAGATGCCACGCCCGATCAACCTGATGAACCTGCTGCGCAAGCTCGACGAACTCGCGCGCGCGGTGGGCGGCGAGCAGATCCGCATCCCGCCGGCGGCCGAACCCGCGGTGCCGATCGCGCGCCTGCTGCCTGCACGGCCGCCCAGCGTCACCGATTTCCGCGACAGCAGCACCTTCAGCAACTCGGTGCTGGTCGAAGGCGACGAGAAGTTCGACCACATCCTCGTGGTCGACGACAGCGACGTGGCGCTGCGCTTCATGCAGACCCGGCTGCGCCGGTTCGGCTTCAAGGTGCACCTCGCTCGCAGCGGCGAGGAGGCGCTGGAGCGCCTGCTCGAACGTCAGTTCGAGTTCGTCTTCCTCGACGTGATGATGCAAGGCATGGACGGCTACCAGACCTGCAAGAGCATCAAGCGCGCGACCTGCCCGCCGGGGCGACGCACGCCGGTGGTCGTGATGCTGACCAGCCGTGCCAGCGCGGTCGACAAGATCCGCGGCACCCTGGCCGGCTGCGACGCCTACCTGACCAAACCGCTGGTCGAAGACGAACTGGTGCGCGTGATCGGCGAGCACGATGCGGTGTTCCAGCGCGGTTTCGAGAGCACGGTGGCCGGCGTCGCCACCACGCTGCAGCACGCAGCCGACCACTGACGAGGCCGCGCAAACTCACCACGGGGGCCCGGTGCGCGATCTACACTGCGTACCACTTCAAAGCCGGACCGCCGCAGTGGATCTCGCCGCCCAGCCTCCCGCCCCCGCCCGACCCGACACCACCCCCTCATCGCCCGCCGAGGCGGGCGCGCTGGCCCAGGGGGTGCAATGCGGCCCCTGGCCGCTGGCGTTCCCGTTCAGCTGGGCACGCAGCATCGTCGAGGACTACGAACTCTCCGAAGTGCCGCACGCGCCATCATGGCTGCTCGGCGCCGCCAACGTCGATGGCCGGGTGGTGCCGGTGATCGAGCTTGCGCTCTACCTCGACCCGGCGTGGCGGCCTGAACCGGCGGCGACACCCATGCTGCTGGTGGGCGGCGAAGGCGAAGACGCGGCGGGCATCGTGTTCCGCGGACTGCCGGCCATTGCACGGGCGCAGCCCGAGGCCCCTGCGCCCGCGCTGCCCGCCGCGCTGGCGGAGTTCGTCACCGGCACCGCAGGCGACGGCAGCGGCCGACACTGGGCCATGGTCGACGCGCCCGCGCTGCTCGACGCGCTGTCGGCGGAGCTGGCCCTCGCCTGACACCGCGTGAACATCCGTCTCGCAGAACGACCACGAGGGAAACACCGATGAACATGCGCCAGAAACTGCTGCTGGCCGGGGGCGGCCTGGGCCTGCTCGGGGCGGTGGTCGCCGCCGCGGTGCTGGCGCTGGGCGCGCGCGACCTCGCCGGTGCCGGGGCGGACGAGCAGGTGCTGCAACAACTCACCGCGCGCCGCGACCTGCAGGCTGCCGCGGTGCGCCAGCAGTTCGGCATGCGGGTCGCCGCGCTGCGCACGCTGGCGGCGCAACAGAGCACGGTCGAGGCGCTCAAGCAGTTCAAGACCGCCACGGCCGCGATGCGCGATGCCGCGGCCCCCGTGGGCAGCGGGCCCGCCCTGCGCGAAGAGATGCTGGCGTGGTTGCCGCAGCAGTTCGAGCCCGAGTGGGCCCGCCACAACGTCGACAAGCTGCCCGACCTCGGCAAGGCCATCGCCGCGCGTCCGCTGCTGACGGCCCAGTTGCAGCAGGCCTACGTCGTGCGCAACCCCCAGCCGCCGGGCGCCAAGGACCAGATGGTGTTCCCCGACACGCCCTCGCCCTATGCCCAGGTGCATGCGCAGCACCACCGCGCCTTCGGTCTTGCGCAGGATCAGTTCGAACTGCAGGACCTGCTGCTGATCGACAACGAGACCGACCTCATCGTCTACACGGTCGCAAAAGACCTCGACTTCGCCACCTCACTGAACGACGGCATCGCGATGGGCACCGCGTTGGCCGACGCCTACGGGCGGGTACGCCGCGCCAAGGCACCGGGCGACCTCGCGCTGTCCGACGCCGCGCCTTACCTGCCGGCCGCCAACCGCCTGGTGGTGTTCGCCGCAGTGCCCGTGTTCGATGGCGACGCGCAGGTCGGCGTGCTCGCCTGGCGCGCCGGCATCGAGCGACTCACCGCGCCGCTGATTGCGCCGCCCGCCGCCGGCACCCCACCAGCGCCGCCGGCCCGGCCGGTGCCCGACACCTATCTCGTCGGCGCCGACAAGCGCCTGCGCAGCGACCCGCCTGCCCTGCGCGCCAACGCGGCCGCCTACCTCGACGCACGCCCCGGCCTGGCCGGCGACACGAAGACACTCGCCCAGCACCGCAGCAGCGGCGTCGGCCTGCTGCCGGCCGACACGCCGGCCGTGAACGCCGCGCTCGGCGGCCAGACGGGCACGATGCAGTACGACAACGCCGACGGCCAGCCGCTGCTTGCCGCCTACGCACCGCTCGCGGTCGACGGACTGCGCTGGGCGGTGGTCTCCACGCTGCCGCGCCAGCAGGATGCCGTGCAGGCCTTGGTGAGCGGGCTGGCCGGGCGGGCGCTGCTCGCCGCGGTAGCAGCGATGGTGCTCGGCGCCGGGCTGATGGCATGGTTTGCCCGGCGCACGCTGCAACCGCTCGGCGTGCTGCAGGCCACCGTGGCACGACTGACCCGCGGCGAGATGCAGGCGCGCACGCAACTCGCGCCCAACGACGAGTTCGGCGAAGTCGGTCACTCGCTCGACCGGCTGCTCGACGGCCGCCTGGCGCAACTCGACCAGGCCGCGCGCGAGAACGAGTCGCTGAACCAGTCGGTGGTCGGCCTGCTGCAGACCGTGTTCCAGATGTCCAACAAGGACCTCGCCGCGCGCGCCGAAGTGACCGAAGACATCATCGGCACGCTCTCCTCGTCGATCAACCAGCTCGGCGACGAGATGAGCGTCACGCTGGCCGAGGTGCAGCAGATCGCCGAGCAGGTGCGCGCCGCTTGCGAGTTCGTCGGCGAGCAGGCGGTGCGCGTCGACGACACGGCGCAACAGGAGCGTGCCGCACTCGAGGCCATGGCCTCCACCTTGAACCAGGCCACCTACCAGCTCGCACAGGTGGCGGCACTGTCGCACAACAGCAGCGAGGCGGCGGAACATGCCTCCGGCGCCACGGAAGCGGCGCTGAGCGTCGTGCAGCAGACCGTGCATGGCATGGAGCTGCTGCGCGAGTCGATCGCCGAGATGGAGAAGCGCTTCAAGCGCCTGGGCGAGCGCAGCCAGGAGATCTCCTCCGTCGTCAACCTGATCAACTCGATCTCGGAGCGCACCCACGTGCTCGCACTCAACGCCTCGATGCAGGCCGCCGCGGCCGGCGAGGCAGGGCGCGGCTTCGCAATGGTGGCCGAAGAGGTGCAGAGGCTCTCGGAGTCGGCCCGCCAGGCCACCGCGCAGATCGCGCAGATGGTGCAGAGCATCCAGGTCGAGACCGGCGACACGCTGATCACGGTGAACCGGCTCATTTCGCAGGTGGTGCGGCAGTCGGAGCAGGCCCAGCAGGCCGGCGCGCAAATGGCGGCCACGCGCGAGGCCACCGTGGAGCTGATCAACCTGGTGCGGCAGATCGCCGCCTTCTCGGAACAACAAGCCACGCTCGCGCGCGACCTGCGCATGGGCGTGGAGCAACTCAACCGCGGCTCGGAGCAGACCATCCTCGCGATCGAGCAGCAGACCGAATCGACCGCCACGCTGGTGGAGTTTGCGCAGCGGCTGTCGGAATCCGTGGGCCAGTTCAAGCTGCCCGCGCCGGAGGACACGATCCAGTGACGCCCTCAACGAGTCACCACACGGCGCGAGGCCGCGCATGACCCAACTCGACCAACTGCTGCACGTGCTGCAGGAAGAGTTCAGCCTCGCCGCCCCCGAGATCGACGCCGAGCTGATGCAATGGCTCAGCGAACCCGCTGCCGGCGCGCGCCATGCCGAGAGCGCTGCCACGCTGTACGGACGGCTCGCGCAGGCGAGCCGGCTGGTGGGGATGGAAGGCGCGGCCATCGTGCTCGACCTGCTGCGCGACACCGCCCAGCTCGGCTCCGAACTCGACGGCGACGACCTCAACGTGGTGCTCGGCTGGCTGGCCGGCTGGCAGCCGCCGATGGGCAGCTACCTCGACCGGCCGGCGGATGACGCCGCGGTGAAGTCGCTCGCGGCCTATCTCGCCGCCAGCCCCGCCGCTCTGACGCCCGAGCAACTCGACCAGCTGCTCGAACTGCTGCGCCAGCCACCGGCACTGCCGCCCGAATTGCAGGCCAGCATGACGACGGCGCCGGCCACCGGCCCGGCACCGCTGTCGGACGAAGACATCTCGCTCGAGGTGCCCGACGACGTGGACCCGGCGCTGTTCGACGCCTTCCTGAACGATGCGCCGGGCCAGCTCGAAACGCTCGGCAACGCCGTGCGTGCCCTCGCCGAAGGCCGCGCCGAACTCGCTGCGCTGCAGGAAGCCCGCCGCGCCGCGCACACCTTCAAGGGCAGCGGCAACATCGTCGGCATCCGCGGCATCGGCCGGCTGGCCCATCGCATCGAGGACGTGCTCGACCACGCCGTGGCACGCCGCGGCGAGATCCCGATGGCACTTGGCCGCGACCTCGAACAGGCGGTGGCCTGCCTCGACCAGATGGTCTATGCGCTGCGCGGCGAAGAATCCGCGCCGGAAGACGGCCTCGCCTGGCTCGAACGGCTGGGCGACTGGGTGCGCGCCATCGAGCAAGGCACGGTCGACAACCTGACGCTGCAGACGCTGCCCGCCGCACTCGGTGCCTCGGAGGTTACTGCTGCACGCCAGCCGGCCGAGCCCCAGACCCGACCGGCGTCGGACACCGCGGCGGCGCCGCAGAACGCCGCCATCCCGACGCTGCGCATCGGCGTTGACCGGCTCGACCGCCTGGTGCGCCGCGCCAACCAGGGGCTGGTGCACCACGGCCGCCTGGAAGAGCACATGCGCCGCATCGAGGAGCGGCTCGGCCAGATCGAATCCAGCAACCGCCAGTTGCGCGACCGCCTGCGCGACCTTGAGATCGCCATCGACCGCCAGGGTGTGACGCTGCAGGCCCATGCGCAGGCACAAGGTTCGCATTTCGACCCGCTGGAGATGGACCGCTACAACGAGCTGCAGACGCTCTCGCGCTTTGCCAGCGAAACCGCGGCCGACGAGGTGGAGCACGCCCGGGCCGCGCGCGCCGAAGCGCAGTCGGCGGTGCAGGCCTTGCGCAAGCAGGGGCAGGAACTGGTGGAGCAGCACCGCGAGCTGCTCGGCGCCCGGCTGGTTTCCGTGCGGCAGGTGGTGGCGCGGCTGCGCCGCAACGTGACCCAGACCGCGGCGGCCACGGGCAAGGAGGTGCGCCTGGAGATCGAAGGCGAGCACGTGCAGATCGACACCGACGTGCTCGACCGCCTGACCGAGCCGCTGCTGCACCTGCTGCGCAACGCGGTCGACCACGGCATCGAACCGCCCGACGAGCGCGAGGCGTTCGGCAAGCCGCGTTGCGGCACGGTGCAACTGCGCTTCACGCGCGAGAGCCAGGTGATCCGCGTCGAATGCCGCGACGACGGCCGCGGGCTCGACCTCAGCGCCATCCATGAACGGGCGGTGGAGCTGGGGCTGCTGGAGCGCGGCACCGAGGTCGACGCCGCCGAGTTGTCGCGCCTGATCCTGCTGCCCGGCTTCTCGACCAAGGCCGAAATCACCGAGATCTCGGGCCGGGGCGTCGGCATGGACGTGGTGGCCGACCGGCTGCGCGGCATGAAGGGCCGTGTCGACATCACGACGGAAGCGCTCGCAGGCACCACCTTCACGCTGCAGGTGCCGGCCACCACCGGCCTGCAGCACGCGTTGCTGGTGCAGGTCGACGAACACATCTATGCGTTGCCGAGCGACGGCGTCGTGATGGCGCTCGCCGCGGGTCAGGGCACGGTGGCCGTCACCGCCGCCGGCACCGTGTTCCGCTATGCGGGGCGCGAGCTGCGCTACCAGAAGCTCGCCGCCTGGCTGGGCCTGCCGCCGGCTGACGCGGGCGGCAGCGCGCGCCCGGTGGTCATTGCGCGCGGCGCCCATGGCGACGTGGCGCTCGAGGTCGACCGCATCATCGACTCGCGCGACCTGATCCTGCAGGACATCGGGCGCCTGCTGCGCCGCGTGCGCGGCTTGGCGGGCGGCGCCTTCCGGCCCGACGGCAGGCTGCTGCTGCTGCTCGACATCGAGGCGCTCGAACACGCATCCACCTCCCCGGTGCGGCACCAGGCCTCGGCGCAGCTGCGCCGCCGGATGAAGGTCGAACGCAAGCACGTGCTGGTGGTCGACGACGCGATCTCGGTGCGACAGACGCTGTCGCAACTGCTGCAGGACGCGGGCTACGACGTCACCACCGCACGCGATGGCTTCGATGCGCTCGACGCGCTGATCCGCCGCAAGGCCGACGTGGTGCTGACCGACCTGGAGATGCCCAACCTCAACGGCCTGGAACTCACGCGCCGCCTGCGCGAGTCGCGCCTGTGGAAGGAGATGCCGGTGGTGATGATCACGTCACGCGCAACCAACAAGCACCTGCAGAGTGCGCAGGAGGCGGGCGTGGACGTGTTCCTGACCAAGCCCTATGCCGACGACGAGTTGCTGGCGGAGGTGCGGCGGCTGGTGAGCGCGTAGGCGCGCCCTCAAACGGAGGTGCGTCGCCGCGTGCCCCAGCGTGCCGGGCCCACGGCTGCCAGCAGCGCGGCCGCGACGATCATGCCGCCGCCGAGCAGGGTCTGCATGGTCAGCGTCTCGCCGCCCCATGCGACTGCCGAGGCCGCTGCAAACACGACTTCGGTGAGCATCACGATCGAGGTGACACTGGCCGGCAGCCGCGCCGCACCGAACTGGTAGGCCATGTTGGAGCACACGAAGGCGAGTGCCAATCCAACAGCGATCGACAGCCACGCGACCTGAACGGCCGGCAGCCCCGGCACGCCCCGTTGCGGCCCGATGACCAACGCGACGGCACCGGCAACGAACACGCAGCCCAGCAGCATCGACACCGCACGGCCTTCTTCCCGCGTGCGGTTCGCCAGGCGCCTGAGCATCACGCTGTTGAATGCAAAGGAGAGGCCGCCCAGCAGCGCCAGCCAGTCGGCCAGACCATGAGGGACCGGCCACGGCGCCGACTCCGGCTTCAGCACCACCACCGCCCCCGCCAGTGCCAGCCCGACGCGCAGCACGCCATGCAGCGTGAACCGCTCGCCCAGCAGCACGCGTGCGAGCAGCACCGACCACACGGGCATCAGGTAGAACAACAGCACCACGCGGACCACGTCGCCGATGCTCACCGCCCAGTTGAACGCCGCATTGGTGGTGCCCGACGCCGCAGCCAGGATCAGCAGGCTGCGTTCCTCACACAACTGCCGCAAGGCCTGCGGCCGCCACGCCAGCAAGGCGAACGCGGCAAGCAGGTACACCACGACCGTGCTCCACAGCGGGTGCAGGCCCCGCCCCTGCAGCTCCCGCAAAGGCCACCAGGACAACCCCCACACGAGCGCGTTGAGCAGCAATGCAGGCACGGCCCAGGGCGAGCGCATGTGAGGTGGAGACGATGACGGCGACATCGCCGGATTGTTGCGCGAACCGGCAACGCAAGGCCTGGCAACCGGCTGTTTAGCGCACCGACATGACGCGCGGATGAACGCCCTTCGCGCTGCAGGTGCAACGACGGCCGTCACAAAGGCGTTGCCTGCGCTTGCTGCAATCGCGGGCGTCTCTCGCCGCTGCGGAGCGCATCCCGGCGGCGCGAAACGTACTGTCGTATCACTATCGAGGACCTCATGAACAAAACTTTCCTGCTGACCCCGCTGGCACTGCTGTGTGCGCTTCCCGCGTTTGCGCAGTCCCAGTCCAACGTCACCCTCTACGGTCGCGTCGACCTGGGCATCGCCCGCAACATCGGCGACGACACGTGGGTGATGCAGCAAGGCTCGGGCAGCCGTCTCGGCCTGCGCGGCAGCGAAGACCTCGGCGGCGGCCTGAAGGCCATCTTCAACATCGAGCATCGCTTCAGCGCCGACACCGGCACCGCCAGCTCGACCTTCTGGGGCGGCCGCTCGGTGCTCGGCTTCGAAGGCGGCTTCGGCACGGTGACGCTGGGCCGCGAATACACGCCGGCGCGCAACGTGGCCAACGCGGTCGACCCCTGGGGCGGTGACACCGTCGCGAGCAACGAAGGCAACCTGCTGGGCGGCTTCTCGCCGACGCGCAAGAACAACTCGCTGACCTACACGTCGCCGAACTTCTCGGGTCTGCGCGGGCAGGCGCAAGTCGAACTCGACGAAGTGGCCGGCAACGACACCAAGGCCACGTACGGCCTGTCGCTGTCGTATGCGGCAGGGCCCCTGTCGGTGGCCTACGGCTTCGACAAGTCCGCCAAGGAAGACAGCACGTGGAACCTGTTGAGCGGCGGCTACGACTTCGGCATGGCGAAGCTGCTGGCCGCCTTCGGCACCGGCAAGGATGGCGACGGCGTGAAGCACCGCTCCTACCTGGTCGGCGCCACCGCGCCGCTCGGTGCGGGCCAGCTCCGCGTGTCGTACAGCCGGCTGGAGTCGCGCAATCCGGACGAGGACCTGTCGTCGAAGTTCGGCGTCGGCTACCACCATCCGCTGTCCAAGCGCACCACGGTCTACATCGACGTGGCGAACGACAGCGAGGCCGACAGCGACAAGACTGGCATGGACGTCGGCATCAAGCACAACTTCTGAAAAATCAACGCACCGAGAGCGATTCAGGCCGCCGCAAGGCGGTTTTTTTTTTTCTTTGTCGGTGCGTGCAGCACACGGCACCAGCTCTCGATGGAGGTGGTGCCGTCGTCAGTGATGGTCGCTGCGGGCCAGTTCGAGCAGCTGCTCGACTTCCTCGGAGTGGTTGCGCAGGTTGTTCTGGTGCCAGCGCTTGATGAGCCACATCGTCGCTGCGACGACGAGGCCGAAGATGGTGATGGCGCCGAACGCCGACATGCCGAACTTCGTCATCGCGGTATAGAACGCGCCGAGGCCCAGGATGCAGGCCTGCTCATTGAAGTTCTGCACCGCGATGGAACGGCCCGCGCCCATCAGGTTGTGCCCACGGTGCTGAAGCAGCGCGTTCATCGGCACCACCAGGTAGCCGCCCAGGCCGCCCAGCAGGATCAGGAACGGCGCCGCGAGCCAGGCATTGGAGATGAAGTTCAGCGCGATGACCAGCACGCCCATCGCAATGCCGAGCGGGATCACGCGGGTGGCCACGTCGAGCCGCATGTGGACCGACGCGACCACCGCGCCCACCGCGGTGCCGACCGCCACCACGCCCACCAGCGACGATGCATCGGTGGTGCCGTAGCCCAGTGCCGCGGCTGCCCATGCGAGCACGATGTAGCGCAGGTTGCCCGACACGCCCCAGAACAGCGTGGTGGTGGCCAGCGAGATCTGGCCCAGCTTGTCACGCCACAGCCGGCGGTTGCAGGTGCGGAAGTCGCGCACCATCTCGATCAGCGTGCCGGGCAGCGGCTGCAGCGGTGCCTCGGTGCGCGGGATGTAGAGGTTGAACACCGCGGCAGCGATGTAGAGCAGGATGAGCGAGGCGATCGCGGCTTCGGGCGGGGTGTCGATGCCGAGATGTACGCCGGGCAGGCCGATCGAGAGCAGGTGCGGCGCGATCATCGGCCCCACGAGTTGCCCGCCGAGCAGCACGCCGAGGATGATCGAGGCGATCGTCAGCCCTTCGATCCAGCCGTTGGCCTTGACCAGTTGCGACGGCGGCAGCAGTTCGGTCAGGATGCCGTACTTGGCCGGCGAGTACGCCGCCGCGCCGAGCCCGACGATCGCGTACGACAGCAACGGGTGCGTGCCGAACAGCATCATCAGGCAGCCGCCCACCTTGATCGTGTTCGAGATGAACATGACCTTGCCCTTGGGGATGAAGTCGGCGAACGCGCCGACGAAGGGCGCCAGCACCACATAGAACAGCGCGAACATCGGCACCAGCGCGGCACGTTGCCATTCGGCGGTGCCGGAGGTACGCAGCAGCTCCACCGCCGCGACGAACAACGCGTTGTCGGCCAGCGAGCTGAAGAACTGCGCCGACATGATGGTGTAGAAGCCTTTTTTCATTCAGTCACTGCAAGCAAGCGGCTTCTCTCGGCTGCCGTCGTGGTCCCCTCGGCGGAAATGGTTGCGCGCCGGGGCGTTGGGCAGGTCGGCGCGCCCGGGTTTATAGCATGCGCACTTGCCCGTCCCGGCCCCGTGCAAGGCCTCCACGGCACGGCATGGCCGCTGGCAGAATCGCCGCATGCCCCGCCCGATCGAAGCCCTCATCCACACCGACGCCCTCGCGCACAACCTGAAGCGCGCACGCGACTGCGCCCCCGATGCCAAGGTCTGGGCGGTCGTGAAAGCCAACGCCTACGGCCACGGCATAGAACGTGCCTACCCTGGCCTGCAGGGGGCGGACGGCTTCGCGCTGCTCGATCTGGCCGAAGCCGAACGGGTGCGCGCGCTCGGCTGGCGCGGGCCCATCCTGCTGCTCGAAGGTTGCTTCGAGGCCCGCGACCTGGAGCTGTGCTCGCGACTCAACCTGTGGCACGTGGTGCATTGCGACGACCAGATCGACTGGCTGGCCACCCACAAGACCACCTGGCCGCACCGGGTGTTCCTGAAACTGAACTCCGGCATGAACCGGCTCGGCTTCACGCCGACGGCCTTCCGCGCCGCGTGGATGCGGCTGTCGGGGTTGACGCAGGTCGACGAGATCTCGTTGATGACGCACTTCTCCGACGCCGACGGCGACCGGGGCATCGAGCACCAGCTGGCGCTGTTCGAAACGACCTGCGACGGCCTGCCCGGAGAGCGCTCGCTCGCCAACAGCGCAGCCACGCTGCGCTTTGCCGCCACCCGGCCCGAGGTGCGCGGCGACTGGGTGCGCCCCGGCATCATGAGCTACGGCTCGGCGCCGGACTTCCCCGCGCGCAGCGCCGCCGACTGGAACCTGCTCCCCACGATGACGCTGCGCTCGCGGCTCATCAGCGTGCAGTGGCTGCAGCCGGGCGACACGGTGGGCTACGGCAGCACCTTTCGCGCCGAAGCGCCACTGCGCATCGGCGTGGTGGCCTGCGGTTATGCCGACGGCTACCCGCGCCACTGCACCACCGGCACGCCGGTGCTGGTCGACGGCGTGCGCACACGCATGGTCGGCCGCGTGTCGATGGACATGGTCACCGTCGACCTGACGCCGGTGCCCGACGCCGGGTTGGGCAGCGAGGTCACGCTATGGGGTCACGGCCCGCACGGCAGCGTGCTGCCGATCGACGAGGTGGCACAGGCGGCGGGCACGGTGGGCTATGAGCTGATGTGTGCGTTGGCGCCGCGCGTGCCGACGCATGCGGTGGGCTGAGCGGCAGGTACTGCAGCCCCCACTGGCTCGAACACCAAGGTCTGGCCATCGGCCGGCACAAAGAGCCGGTCGGCCAGACCGCGCCCGTGCGCAGCCTGTAGCAGGTCGGCGCGCGTCGTGGGGCAATGGTCGAGCGCTTCCAGGTGGTTGGCGACAAAGCGGCCGCAGCCCATCTCGACCAGCCGCAGCACCTGCTGCGCATCCATGATCAATTCGCTGCCGAAGTCCATGGCAGCACCACCGGCCGGCACGACGCACACGTCCGGCCGGCGCTCGCTGACGCAGCGGATCACCTCTTCGCTCAGCACGGTGTCGCCCGCGAGGTAGAGGCTCGGCTCGCCGGCCTGCTCGATGAAGTAGCCGTGGCCGTGCTCCATGAAGCGGCCGATCCAGCCTTCGCCATGCAGACAGCGCACCGGCGTGATGGCGCCGTCCGCGAACGGGGTCGGGCCGTCGGCCTGCAAGGGCTGCACGTTCAGGCCTCGTTGTTCGAGGTAGGCCGCATCGCCTGGCATGCAGAGCACCGGGATCTGGCGCTCGCGCAACCAGCGCTTGCCGGCGCGGTCGAGATGATCGAAGTGGCCGCGCTGGCAATGCGTGATCAGCGCGTGCGTCACGGTGTCGAGCAGGGCGTCGGTGACGACGGGCAGCTCCACCAGCGGATTGCGGCGGCGCCGCCCGGTGAGCCACTTCAGCGAAGGCAGCGCTCCCTGCGGCGCGAGCATCGGGTCGACGAGGATGCGGTGCTCGCGGTAAGAGATGACGACGGTGGCATTGCGCAGCTGGGTGATCTTCATCGTGGCCTCGTGCGTGAGTGGCGTGCGTGAGTGAGTAACTGAGCGAGGCCCATTGTTCTGCCACGAGCGTTGCCGGAGAATGGCCCAATCTGCCTGCTTTCGTGCAATTCATGCCAACCCTGAACATCGGCCTGTTGCTCTACCCCGGCTGCATGCCGGCCGGGCTCTTCAGTGCCGCCGATCTGCTGCAGGCGGCCAATCTGCGCTGCGGCAAGCGCGCGTTCCAGGTGCACTGGGTGGGCTTGCAGGCCGGGCCGATCGAGTGCGCGCATGGGGTGCGGCTGGAAGCACGCGAGGCGCTCGGGTCGCCTGCCTGCTCGGCCCTGCTGGTGCCCGGGTTCTGGGCGGCGTCGGTCGAGCATCTGCGCGCGCAGCTCCAGCAGCAACGCCAGCTCATCGACGCGCTCGCTTCGCTCGACCGTTCGGTGTCGCTGTGGAGCTATTGCACCGGCGTGGCGCTGGCCGCCGAAGCGGGCCGCCTGCGCGGCCAGCCAGCCACCGCCACCTGGTGGATGGCGCGCTGGCTCGAGCAGGCCCATCCGCAAGTGGACTGGCAGTGGCAGCAGCCGTGCGTGGTGCACCGCCGCAACGTCACCGCCTCCGGCGTGCACGGCTACCTGCCCATTCTTTGCGACCGCGTCGAGCGCAACGTCAGTGCCGAGGCCTGGCGCGACCTGAACCGCTTGCTGGTGCTGCCCCGGCCGCAGCCGGGCGCATCGGTGTTCGAGTCGCTGGAGCCGATGTCCGCTGGCGACCCGCTGCTGCGCCGCCTGCGCCGGGTGGTCGAGTCGCTGCCCGCCTCGGAGCTGACGGTCGAGCAGTTGGCGCCCGCGCTGGCCCTGTCGCCCCGCACGCTGTCGCGCAAGGTGAGTCAGTGCACCGGCGGCGATTCGGTGGCGGCGCACGTGCGGCTGATCAAGCTGCACCAGGCCGGCGAGCGACTGCTGCACACGCAGCAGTCGGTGGCGCAGGTGTGCGCCGGGTTGGGGTTCGCTGACGAGTCCAGCTTCCGGCGCATGTTCAAGCGGGTGACCGGCCACACGCCGGCCGAGTACCGGCAGCTGTACCGAACCTGAAGTTCAGGCGTTGTTTAGGCGTTTGTCAGCTCGGACACCTCGCGTCGCTGCTCGATCGGCTGCTCGGCCAGCCGGGTGACGATCTGCCCCAGCTTGCGGATCGCGTCGTCGATGCGCTGAGACCACGGCTCGCCGTACTGCAGGCGGATGAAGTGGTCGAAGCGCCGCGTCACGCTGAAGGCCGCCCCCGGCGCCACGCCGATGTGCTCCAGACGCGCCAGCGCAAACACCTCGCGCGAGTCGACGTGCCGGGGCAGCTCGATCCACAGCATCAGGCCGCCCTGCGGCAGGCTCAGCCGGCAGCCGGGCGGGAAGTAGCGCGCCACCGCATCGACCATCTGGTGCGCCTGCGTCTTCAGCGCGGCGCGCAGGCGGCGCAGGTGGTGGTCGTAGCCGCCATCGCGGATGAACTGCGCGATCACCTCCTGCTGCAGCATCGGGCAAGCAACGGAAGTGCGGAACTTCAGCGCCTGCGTCTTGATGAAGTGGCGCCCCGGCGCGACCCAGCCGACGCGGTAGCCGGGCGCCACCGTCTTGGTGAAGGCCGAACACAGGATCACGTCGCCGGTGGCGTCAAAGCTCTTGAGCACCGGCGGGCGCTGGTCGCCGAAGTACAGGTCGCCGTAGATGTCGCTCTCGATCAGCGTGATCTTGCGCTCGCCCATCATCTGCACGAGCCGGCGCTTGTTCTCCACCGGCATCAGGCTGCCCATCGGGTTGGGGAAGTTGGGCAGCAGCACGCAGGCCTTCACGGCGCCGGGCACCTGCGTGGCGAAGTCGAGGGCTTCGAGCGACAGGCCGTCGCGCGGATGGCTGGGGATCTCGATCACCTTCATGCCCAGGCTCTCGATGGTCTGCAGCACGTGGAAGTACGTAGGGGATTCCAGCACGATGGTGTCGCCCGCCTGGGCGACGGAGCGCAACGCGAGGTAGATGGCCTCCATGCCGCCGTTGGTGACGACGATCTCGTCGGGCCGCAGGTGCACGCCGGAGGCGACCGCGCGGCGCACGATCTCCTGCCGCAGCGCCGCACTGCCGGACATGTGATAGCGCGAGGCGTACTCGGGGTGGCGCCGGTTCACGCTGGCGAGCAAGTGCTGCAGCTTGGCCTCCGGCAGCAGCGACGGCGCCGGCGCGGCATGGAACGACGGCGCGGCCAGCGGGTCGTCGACGATCAGCAGGAATTCGTGCAGCACCTGGTCGACGCTCACGAAGGAGGCGCCTTCCATGCGCAGGTCGAACTGCGGTTCGGGCAGCGCCGGCCCGCGTGGTGCGACGAAGTAGCCCGACTTGGGGCGGGCCTGCACCAGGCCGCGGTTTTCGAGGCTGCGGTAGGCCTGCAGCGCGGTCGTCATGCTGACGCCGTGCTGCTGGCTGAGCTGCCGCACGGAGGGCAGGCGGTCGCCCGGGCGCAGCGAGCCGCTCTCGATGGCCAGCTCGATGTGGCTCGCGACTTTGTGATACAGCGTGGAAGCTTCGTCGGCGGGCGCGTCCATGTCGGCCATTGTGCGGCCAGCGCCCCGCTTGCGACAGGTACAGATGTCGGCATCTGCCGCCAATACAGATGCACATTCGGCCATCTGTGCTGCAGCACTTTGGGTCGTGCTGAATCTGGCGACGCATGCGCCCGCCCGGAATACTGGATGCCCAACCCCTTCCGGAGAATCGCCATGTTGAAGTTCAAGCCTCCCGTCGTGCTGCAGCTCCAGGAGGGGCAGTTGATCCGCTGCGACCAGGCCGGTCGCGCCACCACGATCCGCGTCGTGCGGGGGCGCGTCTGGGTGACCCAGTCCGGTGACCGACGCGACCACTTCCTGCGCTCCGGCGCCACGCTGGTCGTCGCGCCCGGATCGCAGGCGCTGCTGGGTGCCGAGTCGGACGCGCAAGTCGCGTTCAGCACGGCACCGACCTGGGTACAAGGCGTTGCCGCAGGCGCCGCGCGCCGGCTCGGCAAGTTCGGGCGGCTCGCCACCCGGCTGGTGCGCGGGGCGGCGCCCCGACCCGCCACCGGCTGACTGCGGGCAGGGTTGTCACACCCGGCCGCCGACCTCAGCCCGCACAATGCGGCCGCATGAACCTGCTGATGTTCCTGCTCGGGCTCGCCGCCCTCGTCGTCGGTGCCGAACTGCTCGTGCGCGGGGCGTCGCGTCTGGCGCTCTCGTTCGGCGTGTCGCCCCTGGTGGTCGGCCTCACGATCGTCGCGTTCGGCACCAGCGCGCCCGAGGTGGCGGTGTCGGTCGGTGCCGCGGCGAGCGGCACCACTGACCTGGCCATCGGCAACGTGGTCGGCAGCAACATCTTCAACGTGCTGCTGATCCTCGGGTTGTCGGCCGTGATCGCGCCGTTGTGCGTGCACGTGCAGATCATCCGGCAGGAGGTGCCGTTGATGATCGGTGCCACGCTGGTGCTGGTGGCGCTGGTGCTCGACGGTCGGCTGTCGCCCCCCGAGGCCGGCCTGCTGCTGGCCTTGCTCGTCGGCTACACCGTGTTCCTGGTCCGCCAGTCGCGCTCGGCCGCCCGGGAAGATCAGGAGGAATACGAGAAGAGCAGCCCGCACGGCCGCTGGGACAGCCACTGGGCGGTGCAGTTGCTGCTGGTCGCGGTGGGCCTCGGGCTGCTGGTGCTCGGCTCCGGCTGGCTGGTCGACGCGGCCACCGCCTTCGCCCGCGCGCTCGGCGTCAGCGACGTGGTGATCGGCCTGACCATCGTCGCCGCCGGCACGTCCATGCCCGAGGTCGCCACCTCGCTGATGGCCAGCGTGCGCGGCGAGCGCGACATTGCCGTGGGCAACGTGATCGGCAGCAACCTGTTCAACATCCTCGGCTGCCTGGGGCTGTCGGGCCTGGTCGCCAGCGGCGGGCTGCAGGTGCCGGCGGCGGTGCTGAACTTCGACCTGTGGGTCATGACCGCGGCCATGCTGGCCTGCCTGCCGGTTTTCATGACGGGCCGCGAGATCGCGCGCTGGGAAGGCGCGGTGTTCCTCGGCTATTACGCTGCCTACACCGCCTACCTGATCCTGGCGGCGCAGCAGCACGCGGCGCTGGCGGCCTTCTCGCAGGTGATGATGAGCTTCGTGATCCCGCTGACGATCGTGACGCTTGTCGCGGTGCTGATCCGCCGCAGGCCAGCCTGAAAGCCGATTGCCGGGCAGCGCTGGCATGATGGGCGCCATTCCTGCTTGCACTGACGCCCATGGACCTGCCTTCGCACCAGCTCTCGATGACCGTCCTGATGACGCCCGACATGGCCAACTTCTCCGGCAATGTGCACGGCGGCACCATCCTCAAGCTGCTCGACCAGGTGGCCTATGCGTGCGCGAGCCGCTATGCGGGCCGCTACGTGGTCACGCTGTCGGTCGACCAGGTCATGTTCCGCCAGCCGATCCACGTGGGTGAGCTGGTCACGTTCCTGGCCAGCGTCAACCACACCGGGAACTCGTCGATGGAGATCGGCATCAAGGTGGTGGCCGAGAACATCCGCACCCAGGTGGTGCGCCACGCCAACAGCTGCTTCTTCACGATGGTGGCGGTCGACGACGACGGCAAGCCCGCCTCGGTGCCGCCGCTGCGGCCGTTCACGGCCGACGAGAAGCGCCGCTTCGAAGCCGCCAAGGTGCGCAAGCAGTTGCGCCAGGAGCTGGAGCAGCGCTACAAGGACTTCAAGAGCACCTGAGGAGCCCTGCACCGATGCCGATCAGCTGGATCACCGCTTTCAAGGTCATTCCCTGGGCCGACGTGATCGAGGCCACGCCGGCCATCCTGCGCGGCGCGAAACAGCTGTGGGGCAAGGTGCAGCGCAACGAGGCACCACCGACCAGCGTGCCGGCGCCCGTCGACACCCCCGAGGCCCGACTCGCGGCCGTGGAGGCACGCGTGCAGCAGCTGTCGGACGAAGCGCGGGCCTCCTCGGAGTTGATCGAGCAGCTCGCCCAGCACAACGCACGGCTGGTCGACGCCGTGCAGATGCTGCGGGTGCGCACGCGGGTGCTGACGGTGGTCGCCGTCGCGCTCAGTGCGGCGGTGGCCGCGCTGTTTTGGCACGCCGGCGGTTAGCCTCGGTGGTGTGAGCAGGCCCTGGGCCGGATGCCGCCATGCGGCCACAATGCCGCATGGCCAAGGAAAAGACGCTCTACACCTGCACCGAATGCGGCGGCACCAGCCCCAAGTGGCTGGGCAAGTGCCCGCACTGCAACGCCTGGAACACGCTGGAGGAAACCGTCGCCGAAAGCGCGGTGAAGCATCGCTTCCAGGCGCTTGCCAAATCGGCGCCCGTCACCACGCTCGCCGAGATCGACGCGGTCGACGTGGCGCGCACGCCCACAGGCATCGATGAACTCGACCGCGTGCTCGGCGGCGGCATCGTCGCCGGCGGGGTGGTGCTGATCGGCGGCGACCCGGGCATCGGCAAATCGACGCTGTTGCTGCAGGCGCTCGATGCATTGAGTCAGCAGATGAAGGCCATCTACGTGACCGGCGAGGAATCGGGCGCGCAGGTGGCCTTGCGCGCACGGCGGCTGGGGCTCGACGGCTCCAAGGTGCGCGTGCAGGCCGAGATCCAGCTGGAGAAGATCCTCGCGACCATCGAGGCCGAGAAGCCGGCCGTGGCCGTGATCGACTCGATCCAGACCGTCTACTCCGAACAGCTGACCTCGGCCCCGGGCTCGGTGGCGCAGGTGCGCGAGTGCTCCGCGCAGCTCACGCGCACCGCCAAGGCCACCGGCACCTCGATGGTGCTGGTGGGCCACGTGACGAAGGAAGGCGCGCTCGCCGGCCCGCGCGTGCTGGAGCACATCGTCGACACGGTGCTGTACTTCGAGGGCGACACGCACAGCGCCTTCCGTCTGGTGCGGGCGTTCAAGAACCGCTTCGGCGCGGTCAACGAGATCGGCGTGTTCGCGATGACCGAGCGCGGGCTCAAGGGCGTGGCCAACCCGAGCGCGATCTTCCTGTCGACGCACGGCGAGCCGGTGCCGGGCTCGTGCGTGCTGGTCACGCTGGAGGGCACGCGGCCGATGCTGGTGGAGGTGCAGGCGCTGGTCGACAGCTCGCCCATCCCCAGCCCGCGGCGCTTGTCGGTGGGGCTGGAGCAGAACCGCCTCGCGATGCTGCTCGCGGTGATGCACCGCCACGCCGGCATCGCCTGCTACGACCAGGACGTGTTCGTCAACGCCGTGGGTGGCGTGCGCATCAGCGAGCCGGCCGCCGACCTGGCGGTGATGCTCGCCATCCAGAGCAGCCTGCGCGGCAAGCCGCTGCCGCGCGGTTTTCTCACGTTCGGCGAGGTCGGCCTGGCCGGTGAGATCCGGCCGGCGCCGCGCGGGCAGGAGCGGCTGAAGGAAGCCGCCAAGCTCGGCTTCAGCGTCGCAGTGGTGCCGAAGGCCAACGCGCCGAAGAAGCCGATCGAGGGCTTGACCATCCACGCGGTCGAACGCGTCGAGCAGGCGATCGAGCTGGTGCGGGGCCTGTGATGCGCTTGCTGTTCGTCTGCGGCCGCAACCGCCTGCGCAGCCCGACGGCCGAAGCGCTGTTCGACGGGCACGAGCACGTCCAGACGATGTCGGCCGGCGTGAACCCGGATGCCGACGTGCCGGTGAGTGCGGAGCTGATCGAATGGGCCGACCGCATCTATGTGATGGAACGCAGCCACCGCGACAAGCTCAATGCCCGCTTCCCCGAGGCGTTGCGCGGCAAGCGCGTGACCTGCCTGGGCATCCCCGACCGCTACCAGTTCATGGACCCGCAACTCATCGAGGCGCTGCGGCACAAGCTCGCGCACCTGCTCGGTTGACGTGCCCTTGTCAGCCGCCCGACCACCGGCTCAGATAGCCGGGCACGGGCCGGGTGACACCGTGGTCCGGCACAGCCGGCAGCGCGTGCAGAGCCAACGGCAGCACGCCGGCCCACACGTCGAGCGACAGATCGGCCTCGTCATCCACCGGGCCGCCGGTGCGCACCTTGGCCGACGCTTCATCGAGCGGGATGCGCAGCACCGTCGTGCTGCGCAGCTCGTTGGCATCGCCGGGCCGCGCCTCATGCTTGCGGCCCGGTGCGAGGTGGTCCATCAGCCGGTCCAGCGATGCGGCCTTGCGGTCTTCCGGCAATGCCTCGAACACCCCCAGCACGACCACCGAGCGGTAGTTCATCGAGTGGTTGAACGCCGAGCGCGCGAGCACCAGGCCATCGAGGTGCGTGATCGTGACGCACGCAGGTTGGCCGCCGAGCAGCGCACGCAGCATGCGGCTGCCGTTGGAGCCGTGGATGTAGAGGTGGCCGTCTTCCCGCCAGCACACCGTGGGGATGCAGAACACGCCGTCGCCATCGCGGAATGCCACGTGGCATAGCAGTGCCGCATCGACGATGGCATGCACGGTCGCGCGGTCGTAACGGCCTCGGCTCGGTTCCCGGCGAACCCGCGTACGGTCGGATGGGGGGACGGATGGCTCCACTGCATTGCTCCATTGACGAAAGTCGTGGAGGGAATGCTATGCAGACGTGGCCCCATCGTTGGTACCACGAACCTGCGAAACTATGGGGCCACGCCATTCGTGCCGATGCTTGCCATGACCGATCTGAACCTGCTGCTGCGCGCCTCGCTGAAACCCCGCAAGAGCGATCGACGCCCGATGCAGCGCCGGCTGTCGGAAGGCCTGCGGCGCGCGGTGCTCGACGGGCGGCTGCTCGCCGGCAGCCGCCTGCCCGGCTCGCGTGCATTGGCGCAGGAGCTGGGCATCGCCCGCAACACGGTGATCCACGCCTATGAGCAACTGGCCGCCGAGGGATACCTGCGCGCCGATCGCCAGGGCACGATCGTGTGCCACGTCTCGCCCGTCACGGCACCGGGGCAGGCGCCATCGCACCGCACGAGCACGTCACCCGAGGGCTCGCTGTCGGCCCGCGCCGTGGCGATCGCGCCGCCTGCCGCGTGGGATCTCGACCAGCGGCCGCTCGCACCCGGCGTTCCCGCGCTGGACCGGTTTCCGCTGGCTGCGTGGCAACGCCGCGTGTCGCAGGGCTGGAAAGCACTGCCGAGTGAAGCGCTGGGCTACCGCGATCCGTTGGGCGAACCCGTGCTGCGCGCGGCCATCGCCAGCTACGTGCGCGCTGCCCGCGGCGTGCGGTGCGAGCCCGCCCAGGTCGTGGTCACCGGCGGCACGCAAGAAAGCCTGGCCCTCGTGGCCCACCTGTTCGCTGACGCCGGCGATACCGCGTGGATCGAGCACCCTGGCTACGCAGGCGCGCGGGCCGCAATGGAACGCGCCGCGCTATCGCTCGTCGGCGTGCCCGTCGATGCCGAGGGCCTCGCGCCCGATGCGGCGCTGTGGCGCAGACACCCGCCCAAGCTGATCTACACCACGCCCTCGCACCAGTATCCGCTGGGCGTGGTGCTGCCACTGTCGCGCCGCCTCGCGCTGATCGAACAGGCGCGGCAAGCCGGCGCGTGGATCATCGAAGACGACTACGACAGCGAGTTCCGCCTGCACGGCGAGCCGTTGCCGGCCATGCAGGGCCTGGTGCCCGGTGCGCCGGTCGTGTACCTCGGCACCTTCAGCAAGACGCTCTACCCGAGCCTGCGGCTGGGCTTCATGGTGCTGCCCGCAGCCGTGGCCGACGCAGCCCGCGCAGCCCTGCCCGCACTGCTGTGCCAGGGCCAGGTCGCAGAGCAGGAGGCGCTGGCCGCCTTGCTGCACGAGGGGCACTTCACGGCCCATGTGCGCCGCATGCGCCGCCTGTATGCCGAACGGCAGGACGCCCTGCGCGCCGCCATCGAGAAGCGCTGGCCGCTGCCTCATGCACTGTCCGGCGGAGACTGCGGGCTGCACCTCGCACTGTCGCTGCCCGCCGAGGTCGACGACACCGCGGTGGAACGGCTCGCCCACGCCGCGGGGCTGGGGATCCGGGCGCTGTCTGCCTACAGCATGCCGGGCGGTGAACCGATGAACGGCCTTGTCATCGGCTATGGCAGCACCCCGGCGTTGCAGATGGAGCGGGCCGTGGCCCGGCTGGCGACAGTCGTGCGCCGAGGCACAGCCGGGCAGGTCTGAAGCGCCGTCCCTCGACGGCCGCCTGCCCCCGGTGTGCAGGAGGACCGGCATTTGCCCGTCCCAGTGCAGCCCATCTTCGGCGCGAAAGGACGACGCGATGCAACTCTTCCTGTCTGCGGGCCTGATCCTGGTGGTGGTGCTCTGGGGTCTGCTCTCGCCCGCCACCCTCTCGCAGGTGTTCGACCTGGCGCTCGCCGGGGTCACCCGCAACTTCGGCTGGTTCTACCTGTGGGTCGTGCTGGCGCTCGTGCTGCAGGCGCTGCTGCTGGCCTTCAGCCGCTATGGCGACCTCAAGCTCGGCGGCGAGGACGACGAGCCCGAGTTCTCGATCGGCTCGTGGTTTGCGATGCTGTTCGCTGCCGGCATGGGCATCGGGCTCGTGTTCTGGGGTGTGGCCGAGCCGGTCTCGCACTACGGCACGCCACCGCCGGGCGTGTCGCCCGGCACGCCGGAGGCGGCCAATGCCGCGATGCGCTACACCTTCTTCCACTGGGGCCTGCACCCCTGGTCGGTCTACAGCGTGGTCGGTCTGGCGATCGCGTTCTTCCAGTTCCGCCGCCAGCAGCCGGTGCTCGTGAGCGCCGTCACCAGCTCGCTGCCTTGGCGTCCGATCCAGCGCCTGTCGCCGCTGTTCAACGTGCTGGCCACCGTTGCCACCGCCTTCGGCGTAGCCGCCTCGCTCGGCATCGGCTCGCTGCAGATCAACAGCGGCCTGAACGCCGTGTTCGGGCTGCCGGTGGGCACGGGCTGGCAACTGGCGATCATCGCCGTCACCACGGCCTTGTTCCTCGCGTCGGCGGTCAGCGGCGTCGAGCGCGGCATCAAGTGGCTGTCGAGCGGCAACCTGGTGCTGGCCGGGGCGTTGTCGCTGCTGGTGCTCGCGCTCGGGCCCACGGTGGCCATCATCGACACCTTCACCAGCACGCTCGGGTCTTACCTCAGCGAGTTCGTGCGCATGAGCCTGCGCATGACGCCCTTCCGGGACAGCAGCTGGGTCGGCAACTGGACGATCTTCTACTGGGCCTGGTGGGTCTCGTGGTCGCCCTTCGTGGGACTGTTCATCGCCCGCGTCTCGCGCGGCCGCACGATCCGCGAGTTCGTGATCGGCACCGTGCTCGCGCCCACGCTCGCCGGCTTCCTGTGGTTCTCGGTGTTCGGCGGCACGGCACTGCACCTGGAGATCTTCCGCGGCGTGCCGCTGCTCGAGGCGGTCGGGGCCGACGTTTCCACCGCGTTGTTCGTGATGTTCGACGCGCTGCCGCTGGGCACGCTGATGTCGGTCGCCGCGACGGTGCTGGTGCTGGTCTTCTTCGTCACCTCGGGCGATTCCGCCACGCTGGTGCTCGGCATGATGAGTTCCGGCGGGCGGCCCGACCCGAGCACCCGGGTGAAGCTGGTCTGGGGCGCGCTGGTCGCAGCGATTGCAGCCAGCCTGCTGGTGACCGGCGGCGTGCAGGCCGTGCAGACCGCCACCATCGTCTTCGCGTTGCCGTTCACCGGGGTGATCGTGCTGATGGCGCTGGCCCTGTGGTTGGGCGTGCGGCACGACTGGCGCGAGGAGCAGCGGCGCGAACGCGAGCTGCGCCGGCGCATGCGCGAGATGGTGTCACGGTGATGCGGCGGCGCGCCATGCAGCGCCGCTCGCCTCGCGACCGCTTCAGGCGAGGGCCGGCCGCGCCCCGCGTGCGGCATGCCACATCGCCATGCCGCGCCCCAGGAACAGGCCGCTGAACAGGCCGTAGGCCAGGCCGACGCCCATGCCGAACATCGGCGCCGCCTTCAGCGCTGGCTGCGTGGCGATGAGCGCGCCGACCGTGAACCGCGTGGCAAAGATCGCGAGGATCAGGACCAGAGGCATCCAGCTCCCCGGTACATGAAGCCGGCGCTCGGCAGCCCGCCACACGATCCCCGACCACATGCCGCCGAGGTGAGCCACGCCGGCCGCCGCCGCCAGGCCCGCGGCCCAGGTCAACAAGGCCGCTGACGGCGCACCAAAGGCCGAGGTCACGGCCACGAACGACAGGCCCACCATGACCAGCGGGACGATGGTGGCGCGCGGCAGCGCAATCGAGCGGTCCCGGCGCTGCGACACGCCCAGCGCGACAAGACCTGCGAGCAGCGGCCACACCCACAGGGGAGCTTTCTGGGCGATCTGGATCAACATGGCGGGGTTCCTTCAAATGAGTGGTCGATGGCCGCACTGTGCCGGTGCGACACCGGCCGCGCAGCCCGGATGCGACGAAATGCAGCGGTGCGGCGCGAAATGCAGACCGCCGACCGCCGGACGCGAGCGCGGCGACCGGCTGGCGTCCAACCGATGGCGACCGCATGCGCCGGCATCGTGATGGCATGGTGGAATGGAGCCCCCGCACCACGAGGCCCACGATGAGCACTCCCGCCCGCACCCCCGAACCGCCCTACTACGCCGTCATCTTCACCAGCCTGCGCACGCCCGGCGACGACGGCTATGGCGACATGGCCGATCGCATGGTGGCGCTGGCCGCCGAGCAGCCGGGTTTCCTGGGCGTGGAAAGCGCCCGCGGCACCGACGGGCTGGGGATCACGGTCTCGTACTGGCGCTCGCTCGAAGACATTGCAGCCTGGAAGGCACACGTCGAACACCGCGAAGCGCAGCGGTTGGGCCACCAGAAGTGGTACGCACAGTTCGAGCTGCGCGTGGCCAAGGTCGAAAGCGCGCGCAGCAAGCCCCCTCGTTGAAACAGGGAGGCCGGTCCGCATAAAGTGACGGCCTCGCCACTGCGGGGCAATTTCGATGCGCCTGGCCCTCATCTCCGACATCCACGGCAACCTGCCGGCCCTCGAAGCGGTGCTGGCCGACATGGCCACTGCCTCGGTCGACGCGACGATCAACCTCGGCGACATCCTCTCCGGCCCGCTCTGGCCGGTCGAAACCGCCGAGCGGCTGATGGCCCTCGACCTGCCGACCATCCGCGGCAACCACGAGCGGCAGGTGCTGCGACCGCTCGACGGCATGGGCGCCTCCGACCGACATGCCGCCGAACGGCTGTCATCGGTGCACCGCGAATGGCTCGCGTCGCTGCCGGCGTCACTGCGATGGGCCGACGACGAGCTGCTGTGCTGCCACGGCACGCCGGCGAGCGACCTTCAGTACTTCCTCGAAACCGTGACCTCCGATCACGGCATGCACGGCTCGCGTGGCGTGCGAGCGGCCTCCCACGATGAAGTGCTCGAGCGGGCCGGCCACGACCTCTCGGCACGCGTGATCGCCTGCGGTCACACCCACATGCCGCGAGCAATGCGGCTCGACGATGGCCGCCTCGTGGTCAACCCGGGCAGCGTGGGCCTGCCGGCCTTCGACGACGCGCACCCGCACTTCCACGCGATGGAAACCGGGACACCGCATGCGCGCTACGCCGTGATCGAGAAGACGCCGCACGGTTGGTCCGTCCAGCTGCGCGCCGTGGCCTACGACTGGGAAGCCGCGGCGCGGCAGGCCGAGGCCCACCACCGCGGTGACTGGGCCGATGCGCTGCGCACCGGCCGGGTGGGTCGCACCGAACGCGAGGCCTGAGAAGCGGCTCGCGCTCGCGCGCTCACTTGCGCGCGATGTGGAAGTTGAACTCGTGCGTGCCGAGTGCGCTCCACAGTCGCAACCACACCGGCAGCAGCGACTCGGTGCCGCGCGCGGTGCTCAGGTCTCCGAGGTCGATCGGCGCCTTCCAGCCGAAGCCCTGCAGCAACTCGATCACGCGGGCCTTGGCCGCTGCATCGTTGCCGCTGACGAACACGTCGTGATCGCCAGGCACCAGCGCCGGGTGGGTCATCAGGGCCGCGCTCATCGTGTTGAGCGTCTTCACGACGAAGCTGCGCGGCAGCAGCGCCTGCACCGCCTCGGCCAGCGACCGGTCGTTGCTGAGGAACAGCGTCGGCGGCATGCCCTTCGAGAAGTCGAGCGGGTTGGCGATGTCGATCAGCACCTTGCCGGCCAGCGGCTCGACCAGCGTTTCCAGCACCGGCAGCGTGGCCGCACCTTGCAGCGCATTGATCACGATCTCCCCGAATGCGGCCGCATCGGCAAAGCTGCCCTGCGACGCGCGCGGACCAGCCTGTGACGCCCACGTCACCGCCTTGTCGTTGCCTGCCGTGCGCGAGCCCATCTTCACCTCGTGCCCGAGCGACACCAGCTTGCTTGCCAGCGCTTCGCCCACCATGCCGGTTCCCAGTACGCCAAATTTCATGTTCATCTCTCCATGTGTTGCGGGTTGCGATGAGGTGAAGTCTCGGCGCGCGAGCTTTATTCGTCCAATCGAATGATTGGATTCACAATATCCACATGGCAGATATCCGATCGATCGACGTTCCGTTGCTGCGGGCCTTCGATGCGTTGATGCGCGAGCGCAGCGTGTCGCGTGCAGCGCTGCGCCTGCACCTCAGCCAGCCGGCGACGAGTGCGCTGCTCTCGAGGCTGCGTGACCTCTTCAGCGACCCGTTGTTCGTGCGCACCTCGGGCGGGGTCGTGCCGACGCCACGCGCCGAGGCGCTGGCAGAGCCGGTGCGCAAGGTGCTGGCCGACCTGCAGGCACTGCTGGAGCCGGCGCAGAGCTTCCACCCCGACACCAGCGACCGCACCTTCCATGTCGCCGCCAACGACTACATCACCGCGACGCTGCTGGGGCCGCTGGCCGCCAAACTGATGAGCACCGCGCCCCGCATACGGCTCGCGCTGGTGCTGCCCGACATGGCGACGCTGCCGCAACGGGTGGCCTCCGGCGAGGTGGATGTTGCATTGCTGCGCCGGGGCCGCCCGGCGCCCGGGCTGAAGCGGCACACGCTGTTCGACGAAGACTTCGTGCTGGCGCTCGAACGCTCGCACCCGCTGGCGCGCAAGAGGCGGCTGCGACCCGCCGACCTGGCCGGCGTGCCCCACGTGTTCGTCAGCCCCACCGATGCCAGCTTTTCCGGCGCGGCCGACGAAGCACTGCGCGCCGCCGGCGTCGAGCGCTTCGTGCAGTTGTCGGTGGCCCAGTTCGGCGCCGCGGTCGACGTCATCGAGCGCGGCGGCCATGCCGCCGTGCTGCCACGCCGCGTGGCGCATGCGCACGCCCACCGCGTCGCCATCCGCCCGCTGCCGTTCGAGATGCCCGGCTTCTCGATGGACTGGGTCATCCATCCGCGCAGTGCCGAGGACGCAGGCCTGCGCTGGCTGCAACAGGAGATGCAGTTGGCCGCCGACCAGTTGCTCAGCCCGCCGAAACGATGAACCTGCGGACAACCACATGCCGGCCCGCCGCCGCTGGCCCTACCATCGCGCCATGAATCCATGGATCGGCTGGGCGCTGGCCATTGCAGCGCTGGGAGTGGGGTGGCTGAGCTACGGCTGGCAGGGCCTGCTCTTCTCGGGCAGCTTCATCGTTTTCTGGCTGCTGCTGCAGTTCAACAAGGCGGTGCGCGTGATGCGCAGCGCGGGCGGCGCGCCGATCGGCTACATCGACAGCGCGGTGATGCTGAACGCCAAGCTCAAGCCCGGCATGCGGATGATGGAAGTCGTGATGCTGACCCGCAGCCTCGGCCAGCGGGTCAGCGAGTCGCCCGAGCAGTACCGCTGGACCGACCCGGGCGGCTCGCGCGTGACGCTGGAAATGCGAGGCGGCCGGCTGGCGGAGTGGACGCTGTGGCGGCCGCCGCAGGACGAGGCGGCATAGAGCCGCCCCTCTTCACTCGGCAACCACGAGCCGGCGTACGCGCGAGTCGGCGTCGATTTCCTTCACACGGTCGTTCGCGTCGAACACCACCTGGAATTCCTCGAAGCTGTCGAGCCAGAAGCGCCACACCTTCGCGTCCAGCTGAGGGTTCTCGCTGCTGACCGGATAGCCGACGGCCATCAAGACCTGCTCGCGCGTCATGCCCGTCATCAGCTGGGCATTCGTGATCGCGTCCCGGATCTTGGGCGGGAACTTGGCGATCTTCGCCTTCGGGTCTTCCGCAACCACATACCGCTTGGCAAACGCTTCCATCGACAGATCGCGGCTGTAGTCGTTGCCCAGTGCCTGCTTGGTGTCACCGGCAACGTCGACATAGGCGCGGTAGCGCCCATAGCCGGTGACCTTCAACGGCGTGCCGACGGGCACGATACGCTTGCCGGCTTCGGCATAGTTGATGTCGCTGATCCACTTGCCGTCGGTGCGCATGTTGCAGCAGAGGTAGCCCTCGAACGGGGCGGGATCGGCGGCAAAGGCGGCGGAACTTGCTGCGACCAGGGCGGCGGACAGCGCCAGACGAATGAACATGGAGACCCTCCAGAGGATGCCTTGGATCGTTGATTGCACGCCCGGTGCGTGCAGGCGGCGATTATGCTGACGACCGCTTCGCCCATCACCCCCTGTTCATGCGCCTCCAACTGCTGTCCGACCTCCACCTCGAAAGCCAGCCCGGCTTCGTCGCCGAAGCCGCTCCGGGGGCGGACGTGCTGGTGCTGGCCGGCGACATCGGCTCGTACCAACGCGGCTCGAAGTTGCAGGAACCGGACTTCGGGCTCGGCCGCTTCTCGCCACGGCGAGGAGGGCCCTGGCCCACCGTGTTGTACATACCCGGCAACCACGAGTACGACGCGCTCGACTTCGACGAGACCCATGCCCGGCTGCGCCGGCTGTGCGATGAACTCGACATCGTCTGGCTCGAACGCGAGACCGTGGTGCTCGATGGCGTGCGTTTCGTCGGCACCACCCTGTGGGCGGACTTCGACGCGCTGGGGGGCCGCGACACGACGGCCCTGCTGAAGCAGCGCGAGAAGGCCTTTCGGGCTGCGAACTACTACCTGAGCCGCAACACCAGCCTGCGCGCAGGCCAGCCGATGCTGGCAGACGCGATGCGCGAGCTGGGTCTCGCGTGCCAGTCGTGGCTGGCGCAGGCGCTGCAGCAGCCCTTCGACGGCACCACCGTGGCAGTCACTCACTTCGCACCCAGCCTGCGCAGCGCGGATCCGCGCTACGGGGTCACGCCGGCCACGGCCGGGTTCTGCAATGCCCTCGATCACCTGCTGCCATATGCCGACCTGTGGCTCCACGGTCACCTGCACTGCCTGAACGACTACGTGGTCGAAGGCGAACTCGACGGCACGCCCTGGCGCTGCCGCGTGGTCGCCAACCCGCTCGGCTACGAGAGCAAGGGCGAGCAGGAAGGGTTTCGCGAAGGCTTCTTCGTCGACCTGCCGTTGCCGACCTGAAGGGTCAGACCGGGAACTTGAGAGACGGCAACACCGGGCGGCCCGCCCGGCGACGCAGCGCGATCAGCACGACCAGCGCCAGGCCCGCCAGGAAGAGCGTCCCGTTTTGAGGCTCCGGGACAGGGGACGTTTCGGCATTCAGCCCCATCGACGCGGAGGACTCCAGGGCCGGTGCGCCGTGCTGGTTCTCAGCCACCCCCTCCCACAGCGCAGGCGCCTCACGACAGGACGCGGCGGCAACGCACGGCTCCACCCCGGCGTAGGGCCGGTACTGCAATCCGTCGGAAAAGCTCTGGGCTGCCCCAAGAGCCGGAGCAGTGCCCAGCACAAGGACAACCATCGTCCTGCTCCACGTCTGCCTGATGTCCACCGCTTGCTCTCCTCCGGCGCCATCTGGCGCTCCCCGCGAACGCCGGAGCGTAGACGATGTAACCTGTTGTTTCAATCCCTGCGCCGAGGGGAGGCCGAGCAAGCTGCGGCGCAAGCGCCAACTTCCCGACGCTGCGTCGCGGGGCGAAAACGTAAAATCGCCGGCTTCTCGACCCAATGACTGAGGAGCCCATCATGTCGATGGCTGACCGCGACGGAAAGATCTGGATGGACGGCGAGCTGGTGGACTGGCGTGACGCCAAGATCCACGTGCTGACCCACACGCTGCACTACGGCTGCGGCGCCTTCGAAGGCGTGCGCGCCTACAACACGGCCCAGGGCACCGCGATCTTCCGGCTGCGCGAACACACCGAGCGACTGTTCAACAGCGCCAAGATCCTGCGCATGAAGATCCCTTTCACCATCGACCAGGTGATGGAAGCGCAACGCGAGGTGGTGCGCGTCAACAAGCTGGAAAGCTGCTACATCCGCCCGCTGACCTGGATCGGCTCCGAGAAGCTGGGCGTGAGCCCCAAGGGCAACAAGATCCACCTGATGATCGCGGCCTGGTCGTGGGGCGCCTACCTGGGTGAAGAGGGCTTGAAGCGCGGCATCCGCGTGAAGACCTCCAGCTACACGCGCCACCACGTCAACATCACGATGACGCAGGCCAAAACGGTGTCGAACTACACCAACTCCATCCTCGCCAACATGGAAGCCACCGACGACGGCTACGACGAGGCACTGCTGCTGGACGCGTCCGGCTTCGTCTCCGAAGGCGCGGGCGAGAACCTGTTCGTCATCAAGAACGGTGTGGTGTACACGCCTGATCTCTCGGCCGGCGCGCTGAACGGCATCACGCGCAACACGATCTTCGCGATCTGCGCCGACCTGGGCCTGAAGATCGTCGAGAAGCGCATCACGCGCGACGAGGTCTACATCGCCGACGAGGCCTTCTTCACCGGCACGGCCGCCGAGGTGACGCCGATCCGCGAGCTGGACCGCATCGAGATCGGCGCCGGCCAGCGCGGCCCGCTGACCGAGAAGATCCAGAGCGCCTTCTTCGACATCGTCAACGGCCGCAACGCGAAGTACGCCGAGTGGCTCAGCAAGGTTTGACCGAGGCAACACGATGAGCAGCAGTGAACCGAAGAGTTTCGTGAAGTCGGTGGTGGAAGTCACCGCGAAGGACCTGCAGGGCCACGGCGCGGTGTTCTGCCCCAACCCCAAGATGCCGCTGTGGAGCAACCACCCCCGGGTGTTCCTGCAGGTGACGGATGCGGGCGAGGCGCGCTGCCCTTACTGCGGCACGGTCTATCGCCTGAAGGCCGGCGAAAAGGTGCACGGCCATTGAGCGTCGCCGCGGCGGGAGGGTGCGCATGAGCTTCTCCCGCCTGAAGCTGCTGGTGCTGTCGCTGCGCGATTTGATCCCGGCCACCACGCCGGTGATCCTGATCGCGCTGACGCTGATCGTCGGGGCCTTCTGGCTGCTCGACCCGACCCCGCCCAAGCGGCTGGTGATGGCGACCGGCGCCGAGCAGAGCGCCTACGAGGTGCTGGGCCGGCGCTACCGTGAGGCCCTGGCACCGTTCGGTATCGAGGTCGAGCTGCGCTCGTCGGCGGGTTCGGCCGAAAACCTCGCGTCGCTGCAGAACACCGCCTCGGGGGTCGATGTGGCCTTCGTGCAGGGAGGCACCTACCGCCGCCCGCCCGGCGAGAGCGACGAGCGCGACATCGGCCTCGTGTCGCTCGGCAGCCTGTTCTACGAACCGGTGTGGCTGTTCTACCGCGAGGACAGTGCCAGGCGTCTGCTGAAGAAGCCGCGGCTGGAAGCGGTCACCGAGCTGAAGGGCTGGCGCATGAACGCGGGCGCACCGGGCAGTGGGGTGAAGGTGCTGGCCGAAGAACTGCTGGACCTCAACGGCCTTGCGCCACAAGACCTGCTGCTGAGCCATCTCGCCAACACGCCGGCGGTGGTCGAACTGCTGGAGGCCCGCTCGGACGCGATGCTGTTCGTCTCGGCGCCCGATTCGCCGCTGATCCAGATGCTGCTGCAGACGCCCGGCATCCGACTGTTCAGCTTTGCCCAATCTCAAGCCTATGCCCGCAAGCTGCCGTATCTGTCTGCGGTGACGCTGCCGCGCGGCGTGGTCGATCTGAGCCGCGATCTGCCGGCGGAAGACGTGCAGCTGATCGCCCCGACCGCCACGCTGGTGGCCCGCGAGGGCCTGCATCCCGCGCTCGTGCAATTGCTGATGCAGGCAGCCGGCCGCATTCACGGCGAGCCGGGCTGGTTCGCGCGCAGCGGTGAATTCCCGAATGCCACCGCCACCGACCTGCCGCTTTCCAGCGAAGCCGCCCGCTACCTGAAAAGCGGCGCCCCATGGCTGCAACGCTACCTGCCGTTCTGGGTGTCGAACCTGGTGGACCGCATGTGGGTCGCGCTGCTGTCGATCATCGCGGTGCTGATCCCGTTGTCGCGGCTGGTGCCCCCGCTCTACGAGTTCCGCGTGCGGTCGCGCGTGTTCCGCTGGTACGCCCGGCTGCGCGAGGTGGAAGAGGCGCTGGAACGCGGCGATGCAAAGCCTGCGGATCTGCTCGAACAACTCAACGATGTCGAGGAGCGTGCCTCCCACATCACGTTGCCGTTGTCATACGCCGACGAGCTGTATGCGCTGCGGCAGCACATCGACCTCGTGCGCAGCAAGCTGAGAAGCAGCGCCCCCGGCGTGGAGGCCTGAGCGCTGCGTCAGTGACGCCGGTTCAGCGACCGGTCTTGCGGCGACGGGCCGCGTAGCCGACGCCGAGCAGGCCGAGCACCATCATCGCGTAGGTGCTGGGCTCGGGTGCGGTCGACACGTAGGTGTAGTCGATGCCCATGTTGGCGCTGTAGTGCCCGTCGCCGGTGAGTCCGAAGGTGGCGCCACGGATGGCCAGGGTGTAATCGCCCGCCGCCAGATCGCCCGCATAGAAGCTCGCACGCTCGGCGCCGCCGATGCCGAAGCCGGTGCCTATGCCTGTTTCGGTGCCGCCAAAGATCAGCGAGATCGATTGGATGCTGATGCCCGACAGGAATTCGCCGCGCGTGGGGCTGGCAGGGTTGAAGTCGCGCTCCGGGTACAGGTTCAGGTGCCCGTACATCCAGCTCACCGGATCGGTCAGCGTGAAGCTGTAGTAGTCGACGAAGCTGCGGCTCGCATCGCCGTTGGGGCCGCTCCCGCCGGTACAACTGCTGGAGAAACTGACCGGCGTAGCGTTCGGCAGCGCGCCGAGACTGAACGTGGAAGGCGTGCAGGTGGCCGCCGAGGCGGACCCTGCAAACACGGTGGCAGCAGCCAGAACCAGTGATCGGAAGCGCATGTGTTTCCCCTGCGTTGTCGTTGGTGTGATGCGCAAATGGTCGAAGTGGGCCCTCACCGCGTCAACCCCCCTGGTTGAGGGCTGGCGCCGCCGACCCCGCCGAGGCGGTACCCCCGCAGTTCAACGCAAGGTCGCGCGGCCGATCATCACGTCGCCATCGACGTCGCGCACCTCCACCTCGCGCCAACTGCCACGCTCGACGACGGCCAACACGCAGGGGCGGGTCAGCGCCATGCCTTGCAACCGGTCGGGCGACGGGCGGATCACGCGCACCGGCAGACGCAGCACGTCGCCGCGCTGCGCGACCGACGACTCGACCAGCTCCACCCCATAACCGAGCGACGGCTGCGTGTCCATCGTGTAGGCCACCACGCGCTGGCGCGCCCAGTCGACCGGCGGCTGGAACAGCGGCTCCTGCGCCCGGTCGCCCAGCGCTGCGCGCCAGGCAGCCTCGGTGTCGAACACCGCGGCGGATTCGCCCCGCCACGGGCACTGGGTGTAGCGGCGCTGTTGCGCCACGGTCACAGGGGCGTCGGTCATCGGGTTTCCATGGGGGGTGGCGCAGCCGGCGGCAAGCATCGACAGGCCCACCATGACGAGCCCGCGTGCGAAGGAAAAGCGTAGGTGTCTCATGGCTCGCCTTTCTATCGCATCCGCCGCCATCCGCCCGGCGATGCCCCCACGGACTGCGCACTCACGCCGCCGAAAGGCGCGACGGCGAAATCGAGGCCGCTGCGATCACCGTCGAGCCGGATCTGTTCGAGGCGTTGCGCCAGCACCGGGTAGGCGCCGCAGGCTTCGCCGCGCTGGCAGATGATCCCGTCGTTGTCGAGGTCGGTGCCGGCAACGACCTGCACGGCGCTCGCGGTCACGCCCGCCAAGCGCCAGTCGTAGCGGCCGTCTTCGGCATCGACCGCGCTCTGCCCGATCACGTCGCCGCTGGTCGGGTCGAGCACCAGCACGTAGAGCCTGCCGAAGTCGCCCGCCGATCCGGTCGCAGACTTCACCACGCTCACCGGCACGCCGAAGCTGCGCTCCGAGGTCTGCACCGTCAGGATGGCATAGCTGGTGCCGGCCGGCAGCGCCGCCCGGTTCACGGCCACGCGATAAGTGCCGAGCCCGGTGCCTGACGCCACGTCGAGCGGCGTCACGCTCACCGCCGCCAGATCGCTGGTGACGGCCTGCACCGTCTCGTCGTCGGCGGCCGAGAGCGCGAGCGAGAGATCCATCGAGGTGCGCGTGCTGCCGAAATGGATGGACGACGGCGACGCGCGCACCTCCCCCTCGGGTGCCGGCGGCGGGGTGCCGTCGCGCAGCTCGAGTGCGGCATCGACCGCCTTGCTCGCATTGACCGCGCCGTGGCCCGTCGCATCGTCGCGGCCCGTGGGGCCGAGGTCATCGCTGATGCGCCCGGCATCGACCAATGCGTCAACCTGCTCCGGCGTGATCGCCGGATGGACGTAGCGCATCAGCGCGAGGGTGCCTGCCACATGCGGTGCGGCCATCGAGGTGCCCATCATCTGCCCATAGCTGGGCACGCGGGTGCCGCTGGCGGTGAAGGTGGCCATCGTGCTGTAGACCCCGTCCGGCTCGCCGGTGCCGGCGGTCGAGCGTCGCAGGTCACCACCCGGCGCGCTCAGGCGCAACGACGGCCCCGAGTTGGAATAGAACGCCTGCCGCTTGGCGGCATCGAGCGCGCCCACCGCGAGCACGCCGGGGCAGTTGGCCGGCATGCCGACGGCAGCCGGACGGCCCTCGTCGTTGCGCGCTTCATTGCCCGCAGCAGCGACCACCATCGCGCCCTGGGCGCGGGCCTGTGCCACGACATCCGCCAGCGCGGCCGAGCACGCGCCGCTCGCACTGAGGCTGAGGTTCACCACGTCCGCACGCCGCGGCGGCAGGCGGCCCGCATCGTTGGGCAGGCGCGCCGCATAGAACAGCGCCTGCACCACGTCGTACAGCGAGGCATTGCCGTCGCCGCGGAACACGCGCAACGGCATCAGCTGCGCCATCGGCGCGACCGACGCCACCCCCGTGCCGTTGAACGTGACCGCGGCTATCGTGCCGGCCACGTGCGAGCCGTGGAAGGTCGCGGTGTCCGGCGCACCGACGTCGTCCGGGTCGGCCGTGTTGGTGCCGCCCGCGCCGGCCACGAAGCTGTAGCCGTCGACGATCTGCTCGGCGAGGTCGGGGTGGTCGGTCACGATGCCGGTGTCGATCACGGCCACCACCGGGCGCTGCGCCGGCTGCGGCGAGAGCGACACCAGCCGCTGCATCGCGGCCGGCAGCGACACCATCTCGTAGTGCCAGCGCTGCAGCGGATAGGCCCGGTCGTTCGGCGGGAAGGTGCCGACCGTCGCGGCCAGTTGCACCCGCAGGTTCAGTTCGACGTATTCATAGTTCCCCGTCGCACGCAGTTGCTTCATCTGCCGCACGGTCTCGCGCACGCGCTGCGCTTCGGCGGGCAGGGCCGACGTCAACGACAGGCGCCGCTCCCTGGGCGGCGCCGTGGGCGGCAGGGCCAGCAGCACCGGGCGATGCCCCGCCGCGTCGCCCTGCACCAGCGACATGCCGGCCTGCCGCGCGGCCTGCATCGCCTGTTCGCGCACCACGGCCTGGGTGCGGGGCTTCGCGATCAGCTGGTCGGGCAGGACCGGGGAGCCCGCGGACGTGGTCGCGTTGGCGCAATCGCCTCCTTCGCCGGGCGCGGTGACGCGCAGGTTGTAGATCGACGCGCCCTGGTAGGCGTTGATCGCCACCACGTACTCGCCGCCATGGTCCACGCGCACGCACTCGAACTGGTTGGTGCCGGTCGAGAAGCCACGCACCGTGCCGCTCGTGGCATCGTGCAGATAGAGGTCGACGTCGTTGCTGGCCGTGTCGCTCGCGAACTCCAGCTCCACCGTCTGGCCGGCGACCAGGGTCACGCGGTACATGTCTTCGACGTCGCCCGCCGCACGATTGGGCCCCTCCGGCCCCTGGCCGGGCTGGTTGACCGTCCCCACCACCAGTGCCGGCACGATCAGCGGCTGGGCGGCAGTCAGCGTGTTGTTGCCAGCTCGCGCCGACTGGTTCGCGTCGTTGGTGTCCGAGTCGACGGAGGCCGTCTCCGGCAGGTTCACCGACCCGGACAGGCTCCAGCCGCTTCCGGGCGTCGGTGCGGGTTCTTCGTCGTCGTCGTCACCACCACCGCCGCCGCCGCCACATGCTGCAAGCGCCACGCAGCCGGCCAGCAGCCACGGCAACAGCGGGTTCGATCGGATCATGCGCAGCCTCCCGGGCATTGGTGGAAACCCAGGTTATAGGCCGCGCATGAAGACCGATCACATCGCCCGCGCTGCCGTAGGTGTTTCGAGCCGTGTCGGCGACGGCGCGCTGGTCACTTCCGGTAGAACACGTAGTCAGCCTGGTAGGCAACCTGCTGGCGCACTCCCTGGTTGCCGGCACCGCACGGCAATGCCGGCGCCACGCCGCCGCGCGTGTTGAGCCGCTGGATGTGCGTGGTGCCCTGCATCGCGCCGGTGCCGATGGCCGGGTCGGCCTTCACCAGTTGCAGCGGAATGCTGCCCGGCGACGCTGGCGCCACCGCCACCTGCTTGCCGGTCACCTTGGAGCCGTCCTGCGACTCCCACGTCGGCCCGCCGTAGTACTTGCCGACCGGCTGGCGCTGCAGGTCGTACAGCGTCGCCACCGGCGCGACGAAGGCCCATTCGTGCTGGCCCGCCATGCCAACCTTGGTGCGACATTCATAGGTGATCTCGCCGATGCCCACGGTGTGCATCGACACCTTCTCGCCGGCCGGCACGCGCACGGCCTCGGGCAGGCTCATGTTGTCCACCTTGGGCGCCATGGTGGTCGACGCGCACGCCGCAAGGGCAAGTGCCGCGGCAAGAACGGTACAGGTCTTCACGTTCATCTCGAGTACTCCTCTCGATGCAGCTCAGGCGCCGAAAGAGAGCGCGGTGGCGGGCAGCGCGCGGCCGAGCGCGTTGTTGAGCAGCGTCCAGTGGTAGGTCTCGTCGGCGGCCAGACGGCCGGCCACCTTGGCGAGCTGGGCATCCTTGAACGACGGGATCACGCTGAGGTAGGCATTGGTGGCACCGAGCTCGAGCCGCGCCGCGAGGTCGAGCACGTCCGCCTGCGACTTGAGCGTGTCGGCCTTCAGCGAGCGGGCGTACTCCTCGGGTTTGAGTTCCGCGACCGGGGTGCCGCCGAGCTTGCGGATCGTCGCGACGATCGCATCGCGGTGGGCCTTGTGATCGGCCTGGAAGCGCACGGCCACATCGAGCACGGGCTTCTGCAGCAGCCCGCTGCCGGCGCCCAACTGGTACGCGTTGATGGCTTCGTGTTCCAGTGCCAGCGCAATGTTGAGGATGCCGACATCGGCGGCGGCATCCGTGCCCCCGGTCTTGGCCAGCGCATCGCGGCCGGCCAGCAGCATCACGGCACCGGCCGACAGCACGCTGCCCGCCAGCAGGCGGCGCCGTGCGGGCAGGACGGAAGACGGGTGCTTTTGCAGATCGTTCATCGCGGTTCTCCTGAGTTGCGGGCGCCGGGCGCGGGATGCGCCGGGTCGCCACTCATCGCAATACGCAGGACGGTCGGAAACGGATGCAGGAAGGGGTACTGCTTCTTGGCACACGGTTGCGCACTCAGGGAACCGGCACTTGGTGTGACGCGGAACAGGTGAAGCGTTTGCCCGGCTGTGCGGGCAGCGTGCAGGAGTCGAGACTGTGTGGGGAGTGGCGCGGGACCGAGGCGGCGGGCGGCTCTGCTCCGCTCATGTCCCCCGCGACGGGCTACGCCCGCCGCTCCTCCTTGACTTCGCTACGCAGAGCCGCCCGCCGCCTCGATCTGGCACCGCCTTTGCCAGCCACAGGCAGCACGAGCGTCTCCCCGCCGTGCGCGCTGACCGATGCATGCAAGGCGGATTTGCCCGGACGAAACAAGGGCTTAGAGGTTGGGAAGTCATCCGGCGTGGCCGAGCAGCCTCCGCAAACGCCCCCGATCAAGGCGCAAAGCACAGCCATAGCTCGGGCTATGGCGAGCATTTGCAACGCCGAGCGGGGACGTTTGCGGGGGATGAGCGGTCATGGCGGATGGCTTCTCAACCTCTCAGAGCTGCAGCTTGCCGCTGTAAAGAATCGGCCCCGTTGGTGCGCCGGTCTTCGAGCCGCCCTGCGGCTCCAGACTGACCGCGAACGCCGCCGTGCCGTCGAGGGCACGGGCGCGTTGCAGCACGGTGGCGCGGTCTGCGGCAATGAGGCCGAGTGACCGGGGGGCGCCGTCGGCGGGTACTGCCCACAACTCCAGGTCGCGGCCCGGTTCGACGTCGACGCGATCCAGCGGGCGCACCAGCAGGCTGCGGCCATCGGCGCTCACGCTGGCGACGAAGGAATTGCCGCCCTGGGGTGCGGCCAGCACCACCACCACGGGTGGCTGCGACGGACCCGGCTGCGTCAGCAACACCGCGAACCAGGCGGCGGCCGCCGTGGCGAAGACCGCCCAGCCGCGCCAGAAGGCCAGCGACTCCCAGCGGCGGCGTGGCGCCTGTTGCTCGCCGGCCGGTCGCCCGCCGATCTGTTGCTGCAGGCGCTGCCAGACTGCGGGAGATGGCTCGACGGCCGGCACCACCGTGGCCAGGGGCGACAACCGCGCCTCCCAGCGCCGCACCGCCTGCTGCAGCGCCGGGTGGGCCGGCAACAGCGCCTCGAAGCGGCGCCGTGCGGGGCCCTGCAGCGTGCCCAGCACATATTCGGAGGCCAGCCGGTCGGCGAGTTCGGGCCGGGTGTAGTTCACAGCGCATCCTCCCCGCCGGCCTGGTCGAGACAGGCCTTCAGCGCCTGCAGCCCGCGCCGCACCCACGACTTCACCGAGCCGAGCGGTGCGCTCATCTGCTCGGCCACCTCGCTGTGCGTCAGGCCCTGGTAGTAGGCCAGTGCCAGGCTCTGCTGCTGCTCCGCCGACAAGCCACCCAGGCACTGCTTGAGCAGGCGCGCGGCCACCGCCTGCTGCCACAGCTCGGCGGGGCCGGGTCCGGGGTCGGGGTGGAGGTCGGTCACGTCTGGGTCCTGCTCATCATCCGGCACGTGGGTGTGGGCCTTTTGCGGCCGGGCCTGCGCCCGCCGGAGGCTGTCGATCGCACGGTTGCGGGCCACGCTGGCCAGCCAGGTGAACGGCTGGCCCTGCGTGGCCTCGTAACGCTGCGCGGCGCGCCAGACGTTCAGGTACACCTCCTGGAGCAACTCCTCGGCCTGGGCGCGTTCGGGTTGTATACGCAGGATCACTCCCAGCAGATGCGCCGACGTGAGCCGGTACAGCTCGGCAAAGGCGGCGCGGTCGCCCAGGGCCACGCGCGCCAGCACCTCGGCCAGCGCCTTGCTGCGCTCGGTCCAGGCTTCGGGGGTGGGGGCGGCCATGGCGCGCGATTGTAGGAGCGAGCAGGCCAACAGGGTGCTCCTTACAATCGCCCGGTTCCTCCAGCCCCGAAGGGCCGCATGTCTTCCTCGACCGAATTCATCCTCACGCTGTCGTGCCAGGACAGCAAAGGCATCGTGTACGCCGTCTCCGGCCTGCTCTACCAGGCGGGCTGCAACATCATCGACTCGCAGCAGTTCGGCGACGTGCAGAGCCCGGACGGCACCGGCCTGTTCTTCATGCGCGTGCACTTCGAGGCGCCCGATCATCTGGCCGATGCGGCCACGCTCGACAAGCTGTTCTCCAACGTGCGCCAGCAGTTCGGCATGAACGCGAGCTTCCATGCGCTCGCGCGCAGGCCGCGGCTGCTGATCATGGTCAGCAAGCACGGGCACTGCCTGAACGACCTGCTGTTCCGCTGGCATTCGGGGCAGCTCGACGTCGAGATCCCGGCCATCGTCTCCAACCATCCGGACTTCGCCGAGCTGGCGCGCAGCTACGGCATCGCGTTCCATCACCTGCCGCTGGCCGCCGGCGCGCCGGCCGAGGGCAAGCGCGCGCAGGAGCAGCAGGTGGAGCGGCTGGTCACCGAGCATGAGGTCGACCTGGTGGTGCTGGCGCGCTACATGCAGATCCTGAGCCCCGAGTTCTGCCAGTTCCTGGCCGGCCGTGCGATCAACATCCACCACAGCTTCCTGCCCAGCTTCAAGGGGGCCAAGCCGTACTACCAGGCGCATGACCGCGGCGTGAAGCTGATCGGCGCCACCGCCCACTACGTGACGGCCGACCTCGACGAAGGCCCGATCATCGAGCAGGACGTGGAGCGGGTCGACCACACGCTGAGCCCCGAGGACTTCACCGGGGTGGGCCGCGATGTCGAATGCGTCGTGCTGGCGCGTGCCGTGCGCTGGCACGTGGAGCACCGCGTGCTGATGAACGGGCACAAGACCGTCGTCTTCAAGTAGGAGCACGCGATGCCCAGACCCCAAGCCCTGCTCGCCTCGCCGGAAGAGACGGAAGCGCAGTTCTACGAAGCACTGCAACGCGGCGACATCGAGAAACTGATGGCCGTGTGGTCGGATGACGACGAGATCACCTGCGTGCACCCGGGCGGCCCGCGGCTCGTTGGGGCCGGCGCGATCCGCGCGGCCTTCGAGGCCATGTTCGCCAACGGCACGATCAACGTGCGGCCCGACAAGGTGCGCCGCGTGCACACGCTGACCACCGCCGTGCACAGCGTGCTCGAGAAGATCGAACTCGCGACGGCCGACGGCCTGCGCTCGGCCTACGTCGTCGCGACCAACGTCTTCGTGAAGACGCCGCATGGCTGGCGGCTGGTGTGCCATCACGCCAGCCCCGGCAGCTCGCACGAGGTGCAGGACCTGTCGGAAGCGCCCTCCACACTGCACTGAGGGAGCGCGCGTCCGCCATGCAGGCCTACCGTTCGCCGCGCTGGCTGGTCGGCGGCAACCTGCAGACCATCTGGCCGGCGCTGTTCTCCCGGCGCTTCCTGGGCCCCCGGCCCACCTACACGCGCGAACGCTGGCACACGCCGGACGGCGATTTCGTCGACGTCGACCGGCTCGTGTATGCGGCCGAACCACCGGCCGCGCAGGCACCGCTGCTGGTGCTGTTCCATGGCCTGGAAGGGTCGTCGCGCAGCCACTATGCGGAAGCCTTTGCGCACTTTGCGCACCAGCGCCGGTGGCATTACGCGGTGCCGCACTTCCGCGGCTGCTCGGGCGAGTTGAACCTCGCGCCGCGCGCCTACCACTCGGGCGACTACGAGGAGGTGGGCTGGATGCTCGCGCGGCTGCGTGCGACGCATCGCGGGCCGATGCTTGCGGTCGGCGTTTCGCTCGGCGGCAACGCCTTGCTGCGCTGGGCCGAAGAAGCAGGCGACGAGGCCGCTCGTACCGTCCGGGCCGTCTGCGCGGTGAGTTCGCCGATCGACCTGGCCGCGGGCGGCGCGGCCATCGACAGCGGCTTCAACCGCCAGGTGTATGCGCGGATGTTCCTCAAGACGATGAAGCCCAAGGCATTGCGCAAGCTGGCACAGCACCCGGGGCTGTTCGATGCGCAGCGGCTGCAGCGTGCGCGCACGCTGTACGAGTTCGACAACGTGTTCACGGCGCCGCTGCACGGCTTTCGCGACACCGACGACTACTGGGCGCGCGCATCGGCCAAGCCGCACCTGGCACGCATCCGCGTGCCGGCGCTGGTGCTCAATGCGCGCAACGACCCCTTCGTGCCGGCCGCATGCCTGCCTCGCGAGGGCGAGGTGGGCGAGTTCGTCACGCTGTGGCAGCCCCCGCACGGGGGTCACGTCGGCTTCCCCGGCGGCGGCTGGCCGGGTCACGTCTTGACACTGCCTGAAAAGGTCCTGGACTGGATGCAGTCCCGACTTTGAGCGACGATCGCAGGTCCGACCATTCCGGCCCAGGGACGACAGACACATGGACGACATCGTCAAGGCGGCACTGAAGAAGTGGCCCAACGTGCCGGCCTGTCACGGCTGGCTCGCACTCGACGCACGTGGCGACTGGTACATGCGCGACGAGCGCATCCAGGCGGCCGGCCCCTTCCCGGAAGTGAAGGGCAGCCGCATCACGCACGACAAGCTCAAGGAGTTCATCCACCGCAACTATGCGGCCGACGAGCAAGGCGCATGGTTCTTCCAGAACGGCCCGCAGCGGGTCTATGTGGAACTCGAAGTCGCCCCGTGGGTATGGCGCCTGCAGGCCGACCCGGCGGGCCCTGTGCTGATCGGCGCCCACACCGGCGCACCGGCGCAGTACGAGTCGGCGTGGCTCGACGAGCACGGCCGGCTTTTCCTGGCGACCGACCTCGGCCTCGGCGTGGTGCACACGCTCGACATGGAAGCCGCGTCACAGGCCGTCGAATCCGGCCTGTGGCAGGTGCAGGACGTGAAGTTCGGCGAACTGCCCGCACGTTTCGGCTATGTGCTGAGCCCGCAACGCACAGTCGCTTGAAACACTGGCGGCGGAAAAGCAAAAGGCCGGGGCGACCCGGCCTTTTTGTTTGCAGATTTTTGTTTGCGAATGTCAGCGCGTCATGCCGTCACTTGGCGGCGTTGACCATGTAGGTCACGACGGCCTTGATGTCGGCATCGGACGCATTGGCGGCGCCACCTTTCGGCGGCATGGCGCCCTTGCCCTTGATGGCGCTGGCGGTGAGGACGTCGATGCCCTGCGCGATGCGCGGGGCCCACTGGGCCTTGTCACCGAACTTCGGCGCACCGGCCACGCCGGCCGCGTGACAGGCCACGCAAGCCTGGTTGTAGAGCGCGGCAGCGTTGTCCGCAGCCGGCGCCGCGGCCGCAGGAGCGGCAGCCGCCTGGGTGGCCGCTGCAACGGCAGCGGCGGCGTTCTGGGTGGCCGCCACGTCAGACGCGGCCGGCTCGGTGGCCGGGGCCGCGGCCGTGGCGGCCGGAGCAGCTTGAGGCTCGGGCAGCTTGCCACCCGACTGGTTGGCCATGTAGACCACGGCACGGCCGATCTCGAGGTCGGTGAAATCGCCGCCGCCCTGCGGGCCCATCGCGCCCTTGCCCTTGAGCGCGGAGGTGAGCAGCACTTCGTAGCCCTGCGACAGGCGCGGCCCCCAGGCCGCTGCGTCACCCAGCTTCGGGGCGCCAGCCGCGCCGGTGGCGTGGCAGGCCGCGCATTGAGCGGTAAAAACCTGCTCGCCGGTCTTCAGCGTGGCGGGGTTGGACAGGTCGCGCAGCTCGACGGTGCCGACCGGCTGGATGCGGCGCATCACCGCTTCTTCGCTCAGGCCGTCGCTGCCGGCGCCGGCACGCTTGTCGGCCGCCACGTAAGTGACCAGCAGGATGATGCCGATGATGGGGACCAGAAACGCGAACAGCACCGTGACGATCAGCTGCTTGGGCGTCTTGATCGGGCCTTCGTGGGGGCCGTCGTGTTCGTCGTGCGTGTGTTGGTTGTCGCTCATGGGGCTCGATCCTTGACTGCGGGAGCGTGTGTTTGGAAGTGTGGCGGGCGTCCCGGCGCAAAACTTCGGGATTATACGGGGCGACCCAGCGGCACCGGAGCGGGCACGATGGAGCGAATGGCGAGATGCGCACGATCTCCGAGCACGGTGCTCGGCGGGCACGCACCGCCTCGCCGAAACGTGCACCATAGATGCCCAACTCCCCGCCCGCACGCCGCCCGCCGATGAACACCACGGTGATCCCTCTAGAGCAGCTGGATGCCGACCTGCGCCGGCGCAAACGCCGCGAGCCGCGCGGCCGGCAGGTGGCACCCGAAACGCTGCAAGCGGTGCAGCAGGCGCTCGGCGAGCTGCCGTTGCGCCGCGACCTGTTGATCGAACACCTGCATGCGCTGCAGGACCGCTATCGGCAGCTCACCACGGCTCACCTCGCGGCGCTCGCGCGCCTGCTGCGCCTGTCGCAGGCCGAGGTCTACGAGGTCGCGAGCTTCTACCACCACTTCGAGGTGGTGCGCGAGAACGCGGACGGCAGCTTCGATGCACCGCCGAAGCTGACGGTGCGGGTGTGCGACGGGCTGGCATGCGAACTCGCCGGGGCGCGCTCGCTGCTCGACCGATTGCCTGCCGTGCTGCAAGCCGACGTGCGCGTGATCGCCGCGCCGTGCGTGGGCCGTTGCGCGCAGGCGCCGGTGGCCGTGGTGCACCAGCGGCCCGTCGAGCGGGCAACGGTGGGCGCCGTGGCTGCCTGCGTGCAGCAGGACCGCCTGCATGACGATCCGCCTGCTGGCGCGACGGATCTGCCCAGCTACCGCGCGCAGGGTGGCTACCAGCTGCTGCAGGCCTGCGTGAACGGCACGCGCGAGGTGGAGTCGGTGCTGCAGGCGATGGAAGACTCCGGCCTGCGCGGCCTCGGCGGGGCCGGCTTTCCGGCCGGGCGCAAGTGGCGTGCAGTGCGGGCCGAGCCCGCGCCCCGGCTGATGGCCGTCAACATCGACGAAGGCGAACCCGGCACCTTCAAGGACCGGCATTACCTGGAGCGAGACCCGCACCGCTTCATCGAGGGCATGCTGATCGCGGCCTGGGCGGTCGGCGCCGACGCGGTCTACCTCTACCTGCGCGACGAATACCACGGCTGCCGCGCGCTGCTGCAGACAGAACTGCTCAAGCTGCAGGCCGACCCACCCGTGCCGTTGCCGCGCATCGAATTGCGCCGCGGCGCCGGCGCCTACATCTGCGGCGAAGAGTCCGCAATGATCGAGTCGATCGAAGGCAAGCGCGGCATGCCGCGGCTGCGCCCGCCGTATGTGGCGCAGGTCGGGCTGTTCGGCCGACCGACGCTGCAGCACAACTTCGAGACGCTGTACTGGGTGCGCGACATCCTCGAACGCGGCCCGCAATGGTTCGCCTCGCACGGACGCCACGGCCGCAAGGGGCTGCGCTCGTTCTCGGTGTCCGGGCGCGTCAAGCGACCGGGTGTGCATCTCGCACCCGCGGGCATCACGCTGCGCGAACTCGTCGACGAACACTGCGGCGGCATGCAGGACGGCCACGAGCTGTATGCCTACCTGCCCGGAGGTGCCTCCGGCGGCATCCTGCCGGCGCGGCTGGCCGACGTGCCGCTCGACTTCGACACGCTGCAGCCGCATGGCTGCTTCATCGGCTCGGCCGCGGTCATCGTGCTGTCGCAGCACGACCGGGCCGTGGACGCCGCACGCAACCTGATGCGCTTCTTCGAGGACGAGTCCTGCGGGCAGTGCACGCCGTGCCGCGTCGGCACCTCGAAGGCGCGGCAGTTGATCGAACGCGACACCTGGGACGTGGCGCTGCTGCGCGAACTGTCGCAGGTGATGCGCGATGCATCCATCTGCGGCCTGGGGCAGGCGGCGCCCAACCCCGTGGATTGCGTGCTGACCTACTTCGCGCACGAACTGGAGCGCGCATGAGCACCGACACGCTCACCTTCTCGCTCGACGGTCGCCCGCTGGATGCGCGGCCGGGCGAGAGCATCCTGCAGGCCGCCCAGCGCCACGGGGTCGAGATTCCGCATCTGTGCCACAAAGAGGGCCTCACACCCGCCGGCAACTGCCGCGCGTGTGTGGTCGAGATCGCGGGAGAACGGGTGTTGGCCCCTTCGTGCTGCCGCGCACCAACGCCCGGCATGCAGGTCTCCAGCGCCAGCGACCGCGCCCGCTCGGCACAGAAGATGGTGCTGGAACTGCTGCTGTCCGACATGCCCGAAGCGGCCTACACGCGCGACAACGAACTCGACCGCTGGGCGCTGCACCTCGGCATCGGCCGGCCGCGCTTCGACGCGCGGGCCCAGCCGGCGGCCGACACCTCCCACCCGGCCATCGCAGTCAACCTGGACGCCTGCATCCAGTGCACTCGCTGCGAGTGCGCCTGCCGCGACGAGCAGGCGAACGACGTGATCGGCCTGGCGCTGCGCGGCCCGCACGCGAAGATCGTGTTCGACATGGACGACCCGATGGGCGCCTCCACCTGCGTCGGCTGCGGCGAATGCGTGCAGGCCTGCCCCACCGGCGCGCTGGCACCGGCGGGCGCCGCCGCACTGCAGGTGGCCGACAAGCAGGTCGCATCGGTGTGCCCGTATTGCGGCGTGGGCTGCCAGCTCACCTATCACGTGAAGGACAACCGCATCCTGCGCGTCGAAGGCCGTGACGGCCCCGCCAACCACGGCCGCCTGTGCGTGAAAGGCCGCTACGGGTTCGATTACGCGCACCATCCGCAACGGCTCACGCAACCGCTGGTCCGCCGGGCCGACGCGCCGCCGAAGCAAGGCAGCTTCTCGATGGACCCGTCACGCTGGCAGGAGGTGTTCCGCCCGGCGACGTGGGACGAAGCGCTCGACCTTGCCGGCGGCCGGCTGCGCGAGATCCGCGACACGCACGGCAAGCGCGCGCTTGCGGGTTTCGGCTCGGCCAAGGGCAGCAACGAGGAGGCCTACCTGTTCCAGAAGCTGGTGCGCACCGGCTTCGGCAGCAACAACGTCGACCACTGCACCCGGCTGTGCCATGCGTCGTCGGTCGCGGCTTTGCTCGAAGGCATCGGCTCCGGCGCCGTGTCGAACCCGGTGATGGACGTGACGAAGGCCGAGCTCGTCATCGTGATCGGCGCCAACCCCACGGTGAACCACCCGGTGGCGGCCACGTGGATCAAGAACGCCGTGCGGCGCGGCACGAAGCTCGTGCTGTGCGACCCGCGCCGCTCCGACCTGGCCCGCCATGCCTGGCGGCATCTGCAGTTCAAGGCCGACACCGACGTGGCGCTGCTGAACGCGATGATGCACGTCATCGTGCACGAGGGCCTGGTCGACGAAGCCTTCATCGCTGCGCGCACGATCGGCTACGACGAGCTGAAGCGCAACGTCGAAGGCTACGCACCAGAGGCAATGGCGCCGGTGTGCGGCATCGACGCGGCCACTCTCCGCGAGGTGGCCCGCGCCTATGCCACCTCGCGCGCGTCGATGATCCTGTGGGGCATGGGCATCAGCCAGCACGTGCACGGCACCGACAACGCGCGCTGCCTGATCGCGCTGGCGCTGATGACCGGCCAGATCGGCCGCCCCGGCACCGGGCTGCATCCGCTGCGCGGCCAGAACAACGTGCAGGGTGCGTCGGATGCCGGGCTGATCCCGATGATGTATCCCGACTACCAGCGCGTCGACAGCCCGCAGGCCAAGGCCAAGTTCGAGCTGCTGTGGGGCACACCGCTCGACGACCGCCCAGGCCTCACGGTGGTCGAAGTGATGAACGCCGCGCTTGCGGGCGAGGTGCGCGGCATGTACATCATGGGCGAGAACCCGGCGATGTCGGACCCCGATGCGAACCATGCACGCGAAGCGCTCGCCGCGCTCGACCACCTGGTGGTGCAGGACATCTTCCTGACCGAAACCGCCTACCTGGCCGACGTGGTGCTGCCGGCCAGCGCCTTCCCCGAGAAGACCGGCAGCTTCACGAACACCGACCGGCTGGTGCAGATCGGCCGCCAGGCCATCGACCCGCCCGGCGATGCGCGCCAGGACCTGTGGATCATCCAGCAGATGGCCCGCCGCCTCGGCCTGGACTGGCACCACGAGCACCCGCGCGAGGTGTTCGACGAAATGCGCCGCGGCATGCACAGCATTGCCGGCATCACCTGGGAGCGGCTGGAGCGCGAGCATGCGGTGACCTACCCCTGCCCGGAAGAAGGCGCGCCCGGGCAGCCGGTGGTCTTCACCGAGCAGTTCCCCACGCCCACCGGCCGCGCGCGCTTCGTGCCCGCGGACGTGATCCCTGCCGACGAGCGGCCGGACGCCGACTACCCGCTGGTGCTCATCACCGGCCGCCAGCTCGAACACTGGCACACCGGCAGCATGACCCGCCGCACCGGTGTGCTCGATGCGATCGAGCCGGACCCGGTCGCGCTGGTGCACCCGCTCGACCTGCAGGCCCTGGGTGTCGCCCCGGGCGACGTGATCACGCTGCAATCGCGCCGCGGCGAGGTGTCGCTCTACGCCCGCGCCGACGACAGCTCGCCGCCCGGCGCCATCTTCGTGCCCTTCTGCTACTACGAGGCCGCCATCAACAAGCTGACCAACCCGGCGCTCGACCCGTACGGCAAGATCCCCGAGTTCAAGTACTGCGCGATCCGCGCGTTGCCCGGCGGCAGCGTGTCGCAACGCACGGGGTATGGCGGTGCGCCGCGGGGGTTTGCCGAGAACGAGTTACCATAGCGGCCTTTGCGCCCGTAGCTCAGTGGATAGAGTATTGGCCTCCGAAGCCAAGGGTCGCTGGTTCGATCCCAGCCGGGCGCGCCAAAGACAAGCAACGCCAGCCTCATGCTGGCGTTTTGCTTTTCAGCGCACGCCCGCAGCGCGTGTCCCCTCTTTCTGGTACGTGCCCGCCGCGCCCTAGGGATAGGTCGGCAGCCGCCGCGCCGGGAACATTCGCCTCCGTGAACTCGTGGCCTGGCGGCCACCCAACGGAGCAAGCGATGCACGCATTTTCGACACTCGATCTCGGCGACCCCAAGGACGCCCGCACCTGGGTCAAAGGCTGCACGGCCAAGAGCCTGCGCGAGGAACACTGCATCCTGTCGATGTCGCCCACGACGGAGCAGCTCACCGCGTTCTTCCAGGGCGAGCCGGACTGGGTGTACTTCAGCGGCCACTACAACCGGCGGCAGCTGTGGGGCGACAAGTCGCTGGCACAGATCGACTTCGACCGCGACAACGTGACGCTGAAAGTGCGCGGCCAGCAGACCGTGCTCAAGAAGGGCACTGGCGCGCTCGCACTGGCCGAAAGCGCAAAGCTGGTGATCTGGGGCGGCTGCAACGCACTGGCGCGCGAGCCGGACGTGAAAGTGCTGCGCGAACTGTTCCGCAATGCCACGTTGCTCGGGTACTCGGACTTCACCGGCGTGGCGATCAACAACGCGATGCTGGGCGGCGGCTTCATCAAGCGAGCGTTCTTCCAGCGCATCACCTCCAGCGCGCCGAGCAGCCAGGAGATCGTCAACGCCTGGATGGGCACCGCCAAGGCCGGCTACACCGGCAACTCGCTGCAGCTGCGCTTCCGGGCCGTCGGCACCGATGGGCAGGAATGGAAGCTGGTGGATGGCAAGGTCGTGAAGGGCGTCAAGTACTGAGTGCCTCGAGGCTCCGCCACCTGCCGAGGCGTCGCGCACCTGGTGCGTGCATGCTCGAAAGCCCGGGCGCTGCTTCATCGGCAAGAAAGTGCGTGATTGGTGACACACGTTGCGCCATCGCGGGTTGAGGCAGACCCGCCGCCTCGTTTACGCTCGCGCCATGTTCCGCCTGCCTGACGGCCCTTCGCGCCCCTCGAGCCCTTTGCGACCCGCCGCGCTGCTGGCGGCCTTCACGCTGGCCGCCATGCTGGCCGGCTGCGCGTCCGGCCCCGCGCCGAGCAAACGCGGCGGCGGCTACTACGAAGACGACGGTCCCGGCAGCAACCCGCCGGCCGACGCCGGCAAGGTGCCCGATGCCGAGCCTCGCGTCGAGCCGTTCGGCCGGGGCACGATGCGCCCCTACACGGTGATGGGCCGCAGCTACACGCCGATCACCGAGGACCGCCCGTTCCGCCAGCGCGGCATCGCGTCGTGGTACGGCCGCAAGTTCCACGGCAAGCGCACCGCGAGCGGCGAAACCTACGACATGTACGGCATGACCGCCGCCCACCCCACGCTGCCCATCCCGAGCTATGTGCGCGTGCGACATGTGGCCTCCGGCCGCGAGGTGATCGTGCGGGTGAACGACCGCGGGCCCTTCCACGCCAACCGGATCATCGACCTGAGCTATGCAGCGGCGCTCAAGCTCGGCTTCGTGACGCGCGGCAGCGCCGAAGTCGAGATCGAGCGCATCACGCACGACGAGATCCGGGCCGGCACCTGGCGGCAGCGCGGTGGCGACGAGATGCGCGTGGCGCAGAGCACGCCGGTCGATGCAGTGCCTCCCCCTTCGCCGACCGCACCGGCTGCGACGCAGCCTTCCACCCCGACGCCGCCGCCACTGGCGCCGGCGGCACCCGCGGCCGTCGTGCCGGTGGTTCAGCCCGCTGCGCCGGCTGCACCGGCCGCACCGGCCGCGCCTGCCGCTGCCGCCGCGGCGCCGGGCTTCTGGGTGCAGCTCGGCGCCTTCCGACAACGCGACGGCGCCGAGACCTTCCACCGCCGAGTCGCGGGTGAGGCCAGCTGGTTGTCGCCGCTGCTGTCCATCCTCGACGACGCGCCGTTGTTCCGCCTTCAGGCTGGTCCCTATGCCACCCGAGACGAAGCGACCAGCATCGCCGAGCGGGTGCGCGAGGCGCTCAAGCTGGTGCCGCTGGTCGTGGAGAGGTAGACCCCCCCCTACGCGCTACGCGCGCCCCCCCAGGGGGGCGGCACCAGCGGACCGGCGGAGCCGGATCCGCGGTGCCACTCGGCCGGCGGGCGTGGTACGAGGTCGGATCTCGGCCGGCGGGCGCGGTACGAGGTCGGATGTTTGGGGTCAGCGACTGATACGCACCGCCGGGGCGCATCAGCGGACCGCCGAAGGTCGACGGCGCGGATCAGCGATCGCTTTTCAGAGCCAGCGCGCGCTCGTAGAGAGCATTGCGGGGGGCGCCGGTCAGTTGGGCGGCGAGGGCCACGGCCTGTTTCAGGGGCAGGGCGTCCATCAGCGCGAGCAGCGCAGGCTCGGCGTGGGACAGCGCGTCGGTCTCGCTGGCGGCCTGTGCATGGAGCACCAAGACGAACTCTCCTTTGCGGCGGTTCGGATCGGTCGCCAGCCAGGCGGGGAAGTCGGCCGCCGGCATCGCCGCGATGGTCTCGAACTGCTTGGTCAGTTCACGGCAGACCGTGACCGGCCGCTGCGGCATCGCGGCGGCCAGCGCTGCGGCCAGGGCCTCGATGCGGTGCGGTGCCTCGAAGATCACCTGTGCCTCGGGGCGGGGCGCCACCTCGCGCAGCACCTGTTCCAGTTCGCGCGCCTTGCTGGGCAGGAAGCCGATGAAACGGAACCCGCCGGGCTGCGGGTCGCCGGCAGCGCTCAACGCTGCCGTCGCACTGCTGACGCCGGGCACAGGCACGACCGCGCGGCCCGCCTCGCGCACCGCCGCCACCAGCCGGGCGCCGGGGTCCGACACCGCGGGCGTGCCTGCGTCGCTGACGTAGGCCACACGCTCGCCCGCCGCCAGCCGCGCCACCACCGCCTGCGCCGCCTCGCGCTCGTTGTGCTCATGCACTGCAAGCAGCGGGCGCTCGATGCCGTAATGCCTCAGCAACGCGGCCGTGTGGCGCGTGTCCTCGCAGGCCACGGCGTCGACCAGCGACAGCACGTGCAGCGCGCGCAGCGTGATGTCGGCAAGATTGCCGATCGGCGTCGCGACGACGTAGAGCGCGCTTGCGGGATACTGCTGCCCGCCGGCCGCCTGGGCGGCCGCCTGCAACAACAAAGAGGCCTCGATGGTCACGACGAAGACGGTGGGTGATGAGGGAGAGGAGCGCGCGCTGGCACATCTGCTGCGCGCGGGCTTGCAACTGGTGCAGCGCAATTATCGGGTCGCGGGCGGGCCCGGCCGGCCCGCCGCCGAAGTAGACCTCATCATGCGCGAGCGCGATGGCACGCTGGTGTTCGTCGAAGTACGCCAGCGGCGCTCGGCCAGCCACGGTGGCGCCGCCGCCAGCGTGACGCCCACCAAGCAGCGCCGCATCGTGCGCGCCGCGCAGCACTTCCTGCTGAGGCTGCGCACCCCGCCGCCGTGCCGCTTCGACGTCATCGCGATCGACGGCGACGACCTGCAATGGCTGAAAGCCGCCTTCACGGCGTAGCCGTTCGCCGCGCCAGGTAACGACAGGGGCGCCGCAAAGACGGCAGGGCGCGCAGTCGCAGGACGTAAAGGAGGAGGCGGCGGCTGCAGGCCGGCGCCGGGGGACAGTCCTGCGACTGCGCGCCCTGCCGTCCCCACCTGCGCTCCCAAGCTCTGCGGCCCAGCCTCGCAGCATGCCGTTGCCACTGGCGCGGAACCCATCCGGAAACAGGGAGTCACACGCCCGTGACTTATGATCCCTCCCGCACTGCGCGCCCTGCCTGTGCGCCCTTCCGTTACCCCAAGGACCTTCCCCAGCCATGCTGGAACAACGGATACAACAACAGTTCTTCGAGAGCGCCGACCTGAAGTACCAGGCCGCCGACCTGCTCGCGCGCCCCATTTCCGATGCCGTGCACGCCGTGCTCGGCTGCCTCACCGCGGGCGGCAAGGTGCTGGCCTGCGGCAACGGCGGCTCCGCCAGTGACGCGCAACATTTCGCCGCCGAGTTCGTCGGCCGCTTCGAGCGCGAACGCCCCGGCCTCGCCGCCATTGCGCTGACCACCGACACGTCCATCCTCACCGCCATCGGCAACGACTACGACTTCTCCCAGGTGTTCTCGAAGCAGGTGCAAGCCCTCGGTCAGCCCGGCGACGTGCTGATTGCGATGAGCACCAGCGGCAATTCCGCCAACGTGCTGGCCGCCGTGCAGGCAGCGCACGACAAGGAAATGACGGTCGTCGCGCTCACCGGCCGCGGTGGCGGCAAGCTCAAGGAGATGCTTGCCGAGACCGACGTGCACATCTGCGTGCCGCACGACCGCACCGCCCGCATTCAAGAAGTACACATCCTCGCGCTGCACTGCCTGTGCGACGCGATCGATGTCCAATTGCTCGGAGAACAGGACCACGCATGACCCTGCAGCATCGCTTTTCTTTCATGACCCGCACCGTCGTGCGCCCCGTGGTGGCCCTGCTGGCCGCCACCACTCTCGTCACCGGCCTGTCGGCCTGCGCCCCGCTGATCGTCGGCGGCGCGATGGTCGGTGGCGTGATGATGGCGCTGGATCGCCGCACCTCCGGCACCCAGGTCGAAGACCAGTCGATCGAACTGAAAGCGCTGAGCCGCGTCAAGGACGTGCTCGGCGAACGCGGCCATGTGAGCGTCACCAGCTTCAACCGCATGGTGCTGCTGACCGGCGAGGTGCCGAGCGAGCAGGACAAGCAGGCGATCGAGCTGGCCGTCTCGCGCATCGAGAACGTCAAGTCCATCGTCAATGAAACCGCGGTGATGGGCACCACCTCGTTCGGCTCGCGCTCGAACGACGTGATCCTGGCTGGCAAGGTGAAGGCCACCTTCGTCGATGCGCGCGACATCCAGGCCAATGCGTTCAAGGTCGTCGTCGAGCGGGGCGTCGTCTACCTGATGGGCATCGTCACCGAACGCGAAGCCAACCGCGCCTCCGACCTGGCGCGCAGCGTGAGCGGCGTGCAGAAGGTCGTACGGGTGTTCGAGATCGTCAGCGAGGAAGAGCTGGCGCGCATGCAGCCGAAGCAGCAGGCACCTGCCAGCAACCCGGCCCCGTCGCAGTAAAGAAGCCTGCGCCATCGCATACGAAAAAGGCTCCCTCGGGAGCCTTTTTGACTCCCCGGGGAGCCTTTTTCTCTGGCGCTGGGGCTGCGCTCACTTCAAGCGCTTGATCAGGCTGGAAGTGTCCCACCGCCCACCCCCCATCGCCTGCACGTCGCCATAGAACTGGTCGACCAGTGCCGTCACGGGCAGGCGGGCTCCGTTGCGGCGCGCTTCTTCGAGGCACAGCCCGAGATCCTTGCGCATCCAGTCGACGGCGAAGCCGAAGTCGAACTTGTCCTGCACCATCGTCGGGCCGCGGTTGTCCATCTGCCAGCTCTGCGCGGCGCCCTTGCCGATGACGGCGAGCACGGCCTCCATGTCGAGGCCGGCCTTCTGGCCGAAGGCGATGGCCTCGGCCAAGCCTTGCACGAGACCGGCGATGCAGATCTGGTTGACCATCTTCGCCAGCTGGCCCGCGCCGCTTTCGCCGAGCAACGTGACGGCCTTCGAGTAGGCCATCGCGACCGGCCGGATGGTGTCGAACGCGGCCTGCTCGCCACCGCACATGACGGTCAGTGCGCCATTGATGGCGCCGACGTTGCCGCCCGATACCGGTGCGTCGATGAACTGCAGGCCCCTCGCGGCCGCCTCGGCACTCAGCTCGCGCGCCACGTTGGCGGACGCCGTCGTGTGGTCGACGAAGATCGCGCCCGGCTTCATGCCGCCGAAGGCGCCGTGCTCGCCCACGGTCACGCTGCGCAGGTCGTCGTCGTTGCCGACACAGGCGAAGACGATGTCCGCGTCACGGGCCGCCTCGGCAGGGGTCGGCGCGGAGGCGCCGCCGTACTCCGCCACCCACTGCCCGGCCTTCGATGCGGTGCGGTTGTAGACCGTCACGCGGTGCCCGGCACGCGCGAGGTGGCCGGCCATCGCATGGCCCATCACCCCCAGGCCGATGAAGGCGACCCGGTGCGGCGCGATGGGTTCGTAGGTTCTGGTGCTCATCAAAGGCTCCTTCAAAGACAAAGCCCCAAGCCTGCATCACAAGCTTGGGGCCGGGCGTCGGCAGCGATCAGACGATCGTCAGGTGCTCAGTGCCTGCTGCGAGGTCGGCACTGCGGGCGCGGTTGCTGTTCAGCTTGATCTGCAGGCGCAGGTCGTTCACCGAGTCGGCATTGCGCAGCGCGTCTTCGTAGGTGACGAAGTTGCCTTCGTACAGGTCGAACAGCGACTGGTCGAAGGTCTGCATGCCCAGCTCGCGGCTCTTCTTCATGATCTCCTTGATCTCGGCGACCTCGCCCTTGAAGATCAGTTCCGAAATCAGCGGCGTGTTCAGCAGGATCTCGACCGCCGCCACACGGCCCTTGCCTTCCTGGCGTGGCAGCAGGCGCTGCGACACCATCGACTTCAGGTTCAGCGACAAATCCATCAGCAGCTGCGCGCGGCGTTCTTCCGGGAAGAAGTTGATGATGCGGTCCAGCGCCTGGTTGGCGCTGTTGGCGTGCAGCGTGGCCATGCACAGGTGGCCGGTCTCGGCGAAGGCGACCGCGTGCTCCATCGTCTCGCGGTCGCGGATCTCGCCCATCAGGATCACGTCGGGCGCCTGGCGCAGCGTGTTCTTCAGCGCGTGCTCCCAGCCGTCGGTGTCCAGACCCACCTCGCGCTGCGTCACGATGCAGTTCTTGTGCGGGTGCACGAACTCCACCGGGTCCTCGATCGTGATGATGTGGCCGTAGGAGTTCTCGTTGCGGTAGTCGACCATCGCCGCCAGCGTGGTCGACTTGCCGGAGCCGGTGGCGCCGACCATGATGACCAGCCCGCGCTTGGTCATCGTGATTTCCTTCAGCACCGACGGCAGGCCCATCGAGTCGATGGTGGGCAGCACCTGCGGGATGACCCGCATCACCAGCCCCACGTTGCCCTGCTGCACGAAGGCATTGACGCGGAAACGCCCGATGCCCTGCGGCGCGACGGCGAAGTTGCATTCCTTGGTGCGTTCGAACTCGGCTGCCTGCTTGTCGTTCATGATCGAACGCGCCAGCGCGAGCGTGTGCTGGCCCGTCAGCGGCTGCGGCGAGACCTTGGTCACGCGACCGTCGACCTTGATGGCAGGCGGAAAGTCGGCCGTGAGGAAGAGGTCCGAGCCGTTGCGCGCGATCATCAGGCGCAGCAGGTCGTTGATGAATTTGGAGGCCTGGTCTCTTTCCATGCTTCGATCCGGTTGATGACAGCGAGAGCGAGAAGAGAGGAATTGTGCGTCAGCCGCGCGACAGCAGCGCGCTCAGGCGCGCGCTGACCTGCCGCAGCCGCAGCGACAGGCGCCGCGCGAGCGACGCGAGCAGGGCCAGCCCGAGGCGCGGCTCCTGCATGATCATCAGGTCGAGGCCCTGGGCGTCGACCACGGCGAGCACGCAGGGCGTCAGCGTGGTGCAGGCGGAAAAGCGCGAGCCGGCATCGAGCAGCGACATCTCGCCGAGCATGTCGCCGGCGCGGGCCTCGGCCAGGCGCGCCCGCCCGCCCCAGGGCTGCACGCGGTCGACCGCGAGCGTGCCGTCGAGCACGATCAGCATGTAGTCGCCCTGCTCGTCCTGGCCGATCACTTCCTTGCCGGCCGGCACTTCGACGAAGTCGAGGTACTGGCTCATGCGGTCGAGTTCGTCCTTGCTCAGCGCCGCCACATAACGGTCCACGCCCCACAGCTCGGCAAAGCGATCGGCGCCGCGCTGGCGGTCGTAAGGCTGCGCCTCGACCTCCTGGGAACGGGCCTTCCAGGTCGCCATCTCGTGGGTGTCGTCTGAGCGTTCCTGGAACATGGTGGAGAAGAAGCCGGAGTCGTCGGGGATCTCGCTGCTTGCGCCGGGAGTAGAGCCGCCTTTGAGTTTCTCGATGAGTTTCTTCATGGGTATTGAAGGGGCGGCACGCGACGCTCGGCTGCTCGTCAGCCGGGGAAGTTCTCGGGGAACTTCGCCTTCATGCGGGCCTCGGCCGGCGAGATCACGTTGCGCCGTACGAGGTCCGTCAGGTTCTGGTCGAGCGTCTGCATGCCCATGCTGTTGCCCGTCTGGATCGACGAGTACATCTGCGCGATCTTGTTCTCGCGGATCAGGTTGCGGATGGCCGCGGTGCCCAGCATGATCTCGTGCGCCGCCACGCGGCCGGAGCCGTCCTTCAGCTTGCACAAGGTCTGCGAGATCACCGCGACGATGGATTCGGACAGCATCGCGCGCACCATTTCCTTTTCGGCCGCGGGGAACACGTCGACCACGCGGTCGATGGTCTTGGCGGCGCTGGAGGTGTGCAGCGTGCCGAACACCAGGTGGCCGGTTTCGGCAGCGGTGAGCGCGAGGCGGATGGTTTCGAGGTCGCGCATCTCGCCGACGAGGATGGCGTCCGGGTCTTCGCGCAGCGCCGAACGCAACGCGTTGCTGAAGCTCAGCGTGTGCGGGCCCACCTCGCGCTGGTTGACCAGGCACTTCTTGGACTCGTGCACGAATTCGATCGGGTCTTCCACCGTTAGCACGTGGCCGTACTCGTTCTCGTTGAGGTGGTTGACCATGGCCGCCAGCGTGGTCGACTTGCCCGAGCCGGTGGGCCCGGTCACGAGCACCAGGCCACGCGGCTTCAGGGCCAGATCGGCGAACACCTTCGGCGTGTTCAACTGCTCCAGCGTCAGGATCTTCGACGGAATGGTCCGGAACACCGCGCCCGCGCCACGGTTCTGGTTGAACGCGTTGACGCGAAAGCGTGCCAGGCCTTGGATCTCGAACGAGAAGTCGCACTCCAGCGTTTCTTCATACGCCTTGCGCTGTGCGTCGTTCATGATGTCGTACACCATGTCGTGCACCTGCTTGTGCTCCAACGGGTCGACATTGATGCGACGCACGTCGCCGTGCACGCGGATCATCGGCGGCAGGCCGGCGGACAGGTGCAGGTCGGATGCCTTGTTCTTGACGGAGAAGGCCAACAGCTGGGTGATGTCCATGAGTACTTATGCCGGCGGGCGCCGGGTATGGATGGCCTGAGTGGGATTAAGCTCGCGCCATTATGGCGACGATTGCTTCGAACATACAACAAGTCCAACAGCGCATCGCGAGGGCCTGCACCGAGGCGCAGCGCGACGTGCAAAGCGTCACGCTGCTCGCGGTGAGCAAGACGTTTCCAGCCGACAGCGTGCGCGAGGCCATCGCCTGCGGGCAGCACCGCTTCGGCGAGAACTACGTGCAGGAAGCACTGGACAAGATCCAGTCCCTGGCCGATGTGCGCTCACGACTCGAATGGCACCTGATCGGCCCGCTGCAAAGCAACAAGACCCGCGTCGTGGCCGAGCACTTCGACTGGGTGCACTCCGTCGACCGCCTCAAGATCGCCGAACGCCTCTCCGCCCAGCGCCCCCCGCACCTGCCGCCGCTGCAGTTGTGCCTGCAGGTCAACATCAGTGGGGAAGACACCAAGAGCGGCCTCGCTCCCACCGAGGTGCGTGAGGTAGCCCACGCCGTCGCCAAGCTGCCCAACGTGAAGCTCCGCGGCCTGATGGCCATCCCAGAGCCAGCAGCCGACCGCGAAGCACAACGCACCCCACACCGAGCCCTGCGCGAACTGCTCCAATCACTGAAGCAGGAGGGCCTGCCCCTCGACACCCTCTCGATGGGCATGACCGCCGACCTCGAAGCCGCGATCCTCGAAGGCGCCACCATCGTCCGCGTCGGCACGGCCATATTCGGCAAGCGCGACACCCCCGTATAACCAGCACGCAACGCCCCTGCGCACCACGGAAAAAAATCCGAGTGATGCCGCGGATCCGGCTCCGCCGGTCCGCTGGCATCGCCCCCTGGGGGGCGCGCGCAGCGCGTAGGGGGGGTCAAATAGGCAACATCGCCGTGTTCTTGACCTCCTCCATCACGGCATAGGTATGCGTTTCGCGCACGCCGGGCAACGACCAGATCACCGAGCCGATCAGCTCGCGATACGCCTGCATGTCGGCCACGCGCGTCTTGATCAGGTAGTCGAACCCGCCGGCGACGAGGTGGCACTCCAGGATCTCCGGCCGCGTCTGCACGGCCGCCTTGAACGCATTCATCACGTCGGGCGTGGTGCGGTCGAGCACGACCTCGACGAACACCATCATGCTGGCGCTGAGTTTTTGCGGGTTGAGCCGGGCCTCGTAGCCGAGGATGTAGCCGTCGCGCGTGAGGCGCTTGACGCGCTCGAGCACCGCGGTGGGTGACAAATGCACGGCTTCGGCGAGTTTCAGGTTCGCTATTCGCCCATCCTGCTGCAGCACGCGCAATATCTTGCGGTCTATCTTGTCGAGATCGTTGAAGTCCCCGGCCACGTTTTTCATGCTTGATTTTCCCCCGTCTCCTGCCTATTGAATGGTGAATGATGCTAGGTCAAAGCCCATAACCTAGCAAGTCATCCAAAACCCTGAGGCATTGACGATGTCCGCCGAACTTCATTTCACCCCTGTGGCGCCGCGCATGCGGCTGCCCCGTCCCGACCGCCCGGAGGCGGACGTCGTCCAGGCCCTGCTCGACCGCCCCGCGCTGGCATGGGAGCCCGTGCGCGAGGCCGCCACGCCGTGGGTGGAAGCGGTGCGCGAGCGCCCCGCCCCGTTCTGGGCGATGGAATCGCTGCTGAAGGAATATCCGCTGTCTCGCCCCGAAGGCCTGGCGCTGATGCGGCTGGCCGAGGCGCTGCTGCGCGTGCCGGACGCCGAGACCGCGATGGCGCTCACCGCCGACCAGCTCAGCCGCGCCCGTTTCGACACCCCGTCCGGGGGCCACCACCCGGTGCTGGCGAGCCTGTCGGCCAATGCCATCGCGTTGACCAAGAAGCTGCTGCCGAGCGACGGCGTGCCGCCGGGCATGATCCAGCGGCTGGGCGGCCAGACCGTGGTGGCCGCGGCGGTGCGCGCGCTGCAACTGCTGGGCCGCCAGTTCGTGCTCGGCCGCAACATTGCGGAGGCGCAACGCGAAGCGCAGTCGCAGCGCAGCGACAACGACGCGCTGCGCTTCAGCTTCGACATGCTCGGCGAAGGCGCGCGCACCGAGCACGATGCCGAGCGCTACCTGGCGTCCTACCGCAACGCGATCGAGCAGATCACCCGGCAGAACCCGGCCGGCAGCCGGCCGGAAAGCGCCGACGGCATCTCGATCAAGCTGAGCGCGCTGTTCTCCCGGTACGAGGAATCGCAACGCGAGCGCGTGTTCGCAGTGCTGCTGCCGCGCGTGTGGTCGCTGGTGGAACTGGCGGCCAAAGCGGACATCAACCTCACGATCGACGCCGAGGAAAGCGAGCGACTGGAGCTCTCGCTCGACGTGTTCGAGGCGCTGGCGGCCCGCATCGCGCAGCGTCATCCGCAATGGCAGGGCTTCGGCCTGGCGCTGCAGGCCTACCAGACCCGCTCGCTCGAAACAGTGCGGGAAGTGGCGCGCATCGCCAAGGCGTACCAGCTGCGGCTGATGGTGCGGCTCGTGAAAGGCGCCTACTGGGACGGCGAGATCAAGCGCGCCCAGGAGCTGGGCCTGGCCGGCTACCCGGTGTTCACGCACAAGCAGCACACCGACCTCGCCTACCTGGCCTGCGCACGCGAGCTGCTCGACCATGCGCCGCAGATCTACCCGCAATTCGCCACGCACAACGCGGGCACGATCGCGGCCATCCTGCAACTCGCGCGAGAGCGGGGCGCGGCGTTCGAGATGCAGCGCCTGCACGGCATGGGCGAAGGCCTGTACCGCGAAGTGCTCAAGCGCGAGAAGGTGCCGCTGCGCATCTATGCGCCGGTCGGCGAGCATCGCGACCTGCTGGCCTACCTGGTGCGCCGCCTGCTTGAAAACGGCGCCAACTCGTCGTTCGTGCACCAGCTCGCCGACGAGAACGTGACGCCCGCAGCGCTGCTGGAGTCCCCGTTCAGGCTGCAGCCCGAGCCCAGCCTGCCGCTGCCGGCGGCGCTGTACGGCGAGGGCCGCCGCAACTCCATGGGCGTGGACCTGGCCTGCGCGGCCGACCGCGAGCCGCTGTTTCATGCGGCCGAGCAGACGCAGGTGCCTGCGGTGCGCGAACACACCACCGAAGAAGCCCGGGCCGCGATGCAGATGCTGAGCACCGGCTTTGCGCGCTGGTCGGCCACGCCGGCCAGCGAACGGGCCGCCACGCTGCACCGTGCGGCCGACGCGCTGGAAGCCGCGACCGCCGAGTTCTGCGGCCTGCTCGTGCGCGAGGCCCACAAGGTGATGGCCGACGCGGTGCCCGAGGTGCGCGAGGCGGTCGACTTCCTGCGCTATTACGCCGAGCAGGCGCGGCGCCAGGCCGACGATGCAGCGCACGCAGCGCTGCGCGGCCGCGGCGTGTTCGTCTGCATCAGCCCGTGGAACTTCCCGCTCGCGATCTTCACGGGGCAGGTCGCGGCCGCGCTGGTGGCCGGCAACACGGTAGCGGCCAAGCCGGCCGAGCAGACGCCGGCCGTGGCGCTGCGCATGGTCGAGCTGCTGCATCGCAGCGGCGTGCCGGCCGATGCGCTGCAACTGCTGCATGGCCCCGGTGAAACCGTGGGCGCGGCGCTGGTCGGCGACCCGCATTGCGCCGGTGTGGCGTTCACCGGCTCGACCCAGGTCGCCAAGCTGATCCAGCGCAATCTCGCCGAGAAAGACGGCCCGCTCGTGCCATTGATCGCGGAAACCGGCGGCATCAACGCAATGGTCGTTGACTCCACCGCGCTGGCCGAGCAGGTGGTCGATGCGGTGGTGCAAAGCGCGTTCCGCTCCACCGGGCAGCGCTGCTCGGCATTGCGGCTGCTGTGCGTGCACGAGCGCATCGCCGACGGGCTGATCGAGATGCTGACCGGCGCGATGCACGAATTGGTGGTGGGCGACCCGGTGCAATGGCGCACCGACATCGGGCCCGTGATCGATGCAGAGGCGCATGAACACCTGTCGCGCCAGGTGCGCCGGCTCGATGCCGAGGCCCGGTTGATCGCGCGCACCCCGGTGCCCGGCGGCCTGCGCGGCCACTACATCGCCCCGGTGGCCTATGAACTCAGGCGCATCGACGATGTGCAGCAGGAGATTTTCGGCCCCGTGCTGCACGTGGTGCGCTGGGGCTCGGGCGAGCTGCCCACCGTGGAAGCGGTGATCGACCGCATCAATGCGCTCGGCTATGGCCTGACGCTCGGCGTGCAGACGCGCATCGACGGTCGCGCCCAGCACATCGCCCGGCGCGCCCGCATCGGCAACGTCTACGTCAACCGCAACATGATCGGCGCGGTGGTGGGCGTGCAACCGTTCGGCGGCGAAGGGCTGAGCGGCACCGGCCCCAAGGCGGGCGGGCCGCACTACTTGTCCAGGTTCTGCGCGGCAACCGCGACGGCCCCCGCCTTGCTCACCTGCACGGCACAGCCGGCCTCCGCCGCACCGCAGATGACGGCGGCAGACGCGGCCAGCCTGATGCGCACGCTGCAGCGCGGCCACGCGCTGTGGGAAGAGCAGCCGGTGGCCGAGCGCGCTGCGGCGCTGCGCCGGGCGGCAGACAGGCTGGAAGCACAAGCCGGGGAGCTCGGTGCGCTGCGGGCACGCGAAACGCAGCAACCGGTGGCCGACGCGGCGCAGGACGTTCGCGCAGCGATCGACGCGTTGCGCCGGTGCGCAACGCAGGTGTCGCACCGCCTCGCGTCACAAGCGCTGCCGGGCCCCACCGGGGAGTCGAACGAATTGCACTTGCGCGGGCGGGGCGTGTTCGTCTGCATCGGTGCTGCGCAGGCCGCTTACTCGGCCGCGGTCGAGCAGGTCGCCGTTGCGCTGATGGCGGGCAATGCGGTGGCTGCCGTGTTCAGTGCGCAGCAGTCGGACTCGGCACAGCAGCTAGTGCGTTCGCTGCAAGACGCGGGCGTGCCGCCCGATGCACTGCGACTGGTGCTCGAACCGGGCGACGGCAGCCAGACGGCCCTGTTGCAGGACACGCTGTGCAGCGGCGTCGCGGTGGCGGGCACGTTGGACGCGGCCCGGCGGATCCAGCGGCTGCTGGCCGGGGCGGCGGGGCCCATCGTGCCGCTGGTGACGGAGGCCGGCAGTGCGCAGGAGCTGGTGCGCTTCTGCTGCGAGCAGACGGTGACCGTGAACACGGCCGCGGCAGGCGGCAACGCGACGCTGCTGGCCGGTGGCCACTGATCCGTACACTGCCGGCATGAACACCTCTGCAATTGCCTTCATCGGGGGCGGCAACATGGCCTCCGCGATCATCGGCGGGCTGCGCGCGAGCGGCCGGCCGGCCACCGACCTGATCGTCGTCGAACCCAACGCCGACCAGCGCGCACGCCTGGCACAGGAGCACGGCGTGCAGGCGCAGGAAGCCGCCGGGGCGGAGCTGGCGCGCGCCGACACCGTCGTGTGGGCGGTCAAGCCGCAGCTGTTCAAGGCCGCCGCCGCGCCCTGTGCCGCGCATGTGGCTGCGGCCTTGCACCTGAGCGTGATGGCCGGCATCCGCAGCGAGGCCATCGTCGCGGCCACCGGCAGCGCGCGTGTGGTGCGCACGATGCCGAACACGCCGGCATTGATCGGCCAGGGCATCTCCGGGCTGTACGCGCGGGCGGAGGTGACGCCTGCCGAGCGCGATGCGATCGACGAATTGCTCGCACCCACCGGCCGCACGGTATGGGTGGCGCAGGAGGCGGACCTCGATGCCGTGACGGCGCTCTCGGGGTCGGGGCCGGCGTATGTCTTCTACTTCATCGAAGCGATGATCGAGGCGGCACAGGCGATGGGCTTGAGCGCGGAGCAGGGCAAGCAGCTGGCGCTGGCCACCTTTGCCGGCGCGACCGAACTGGCACAGCGCTCCGCCGAACCGCCGCAGGTGCTGCGCGATCGGGTCACGTCGAAGGGGGGCACCACGTATGCAGCGCTTACCTCGATGGAAGCGAGCGGCATCAAGCCGGCGTTCGTGAAGGCGATGCAGGCGGCGCAGCAACGCGCGAAGGAGTTGGGGGACGAGTTCGGCAGTTGAACGACCACCCCCTACGCGCTTCGCGGCTTGCAGCCCGCGCCGCTCCAGGACGGAGCGGCTCTTCGCCAGGCATGGACGGTCCGCAGGGACCGTCCATGTCCGGGCTCAGCCCCCTCGAGGGGGCGACGCTGGCGGACCGGCAAAGCCGGATCCGCGGCGTCACTCGGGCTGGTCCGGTTCGCACGCGACTGCCTTGCGCACCGCGGCCGTTCACACGTGCGTGGCATGGCCGACAAAGCGGCGCGCCCGACCGCTTGTGTGCGGGCAGGCGCGCCGGCAGCACGGTGCCGTGCCGCGTGACAGCGTCGATCAATCTTTCATGCGGCGGCGCGAGAGCACCAGCACCATCATCAGGCCCGCGAGCAGCAGCGCGTAGGTTTCGGGCTCGGGCACGGCGGACACCAGGCTGTAGAGGCCGCCCAGGCCGAGGCCGGTGCCGCTCACGAGGTAGTAGTAGTGGCCCGCGGCGAGATCGGCGAACGTGGTGGGCGACGTGCCGGTGGTGCCGTCGAAGCTGAACGAGCCGATCAGCGCATCGGGACCGAACACGTCCTTGAACAGCGAGACGGTGCCGCCCGCAATGTCGAACATGCCGGGGATGCCGACCGTGGCGGCCGAGGCGAACAGCGTAGTGGGCGCGGCAAGGCTGAACAGGAACGCGTCCTGGAACGAGCCGGGAGCGACCACGTTGCCGCCGGTTTCCACCATGTCGTGTGCGCCCCAGTCGCCGGGGCCGGGAATCGGGCTCGCGACGGCCGTTGCCACTGCGGCGGAAAGACCCACCGCCACGAGCGCTTGCTTGAGCATGCGTACCAACTTCATCTTGCACTCCCTGCAAATGTTGAGGCGGGTGGCTTACCGCAAGGGTTGTGCCAACACCTGATTCACCATTGAAGGGCGGATTGCATCGAGCGTCGCCAAAGATGCGACGGAACCACCGGCCATTGCGCGGCCGTCAACAAGAATGCGATACAGCCGGCGACACGGAGAGCGGCCAGCGTGGTGCGCCGCAGCGATCTCGTGCGATCAGGGGTTCACGCGAGGCCTGCGACCACCCCGGCGAACACCGCCAAACCCACCCAGTGGTTGAGCTTGAACGCGCGGAAGCACCCGTCGCGGTCGCGGCGGCGGATCAGCTGGAAGTGCCAGGCGATCTGCGCAGCGGCGGCCGCGAGCCCGACAGCGTAGGGCCACCCCAGCCCGAGCTGCCACCCGATGCCGCCCCAGACAGCCAGGTAGCTGCCGTACAAGGCCATCACGGCCGCCACGTCGAAGCGGCCGAAAGTGATCGCCGAGGTGCGGATGCCGATCCTGAGGTCATCTTCCCGGTCCACCATCGCGTACTCGGTGTCGTAGGCCACCACCCAGAACAGGTTGCCGAGCAACAGCAGCCATGCCAGAGGCGGCACCTGCTGCTGCACGGCGGCAAACGCCATCGGGATGCCGAAGCTGAAGGCCACGCCCAGCACGGCCTGCGGCATCGAGAAGAAGCGCTTGGTGAACGGATAGACGATGGTGACCGCCAACGCGACCACCGACCACAGCACGGTCGGCACGTTGGTGGTGAGCACAAGCGCGAACGCCACGAGTGCCAGCACCGCACCGACGCCCAGCGCCTCGCGCACCGACACCGCGCCGCTCGTGACGGGCCGCTGCGTGGTGCGGGCGACGTGGCGGTCGAAGTCGCGGTCGGCCACGTCGTTGACGGCGCAGCCGGCCGAGCGCATCAGGAAGGTGCCGAGCGTGAACACCGCCAGCAGGTGCCAGCCGGGGAAGCCTCCCGCGGCGATCCACAGCGCGGCGAGCGTCGGCCACAGCAGCAGCAGCGTGCCGACGGGCTTGTCCCAGCGGATGAGTTGCAGATAGAGCGGAAACTTGAGGCGCAGCGCGGTCATGGCGCGAAGTGTAGGCGCCGTGCCGCGGTGCCAGGCGCGCCGGCACGCCTGCCGCTGCACCGGCCCTGCAGGGGTCTGCAGCTCAGAACACGTCGAACAGCACGTCCGCAATGATCAGCGTTGCAATGGCCACCAGCACCAGGTCCGTGCCCACGACCCGCCATTCGTAGCCGGGGTGCACCGGCAGCCGCGCCACCAGTGCAGGGGGGGCCATCTTCTTGGCGATGCCTGGAGGCAGCGGCTTGCCGCGGGCGAGGTTCTTGCGGATACCGGGTGGCAGCGCCTGGTGGCTGCCCTGCTGGATGCCGACCTCGATGGCGAGACTGCGCGCGGCCGACACGCTGATCCCCGCAGTGACCAGCGTGCCCGCGGTACTCGCCGCCGCCTTGGAAGAACCCCGGGCGTCCTGGTGCTTGTCGGCGCCTTTGCCCGATTTGCCCTGCCCGCCCTTCGCGCGGCCCTCGTCGTGCGCCTTGTCTTTGCCCTTGCCTTCCGGCGGGGCGGCCCAGGTCACGACCCCGGGCAACACCAGCAGCGCCGCGGCCCACAGCCGGCGCCGACTCGCATTCGCGTTCATCGGTCCTCCTTTCGTGGGGACCAGGGCCTGTTCACACTACGGAGGGCTGATGCGTTGGTGCCCGAAGGGAGCGCGCCTGCCAGGGCGCAGCGCGTCGTTGGGCTCCTCGCCCAGGCGGCCAGCCTGGGCAGCGTCGCCCGCCTGGCTCTGCGCCCTGGCAGGCACGCTCGCACAGCCCTCCGTAGTGTGAACAGGCCCTAATCCCACGGAAACGATGGCACGAGTTTAGGAGGATTGCCTCACGGCGTCCTCCGCCCCTGACTCGAGCCGTGCCAGCCAGCGTTGCAAACGCACGGCCTTGGCCGGGTTGAGCTGGGCGGCCCAGGCCACCCGCCCGCGGAGGTAGGCACGCGCATCCACGCCTGCGGGTAGCTCGACGGCCGCCAGCCCTTGCGTCACCGCGCGGTGCAGCAGCGCCTTCAAACGGTCGAACTCGTCGCGCGGCAGGTTGGGGTGGCGGTTGACGACGATGCCGCACACGCGTTGTCGGCCATCGTCCTTCAACACCTGCGTCTTGCGGGGCTGCAATGCGAAGCCGGCCTCGAGTGCCGCGCGGGCGACCAACAACTCCAGCCTCGGCGCCTGCCGGGCCAGCGCGGCGTCTCCTGAAAACACCAGATCGTCTGCATAGCGGCTGTACCGAGCGCCCAGGCTTGCGGCCAGCCCGGCGAGGCGCAGGTCGAGCCCGAAGGCGCAAAGATTGGCCAGCGCCGGTGACGTCGGCGCGCCTTGAGGCAGGTGCGCATCGCGCAGGCGCTGCGCCTGCCGCCAGGTGCAGGCCTGCAGGTCGCGCAGCCGCTCCAGCACCGGCTCGGGCGTCGCCACCGTGCACAGCGAGGTCAACACGCGCGCCACCGGGGCGGGGTAGCCCAGCGTGCGCCACAGTGCGTGCACGCGCGAGGCGGCAACGCTTGCGAAGAAGTCCTCCAGGTCGAACCGCAGCACCACCCCCTGCCCCACGTGCTGTTGGGCATGCGTGAGCACCGAGCGCCCCGCAACGTACCCGTGCACGCACTCGTGCGTGGGCACGTGGGTCAGCAAGCCGTCGAGCAGCTTGCGCTGCAAGGCCTTCAGGTACGGCTGCGGCGCTTCGAGCAGGCGCCACCCGCCGCTGCGCTTGGCCGTCGGCATGAAGCGGTAGTGCTGTTCGTGAAGCGGGCGCCGGCGCTGCCATGCCGCCGGCAGGCTCAGGCGCCACAGCGCCTCCGGGTTCAGGCCGAGCCAGGCGGCCACGTCGCCCGGTGCGGGCAACGCGGGCAGCGGCAAGGCGTCCAGCCCGAGCGGGGGCGGGTGCATCGCCGCCCAGGGCCTGAGGATGTAGCGCCGCATGCGCGGGCCTCGCATCACCTCCCAGGCCCAGAGGAAGTGCCGGTCCTGCTGCAGCCAGTCGGCCAGTGATTCGATCGAATGCTGTTGCCAGCGGTGCGCCGGCCAACGACCCAGCCGCTCGGCCAGATCGCTCATCCACTCGCCTGGCGCCTCGATGCATTGCGCCAGTCGCGCTCGCAGCGCGTGCGGCTCGCGCGGGCCGGCGAGCAGCGTGCGGGCGATGCCCAGGGCGGCGAAGCGTCGAGTGGTTTGCTTCAAGGGATGGCCGGCGTCAGTGCGGCAGCCCAGCCAACCTGCAGGTGATGCGTGAGCCGTCCAGCACGCAAGTGCCGAAGCGCTCACGCCTCGATGTCAACACCATGAAAACTCACCATGGGGAAACCCCATGGCGCGAGGCTGCACGAGACAGGCACTCGATGAACCCTTGGCGGGCGGCCGCCGCCGGATGATAGCCAGCCCCGCCCGCGCGCAGGTCAGCTCTCGAGCAGGCTGCGCAGCATCCAGGCGGCCTTCTCGTGCACGTCGAGCCGCTGCGTCAGCAGGTCGGCCGTGGGCTCGTCGGAGGCTTTTTCCACCACCGGGAACAGGCCGCGCGCCGTGCGGGCCACGCCTTCGTTGCCCTGCACGAGGATGCGGATCATCTCGTCGGCCTTCGGCGGCTGGCTCGGCACGTCGGGCAGCGAGGTCAGTGCACCGAAGTCCTTGTAGGAGCCGGCAGCCACGTGACCCAGTGCGCGGATGCGCTCGGCGATCGGGTCCACCGCGTTCCACAGCTCGGTGTACTGCGTCATGAACATCGCATGCAGCGTGTTGAACATCGGGCCGGTGACGTTCCAGTGGAAGTTGTGCGTGGTGAGGTAGAGCGTGTAGGTGTCGGCCAGCAGACGGTTCAGGCCTTGCGCGATGGCCGCGCGGTCCTTGTCGGCGATGCCGATGTTCACCGGCATCACGGTCTGCATTGCGGGAGAGGTCTTGATCTTGTTCTTTGCCATCGATCGGTACTCCTGGGTTTGTTGGGGGGACAGTCAGGACAGTCTAGGTGCGTGCCATGGCCGCACGGTGACGCGTTACGAAAGCCTGCGCACGCCGGGCAGCTCGCACGCATAGATCGCGTTGCGCAGCGCCGCGATCGCCTCGTAGCGCGTGAAGGTGCGCCGCCACGCCAGCACCACGCGGCGCGTCGGCACCGGCTCGCTGAAAGGAATGTAGGCCACGTGCGTCTGCGGCTCCTTGGGCACGCTCAATTGAGGCACCACCGTGAGCCCCATGCCGGAGGCGACCATGTGCTTGATCGTCTCGAGCGACGAGCCCTCGAAGCTCTTGCGGATGCCTTCGGCGTCGCTGGAGAAGCGTGCGAACTCCGGGCAGACCTCGAGCACGTGGTCGCGGAAGCAGTGGCCGGTGCCGAGCAGCAGCATCGTCTCGCGCTTGAGCTCCTCGGAGGAAATGCTCTGCCGCTTGGCCAACGGGTGGTTGCGCGGCAACGCCACCATGAACGGCTCGTCGTAGAGCGGCGCCAGTGCCAGCCCCGCGTCCGGGAACGGCTCGGCCATGATGGCGCAATCGAGTTCGCCGGTGCGCAGCATCTCCAGCAGCTTGACGGTGAAGTTCTCCTGCAGCATCAGCGGCATCTGCGGCACCAGCTCGATCGCGTGCTTCACCAGCTCGGGCAGCAGGTAGGGGCCGATCGTGTAGATGATGCCCAGCCGCAGCGGGCCGGCCAGCGGATCCTTGCCGCGCTTGGCGATTTCCTTGATCGACGCGGCCTGGTCCAGCACCGCCTGCGCCTGGCGCACGATCTCCTCGCCCAGCGGCGTCACGCTCACCTCCGACGCACCGCGCTCGAAGATCTTCACGTCGAGTTCGTCTTCGAGCTTCTTGATCGCCACGCTCAGCGTCGGCTGCGAGACGAAACACGCCTCGGCCGCACGGCCGAAGTGCCGTTCGCGGGCGACAGCGACGATGTAGCGCAGTTCGGTCAGGGTCATCACTTCTCTCCCATGCCGGCGTGAAAGCAAAAAGCTATCGGAACCATGGGGCGATTGTGCGCCTGTTGCGCAGGCACGGGTAGCGGCGGGGAGAGGCCCTGATGGGGAATGCGGCGACCGGTTGACGACGCGTGGCGCTCGCCGTTATCGGCATCCACGCCTTCTCACCGACGAGGTGGGACACCTGCACCCCGCCTCGTTTCGCCCGTCAAACGCACTCACCGTGGTGCTGCACGGTCTTCTCCATCGAACCTCCAGGTCATCTCGTGCGACACGAAGGTCCGCTGCACGTCATCGAGTTGAAGTCGTATACGGAGGAATGCCCCGGCGTGCCCGTCGGCAACGGAACGCCCTTGGGCACGAAGAAGGTCGCGGAGTGCGCGCCATAGAGCCCCGCGGGGTAGACGAACGGCTTCAGCACGACGTACCCGTTGTGCACGAACGGCACCGGAGGCTTGGGGATGCCTTGACCGGCGACCGGAGGCACGTCGCGAGCGGGCGTCGCCTTGGCAAGGGCCTCGGACCAGGCTTGCGCATCCGCGGAGGTCGCTTTGCGAAGCAGCCCCTGCCGCACCGCATCCTCGAGGCCGGCGGGCCCTGCGAGCGGCGCTGCAGCATTCTTGAAGGACAGGGGCGTCACAGCGGACGAGGTGACGAACCTGGTTCCCGATGTGAGCGGTGCGCCGACAGCCACCTTGCCGTTCGCCGCCGGGTAGACCATGTCCACCGGCTTGCCGAACAAGCCCCTCGCTTTCGGGTTCAACGCTTCCAGCGTATCGGGCGTGACGTAGAAGTAGCCGCAGGGGCCCCGGTTGTCGTAGGTGCTGATCAGCACCGGTACGTCTTTGGGCAAGCCCGCGACCGCCTGGCGGTGGTACCCGCTCGCCAGCACGGCCAGGATCCTCGTGCCTTCCGACCACCCGATATTCCAGATGTTCGGCTCGTACGCGCCCAGCATCAGCACGACCGGCTTGCCTGGGCTGTGGACGGCGACATCGATCTGCGTCGCTTCATGGCCGCTCTGATCGATCTGGAATCCGGTGCTTCGACCTGCATATGCGCCCGCGGCGAACACAGCATGGTCGGCCGGGAGCTTCAGGTTGGAGAACTTGCAGACTTGCGGGGGCGCCGGTTCCGTCCCCTGCTGTGGCGAGAAGCCGAAGGGCTTCAGCTCCTCGGCTGCCACCGAAGTGGCCACCCCCATTACGATGGAAAACAACAAGACGAATCGCACAAATCCTCCAGTGGTGTCTCATGATGCCGCCAAAAAGACGCCCTTCGCCAGTTGCTGCACGCAACGCGTCACGCCTTCAGATACTCCGCCTTCCCCCCCAGCCACCGAGCCACATGCAGCTCAGCCGCGCGCGGGTATCGGTCCAGCAGCACCTCGGCGGCCCGTCGTGCCTTCGCGACCCAGTGCGCGTCCTCCTGCAGGTCAGCGAACCGCAGCAGCGGCGCACCGGACTGCCTCGCGCCGAGAAACTCCCCCGGCCCACGGATCTCCAGATCGCGGCGTGCGATCTCGAAGCCATCGTTCGTCTCGGCCATCGCTTTAAGCCGCGACTTGCCGGTGTCGGACAGCGGCGACGTGTAGAGCAGCACGCACACGCTCGCGACCGCCCCGCGACCCACGCGCCCGCGCAACTGGTGCAACTGGCTCAGACCGAAGCGCTCGGCATGCTCGATCACCATCAGGCTCGCGTTGGGCACGTCCACGCCGACCTCGATCACCGTGGTCGACACCAGCACGCTCATCTGGCCCTCGCTGAACAGCGACATCACGGCCGCCTTCTCGGCCGCCGGCATGCGGCCGTGCAGCAGGCCCACCATGCGGCCGGGCAGCGCCTCGCTCAACTGGCTGTGCGTTTCGGTGGCGTTCTGCAGGTCGAGGTTCTCGCTTTCCTCGATCAGCGGGCACACCCAGTAGACCTGCCGGCCTTGCGCCACTTCGTCGCGGATGCGCTCGATCACCGCGTCGCGCTTGCCGTCGGCAAACACCTTGGTGACGATGGGCGTGCGCCCCGGTGGCAGCTCGTCGATGGTGCTGACGTCCAGGTCCGCGTAGTACGTCATCGCCAGCGTGCGCGGGATGGGCGTGGCGCTCATCATCAGCAGGTGCGGCTCGAGCTCGCCGCCCTGCAGCTTCTGGCGCAGCTGCAGCCGCTGCTGCACACCGAAGCGGTGCTGCTCGTCGATGATGGCCAGCCCCAGCTTCGCGAACTCAACCTGGTCTTGGATGACGGCATGCGTGCCGACCACCAGCGCAGCCTCGCCACTGGCCACGCGTTCGAGCATCTGCTTGCGCGCCTTGCCCTTCTGGCTGCCGGTGAGCCAGGCCACGCCCAGCCCCAACGGCTCCAGCCAGCCGACCAGCTTGCGGAAGTGCTGCTCGGCCAGGATCTCGGTGGGCGCCATCAGCGCGCACTGCCAGCCGGCCCCGATGGCAATGGCGGCAGACAACGCGGCCACCACCGTCTTGCCGGAGCCGACGTCGCCCTGCAACAGGCGGTGCATCGGCTGCGGCCGTGCCAGGTCGTGCGCGATCTCCTCCACCACGCGGCGCTGCGCTTCGGTCAAGCGGAACGGCAGCGCCGCCAGCAGCTGCTCCTGCAGGCCTTCGCGCTGGGCCTGCAACGCCGGCGCCTTCAACGAGGCCCGCTCACGCTGCGCCTGCAGTTGCGACAACTGCTGCGCCAGCAGTTCCTCGAACTTCAACCGCTCCCACGCGGGGTGGGTGCGGTCTTCGAGCGTGGCGAGCGAGACCTCGGGCGTCGGGTGATGCAGGAAGTGCAGCGCCTCGCGCAGGCTGGGCAGGCGGGGCGGCAGCACCTCGTCGGGCAGGATCTCCGCCAGGTTGGCGCGTGCCAGCCCTGAGGCCACGGCCTTGCGCAGGTAGGCCTGCGGCAGTTGCGCCGAGGTGGGGTAGACCGGTGTCAGCGCCTCGGCCAGCGGCGTCTCGTCGGTCACCGCCTTGAAGTGCGGGTGCACCATCTCGCGGCCGATGTAGCCGCCGCGCAACTCGCCGCGCGCGCGGATGCGCTGGCCCACGGCCAGCACCTCCTGCTGGCTCGGATAGAAGCTGAAGAAGCGCAGGTTGACGGTGTCGCTGCCGTCGTCGAGCGTGACGACGAGCTGCCGGCGCGGACGCATCACGATCTGGCTGTCGGTGACGATGCCTTCCACCTGCACCGTGTCGCCGTCGCGCGCATCGCGCAGGCGCGTGATGCGGGTTTCGTCCTCGTAGCGCAGCGGCAGGTGCAGGGCGAGGTCGATGTCGCGCTGCAGGCCGAGCTTTTCCAGCGCCTTTTGCGGGGCGGACTTCTCGCGCTTCGGGGCGGCGGTGTCGGGGGGCTGGGCGGCGGCCTGCGGCATGGCGAGCATTCTGCCCGGCGTGGGCATGTCACAACCGCGCAGGCTGTTCCGTCATGACTGCATGAAGACGGCTTCCTTCCCCGATCTGCTGCGCTGGCTGCTCGCCGCCGGGCTGGCGGCCAACGGCGCGGCCATGCTGATCGCCCCGGCTGCCTGGTACCACGCGGTGCCGGGCGTCCTCTATACCGGTCCGCTGAACCCGCATTTCGTGCGCGACATCGGCTGCGCTTACCTGGTGGCCGCCGCCGGGTTGGCCTGGCGGGCGCTGCGGCCGGCCACCGGGGCGCCGGCTGCCTGGGCGGGCGCGGCCTTCCTGCTGCTGCATGCCGGCGTGCACGTCGGCGAAACCCTGGCCGGGCTGTGCGGCTGGGGCACCTTGCTGCGCGACGTCCCCGGCGTGGTGCTGCCGGCGCTCGCCGCGCTGATCCTCGCGCCGGCACCTCGCCCACTCCCTTCCTCGAACCGGAGACCCCTCCATGCTTGACTGGCTGATCCGCCGCCGCCTCGCGGCTTTCGAAAAGACCTACGGCTACGACGCGAGCTACGCCCGCGATCTGCTGGCCGCCAACCGCAAGGGCTTCCTGCGCTTTGCCCGTGTGCAGGCGATGGCCAACTCCCGCGACGGCGTGCCGGCCGAAGCCTGGTACGCCGCGAAGCTGGTGGCCGTGCGGGCTGAAGACTGCGGGCCGTGCACGCAGCTGTCGGTGAACATGGCACGCGCCGCCGGCGTGGCCGACGAAGTGTTGGCTGCGGTGCTGCGCAACGATCTCGCCGCCCTGCGCCCTGACACCGCACTGGCCGTGCGCTACACGCAAGCAGCCGTGGCACGCACGCCTGAGCTGCTGGCGCTGGGCGACGAGGTGCGTCAGCGTTGGGGCGAACGGGCCCTCACGTCACTGGCGCTGTCAATCACCGCGGCGCGCATGTTCCCGATGCTCAAGTACGCGCTCGGCCACGGTCATGCCTGCGTGCGCGTGCAGGTGGGGCATGAGACGATCCAACCACCTGCCTTGCAAGCCGCAGCCGCCCATGCCTGACAACGCCGATCACGCCTACGAGAGCGACTTCCACCCGCACTACCGCTACCTGCGCGCGCTGGCCTACCGCATGCTGGGCTCGCGCGCCGAGGCGGAGGACGCAGTGCAGGACGCGTGGCTGCGCTGGCAGGCCGCCGACCGCAGCAACGTCGAGAACGTGCGGGCCTTCCTGTCGCGCACCGTCACGCATCTGTGCCTCGACCGGCTGCAGTCGGCCCGGGCGCGGCGGGAACAGTACGTCGGCGTGTGGCTGCCGGAGCCTTTGGTCGACGAGGCGATGGACTACCACCCGGGGCCTGATGTGGCGACCGAACATGCGCAGGACGTGTCCATCGCCTTCATGCTGGCGCTCGAACGCTTGAGCCCGCTGGAGCGCGCCGCCTTTCTGCTGCACGACGTGTTCGACCTCGACTTCGACGAGATCGCCACCCGGCTGCAGCGCACGCCGGCCGCCGTGCGGCAGCTCGCCAGCCGGGCGCGCCAGCGGGTGAAGGCCGACTACGCACGTCGCGAGGTGGCCGCCGAGGAAGGGACGAAGCTGCTGCAGGCGTTCGGGCTGGCCGTGGCGCGCGGCGATGTGGAAGGACTGGCCAGCATGCTGGTCGAAGACGCAGAGTTCCTGTCGGACGGCGGCGGCGTCGTGAACGCAGTGCCGCAACCGTTGCGCGGCGCCGAGCGCATCGCCAAAGCCATGGTCGGCTTCGGCAAGCTGGCCGACTGGAGCCGCATGCGCGTGAAGCTCGTCACCGTCAACGGCATGCAGGGCTGGCTGCAGTACGACGTCGACGGCACGCCGATCCAGACGCTCGCGCTGCGGCTTGCCGACGACGGACGCGTCGCGGGCATCTACGTGGTGCGCAACCCCCACAAGCTGCAGCACCTGCGGCAGCCGCCGGAGTAGGCCTGTGGGCCGGGCGAGCGAGCGCGTGGGCGACAATCTCGGCCTCCGCTACTTTGGGAACGGGTCCGTCCGGCCCTCCATGCCATGTCACGCAGCTACACCCTGAGCGACTTCGATTTCGCTCTGCCTCCCGAACTCATTGCACAACACCCCGCCGCCGAACGCAGTGCGTCGCGCCTGCTCGACGGCACCAGTGCCCAACCGGTCGACCGCGTGTTCCGCGAACTGCCCATGCTGCTGTCGCCCGGCGACCTGCTGGTGTTCAACGACACGCGCGTGATCAAGGCGCGGCTGCACGGCGCCAAGGCCACCGGCGGCAGCGTCGAGGCGCTGGTCGAGCGCGTGTTGCCCAACCATGAAGTGCTGGCGCACCTGCGCGCCAGCAAGTCGCCCAAGCCGGGCAGCGGCGTGCGCTTTGCCGATGCCTTCGATGCCGAGGTAATCGGCCGCGGCGGGCCCGATGGCGGGCTGTTCCACCTGCGCTTTCCCGACGACCCGCTCGCCCTGCTCGAACGGCACGGCCACGTGCCCTTGCCGCCCTACATCGAGCACGAGGACTCGGCCGACGACGAGCGCCGCTACCAGACGGTGTTCGCCGACAAGCCGGGCGCGGTGGCGGCCCCCACGGCCGCGCTGCACTTCGACGACGCGCTGCTCGCCGCGCTGCGAGAACGCAGCGTGAGCACCGCGAACGTGACGCTGCACGTGGGCGCGGGCACGTTCCAACCGGTGCGCACCGAGAACCTCGCCGAGCACAAGATGCACAGCGAGTGGTTCGACGTGCCGCAAACGACGGTCGATGCGATCGGGCGCACACGGCAGGCGGGCGGCAAGGTGGTGTCGGTGGGCACGACGACGCTGCGAGCGCTCGAATCGGCGGCGCGGTCCGGCGGGCTGCAAGCCGGCAGTGCCGAGACCGACATTTTCATCACGCCGGGTTTTCGCTTCCAGGTGGTCGACCGGCTCGTCACCAACTTCCACCTGCCGAAGAGCACGCTGATGATGCTGGTCAGTGCGTTTGCCGGGTACGAGCGGGTGATGGGGTTGTACCGCCATGCAATCGGGCAGCGGTACCGGTTCTTCAGCTATGGGGATGCGATGTTGCTGGAGCGCCAGAGCTGAACGGCGCGGCGCAGGAATGAAAAAGGCCGGCTTGCGCCGGCCCTTCTTGCTGGGGAAAACGGTCAGCCGGCTCACGGCCTGACGCGGACCATCGTCACCGATCCGTCAGCATCGCCAGCTTGGGTAAAAACGTCGGCGGTCATGGTCTGGCCATCTTCGGAGAACTGGATGTTGCGCAGTTCCGACTTGCCCGTTCCCCCCAGAGTGCCGTCGTTCAGACCGCCACAACCGTTCGTATCGATCAAAACGGTGGCGATCGTGACTCGGTTGTTTGCATAGGAGTATTCGCCCCCTTCAACGCCCGGTCCGCCACACGAGTCCACCTCAGGGTCTTCCGGTACGTCGCCGATAGGGTCGATCATCAGGTAGCGGTTTTGATCGTTGAATGCGAACGTGAAAGTGGCAAGCGGCGGCGTTTCGCCCTCTTCCAATTGCACGGCCCAAACGCCGTGCAAGAGGTTCGATCCAGTGGACGAACGGGTCAGGCTGGCAGAACCTTCCGGATCACCCACTTCAGTAATGTGAAGCTGGGTCCCGTCAAACACGACCTTGAAAGCGTCGCCTTGCGGATGAGACATCCCCCAGTCTCCGTTGCTGTCGACAGTGACGGTCGCCGTAGCGGTCCGGGTGGTCGGGTCCCACGCGATGTGTCCGGCCTCGGCGCCCGGGCCGCCCTCCTGTTCACCCTCACCGGTTTCGCCCATCAGGTAGTTGCCCTGGTTGTCGATGCGAAAGAGGATGGTGCCCTCGTCGTTGCGATACACCCACACACCCGCCACCTGCGCCCAGAACTGCGCAACGGCATGCGCCTTCGCAGCGTCCAGGTCAACCACCTCGCCGCCCGCGGCCGTCACCGCCGCAGTGAACGTGGGCGCCGCCGAGAAGGTGGCCGTGTCCTGCGTCAGGCTGAGGCCCGCGAGGCTGGTGCTGGCCGGCAGGCTGATCTGGATCACGCCTTCCGCGTCATCGCTGTCCAGCGACTGCAGCAGCACCAGCAGGTTGGCTGCCACGACCGGGTCGTCGGAGGCGATGTCGGCAGGGGCCACGCTCGCCGCGCCTTCCGCGCTGCCGAGCGTCAGACCGCCCAGGCTGAACGTCACGGTGTCGCCCGGCTCGTAGCGGAAGCCGCCATCGGTGCCGTTGTCGCCGGTCACGCCGGTCACGCCGGAGGGGCTGGCAACGTAGGTCAGGCCGTTCACCGGTGCATCGGTGAACACGCCCGCGGCGCTGCCCGTCGCCGGCGTGTCGGTGCCGCCGTCATCGTCATCGGAACCGGGGCTGCCGCCGCAACCGGCGAGGAATGCCGCCATCGACACGGCCCCGATCAGGGAGCGCCATGAAAAGGCACGGAAGACACGCATGGGGTGGTTCTCCTTGTGAAGCAGAGCAGAGGGCCGGCATCTGTGCGCCGGCACGTCGAGTGGCGTCAGTCTCGTGCGCACCCCGCGCAGCGGGTATCGGCCATTCGGATGAGGTCGCGTGACTTCTTCACGCGGTGGTCGCTCGGCTTTGCCGCTACGCTGGCAGCCGATGCCGATGTGCGCCCCCTTTTCCCATCGCCTGGCGGTCTGGCTGGCCTGCCTTGTGCGAATCTCGATCCTCGCGCTGGCGCCGATGCCGGCGTGGGCCACCGATGCGCAGGCGGTTCAGACGCTGCAGCGCGCGCACTTTGAGTCGGCCGGCGCGCCGCTGCTGCCCGTCGCCTTGCCCGACACGTGGGCACACCGGGGGGTGCCGGTCCACACGCCCGGCCGCTACCACCTGCGGTTCGAGTTGGCCGCCGTACCCGACGAGTCGCTCGCGCTGGCCTTCACCCGCCTGAGCAGTTGGCACCACGTGTACGTGAACGGCACGCTGGTGTCGGGGCACGGCCAGAGCGCGGGCGGCAGCAACCCGGGCATTCCGGTGCCGGTGCTGGTGAACGTGCCGCCTTCGACCTTGCGTGCCGGTGTGAACCACGTGAGGGTCGACGTGCGCTACAGCATGCGTGCCGGGCTGTCGGAGGTGAGGGTCGGGCCGATGTCGACCATCAAGCAAACCCATCTGCGCCATCTGCAGCTCAACGTGGCGCTGCCGCAGGCGCTCAACATGGCGACCGGCGGGCTGGCGCTGTTCATGATCCTGATCTGGTGGCTGCGGCGCAGCGAGTTGGCGCTCGGCAGCTTCGGCGCCCTGGTGCTGCTGGGCTCGATCCGCAACTACAGCTACTTCCTCGATACGGCACTCGGCTCGGCGGTCATCGCCGACTGGATCTTCTACAGCGTGAACGTCGTCATTGCCGTGCTGCTCGGCACGTTCGCGCAGGCGTTCGCCGGGGTGCGCTGGCCACGCTACTCGCGGCTGCTTTTGGCGGGGCTGGTGCTGCTGCCTGCCGTCGGGCTGGGCGTGGCGCTGCAGGGCAAGCTGCAGGTGATGCGCGGCTACACCTATCCTTTCCTGCTCGCGGCCTGCCTGCCGGCGCTCTGGCTGTGCGTCGAGCGGGCCCGCGCGCGCGGGGGCTGGACGGCCATCGGCCAGGCGGTGGGTATCGGCGCCATGCTCGGTGCCGTCGCGCACGACTACGCGATGCAGACGGCCAACTGGCTGCCGATCACGCACACCTTCTGGATGCCCTTCGTGATGCCACTCGCGCTCGGCATGTTCTCGCTGGCGCTGATGCACCGCATGGTCAAGGCGATGGGCGAGGTGGAGGCGCTGAACACCGAACTCGAAGCGCGCGTGCGTGCGCGCACCGCGGAGCTGGAGCAGGCCAACGCAGCGAAGACGCGGTTCCTCGCGTCGGCCAGCCATGACCTGCGGCAGCCGCTGGTGGCGATCGGCCTGCTGGTCGGGCTGGCTCGCGACCAGAGCGAATCGCCAAAGACGCGGCAGGTGATGGACCGCGTCGACGAAGCCGTCGGCGCGATGGAAGGCCTGCTCACCGGCTTGCTCGACCTGTCGCAGCTCGAATCGGGCGTGGTGCGGCCGGATCCGGTGGCGGTTCGGTTGTCGGACGTTTTCAGCGCGATCGAAGCGCATGAACAGCCCGGCGCCGCACTGAAGGGCCTGCGGCTGCGATTGCGGCCGACCACCGTGGTGGTGCGCTCCGACCCGGTCATGCTGGAGCGCATCGTGCGCAACCTCGTCGCCAACGCCGTGCGCTACACCGCGCAAGGGGGCGTGCTGGTGGCAGCCCGGCGCCGCGGCGGCATGGTCCGGCTGGAGGTGCGCGACACCGGCATCGGCATCGCGCCCGAGCACCAGCACACGATCTTTCAGGAGTTCGTGCAGCTCGACAACCCGGGCCGCGACCGCTCCCGCGGCATGGGGCTGGGTCTGGCGATCGTGCAGCGATCAGCGGCCCTGCTGGGGCATCGCATCGGCGTGGCCTCGACACCCGGCAAGGGCTCGTGCTTCTGGCTCGAGCTGCCCCAAGCCCACGCGCCTGCCGCGCTGCCGCAGGCCGCACGCGTTGCACCCGGCGGACTCAAAGGACGGCACATCTTGATCGTGGAAGACGACCTCGTCGTGCGAGAAGCGATGGTCGAGCGACTGCAGGCGTGGGGAGCACGGGTCGAGGCCTGCGCGAGCCTGGACGAGTTGCAGCGCTGGCTGGACCGCCACGCGAACGAAGGCTGGCCCGCGCCGGACGCGATGGTGTCGGACTATCGGCTGCCGCAGGGCACCGGGCTCGACGCGATCGACGCGGTGCACGCGCGTTTCGGCGCCGTGCCGGCGCTGCTGGTCACCGGCGACACCGCGCCGCAGGAGCTGATGCGGCTGGATGCCTCCGGCGTGCCGGTGCTGCACAAGCCGTTCCGGCCCGAGGCCTTGCTCGCCGCGCTGCAGTCCGCGTCAATGCGTGACCGGCTCGACGGGCAGCCGCAAGCCCAGCCGGGCGGCAGCGACCACGGCCTGCGTGCGGGTGTTGGCGTCGAGCTTGCGGAAGATGGCCGCGAGATGGGTCTTGACGGTCGACTCTGACAGGCCGAGATCGCGACAGATCAGCTTGTTCGACTTGCCTTCGATCAGCAGCCGCAGCACGTCGACCTGGCGCGGCGAGAGGCCGAGTGCAGTGGCATCGGGCGTCGCCTGCGGCGCGGACGGCTGGGTCTGCGTGGCAAGCACGCTCGCCGGCAGGTAGACCCCGCCGGCCATCATCTGGCGCAATGCGCCGATCAGTTCCCCCTGCCGCGTGGTCTTGGGCACGAAACCCGCCGCACCGAGGTCGATCGCGTCGAGGATGGTCGCCGGCCGTGCATCGGCCGACATCACGACGTAGGTGGGTTCGGGGAAGGCCGCGCGCAACTGCCTCAACGCATCGGTGCCCTGGCTGTCGGGCAGCCCCAGGTCCAGCAGCACCCAGGCCACATCCGGTTCCGCTTCGAGCTGCGCCACGGCGGCCTCGAGGCTGTGCGCCTGCAACACCTGTGCGGCGGGGTACTCCTGCGTGAACAGCAGAGTCAGACCATCGAGAAACAGCGGATGGTCATCGACGAGCAGGATCTTCATCGATGCGGGACAGTGGGGCGAACGAACGGTGGAGAGATTGTCACAGCGTGAGCAGAAACCGTGGTGCGCGTATCGCGCGTCGGACCGGTTACCCACGAGCTGCGCGAAATTCGCCGCGATCTTTTCAGCACGGTTCGCCTGCACCGCCTGGCTCGCCCTCCTGAGCGCCGAGGGTCAGCAACTGAATGCTGCCATCCAACTCGCGCACAAACACCATGTCTCCCGGGCTGAGACGCAAGCGCTCTACCACCTCATTTGGAAGAATCACCCCGACACCATCGTCGATCTGCACCAATTCAAGCGTAGTCATGGGCGCTAGACTAGCCACCCCTGCTCACCGCCGCAAGCAGCTTCCCTGCATGCCCAGATGTCCAATTTCCCCGCCTTCTCTGCCGCCCTGTCCCGTGGCCTGCACTTCCAGGTGCTCAAGACCGAAGGCCGCGCTCGCCGCGGCCGGTTGACGCTCAACCACGGTGTGGTCGAAACGCCGATCTTCATGCCGGTGGGCACCTATGGCACCGTCAAGGGCGTGATGCCGCGCTCGCTCGAAGAGATGGGCGCGCAGATCATCCTCGGCAACACCTTCCACCTGTGGCTGCGCCCGGGGCTGGACGTGATGCAGCAGTTCGGCGGGCTGCACCGCTTCGAAGGCTGGAACAAGCCCATCCTCACCGACAGCGGCGGCTTCCAGGTGTGGAGCCTGGGCGACATGCGCAAGATCACCGAGGAAGGGGTGAAGTTCGCCTCGCCCGTGAACGGCGACAAGCTCTTCCTGACGCCGGAAGTGAGCATGCAGATCCAGCGCGTGCTGAACTCCGACATCGTGATGCAGTTCGACGAATGCACGCCCTACATCATGGGCGACAAGCAAAGCGGCCACCTCACCACCGAGAAGGAAGCGCGCTACTCGATGGAGCTGAGCCTGCGCTGGGCCAAACGCTGCCAGGTGGAGTTCGAGCGGCTGGAGAACCCGAACGCGCTGTTCGGCATCGTGCAGGGCGGCATGTACACGAACCTGCGCGACGAATCGCTCGCCGGGCTCGAAGCGCTGGACTTCCCCGGCCTCGCCGTCGGCGGCCTGAGCGTCGGCGAGCCCAAGGCCGAGATGCTGCGCGTGCTGGAACACATCGGCCCGAAGCTGCCGGCCCACAAGCCGCACTACCTGATGGGCGTGGGCACACCCGAAGATTTGATCGACGGCGTGGCCAACGGCATCGACATGTTCGACTGCGTGATGCCCACCCGCAACGCGCGCAACGGGCATCTGTTCACCCGCTACGGCGACCTGCGCCTGCGCAACAGCCGCTACAAGACGGACGAGCGACCGGTCGACGAGAGCTGCAGCTGCTACACCTGCGCGAACTTCAGCCGCGCCTACCTGCACCACCTCGACCGTTGCGGCGAGATGCTGGGGCCGATGCTGACCAGCATCCACAACCTGCACTACTACCTGAACCTGATGCGCGAGGTGCGCGACGCGCTGGACGCCGGCCGCTTCGAGGCCTTCCGCCAGCAATTCGCCGCCGATCGCAAGCGGGGCGTCTGAGCCCCGCAGCGACTCACACCGCGTGCTGCTCCAGCACGTAGCTCGCGCCGTCGTACTGCGCCAAGGCTTGCGTCAGCCACGGCATCACGCCCTGCAGCGTGTCGTGCAGCACCCACGGCGGGTTGATCACGACCATGCCGCTGCCGACCAGGCCAAAGCCATCGACACCGGGCTTTTGCACCGTCATGCGCACGTGCAGCCACCCCTTGGGCGCGGCGGCCTTCAGGCGCTGCGGCAATTGCTGCGACTCCAGTCGTGGCAACTGCGGGTACCACACCATCACCACGCCCTCCGCGAAGCGTTTCATCGCATCGCGCACGGTGTTGACGACCAGGCCGTAGTCGGCCTTCATCTCGTACGGCGGGTCGATCAGCACGGCACCGCGGCGTGACGGCGGCGGCAGCTGCGACTTCAGCCCGCTGAAGCCGTCGCCGTGGTGCACTTCGGTGTGCGACTGCTGGCCGAAGTGCTGCGCGAGCAGCTTGAGGTCGGTCGGGTGCAGCTCCCACAGCCGCAGGCGATCCTGCGGGCGCAGCAGTTGCAGCGCCAGCGCCGGCGAGCCGGGGTAGTGCTTCAACGTGCCGCCCGGGTTGTGCGCCCGCACGAGATCCACGTAGTCGGCCACCGCCGGGGGCAGGTCGTCGCGCCCCCAGAGCCGCGAGATGCCGTTCTCGAACTCCGCGTTCTGCTGCGCATGCCGGCTCTGCAATTTGTAGGCGCCGGCGCCCGCGTGCGTGTCGATCAGCCAGTAGGGCTTGTCCTTCTCGCCCAGGTAGCGCAGCACCTGCACCAGCACCAGGTGTTTGAGGACGTCGGCATGGTTGCCCGCGTGAAAGGCATGTCGGTAAGCGAGCATCGTGGGAGACCTGTTCGAAGAAGGCACCCACTGTAGCGCGTCACGAGGAGCTACCGGGCCATCTGAAGGGCCGGGCGCGAACTGGCAGGTGTGGCGCCTTTACCAGAACTGCCACTGTCCGGTGTGCACCACCCACACGCCGAGCACGCCGTTCGTGACCGTGTGCGAGATCACCGGCACCCACAGCTTGCCGGTGTGGCGGTACAGCAGTGCATAGGCGAGGCCCGCGATGATCGCGGCGAGCCACAGGGTATGGGCCAGCGTGAACACGGCCGTCGACAGCGCGATCGCCTTGACACCCACCCGGCGCGGATCGACCGATTCGAAGCCCGGTTGCTCGATCCAGCGCATCAGGAACGAGCGCCAGAACAGCTCCTCCATCACCGGCACCAGCAGCGCGGCTCCGATCCAGCGCACGGCGATCAGCGGCCAGTCGAGCGCGCCGGCGTCGTCGACGGGACGGAAGGTGGCAGTCGCTTCGCCAAGCACCATCCAGGGTGCGTCGAGCACGATCCACAGCCCGAACACGACGAGCCCGACGACGATGGCGAGCGCCCACTCGGCAAGGGTCGGCGCGGTGCCGCGCGCCAGCTCGCTGTAGTCGCGCCGGAAGTACAGCAGCGTCGCGCCGACCACCAGCACGGTGAGCCCATAGACCCAGCGCGGGTCGATGCCGGCATCTTCGGGAATGGCGCCGCGCACCGCCAGCAAGGCCATGAACAGCGCGAACGGAACGATCCGCGCCATTGCGGCGCGGGACAACTGGAACGGCATGGGTGCCCCCTGAGCACGATGTGTTTATGCCGGGAGGATGCCGCAGACGAGCTGGTCTGCGCTTGTCAATTCGTTTCAGGCACGCCCCCGCTTTGGGGGGGACGCGTCTTCAGCGATCCCTCACTTCCGCCGCGCGTCAGGCCGCCAGCAATCGCCCCACGCGCTCGCGCAGGCCGGCCGGGGTCACATCGGCCGGCAGCACCGGCTCGCCCGCCACCAGCCCCACGCGGCTGAACACCCCGCGCCGGAACGGCCGCACCATCGCCGAGCCCTGTTCGATGCGCGAGAAGTACGAGCCCCACAGGTTCTGCAACGCGACCGGCACCACCGGCACCGGCTGCTTCTCGAGGATCTTCATGATCCCGCCCTTGAACTCCTGCAGCTGGCCGTCGCGCGTGATCGCCCCTTCCGGGAAGATGCACAGCAGGTCGCCCTCGCGCAGCACGCGCTCGGCTTCGGCAAACGCGCGTTCGTAGGTCTGCGGGTTCTCCTTCTGCGGTGCGATCGGGATGGCCTTGGCCAGCTTGAACAGCCAGCCGAGCACCGGGATGCGGAAGATGCGGTGGTCCATGATGAACACGATCGGGCGTGGGCTCGCCGCCATCAGCAAGATGGCGTCGACGAAGCTCACGTGGTTGGCCACCAGGATCGCCGCGCCCGTGACTGGAATGTGCTCGTCGCCACGCACCTTGAAGCGGTAGACGCAGCGCGACGCGATGAAGGCAACGAAGCGCAGCAGGTATTCCGGCACCAGCAGGAAGATGTAGAAGCCGACCAGCGCATTGAGCAGCCCGGTGACCAGGAACACCTGCGGGATCGTCATGCCGAACTTCAGCATCGCGCCGGCCAGCACGGCACTGGCGATCATGAACAGCGCGTTGAGGATGTTGTTGGCGGCGATGATGCGGGCCCGGTGGCTGGGCTGCGCGCGCAGCTGGATCAGCGCATACATCGGCACGCTGTACAACCCGGCGCTGAGCGACAGCAGCAGCAGGTCGATCATCACGCGCCAGTGGCCGGGCTGCGCGACGAACTCGCGCAGCGTGTAGCTCACGCCCCCGCCGAGCCCGCGCGACGCGAAGTACAGGTCGACCGAGAACACCGTCATGCCGAACGCGCCCACCGGCACGAGGCCGATTTCGACGTGCCGGCGCGACAGCGTCTCGCACAGCAGCGAGCCGACGCCGATGCCGACCGAGAACACCACCAGCAGCAGCGAGGCCACCTGCTCGTTGCCGTGCAGCACGTCCTTCGCGAACGACGGGAACTGCGACAGGAACACCGCCCCGAAGAACCACATCCACGAGATGCCGAGGATGGAGCGGAACACCGCGACGTTCTCGCCCGCGAGCTTGAGGTTGCGCCACGTCTCGGTGACGGGGTTCCAGTTGATGCGCAGGGTGGCGTCGGTCGCAGGCGAGGCCGGCACGTACTGCGCGGTCAGCCGGCCGAGCGCGGCGAGCCCGAAGCACGCCCACGCGACGTACTGCGCACCGACCTCCGGCACCGCGATCAGCAGACCGCCCGCGACGTTGCCGAGCAGGATCGCGACGAAGGTGCCCATCTCGACCATGCCGTTGCCGCCGGTCAGCTCGCGTTCGCTCAGGTGCTGCGGCAGGTAGGCGTACTTGACCGGGCCGAACAGCGTGGAGTGCAGGCCCATCAGGAACACGCAGGCGAGCAGCATGCCGATGTGGTGCGCGATGAAGCCCCAGCCGGCCACTGCCATGATGGCGATCTCCAGCCACTTGACGAAGCGGATCAGCAGGGCCTTGTCGTACTTGTCGGCCAGCTGCCCGCTGGTGGCCGAGAACAGCAGGAACGGCAGGATGAACAGCGCCCCGATCACCAGCCCGGCCAGCGACGCCGGCAGCCAGCTCACCTGCACCTGGTAGGTCACGAGCACGGTGAACGCGAACTTGAACAGGTTGTCGTTGCCGGCGCCGAGGAACTGCGTCCAGAAGAAGGGCGCGAAGCGCCGCTGGCCGAGCAATGCGAACTGGCTGGGATGGTTTGCGCTCACGTGAGGGGCTCCTGTCGGGCGGCTCGTATTCGAACGGATATTGGATGCGCTGGGGCTCAGGGCGTCCACCAGTAGCGCACGAGATGGAAGTACACAGGTGCGGCAAACGCCACGGAATCGAGCCGATCGAGCACGCCGCCGTGGCCTTCGATCAGCGTGCCCCAGTCCTTGGCGCCGCCATCACGCTTGATGGCCGACATCACCAACCCGCCGAGGAAGCCCATCAGGCAGACGGTGAGCGACAGCGCCGCGGCCTGCCAGGCGTTGAACGGCGTCACGAAGTGCAGCGTGGCGCCCAGCGCGGTCGCGCTCAGCATGCCGCCGATCGCGCCCTCGACGGTCTTCGAAGGCGACAGCGTCGGCGCCACCTTGTGACGCCCCGCCAGCTTGCCCCACACGTACTGCAGCACGTCGCTGGCCTGCACCACCAGCACCAGGTAGGCGATCAGCAGCAGGTTGCGGCCTTCGTAGCCGGGAATGTCGAGCAGCATCAGCGCCGGCACGTGCGAGATGCAGAACACGCAGATCATCAGGCCCCATTGCGTCTTGGCCGCACGCTCCAGGAAGCGCGCGCCGTCGCCCAGCAGCGCTGCGCAGATCGGCAGCACCAGGAAGGCGTAGACCGGGATGAAGATCGAGTACAGCCCGTACCAGTCGATGCCGATCAGCAGGTACTGCGTCGGCAGCGCCACGCCATAGACCAGCGCGCGCACGATCCATTCCGGCTCGACCTTCGCCACACCCGAGAACTCGCGCAGCGCCACGGCCGACAGCAGCGCGAACAGCCCGATCACGCCCCAGGCGCCGAGCCAGAAGGCCACGGCCAGCACGCCGACCATCACCCACCACGCATGGATGCGCGCGTTGAGGTTGTCGATCACCGCATGGGGCGCCCCGGCCGCGACGCGGCGCTTGAGCACCCAGCCGATCGCGGTGGCCAGCACCAGCACGCCGCCGACCCCGGCGAAGAGCATCGTGGCTTGGGGAGGCAGGGTCATGGGGGTCTCCTCTCGTCGTATCGGTCAGAGCACTTGCAGCGCGGTCGTCACCGCGGTGGCGATCAGCACGAGCGTGCCGGCAGCGCTCCAGGCCGCGCCGAGGCGCAGCCATCGCAGGGCAGCACGGGTGCGGTCTGCCACGCTGCGGCCTCGCGACGCGACGCGGCCACGCTCTGCAAGCCAGCGGTCGAAGTGCTCGATGGCCGCTTCGGGCGAAGGCTGCTTTGCCCACCAGCCGAACACGGCGGCGTCGTACACGGCCCGCGCTCCGCAAAACAACGCGCAGCCCTGCACGGCGACCGACACCGCCACGGCACCCACCGTCCACACGGCGCGTGGCGGTTCGCCGGCCAACCAGCCGATGGCGAGCACCACCATCACGGCGCTCCACCACAACACATGCCGCGCCATGCCCAACGCGGCGGCGGTGTACGCCAGCCCGTCGCGGTCGATGCCCGCCATCGTGCTCATGCGGCCCGTTCCGCCGGCAGTCTCACGGTGGCCGCCGCCTCGACGATCGCGTCCCAGTGGTCCGGCCCCAAATGCACGCGTGGCCGCACGGCGTGCAGCAGCGTGTGGGCTTCGTGCTTGTCGCGTGCATGGCCGCTGACGATCAGCCAGGCCGCGATGGCGCTCGCGCTGCGCGAGTAGCCCAGCGCACAGCACACCCACACCGGGCCGTGGCGGCGCAGGCGCTCGATCGCGTGCACCGCTTCGCTCAACTGCTCCGGCGACGGCGCCACGAGGTCGAGCACCGGCACGCGCTGGCTGTGCTGCAGCAGCGACACCGGCAACGGCAGTTCGGGGCACAGGTCGACCACGCCCACGCGCGGCTCGGCGGCCAGCTCGCGGGCGCAAGGCAGGCGCGAGAGCCACACGCCCGGCACGACCTCGACGCGCTTCGCGTCGTGGCGCGTCCACCAGCGCGAGTTGAGCCACGCGGCGGCGAGATACGGCCCGAGCAGCCAGCGCACCGCTGTGCTCATGCGCCCGCTCTCGCTCTTCTGGAAGCGTCGGCCGTCGCCGCCGAGGTAGATGCCGCCCACCAGCAGCGCGGAGCCGCCGGACCAGCACAGCAGCACGCCCCCCAGCCCGGCTGCCGCCGAGGCCAGGGCATGCTCCAACTGCACGGCATGCCGCACCGTGAAGACTCCGGCCGCGAGCAGCGCCACGCCGCCCAGCAGATACCGCAGCGCGAGCTGCACGCAGCGAGCGGTCGGCCTGCCTCGCCGCAGGATGGCCCAGCCCGTCTCTCTGCGATGCTCGTCGAGTGGGAACAGCGCCACGCAGAGCCAGCCCAGCCACAGCCCGGCGGGAATGTCGATGAAGTGGTGCTGGTAGGTCGTCAGCACCGACACGCCGATCAGCGTGAACCACACGTGGAAGGCCCAGCGCCAGAAGCCGCGCAGCACGCGGGTGTAGAGGCTCCACAGGATCACCATCAGCGCGATGTGCAGCGACGGTGCCTGGTTGTAGGGCTGGTCGAAGCTGGTGAGCGCGGCGAACAGCATGCCGGGCAGGCCATCGGCCACGGGGCGCTCGAAGGTGAACTGCAGCGGCAGCAGCAAGAAGCACGCGACGGCGACCAATTGCGCGACCAGCAGCCGGCAGCCATGCGCGTCCACCTCGTGCCGGGTGCGCGCGACGAAGAGCGACACGCCATAGAACGCGTTGATGCTCCAGTACGGCAGGATGGTCCATGCCAGGAAGGGGATGTGCTGCTCCCAGGCGAACACCAGCGAAGGCACACCGGCCCGCTGCGACGCGAGGTGGTTGGCCGTGCCGTAGGTCAGGTAGAAGAACGGCGCGAGAAAAGCCAGCCATGCGGCCGCGCGGCCCCAGGGTCTCGCGGCGACAAACGCCGGTGCGATCGCGCTCATGATGATTTCCGCCGGGCCAGCGACACCGTGAAGATGCCCCACGCGTCGATGCGCTGCTCGATCTTCTCGAAGCCGGCCTCGTCGACGAGCTGGTCCATCTCGGCCTGCACGCGGCGACGCATCACCCAGGCCTGGCCGGCGCGGTGGCTCGTCAGTGCGCGGGCGATCAGTTCGAGCTGCGGGTGCCACGGCTGGCCGGTGTAGACGAGCCAACCGCCCTCCGGCACCGCATCGGCGATGCCCTTCAGCGAGCGCAGCACCATTTCGTTGTCGTCGAACAGCTCGTACAGGCCGGAGACGATCGCCAGCGTGGGCCGCGGCTGCACCGCTGCGAGGCTGGCGCGATCGAACGCGTCGCCCTGCACGAAGCGCGCGATGTCGGTCAGGCCCTTGGCGCGGATCAACGCGGAGCCCTCTCGCACGTTCAGCTCGCTGTAGTCGCGCAGCAGGATGGAGTCGGGCCGGGTGGCGACATCGGCCTGCAGTGCTTCGAGCACGTAGCGGCCGTGGCCGGCGGCCACGTCGAGCACGTGCACCGGCTGCCCGTCGGCGCGCAGCCGGCGCATCGCTTCGCGCTGCAGCTCCTCCACGTGCAGCTTGCGCTGCCGGATGCCACGCCAGCCGATCGACTCCAGGTACATGCGGTCGACGAGCGTGCCCACGAGCGGCAGCCCGCGCGCCTGATTGCGGTAGACGTAATCGAGCGTGGAGCCGGAATCGAACCCTGTCTCGTGGCCCAGCTGGATGCCCTCGGACAGCAGGCCGCCGAGCTTGAGCGACTGCCGCGTCATCGCCCAGTACAGGCCGCGCGGCGACAACGCCGGCAGCCGTCGGCGCAATGCCTGGGCCTCGTCGTACGTCGGCCCGCGCTTGTGCGCTTCGAGCAGGTCGGGTGCCGGTGCGGGCCTGGCATAGCGTTCGAGGATGAAGCGGCGTGCCAGCGCCACTGCCTTGCCGCGGTCGGCCTCGCCCAGCGTGTCGTGGAAGAAGCCGGGCAGCACGTGCCTTTCCTTCACCGGCGACGACAGGCCCTCGAAGAACCGGTGCTGCGGCGCGTGGTGCACCACCCAGTCACTCCCGGAGATGAGCAGCTGCGTCGGCACCTGGATCGCCGCCGCGTCCTCCACCACGCGCTCGGCTGCCTCGTACAGCCCGAGCAGCACGTTCACCGAGATCGGCCGCGTGATCTTCGGGTCCTGCTGGTACGACGCGATGCGCTGCACGTCGTGCGTCAGAAACTTCGCCTTCACATAGCTGTTGACGACGAAATCGCCGAACAGCTTGTGCATCAGCTTCAAGCCCGGGCGTGCAAAGGGCACGTAAAGCTTCACCTTGAACGCGGGCGACGCGAGCACCATGCCGCGGATGCGGGGCGCGTAGTCGTGCGCCCAGGTGGCCGCGAGCACCGCACCCACCGATTGCGCGACGACCACGATGGAGGCCGGCTCGTAACCATGCACGGCCTCGATGTGCCGCACGAAGGTCTGCAGGTCGCGCACCGAGGTGGCGAAGCTGGGGCTGTGGCCGCGCGCGCCGGGTGATTCACCATGGCCACGTGCATCCCACGCAAAGAAGGCGTGGCCCGGCAGGTCCAGCTCGTCGACCAGATGCGACATGCGGCCCGAATGTTCGTGCCCGCGGTGCAGCAGGATCACGGCGCCGGTGGCCGGTGCGTCGACCGCCGGCCAGTGGCGGTAGAACAGCTCCTGTCCGTCGTGCGTGCGAAATCGATGCTCGCCTTGCGAGCGTTGTGTGGGGTACTCCATGCCTTCCCTCTCTCGTCAGAGTCGTGTTGCGCTGTCTTGCGCAGCGGTTATGGGTGCGGGTGCGTGGCAGCCGCTTCGCGCAGGCCGCAGCGGATGCGGTTCATCGTGGTGGCGACACCCAGCGCCGCGAGCAACGGCATCAGCGCGAAGCTCCAGGCGGGCAGTGCGCCGCCGAGGCCGATCCACAAGCCCAGTGCGCCGAAGACGAGCGCGCGGTCGCTCTTGCCCAGCGGCCCGTCATAGCGTCGCGACGCACCCACCATCGGCCCGAGCACGCCCGCGTATTCGGACAGCACCGCGGTGAACACGACGGCGCCGACGCTCCATGCATCGAAGGGCGCCACGACGGCGAACGGCAGGTACAGCGCCGCATCCGACACCACGTCGCACAGTTCGTTGAGATAGGCACCGAGCCGGGTCTGCTGGCCGTGCTCGCGGGCGAGCATGCCGTCGACCGCATTGAAGGCCATGCGCAACAGCATCCACAGCGGCACCAGCAGAAAGAGCGCGCGGTGGCTGTCGCCTTGCAGGCCGAGCGCCGCGCCGAGCGCCACCGAGAGGGCGGCCGCCGCCAGCGTGACGTGATTCGCGCGCACGCCGCCGCGGGCGAGCCTGGCCACGCCGGGCCGCAACAACTGCTGGAAAGCAGGCTTGAGCTGATAGAGCGTCATGTGCGCCCCCCCGCGCCGTATGCGCGCGCTGCCCTGCGTGACTGCCCTGCCCTCATGACCCCACCCCGTTTTCTTGGTCCCCGCGCTGGGCGCGGTGTTTCATCTGGTTTCGCGGCACTGTACACGCGTCACCCCTGGGGTTGGAGGTGCCGCCGGGTCTCGAACACCCCCGCATTCAGGCGGGCGCTGCCGGCACGCAGGTGGCGCTTGAGCACGAAGTCGAACAGCAGCGGGTTGTGCTCGCGGATCGCATCGAGCACGGGCACCGCGGCCGGGTCCAGCAGGCCCGCCTTGGCCAGCCGTTCGGCCGAATACAGCGGCATCACGCCCGGCAGCGGGTAGTCGGAGCCGTGCAGCAGGCGCGGGTGCCAGTCGTCGCGCTGCAGCACGGTGCGCCAGACGCTTTCGGCGCGGTTGATCTGGAACACGGCCGACACGTCGGCCAGCAGCCTCCCGCGCCAGGCCGGCTCATCCATCAGGCGCGCCCACAGCTCGAAGGCGGCGCGCTTCGGACTCGATCGCTTGTCGATGTCGCGCGCATGGCCGAGCGAGGCCGCGTGGGCCACGATGACACGCACGCCGGCTTCGAGCGGCGCACGCACCAGCAATGGGTTGCCGAAATCGTCGCGGCCGGCACCGGGCACGGCCTTCTCTTCGCCGCAATGCACGATCAGCGGCACGTCGTGGCGGGCCAGCAACTCGTAGACCGGCCGGCAGCGCGGGTGGCGCAGGTCGATGTTCATCGCGCTCGGCAGCCACTTCACGGCCACCGCTCCTGCCGCGATGGCGGCCTGCAGGCGCTGCACCGCGTCGGCCCGGTACGGGTGCACCGACGCCACCCAGCGCAGACGCTGCGGCGACTCGGCGCTGATGCGCGCCGCATAGTCGTTCGGCACGTGGAAGGTGGTCCAGTCGACCTGCTCCCGGCCGGCCTCGTCACACGCGTGGTCGAACGCGAACAAACACCACTGCACGCCTTCGGGGAATGCCTGCGCGAGCTGGCCGAGGCGCTCCACATAGGCGCGGTCGACCGATGGCGCATCGCCCGGCACGCAGGCGGCGTTCAGGATCGCATGGCGGCGCAGCACCTCGCCGGGGTGCCACCACTGGTGCATCTGCGCGTGCACGGTGCACCCCGAACCGCTGTCGCCGGTGCCGAGCAGGTGGGCGTGGGCGTCCCACACCTGGGTCGCATCCAGCCCTTCCCAGGCCTGCAGCACCAGGTCGTGCTCGGCCAGCGACCGGGGCAGCGCGCCGCGGCACGGGTTGCGCCAGCCACCGCGCAGCGTGTCGTTGCTGACGGCCAGGCCGGTGAACAGGCCGGTCACGAGCGCGGCCGAGCAGCACAGCAGATGACGCCGGTTCATCGCCACACCTCCTCGCGCTGCCCGAGGCCGCTGCGGCCGAGCCACTGGAACACCGAGTCGACGGTGACGGTTTCGATGCGGTCGGAAAAGCGCTTCTCGTTCGGGTGATCGTCGAACGCGATGTTGGCTGCCGTCATGCGGCCACCCAGCCGGGTCAGCGCGCCGATGCGCAACGTGGTGGGCTGGTAGTCCTTCAGCTTCAACCACGCCTGAGCCTGCTCGCGGGTGCGCACGCCCGGCTCCATCGCCGATGCGATCGTCTCGATGGCCCACTGGTTGGACTGCTGGTAGCGCACCGACCAGGGGTAGGCCACCATGTTGTACGACTCGGTGTGCAGCCGCACCGCACGCTGGGGGTCGCGCAGCACCGGCAGCAGCGCCTGCTGCACCTCGGGCGAGAGCAGCACGACGCCGGCCTCGAAGGCATGCAGGTCGTCGAGGAAGAACTCGCCCAGCCCCTGCCTGAAGATCGATGCGCGGGCACTGCCGCAGTGGTTGAGCTTGTGCACCACGCGCCACACGGGCCGACCGGCCTGCTCGTCACGATAGGCCAGGCCCAGGTGCGAGTAGCGCAGGCGATAGCGGCTCAGGTCCTGCCCGTTGCGGGCGATCACGGCCACCTGCGCGCCCGAGGCTTCCAGCCGCTGCGCGGTGCGCGCTGCCAGGTCGAGACCCTGCTGCAGCGTGTGCGGCGAGAGCGGCCTGGTTTCGCAGGAGCGCCCGGCGTGCGCCGCGCCGGCCGCGAGCAACGCGGCCACCGCAACGGTCTTCCATGCAAGAGGTTTCATCGTCGCGTTCCTCGCGGCCTTCAGCGCGTCAGCCGCTCGTTGTAGAGCAGCGACTCGCCGATCTGGTTGGGGATGAACGCGATCGCCTGACCCGCGGCCGACAGCACCCAGCCGGCGCTGATGGCCGTCGCCGTCACTGCCGTGCCGACCGCGAGCGACGCGGCGCCCGCCGCCTGCGATCCGAGCTGCACCACCGCACGGGCGCCATCGGAGGCACGCTCCAGCACCCAGACCGTGCCCTGCGCCGAGGCCTCGACGGCCACCACCGTCATCACTGCGGTGCCGGAGAGAACCAGCGCGGGCGCCGTTACGGAGACGGCCACCGGCAGCGCCGACAGCGCGCTGGCTTCCGAAGCGGTGGAGTGGGCCTGCGCCGCGCGGGGTGCGCTGAAGCAGGCGATGGCGAGGATCTGCGCCGCCAGCGCGGCCGACAGCAGGTGGGTGCGTTTGATCATGGTGTGCTCCTTGGGGTGTGCGGGGTGGGTCATTCCTGTTCCTGTGCGGCAAAGCGGCGTTGCATGCGCGCTTCCATCAGGTCGGCCTCGTGGGCGTCGCGCAGCGTCTTCGCCAGCGTGAACACGTTCGAGATCAGGAACAGCCAGCACACGCCGAGGTAGGCCTTGTAGGTCGGGTTGATCTCCATGCGCCACAGGCCCCAGCCGGTCAGGCCCATCGCCAGCGTGAAGCCGCCCCACACGACGAGCTTCCACATCGGCGTGTCGGCCGGTCGGGCTTCGTTGTCGCGCACGAACTTGGCGAGCGCGAAGGCGGTGGACAGACAGAACACGTAGCCCATCACCATGAACGCGCGGTGGATGTCCTCGCCCGGCAGGTAGGCCAGGCCGGTGGCGCACAGCGTGAGCGCGGCACCGAAGGAGATCCAGACCTGGGTGCGCCAGGCCTTGGTGTCGCGGCGGATGACGGGAGCGGGTTGCTGCATGGTGCCCTCGGGGCTGTTGAACATGGCGCCGATGTTCGGTGTGGCGGCGCAGAAGATCAACCAAACGACACCACGTAGCGATTCTTTGGTCGCAAGGTATCGAAATCCGATACCATCGTGCGCCTCACGAACACTGAAAAAAGGGGATGGGATGAACGTTCTACTGCTGCTCGGCTTCGCCGGGCTGGTGCATCGCTTCGAGCGCCCGCTGCACTTCGCGCTGATGTACGCGGGGCTGATCGCGCTGCTCAGCATCGTGTTCGGCGCGTTCAGCTGGTGGCTGGTGCCGACCTTCCTGGGGACGCTCGCTTTCACCGCGGTCTACTTCTCGCTGCTGCACCGGTTCTCGGACACGGTGCTGCTCTGGCTGGGCGTGCTCGTCGGTGGCGCGTTGCTGTGGTTCTTCCTGCCGATCGTGATCGGAGCGTGACCCGACGATGAGCACCACCCTCGACCTGATCCACGCGCTGAAGGCCGAACTGAAGGCCGCCGGCATCACTTATGCCGAACTGGCGCCCCAGCTCGGCATGGCCGAATCGAGCATCAAGCGCATCTTCGCGAAGGGCGACATGCCGCTGTCGCGCATCGACGAGATCTGCCGCGTGCTGAAGATCGATTTCGCCGACCTCGCCCGCAAGGTGGCAGATGCCCAGCCGCTGCGACGCGAGCTGACGCTGGAGCAGGAGAAGGCGGTGGTGGCGGACCGCAGGCTGATGCTCGTCGCCATCTGCTGCCTGAGCCAGTGGACCTGCGAGCAGATCCTGGCGACCTACACGCTCACCGAAGCCGAGACGGTCAAGTACCTGACGCACCTCGACCGGCTCGGCATCATCGAGCTCAAGCCGATGAACCGCTACCGGCTGAAGGTGGCCAAGGGCTTCCGCTGGCGCCCGCACGGGCCGGTGATGCAGTACTTCCGCGAACAGGTGGTCGACGACTACTACAGCGGCGGCTTCGACGGCGAAGGCGAGATGCTCACGCTCGTGCACGGCTCCATCGGCAAGAGCCTGGCCAACCTGTTCAACGAACGGTTGCAGCGCGTCGCGCAGGACTTCGCGCAGCAGCACCTGGCGGACCAGAAGCTGCCGCCGTCGCAACGCGCGCCCTATACGCTCGTGATCGGCATGCGCTCATGGCTGTTCGCGGCTTTCCGGGACTTGAAGCGCGAGACGAAGTAGGAGCGACCGCGTCAGCGCCGACGCCGTGCGGCGGCACCCACTGCGCCAAGGCCACCCAGCATCAGCGCCCAGGTCGAAGGCTCGGGAACGGGCGCCAGCGACAGACCCGACAGCTCCACGGAAGCGGCATAACTGGCATACAGCTCCTGCGCGCTGCGGTTGTCGAGCGACAGCACGAAGGTCAGCGAGCGGCTGTCGCTCAAGTGCCTGCGCGTCGGATCGGCCCAATCGAGCACGAGACTGTCGAATTCGGACATCCCCGGCCCGACTTCTCCCGGCACGCCCTGCAGCGACACGCCCGCCGAGGCATAGGCGGACTCGCAGCGATCCAGGATGCAATGCCCGTCGACAGCCACCGCAAGCTCCATCTGCACCTGCAGCACCAGGCGGCTGTAGGGCGCCAGCACGATCTCGCCTGCCGGGATGCCCGCCACGTCACGGAAGGAGTGGGTGTCGACAGTGCCCGAGAACGACCGGTTTGCAAGCGTCGCTGCACCTTCGGCACGCAACTCGTCGGCAGACGAACTGGCATGCATCGTCCCCCCCGGCACCTCTGCATCTGCGGCCAGTGCGGCAAAGCCGTCCGGATCGTTGCGGGACTGCGTGACGGGCTCCGCGCCGGTAACCCAGGCCCTGGCGGACACGGACGTGCTGCCGCCCGGTGCGGCGAGGTCGATGAACCGGTAGCCCGCGGCCGCTCCGTCGTCGGGCGTGAGATCGACGACGCTGAACGAGAAGTTGGCAAGGCGCGCGCTGCCAGACGCAGCGGCGAACGAAGGCTCGGGCAGCATGGCCGCCACACAGCCCGCCACGAGAACTGCAGAGGCCAGGGATCGCATGGTTGTCTCCAGGAGTGGGTGTGTGGAGACACTAGCGAGCCGGCAAAGCTATGCACGGCTCATGTGCGACTGCTTGTATCGGGCCTGCGTCAGATCACGCCGCGCGCCCTCAGGGCCTGCAGTTGCTCGTCGCTCACGCCCACCTCGCGCAGCACCGCCTCGGTGTCTTCGCCGAGCAGCGGCGCACGCCGGGTGATGCCGCCGGGCGTCTCGCTCAGCACCGGCACGACACCGGGCACCTCCACGCTCAACCCGTCCGCGCTGGTCACGCGCTGCAGCATGCCGCGTGCGCGGTAGTGCGGGTCTTCGGCGATGTCGCGGGCGTTGTAGATGCGGCCGGCCGGCACGTTGGCGGCGGTCAGCGCATCGAGCACCTCGGCCACCGTGCGCGTGGCGGTCCAGGCGCCAATGGCGCCGTCGATCTCCTGCACGCGCTGCACGCGGCCGACGTTGCTCGCCAGTTCCGGGTCCTGGCCCAGGTCGTCACGGCCGATCGCGCTCATCAGGCGCTTGAAGATGGAGTCGCCGTTGCCGGCCACGAGCACCCAGCCGTCGGTGCATGCATACGCGTTGCTCGGTGCGATGCCGGGCAGTGCGGAACCAGCGGGCTCGCGCACCGTGCCGAAGGCGCTGTACTCGGGCAGCAGGCTTTCCATGCAGTTGAACACCGCTTCGTACAGCGCGACGTCCACCACCTGCCCGCGGCCGGTGCGGTGGCGGTGCTGCAAGGCCATCAGCACGCCGATCACGCCGTGCAGCGACGCGAGCGTGTCGCCGATGCTCACGCCCACGCGCACCGGCACGCGGCCGGGCTCGGCGGTGAGGTAGCGCAGGCCGCCCATCGCCTCGGCCACCACGCCGAAGCCGGGGCGGTCCTTGTAGGGGCCGGTCTGGCCATAGCCGCTGATGCGCAGCATCACGAGGCCCGGGTTGGTGCGGCTCAGCTCGTCGTAGCCCAGGCCCCAGCCTTCCATCACGCCGGGCTTGAAGTTCTCGACCAGGATGTCGGCCTCGTCGATCAGCCGGCGCACGATCTCGCGCGCCTCGGGCTGGCGCAGGTCCAGCGTCACGCTCTTCTTGTTGCGCGACTGCACCTGCCACCACACGCTGGTGCCGTTGTGCAGCAGCCGCCACTGGCGCAACGGGTCGCCGCTGCCGGGGGGCTCGATCTTGATGACTTCGGCGCCGAAGTCGGCGAACGTCTTGGCCGCGAAGGGGCCGGCGATCAGCTGGCCGAGTTCGAGCACCTTGAGGCCCTGCAGCGGGCCGGCGGGAGAGGTCATCGTCATGGTTGCTTAGGGGCAGAAGCAGCAGGAGCGCCGGGCATGCCGCGTTCACGCAGGGCGGCGCAATGGTCTTGAGGCGGTTCGCTCTGTGCCGGGCGCCATTCGTCGAAGCCGGGTTCGGCCTGCTCGGCATAGGACGACGCATAGCCGATGGTACGCACCTCCAGCGGTACGGCCAGCGTGCCCAGGTGCACCGGCACCCCCGTTTCCCGTGACACGTGCGCGGCGCCGGCCAGCAGCACGATCACGGAGTTCGGTATGGCGCCTTCCGCGGCACCGGCCACCGCCTGCGCCAGACTGAAGTCGCGGGCGACCTGCATGCGCAACATCGGCGCCAGCTGCGATTCGGGCAGCAGGTTGCAATGGCCTTCGCGCACGGCTTCAAGGAGGCGGGCGCGGGCGTCGGCGGGCACCAGGTCCTCCCAGCGCGCTTGCTGCATCGCCTCGCGCAGCAATGGGCGAGGCAGGTTGCCGCCATACACCGGCACACCGGCGCGCACCGCGTTCATCACCACCTCGCGATAGCGCGCCCAGGGCCAGCCGGCATCGCTCCAGGCCAGCGCCTCGCGCACCGCAGCCTCGTCGGCCCGGGCGCCCAGGCCGCTGGTGCTGCGCCCGCGGTCCGCCATCTCCAGCACCACGGCGTGCAGCCTGCCTTGATCCGCGAGCCGGCGGATCGACTCGGCGGTCTGCCGCTGGTGGTCGGCATGGTCGTGGCGCTCGCCGAACAGCAGGGCCTGCTGCGCGAAGCCGAATGCGGGCCACACCAGGGCCAGCGCGATCAGAAGACGTGTCATGCCCGCCATCCTATGCGCGCGCGGTCAACAGAGAAGCACTGCCCGCGAGACCACCCAGGTAGTTCTGCAACGCCGCGATCGCGTGGCGTACCTTGGCCGGCTGCGTGTCGCGCTGGGGCGTGACCGCGTACACCGGCAACGAGGCCGGTCGCCACTGCGGCAACACCACCACCAGGGCACCGCTGCGCAGCGCGTCTTCCACGTCCTGCACCGCCAGCACCGCCAGGCCGAGCCCGGCTTCGCACAGTTGCTGCAACGACAGTTGGTTGTTGCTGGTGGCACGCGAGCGCACGCGCAGGCGCTCCACGGCACCGCCCGGGCCTGCCAGTTCAAGGTACGGCCCCGAGCTGCGATGCACGAGCCGCAGCCATTCGTGCTGCAGCAGGTCGTGCGGATCGGCCGGCACGCCGTGACGGGCCAGGTACGCGGGCGATGCACACACCGCCAGATCGAGCGCCGCCAGCCGCTGCGCCACCCAGGTGGAGTCGGGCAACCGGCCGAAGCGGATGGCGAGGTCGATGCGCGCCTCGACCAGATCGATCAGCGCGTCGTCCACCTCCAAATGGAACGTCAACCCCGGGTTGGCCGCCAGCATCGGCGCGAGCGCCGGCCCGAGGTGGCGCGCAAAGCCGACCGGCGACGCGACCCGCAACTCGCCCACCGGCGCATCGCGCATCTGCGCCAGATGCTGCTCGGCGCCGCGCGCGGCCGCCACCATCGCCGCGCACCCTTCGTGGAAGCGCTCGCCGGCCTCGGTGAGTCGCAGCTTGCGGGTGGACCGGTGCAGCAGCGTGACGCCCATGTCGCGCTCCAGCAGGCGCACCTGCTGGCTCACGGCCGACGGGGTGGTGCCCAGCGCGCGTGCTGCCGCGTTCATGGAGCCATGCTCCACCACCGTCGCGAACACCGCCATGCGCTTGAGCTGCTCGATCATGCAGTTTTTCTAACTAAAGAATGCCAAATCGGCGGACTAGTTTAGATCGGCTTCCCTCTTTATCGTTGCGCCATCACGTTCAACCCTGAAAGGAAGTGACATGAAACTCGCCCTGATCGGCCCCACCGGCTTTGTCGGCGCCGCCATCCTGAACGAAGCGCTGCAGCGCGGCCATGCCGTGACCGCGTTGTCGCGCCATCCCGAAAAGCTGGCCGCGCAGCCGGGCCTGCGCGTGGCACGGGCCGACGTGCTCGACCCCGCGCAGGTGGCCGATGCCGTGGCCGGCCATGACGCCGTGATCAGCGCCTACAACCCGGGCTGGAGCGACCCGCAGATCCACGACAACTTCCTGCGCGGCACACGCGCCATCTTCGATGGCGTGAAGCGCGTGGGCGTGAAGCGCCTGCTGGTGGTGGGCGGTGCCGGCAGCCTCTACGTGGCACCGGGCGTGCAACTGGTCGACACGCCCACCTTCCCGGCCGAGTGGAAGCAGGGCGCACTGGCCGCACGCGAAGCGCTGAACCTGATCCGCCAGGAAAGCGCGCTCGACTGGACCTTCGTGTCGCCCGCGGTGTTCCTGGAGCCCGGCGAGCGCACCGGCCGCTTCCGCCTGGGCGGCGACGAGGTGCTGATGAACGGCGACCAGCCGGCGCGCCTCTCGGTGGCCGACCTCGCGGTGGCCATCGTCGACGAGATCGAGAAGCCGCAGCACCTGCAGAAGCGGTTCACCGCGGGCTATTGATCGCACGGCAGCACGCGCTCCCTGCCGAAAAAGAGGGAGCGCCGCATCGGACGGCGTGCAACGAGGCCGTTGCGGGCCGGCTCGCAAGCACGCACTCCGTCACACCCTGACCGGCGCGGCGCGCGGAGCACAGAAGGGCTTGACGCGCGTCAAATCCCGCCCAGGGGTCGCATGGTGATATCGCGCGCACACTCGTGACCGGTCGCCTGCATGCCCGCTGACTCCACCTCGCCGACGACGCTCCGCCACCCTGCGCGCAGCTTTGCCGCATGGCGTCTCGCCGGAGGCTACGCGATGTTCGGTCTTGCGTGGGTTCTGCTGTCCGACCGCCTCGTGATCGATGCGACGCGCGAGATGGGCCTGCTCGCGCTGGCCGCCGCCTTCGCCGTCGTGCACCTCGTGCAGCGGCGCCGCCAGCTCGCCAGCACCCTGCAGCAGCAAGCCGAGCAAGCCGAGCAAGGCGAGAAGCTGCAGGCGCTGCAGATGCTGGAAGCCATCACGAACGGCTCGACCGACGCGATCTATGCGAAGGACGCGCAGGGGCGCTACGTGTTCGTCAATGCCGAGGTGTGCCGCGCGCTCGGCCGCAGCGCGCAGGAGGTACTGGGCCGCGACGTGAGCGGGCTTTTTCCGCCCGACGAGGCGCACCGGATCCAGGCCAACGAACACAAGGTGCTGAGCACAGGGGCCATGCTGCGCACGGAGAGCACCGTGACCACCGTCCAAGGACAGCGGGTCTATCTCGACACGCTGGGGCCGCTGCGCGACGGGCAGGGTCGTGTGACCGGCACCTTCGGCGTGGGCCGCGACATCACCGAGCGCAAGCGGGAAGAAGACGTGCGCCGCCAATGGGCGATGGCCTTCGAGAGCACGCGCGACGGCGTGATGATCGTCGACGCGGATCTGCACATCCGGGCGGTCAACCGGGCGTTCACCGAGATCACCGGCTATGCGCGCGAAGAGGTCATGGGTCGCAAGCCGATGCTGCTCAAATCGGGCCGGCACGACGAGAGCTTCTACCGTGGCATGTGGCGCTCGCTGCGCGAGCAAGGCCATTGGCAGGGCGAGATCTGGAATCGACGCCGCGACGGCGAGATCTATCCCGAGTGGTTGACCATCAGCGCGGTGCGCGACGAGTCCGACCGCCTCACGAACTATGTCGGCGTGTTCACCGACATCACGCGCATCAAACAAGGCGAAGCCGAGCTGGAACGCCTGGCCCATTACGACCCGCTCACCGACCTGCCGAACCGGCGCCTGCTGCAGGCCCGGCTGGGCCAGGCCATCGCGCATGCACAGCGGCACGCGGCGCAGGTGGCCGTGCTCTACATCGACCTCGACGGCTTCAAGACCGTCAACGACAGCCTGGGCCACCCGGTGGGCGACGAACTGCTGCTGCAGGTGGCCGAACGGTTGAAGCAGCGGCTGCGCAAGGAAGACACGCTCGGCCGCCTGGGCGGCGACGAATTCCTGGTGGTGATGGATTCGATCAGCGACCCGAGCGAAGCGGCGGTGCTGGCGCGCGACCTGTCGTTGACCATTGCCGAGCCGGTGCCCCTGTCCGGCGGGCGCGATGCCTACGTCACCGCGAGCGTGGGCATCAGCGTCTATCCGGACGACGGCTGCACCAACGCGGTGGAGATGCTGCGCAACGCCGATGCCGCGATGTACCGCGCCAAGGACCAGGGCCGCAACCGCTTCTGCTTCTACACCGGCGATCTGCACGTCGAGGCCACCGAGCGGCTGCAGCTCGAAGCGGCGCTGAGCCGCGCCATCGAGCGTGACGAACTGGTGCTGCACTTCCAGCCGCGCGTCGAAGCGCACGGCGGGCGCACCGCCAGCGTCGAGGCGCTGCTGCGCTGGAACCGCAACGGGCAGGGTCTGGTGCCGCCGGGGGAGTTCATTCCCGCCGCTGAACGCAGTGGCCTGATCCTGTCGCTCGGCAACTGGGTCATCGACCAGGCCTGCCGGCAAATGCGCGTGTGGCGCGACCAAGGCGTCGACATCCCTTGCGTGGCGGTCAACGTGGCCGCTCGCCAGTTCGCTGTCGGCAATCTCGACGTCGTGGTGCGCCAGACGCTGCGCAAGCACCAGATCCCGCCGGACTGTCTCGAACTGGAGCTGACCGAAAGCATGCTGATGGAGCAGCGCGACGCGACGGTCAGCATGCTGCGCCGGCTCAAGTCCATCGGCGTGAAGCTCTCGCTCGACGATTTCGGCACCGGCTATTCCAGCCTCGGCTACCTGCAACGCTTTCCGATCGATGCGCTGAAGATCGACAAGTCCTTCGTGCAAGCCATCGGTCACGGGCCGGACGGCGCCGCCATCGTCGATGCGGTGATCAGCCTGGCGCACCGGCTGCACCTGCACGTGGTGGCCGAGGGTGTGGAAACCGCCGAGCAGTGCGCCTACCTGCGACAGCAGGGTTGCGACGAACTGCAGGGCTACTACTTCTCGCCGCCGCTGCCGGCGGAAGAACTGCACATTCCGCCTGCGGCCTGACCCCGCCCCTGCGCCGTCCGCGCACGCCTTTTGCTGCGCCTGCTTCGCCCATGGACGCCGCCTCGCTCGCCCCGATCGACCTGCTGCTCGCCACCATCGTGCTGTTCGGCGCCTGGAACGGCTGGCGGCGCGGGTTCGTCGTCTCGGCCTCCGGCCTGGCCGTGCTCGTGTGCAGCGTGGTGCTGGCGTTCACGGTGTACCGCCACCCGGCCGCCTGGCTGGAGCGCCATGCACCGGCGCTCGGCGCCTGGACCTCGCCGGTGGCCTTCGTGTCGACCTACGTCCTGGCGTGGATCGTGCTGGGCGCGCTGGCGCGCCGGCTGGTGCACGCCACGCCGAAGGCGGCACACGAGCATCGGCTCAACCGTGCCGCCGGCCTGCTGCCGGGCGCGGCGAACGGGCTGATCAACGCGACCATCGTCGCGGTGCTGCTGCTGTCGGTGCCACTGCTCGACGGGCTGACCCGTCATGCGCGCGAATCGGCATTCGCCGCCCGGCTCGCGGTGCCGGCCGAGTGGCTCGAAGCCAAGCTGGCGCCGGTGTTCGCCGACGCGGCGCAGCGCACCTTGAGCCGGCTCACCGTGCAGCCCGGCTCGAGGGAGCGCATCACGCTGCCCTTCAGCGTGCAAAGCCCCCGGGCGCGCGAGGACCTCGAACCCCGCATGCTGCAAATGCTCAACGAGGAGCGCGCCGAAGCCGGCCTGCCGCCGCTGAAGGCCGACCCGGAACTGGCCGAAGTGGCCCGTGCACACGCTCGCGACATGTTCGCGCGCAGCTACTTCGCGCATGTCACGCCGGAGGGCCGCGACCCGTTCGACCGCATGCGTGCGGGCGGCATCCGCTTCCTGACCGCCGGCGAGAACCTCGCGCTGGCGCAGACGCTCGCCACCGCGCACCAGGGGCTCATGAACTCGCCCGGGCACCGCGCCAACATCCTGCGTCCGGCGTTCGGGCGGGTCGGCATCGGCATCCTCGATGGCGGCATGTACGGGCTGATGGTGACGCAGAAGTTCCGCAACTGAGGGCGATACCCGCCCGGCAGCGTGCGCACGCCATTTGCCGCACTGACTGCATCCCCCTCACACACAACGCAGGAGTGACCATGAGCAAGACTTGGGTAGTCGTGGCCGACGAGGCGATCGCCAGGTTCCTGGCCTGGCCGGACGAAGGCGACGAGTTGCAGAGCGTCGAGGAAATGACGGACCCGGACGCGCACGCGTCGGGCTCCGACCTGCAGCGCGACGCACACGGCCGGCGGTCAAACAGCAGCGCGCCGCAGGGCTCGAGGCAGAACAGCGTGCACGCGCTGCGCGGGCCGTCGAGCGCGACGACCTCGCCGGGCGTCGACGCCGAGCATCACGAGGCCGAAGAATTTGCACGCAATGTGGCGCGCAGGCTCGACGAGGCCTACCAGCAGCAGCGCTTCGAAGAACTGCGCATCGTGGCCGCGCCGCGCTTCCTGGGGCTGCTGCGCAAGCAGCTGAGCAAGAACGTCGCGCAGGCCGTGTCCGAAGAGCTGGACAAGGACCTCATCAAGGCGAGCAACCGCGAGCTCACCGAGCGGCTGTTCCACTGACGCGTTTGCGCGGCGCGCCAGGCGGTGCCGGGGCGGCCGACGAGGCGGCCTCGGCCAGCCATGACTTGAACGGCACCAGCGCATCCATCGACGACTTGTTCTCGGGAAAGCACAGGTCGTAGCCCGCGCCGGCCTTGGTTGACCACGTGGCCCTCGGCGATGCTGCCGCCGCCTTGGCAGAGGGTGGCGCCCCGATCTTTTTTGCCGTCACGCGCTGCCGGTCGCGCCCTGCCCGGCCACGGCAGGATCGCCGTGAGGCACCGGCTCCGACGACTGACCCGGGATGGCCCAGCGGGGCGCCTGCGCGGCGATCCACCTCAGCGCGGAGACCGGCAGCAGCAGCAGGACGGGGCGCAGCCATTGCAGCGGCACGCGCGCGCGCAGGATGGCGCCGTAGTCGTGCGAGGCGTCGTGCGGGAAGTAGTTCTCGCGCACCGCGACGATCTCCCTGAACCCTTTGCCGTGGTAGTAGCGCAGTTGCGGGTCGACCGGCAACCCGGCCTTCGTCATGCGCGCATAGTGCTCGACGCTCGCACCGGGGTTCCTGGACAGGTAGCGGGACAGCCCGGGCATCGGCGAGCCCAGGTAGGCGTGGCGCTGACCGCCGCGCACCGCGGCAAGGTACTGGAACGCGATGAGTTGCAGCGCGGCCCGGGGCTCGATGCTCGTCAGGCTGATGCCGAACAAGGCCTTCGAGTCGGGTCGGCCTGCGTCGCCGTGGTGCAAGGCGGCACTGGTCTTCCAGTCGCCGGGCGTCACCCATTCGGCTTCACTCGTCGGCTTGCAGAACAGGGAGGCAAGCAGCTCCCCGGTGTCTGCATCGAAGGCCCCGTTGCACAGGGTCGGGTGCGCCTGAATGCGCAGGCGGAAGTCTTCTGCTGTGGCCGCCTGCTGCGGTGTCCATTGCTGGTGCTCCAGATGCAACAAGGCGGGAATGTCGCCAAGACGAAGGCTGCGGACGACGATGCGTGCGTGACGGGATTTCATGGTGCGCGCATGCTGGTCTGCCGACGTGAAAACCGCGTGACACCCATACGCGGATCGCACCATCGTGCCCCCCGTTCACGAAGACGTCACGCGCGCTGGGTAGGCTGGCCGGCCCCAGGCGGTGAGTGAGATGGGAGATGAAATGCAGAGGGCCGTGCAGCCGTACGAGACAGTCCAGGCGCCGCGAGCGATGACGGTGCCGACCGCGCGAGCCGTGCAGCCGCTGCGCGCGATGCGGGATGGACCCCGCGTGCTGCGCGGCGTGGCCGCCGGCTGGCCTGCGATCGCGCGATGGACCTTCCCCTACCTGGCCTCGCTGGCGCCCGACATGCCGGTGCGCCTGGTGCTCGGCAACCGAGAACGCAGTGCGACGCACTTCGTCGACGCGACGCTCGGCCAGTATCTCGGCATGCTCGAAGCACAGCCGGGCGATGCGCAGTCATCCCTCTATCTCAAGGAGTTCGACCTGCTGGGGCACTTTCCGGCGTTGAAGGATGACCTGAGGACCGCGCCCTTGTTCCCCTCCGGAGCATGGGTCTGGAACGACGTGTGGATCGGCCCGCGCGGATCGCGCACCGGGCTGCACCGGGACCGGCTGGACAACATCGCGGTGCTGCTGCGCGGGCGCAAGCGTTTCCGCCTCGCCCCCCCCGGTTCGGTCGAGGCGCTCGGTGCGCGGTCGACCAAGTACGACCGGGTGTCGGTCATGGCGACCGCCGATCTCGACGAGCTGGCAACCCGCACGCCGCGCCCGGCGCTCTACGAAGTCGAGCTGGCGCCGGGCGATGCGCTCTACACGCCGGCGGGCTGGTGGCATGAGGTCGAGAACCTCGAGCCGTCCGTCTTCCTGAGCGGGTTCTTCGGTGGCAGGCTGGAAGTGTCGGCCAAGTGGCTGGCCACGCTTCCGCTGCACCTGCTGCACCGGGCCGGCCTCTGGCGCCGCGGCAACTGCGTGTGCCACGAGCGGCGCCCCTGACCGGCCGCAAAGCGCGCTGCCGCTAGCGGGTCCGGGGCACCACCGCCCACTGCGGTGCAGTGCGGTAGTCGGGCTTCACCGACCTCGCCATGAACTGCTCCCACGCCTGGCGGGCATTCGGCACGCCGGAGGTGGCCGCCACCGCGAGGGCGGGTTGCATGTTCGACGGGAAGCCGGCGATCGAGCTGGCATAGCCGGTCATCTCGCCCGCCACCCACGGCCCGCGCCGCGCGCCCTGGTCGCGGTCGAGCTGCGTGCGCCAGTCGGCCTGTGCCTGGCTGCCGCACGGCTGATCGAGATAGCGGGCGCCGGTGCTGTTGACCAGCGGCACCGCGGTGCCGTCGGTGCCGGTGCCTTGCATCGTCGCCTGGTAGGCCTGCGCGAGCGAGGTGTACAGCGGCGCGTTCGAAGCCGGCCGCACCGCCAATGCATACACCGCCCCATCGATCCAGCAGAACGCAGGGTCGGTCATGCGGCCCACGGGGAAGCGGGCCTTCCAGCGCAGCATCGGCAACGCATCGTCGAAGCCGAGTTCGGCCAGATGGCCCACGCTCCAGGTGAAGAAGTCGTCCTGCCACGGCGCGAGGCCGGTCTGCGCGCCCACCGGCGTGTTGTAGACAATGGAACGGAAGGCGTACTGCCCGGTGCCGTCGATGACGCCCAGCGCGTTGGGCTGGCCCACCGCGTAGGTGGCGTTGTACCAGTCGATGTTGTGCCCCACGCGCTCGACGAAATACGACTTCAACGGGTGCACGTCGGGCGTGATGTAGGCCGCATGGCCGAGCGTGCGCAACGACCATGCCTGCCCGCGCACCTGGTCCCACTTCAGCAGGCCCTGCTCGAAGCCACGGTAGTAGGGGTTGGCCGCCACCATGTTGTAGTTGGCCCAGAAGTGCAGCTCTTCGAGGTAGTAGTGGTCGGCCGTCACCAGGTAGGGCACGTAGGCCAGGGAGGGCTGGTGCGACGAGTCGGGCTGGTAGTTGTGCGGGGCGGTGGTGCACACGCCGCCGCAGGTGGGAAAGGCCTCGCTCTTGCGGGTGCGCGGGTTGACGGTGTCGCCGGGGCGGCCGAGCAGCGTCATGTAGGGGTAGTCGGCGAGCGAGACGGGCAGGCCGGTCGCCTTGTCGCGCAGGTGGATCGGCCAGCTGCCGGCCAGGTCGCCGACGCCGAGCGTGGCGCGCTTGGCGCGCGCGTCCTGGCTCAGCAGGTAGAGCGCGGCCCATTGCGGCAGCGGGCCGATGTCGGCGCGGCCGCCGGTCATCGGCATCGCGGTCGTCACGATGCCGGGCGCCATCGGCTGCGTCTGTGCGTTGGCCCAGCTGTTCGCCAGGGCCGCCAGCGCGGCCTCGGTCGGCTGTGCGGCCGGGTCGAAGTTGGGCACGGCCTGCGTGCGCATCAGGTAGGCGCTGTCGTGGGCGATGTGCAGCTGCGGTTCGTCGCCGACCCAGAAGGTCTTGCGCCAGCGTGCATGGTGGTAGTGCGTGAACGCGGTGGCGCTGTGGACCACCTCGCCGCCGACGCGCACCTCCACGTCATAGGTGAAGTTGCGCGGGCCGGTTTCGTAGGCCCAGTTGTTCTCGACGATCACGTCCACGCGCGATGCGCCGCCGGCGTAGGCGCGCATGCCGAAGCGCACCATCAGGTGCGGGTGCGGGTTGCCCTGCGCATCCTCCAGCGGCACGGCAGCCAGCCATTCGGTGGCGAGCGGGCCTTGCAGCCACGTGGTACGTGCCGTTCCATCGGCCGCGGAGGCGGTATAGCGCTGCCCGTCGACATCGATCTGCACGCTGGCCGCCACATCAGGTCGGGCCGCCGCCTGTGCACCCTGCACGGGTGACGACACGCGTGCGAGCTGCATCGCCAGCGATTCGCGTGCTGCCAGCGCGGGCAACACGCCGGACACCGCCGCGTGGCGCACCGAACCATCGGCATGCGTGGCTTTCACGTCGAGTTGCAGCGGCAGCGTGCGGTCGCCCTGCAGCAGCACGAGGCCCTGGCCCGGCTGCAGGTCGCCCGGCACGAACACCTGCCCCAGCGTGAACGGCACGTCGCGGTGCGCCTGATCGGCGGTGCTCTCGATGCGCAGGGAGGTGATGGGCTGGGGTGTGGAGGCCGCCGCCTGAGGCGGCCCCGCGTCGGCCCCGGTGGACGACGACGATGCGCCACCGCCGCCTCCGCAGCCGAGCACGAGCGCTGCTGCGGCCCATGCGGCCGCGAGTCGCCCGACTCGGGCGATTGATGCCATGGTCATGGCGTCCCTTCTCTTCTTTGTGTTGTTGGTGGCGGACCGGACGCCAGCAGCACTGCGAGCAGCACGCAGGCGAGCCCGACCCATTGCCACGCCCGGATCGCTTCGCCCAGCACCAGCGCCGACAGCAGCAGTGCCGACACCGGCAGCCATGCCGTGGTCAGCGATGCACGCGCCCCGCTCGTGCGCGCACTGCCGGCATACCAGAGCAGAAAACCTCCGACCGTGGGGATCCAAGCGTAGTAGAGGATGCCGGCCACCGCGGGCGTGCTCAGGACGGACGGTGAGTTGTGGGCGACGAGCCACGCGGGCCCGAGCGACAGCACCAGCCCGCCCGCGCACATCAGCGTCGACAACGCCAACGGCGGCACAGGTTGCCTCAGCCGCTTGTTGGCCAGGATGAACACCGCCTCGCAGCCGATCGCCGCCAGCACGGCCGCGATGCCGAGCAAGCGGGTGGGGGAGGCATCAGCCGGTGCAGGGGAGGCGGTCACCGCCATCACACCCGCGGTGGCCAGCGCGATCGCAGCCAGCAGCCGAAGGCCCGGCCGCTCGCGCAGGAACACCGCCGAGAACAGCGCCGATACCGCAGGCAGCGTGCCGGCGACGATGCCGGCATCGGCCGCGCTCGACCAGGTGACCCCCTGGATCAACAGCACGGTGTAGCCGACGCTGCCGGCCGCCGCCTGCACCGCGAGCAGCAGCGCATCGCGTGCGCCGACACGCGGCCAGCGCTCACCGAACCACCACATCAGCAGCAGGAACACCGGCAACGCCGCGGCATGCCGCAGCGCGGTGGCCAGAAATGGCTCGATGTCGTGCCCGATCACCCGGCTCGCCACCACCGTGCTGCCGACCGTGACCATCGCCAAGCTGCACAGCCACTGGCCCTTGGAAGACTCCTTCATTGCAACGCCTTTCGTGCAAGAACGAAAAGGCGCAGTCTCGCGAGCGGCGGCGGCGGCGTCTTGAACGTTATTGCGCGGCAGCGCGCCGCCATGCGCCGGGCGTGAAGCCGAACTGGCGGGTGAACAGCCGCGTCATGTGGCTCTGGTCGGCGAAGCCGGCCGCGGTTGCCGCGTCGACGAGCGGCACGCCATCGCGGATCAGCCGGCGCGCGCGTTCGGCCCGCTGTTGCAGCAGCCATGCATGCGGCGTGAGGCCGTAGACGGCGGCAAAGCGCCGCAGCAACTGGTAGCGGCTGAGCCCCGCCATCGTCGCGAGCTCGGCGAGCGTCGGCGGCTGCGTCAGGTCGTCGGCCAGGCGGTCGCGCACGAGCGACACGTTGGCCGCCGCATCGGCAGGCGCCGGCATCACCGTGGCATGGCGGGCCAGCAGCAGACCGCACGCCTGGACCAAGGCCTCTTCGCAGGCCAACGCGCCCAGGGGGCTGCGGTCGACGCCCTCGTTCCACGCCGTCACGTGGTCGAGCAGCCGCGCCAGGGTGCGGGTGATCCGCACATCGCGGATCACCGGCCGCGTGAGTTCGAGCGCACCGCTGCCCGGTGCGTCCTGCAGCATCGGCACCAGCACGTCCGGGTCGAGATACACCATGCGCCAGCGGCGCGACGGGCCGCCGAGCGGGCGGCCGTCATGCACCTCGCCCGGGTTGGTGGTGATCACGTCGCCGGCCTGCGCCTCCACATGGCCCTGGCCGCTGGCCGAGCGTTGCGCGCCGTCTTCGAGCAGCCCGATGCCGTAGGTGGCATGCCAGTGCCGGCCGAAGTGCCGGCCGCTGTCGATGTGGGTGCCGTACACGCCGGGCCACGGCGAGGCCAGCACCCGGCTGTGGTGCCATCCGCTCACGCCCGGCGCCCCTGCCCGAGCATCGCGATCGCGGGTGGAAGCGCGAGCCAGAAGCCCGACGCGGGCATCAGCACGACCCCCAGCACCGTGAGTGCGAGCATGCACACGCCGAGTGAACGGGGCATCGGCGCGTCGGCTCTCTCGAGCGCGGCGATCGCCATCCCGCAGGCAAACAGCAGCACGCCGAACAACACGAACCACGTCACCGCGCCGGTCAAGGGATCGTCGCCGACCGTGTCGAACACGCCACGCTCCGCGATGCCGCGCAGCACGCCGCCATAGACGGCCACCGCGAACCCGGTGTGCAGCACCGCCACGCCCATCAACCAGTTGCCGATCCAGCGCTTCATCCGCGTCTCTCCTGTTGCCAAGGCCTTCGGCTCAGAGGTTGAGAGGCCATTGGGCGTGGCCGAGCAGACCCTGCAAATGCCCCCAATCAAGGCGCAAAGCACAGCCATGGCTCGGCCTATGGCGAGCATTTGCAACGCCGAGTGGGGGCGTTTGCGGGGGATGAACGGCCATGCCGGATTGCCTCTCAGCCTCTCAGGTGTGAGCGTAGGGGCAAACCGCCGGAGCCTGGCTCGCAGCCGCGGTGACCGCCGCCGCGCGCGGCTTCAGCAGCAGCCGCAGGCCGGCGGCCGGGCGCAGCGTCACGTGCAGTCGAGGGTGCGGCTGCGGCTCCTGCGCGGGCCATGCCAGCTCGAAGCGCTGCAGCAGCATCGCGGCGATCTGTGCCATTTCCATCAGTGCGAAGTTGTTGCCGATGCACACCCGTTGCCCCACGCCGAACGGCAGGTACGCGCCACGCGGGAGGTCGTCTGCCCGCCCGGGAGCAAACCGGTCCGGGTCGAAGCGTTCGGGCGACGGGAACCAACGTTCGTCATGATGCACGACGTAGGGCGTGATCAGCACGAGCGAGCCCTTGGGCAGCAGCCAGGGGCCGATCTGCACGTCTTCCACCGCTTCGCGCGTGAACAGCGCTGCCGCCGGCGGCCGCACGCGCAGCGTTTCCTTCAGCGTCTGCATCAGGTAGGGCAGGCGCGGCAGGTCGGCATGGGTGGGAATGCGCCCGCCGAGCGCGGCATCGACCTCGGCGGCGGCGCGCTGCGCGATCTCGGGGTGCGTGGCCATTGCCCAGCCCCACCAGGTCAGCCCGGTGGCGGTGGTCTCGTGCCCGGCAAGGAACATCGTCATGCACTGGTCGCGCACCTCCTGGTCGCTGAGACGTTCACCGTCGCCCTCATCGTCGGCCGCCGACATCAGCATCGCCAGCAGATCCTCATGGTCGCCGGGATGTGCGCGCCGCTCGCGCAGCAGCCGCCACACCAGCGCATCGAGGGATTTCAGCGCGCGCCGCGTCTCGGGGCGCCAGGGCAGCGGCACCCACTCCGGCACGTCGAAGGGCAGGAACATCTCTTTCAATGCCGCCTGGCTGAGCACCTTCACGGCATCGCCGGCTGCGACCGCATCTTCCGGCGCCTCGCTGCTGAACATGGTCCGCATGATCACGTCCATCGTCAGCGTGGTCATGGCCTGTTCGAAGTCGAGTGGCGTGTGCCCGTCCGTGCGCAACGCATCGAGTGCGCGGGCCGAGGCCGCTCCGATCTGGCGCGCATAGCCATCGAACCGGCGCGGCGCGAACACCGGCTGCAACATGCGCCGCTGGCGCTGCCACACCGCACCCTCGGTGATCAGCACGCTCTGACCGTGCGCCTTCGCGAACACGCGCATGCCGCGTTCCCAGCGCACGAAGGAGCGCGCCTTCGACACCAGCACCTCGCGGATCAGCTCCGGGTGGAAGAAGACGTAGTCGCGGTACGGGCCGACCCGGAACCACACCGCATCGCCATGGTCGCGTTGCAACTGGCGATGAAAACCGGGGTAGTCCTTGAACATGCGCGACGCCAGGCGCAAACCGAACAGGCCGGAACTTGGCCCAGGGGGACGAGGGGCATTCATGGGGGCCGATCATGCTGCGCCGCCGCATCGGGCGTATTGAACGTTTGCGCCAACTCGAGCCGCCCATCCGCCGGCGCCCCCCACCCGGGTGGCGTCTCATTCCCGGACACGACCCTTGCGCTACATTGGCGGGCGCATGCCTGCCCCGCCGCTCCCCAATGCCAGCCTGATCGCGCCGCGTCGCGCGCTGTCCTCGTGCGTGCGGGCCTACATCACGCGCGACACCACGCTCATGCCGCCGCTGCCGCACGAGCAGCGCTACAACCACTTCCCCGCCACCACCTTCTGCAACGTGATGTGGCTCATCGAAGGCGAGTCGCGCTGCCTGGCAGGCCCCCAGCTCGACGACCCGGAAGGCCGGGTGCCGCGCGTGACGTTCAGCGGCCCCCAGAACCGGCCCAGCTGCACCCACAACCCGGGCCCCGTGCGCGGTTTCATCCTCACGCTGTTCTCGCCGTCCATGCACGCGCTCACCGGCATCGACGTGGCGGCCTACACCGACCGGCTCATGTCGGTGGAACAGGTCTTCGACGAGCAGTGGCTCGCCATGACGCAGGCCGTGCTGCAGGCCCCCGACGACGACACGCGCGTGCGCCTGATCGAGGAGTTTCTCGAACCGCAGTGGCGACGGGCCTGCGACGAATCCCGGGCCCCCGGCAACATGCTGGGCGACTGGTTGCAGTCCCTGCTGATGTACATGGCCACCAGCGGCTGGGGCCGCAGCATGCGCAACCTGGAGCGCCGCATCAAGGCCTGGGCCGGACACCCGATGCGCACGCTGCGGCGACTCAACCGCGCCGAGCAGAGCTTTCTTTCGCATCGCGACCAGGTGCTCGCCGGCGACACCAGCTGGGCCGAGGTGGCGATCAGCTCCGGCTACGCGGACCAGGCGCACTTCTGCCGTGAAACGCGCGAAGTGACCGGGCTCAGCCCGACCGAGCTGCTGCGCAGGATCCAGTGCGACGAGAGCTACTGGGCCTATCGGATCTGGAGCTGAATCGTTGTCGCTCCCGCAGCCGGGCACGGCGGGGGCGAAAGTTTGCCCCGCCTGCGGCCGGGGCAGCCTGCACGGCCGACAACGCCCCACGCGCCGCAAGGCTTCATGGCGGCATGCCCCTGCACACCGAGGCCGCCGCAACAATGGACGCCCTCCCACCCAAGAGCAACTCCATGACCGACCTGTCACGCTTTGCCATCACGAAGAAGTGGCCCGCCCAGCACCCCGACCGCATCCAGCTCTACTCGCTGCCCACGCCCAACGGCGTGAAGGTGTCGATCATGCTGGAAGAGACCGGGCTGCCCTACGAGCCGCACCTGGTGCGCTTCGACACCAACGACCAGTTGTCGCCGGAGTTCCTGTCGCTCAACCCGAACAACAAGATCCCCGCGATCCTCGATCCCGACGGCCCGGACGGCGAGCCGCTGCCGCTGTTCGAATCGGGTGCGATCCTGCTGTACCTCGCCGACAAGTCCGGCCAGTTCATTCCCCGTTCGGCGGGGGGACGCTACGAAACCATCCAGTGGCTGATGTTCCAGATGGGCGGCATCGGGCCGATGTTCGGGCAGGTCGGGTTCTTCCACAAGTTCGCCGGCAAGGACTATGAAGACAAGCGCCCGCGCGACCGCTACGTGGGCGAGGCCAAGCGCTTGCTCGGCGTGCTGGAGCAGCGGCTCGAAGGCCGCTCCTGGATCATGGGTGACGAGTACACGATCGCCGACATCGCGATCTTCCCGTGGGTCAACAACCTGATCGGTTTCTATGAAGCCGGCGAGCTGGTCGGCATCGATGGGTTCGGCAACGTGCAGCGCGTGCTGAAGACCTTCGTCGAGCGACCGGCCGTCACCCGCGGCCTGCAGATCCCGCGGCGCCCGCCGGCCTGAGCCGGTGATGCTCATCACAAATACTGAGCACAGAGAACGCAGTCAATCAACGGGTTGCACACCTACTTTGAATGACGCCGTGTCGCTCGTTCAAGAGTGCTGGGGGATATTGCGCGCTGCGGCGGCGCCTCAGGCAGATGCGTAGAGCGGGCTGTCCATCAGATGCTGCAGGGCGATGCGAACCGAGCGCTCGTCGAAGATCTCACTCTTGCGCTTCCCTGCGCCGGCGGCACCGTCAGCCGGCCAATCGGCCAGGCCCTGCAGCAGCGCAGGAATTTCGGGCGCCACGCCCGCCCGACTCAGAAGCCAATCCACCGAGGCCAACAGCTCCATGCCGAACGGCGATTCGAAGCCATCGATCACCTGGCTGGCCAATTCGAGTGCTGGTACCACGTCCTTGGCCTCGCTCTTCAGGTAGCCCTGCACCAACTCCTTGCGAGCGTCATCGAAGCCGATGACATCCAACGGTCCTGCGTCGGCGATGCGCTTGTCCGATCGGAGGTAGCTGCCATCCAGACTGTTGAGAAGGTGGTTCAGATTTGGCGCGAATGGCCCATAGCGGTGGGCGACGAAATTGAGCTTCAGGTCGTTCCGCAATCCCAGGTGCTTGAGGCTACGCTCCAGAAACCAGGCAAGCTTCTGCACCTCGAGCAGACTGCACTCCATACCCAACACCCAGTAGCGGCGCACCGCTTCGGCCACCAATGCTCGCGCCGGCGTCAGCTTCTGCACGCCAGCGCGCTTGGCCACGTTCTGGTACTTGTCCGTGGGCTCAAAGACGATGACCTCAACGTCCTCCAACTCAGAGAGGGCGGCATTGATACGCGCCTTGACAGTCGGCCAGTCCAGCCCGCCGTTGCCGGCACCCAATGGCGGAATCGCCACCGAGCGGATCTTCCGTTCGCGCAAGACGCGCTTGAGATCCTCGAGCCCGGATTCCACCCACTCAAGGCGCGAGTTGCCCTTCCAATGGTCCTTGGTAGGAAAGTTGATGATCCAGCGCGGTCCGTCGAGTTCGCCCGTCTCCGTCACGAACATCTGACCGACCTTCACCTTCTTAGCCTTGCAGGCCGCGGCATACAGGTCGAAGTTGCGGCCGTATTGCTCCTTGAACATCAAGGCGATGCCCTTTCCCATCACACCTACGGTGTTGACGGTATTCACTAGTGCCTCGACGCGCGCGTCGAGCAGGTTGCCTTGCGTATAGGAGATCATCAGAAGTACCAGTTGGGCCGTATGTGCACGGGCAACGCCACGCCCAGATCCCGCATTTTGCTCTCAATCTCAGCGCGGACAGCATCCGTGTAACACACGATGCCCAACAGGGCCGCGAGGGGCACTTGTTGGTGGACCAGGGCCTCCGCCTGGTACCGCTCCAGCTTGCCAGGATCCTCAGGATCGCGTTTGAAGTCCCGTCGCTGGAGCAACGGCCAGTCGATCCGATCAAGCCGGACCAGATCATCGTAGAAGCTCGCCAGCTCGCTGTATGCATGGCAGTCTGTGAACAAGAATGACAACCCGAGCTGGCTCACTCTTCGCAGGCTGGATACAAGAATGACGATGTCCGCGTTGGGGAGTTGCTTGATACCGTTCCACCCTGTGTGGATGTTGCGCAGCATCACCGAGAATGGCGTGAAGTAGAAGGGAACGTAGTCCCCCAAGGTTCCACCCGGCGGAACTGGAACCGGCCGAACCGCGCGCTTGTCGATCAGTTCGGCGTTGCCAATGCTCACCCACGTCGCAGAACGGACCGGGCTGTTGCCGCAGTGGATTCCGTTTTGAAGCACCCACGGCAGATTCGCGCGGTGCAGGATTCGCCAAATAAGCGCCTTGTCGGGGTTGAGATTCGGGTAGTTCATTTGGAACTCGAACACCGCCAGCTCGCCGAGATCGGGTACCAGCGCGGGCCGATCGACACCCTCAGCGGTCGCGAACACTCGTGCCACGAGGTGTCACAGGCAGCGCGCAGCAATTGCTCCAGGCGGGTTAGGGTGAGGCGTTGGTGGGACATAGGTGCGGCAGAGTTGGAGTAATGGCCCAATACCTCGATTCTCTCAGTGCCTCGCCCAATCCTCGTCTACCAAACCGGGTCGATTACCCTCGGAGGACCATCGACAGCAACTTGCCCCACCTGTCTCAGGGCCGTCATGGCGCCTACGAGCGACAGCAGTTTGATCAGGAGCGTGAGTTCACGCTCCGGGCCTTACGGGTAGCACCCGCTGCGTTGCTGCCCCAAGGGGGAAAAGGCAATGATGTGGCGACCATGGACTCAGGGAGAGCCAAGAGAAGTCGCCTAACGCGGAAACAAGGGGCGACGTGGGGCTGGGCACGGCTGGCGCGAGATGCAGCAACTCTGAACTTTCCGTAGCTGCTCGCCGTGCACGGTTCCATGCAACTTTGAACGACAACAGCCGGTACCCGCGGCGGCCGTGCTATAGCGCACACCTGCTGCCCGCACAGCGCACGACCGCCTCGCCGTTGTCCACATGCTGCGGTATCGTCGCCACAGTCACTCCGTACCGACACATGCGCGCTGATCTGCAGGACATCGAGCAACGCTGGGGCCTGGCCGTGCAAAGCGCGGCTTTTGGCGTCTGGGATCTCGACGTCCGCGCGGAACAGGTGCACTACCCGCCGCAATGGAAAGCCCGGTTGGGCTACGACCCGTCAGACGCCCCGGACAGCACCGCCACCTGGCGTGCCCGCGTACACCCCGATGACCTGCAGCCCATGGTCGCGGCGCTGCACGCACACCTCGAGGGCCGGGTGTCGGGCTACGAACATGAGTTCCGGCTGCGCGCCGCCGACGGCAGCTACCGCTGGGTGCTGTCGCGTGGCCGGGTGGTCGAACGCGACGCCCAAGGCCGTGCGACACGTGCCATCGGCACGCTGACCGACATGACGGACCGGCACGAGCTGGAGCGCATGCGTCGCGAACTCGACCACGCCGAAACGGTGAGCCGGGCAAAGACCGAATTTCTCTCGCGGATGAGCCACGAGCTGCGCACGCCGCTCAATGCCGTGCTGGGGTTTGCGCAGTTGCTGTCGTTGCGCCTGGGCAGCGACGACGTCGACGCGCAACGCCGCTATCTGGCGCAGATCGAGCAGGCGGGCTGGCACCTGCTGCGGCTGGTGGACAACGTGCTGGAGCTGTCCCGCGCGGAAAGTGCTCCGGCCGAGGCGACGAGCGACAAGGTGCCACTGCTGCCGGTCATCGACGCCGCGATCGACGCGATGACGCCGCTGGCGCGCCAGCACGGGGTGTGGATCAGCCGCGCCGAGGTGCCGACCGAGGCCGCCGTGCGCGCGGACGCCGAGGCCCTGCAGCAGGTGCTCACCAACCTCCTCAGCAACGCCATCAAGTTCAACCGCAAAGAGGGCCGCGCGACCGTGACGGCCTCGCGCTCGCCCGACGGCTGGGCGCTTTCGGTGTCGGACACCGGCATCGGCATCGCCCCGGAACACATGCCGCACCTGTTCAAGGGGTTTCAGCGCTTCGTCTCGCCCGGGCGATGCATCGACGGGCTGGGGATCGGCCTGGCGCTGATCCGCTCGCTCGTGCATGCGATGGGCGGCAAGGTGACAGTGCAAAGCACCGAACACGTGGGAACGACGTTCACGGTGACGCTGCCTGCGGCATGAAAAGGCCGCGCTGGTCGGCCAGGTCAATGATCGACAGGGCTTATCGTTTCTGTACGCAGAATCAGCTTCGGCAGGTGTCGCACCTGGTCGTGCCCAGGGTTGGCACGCAGCGTCTGCCGGATTGGGCAGCAACTCAAACGGTGCGTCTTGCAGCTTCGGCAAGGCGCACCTCTGCGGAACGCGGCGAATCCAGCAGGCGCCTATTGCAAGGAAGCGTCGGTGAAAAACCAGACCTCGCTGCTCGCCGACCACGAGAACGCAGCGCCCAAGCTCAGTCCTACCAAGTGTCCCGCTCCCGGCACGATGTCCGTCAAGGCTTGGCCCGCAAACGCCGGCTGGTACTGCGGCGTCGCAAGTATCACGAGGGTTGTGGCGTCAACCACGGCCAACGTCCCGCCGTTGCTGCCGTCCCACATGCCGTGGTCGCACACCAGCCGGTGCACCTTGAAGGGGCGGCAAATGCTCCCATTGACACTGGCTTGGCCCAGCAGGGCCAAGTCGGGCGCTCGATAGACTGCCTTGCCAACGATCACCCTCCCCTGCGACGACGAGAGCGTCGTGGTACCGAAGTTGCCAAGGCCGGCCACCACTTGCTGTTCGGCGAGGCCGTTCGCTTGCACGGCAATCCTGCGCAGGCCGAACTCGGTGGTTTCGTTGTTGAAACCGTAGACGTATTCCCCGTCGTCCCCGAAAGCGATCAGATTGCTGCCGGTGTGCCCTTGCGTGCCCGTCGGCAGCATTTCACCGCCACGGATCAGCACGACGCCTGCGTGGCTGGGAGAAACGCCGATCGCCGCCATGGACGCGGCAACAGCATCCGGATCCACAGGGGATGCAGCGAGCATGGCCGGCTGGAGCTGCCCGTAGAAGCCTGGCGCGGGCAGCCTCACCCGCCATACTTCCTTGAAGTCTGACAACCGCAACTTCACCACCTCGCCAGAACCCCTCAGCGCAACGAACAGCGCCGTCGCGTCAGCGTTCACGGCCATTGCAGAGGGCTCCGAACCAGCAGCGCCGGCGGGATAGCCGACCTCCCCGGTATATGGATTGACGATGGCGATGCGGTTGCCGGTTGCAGGGACGCTCCCCGGAATGCTTGCGTAATAGCGGTCACGCGCCGGATCGTAGACAAGGGCGTTGTGAACGAGTTGAACCTTCACCAAGGCACCATCGGGGGTAGGTGCCAGACGCGAACGCCCGTCGATCATGGCCTCGGTCAATACAAGCGTCTGCGTCGGCTCGAGCACGCTGCCGTTGCCGTCGGTCGTGACCAGCTCTGAGCGCACCAGGCCAATGCCGGCCGCCCACCACGCTTCTTCAGTGATTGCCGTCGTCTGCACGTCGTGACGCAGACTCGAAGGCATCAGCGTCAGGGTCCAGGCGTTGCGAAAGCGGGCCACGTCCGTGAGCGATCCAGCAGGAAGCTCCAGCGGTTCAAGGCCGATGAATACCTGGGTGAATTCGAGCCGATAGCTTTCGGGTACGCCGTCGCCATCGACGTCCTCGCCCCAACTGCCTTGCCTCACCATGCGGCGGGTTGCCGTGCGGGGATAGAAGAGTTCTGGGTAATCGAGCAGGTCGCCGACGAATTCGCTGACACCGTGAGGGGCAATGCCCTCGAGCGGCCGTATGGCAACGATGCCTTCTTCCGTCCGCCGGTACATCGCGTTCTCGACCGTGCCGTCCGATGTTTCGGCGATGACGATCTGCCCGCCAACGGACGAAATCACCTCGCGAGTCACCGTGTCGGGCATCGCCACCCCGGCACGCCGGCGCTCGTAAACCCAGCGGTCGCCCGAGCCGGCGGGAAAATAGTTCCAATGCCGGTAGTCCAGGCGCTGCCCCTCGGGATTGCTGTCTTGCGACAGCTCGGGGTACGGAGTTCTCGTGCCCGCTTCCTCGGAAACGCTTTCGTCGTTCCCTCCCCCTCCACCGCCGCATGCGGCCAGCACCAACGCGGCGATATAAACGAGCCAAGCTCGACAGGCAATCATGATCCCCCCTCGGCACCCCGAACAGCTGCCCGGTATCCAGAATGTTTTGAAGCAAAGAAGACGCGCCCGGTGCGCGCGGAGCAGGATTCTAGGGACGCCTGTTACAACAGAACGGGCGCGCCGGCCCCTTGAATGAGGGGGCCCACGATGATTTGCATAACGCGTGCGCCTTGCGCACCTGCTCGATCTCAGCCAGGGATCCCGTACTTCTTCAAACGCATCGCGATTGCCGAATGCGACGTGCCCAGCCGCTCGGCGAGCTTGCGCGTCGACGGGTACTGCGGCCACAGCCGCTGCAGCAGCCCGCGCTCATAGCGCGCCACGGCGTCTTCCAGGCTCGCGATGCTGTCGTCGTCCACTTCGAGCGACGGCATCGTCGCGGCATCGGCGAGTTCGAGTTCGGCCAGGTCGATCACCGGCAGGTCGCTCATCGTCACGGCGCGGAAGATCACGTTCTGCAACTGCCGCACGTTGCCGTGCCAGGGGTTGGCCTGCAAGGCCTGCATGGCCGCGCGGCTCAGGCGTGCACGCGGGCGGCCGGCCTGCGTGCAGGCACGCTCGATGAACACCTGGGCGAGCGGCAGGATGTCTTCGGGTCGCTCGCGCAGCGGCGGCACGCTGAGTTGCAGCACGTCGAGCCGGAACAACAGGTCCTGCCGGAAGCTGCCCGCCGCCACCATGTCTTCGAGCGAGCGGTGCGTGGCGCTGATGATGCGCACGTCGGCCTTCAGTTCGCGGTCGCCGCCCACGCGCCGGAAGCTGCCGTCGTTCAAGAAGCGCAGCAGCTTGGCCTGCAGGTAGGGCGACATCTCGCCCACCTCGTCGAGGAACAGCGTGCCGCCGTCGGCCAGCTCCAGCAGGCCCGGCCGGCCGCCGCGCAGCGCCCCGGTGAACGCGCCGGGTGCATAGCCGAACAGTTCGCTCTCGGCCAGGCTCTCGGGCAGGGCGGCGCAGTTGAGCGCAAAGAACGGTTGCCCGTGACGGCGGCTGCCGGCATGGCACGCGTGCGCCACCAGTTCCTTGCCGGTGCCGGTTTCACCGCGGATCAGCAGCGGTGCATCGACCTGCGCGACGCGCGCGGCGCGCTGCTTCAACTGGCGGATCGCCGCCGAGCGGCCGAGAATGGATTCGAAGCCGCCTGCGCTGTAGTTCTGCAGCGCGCTCAACCGCTCGCCGATGCGATGGGGCGCGTGCAGCGTGAGCACGGCGCCGGCCACGCTGCCGCCCACCTCGTGCAGCGCCACGGTCTCCAGCAGATAGGGTTGCCCGCCGAACTGCACTTCGCTGACCGGCAGGCGGTAACCCTGCTCCACGAGCGCGGCGGCCAGCCGCGCGTCGCCGGTCAGCTGTTGCAGCGACAGGCCGACCAACTGGTCCTCGCTGATGCCGCTCGCCTGCACGGCCGCCGGGTTGGCCACCATCACCGTGCCGTGGTCGTCCACCGCGAGCACCGGATCGGCCATCGATGCGAGCACGGCATCGAGATACAGCCTTCGGCGCGCGCCAGGCAGCATCGCCACCTCGGCGACCTTGCGCACGCCCTTCACCGCCGACACCGCCGCGCGCACCTCGGCATAGCCGCCCCGGTGCAGCGCAGGGGCTTCGAGATAGATGTACGGTGGATCGACCTCGACCGCCACCACGTCCAGCGAGCGCTCGGCGAGCACCGCGAGGATTTCCTGGGCGATGCCGACGCGGTCGACAAAGTGAACCTGCAGACGCATGGCTGTACGGCTTTCGTGACGTTGTATTGATTTCGTGACAGAAGTGTAGGGTTCGAATCTCCGCAGGTTTTGCGGTACTTTCCCTGCAAAAGCGACAGTCATGCACCGCAGGCCTGTACAGAATTCGAGACACACGCAGTTGAGGCCGAGCTTTCCGCACCGTTAAGTCGTTGATGCAGAAGGTTTTCCATGGCTGGCACCCGTTTTGCACAGGCTGCGCGCCGCCCGTATGGCGGAGTCATCACCACGGAGCATCCCCATGCAGGTTCTGGTTCTCGGCAGCGGCGTGATCGGCGTCTCGATCGCCTACTACCTGGCGCGCGACGGCCATCAGGTCACGGTACTCGACCGCCAGCCGGCCCCCGCGATGGAAACCAGCTTTGCCAACGCCGGCGAGGTGTCGCCCGGCTACTCGGCGCCGTGGGCCGGCCCCGGCGTGCCGCTGAAAGCCATCAAGTGGCTGCTGATGCACCACAGCCCGCTGGTCATCAAGCCCACGCTCGACCCCACGATGTGGCGCTGGTGCCTGGCGATGCTACGCAACTGCACCGAGGCACGCTACCGCATCAACAAGAGCCGCATGGTGCGGCTGGCCGAATACAGCCGCGATTGCCTGCGCCAGCTGCGCGAAGAAACCGGCATCCGCTATGACGAGCGCGCGCAGGGCACGCTGCAGCTGTTTCGCACGCAGAAGCAGCTCGACGGCGTGGGCAAGGACGTCGAGATCCTGCAGCAGTACGGCGTGCCCTACCAGGTGCTCGACCGCGCCGGCTACCTGCTCTACGAGCCCGCGCTCGCGCAGGTGAAGGAAAAGTTCGTCGGCGCCTTGCGCCTGCCCGGCGACGAAACCGGCGACTGCTTCCTGTTCACGCAACGGCTCGCCGAGATGGCGCGCGAGCTGGGCGTGAAGTTCGAATTCGGCGTGAACATCGAGCGCATCGTGCAGGCCGGCGGGGCCGTGGCCTCGGTGCACACCGACCGCGGCGACCTGCGGGCCGACCGCTACGTGCTCGCGCTCGGCAGCTATTCGCCGCTGCTTGCCGGGCCGCTCGGCATCGAGCTGCCGGTGTACCCGGTCAAGGGCTTCTCGATCACGGTGCCGATCACCGAGGCGCAGCACGCGCCGGAGTCGACCATCATGGACGAGACGCACAAGGTCGCCGTCACGCGGCTGGGCGATCGCATCCGCGTGGGCGGCACCGCGCAGCTGTCGGGCTACAACCTCGACCTGGAGCGCGGCCGGCGCGAGACGCTGGAGTTCGTCGTCACCGACCTGTTCCCGCGCGGCGGCGACGTGGAGCGCGCCGAATTCTGGACCGGCCTGCGCCCGATGACGCCCGACGGCACGCCCATCCTGGGGCGCTGCAAGCTCGACAACCTGCTGCTGGCCACCGGCCACGGCACGCTGGGCTGGACCATGGCCGCCGGCACGGGCCGCGTGATGGCCGACCTGATCGGCGGCAAGACGCCGCAGATCGACATGGAAGGCCTGGGCGTCGACCGTTACCGGTGACGCCCCGCCTCCCGCGCACACACTGATTCATCACAACAAAGGAGACTTACTCATGTCGCTGTCCGACATCGTCAGCGCCGCCAACGGCGTGATCTGGAGCCCCGCGCTCATCTACCTGTGCCTCGGCGTGGGCCTGTACTTCTCGCTGCGCACGCGTTTCATGCAGGTGCGCGGTTTCGGTCACATGCTGCGCCTCATGTTCAAGGGCAAGGCGTCGGCCTCGGGCGTGTCGTCGTTCCAGGCGCTGGCGATGTCGCTGTCGGGCCGTGTGGGCACCGGCAACATCGCCGGCGTGGCCACCGCGATCACCTTCGGTGGCCCGGGCGCCGTGTTCTGGATGTGGATGGTCGCCTTCCTGGGCGCCTCCACTGCCTATGTCGAGTCGACGCTCGCTCAGATCTACAAGGAGAAGGACGACCAGGGCCTGTACCGCGGCGGGCCGGCCTACTACATCGAGAAGTGCATGGGTCAGAAGTGGTATGCGTGGATCTTCGCAGTGGCCACCGTCATCGCCACCGGCCTGCTGCTGCCTGGCGTGCAGGCCAACAGCATCGCCTCCGGCCTGGCCACCGCCTGGGGCGTGGACACGGCGGTGAGCGCGGCGGTCATGGTCATCCTGCTGGGTTTCATCATCTTCGGCGGCGTCAAGCGCATCGCGCTGTTCGCCGAGATCGTGGTGCCTTTCATGGCCCTGGCCTACATCCTGGTCGCACTCGTGATCGTGCTGCTCAACATCGGCCAGGTGCCCGCCATGCTGGCGCTGATCTTCAAGAGCGCGTTCGGGCTGGAAGCAGGCTTCGGCGCGGTGCTCGGCCTGGCCGTGCAGTGGGGCGTGAAGCGCGGCGTGTACTCGAACGAAGCCGGCCAGGGCACCGGCCCGCACCCCGCGGCCGCCGCCGAGGTGGAGCACCCCGCGCAACAGGGTTACGTGCAGGCGTTCTCGGTGTACGTCGACACGCTGTTCGTGTGCTCGGCCACCGCCTTCATGCTGCTGTCAACCGGCATGTACAACGTCAAGGCGCCGGACGGCACGATGCTGTTCAACGGCGTGCCCGGCATGGAGGCGGGCGCGGGCTACACGCAGGCGGCCGTCGAGTCCGTGCTGCCCGGCTTCGGCGCCACCTTCGTCGCGCTTGCGTTGTTCTTCTTCGCGTTCACGACCATCGTTGCCTACTACTACATGGCCGAGACCAACATCGCCTACATCAACCGCAAGGTGCATCGGCCGTGGCTGAGCTTCTTGCTGAAGATCTGCATCATGGGGGCCGTGACGTATGGCGCAGTCAAGAGCGCCAGCCTCGCATGGGACCTGGGCGACGTGGGTGTCGGCCTGATGGCATGGCTCAACATCATCGCCATCCTCATCATCCAGAAGCCCGCGCTCGTGGCGCTGAAAGACTACGAGCGCCAGAAGAAGGCCGGCCTGCAGCCCACCTTCGACCCCGAGCAGCTCGGCATCCGCAATGCGCAGTTCTGGGTCGAGCGTCGCAACGAAGCCAAGCAGCGCAAGGCACGATGAGCACCCGAGCCCAGACCAACGCAGGGGCGTGGCTGGAGATCCGGCTCGACGCCATCTGCGGCAACTGGCACCTGCTGCGCCGCCGCGCCGGCAGTGCCACCTGCGCAGCCGTGGTCAAGGCCGACGCCTACGGGCTCGGCGCCGCGCAGGTCGCGCCCGCGCTCTACCGCGCCGGCTGCCGCCACTTCTTCGTCGCGCACCTCGACGAAGGCATCGCGCTGCGGCCGCTGCTGGAGCGTGATGCCACGGTGTACGTGCTGCACGGCTCCACGCCGGGGGCCGAGCCCGAGTTCGTCGCCCACGGCCTGGTGCCGGTGCTCAACAGCCTGCAACAGCTGGACGCCTGGCGCCGGCTGGCGCAAGGGCTGGACCGCGAGCTGCCAGCCGTGCTGCAGGTGGACACCGGCATGTCGCGCCTGGGGCTGCCTCCGGCTGAGGTGGCTGCGATCGCGGCCGATGCGAGCCGCCTGCAGGGCGTGTCGCTGCAGCTGGTGATGAGCCACCTCGCCAGCGCCGAAGACCAGGCCGCGCCGCTCAACACGCAGCAGCTCGAGCGCTTCCGGGCCGCGCTGCCCCGGCTGCCGCTGGCACGTGCCAGCCTCGCCAATTCGTCCGGCATCTTCCTCGGGCCGGACTACCACTTCGATCTCGTGCGCCCCGGCGCCGCGCTGTACGGCGTGGCGCCGGTGCTCGGTCAGCCCAACCCGCTGCAGCCGGTGGTGCGGCTGCGCAGCAAGGTGCTGCAGCTGCGTCATATCGAGCCGGGCACGGGTGTTGGTTACGGCCACGCGTGGACGGCCCCGCGCCCGTCGCGCATTGCCACGCTCGCCACCGGCTATGCCGACGGCTGGCTGCGCAGCCTGAGCAACCGCGGCGAGGTCGAGTACGAGGGCCAGCGCCTGCCGGTCGTCGGCAAGGTGTCGATGGACACGATCACCGTCGACGCAACGGCGGTGCCGGAAGGCCGGCTGCACGAAGGCTCGCTGGTGGACCTGCTCGGCGACCGCCTGGGCGTCGACGAAGTGGCCCGCGCCGCCGGCACCATCGGCTACGAGGTGCTGACCAGCCTGGGCGCCCGGTATGCGCGCAGCTACCTGGGTGGATGAGATGGCTGCGCGGGTGGGGTGACCGGCTTCAACCGTTCTTGAACAAGCCCCGGTCCACCATGCGGCGCATGCGTGCCGAGCGGGCACCGGGCTTGTGGACGCCGCTGTCGAGCGGCGGCGGCAAGGGGGGCGCGTCTTCCGCCGGCGCGCTTCGCGGCATGTCGTCGAGCGGCTTCGGCGAGCCGGCCTCGTCGATCACGTCCATCAGCACCGGCACGCTGCGCAGCACGGCCGGCGCGCGCGGTGGCTCGCCGACGGCCTGGGGCGGCGGCGCAGGCGCTGCGGTCGGCGCCTGCATGCGCACCGCCTCCCACACCAGCCCCGACGCCGCCAGCTGCCGCATGCGCTCGCCCTGCCCGTGGGGGCTTTCGATGGCGCGCAGGCTGGCGTACAGCTCCGGGTAGATGTTGCTGTCGATCTCGACCTGCAAGCGCATCACCGGCATCGACTGCTCCTGCCCCGAGCGGTCCATCAACCGCCTTCGGCCATCGCCTCGCCGATCATCTGAAAGCCGCGCACGTTGGCCGCCATCGATTCCGGCATCACGAACACCGGGATCGCCGGAAAGCGGCGTTTCAGCACATCCTGATAGCGCCCCGGGTGGCCGCCCACCAGCACGATCAGGTCGATGATCTCGTGCGCGTCGCGCAGCCCGTCGATCATGCGGTTCAGCGAGTCTTCGATCACGCTCATGATCTGCGGCTCGTACTTGCTCAGGTCGTGCGCCACGCCGCTCAGCTTGACCGGCTGCTGCTGGCGCAACGCCTCGTTGATGCGCGGCGCCACCGCCGGGCCCAGCGGGCGGCCGATGTCGGCGGCCAGCGATTCCTGCACCGCCCGGATCACGCGGTGCCGCCCGGCGTCGGACGCGGCCCCGCTGGCGCGCGGGTTGATGCTGCCTTGCTGGATCAACAGCCAGTCGAGCGTGTGCTCGCCGGGGTCGACCACCAGCACCGAGAGGTCGTCGAGTTCATCGGCCGACGCCAGCGGCTGCAACGCGCCGCCGGTGTCGCGGATGACCTGGTTCAGCTCGTCCAGGTGGTCTTCCAGCGCCGCATAGCCGCCCATCGGCTGCGCCTGCACGATCACCTTGCGCACCTCGATCGTCTTGCCGTCGCCGATCTCGACCACGCGCTGGTAGGTGTCGCGCAGATGGTCGCGCCGCTTCGCATCGTTGTACTGGTTCACCGGCAGGCCCAGCACGAGCACGTCGATCGCCGTGTCGCCTGCCTCGGCCATGTAGCGCAGCGCGCCCTTGGTCAGCGCCTCGTAGATCGCGCCCTTGTAGAACTCGTCGGTCACGTCGCGCCCGAAGCTGCCGCCGGCCTGCGCCAGGCCCACGTCGCGACCCACCTCGTATTGCGCACCGTTGGCCGGCACGTCGAAGGTGTCGCGCCGGCGCGTGCTGAGACTGCGCACCGCGCTCACGTCGGCCGGGATCGCCATCGACGGAAAAGACGAGAACGTGATGCCGCCTTCGGCCGGCAGGCTGAACTTCACCAGCCCGAAGCCGACGTCGATGGCGCGCACCACGGGCAATGTGTCGGGGGAACGGTCGTTCTGTTCGCGGGGAACCTCCCGCAGCTTGTGGTTGGATGGGGCCATGGTCACCTCGTTTCAGTTGCGCAGCGCCATGCGGCCCTGCGGGGGGACGACAGCAGCAGGGCGAGCAAACGGGATGCCGTAGGGGTTTGCGCGGGGCGCAGCGGGCAAGGCGATTGCATACGCTGCGCCCCCTTTCTTTCCTCAGGTCAGGTACGACACGGCATGCGCCTCGGTCGACAACGGCGGCTCCCACTTGAACACCATCGCCTCCAGCGCCTTGTTCGAGAGCGACGTGTCGCGTTTTGCATTGCGTTGCAGCAACTCCGCGCGGGGCCGCTCCAGGTAGACCACCTCCACCTCGGCGGCGTAGGCGTACAGCAGGTCCAGCGTCTTGTCGCGCATCTGCTGGCTCAGGTGCGTGGCGTTCCATACAAAGGGCTCCTTGCCGCGCAACAGGCTTTTGGCCTTGTCGATCGCGTGGTGCGCCGCCATGCCTTCGTTCTGCCCGTGCTTGAGGCCCAGCTCCTCGCGCGCATCGTCGAACGACACCACCGGCCACCCCGTGCGGTGCTGCGCGACCCACGTGTTCTTGCCCGAGGCCGGCAGCCCGCACATCACCGTCACGCGCGAGCCCGGCTCCTGAAAAAGCGCGTAGTCGGGGTGCACGTCGGCGCCACGGAAGTAGCTGATCCGGGTGTGCGCATCGACGAAGGGTCGAGGCGTGCCGTAGCAGCCTTCGTCGCGCGCCAACTCCCGGAACAGCTCGATGTTGTCGAGCGCCCGCTGCTGGTCGGGGCACATTCGCCCGCGCATGTCGGCCTCGGCCAGCAGCGCGAGCAGCGGGAGGCTCACCTGCCATGACAGCTCCCTCACGATGAACTCGGGCAACTTGCCGCGGCGCGAACCTTCGAGCGCGAAGAAGGGCACCTGGTGCACGGCAATGAGCCGGCAGATCGCCTCACGCACCTCGAAGGGCGCGTGGGCATGCCACAGCGCCACGCGTGCATCGATGGCGCCCTTGCGCGAATGCCCCGGCTGGCCGATGGCGCCGGTGACCGGGTCGATCACGGTGGTGCTGTGTTTGGCCACATCGTGCAGCAGTGCCGCGAGGAACACCACCTCCTGATCCGCCCTTGAAGCCGCTCGGTACGCCGGCAGCGACAGGAGCGCCTCCACCACCATGCGGGTGTGCGTCCAGACATCGCCTTCCGCGTGGTACACGGGGTTCTGCGGCGTCCGCTTGGCAAGTTCGAGCGCGGGAAACGCCTCGAGGCAGGCGTCGAAGTCGACCGCTTGCCCTGCCTGCGCCGGCACCAGGTGCCGGATGTCGTTCCAGTTCATTTTCTTGCTCCTTGCAGGGGTTGCCGCACGGTGTGCAGGCCCAGGTCTTCCCACGTCACCAGCGGCCGGGGGGCATAGAGGTCGACACCCTCGGCCAGCTGGTTGGGCAGGATGGGCCGCTGGCTGTGATGCGAGCCCGAGTCGAGGATGGCCTGCACGAAATCACTGCGCACCCACTTGTAGCGGCCTTCGACGTGCGCGGCCGACTCCGTCTTGGCATACAGCCCTTCGGCCAGGTCCGACAGGTCGGTCTGCCTGTGCACCAGCGCCAGCGACTGGCCTTCGCGCTGCACGGCGTGCTCCAACTGCTGGCGCCACGCGGTGCTCTTGGCCAACGACGGTCGCACGAACTGGCGCAGCTCTTTCACTGTGCGCGGCATCGGCCCCTCGTAGAGCACCGGCACCGAGACGATGGCACTGCCGTCCAGCAAGGCGCGCCGCGCCGCCGTCGAGAGGAAACGCCCTTCGCGTCGGTCATAGATGTCGAATTCGAGGAAGTACGCCGGCAGCCGGTCATACCAGCACGAGTGCTTGGCATAACACCATTCGCCGTACATCACGAACCGGTCTTCGAGGCGCGACAGCAGCTCCGCCTCGTGCGCCGCGGCCCACGGCTTCAGCAGGTTGAACTGCCTCTCGCTGCCCCCGCCCGTCAGATAGTGGCCGCGCGACTGCAGCAGCAACTCGCCGCCGGAGGTGAACGAGATCGCGCAGTTCGCGCCGTCGAGCTTTTCTTCGAGCACGACGTATTGCCCGGCCAGCGAAGCGAGCCGCACCTGGTCGGACGCGTCGTCGCCCTCCTGCAGGCGCGAGCCTTCGAGGTGCGCCGTGCGCGGGTACTTCAACAATGGAATGGAATGCGTGTTTTTCATGGTCGTCGTTCGCCGCACTGCGCATGGCAGTGGGCAAACCCTGTAAGGGTGGGGAAACCGACGACGTGTCCGAGCGCAGCCTGTGGCACAGCCTCCCGACCGGTGCGGTCAAGGAATGCTGGTCGCGGTGGAAGGAGGCGGGAGGTCTCAGGCGACACCGGCCTCATGGCAGACCGGGAAGCAAGCAACCAAGGCCGCAGCCATCGAAGGCGCAGACCGCGCCGAAACGATGCTGCTGGAAAGGCAGCCGTCGGCGTCAGAGGATGACGGCGAAGCGGGGCACTTGGTGACTCCGTGTGAGGTGGAGGTTGATGAAGGGCGCGGATGGTAGCAAGGCGGGCGGCGCTTTGGCAATAGCGCGTGTTGCCTGCGCGCGTGGCAACCCTGCATTTGGAGGGCGGGGTTGTCGCGCGCTGGCTGCTACCCTATCGGGCACCTGACATCACTCACGGCGCTTATCGCAACGACACGGGCCCAAGCAGTACCGTGCAACAGGGAGAACCAATGTTTCGATGCAACTTCATCCTCAACGATCAACCTCTCAGCGACCTTGTCGTGGGTGGTTCCCGATTCGCGGGAGGCGAGAGGTTTCCGTCTTTCTCCGGCATGGACGAGCACCGCAACAAGCGGGCCTCGGCGTGCCATCCCAACATCGGCCCCATCCCGCCCGGCCAGTACTACATCTTCGATCGGCAGTCCGGCGGTCGCATGGCCGCGCTGCGCGAAGCTTTCGGTACCAGCAAAGAGGGTTGGTTTGCGCTCTACAAGGACGATGGGCAGATCGACGATCAGGTCATCTGCGAGTCGATCAGCCGTGGGCAATTCCGGTTGCATCCCAAAGGCCCGTTGGGAATCAGTCAAGGGTGCATCACGATCGACAGCGAGAGCGACTTTCAACGCCTCAGCGCGTTGCTGCGCAGCATTCCCGCAGTTGCGGTTGCCGGCACGTCCCTCAAGGCCTACGGCATCATCACGGTGTCATGAAGACTCGCCACGTGATCATCACGCTTTGGGTTGCCTTGGCAACGTTCGGACTCGGCAGGCTATGGATCGCGCGGCCAGATCTCGGACCGCAGTTTCCAAGCTGGTTTGGGGGGTGGTTCTTGTCGGTTACTGGGGTAACCAATCAAGAGTCAGCGGCCGATGCTGAAGCGGTGCTGCTGTATGCGATTTGCCTCATCTTTGTCTCGTTGCTGACCTGGGTTGCCCTGCTACTTGTTCGGCGCCGCTGACGAAAACACCCAGAGGGCGCCGGCAAACCACTTCAACCGCCCTATTGATGCCGCCACGCCGGTCGACTCGTCAGACGAAGTCCTCAATCGAGGCGACCGACGTCAAACAAACAGCAAGCCCTACGGAGAACCCATGCCCGGTGCAGCAACAGGCCATGTGAAAGTCGTTCTGAGGCTCGAAGGCCTGCTGGTGCTCGTTGCATCGGCGGCTTGCTATGCCAAGTACGGGTCGGGTTGGGGCCTGTTCGCGGCCTGCTTCTTGTTGCCCGATCTTTCGTTCCTTGGCTATCTCGGCGGCCGCAAGGCGGGCGCGATCGCCTACAACGCGGCCCACTCCTACATCGGTGCCGTGGCCTGCCTGGCAGCGGGCGTGCTGCTGCCCTCCGCCCCCCTGCTGGCCGCCGGCCTCATCTGGTGCGCGCACATCGGGTTCGACCGCGCGCTCGGATATGGCTTGAAGTATTCGCAGGGATTCGGCTTCACTCACCTCGGCGTCATCGGGCGTCTTGCACGCGGAGCGTCCAGCCCCGCCGACACCCTCACCAGGTAGGCGAGTCCCCGCCAAGCCCGTCGCTGCGACCGGGATCGCACCCCAACTGTCACCACCCCCAAGCCATGCCGAGATCACTCGTTCAATCCAGTCTTTTCCCTCCGATCGGTCCGTACAGCCATGCGGTCACGGCTGGAGGGCAGGTGTTCATTTCCGGCACCCCCGGTGTCGACCCGGACACAGGGCAGCTCGCCGGCGAGGACGCTTACTCGCAGACGCGTCAGATCCTGAAGAACTTGCAGGCGATCCTCGCGGCCGTCGATGCGACGCTCGACGATCTCGTCCACGTGCAGGTCAATCTGGTGAACGTGGCTGACTTCGCTGAGATGAATCGGGCCTTTCAGGAGTTCTTCGCTGAGCCATATCCGGCACGAACCGTCATTGGCATTGCGGCATTGCCAAAGCCAGGAGCGCTGTTGACGATGAATGCCGTGGGTGTGCTCGGCAGGTAGCGATCGACCGTTCGCGAGCATCGCCCCGCTCGGTCGCAAGCTCACCTGAGCGCCGGCGGTTTGTCGAGCCGGGTGCCACCGGGGCAACGACTGCCTACACGAGATGATCGCCCGCGGCCTCCGGCTGGTAGACCATGCGAAGCAATTTCGCGCCATGCTCACGCTGGTCGGGTCCGATCCACGTGACTTGCTGGCCGATGCGGGCGCCCACCAGTGCCAGGCCGAGAGGCGTCAGCACCGAGATGCAGCCGGCGTGAGGGTCCGCCTCATCGGGATAGACCAGGCGCACCTCGGCCTCTCCCACTCCGTCTCGCTCGATGACGAAAGCAGAACGCATGGTGACGACGTCACCGTCGATGGCGGTCGTGTCGACGACGTCGGCGAGGTCGAGAAGTTCGTGCGCGGTGTCCGCGAGATCGGGTGGCAGGGTCGCAGCTGATCGAGACTTCAGCAGCAGAGAAGACAGCCGGGCATGGTCGAGCCCGGTCAGCAGACGCTCTTGCGTCAGCAGCACTTTCATATTGCGCTCCAGTGGTTGAGAAGAGAGCGGCGTGAGCCGCTGGCGCTGTGTGTGCCCGGCGACCTGGGGATGCGCTAAGGGAGAGGGGTCGCCGGGCTCAGAGATGTGCGGCAAGCGCAGGCGCTTGCCCGGCATGGCGCGCACGAGAAGACGCGCACCACCCACTGCGGGCAAGCCGATCGGCTTGCTGCGTCTGCAATGGCAGGGTGAACAGCGGGTGGGAAGACATGAAACGATTCTAGGGAGCGGCCGCCGAATGAACAAGCAAAGCCGCGCGCCTCGCAGGGCGTGCCGTCCGAGTTGCCGGGGGCAAGCCTCGTGGCCACGCCGGACCGGCCCAAGGAGGTGTTGCCGTCGGACGAGCAGGCCCGAGCGGGCAAAGGCAGCCGCCGCGCCGACGCATGCACAGGGACGACGGCAGCGGTATCCCGAATGGGGCTACCGCCTGCGAGCCAGCGCAACCGAGGCTCAAGGGCCATGTCATCATCTGCGTTCGCGAGCGGTCAGCCAGTCCGGCCGCTTCACTGACTGCAAACCCGTGCGCCGCCATGTTCGTTGCCATCCTCACCTACGTTCGCCCCCTGGAAGAAGTGGATGCACTTCTCGCCGAACACGTGCAATTTCTCGACCGGCACTACGCGTCGGGCTTGTTCGTGGTGTCAGGTCGCCGGGTTCCACGAACCGGCGGAGTCATCCTCATTGCGTCGGACGACCGGGAAGACGTGCTCTCCGTGATCTCGACAGACCCTTTCGCCGTTGGCGGCGTGGCGACCTACGAGCTGATCGAGTTTGTCCCCACGAAGATGTGCGAAGGCTTCGAGCCCTTCGCGCAGACATCAGCACCGAAAGCGCGATAGGTACGCCGCGTCATGCGCATTCGCCGCCTCACGCCAGACGATGCCGACACGTTTCAGGCGTTTCGACTGGCCGCCTTGCTCGAAGCACCCTCAGCCTTTGGCTCCAGCCACGAGGAAGAGCGGCAGTTCCCGCGCTCCGTCATCGAGGCACGGTTGGCACTCAAGCCCGACCGTGGGCCCTTCGGCGCGTTCGAGGGCGGTGAGTTGGTCGGGTTGGTTGCGCTCGGCCGCGAGAACCAGCAGAAGCTGGCGCACAAGGCGCTCATCTGGGGTTTGTATGTGGCACCGCGGGCAAGAGGCCGGGGCATCGGCCGAGCGCTGTTGATGGAAGCGCTGGCGCTGGCTCGTGCCGTGCCGGGCATCCGCCAAGTCAACTTGTGCGTCAACGCGAGCAACACAGGCGCCATCCGCCTGTATGAAGCAGCCGGGTTCAGGTCATTCGGCCTTGAACCGAGCGCGATGATGGTGGACGGTGAGCTGCACGACGAATTGCACATGTCGCTGCGGCTGGTCGACGACTGAGCAAAGAAACGATCCGGCCACAGCCGGTTGTGGGCAGCCGAGCCCGAGGCGCTATTGCTTCGCAGCCGCCAACGCGCCGCGCACCGATGCGATGAATGCGGACGCAGCCTCGGGCTGGACCGGTGGGCCGCCGTGCCGGCAGCCCCAGGCCGCCTCGACCACTGCCGCAACCGGGTTCTTGCCGCGAGCCCACTCGACCGCCTCGCCCTTCGCGCCGAGCAGGCCAGTCACCGCATAGCGCCACGCACGGCACGCATTCAGCACGGCATTGGCCGAAGCGGGCTCGCTCTCTTCGTGCCAGACGAGCGAGTCCTCCATCGCTTCCAGCACCCACTTGCGCGGCACGGCGCCGAACACCTGCTCCAGCGGTTCGCCATGCAGCGTTCGCCCCCGCTCCCGGCCCAACGCGATGTCGAGCAGGAACCAGTGGCTGGCTTCTGCGGACGGATCGGTGCTGAGGTGATGCAGGCCGCCTGCGCCGGTGTTGAAGTTCAGTTGGAACCGGGGATGCCGGTGCGCCGCCTCGACCGCGGCACGGTCGTAGCAGACGAATTCGAGTCGCCGGGCCGGACACGGAAGTTCCGCATGGGCCAGTCGCATCGCCAGCGCAACACGTTCATGCGCGTTGAGCGGTGCCTCGACGACTGCCTGAACGTCGAGATCGCTGATTCCTGGCTCGTAGTGGCCGGCGCCTGCCGATCCGAACAGATAGACACCCACGAGTCGCTCGTGCAGCGACTGTTCCAGCACGGACACCAGTTGCTGCAGATAGCTCGCGTCGACGTCCGGCAGGTTCGGCAGTGTCACGACAACTCCCTCCATGGGCCCATACGGATGAGCGGCCGATTGTGGGAGCCGGGCGTGGCTCGCAGATGTCGTTTGTTGTGGCGATGTGCAGATTGCGAGCGCTACTGCGGTTGCCGGCCATACCGGATCGAATGCACCACGCCCGACTGGAACCGCACCGTCGCCATCAGGTTGCCGGGGCCGCGGTCGTAGAGCCACTCCTCGACGGGCTGGCACGGCACCACCGTGCCGAGCAGATGCGGTGGCGCCAGCTGGTACGACGGCACGTGATAGACCGGCGCGCAGTAGGCGTCCCTCAGCAGCGGTTCGCCGCACTTGTGCAGCACCGACAGGCGCGAATCGCCCACCTGCGTCGACTGCCCGTTGCAACGCAGGGATTCGGCACGGGCGGCGCCGGGCAAGGCGGCCGCAGCGAGACACAGGAATGCAAGAGTCGACTTCATCGGAGCACCTCGAGAAACCGCAAGGGTATGGAGCGGGGCAGTGCGTACCGGACGATTGTCCTGCGACGGCAGCGGCCGCCGCCAGGCCTCTCGCCGGCGCCCTCGCGGCGACGTTGGCATGGCCGCGAGGATGCCGGGCCGGGCAGCGCCTCCGGCCGCGACCGGCGCGCACTGACAAGCCCCATGCCGGCAAAGCCTGGCGCGGCCGGCGACAATCGCGCCCTTGCCCTGCGCTGCCGCACGTCGACTGCCGCCACTGCGAACCCTGCAACTCCCTCGCGTTGCCATGACTTCCTCGTTCCTCGCCCAGCTGTTCAATGGCGCGCGCGCCACCAAACCCTCGGAATGGCTGCGCGCCTTCTGGCCCGCCCGCGTGGGCGTGAGCCAGCGCGAGCGCCTGCGCGTCGCGTGCGGTGCGGCATTGGGCATCCTGCTGACCGGCCTGCTGTGCCACCTGGCCGGCGCACACGGTGCCACCCCCTGGCTGGTGGCACCGATGGGGGCCTCCGCAGTGCTGATCTTCGGCGTGCCGGCCAGCCCGATGGCGCAGCCCTGGGCCGTGATCGGAGGCAATACGATATCGGCACTGGCCGGCATTGCGTGCGCCCACCTGCCCCTGCCGGCGGAAGCCGCAGCGGCGCTGGCCGTGGGCAGCGCGATCACAGTGATGTTCGCGCTGCGTTGCCTGCATCCGCCGGGCGGCGCCTCGGCCTTGCTGGTGGCGCTGGCAGGCGTCACCGATCCCACGTTCGCGCTGTTTCCGATTGCGTCGAACTCGTTGCTGATGGTGTTGGCCGGCATGGCCTACAACAACTTCAGCGGCCGCCGCTACCCGCACATGCAGCTCGCGCCGCCCGCACCGCCGCGTCACCCTGGCGACGCCAGCTCGATCGCGTCCGACCTCGACGCCGTGCTGGCCCGCTACGACCAGGTCCTCGACATCAGCCGCGACGACCTGCAGGAGCTGATCGAGCAGACGCAGCTGCAGGCCTACCAGCGCAAGCTGGCCGACATCCGCTGCCGCGACATCATGTCGACCGACGTGATCACGGTCGAGTTCGGCACGCCGCTCGAAGACGCCTGGGCGCTGCTGCGCCAGCACCGCATCAAGGCCTTGCCGGTGGTCGACCGCGTGCGGCGCATCGTCGGCATCGTCACGCTGGCCGACTTCATGCGCGGCGCCGACCTCGACCGGCACCAGGGCTTCGACCAGAAGCTGCGCGCGTTGATCCGTAGGAGCGGCCTCACGCACACCACCAAGCCCGAGGTGGTGGGCCAGATCATGGCGCGGCAGGTGCGCGTGATCAGCCAGGACCGCCACCTCTCCGACCTGGTGCCGCTGTTCGGCAGCACCGGGCACCACCACATCCCGGTGATCGGCGAAAAGGAGCGGCTGGTGGGCATCATCACGCAGTCCGACATGGTGGCGGCGCTGTGCCGCGCAGGCAACGTGAAGACCTGAACGCGAGCGTCCGGTTACGCCGCTGAAACGTCTCGCCGCGCAGGCAGTGGCACAGTGGCCGCATGCCGAACTTTGCGGGACCGGGCGCCAGCCTTGGCGCCCATCACACGACCGGGCTGACGCTCACGCCGGGCGACGACGGTGCCGCGCGCGCCGAGCTGCAGCGGCTCGAAGTGCATGACGTGCGCTGCACGTTGGGCGGCATGCAGGTGCGTGTGGCCCGCGTGCAGGCCGCCGGGCTGCGCGTCGACCTCCGGTTGGCGAGCGGGGCGGCGCCGCGCATCGTCGCGCTGCACGCCGACGACCTGCAGCTGATGGGTGTGGAACTCGCATCCACAGCGTTGCCGAGTGCAATCACCGCTCCGTCGGGGCCTTGGCACCTCGAAGCGCTGGGCGAGATGCAGGGCCTGCTGCACGCGTTCATCACCGATGCCGTGTGGGTGGTGGACGCCGAAGTGCGCCTGCACCTGCAGCAAGGCGGGATCGACTTCAACCGCGCGACCGTGGAGCACGTCGGCCCCGACTCATCGATGGGAATCAGCCGTGGCGGCCTGTACGTCGACTCGCCGAAGCTCGGCCGCCAATACCTCTACCTGTTCACCGGACCCGACCTGCCCGGCGTGCGCTACGAAACGCGCGGCACACGGCGTGGCGTGACCGACCGGGGCCACGTGGACTTGCGCGCGCTGGCCGAAGGCTGGCTGTCGCGATCGCTGCTCGCCGCGCCCGGCAAGCCGGCCAACCGGCACGTCGAAGCCACGCTCGACCGCACACGCCTCACCGGCGAGCTGCAGTTCGGCGACGGCGCGGTGGGCACGCCGTGGGGTCAGGTGCGTCTGACCGGCCAGGCCGAAGGCAAGAACCGGCTCATCGTCTCGGCCGCGGTGCTGAGCCACAAGCTGGTGTTGCGCATGCCTGACGTCGCCGCGAGCGAAGCGCACTTTGCAGCGGGCGGATGGTCCGGCACCTGCGGTGCCGTATCGGCCGACGTGAGCGTGCGCGTCAGCGGGTTGGGGAGCGGCTCACCGGAGGTGGTGCTGGCGTTGGGGCACGTGAAAGCCCAGGCACTGCGAACGCATCGGGACGGGTCCGCCATCCCCACCTCTTCGTCTTGAGAAAGCGCGTCGCCCTCGATGCCGATTACCGGCAGCACCCGCTCACGACGCGGCCGCCGGGCAGCGAGACCACGGCACGGTGAGTGCCGGCGGCCTGGCCTTCCTCACCCATCGCATCAACGCAGGTCTGCTGCGTGAGCATCGCGACGAGCGGCGCGCCCGCCTTGCCCGCGCTGCCGCGCCAGACGGCCACGCGCGGCTGCAGATGATCGATGCGCTCCCACGGGCCGCGGTAGCTGCGCGTCTTGGTGCCGGGCGTCTGCAACCAGGCGGTCGTGTCGCTCAGCCGCAGTGACCAGTCCGGCTCATGGCCCTGGCACACCAGCCCGCCCTCGGCTGGCGCGGCCGCCCCGCGCGCGGGGGTGAGCACCACGCGCGGGCGTGTGGCCGTGCCCTTGGTAAGCACCGCAGGCCGGTTCTCGGCCGCATAAAGCAGCCGGCCGTTGCGCAGCACACGCGCTGTGACCAGGTAGCGCCCGCGGGGCTCGATCGCCGCCACGTCGTGCCTCAGCTCGAATCGGGCTGGCCGCGATGTGGCGGGCACCCGGCGCTCGGCCAGCACCTGGGCTCCGGCGTCGGCGCGTGAGGCGTCGAGCAGTTGCACGACCAGCTCGTCGCCCCGCTTGAAAGCCGGGCGGCCTCGCCACACCAGCGTGCCGGCCAGCACCGCGGTGCGGCCCCCCTCGTCGACCCCGAGCCAGCCGAAGGCCTGCTGCACGCGCTGCGGCGGTTCGGCCAGCGCCGCGCGCATCACCTCGAAGGTCTGCGCATCGGCCGATCCGGCAGGGTACGGTGCACCGGTGGTCAGCTGCGCGATGTAGCCGTGGCCCGCCCGGTGCCCGAGCCATTGCCAGCCGGCAGGCGTTACCTTGGCGCCGTCACCCGGCAGCGCAATGAGCTGCAACAGCGGGTGCGAGCGCAGCCCGGCCGCCTGCGGCAGGTATTCGATGACCACCGCGAACGTGGCCTGCGGGTGCAACACGCGCGCATCGTCGCCCCGGACGCGATGCACGATGTAGCGTTGCTCCAGCCAACTGGAAGGCAGCGCGAAGCGCATGCCGGTCGTGCGGTCGATCACCATGCGCTGCAGGGGTCCCTCGCCGGCGCACCGACGCGAGCCACCGGGCACGCCGTCGATCACCGCTTCGTTGGCCTGCGTGCGCAGGTGCACCGCGCCCGCGGCATACACGCCGGCCGTGGCACCGCCGACCAGCTCGTGGCTGCGCCCTCCATGCCCGACCCAGGCTTTCGAGGGCTCGGCTTCGTGATCGAAGGCGACGGAGAGCCTGGAGCCATCGTCACAGCGGTAGGCAATGCGCCACGAGGGTGCCTGGGCGAAGGAAGGCACGGCCAGCGATGCCAGCAGTGCGGCGAACACGAATCGGGGCAATGGAACCATGCGGCAGCGTAGCGCGAAAATGCAGCGCGCCACTGTCCTGCAAAACGGGGGTGTGTGCAAGCTAGGCGGCGCGCCATTGCGGGTGCATCAACAGGGCGTCCTCGCCGTAGGCACCCAACATCTCGTCACAACCGGACGCCCACCCATTTGGGTGATGCCGGCATTTCCGAGCCATCGGCTCTTGCACAATCGCCGCCACAAAGGGGAGGGGAAACACGCATGTCTGTTCGCGGCGACGACCTCCCGGTCGTTCCCATCCGACTCGTACGACATGCCCATGCGATGCATTGCCTTCCCGCACCCCATCCTGAAACGGGGTGTCCCTTTCCTGACATCGATGCACGACCGTGCCGCCGCCGATCCGGAGTGGGCGTGGCTGCATACCGATCAAGGCTGTGAGCTGAACATTGCGCACGCCTTGCAGCACCTGAAACCTCCCGCCGGCCAGCCGCATCCGTTCGCGAACGAGCACGCGGCCGTCGATGCCGCGATCCAGGTCTTCTTTCACGAGCGCCACGGCGCCATCTGGGTGCCCACCGACGCACTCGAAGCCCTGCTCGTCGAAACCGATCTCGATGACACGCTGCCGACCTCGATGTTCCGGCTGCCCCAACCAGCCGTCTATGTCGCTTACGGCCCTCGCTGGCGACAGGCCCTGCGACCACCCGATCTGCACGGCATGGCGGCGTGCGCCAACGCCGATCTGGCCGAGGCCGAGCCTGTGGGCTGCTACCTCCTGCAGTCGCGCGTGTACGACGAACCGGCGCAGGCCTGGGTCCGGCAGATCGGCGTGCACCAGGTGTTCCGCACACGCTGCTCCGACTTCGACGAAGACACCTCGCTCATGAGCGGCTTCAGCATCGGCATCGACGACGAAGACGCTCCTGTGACCGACGCCATTGCCAAGGCCTGGCAGGCCGCCACGCACGGTACGTTCGTCGCGGGGGCGCAGCGCCTGGTTGATCTGCTGGCCAAGTTGGTGCTCTATCAACAATGCGCCGATTCACGCACGCAACTGCACGCGGACCACAGCACCGAAGCCACACGGCTGCAACGTGTGGCCGGCAAAAAGGCCGCCAAGCTGGAGCGGCGGCTCAGCCGGCTCTACGACTGGACTGAACTCGGCCCGGTCGCCCTGCCCTTCGAAGCCACGGCATCCCCCGGCATGGCACCTCACTGGCGCCGCGGGCACTTCCGCATGCAGCGGCACGGCCCGCAGCACCAGTTGCGCAAGGTCATCTTCATCCTGCCCACGGTGGTCCGCGCAGACCGCCTGGACGCACCCAGCCAGCCCGGTACTTGAACGGCCCACCCATCCCATGAACCTCAACGATTTCCGGGCGCGAGTACTCGCTGCCCTCCAGGCCGGCAAGGCGCAACGCCCCGGTGCCGGCATCCATCTGGTCTACGCGCCCGAGTTGGCCGACCCGTTGGGCCTCGCCAAGGACACGCGGCGCGACGCGGCCAAGCTCACCGGCCGCAGCACGGGCGTGCAATGGCCCGACGAAGCATGGCCGCGCATCGTCACGCTCGATTGCATGCGCGTGGCCTCGTACCTTTTAGAGCAAGACCCTGGCCTGGACGACCCGCTGATGGAAGCGAGCATCACGCAGGCTCACGCCGAGGTCTGGCAGGGCGCCGGCGTGCAGAGCATCGTGACCAACGACGCGCCCGAACACGCCGAAAACGCCGTTTGCGGCTGGATCGTCAGCCCGGAGGATGCCGCCACCATCGCCCGACGCATCAATGGGTGGTCCGCCCCTGCGCGAGAGCCCATCGAAAAACCGAGACCGGGCCAGCGCTTCAAGTCCGACCGGCGCTGGCTGCGCTGGTACCAGCCCGACCACTTTGCCGCCCTGTGGCCCACCCTGACGGACGAGCAGCAAGGCGCGCTGCTCGGCCCCGGGTTGTGGATCGCCCATGCACCGAGCAAAGAGTTGTGCAGCTATGCCGCCGGCCAGCAGGCGAGCGCCACGGAGCCGGCGTGGCCGAAGTCCGGCTCGCTCAGGGTCGTGCAATGGAAGAAGCTCGACAACGTGCCGCTGGTCACGCAACTCACCCATCAGTGGAGCGGCATGCTCGAGGCAGAAGGCGCCAAGCTGCCGCCTGACGCCTCGGAACAATTGCACCGCCACGTGGCCGCGGGGCAGGCACAAGGCCTCGGCGGCGAAAACCTGCTGCTCTACGTGCTGGTGGCCGTACAGCTCGTTCCAGGCGCAACGCAGGCGCCAGTGTTCGTGCAGATGGTCCGCTCCGCCGCAGACCGGGATGCAAGCCTGCGCGAAGGGCTGCGCACGCTGCCGGAGGCCTTCTGGGAGCGGTACGCGCTGGAGCAGCCGCAAGGCGTACCCGCCGGCGAGTAGTCGCCTGCACCACCACCCGTCGCCACAGCCAATCAAACCTATCGCAACAGCCGGGCATCTGCGACCCGGTGCACCAGGGGGTCAGAAACATGAGCACCACATCCAGGAAGCCGACCGGAGCGACCGTCGTCAACAAGGCCGAAAGCGCCGTGGCGGGCAGGCCGCCGGTGCTGTGCACCGAAGACTGCCAGCCTTGCACGCGCCTGGGCTGGACGTTCCTGGCGGTCACGCCCGGCGTCGTGCCCAAGGAGTTCGAGGACGCGCTGACGAAGGAAAGCTACCAGTGGCCCAAGGCCGTCTACGACACGCATTTCGTCAACCTGCCGCGCGAAGGCACCCTCCCCGTCGTGCGGCCCTTGCGGCAGGGCTACGTCACGGTGATCTTTCCCGCGCGGCAACGTGCCGACGTGTGGCAGGTGTCGCCCGAAGGGCTGACGCGCAAGATTCTTCACCAGGTGGATGCCAAGCAGTACGCGGCGATGCAGTCCACCTTCCTGACCGACACGCCAGCCAAAGCCTGCTCGCGTGGTGCGGCCAACGTGCCGGGCTCGCTGATCCACGTGGAGCACGCCGCCGACGTGGCCGAAATCTGGGTCGGCTTCACGCCTCACCTGCTGGCGCCCTCCGTGTTTGCGGCCTTCCTGCTCAACGAAACCCGCACCCAGCCCCTGCCGGACGGCAAGACGATGGAGAAACCGCTGCGCGAGCTGCACGGCCGCACGCTCAGCCCCAGCGGGGTGTTGGCCGGCGAATTTCCGCCCGGGGTGCTGCCGATCAACGAGCACGCGCTACTGACCATCGCCGACTTCGTGAAGCAGCCCAGCGCCAAGTTCAAGCAGGCCTTCGAGCTGTGCACCAAGCCGTTGGATGAGCGGCGCGGCGGGCTGGCCGAGGAGTTCACAGCCAACGTCCGGTACATGGAAAAGGCCAACAGCCCTCCCAAGAACCCCACGCAGTACGTCGACCGCTCGCTCATCGTGATGCTCGACGACGACATCGGCGTGATGACCGACCACAACACCTTCCGCCTCGCCGCCGTGGAGGCCAAGCAACTGTGGGCCATCGGCGGCGAGGGCATCCACCAGAAGCCGGACCCGGCGCGCGCGTGGGCGCTGCGCTCCAGCCTGCACCTCGACATGGTCCTGCAGTGGGAGAAGCACGCCGCGGCCAAGCGCATCACCGATGCAACGCGCGACGTGATGGAGCGGCGCTACGGCGCGATGACCACGAAGGAAGCCTTCGACGCGCGGCAGGCGCAAGGCGGCTACGAACCCGGCACCACCTTCGAGCCGACGTTCGCCCAGGCCACGCCCACCGACAGGAAGAACGGGCGCGTCGACGAAGAAGGCAACAAGCTCGACGCCAACGGCAAGAAGATCCTGGTGCAGGTGCCCTCGCAGCAGCACGCCGGCGGCCTGACCGTGCTGGGCCGTGTGCGCCTGCCCGATGCCGTGGTGGAGAAAAAGGCAAACGAGAACGGCGCCGACACGGCCGAAGGCATGCGCGACCGCCTGGAAGGCCGCGTCGACATGGGCAAGGTGAAGGAGTTCCGCAAGGCCTTCCAGGAAGAATCGGACCGCTGGGACCAGCGCATCGCCGCGCTGGACAAGGACTTCCTGGCCTGGCGCAACTGCGAGCGCTTTCACAACAGCTACCTGCACCTGCTCGAACACCGCATCAAGCTGATCACTATCGACGCCAGCCTGGGCACGCTCGATCAGCAGACTGCCGACCTCGCCGCCCGCTTTGCCGTGGTGAACCAGGCCGTGGGCGGGGGCGCCCTCACCATCCACACCGCCAAAGCGCTGGCGCAGCTCTACAAGCTCAACCCCGCCGATCCGCTCAACTGGTTCGACTACTCGTTCTTCAAGATCTTCGAGTGGCGAGAAGAAGTGTGGAAGGACGCCGGCAACCACTCCGAGCAGAACGAAGGCGTGGCCGCGATGCGCAGCCTGGCCCAAACCGTGCGAGAAAGCATCGCCAAACAGCGCAATCGGTTCCAGCTCGAGAACACGCTGAACAGCATCATTGCCGCTCGCGCGCAGATGGTGAACTTCATCGCCGCCTCGGTCGACAAGAAGATGGCCGAGAGCCTCGGCATCGCCGCCGTGTCCGAAGGCGAGGCGCGCCAGGCCTACCGCGTGCACGTGAAGGTGAGCCTGCTGAACGAGGAGCTGATCAGCCTGGAGCACGACGTGCGCATCCGCCAGAAGTTCGTGTTCAACCTGCAGATGCCGGTGGGCGTGGCGTTGGACGAACTGCGCGATGCGATGAACCAGGGCGCGATGCCGGTGGACTTCAAGTCCAAGAACCAGACCACGCGGCAGGAGCGTCGCCTGACCGAGCGGCAGTTCGCCAAGTTGAAGGGCCGTATCAACACCGAGATGAACTACCCGGTGTTGCTGAACCGCGAGCTGCTGGACAAGCTGCGGGCCCAGGCGGTGAAGGACGGCAAGCAACTGGTGAAGATCGTGCCCGATGCGCACCTGGGGCTGTCGAGCGGGCCGTTCATGGTGCCGGAGCATGTAGCGAACAGGTTGGTGCGTGAGCAGGCGGTAACGCTCAGGCAGGCACTGACGGACAACAACCAGGGCACGATCCTGGGCGCCATCTTCATGACCCAAGTCTGGGCTCTCTTCGACACCGGCATCAAGATGTTCACGGAAGAAGGCATCGAGCAGGTCGACGGGGTGTTATCCACCCTCTCGACAGCCTTGGGCTTGATGGAAACGCGAAATACCACTCGGCTGCTCATCTACACCATGCAGGCAGATGGTGCACGCACCTTGAAGCTGGAGTTGGCGACCAACATCGCGAAGGTGCGACTGAGTGCGGGGTTGTTTGGGGCGGCTGCGTCTGCGGTGGATGCTTCGCTGGCGTTTGTGCGCGGACAACATGCAAGTCGCGCGGGTGACAACAAGGCTGCCGTTGGCTACTACGCCGCAACAACCTTGTATGCCCTGTCAGCCATCTCGTCGGCGTTTGGATCTGTATTCACCTACACCGCCTTTGCCGCCAGCGGTCCCGTCATGGGCATGGGCGTCGCAACCTCCGCACTACTCGGCGCTTGGCTGATGGGCGCGGGGATCGTTTTGTCTATCGTTGCCTTTGGCTTCATGCTCTACGTCCTGCATGTCAAGTACCACCACATGGACATCTTCCTCGACCGCAGTTACTGGGGCCTGGGCAAACGCACCGAAGGCAAGTTCGGTGAGGTCACGCGCGAGCAGTTGGAGGGCATTCTCAACGACCGGAACCTCGACCGGCACAGCAAGTTCGTCATCTTGAGGAATCTCGTCCACCGCGGCATGCGGGCCGAGATCGAAGCCCTCAACGTGCTGCCCATCGGTTTGCAGATCGACTTCGAGTGGAACAAGAACCTGTTCAAGCCCGATGCCGTAGTCTTCAAGGTCACGACCCAGCGATGGCCGGCCAAGCGCAACATCGACCTGCGTATCGACCTGTACGAAGCCGATGGCGCGCCCCGGTCACAGTGATGAACCACGGCCTCAAACTGGAAGGCACCGAGAAGAACGACGAAAAGCTGCTGGAATGGGCGCAGTCCTGGGTGTTCGAGAACGACACCCACCTCAAGTACAAGAAGGCCAAGGCCAGCTACACGATCTGGGGCGACAACCGCGGTGACATACTCGCCCGCGACGAAATGTTCGTGAAGCGAGACTGATGGACCAGCCAGGCATGAATCGGCAGCAGCGGCGCAAGCGCGGGCAGCGTGAATCCGCGCAGCAGTCGCAACAACGGCGCCCCAGGTTCGACACCGACAACCTTCAATTGGCGCAGATGCGCTTCGACACGCCGGAGGCCAGCAACCTGCTGCTCGGTTTGCAATACGTGGACCCTCGCTACCAGGGCTCCACCGACACAGCCACTCGGCTACCGCCGCACGACGAGCCGGTGAGCACCACACCGCACTCGGGAGGCATGGTCTACAAGGCGTACCCTCACGGGCTGATGTATGGGGACCAGATGGCGCTGATGGAGGGTCTGCTGCTGTTTCTTGGCATCCCGGTTGCTCTGCTCGTCTACCTACTTTTCAATGACTCGTATCGAGAAGTCATGTCATCAGTGACGAGTGCGAGCGGCACACTGCTGGTCGGGTTGTTGTACGTTTTGATGGTGGCAGGAATCGCCCTGGGGATGGTGGGTTTCATTGCCGGCCTGATCGGCCACCGCTTCCACACCAGCGCCCTGCTCGACCGCCGCGCCGGCAAGGTTCACGTCTTCCGTGATGAATCCCGCCCATGGAAAGGCACCCGCGGCAAGGTGCTCACCTACGACTGGTCCCAAGTCCGCGCCGAGATCGACACGATGAGCGTGTTCACCGGCACCGTCGGCCGCACCGAAGCCGGCCTGCGCGGCGTCGTGCTCGACCCGACCGACCCCACCAAGGTCATCGACCGCTTTCCGCTGACCATCAACGCCTCCACTTCGAACGTGCAGCCTCTGCTGGACGCGTGGGAGCACGCTCGACGCTTCATGCAGCACGAAGGCCCTCTGTTCTCCGACGAGCACGACGGGCCCAACCCGGCGCTGGGCCGGCAAACGCTATGGCACCACATGTGGTCGTTCGTGGGCGAACAGATCACGGATGCGCCGGAGTATTTCCGCATGGCATGGCGGGATCGTTCTTTCCTCGCCTTCATGGTCGGCTTCACCGGCCTGATCCTCGTCCCCTTCATGCCGATATTTGCCTTGTTCGGCCTGTTCCCCTGGGTCAGTTCACTGCTCAAACGCGAGCCAAAATGGCCCGCCGAAGTGCTCGCCAGCGTGGGCGGCAATGCGCTCAAGGGCGACGACCTGGTCGCTTGGCGCGGCGTGGTGCCCGAACGGTCCGCGTTGCCGCCCGCTGCACCGCCTGCTCTGCGATGACCGTACTGCGATCAACATGACGGGTCGGCAACAGCGCAGATCAGGCCGGTGATCGCCATCGAGCGGACGCTTGGACCCGCCGCCGGACAATCAACCGCTACGCCTACGCGGCCAGCGAAGCAACCTCAACGCCGCCGCAACCGGTACAGCATGTCCAGCGTGATGTGCCGCACCTCGAGCTTGCTCTGCTCGATGTGGGCGCGCAGCAGGCGTTGCGCTTCGTCCGCCCGCCGCTGCGTGATGGCGCGCAGGATCTTGGCGTGTTCCTGGTACGTCGCTTCCACGCGGTTGGGTTTGGTGAAGTCGAGCCGGCGGATGATGCGGATGCGTTCGGTGATGTCCTGGTGCACGCGGCTCATCTCGCGGTTGCCGCTGGAGGCGACCAGCGCGGCATGGAAGCGCTCGTCGAGGTCGCGCACCGTGTCGGCATCGGCCTGCCGCTCGGCGGCGGGCACCAGCCAGATGCCGCCGATCTCCTTCAGCGCGGGGCGTTCCTCGGCCTCGCACAGGCGCAGCGCGGCGTGGCATTCAAGCAGCACGCGCAGGTCGTACAGCTCGTCGAACTGGTCGAAGTCCAGCGGTGCCACCTGCCAGCCGCTCTTGGGAAACACCTGCATGAAGCCTTCGCGCTGCAGCCGTTGCAAGGCCTGGCGCAGCGGCGTGCGGCTGACCTGCACGCGCTCGGCGAGCTCGGTCTCGGAGATGCGGTCGCCCGGCATCAGCTCGAAGTCGAAGATGAGGTGCTTGATCTGCTCGTAGGCCTGGTCGGCCAGCGTCGCCGCCGACGGCAGTGCGACCACGGCCGCGGGCTTCTTGCTCGCGGTGGTGCGGGGCTGGGGCTTGAGGCGGGCGGAGCTCATGGGCGGGCGAATGATACGCAGGCGGTCATCGTGCGGGCCAGTCGATCATGCTGACGTGCGCGGAGACGATTTTCCAGCCGTCGGCGAAGCGCACCCAGGTCTGCGTCTGGAAGCCGCGCTTGGGCGAGTCGCTGCGCGTGAACTCGGTTTGCGCCACGGCCATGTCGCGGCCGAAGGTGGTGAGGCGTGTGTCGTGCAGCTCGCGGGTGAAGTCGGGCGCCGGCGTGGCCGCACGAAAGGCAGCCAGCGCTTCATACCCCAGCTGCTTGTCGGCAATGCCGTAGCGTGTGAGCGCGGGGTCGCGCCAGAAGTAGCCGTTGAGCGCTGCCACGTCGTTGCGCATCAGCGCGCGTTCGTAGTCGTCGAACAGCGTGCGGATTTCGGCCAGCACGTCGGGCAGGTTGACGTCGGGGTCGTCCATCGGGCGGTCGTCTTTCATGCCTGCACCGGCACGGCCTGTTGCCGCTGCGCCAGATACGCGCGCCAGCCACCGTGGTGGGTGATGTCTTCGGCGCCGTGCAGCGCCCACGGCTCGCAGATGAAGCCCTGCACGCGGCTGCCGTCCTCCAGCTCCAGCGTGCCGAGGCCCAGCGGCGACGGGATCAGCGCCAGGAAGGAGCCGATGTGCCGTTGCGGCATCTCGTAGACCTCGACCTCGATCGGTGCGCCGTCGACGCTGCGGGCCAGGCCCGGCTTGGGCGGCACCGTGCCGGGCAGCGCATAGAGCCGGTAGTGGGCCGACGTGCGCGTCTTGCGCAGCAGGCGCGCTCGGCGCTCGGTGAGCTGACCATGCAGCGGCATGCCCGACAGGTGGGCGCCGACCACGGCGATCGCATGCATCGGCTCGCTGGCCGGCAGCACCGCGGGCAATGCGTCGGCCGCTTCGGCACGCGCCAGCTCCAGGCCCAGCGGCAAGCCGAGCGACGCCTGCCAGCGCGCGCCCAACCCGCACAGGGCCGCATCGCTGCCACCGGGCGCGATGAAGGTCACGCCGAAGGGCACCCCCGCGTCGGTGAAGCCGGCCGGCACGGCGATGGCGGCCTGCCCGAGCAGGTTGACGAAGTTAGTGTAGCGGCCCAGCTCGCTGTTGCGCGCCACCGGGGCGGCGGCCACCGCAGCGCGCGTCGGCAGCGTCGGGGCGGTCGGCACCATCAGCACGTCGATCTGCTGCCACAGCGCCTGTGCCTGCAGGGCCAGTTCCTGCAGCCGGTACTGCGCCCGGAACGCGGACACCGCATCGTGCGCGCGTGCCGCTTCGATGACCTGGCGCACGGTGGCGTCCATGTCCTGCGGCTGCGATTCGATCAAGGCCTGCACCACCGCATAGCGCTCCGCCACCCAGGGGCCGTCATACAGCAGTTGCGCCACCTCGAACAGCGGCTGCATGTCCACTTCGGTGACCTGCGCGCCGAGGTCGTGCAGATGCTCCAGCGCACGCGCCCACGCCTGTGCGTAGCCGGCGTCGCCATGCCATTCGGGCGCGGCTGGCACGCCCACGCGCAGCGGCTGCGACAGGTGCGCCGGGCGCGGCGCCGCGTGGTGGAACACGGCTTCGCCTTCGGTGCCTTCCATCACCGCCAGCACACGGGCGGCGTCGCTCGCGGTGAGCGCGAACACGCTCAGGCAATCGAGCGTGCGGCAGGCCGGCAATACCCCATCGGTGCTGACGAGCCCCGGTGTCGGCTTGAGCCCGACCAGGTTGTTGAAGCCCGCCGGCACACGGCCCGAGCCGGCCGTGTCGGTGCCGAGCGCAAACGGCACCAGGCCGCGCGCGACCACCGACGCCGAGCCGGAGCTGGAGCCGCCGCTGACGAACGCCGCATCGAAGGCATTCGGCACCTCGCCATAGGGCGAACGGGTGCCGACGAGGCCGGTGGCGAACTGGTCGAGGTTGGTCTTGCCGAGCAGCACCGCGCCGGCATCCATCAGCCGTTGCACGGCGCGCGCGGTGTGTTCGGCCACGTAGGTGAACGCGGGGCAGGCCGCCGTCGTCGGCAGCCCTTCGATGTCGATGTTGTCCTTCACCGCGAAGGGCACGCCGTACAGCGGCAGGCTCTGCGGTGCGTGCGCGGCCAAGCGCCGCAGCTGCGCGTCGACGAACGCGTCGTCGCAGCGGTGGATCCAGGCCGGGTCATCGCCGCGCATCTGCGCGCGCAGCGTGGCCACCACGTCTTGCGGCGTGTGGGTGCCACGCCGGTAGGCGTCGAGCAGGCCCGCGATGGTGTGCGGGAACGGGGTGGGGGTCATGCGGTGGCTCCAGCAGCAGGGGGGCTCGGCAGCAGCGGCAGCACGGCGTCGCTCGGTGCCGTCCAGCCGACGATCGCGCCTTGCGCGCGGACCATCTCCAGCGTCGCCTGTTTGAAGTGGGGGAAGTAGCTTGCGGTCGCGTCTTCGATCAGCAGGCTGCCGTAGCCGCGGTCGTTGGCTTCGCGCATCGTGGTCTGCACGCAGACCTCGGTGGTGACACCGGTGAACAGCAGGTGCGTGATCGCGCGGCGCTGCAGCTCGTCATGCAATGCGGTGGCGTAGAACGCACCTTTGCCGGGCTTGTCGATCACCAGTTCGCCGCGCGCGGGTGCCAGTGCCGGCACGATCTCGTGGCCCGGCTCGTCGCGCACCAGCAAACGGCCCATCGGGCCGGCATCGCCGATGCGCAGGGCCGGTTCGCCGCGCAGGCGCTTGGAGGGCGGACAATCGGACAGGTCGGGTCGGTGGCCTTCGCGCGTGTGGACGACGAAGCCGCCCGCCTGGCGCCATGCGCCGAGCAGGCGCTGCAACGTGGGCACGATGGCCTGCAGGCGCGTGACGTCGTTGCCGAGCGACGCGCCGAAGCCGCCCGGCTCGATGAAGTCGCGCTGCATGTCGATGAGCACGAGCGCGGTGCTCGACAGCTCGAAGCAGAAGTCGAACGGTTGGGCCTGAATGGTGAGCATGGTCATGCGCCTCATGCGGCCTGCTGCTGCGCAGGCATGGCCGCACCGCCGCCCATCCAGGCGCCGAGCTGGTTGCGGTCGGCCCGGGCGGCGTCCACTTCCTGCACGATGCGCCCGCCGCTCATCACGACGATGCGGTCGGCCAGTGCCATCAGCTCGTCCAGGTCCTCGCTGATCAGCAGCACGGCCGCACCGCGGTTGCGCGCCGCCAACAGGCGGCCATGGATCTCGGCCACCGCGGCAAAGTCCAGCCCGAACACCGGGTTGGCGACCAGCAGCACGTCGGCGTCGCCGTCGAGTTCCCGCGCCAGCACCGCCCGCTGCACGTTGCCGCCGGACAGCGACCGGATTGGCGCGCCCTCGCCCTGCGTCTTGACGCCGTATTCGCCGATCAGCTCGCGTGCGCGGCGTTTGAGCACGCCATGGCGCAACCAGCCCAAGCGCGCCGCGGGCGGTTCGTCGAAACGCCTCAAGCCCATGTTCTGCGCCACGCTCATCTCGCCGACGCAGGCATTGCGCAGCGGCTCCTCCGGCAGGCTGCGCACGCGCAGGCGGTGGTTCTGCTCGCGCGTGGCGTCGTAGCGCTGAGCGCCGACACGCACCGTGCCGCCTTCGCGCCGGCGCTGGCCGGTCAGCGCTTCCATCAGCTCGCGCTGCCCGTTGCCGGACACGCCCGCGACGCCGACGATCTCGCCGCTGCGCACGGCAAGCGTGAGCTCGCACACCGCCAGTTCACCGCGGTCGCCCCGCACGTTCAAGCCGTCGATGTGCAAGCGTGCTTCGCCCTCGGCACGCGGCTCGCGCACCAGCACGGTGGCCGCGCGCTGCTCGCCGACCATTTCTGCCGCCAGTTGCTCGGGCGCGGTCGAGCCGACGAGGTGGCTGCCGACCAGGCGGCCGCGGCGCAGCACGCTCACGTCGTCGGCATAGGCCATCACCTCGCGGAACTTGTGCGTGATCAGCACCACGCTGCACTCGCCTGCATGCGCGCGTTCGCGCAACAAGCCCAGCACCTCGTCGGCCTCCTGCGGCGTCAGCACCGAGGTGGGCTCGTCGAGGATCAGCAGGCGCGGCTTCAGAAACAGCTGCTTCAGGATCTCGAGCTTCTGCTTCTCGCCGGCCGACAACTCTGCCGGCGTGGCGTCCAGGTCGAGCCGGAACGGCGTGGTGGCCAGGAACGCGTTCAGCTCGGCGCGCGCTGCCTTCCAGTCGATCACCGCCGGCACGCGGCCGCGCGCGAGCAACACGTTCTCGGCCACGGTCATGCCCGGCACCACCGTGAAGTGCTGGTAGACCATGCCGATGCCCAGCTCGCGTGCAGCGGCAGGCGATGCGATCTCGGTTTCGCGGCTGTCGAGCAGCACCGCGCCGTCGTCCGGCGGCTGGTAGCCGACCACGCACTTGACCAGCGTGCTCTTGCCCGCGCCGTTCTCGCCCAGCAGCGCATGCACGGTGCCGGGCCGCACGCGCAGGCTCACGCCGTCGAGCGCCGTGAAGGCGCCGAAGCGTTTGGTCAGCGCGTAGGTTTCGAGTGCGAGGGCGTGCATGGCGGATTGCCTTTCAGGCTCTTGTCTCGCGCCGGAACACCTCCAGCGTGTGCGCCTTCACGCGCACGAACTCGTCGTTCGCGGTGTCTTCCGGCGTGCGCGGGCGCGCCAGCGTGAAGGGCACGATCTCGGCGATCTTCGTCGGCCGGCGCGTCAGCAGCAGGATGTGATCCGCCAGGAACACCGCGTCTTCGAGGTCGTGCGAGACGATCACCATCGTGACGCCGGTCGCGAGGTGCGCTTCCTGCAGCTTCTCGCGGATGAACAGCGTCATCTCGAAGTCGAGCGCCGAGAACGGCTCGTCGAGGAACAGCACCTCGGGCTTGGGCGCGAGCGCCCGCATGATGCACACCGTCTGCTGCTGCCCGCCCGAGAGTTCATACGGGTAGCGCTTGAGGTCGAAACGGATCTCGAACAGCGCGATCAGCTCCTCGACCCGCGCGCGCACCTCGGGCTCCTTCATGCCCTTGCGGCGCAGCGGGTAGGCGATGTTGTCCCACGCGGTGATCCACGGGAACAGCGCGTCGCGGTAGTTCTGGAACACGTAGCCGATCGTGGTGTCCTTCAGCGACTTGCCGTCGAACAGGATCTCGCCCGCATCCGGCTCGATCAACCCCGCGATCATGTTCATCAGGGTCGACTTGCCGCAGCCGTTGGGGCCGAAGATCGAGACGATCTCGCCGCGCGGCAGGTCGAGGTTGAAGTTGGTGTACAGCGGCGCGCCGGCGAACGACTTGTACAAGCCGCGCACCGTGACGTGCGTGCGCGGCGCCGGCCGCAACGTGAGGACGGTGTCGTGCGGCTCGGTGCCGGCCATCAGGGTGGGCATCGGGCCGCTCATGCTTTGCCGCTCCAGTGGATCAGTTTCTTCTCGACCAGCAGGAAGGCGAGGTTGAGCAAATAGCCCAACGCGCCCGTGATCAGGATGGAGGTGTACATCTCCTTCACGTTGAACACCTGCTGCGCGTCGATGATGCGGTGGCCCAGCCCGCTGTCGGAGCCGATGAACATCTCGGCGACGATCACGATGACCAGCGCCATCGAAACCGCGCTGCGCAGGCCGACGAAGGTCTGCGCCAGGCTTTCCATCAGCATCACGTCCTTGAAGACGTGCCACTTCGACACGCCCATGATCTGCGCGGCCATCACGCGCGTCTTCTTCGCGTTCATCACGCCGTAGGCACTGTTGAACAGCACCAGCAGCATCGCGGCAAAGCTTGCGATCGCGATCTTGTTGGCATCGGTGATGCCGAAGATCAGCAGGAACAGCGGGATCAGCGCCGATGACGGCGTGGAGCGGAAGAAGTCGATCAGGAACTCCACACTTCGGTACGCCGGCTCGGCGCTGCCGAGCATCACGCCCAACGGCACGCCGATCACCACCGCAATGCCGAAGGCCGCCAGCGTGCGATACACCGTGGCCCCCAGGTCGGGCAGGATGGCGCCGCTGCTGACGGCGCCCCACAGGTGCGCGAGCGTGTCGCCCGGCGGCGGCAGCAGCACGGGCTTGATCCATTCGGCCGAGATCACGAGCTGCCACACGGCGAACAGCAGCACCGGCCCGAGCACGGGCAGCAGGCGGCGGCGGTGCTGCGGCTCGCGCAGCCTGGCGACGAAGGCGTTCATCGGTGCTATCCGTTTCAGGCCGTGTAGATCAGCGGCTTCACCGGCACCGTACGCGTGAAGATCTTGCGCTCGGTGAACACGTCGAAGAACTTCTGGAACGCCTCGACGTCGGCCGCGGTGAACTCGCTGTACGTGGTGAACCCGGCGAGCGGCACCTCGTTGACCAGGCTCGCGTCGATGCTGGTGAAACCGTCGAGGTGCTGCCGCACCTGGTCGGGGTTCTTGCGCACGAAGTCCACGCCCTTCAGGTAGGCGGCGATGTACTTCTTCGCATCGTCCGGGCGATCCTTCAGGAAGGCCGTGGTCACACTGGCCGAGCCGCCGAACCACGGCGCGTCCGCGCGGCCCAGCACGTACTTCGAGATCACGCCGTTCTCCAGCACGCGCGCCACGCCCTTGAGCCGGCCCACGGTGCCGGTGGGCTCCAGCGTGTAGCAGGCGTCGATCTGCCCCGCTGCGATGGCCGGCACATGCTGGCCGATCGGCAGCTCGATGATCTTGGCGTCGGCGATGCCGTTCTTCTCCAGGATCACCTTGGCGAGCGTGACGTTCTGGATGCCGGGGCCGCTCGCGATGCGCATGCCTTTGAGTTCGGCGATCGACTTGACGGGGCTGTCCTTCGGCACGACGAACTGGTCGAGCACGAACTTGTGGTTCGACGGGTTGGAGCAGATGATCTTGAACAACCCGGGCGAGACGATCTCGCCGAGCGCCAGCGCGGCCGAAGCGGTGCCGTTGGCCGAGCCGTGCACGCGGCCGGCGACCATCGCCTCGACCACCTGCTGGGCGCCGGCGAACTTCACGCCTTCGACGTCCAGCCCCACCTCTTTGAAGAAGCCGCGCTCGAGCGCGGTGTAGAGCGGCAGACCGCTCGCAATGGGCCAGAAGCCGATCTGGATCTTGCCGGCGGCGCGTGCGGCCGGCAGCACGCTGCCGAGCGCCAATGCGGCGGCGCCTTGCACGCCGGTGCGCAGGACGCGGCGGCGGCTGATGGTCTTGTGGGTGGTCATGGCGGGTTCTCTCTCTTGAGTCAACGAAGGGCCGCCCCGAGGTGACTCACCCCCTCGGGCGGCGGCGGCGAGCTTCTGCCGCCGCCTGGGGGCGCTCTCTATGGGCAAACAGGCGTCAAAGCGACTGCAGGGCTTCGAGCACCTGCGCGGAGTTGGAGACGGCACCGAACACGCCGCCTTGCATCTGGATCATCTTGAGCGCCGCCTGGTGGTTGCCCAGGTCGGTGGCGCCGGTGCAGTCTTCGAGCATCACGCACTCGAAGCCGCGGTCGTTGGCCTCGCGCATCGTCGTGTGCACGCACACGTCGGTGGTGATGCCGGTGAGGATGAGGTTGCGGATGCCGCGCGTGTGCAGGATCAGTTCCAGATCCGTCGCGCAGAACGAACCCTTGCCGGGCTTGTCGATGATGGGCTCGCCGGACAGGGGCTTCAGTTCGGGAATGATCTCCCAGCCCGGCTCGCCGCGCACCAGGATGCGGCCGCACGGCCCGGCATCTCCAATGCCGGCGCCGATGCGCTGCGAGCGCCAGCGCTTGTTGGCCGGCAGGTCCGACAGGTCGGGCCGGTGCCCTTCGCGCGTATGGAGGATGTGGAAGCCCTTCGCGCGCATGGCGGCCAGCACCGCCTTGATCGGCTCGATCGGCGCGCGCGTGAGCGACAGGTCGTAGCCCATCTTGTCGACATACCCGCCGATGCCGCAGAAGTCGGTCTGCATGTCGATGATGACCAGCGCGGTGTTGGCCGGCGACAGTTGGCCGTCGTAGGGCCAGGCATAGGGTTGCGCGGCGATGTGGGTCATCTCGGGGCTTCCTTCTTCAGCGGCTCATGTTGAGTTCGACCGGCGCGCCCTTGAGGCTGCGGGTGGGCGAGCAGGTCCAGACGAGGATGGCGAGCGTCAGCGCATAGGGCATCGCGTTGAACAGGTAGTAGCCGCCGCTGATGCCGACCGACTGCAGCGCCGGGCCCAGTGCACCGGCACCGCCGAACAGCAGCGCGGCCCACAGGCAGCGCTTCGGGTTCCAGCGCGCGAAGATGACCAGTGCCACCGCGATCAAACCCTGGCCGCTGGACAGCCCTTCGTTCCAGCTGCCGGGGTAATAGAGCGACAGCGAGGCACCGCCGAGGCCGGCAATGAAGCCGCCCGCGGTGGTGGCCGCGATGCGGATGCCGTTGACGGAGTAGCCCAACGCACGGGCCGCGTCGCTCGAATCGCCCGCCATGCGCACGACGAGGCCATAGCGGGTGTTCGCGAACGCCCAGTACATGAACAACGCGAGCAGCACGCCGAGCGGCAGCAGCGCGTTGACGCTGAGCGCCGCCTGGATCTGCGGCGAGCTGCTCCAGGCACCGAGGTCGATCGACGGGATCTGCGGGGCCTGCGGTTGGATCAATGGCTTGCCGAGGTAGAACGCCAGGCCCGAGCCGAGCAGCATCAGTGCGATACCGGTGGCGATGTCGCTCACCCGCGGCAATGAGCACAGCAGGCCGTGAATGAGCGCGAGCGCCGCGCCACTCGTGCCTGCCGCCAGCACGCCCAGCCATGGCGAGCCGGTGAGGTAGGCCGCACCGAAGCCGGCCATCGCACTGAACACCAGCACGCCTTCGAGGCCGAGGTTGATGCGGCCGGACTTTTCAGTCAGGCACTCGCCCAGGCTGACGAACAGAAAGGGGGTGGCCGTGCGCAGCGCGCCGCCGAGCAGGGCCAGGGTGATGTCGAGCCAGAGGGTCGTCATGCGGCCCCCTTGGTGGCCGAAGCCGACGAGACAACACGCAGCGCGACAGCCGGCCACCGCACCGCGAACAACCGGCCCCGCAAGGCCTCGCTCGCGAGGATCAACACGAACGCAAAACCCTGCAGCACCAGCACGGATGCATCCGGCAGTTCCATGCGCCGTTGCAGCAGGCTGCCGGCGGCGCCGAAGCCGCCGAACAACACCGCCACCGGCACCACCATCCACGGGTTGTGGCGCGCGACGAACGAGACGAGGATGCCGGTGTAGCCGAAGCCGGCGATCAGCGACGCGTTGGCCGCCGTGTGCACCGCGGCCACCTCGATGCCCCCCGCGATGCCGGCGCCGGCTCCACCCAGGGCGCAGGCGAGCAGGACCAGCCGGTGCGTCGGCAGGCCCACGAGCCGTGCGGCACGTGCATTGCCGCCGACCACGCGCGTCGCGAAGCCGCTCGTCGTGAACGCCAGCCACACCCCGAGCACCACGCACACCGCGACACCCCACGCCAGGCCCCAGTGCACGTCGGTGCCGGCCATGCCGCCGATCAACGTGCCTTCCGGCAGCGGCAGGGTCGACGGCTTGTTGAGGCTGTTCGGGTCGCGCATCGGTCCTTCGACGAAGTGCTTGAACAGCGCGATCGCGATATAGCCGAGCAGCAGGCTGCTGATGGTTTCATTGACGCCGCGGTACTGCCGCAGCGCGCCCGCCAGCGCGATCCACGCCGCACCAGCCAATGCCGCGGCCAGCAGCACCAGCAGCGTGCCGAAGCCATTGCCCGGCACGCCGATCACATACGGCAGCCCGGCCGCTGCCAGCCCGCCCAGCACCAGGGCACCTTCGCCACCGATCACGATGAGCCCGGCACGCGCCGGCAGTGCCACGCACAGCGCGGTCAACATCAGCGGCGCGGCACGCTGCAAGGTGTTCTGCCACGAGAACGCATCGCCGAAGGCACCCTTGAACAGCAGCACCCACGCCTGCACCGGGTCGTGCCCGCCGAACCACACGAACGCACCGAACAGCAGCAGCGCACCGCCGAGCGCGAGCAGCGGCAGCACGACGGCTTCGGCGGGGGCGTGCCAGCGCGGCGTCATGGCGTGCTCGACGGTCAGATCTTGCCGATGACGCCTTCGACCAGATAGTTCATCTGCTCGAGTTCGACGTCGGTCTGCTTGTGGGCCTTGCCGCTTGCGATGACCACCTTGCCGGTGTTGTCCTTCAGCGGGCCCTTGAAGATGTCGAAGCTGCCCTTGAGCATCGCCGCCTTCACCGCGTCGGCGTTCTTGCGCGCGCCTTCGCTGACCGTCGGGCCGTACGGCGACGGTTTTACATAGCCTTCTTTCAGGCCGCCGCGGATGAAGTTGGGATGCGGCTTGCCGCTGCGTGCCGCTTCCACGATGGCGGTGTAAGCGGTGACCCAGTTCCACTCGGCGCCGGTGAGGTAGGCGTTCGGTGCGAGCCTGGCCTGGCTGGCGTGGTAGCCGCAGACCATCTTGCCGCGTTTGGCTGCCGTCTCGACGATCACCTTCGGCCCGTCGACGTGCATCGTGAACACGTCGATGCCCTGGTCGGCCAGGCTGTTGGTGGCCTCGGCCTCCTTGACCGGCATCGACCAGTCGCCGGTGAAGATCACCGTGGTGGTGATGGCCGGGTCGACCGAGCGCGCGCCCATCGTGAACGCATTGATGTTGCGCAGCACCTGCGGGATGGGCTTGGCCGCGATGAAGCCGAGCTTCCTGCTCTTGCTCATGTGGCCCGCGACGACGCCGTTGAGGTATTGGCACTCGTCGATGTAGCCGAAGAAGCTGCCCGCGTTCTTCGGGTGCTTGGCCTCGTTCCACAGGCCGCCGCAGTGGGCGAAGCGCACGCCGCCGTTCTTCGGCGCGACGGTGAGCACGTGCGGGTCGAAGTAGCCGAACGAGGTGGGGAACAGCAGCGCGGCACCGTCTTGCGAAATCATCGCCTGCATCGACTTCTGCACCGCGGTGGTTTCGGGCACGTTCTCTTCCTCGACCACTTTCACGCCCGCCATCTTCTTGATCTGCGCGGCGGCCTCGGCGTGCGCCTGGTTGTAGCCGAAGTCGTCCTTGGCGCCGACGTAGAGGAAGCCCACCGTGATCGGCTTGGCCTGCGCAGACGCCACGATGGGCCACCCCAGCGTGGCGAGGCCGGCACCGGTTGCACCGGCACTCGCGAGCCATTGACGACGGTTCCACTGAGGCTTAGCCATGAACGTTTCTCCTTGCCTGATGCGCCGGCCGCGGGACGGACCCTCGGGTGGTGCGTTTTGAGCACCGGTTGATGTACTGACTTGTATACAAGCAAGGGATGGGCCAGTTTTTCGGCCCGGTTTTGCACCGGGAGGGTGTGGTTTCGGGGTCGGGGGCGCGGATTGCGCACCAGGGTGGGGAATGAGCGCCGCCGGCCACCCGTCCATGCCCGGGCCCGCACCGAATGGCAACCGAACACTGCGCGCAGCCCGCACCGCTCTGGCCCCAAGCCGGGGATACCCCGGGTGGTCAGCCCCCACTTCGCTTTTCAAACTAGGGCATTCCTCAGGAGACCTCCGATGACCCATCCCCCTCGCCGTCGCGCCCTGCTCGCCACGCTGGGCGCCTTCGCCCTCACCGCGTGGTCATGGCCCGCCACAGCCCAGTCGACCTGGCCCAGCAAGCCCGTGCGCATCGTCGTGCCGTTCGCCCCCGGCGGCACCACCGACATCCTGGCCCGTGCACTCGCGCCCGAACTGAGCAAGGCTTTCGGCCAGCAGTTCATCGTCGACAACAAACCGGGCGCCGGCGGCAACCTGGGCGCGGCGGACGTGGCCCGCGCACAGGCCGACGGGCACACCTTGCTGATGGGCACGGTCGGCACGCACGGCATCAACCAGTCGCTGTACCCGAAGCTGCCGTACGACCCGATCAAGGACTTCGCACCGATCACGCTGGTCGCCGGCGTGCCCAACGTGCTCGTCATCAACCCCGGCAAGGCCGAGGCCTACAAGATCGGCAGCGTGCCCGATCTGATCCGGTATGCGCGCGCCAACCCCGGCAAGCTCAACATGGCGTCCAGCGGCAACGGCACCTCCATCCACCTGGCGGGCGAATTGTTCAAAAGCATGACGGGGACCTACATGGTCCACTTCCCGTACCGGGGCTCCGGCCCGGCGCTGATGGACCTGGTCGGCGGCACGATGGACGTGATGTTCGACAACCTGCCGTCCGCGATGGCGCAGATCAAGGCCGGCAAGTTGAAGGCACTGGCCGTGACGAGCGCCACCCGCTCGGCTGCGTTGCCCGACGTGCCGACGATCGCCGAAGCCGGGCCGCTGAAGGGCTACGAGGCCAGTTCGTGGTTTGGCCTGCTGGCCCCGGCGGGCACGCCGCCCGAAGTCGTCAACCGCCTGCAGCAGGAAACCGCCAAGGCGTTGTCGAGCCCGGAGCTGAAAGCGCGGCTGGAAGCGCAGGGCGCGATCCCCGGTGGTAACACGCCGGCGGAGTTCGCGAAGATGATCGACGCCGAGACGAAAAAGTGGGCGCAGGTGGTGAAGGCCTCGGGCGCCAAGGTGGACTGAACGCGCATCGCAGCGGTGGGCAGGCCGCCCACCGCGCGACGAACCGCATCAGCTAGGCTTGGCCAGCCCGAGCTTCTCGACCAGCGCCTTCTCCTTCTTGAAGGTGTCGGCGGCGAAGCGCGCGTAGCGGGCCGAGTCCATGTACATCAGCTCCTGGTCGAACTTGGCCAGTGCCTCGCGATGGTTGGGCATCTCCATCGCCTGCTTGAACGCGTCGTGCAGCGTCTTCACCAGCTTGGGGTCCATGCCCTTCGGCGCGCCCAGGCCGTAGGGCGAGGCCTGCACGAGGTCGAGGCCCAGCTCCTTCAGCGTCGGCACGTCGGGGAAGGTCGGCAGCCGCTTCTCGCCCCAGGTGTTGAGCACGCGCATCTTGCCGGCCGCCACGTGCGGCGCGAAGCCGGTGGAGTCGGCTGCGGCCATCACCTCGCCGCCGAGGATGGCTTGCATCAGGTGCGAGCTGCCGCGGTACGGGATGTGGTTGAGCTCGATGCCGAGCTTCTGCGCGATCTCCTCCATCGTCAGGTGCGGGCTGGTCAGCATGCCGGTGGAGCCATACGTGAGCCGCCCGGGGTTGGCCTTGGCCCAGGCGACGAAATCCTTCCAGTCCTTCAGCGGCGAGTTGGCCGGCACCACCACGCCGAAGGCATAGCCGGTGATGCACAGCAGGTAGGTGATGTCCTTGACCGGGTCCCAGTTGATCTTGGTGGTGTAGGGCAGGCGGAACACGCCGAGCGGGATCTGCGCCAGCGTGTAGCCGTCGGGCTGGGCGGTCTGCAGGGCCTGCGCGGGCAGTGTGCCGCCGGCGCCGGGGCGGTTCTCGACGACCACCGTCTGGCCGAGGATCTTGCTCGCGTTCTCGGCCAGCACGCGCATCGTGAGGTCGGTGGGGCCACCGGCCGGGAAGGCGATCAGCAGCTTGATGGTCTGGCTGGGAAAGGCTTGTGCGCGCGCACCGCCCGCCACACCGAGCGTAACGGCCGAAGCACCGAGCACCTTGAGCATCTGTCGACGTTGCATGGGGAACATCCTTGGGTGTGTATTTCCGTGGGGAAGGCTGTGCAGGATCGCAGGCCGCACGCCCTGCCGGCACCCGGATTTCACCTGAAGAGTTGTCGCCTACGTGTCAGCGACGGTGACGGGGTTCCGTCAGGCGGCACGCAAGACGGCATGAGCGTCCTGCGCGGCTTCGAGGAAGCGCTCCTCGTCGAGTCCGCCGAGCATGGCCGAGGCGCGCACCGCGGCCTCCACCGCCTCTGGCGCGCGCAACAGGTAGTGCGCCACCGCAGAGAGTGCGCACAGCGGACGAGCCGCCGATTTTTCCGGCCAGGTGCCGCCGCTTTGCACGACGACGTGATAGCGCACGCAGGTGATGGCAGCGGGCGCCAGCGTCCAGGTTTCGCACAGCGCGGCGCCGAGGGCATCGTGGCTCACGCCGAAGGCCTGCATCTCCTGCAGCACGAGCAGGTCGTCGCTGCCGGCCGCCTGCAGCATGGGGGCGTAGCGCTCCGGCGCGTGCTTGAACATCACCGCCTTGCCGCATTCCTCGAACAGGCCGGCCGAATGGGCAACGAAGGCATCGAGCCCCAGGCGGCGCGCCATCAGCGCCATCAGCATGCCGCGGCGGTTGGCACGGAACCACAGCGCGTCGAGTTCCGGCGCCGCCGGGAACACCGAACGCAGGCCCATTTCATAGGTGATGGCCGCCACCTCGTTGCTGCCGAGGTATTGAATGGCCTGCTGCACCGTGCGCACCTGCTGGCGCAGGCCGTAGATCGGCGAGTTGAGCGCCTTGAGCACGGCGGCGGCCAGCGCCATGTCGCCCTCGATCAGGCTGCCCATGGCCTTGAAGTCGACATCTTCCTCGGCCATCAGCAGCGACAACTGCACCAGCACCGCCGGCTGTGCGGGCAGGTCGATGTTGAGGGAGCGGAGGGTGGGATCGACGGGCATGGCGGGCCTCTTTGTGCGGGGGCGGCGCTCAACGGCGCCGCAGCTGGACGGACACCTGCGCCGGAGCCTCCGTGCGGTTCGTCCACATCCAGCAGTATTCCTGCGCGCGCGGCGGCTCGAACGCATCGCGCGCTTCGGTCACGGCGGTCTTCTGCACCACGTAGGTCGTGTTCTTGCCCTGGCCGTGCTGCAGGGTGAAGTCGACCGCGGACTGCGACACGAAGGCCCACACGACCCGCTGGCCCGGGTTGAGCCGGGTGCACAGCTGCTCGGCGCTGCGCGCGGCCACGGTGACCATCGTGCTCGCGACGCCCTGGGCGTCCCACGGCACCTGCACCGCCGATGACGCCGACGCGGCCCATGCCGCCACCGCTGTGATTGCCCACCGTTTCATGCCGACCCCTCGTGTTCGCCGTCGCGTGCCAGGCACTGTACCGCGCCTGCTCCCGAGCAACGATGCGCACCCGTGCAGCATGCCGCAGCCCGGCCCGGCAGATGAGCATGTTTGCCCGTACAAGGCGCACGGGGCGTGAACAAAACCACAGCGGGGGCACGACGCCCGGCAGAAACGACCGGGCTTTCAGCAACAATCGTTTCCATCATCTTGCGTGGCGGACCTCGTTCGAGCCACCCCTGCGCAACACCTCCACGGAACCATGTCTCTTGCTTCTCTGACCATCCTCGTGGTCGACGACTTCAGCACGATGCGCCGCATCGTGGTCAACCTGGTCAAGGAGCTGGGCTGCCAGCGCACGATCGAGGCCGAGGACGGCGTCGACGCCCTGCGCAAGCTTGAAAACGGCGGCATCCAGTTCGTGATCAGCGACTGGAACATGCCCAACATGACCGGCCTCGAGCTGTTGCAGAAGGTGCGCGCCGCCGATGCGCTGAAGGACCTGCCCTTCCTGCTGATCACCGCCGAGGCCAAGAAGGAAAACATCATCGAGGCGGCCAAGGCCGGCGCCGACGGGTACATCGTCAAGCCGTTCACCGCCGCGGTGCTCAACGAAAAGATCCAGAACATTTTGAAGAAGAAAGGTTTGGGGTGAGATGAAGCCGACGATTTCGCCACAGGACGCCTTTGCCCGGCTGGGCGCCATCACCCGCCAGCTGCACGAGGCCATGCTCGCGCTCGGCGCGGGTTCGGAGCTGCAGAGCGTGGTCAGCGAGATTCCCGACGCGCGGGAACGGCTGGCCTATGTGAGCAAGATGACCGAGAACGCCGCCAACAAGGTGCTCAACCTGGTGGACGAGGCCAAGCCCGAGTGCGACGCCGTCGCCACGCAGGGCCGCGAGCTGGCCGACAGCCTGCGCCGCCTCGCCGATGCGCCGGACATGTCGCCCGAGCGGGCGCGCGCGATGATGAAGCTGTGCGCCGGCTACGCGGAGCGGGCAGCGAAGTTCGCCGAAGGGCAGAACGGCGTGCTGGGCGACATCATGCTGTCGCAGGACTTCCAGGATCTTTCGGGCCAGGTGATCAAGAAGGTCATCGACATCATCGACCGCACCGAGAAGCAGTTGCTCGACCTGCTGGTCGACAGTGCGCCCGAGCAGTTGCAGGCTGCCATGCCGGCAGCCCCTGCGCCGGAGGCGCCGAAGCACCTGGCCGGCCCGCAAGTGCCCGACAAGGCGCTCAAGCAGGACGACGTGGACGACCTGCTGGCGTCGCTCGGGTTCTGACGCCGGCGGCTCAGGCCGCCTCAGGCTCGCCCAGCCACTGCGCGACGTACGCGCGTGTCGCCTCGTCGGCCGGGAACAGGTGCTCCACCTTCAACGACGCCGCGGTGATGTCGTGCGGCGTGCCGAAGGTGGTGAACATCGAGAAGAAGGCCAGCTCATGCGACAGGCCGGGCACCTGGAACCGCGCCGCCAGCACCGGTGACGGCGGTGCCATCGACGATGGCGCCGCCGACAGGTGCCGCTTCTTCGCGCTGCGGGCCTCGAAGACGTCGAGCCTGGGCTGCAGCGACGGCTCGTTCGGCACCTCGCGCCACACACGCTGGTGCAGCTCGTCGAGCAGTTCGTCGCGATTGACGAGCAGCTGCTGCAGGCCGTTCGGGTCCAGCATCAGGTCGAGCACGTTCAGCTCGGCCCCTTCTTCATAGGCGCGCACCAGCGCATCGCTGCCGCTCAGCGTGCGCCACAGGGCGGTCATGCCACGGTTCACCAGCACCAGGTTCCAGCGCCGGTCGAGCACCATCGCCGGGCTCGGGTCGTGCGTGGCCAGCAGCTGCAGCAGGGCGTCGCGTACCGGCTGCATGTCGGCACTGTCGAGCGCGTGCGTGGGGTAGTGCGGCGCGTAGCCGGCTTTCATCAGCAGTTCGTTGCGCTGCGCCAGCGGCAGCTCCAGCGCGTCGAGCAGTGCCAGCAGCATCTCGCGGCTGGGCTGAGCGCGGCCGGTCTCGATGAAGCTCAGGTGCCGCTGCGAGACGCCGACGCGCAGCGACAGCTCCATCTGGCTGAGCCGCCGCGCGTGCCGCGCCTGCTTCATGTGTTCGCCGATCGGCGAGTGTCGAGCGTCCATGGTCGAAAGGTGTCTCGTGATGTGCCTGGCCACATTGCACGCGCCGCGGCGCGTGGCGCCAATTACCTGCTGCGTAATTGCCGCCATGCAGGTGGCCGGCGCACAGTGTGCCCACTTTCTTCAAAGGAGCACATCATGGTTCGCACCGTCGCATGGATCACGCTCGGCGTCTTCGGCGCCTTCTCGGCCTGGGTCGTCTGGGAAGTCGGCTACCTGGCCATCTGGCTCGGCCTGCTGGACGGGCCGGCGAGCTGGCAGGCCGGCCTCGACCTGACGCTGCTCGCCATGCTGGCGATGGCCTGGATGGTGCACGACGCCCGTCGCACCGGCCGCACCGTGTGGCCCTACCTGCCGCTCACGGTGCTGGCGGGTTCGGTGGGCCCGCTGCTGTACCTGGCGCTCACGCCGCGAGACGCGACACGCGGCGCGGCGGTCGCGAGGGCCGCATGACGCTGCGGGACCGCTTTTTCGTGCTGGCGCTGCTGCTGGCCGGCGTGGTGCACCTGCTGCCCGCCGCCGGTGCGGCGGGCGCTCAGGCACTGCACAAGCTCTACGGCGTCGATGCGAGCGACCCCACGCTCGCGCTGCTGCTGCGTCACCGCGCCGTGCTGTTCGGCGTGCTGGGCGCGTGGATGGTGTGTGCCGCGTTCGTGCCGCCGATGCGCTGGTGGGCCTGGGGGGCGGCGCTGCTCAGCATGGCCGCCTTCGTCGTGCTGGCCACCGAGCACCCGTCGCTCGGCGACGCACTGCAGCGCGTGATGTGGATCGACATCGGGCTGTGCGTGCTGCTGGCGCTCGCCGGCGTCGTGAAGGCAACCGCCTCGCGATGAATCAGGCGGCGTCCGGGGCGGGCACGTCGCGCCGGCGGAACATGCCCCAGCCTTCCATCGTCATCACCGTTTCTTCGGTGCCGTCGGCGCGGCGCGCAATCGCCTCCCACTGACTGCGCGTGAGACCCACGTGCGGTCGGCTGTTCATCGGCCGCGCCTCGAGGATGGACATGCGCACGCGCAGGACGTCGCCGGGGTACACCGGCTTGAGCCAGCGCAGGTTGTCGATGCCTGGCGAGCCGAGGCCGGCAGCGTCGAGCAAGTAGCCGTCGCACATCATGCGCATCACCATCGCGCAGGTGTGCCAGCCACTCGCCGACAACGCGCCGAACAGCGAGCGGCCGGCGGCTTCCTCGTCGAGGTGGAAGGGTTGAGGATCGAATTCGCTGGCGAAACGGATCACGTCTTCGCGCTCGACGAGCTTGCCGCCGAACTCGCGGACCGAGCCGGGGGTGAAGTCTTCCCAGAAAAGCGTGGGCGTGCGGGGTGTGGTCATCTGACGGTTCACAACTGAAGCAATGCCCCGCATCGTAGCGACCCTGCGCCAACCTCGCGCAGCACGCCTATACTGCGCGACCTGGGCGTGCAGGACGCCCCCTCTCGCGTAAGCCCGAGCGCACCTGCGGCAAGCCTTCCACGTCGACCGTGCTGCTTGCATACCTCATCCACATGGCCTCTTGCGGGAACGGGCCGAACCTTCACGTGGAGCCGGTATGCATTCCGACCGCAACCTCTCTTCTTCTCCCTTTCCTCCCCGGCATGGCATGCATGCCGACATGAGCGCACTCGACTTCGTGCGACGGCAGGCGCGGCAGCTGCTGCGCGACGCACGCAGCGAACGTTTGATGGACGCGATGCCCGCCGTTCGCCGCGCGCACGCCGCGAGCCTGTTCGGCACGCGGCCGTTGAGCGCCGTGTACCGCGAGCGCGCCCAGCTGCAGCTCAAGCACTTCCTGCGCACGCTCGCGCACGAGGCCGGCTACCCGAGCTGGGAGCGCTACAAGCCCGTGCTCGAACACCTGCCCGCGCAGGCGCTCGGCGACTTCTTCGTCGAGGGATTGCGTGCCGCGTCGCTCAACCCGTGGTTCAGCAACGAGGCCGAGGCGCAGGCGTACGCGGCGCAGCATGGTGGCCGCGTCGTGCGGTATCGGCAGCAGGCCGTCGTGATTCCCGAGGACGGGTTGAACAGGGCTTAAGCGCCGAGCATCGACTGCCCGTCGTCGAGCGGCGGCTCGACCGGCACGGCACGCGCCAGCGCCATCCACACCACGAAGGGCAACCGCCCTTCGACCAGTGGCTGGCGCTTGGGCGCAGGCCGGGCCAGCTCCAGCGCCCCCTCGAAACGCTCGCCGTGCGCCACGATGACGCCGAACTCCGGCGGAATCTCTTCCGGCTCGGCAATGCCGGCCGCGATCACGTAGTAGCACTCGCGGCTGAGCGCGAGGTAGGCCGCCCGCTTGGCTTCGTGACGCAGGTCGCTCTGCAGGTCGGCGCGGCGCACCTTGATCTCGTGCACCACCGGGTCGAGGTAGGCCTCGACGCTGGTGTGCCGCACCGAGTACACGTCGGGCCGCGCGATGCACCAGCGGCCGGCTGCAGCAGCGGCAGGCGTTTCAAGCTCGGGCATCAACGGTGCCGGCTCCAGTGCCACCGCAGCGCCGCCGTCCAGCTTGGCCCGCAGGCTCAGGCCTCGCCACGCCAGCCGTCCCATGCGCGTTTGCTCGTGCGCCACGCGCTCGACCAGCAACTCGTGCCGGTCGAGCACCGAGCGGTTGCGCTGCAGCGTCTGCGCCAGCACCTCGATGCCGGCGGGCGTGACCCGCAGCCAGTCGCGTCCGTCGGGCGAAGCCATGCGCTCCACCAGGCCGGCCGCCAGCAGCTCGATCTCGATCGGGTCGAGGCAGGGCCAGCCGGCCGAGCGGTAGATCTCGCGCAGCCGGCGGTGGTGCAGGCGGGTCAGGGCGGCCATGGAAGCCGTGATCTTCGCACTTCACGTCCGATGCCCGAGCGCGTGCAGGGGACAAGCCGCCCCACCACAATCGGCCGCCATGGCAGCGAACACCGGCTTCAAGGGCAACAAGCAAGGCCTTGCGCGCAAGCCGTGCGCCGCGTGCGGCCGCGAGATGACCTGGCGCCGGCGGTGGGCCAAGAACTGGGACGAGGTTCGCTATTGCAGCGATGCCTGCCGCCAGCGCAAGGGGCGGGCCCATGGCCGCCCGTGACTGCCGCCACCTGGTGCTGGTGCTCGGCGACCAGCTCGACCGCGACTCGTCCGCTTTCGACGGTTTCGATGCCGCCGAAGACCGCGTCTGGATGGCAGAAGTCGCCGGTGAATCGACGCACGTGTGGTCGAGCCAGCCGCGCATCGCGATCTTCCTGGCCGCGATGCGGCACTTCGCGCAACGGCTGCGCGCCGATGGACTGACACTCGACTACCGCCCACTCGATGCGCCGGACAACCGCGGCACGCTGACCGACGAACTGAGGGCCGCGATCGAGCGGCACCGGCCACGCGCCCTGATGATGGCGGCACCCGGCGAATGGCGCGTGTGGCAGGACCTGCGCCACGTCGCGCAGCAGGCCGGCGTGCCGCTCGAAGTGCGCAGCGACCGGCACTTCTTCTGCACGGTGCAGCAGTTCCGCGCGCATGCGCAAGGGCGGCGCGAACTGCGCATGGAGTGGTTCTACCGGGAGATGCGTCGCACGCACGGCGTGCTGATGGACGACGGCGAGCCGGCCGGCGGCAGCTGGAACTACGACAGCGAGAACCGCGCCTCGTTCGGCCGCGACGGCCCGGGGGCCGTGCCGCCACCCTCGCGCACCGCACCGGACGCAGTCACCCGCGAGGTGCTGCTGCTCGTGCGCCACCGCTTCAGTACACACCCCGGCTCGCTCGACAGCTTCGCGTGGCCCGTGACTCGCGACGACGCGCTGCGGGCGCTCGATGACTTCGTCGCCCACCGGCTGCCGCAGTTCGGCCGCTGGCAGGACGCGATGTGGGCCGGCGAGCCGTGGCTCCATCACTCGCACCTGTCGGCGGCGCTCAACCTCAAGCTGCTCGGTGCTCACGAAGTGGTGCAGGCGGCCGAGCGCGCGTGGCGCGAAGGGCATGCGCCGCTCGCATCGGTGGAAGGTTTCGTGCGTCAGATCCTCGGCTGGCGCGAATACGTGCGCGGTGTGTACTGGACGCAGATGCCGGGCTATCTCGACCTCAACGAACTGCAGGCCCACGCGCCGCTGCCCGCGTTCTACTGGCACGGTCAGTGCGAGATGGCCTGCCTGCGCGACGCGATCGGCCAGACGCTGGAGCACGGCTACGCGCACCACATCCAGCGGCTGATGGTCACCGGGCTGTACGCGTTGCTGCTCGGGGTCGAGCCGAAGCAGGTGCATGCGTGGTACCTGGCCGTGTACGTCGACGCGGTCGAATGGGTGGAGCTGCCCAACACGCTGGGCATGAGCCAGTTCGCCGACGGCGGCCTGATGGGCAGCAAGCCCTACGCCGCGAGCGGCAAGTACATCGAGCGCATGAGCAATCATTGCGCGCAGTGCCGGTTCGACCCGGCGCAGCGCACCGGTGAAGCGGCCTGCCCGTTCACGACCTTGTACTGGGACTTCCTCGCGCGGCACGAACAGCGCCTGGCCGGCAACCGGCGCATGGCGATGCAGCTGAAGAACCTGGCGAGGCTGGACGAGCGCGAGAAGCTCGCCATCCAGCGCCAGGCCGATGCGTTGCGGGCCGCGGGCTGAGAGGCTCGCCGCCGCGTTCCGTGCAATCGGTTCTGTGCGCCCGTTCTGCAGGCACGCCATCTGCTCACGCAGCGGAACCAACACAAGGAAACCGCCCCATGGATGCCATCGAATTGCTGACCCGCCAGCACCGCGAGATCGAGGAACGGATGAATCAGGTGCTGCAAGACCAGGCCCCCCGCACGCTGCAGAAGAGTTTTCGCGAAGTGGCCGACCACTTGGGTGCCCACATCGCATCGGAAGAACAGGTGTTCTACCCGGCGGTGAAGGCCCAGCGGACCGAAGACATCCTGATGGAGTCGCTCGAGGAGCACCTCTCATTGAAGCGCCTGCTCGCCGACCTGATGGAGATGACGCCCGGCGACGCCGCCTTCGAAGCGAAGTTCAAGGTGCTGCGCGAGCAGACCGAGCACCACCACGAGGAAGAAGAGGAGAACCTGTTCCCCAAGGTGCGCAAGCTGCTCGACGAAGACCAGCTCGCCGCGCTGGGCCGCGAGATGATGGCTTTCCAGGTGTCGATGCACACGCAGGGCGAGCCGGCCGAGGAAATGGCCGGGCAGACCGACAAGGCCGCCCGGCTCTGACGCGGTGGCCGGCGGGCCGTGCGCCCGCCGTTGGCCAACCTCGCTCAGGACCGCCGCAGCGCAGCCCCCCGGCCGAACAGTGCCAGCGCCGCGATGCCGGCCGTCAGCAAGGCGGCCGTGGTCTTCGGGTGCAGCACCGCCTTGGTGTACAGGCTGGGACGCACCATCTGCCCCGGATAGCGCCCGCGCACACGGCCATCGCTGCCCGGCTGGTAGAGGTTGTCCTGCCTGTGCTCGGGCGGGCCGTCACGCAGTTGCGCGTTGAACATCGTCTTCTTGCTGATCCAGTCGAGCAACCGCGGTGCATGGCTGTTCATCGTGCTCATCATCTTGCTGCTGCTGCCGACGAACACGTCGCGCGTGGGGTGCTGCGCGGCATGCAGGATGGCATTCGCCACCTCCTCCGGCGTGTACACCGGCGGCGGCAGCTTGGGCTCGTGCTCGGTGTAGTTCTTCGCGTGCTCGGTGAACGGGGTCGCAATGCCGGCCGGCTTGATCAGCGTGACGGAGATCGGCGCGCCTTCTTCTTCCAGTTCCATGCGCAGGCTGTCGGTGAAGCCCTTCACCGCATGCTTGCTCGCGCTGTACATGCCTTGCAGCGGCATCGCGCGGTCGGAGGTCAGGCTGCCGAGGTTGACGATGCTGCCGCCGTGCCGGCGCAGGTGGGCGGCCGCGATCAGCGAGCCGTACACCACGCCCCAGAAGTTGGTCTCGAACAGGCGCTGGTGGTCGCGGTCGCGCACGTCTTCGAGGCGGCCCCAGATGGCCACGCCGGCGTTGTTGACCCAGGTGTCGAAGCCACCGAAATGCTCGATCGCGGTGTCGGCCACCAGTTGCAGGTCTTCGCGCCGGCCCACGTCGGCCACCACGTACATCGCCCGCCCGCCCTGTGCGACGATCTGCTCGGTGGCCTCGGCCAGCGCCGGTTCGTCCCGCGCCACCAGCAACACGGCCGCGCCGCGCTTCGCGGCCATCTGCGCGGTCGCCAGGCCGATGCCGCTGGATGCGCCGGTGATGACGATGGTTTGTTCGTTCAAGGGTTTCAGGTGCACCGCCATGAGAGGTTCTCCGTTGTTGAGCCGGCACAGGCCCGCCAGCCTCCCGGCCAGTCGATCAAGGCTGCTGCGCCACACAGCCCCGGGGGCAACCGCCGTGCCGGTCAGTGCCTGTCCGACACGCGCAGATGCAAGACGCCATGCCCTCGCTGCCGCGCCTGCTCGCTGAAGTGCGCGCCTGCAACCTGTGCGCCGCGCACCTGCCCCACGGCGTGCGGCCGGTGCTGCAGCTGCACCCCGCTGCCCGCATCCTGATCGCTGCGCAGGCGCCCGGCCGCAAGGTGCACGAGACCGGCCTGCCGTTCAACGACGCCAGCGGCGACCGGCTGCGGCTATGGATGGGCATCGACCGCGACACCTTCTACGACCCGCACCGCATCGCCATCGTGCCGATGGGCCTGTGCTACCCCGGCACCGGCCGCTCCGGCGACCTGCCACCCCGCGCCGAATGCGCACCACACTGGCGCGAGCGGTTGCTCGCGATGCTCGCCAATGTGCAGCTCACGCTCGTGATCGGGCGCTATGCACAGGGCTGGCACCTGCCCGCCCCGGGCGCCACCCTCACCGAAGTCACCCGCGGCTGGCGAGCCCACGCGCCCGCCGTGTTCCCGCTGCCGCACCCCAGCCCGCGCAACCAGCTGTGGGTGCGCCGCAACCCATGGTTCGAGGCCGAGCTGCTGCCGGAACTGCGGCTGCGTGTGCGGCAGGTGCTCGACATGCCGTGACGGAAGTCTCGGCGCTGCGGGTTTGCGGCAAAAACGGGAATGGTTCATGCATGAAGGCCACCCATCGCACGATGGACGTGCTCAGCCGACCCGCCGCCATGCCGCTCGCCCGCTCGCTTTCCGCCCCCGTCCTGCCCGTTCACGACGAGCCGGCCCCGACCGTTTCCAGCGACACGCTGGCCGCGATGATCAACCTCGCCGGCCGCCAACGCATGCTGTCGCAGCGCGTCACGCTGCATGCGGTGCTGGCCTCGCTCGGCCACGAGCAGGCCTACGGCGTGGCGCGCGAGGCGCTGGACCTGTTCGCCGACAGCCACGCCACGCTGGTGCACGGCAAGGGCCGCCTGCCCGCGGCGCACTTCGACGAGATCCGCGCCGCCTACTTCGGCCCGACCGGCGGCGACCGGCAGATCCAGGACTTCATCTCGCTCGCGCGCCGCACGCTGGAGGCGATGGCCGCCTGCGCGCCGCAGGGCGCCGGCCTGCTGCAAAACCTGATCGGCAGCGCCACGCCGATGCTGGCGCTGCTGAACCAGATCACGCAGATCTACGAGGCCGAATCGCGCCGCTCGGCCGTCGCGCTGCAGCGGCGCCTCAGCGACCTGCTGGGCGACGTGCGCTCGGTGGCCAAGCGCGCGCGGATCGTTGCCTTCAACGCCCAGGTGGTGGCGGTGCGTTCAGGTGACGCCGGACGCGAGTTCACGGCGGTCGCGAACGTGATGACCCAGGTGACGGGCGAGATGGACGAGCTGGTGCAGGCGGCGGTGAGGTTGTCGGGCGAGTGACGGATCAGCGGGCCGGCATGCCGTACAGCTGCAGCGGCGGGCATGCACCGGACGACTCCGAGGACTTGATGTAGTCGGCCAGGCAGTCGGCGTTTGCCTGGATTTGCCGGCGCTCGTGTTCGCTCAGCAGCTTGAGGACGGTGTCGGCCGCAAGGGCCGTGCGATAAATCGCCTCTGCCTCGCCCAGGTCGCGCTGCCAGTTCTCGCGATAGGTCTTGTCCCGGTGCCGAACCGCGCCATACACGCGCAGTCCGTTGTCGGCGTACTCCCGCAGTGCCGCAGGGCTGGGATAGTGAATCGCGCTGTCGCCGAAGGCCTTCGCTGCCGCACTCCAGCGGCCACGCTGCTTGCTCTTCTGGCCATGGTCGTAGGCCATCTTGGCGGTCTTCTTGTCCGCCTGCATGTCGTTGCTCTTGAGCCAGTCGACCACAGTGTCCGGCTGGCTGAGTTGCTCCTGCGCCAGCACGGGCGGTTGGCTCTCGTCCGCGTGGACAGCCACCAGCGCGCTAGCGCACAACAACGACACGACCAACCGTCTTGCCATCTCCGCTCCTGCAAAGAATCAGATACCGATACAGCTGGGTCCACCCCGCCGGATCAACCGTGATGCAACCTAGACTGCCTCGGCCTGGATGCAGGTAGCGGTCGCCCTGATCTCTGACCGCTGCACCGTAACCAAGGTAGAACCAGCTTTTGGCGTATGCACTCGATCCCATGTAGCGCAGCCCGCCGTCGTGGGGAAAGTCGGGTATCTGAACCGGGTGGACTCCCGCGGAAAGCGCGTTGCTGTCCTGCGTAATGGCACGGACGGTTCCCTTCGCGTAGGACAGCGTCTGGGTGTTCAGATTGAAGGTCAGCTGCGCCGGGCCTGCGTATTCGGGCCGCCGAGAACTTAGGTTGCCGGCTTTCACCGAGAATTTCTTCCCCCGATGCACTCCTTCCAACACGGTGATGTAGTCGCGGCCGTTGTTGGATGAGGTCAACTCGACCTGGAGATACTCCGGCACCGAAATGTTCACTCCCGCGGGCTCCGGCTTGATGAGCAACCAGCCATCCGAGCCGCCGACGATATAGCGCTTCTCAGGCACTCTTTCCTCCTTGTCGTTTGTGTGCTGGCGATAGTAGAGGAGCAGCCCGGAATTGTTTGCTGATCAATGCTTCCAAACACCTTTGCTTTCGATTTCGCGCCGCAGGGGCGGGAGCGCACCGCTCACCTCGCAGGCATCTCACACTCCGTCACCTCGCCATACCACGCCCGCGCCGCCGGGGTGTCGTCACCCCAGCCGACCAGCCGCTGCAGCTTCTCGCACGGCATCTGTGCCTGGCGCAGCGTGGCCAGCATCCGCAGCACCCTCGCGTCACGCGCCTCGGTGCCGATGAGGTAGCCGTCGAACAGGTCGGGGTCGACTTCCGCGAGGCGCTTCGGGAACAGCTCGAACAGCAGCGAGAGAAACGCCCACTCCGGCGCGCCCGCATCGCGGCGGCGTGCCGGCTCGAACAACGGCCACAGGTGCTGGAACTGCGTGTCGTCATCCTTGGGCGTCAGCAGGGCGGCTTCGTCCGGCGGCACGGCACGCAGGAGCGCGCGCAGCGGTTCGAGCGGCGCGGTGGCCACCAGCGCCGGCAACACGCGGTGGAAGGTGTCGGGGTCGTGCCGGGCAGCTTCGGCGGCCTGTTGCGATTCACCACGCAGCAGATGCAAGGCAACCGGTGGAAGGTGTTGCCCGGCGTTCGGGTCCAGCGGCAGCAGCACGCGCAGGGCGGCTTCGTGCCCGTCTTCGAACAGCTCGCCCAACACGGTGCAACGGGGAGACAAGCCCTTGTAGCGGGTGCAGCCGAAGTCCGACACGTCGACCTGGAGCAGCGCGGGGTGCCGCGCCATCAGCTCGCGCAGCCCCGCTGCCTGGCGCTCCTGATGGACCGCGTGTTCGCGTTCGTCGTGCGCCTGGGTATAGGGCAGCAGGTGGTAGACGATCTCCACGAGGCGCGCTTCCCGCGTTTGTCCGTCGGCGCGCGGGCATTCAGGCGCATCGAGCCATGCGGCGATCAGCGTCGTCTGCCCCGCCTCGATCGCGCGTTCGAGCAGGTCCGTCTCCAGCATCCCGCCGCTCAACAGGTCCACGCAGCGCTCGAAGGCGGCCTTCAGCACCACCGGGTCGGGCGCGTGCGGGGTCTCGTTCACGAACCGGTACACGTAGGCCTGCAGGCCCTCCGCACCGCGCGCTTCGAGCAGCTTGATCGCATCGGCCGGGCGGCCGGTGGCCGCGGCCTGGTCCACCTCGTCCCAGTAGCGGGACTCCTGCGCCGCCCGGTACGACGAGAGGCCGTCTTCGATCCACGGCACCGACCACAGGGCCGAGCCGACCACGGCGACCGCCAGCACGCTGCGGTACGCCACGCGCCATTCGCGGCGCCGACCCCACAGGAGCGCCAGCGCCACGAGCAGCAGCGGCAGCACCACGGGCCACGCGAAGAACAGCGCGATCAGCACCCAATCCCACGGGGAGAAGTGCAGCGTGATGAACGCATGCGCCGGCGCGCTGTACGCGGCTGCGAGTGCCGCCGCGGCCACCGCGTGCCCCTTCACGGCGCCCCTCACGTTGCGCGCTCCCGCCCGCTGAAGTACGCGCTGCCCTGCTGCACCGCCACCCGAACGAGCACACCGGCCAGCGCCAGGTAGATCGCCCAACGGGCCACCGGCCGCACCAGCGCCTCGTTGTAGGGCTCGTAGAAGAACGACAGGCACAGCAGGAAGGGCCCTGCCACGATGGCAGCCGACGCGAGATGCTGCAGTGCACGCAGCACGGCCTGCTGCGCGGGCCGGCCCACTCCGCCGGCGGCCAGCAGGTTCAGCAATGCCGACCACATGAGATAGATGTGCGTGGAGCGGAAGTACAGCCGCTGCGCTTCGGACATGCCTCGCAGGTGGTCGTGCACCCAGTGCATGTATTGGCCGGTGAGCAAAAAGGCGATGACGCCGGCCACGCCGACCGCGAGATGTACCGTCATCCATCGAGTCATGAGCATCCCTCCGCGGGTTTGTTGTGTAGGTGTGGGCCGCAAGTTAGCACGACGGCAGGGCAACGGCGCGGCGCGAAAGGTGCGGTCTCTATACTCGACCGGACCACCCCATGAACAAGCCCCACCTTTACGCTGCACCGCAGCATGCGCATCTCGCCACGTTGAAGTCGGCGGCGCGCCAGCTCGCGGCCTGCAGCGACTTCAGCGACGCACTCGCCGGCACCATCGCCGCCTGCCTGCCCGCATTGGGCGACTTCGGCTTCTTCGACGTGCGGGTCGGCGACCAGGTGGTGCGCACGGTGCGAGCGCATGACGACGAGCGCACCGAGGCGCTGCTGCGGCCCACGCAATGGGTGCGCCAGGAGTCGGGCGAGCTGAACCTCTGCGCGCTGTCGTCAGGGCGGGCAGCGCTGCACACCCACCTCGACGATGCGTGGTATTGCCGCATTGCCGCCAACGAGGGCCACCTCGCGCTGCTGCGGCAACTGGGCTTTCGCTCGATGATCACCGTGCCCATGCGTTGCGGCGACGAGCTGGTCGGCGCGCTGACCTTGTTCATGGGCCGCTCCGGGCGGCAGCACGATGCCGACGCGCTCGACCTCGCGAGCGACCTCGCCGCGCTGGCCGCGCCGGTGGTGGTGAACAAGCGCCTGCTGGAGGCCGAGCGCCGGGCCCGCGCCGAGGCGGAGACGGCCCACCAGCGACTCGAGGCGCTCGCAGCCGCGGGCGCGCGCTTCTCCCGCTCGCTCGATCCTGCCGAGACCATCGAGGCGATCGCGAGCCTCATCGTGCCGCGCATTGCCGACTGGTGCCGCATCGACGTGATCGGCCCCGACGGCCGGCCGCACGTGGCGCTGGTGCGCCATGACGACGAAGCACTCGCACGCAGGGCGTTCGCGTTGGCCCAGCGCTGGCGGGCACCGGCCAGTGTGCCCGGCACGATCGACTGGGTGATCGAGCACCGCCGGCCGCACATGGGCAGCGTCTCCAGCGAGCGGCTCGAGCTCATCACCGACCCCGAAGTGGCCACCATGGTGCGCGAAACGAAGGTGCGCGATTCGCTGATGGTGCCGCTGGTGGCGCGCGGTCGCATCCTGGGTGCGATCGCCGCGCTGCAGGCCGAGTCGGGCCGCCACTTCGACGAGCAGGATCTCGGATTTTTCACGGAGCTGGCACAGCGGGCGGCGCTGGCGATCGACAACGCACGGCTGTACTCGGAGGCCGAGACGGCGCGCCGCGATGCGGAACGCGCGAACCGCACCAAGGACGAGTTCCTCGCGGTGCTCGGCCACGAGCTGCGCAACCCGCTGGCGCCCATCGTCACGTCGCTCAAGCTGATGGAGCTGCAGCGCGGCAAGGACACCCCGCGCGAACGCGAGATCATCTCGCGCCAGGTGGCGCACCTGTCGCGCCTGGTCGACGACCTGCTCGACGTCTCGCGCATCACGCAGAACCGCGTCGAGCTGCAGTTCGAGACACTCGACCTGCGCGAGGTGGTGAGCACCGCGGTGGAGTCCGTCTCCGGCAGCCTGCATGCGCAAGGCATCGATTGCATGCTGAGCCTGCCGGCGCAACCGGTGCCCGTGCGGGCCGACGCGATCCGCATGAACCAGGTGCTGAGCAACCTGCTGATCAATGCGCGCAAGTTCACCGGCCAGGGCGGCCACGTCACCACCAGCCTGGCCGTGGCCGACGGGCAGGCCGAGATCGCGGTGGCCGACAGCGGCATCGGCATCGCGCCCGAGCTGCTGCCGCACGTGTTCGAGCTGTTCACCCAGGGGCCGCAGAGCATTGCGCGGCAGCACGGCGGGCTGGGCCTGGGGCTCGCGATCGCGCGCTCGCTCGTGGCACTGCATGGCGGCACCATCGAAGCACGCAGCGCAGGCACCGGCCGCGGCAGCACCTTCGTCGTGCGCCTGCCGCTGGCGCAACCCCGAGCCGAAGCGCAAAGCGCGCCTGCCACGGCAGCGGCCGCGCCGGCAGCGCAAGGCCGGCTGCTGGTCGTCGACGACAACGCCGATGCACGCGAAACGCTGGCCATGCTGCTCGAAGCCTCGGGCTACGAGGTGCAGACCGCCGCCAACGCGACCGCCGCACTGGAAGTGGCCGAGCGCATCCGCCCCGAACTGGCCTTGCTCGACATCGGCCTGCCGGGTATGGACGGCTATGCGCTCGCCGCACGCCTGCGCGCCACGCCCCAGCTGCAACCCTTGCGACTCGTCGCGCTCACCGGCTATGGCAGCGAGAGCGCAGCCGCCCGTGCACGGGAAGCGGGGTTCGACGAACACCTCGTCAAGCCGACCGAACCCGACCTGCTGATGCAGACGCTGCAGCGCCTGTTGCAGCGGTGAGCCTCGCGCAGCGCTGCTGAAAAATCTGCACGCCGCCGCCACAAGCGGCCAGAAACCGCCGCCCGCCACCGGCATACCGATTGCCCCTGCTGCTCCCGCGGGGGCCTCATGCCGTCCGCGCAGCCATCACAGCGGAGGTACCCCATGGCACTACATTCCCCGAGCGATCCCGTGGTCGTCGGCATCAATCGCACCCAGGACGGCAGCCTGTGCGTCATGCAAGGCTCGCGCGTGCTCTGCAGCATCCAGAAGGAGCGGCTCACGCGGCAGAAGCACCACTGGGGCAAGCTGGGCGACCTGAGCGAGGTCTATCGCGAGATCGTCTCGGGGCTGGAGCGGCCGGTCGATGCGGTGGTGGAGTGCTACTCGTCCGACCGCGAGATCGAGAACCTCGACGCCTACGAGGCCGAGCTGTCGCAGACGCTGAAGCTGTCGCCGAACTGCCGGCGCACGCGCATCTCGCACCACCTGTCGCACCTGTACAGCGTGTTCCACCCGTCGCCGTTCGAAGAGGCGGCCGTGATGATCGTCGACGGGCAGGGCAGCGCCGTCTCCGAACTCACCGAACACTGGGACGGCGCCAAGCACGTACCGGGGCACTGGCGCGAGGTGTCGTCGTTCTACCGCGTCGACCGCAGCGGCCGCCTCGAATGTCTGGGCAAGCAGTTGTATGAAGGCGAGGGCAGCACGCCGGTGGGCCTGGGCATGTTCTATTTCCTGCTGACGCAGGCGATGTTCCCGGGCGAAGGCAACGAGGGCAAGGTGATGGGCCTCGCACCGCACGGCGACCCGGACGCGCTGGGCCTGCCGCCGCTCGAGGTGGACGGCTACCGCGTGACCATCCCGCAGGCGTGGCGCGACATCATCGCGGTGCGCCCGCGCTTCCGCTACGACAGCGAGGTCTCGAAGGACAAGGCCCGCTTCCAGGACATCGCCAACCTCGCCGCCGCCGGGCAGCGTGCGTTCGAAGAAGCACTGCTCAAGCTGGCCGGCTGGCTGCACGAGCGCACCGGCGTCAAGTCGCTGTGCTTTGCCGGCGGCTGTGGCCTCAACTGCTCGGCCAACGACCGGCTGCTGCGCGAAACCCCGTTCGAGGCGGTGTTCATCCCGCCCGCGCCCAGCGATGCCGGCACCTCGCTCGGCTGCGCCGTCTACGGCCTGACCGAGCTGTTGAAACAGCCGTGCGAATGGCGCTGGACCAGCGACTTCATGGGCCCCGAGCCGCGGCTCGCCGACATCGAAGCCGCGCTCGAACAGGCCGATGACCTGCTCGTCGAGCGCCCGGACAACTTCGCCGAAGCCGTGGTGGACCTGCTCACGCAGACCAAGGTGGTGGCGCTCTACCAGGGCCGCAGCGAGTTCGGCCCGCGCGCGCTGGGCCACCGCAGCATCCTCGGCGACCCGCGGCACGACCATGTGCGCGACTGGATCAACTCGCGCGTGAAGGAGCGCGAATGGTTCCGCCCGCTCGCACCCATCGTGCTGATCGAGCACGCCGACCGCTTCTTCGACATCCGCCGCCCGTCGCCCTTCATGCAGTTCGCCGCACCGGTGCACCGGGAGGCGGCCCGCATCATCCCGGCCGTCACGCACGTGGACTGCACCGCGCGTCTGCAGACGGTGGGCCCGCAGGACGACCCGCTGCTGCGCGAGCTGCTGCAGGCGTTTGCGCGGCGTACCGGCGTGCCGGTGCTGCTGAACACCTCGTTCAACCGCAAGGAGGAGCCCATCGTGGAAACCCCCGCGCAGGCGATCGAGTCGTTCCGTCGCACACCGATGCACGCGCTGGCGATGCCGCCATACATCGTGCGCAAGCGCGTCGAACCCGAGCCGGTGCAGTGATCCGCGGCTACCCCGCGCGCCCCAGCGTGGCGCCGGGCGGCACGCTCGCGCTGCATGTCGCCACCGACACGGCGCGCTTTCGGATCGCCTTCCATCGGTGGGAAGACGGCTTCGTGCCAGTCGACACCACCGCCTGGCTGCCGGGCCGTGATGCGCCGCCCGGCCGACCCGAGGCCGACTGGCAGTGGCCGGTGTACCCGATCGACGTGCCGCGGCACTGGCCTTCGGGCGTGTACGTCGCGCATCTCATCGAGCCCGACGGCACGGTGCCGCTCGGCGTGGCGATGGACCGTGCCGCGGTGTTGTTCGTCGTGCGCGGCAACGGCCGCAGCCCGCTGCTCTACAAGCTGCCCATCGCCACCTACCACGCCTACAACTGCACCGGCGGCGGCTGCTTCTACCACCAGCCGCCGCGCTGGCACGACCCGCCCGGCGCCAAGCTGAGCTGGCACCGCCCGGGCGGCGGCATCGGCGGCGAGACCTTCGGCGCGCCCGACCACTACGACGCCAGCTCGCCGCGCCAGACCTTCGCGCACTGGGACGCGCCCTTCATCCGCTGGCTCGTGCAGCAGGGCCACGCGCCCGAGTTCTGCGCCGACATCGACGTGCACGACGACCCGGCCGTGCTCAGCGGCCACCGCCTGCTGCTCAGCGTCGGCCACGACGAATACTGGACCGATGCGATGCGTGACCACGTCGAGCGCTACGTGGCCGGCGGTGGCAACGTTGCCTTCTTCGGCGCCAACCTGTGCTGGTGGCGCATCCATCTCGTCGACGCAGGCAGCGCGATGGTGTGCCACCAGGGCGGCCCCAAGGGCGCGCTCGACCACTGGTGGCCCCCCACCGGCGTGCACCGGCCGGAAGACGCGATGACGGGCGTGAGCTACCGCCACGGCGGCGGCTGGTGGGACGGCCCGCGCACCGCCACCGGCTACACCGTGCAGGACGGCAGCCACTGGGTGTTCAGCGGCACCGGGCTCGCCACCGGCGCAAGCTTCGGCGCCAACTCGACCCCGCCGCTCGTCGGCTACGAATGCGACGGGGCACCGCTGGAACTGGTCGATGCCGCGCGTGGCCTGGTGAGGCTGGCACCGCACGCCCGCGAGTGCGGCACGCCGGCCGGCTACACCGTGCTCGCGGCCGGTCTGCTCGACGACAACTGGCAAGAGTTGCCGCACCGTGAACACCACGGGCCGGGGGGTGGTGTCCATGCCGCCACGATGGGCCTCTACCAGCGCGGCGGCACGGTCTTCGCCGCCGGCACCACCGACTGGGCGCAGGTGCTGGCGAATGGCAGCGATCCGCACGTCGAAACCATCACGCGCAACGTGGTGAACGGGCTGTCGCGATAGCGATACAGGACCGGCACTTGCCTTTCATCGGGGTCGGCTCACCTCATCGGGGGCGCTCTCACTCCACTCGAAAGGTCGTCAGATGTCCAGCCCACACCGCTCCGTGCTCCTGTTGGCCATCGGCCTGATCGTCGTCGTCATGGGCCTCGCCCTCGGGGTGGGCGGTGCCTGGCTCATCGCGCTCGGCGGCTCCTGGTACTACTTGATCGCGGGGCTGGCCTGCCTCGCGACAGGGCGGCTGCTGATCGGCCGCAACGCCTACGCGCTGTGGGTGTTCGCCGCCTTCGTGGCCGGCACGCTGGCCTGGGGGCTGTGGGAGGCGGGCCTCGACTGGTGGCCGCTCGCGATCCGGATGGACGTGCCCTTCCTGCTCGGCCTGCTGCTCGTGACCCCCTGGGTCGCGCGGCGGCTCGAAGGCAGCGCGCTCCGGGGTGGGCGCATCGCGCTCACGCTGGCGCTGGGCGCCTTCGTGCTGGTGGCCTTGGCCTCGTGGGCGTACGACCCGCACACGCTCGAGGGCCGGCTCGCGCAGGCACCGGCCGCGGCCGCGCCCGCTGCGGCAGCAGGCACCGGCGTGCCCGAAGGCGAATGGCACGCCTACGGCCGCACCGGCCATGGGCAGCGGTATTCACCGCTCGCGCAGATCACGCCGCAGAACGTGGAGCAGCTGGAGGTGGCCTGGAGCTACCGCACCGGCGACGTCCGCGGCCGGCCCGGCGACCCGGAAGAAACCACCTTCGAGGTCACGCCGCTGAAGATCGGCGAGCGGCTGTTCCTGTGCACGCCGCACCAGAACGTGATCGCGCTCGATGCGACCACGGGTGCCGAGGTGTGGCGCTACGACCCGAAGATCCAGAACAAGCTGGCACTGCAGCACCTCACCTGCCGCGGCCTCTCGTACCTGCCACCGGGGGCGCCCGGCGCTGACACCGGGGACGGCACCACGGCCGCCCCCGACACCGCCCCGCGCGTGGGCACGCAAACCAACCCGCCGCCCGTGGCAGCCGCTGATGGCCCAGTGAGCGCGCAGTGCGACGCCATGCTCTACATGCCCACGGCCGACGGCCGCGTGATCGCGCTGAACCCGGAAGACGGCTCGGTGTGCAGCAGCTTCGGCGGCGGCACCGGTCAGATCAACCTGTGGGCCAACATGCCCAACGTGCGCCCCGGCTCGTATTACTCGACCTCGCCGGTGGTGGTGGCCAACGGCCGGCTCGTGGTGGGCGGCACCGTGTTGGACAACGTCAGCACCACCGAGCCCTCCGGCGTGATCCGCGCCTTCGACGCGCGCACCGGCGCGCTGCTGTGGAACTGGGACCCGGCCAAGCCGCAGGCCACGCAGCCGGTCGCCCCCGGGCAGACCTACACCCCCAGCTCACCGAACAGCTGGTCGATCTCGAGCGTCGATGCCGAGCTCGGCCTCGTCTACGTACCCATGGGCAACCAGCCGCCCGACCAATGGGGCGGGCGCCGCACCGCCGAGGTGGAGCGCTACTCGTCTTCGGTGGTCGCGCTCGACCTCGCCACCGGCCAAGTGCGCTGGCGCTTCCAGACCGTGCACCACGACCTGTGGGACTACGACGTGCCCTCGCAGCCCACGCTCGTCGATCTCACCATCGACGGCGCCACCGTGCCCGCGCTCGTGCAACCCACCAAGCAGGGCGAGCTGTTCGTGCTCGACCGCCGCAACGGCCAGCCGCTGATGCCGGTGCGCGAGGTGCCCGTGCCGCAGGGCGCGGCCGAAGGCGACCACACCGCACCCACGCAGCCGGTGTCGGCCCTGTCGTTCGACCCGCCACCGCTCACCGGCGCCGACATGTGGGGCGCCACGCTGTTCGACCAGATGGTCTGCCGCATCGAGTTCCACCGCTTGCGTTACGAAGGCCGCTACACGCCGCCCTCGACCCGCGGCTCGCTGATCTACCCCGGCAACTTCGGCGTCTTCAACTGGGGCGGCATCGCGGTCGACCCCCAACGGCAGGTGGCCTTCACGACACCGGCCTTCCTGGCCTTCACCTCGCAGCTCGTGCCGCGCGCCGACGACACCTCGCTCTACGTGCAAGGCGGCCAGCGGCCCGACGACAGCCTGCCCGCGCTCAACGAGAACTTCGGCGCGCCGTTCGCCGTGAAGCTGGCGGCTTTCACGTCCGCACTCGGCCTGCCGTGCCATCAGCCGCCGTGGGGCTACGTCGCGCTGGCCGACCTGCGCACCGGCAAGGTGGTCTGGCAGCACCGCAACGGCACCGTGCGCGACAGCGCACCGGTGCCGCTGCCCTTCAAGATGGGCGTGCCCAGCCTGGGCGGCCCGATGATGACCGCCGGCGGCGTCGCCTTCCTGACCGGCACGCTGGACTACTACGTGCGCGGCTACGACGTGGCCACCGGCGACGAGCTGTGGCGCAGCCGCCTGCCCGCCGGCGGGCAGGCCACGCCGATGACGTACCTTGGCAAGGACGGTCGGCAGTACCTGCTGGTGGTGGCCGGCGGGCATGGCTCGCTGGGGACCAAGGCGGGCGACCATGTGATCGCGTATGCGTTGCGTGCCGGCGAGTGAGCGGCGCGCCCCGAGCGCTCGACGGCGGTTTCAGCGCCGGACCGGCAGGGGTGCCGTGCGACCTGGCAATGCGGAGCCGCCCGACCTATGCTGTGTTTCGGGCCGGGCCGAAAGAGCGCTCGCGGGCGCTGCGGCCTGGACGAACTGCGCGAAAGGACTGCCCATGTTGTCCGACTCCACTGTGACGACCATGCTTCCGGTCAAGGACATGGCCCGTGCGCGTGCCTTCTACGAAAGCTGCCTGGGTTTGAAACCCGGCGGCCTGAAGCCAGACGGCAAGTTTGTCTACAAGGTCGGCGGCAGCACGCTGGCGCTGTTTCCCAAGCCGGAAGGAACCAAAGCCGACCACACCGCGATCAGTTTTCGGGTGGCCGACATCGCGGCCAGCATCGAGCAGCTGAAGCGAGCGGGTGTCGTATTCGAGGACTACGACTTCCCGGGGCTGAAGACGGTGAACCACATCTGCGTGCTGGGCGCCGAGAAGGCGGCCTGGTTCAAGGACACTGAGGGCAACTACCTGTGCCTGCATGAGGACATTGCGTAGGGCAGAGGCACCCGCCCCGGTCGACCCGATGAACACTGCCGCGTGACAGCGCGCGTTGCGGGGAGTGGCACGTCACATGCGAGGCGAATGGGGCAGCAGCTCATGGTGCGTGCGTGGTTCAATCGCGCCGCATGGAGCACACGTTCTTCCGAACCTGGAGCCGGCGACCGCACCCCGCGTTGCGGCCGTTGATCGACCGCTATTGGGGTTGGGAAGCGCCCTGCGGGCACGCTGCGCCGCTGATGCCACTGCTGCCCGGCCCCGGCGGCATGGAGCTGATGTTCCACCAGGGCCGCGCATTCTGCGAGGCGGGGTCGGTGGAATGGGCCGGCCCCGCCTCCCAACTGCTCACCGTGCAACGCGCCCCCCTGAGCCTCGCTGCCACCGGGCCGGTCCGCTTCATCTCGATCCGCGTGCGCGCCGGCGCGGCCGAAGCCTTGCTGGGGCAACCGGTCGATGGTTTGAGCGACCGCATCGTCGATGCCGCCGAGGTGTGGCCGCTGGCGCGTGCCATCGGCCCGGCGCTTGCCGGTGCCTCCGGTTTCAGCGCCCGGGCCGACCTGCTCGACCGCATGCTGCTGACCCGGTTGGCGCCCGAACGGGCAGGAAGCGCGTGCATCCGTGCGGCAGCGGCTGAGCTCGAACGCCACAACGCCGGCATCGCCGAGTTGGCGCAACAGTCGGGTTGGTCATTGCGCCAATTTGAGAACCGCTTTCGCGCGGCCACCGGCATGCCGCCCGCGCGCTTTCGGCGGCTGGCGCGCCTGCGTCGCACGGTGAAGGCATTGCTGCTGGCGCCGCGCAGTGAACCGTTGACAGGACTGCTCGACGAGGCCTACTTCGACCAGGCACAACAGATCCGCGACTTCCGCTGCTTCATCGGCCTGACGCCCGGCGCGCTGCGCCTGCAGGCCGAGGGTCGTCTGCACTTCTATCACCCGTCGTGGCCCGGGTGAACGGCACGCGGCATTGCGCTTTTGTACAAGCCCCGCCGCTCGCTCCGCGGCAAGCTCTGCGGCCTTCACCACCGCAGGAGCGACCATGATCATCTATGTGCAACTCACCGCCCACCCCGGCCGCGCCGACGACGTGCTGCGCTGCTTGAGCGAGGTGGCGAGCGCCACGCGCCAAGAGCCGGGCGCGTTGTCATACGCGGTGCACCAGGAGCAGGAGCACCCCGAGCGCCTGAGCGTCTACGAGCGCTATCGCGATGCAGCGGCCTGCGATGCGCACATGCGCAGCGAGGCCGTTCAGCATCTGCTGCGGCGGTTCGAGACGCTGTTGAGCGAGCCGCCCCGCATCACCGTGCTGCGCTGGCACGCGGGGTTTGGGATGGAGGGGGCGTAGTTGCGGGTCAGCCGCGCCGAAACTGTGTGCAGCTGACTCCAATTGAAGACAAACGCGACGACGTGCTTCAGAGGCTCGGGGTCCCGTCGTTGCAAGTCACCTGGGTGACGGCCCTAGGTCGACCTGGGAGCGCGGGCAGCGAGTTTCTCGCGAAGCTCATCGCTACCCTTGGACTCGATGAGTGCGCGCAGCTCGGCTGCGTCGAGAGTGTTCCAAACGTGCCCACACCGGGTGCAGGCCTTGAAGCACTGGCGACCGATCAACCGCACCGAACGTCGCAACGTCAAGAGCTTGATGCCGCGTGGAAAGAACTTCTCCGCGCTTCCATCTTCCGAGCCATCTGCGACGACTCGTCCATCGACCAACTCGCCTCAGCCACAAGCAGGGCAGGCATTCGCGTTTTGGTGCGTAGTGCTCATATTTTTGCGATGCGGGCTGCCGGCTCTCGGCTCTGCTACTCGCCCGCCTGCAGCATGGCCCCCATGCGCTGATGAACGAGGTTGATCGCCTTCAGCGGACGCAGCATGACCTTGAACTCAACGATGCGCCCTGCTTCATTCCACTTGATGATGTCCACGCCGTTGACAAGAACACCGTCGATCTCCGTCTCGAACTCCAGCATCGCGTCGTTGGTGCCGGTGATCTCGCGGACGTAGCGAAACGTCGGGTTGAAGAACACCTGGAAGGCCGCCCCCAAGTACATCGCCGTCAGTTTCTTCCCGCGTTGCGGTGTATGCACGACCGGAGAGAGGAATACAGCGTCTGCATCCAGCAGCGCATCGAGCCCGCGAGGATTTCGCTCGTTGACGAGCCGATGCCAAATGTCGATGGGGTGTTCTGTCATGAATGTCTCCTCGTATTGGATGAGGGGCAACGCAATAGACGTAGGTGCCGACATGGAGTAAGGCTACATGGAACAGAGCAGGCCGCACGGTTGGAGATCGCGTCGTTCATGGCGCTCGTCGTTGCAGTTGAGGGCCGCGCTGGCAACATGACGGCCGCTGGGCGGTGAGGTCATGCTCACGCTGCACCGTAAACCTTGTCCAGAAGCTTCTGGCTCGCACCCTCGAGCAAGCGTTCAAGGTCGGACCGGGTGGACGGCCGCGCCAATCCGAGCATGACCTTCCACAACAGAACCCTGCTCATGTAGGCCGACCACGGCATCCGCTCGGTGACCGTGAAGACCGCTTTGGTCTTGTTCGACTGAGCGTAGAAGAGCCGTGCGGCGACCCGCACCTTCGGCCGCCAGAACATGGGGACCCGTGCGAACCAAGGGCAACGTCCATTGAGCCGCCAAACTGATACCCCTAAACGACAACGTCGAATGCAAGATCCGATGGGCGCAAGGCAGCTGCCGTGCTCACCGGCGGTACACAAATGAGTTCAGCCAGTTTGGCGTGAAGCGCACGTTTGAGAGGAGCGGGCTTCAAGAGCGGCAGCTCCTCCAGATGGCGCACAAAGTCGCCTCGCGGTGCGACCGCGAGTGTGCCGAGAAACAGGCGAGCCGATTCTCGGCGCAGCAGTCTGCGAAGCATTTTGCTCCCTTGACTCAAAACGTGACGTTGATCGGCATGCGGCGGTATCGGGGGAGGTCAACCACCTGTTGGGAGTTGGAGTTGCTTCAGTTCGGTGGACTGGCTCAACGCACTATGCCTCGATCCTGTCGACAAACTCAATTCCCCCCAAGCGGTCGCCCTTGAGTATGTCCAGCACGACCAGTCCCAATGTCGGATGCCAGAGCAGAACATTGGTGTCGAACTGCCAGTCGGAACCGTGCTGGTTCGGATTGCGAGGCGAAACATAGCCAACGTAGGCCGGGCTCTCCCATTCCCCCCGGCCACACTGGCGCAATGCCTCCGGCAGCCAAGCAAACTCCGGGGCTTGCTCCCTCACTGCCTCGATCAACATCTCAGGTTCGAAGCCCCCACTGAGGTCTTTCCTTGCCTTGAAGATTTTCATGTCACGGGCCCACGCTTGACAGTTGCTGCGCAGCTCACTTCTCTCGGGAACCGAGCCGTCCCAACGGTAGAAACGACCAAATCAGCAGAGCGTCATAACCCCAGCTCCAAAGCGAGAAGAGGGTTCGGGACCCGCCCCATGAGGCATCGCTGACAGGGCAGCGAGTACGAGCAGCGCAACGGAACCTAGGCACGCGACAACAAGCCGAAGGAGAACGGCTACCAGTGGATGTGTCTCTGGAGACGGTGACCGTACTCTTCCGTAAGCTCCCCCGTCAAGTAGACATTCCAGAACTGGAATCTGCGGCGGTTGTGATCCTGGGCAGGAATTGCCGTGGAGGCACGCCTCCCAGGGCGTCATGAGGGCGGCGCTCAGTGTAGGCGCCTGCGGACTGTGCGAGCGCATTTCTTCGAGTGCTATGCGACGCTACTTTTTCCGCCGCTCTTGAGCTTTATATTTCCGAATGTGTTTGCCACCTTCCAAACACCGGGCACCGGGTTAGATTTGTCGTCGTTTATCTGTGCGTAACGTCGAGGCGTATATGTTTTCCCAGTGGAAGAAGAAAAGCTGATGTGAACGGACTGCATGGCGGTGTCAGTTCGATTGATCCACGTTGGCCGGTTCATGTATGGCCCCGAGCTTTTCTTTGCACGGTTCGCTACGAATGACTGTAGCCAACTGTCGGCAGGCAGCCCGCCGGATACCGTGATAAATTGCGGACACCGATATGTATTTGCAACCACATTCTTACTGTAATCTTCTTGAATTTGCTGATTGGCGGGAAAACAATCAACGAGAAACTTCCAGATGTGGACAGGCTCTGTGGGGTAGCCGAGAGACTGCACGAACGGTTCGCGGCTTATATAACTCAAGGAACGTTGGCACAGATCACTGACATTGCTGTGAAACAGCGATTGCACACACTCTTGCGCTGCACATAAGATAAGCCACTGTATTGGATGTGCATACTCTCCGTGCGATCTCGTAACAAGGTCGCGGTATAGGTACTTTCGTTCCACAACGAGCCTAAACGCATCCGTCTTGAGTTGGCTGGCCAGAATGACGACGTGCTGGCTAAACCCGAATCCCTGCCCCACCGTTGACAGGGCTCGGGAGAAGGCTCCCGCCACTTCGCTCTCGTACTTGACTCCGTTCACCTCGTGTAATGCCGTCTGATATTCCTGCTCCAAAAGCCCGCTCAATCGCTTGGCAAGGCACTTGCAGATTTCCAGATCGCTCAAGATCTTGGCGCATGTGGCGTAGTCGTTCATGTCTTTCCACCACAAGATCGGGTCGCTTGTATCGATTCCACTCGTCGAGTCAGATTTAAAGTAGTCGCCGAGGAACTGAGCGATCTCTTGCCGGCTGGCCTTGTGAATCGTGGTCAAAATATGCTCCTTGGAGTGGAGAGGTGCGTAGCAGGAACAAATTCCGCTTTCGCACCTCGTCCAGGCGGTGGCGCTTACGTTGTTGCAGGGCGGTTCGAGCCCCTGGAAGGAGAAACAGCGGATGCCTCCCGGGCGACACGTTTTAGAACTTCACGAAGCGGAAAGCGGTGCAGCAACTGTGATGAATATAGAACCTGGTGCCTGGGCAGCGAATCCCCTGCCCGCGGCTGACAATGCTTACAGGGTCTCCCTAAGCTACGCTTCGTAAGGCTCGACCGCTGTTGCTCCGGAGGCCGCAAGAGCCAAGCTGACCAGGTGGGTTGCGGCACTGCCGGCCTGCACCATCGGCCTGGGAGCCTGCTCGGGCGCACCGCCGATAGCGGGCTGCGCATCTCGGTGAAGAAGCAGCGCGCCCCGCAGAGCGACAATGCCGCCTTTCATCGCCACCGTTGAATCGCTTCACCATGACCGACACCGCCGACCGCCCCGCGCTGCCCGACCGCCTGTCCATCGACCCGAAGAGCCCGCACCATGTGGCCGCCGTGTTTCAGCATGACATCGGCATCCGCTTCAACGGCAAGGAGCGCTTCGACGTGGAGGAGTACTGCATCAGCGAGGGCTGGGTGCGCGTGCCGGCCGGCAAGACGCTGGACCGCAAGGGCAACCCGCTGATGATCAAGCTGAACGGTAAGGTCGAGGCGTTCTACCGCTGAACGCGGCGCCCCTGCCGCACAGAACCATGGCAGCGCACGCGCCCGCAATCGAACTCGATGCCGAAAGCGGGCGCATCGTGTTTCTCGGGTGCACCTTTTCGTCGGCCAGCACCTTGGGTGATGTGCCTGCGCACTTCGAGGTGCGCACGCAGGAGGCGCTGGTCCATGAGCAGCGTGTGCCATGCACCTTCGCGAACGCAACGGCCGACGAGGGCGGCACGCGGTATTCGCTGGCGTTGCGCTTCGAGCGTGATCGGCTCGTCAGCCTGTTCATCACGATCGAGCCGAAGCACCTGCAACAACTGACGGACGATGCGTTCTACGCCAGCATCGACGAGCGCTGGCGCGTGCATGAGCGATGGCTCGCCGCGATGGGTGTGCCGGAAGGCGTGAACGACGTGGGGCGTTCGACGGTGGGCGTTGCGCGTGACAAGAGCGAGAACGTCTACATCTACCTGCACACCGAGCACAACACCTGGGCGCGCTGACGCACCGCCGAGCTACGCGCCGGCCCGCCGGAACGCCATCACCCAGTTCGTCTCCCACTGCACGCCGCCGTCGAGCGAGAACGCCTGCTCCCAGCGCGCTTCGTCGTCGCCCAGGCGCAGCCATGTGAAGCGCACCTTCACGGCGCGGCCTTCGTCCTCGTCGTCGCCATAGAACTCGCCGCGCTCGCCCTGCCAGCCGCCGTGCACCGGCGGAAACAGCGTGCCGGTGCGGCTGTCGATCCAGTAGATGGCCCACTGCCGCGTGGCCAGATCCAGCGTGCGCACCGAGCAGCCGGAAAAGCCTTCGCTCGGGCACACCATCTCGTCCACACTGACCAGCCCGCCCAGGTGCGACCACGCGCGGTGCGTGGCTTCGAACTCGCGCCATTCGGTGCAGCCGGCGTGGCGCTGCTTCAGCTTGCGGTTGGTGACGTGCCAGTGCCCCACGAGGAAGTCGAAGTCATGCGGGCGGCCGGTGTGGAGAGTGATGCTCATGCTGATGCTCCAGTGAGGGCCATGCGCAGGGCGGCCTGCGCGGTCGGTGCCAGGTTCAATTGCTGCGGCGCTGCGGCGAGGTGGGCTTGCAGTGCCTCCGGCCATCGCAACGCGGCGGGCGTGTGGAAGCACACCCACATCGGCTCGCCTTCACGCAGCGGCAGGCGCGGGTAGCCGTTGGGGCTGGCATCGGTGACGAACTGCGCGTGCTCGCGCGCACCGAGTGCCTGCAGTTGTTGCGACAGCGCCTGTTCGGCCGCATGTGCCAACGCCGCATCGGGCAGCGCGTGCAGTGGAAACAAGCTGGCCTGCAGTTGCGCGGGTGGCTGTTCATCCCACTCGAAGCCGGTGCGTCCGGGTGCGGGCCGCAGCAGCAAGGCATCGTGCCAGTCGGTCATCGTCGCGTTGGCGGCATCGCGGTGCCGTTGCCACGCGGGGCCACCGTAAAAGGCTTCGAGCGCGGGGCCGCGGCTGGCCACGTCGGCAAAGCCTCTCAGCCAGACGAAGCGGTCTGGCCGGTCAAGGTCGCGGAACGGGCCGATCACCTCGATGCCGACCTCGCGCTGCGTGTCGACCAGCTCTCGCTCGAACAGTTCGATCAGCACCTCGCGCTGGCCGGGGTGCAGGGTGTATTGCCGCAGTTCGTAGACGGTGGATGCCGTGGGGGGCATGGGTGGCTCCTGAGGGTGGTAGGACGAGCGTCATGTTGCTCGCCCAACGCTGACACCGCATGTCAGCCTTTTCTGCAACACTGCGGCGATGCAAGCGAGCCGGCTGCTTTCGATCCTGATGCTGTTGCAGGCGCGCGGCCGCATCAGCGCGCACGCGCTGGCCGCCGAGCTGGAGGTTTCGGTGCGCACGATCTACCGCGACATCGACCAGCTCAGCGCGGCCGGCGTGCCGGTGTGGGCCGAAACAGGGCGCAGCGGCGGCTTCCAGCTGCGCGAAGGCTGGCGCACGCAGCTCACCGGGCTCACGCCCGACGAGGCACAGGCGGTGTTCCTGGCCGGGCTGCCCGGGCCGGCCCGCGAGCTGGGGCTGGGCGAGGCGATGGCCTCGGCGCAGCTGAAGCTGCTGGCCGCGCTACCCGCCGGCTGGGAGGCCGATGCGCGGCGGGTCAGCGCGCGCTTTCATCTCGATCCGGTCGATTGGTACCGGGCCGCGGCACCGGCCGAGCGCCTGCCCGCCGTGGCGCGCGCGGTGTGGGAATCGCGCCGCGTGTCGATGCGCTACGACAGCTGGAGCGGCGTGGCCGACCGGCAGGTCGACCCGCTCGGCCTGGTGCTGAAGGCCGGCGCGTGGTACCTGGTGGCACGTGCCGGCACCAAGGTGCGCACCTACCGGCTCGACAACGTGCACGCACTCTCGGTGACGGAGCACACCTTCGAGCCGCCGCGCGGTTTCGACTTGGCCGCGTACTGGAAGGCATCGGTCGAGCGCTTCGAGGCCGAGCTGTACCAGGGCGAAGCGCAGTTGCGCGTCTCCGCGCGGGGGCTCAAGTGGTTGCGTGACTTCCCCGCGGCGGTGGCCCAAGCCGCGCAACGCTCGGCGAGCGCGCCCGATGCCGAGGGCTGGGTGCGCGTGACCGTGCCGATCGAGTCGGTGGAGCATGCGGCCGGGCAGTTGCTGCGCCTGGGCAGCGAGGCGGTGGTGCTGCGGCCGGCGGCGCTGCGGCGGCGCATGGTGGAGCAGTTGCAGCAGATGACCGTGCTGTACGGCGCCGCCTGAAACCTCACCTCACCCCTGCGCCATCGCGCCAGCGAACTGCGCGTGTGCTCCGGCAGCGCAAAGGCGGGCATGCGGGTGCCGCTGGCGCCCTTCGCTCGGGTGTTCAGGCCGGGCGCAGCTCATCGGGCGGCAGATCGGGCGATGCGTCGGCCCGCGCCTGCCCCGCGGCGATCACCGTGCGGTTGCGCCCCTCGTGCTTGGCCTGATAGAGCGCGCGATCGGCTCGATCGAGCAGCGCCTCGGCGCTTTCTCCCGGCTCGTAGGCTGCAACGCCGCTCGACACGGTGACCCGCAGTCCTGGGGCAATCGCTTCCCAACCGTGTGCCTCCACCGCTGCCCGCACCCGCTCCATTGCGGGGTTGGCATCGAGCGGGCTGGCGATCGGCGTGAGCAGCAGCGTGAATTCCTCGCCGCCATAACGGGCAAAGCGATCGGTGATGCGTACGTTCGCGCCCACCACTTCGGCGAACTGCTTCAGCACGGTGTCACCCACCATGTGCCCGAAGCGATCGTTGACGGTCTTGAACCGGTCGATGTCGAGCAGCGCCACGCAGAACGGCTGGCGGGTGCGCGCCGAGCGCTCGAGTTCCTGCAACAGCATGCTCATGAACGAGCGCCGGTTGTACGCGCCCGTCAGTTCGTCATGGCTGGCGAGCTCGTTGATGCGTTCGAGCGATGCCGACAGTTGCTTGTTCTTCTCGGAGAGCTGGTTGCGCAACGCGCTGAACTGACTGCCGATCGCGGTGAGTTGCCGGATGCACAGGAAGAAGAACAGCCACAGGATGGCCACCGAGGCGTCGGAGGTGCCGATGTGATCGAGCCGCCCTCGCGAAGCGATGAGCGCTGCGGCGCTGGTACCGCCCACCAGCAACCAGGCCAGGGTGAACTGGCGGGCGTTGAAACTCATCATCGCGAAGTTGTAGGTGACGAGCACCGCCACGAGAAACACCACCCACAACTTCGGCTCTGCCACCAGAAACGCCAGCTGGATCACGACGCTCGCACCGATCTGCACGAGCAGCATGCCCGGATCCTTGAGCCTCAGATTCCAGCGGCGCCAGATCACCACCGCAAAGGCTGCGCTGGAGCCGGCACCGACCAGCAGGAACAACGCAGGCGTCCACCACGACACTTCGCCGTTCCAGGCGAAGAGGGCGATGATCATGGCCTGCAAAGAGGTGTTGGCGACGGACAGGAGCGTCATGCGCAGTCGGTGCCGCTGCAGCTTCTCCTGTCGCGCGGGCGGGTCCTGCGTCACGTTCGAGATCCAAAAACAGTCTCGGCCGATCGTCGCACCGCTGCGGTGCCCTCACATCGGCGTAAGTGCGTATCAAGTCGGCATCGAGGCAGGGAGCGCGAACTTTCGCACAGGCACCGGTGCGATTGGCGGAGTGCGATGGCTGGCCGCCCTGCGCCGGGCGTAGCAGCTGCAGCGCATGGCTGCGCTACGCGGCGCGGTACGAGGTAGAGGCCTCACACCCGCTTCATCTCACCCCTGCGCGATCCGCGCCAGTGAATTGCGCGTGTGCTCGAGCAGCGCAAAGCGCTCCTTGAGATAGCGGCTCAGTTGCACGTTCTGTGCATAGACGACGTTGAAGCGCAGACACCCCGCGCTGGTGGCCTCGCTGCCGAAGGTGGCGCTGCCCGCGAGCAGGATGCCCTGCTGCCATGCGTCCTTCACCAGCGGCTCCACGGCCACGCCTTCGGGCAGCCGGCCCCACAGGAACATGCCGGCCTGCGCGGGTTGCTCGAAGCGCACGCCCACGTCCTGCAGCACCTGCAGGCAGGCACTGCGGGCACCGGCCAGGCGCGCCTGCAGCCGCTCGACGTGCTTGCGCACGCGGCCGGCCGCGAGCAGCTCGGTCGTCACGGCCTCGACGAGCGAGGAGCTGGTCATCACGCTCATGATCTTCTGGCGCAGCAGCGGCTTGAGCAGGGCCGGGTCGGCCACGATGTAGCCCACCCGCAGCGCCGGGCTCAAGACCTTGCAGAAACTCGAGAAGTAGATCACCCGGTCGAGGCCGGACAGCTGCGCCATGCTGGTCCGCTGGCCCGGCAGCAGGTGGCCGTAGACGTCGTCCTCGGCGATCAGCACGCCATGCTTCTCGGCCAGCGACAGCACGCGGTGCAGGTTGCCGGGCGTCGACGTCCAGCCGGTCGGGTTGTGCACCGAGCCCTGCACGAACATCAGCCGCGGCCGGTGCTCGACGAGCGCCTGCTCCAGGCGCGCCAGGTCCATGCCTTCGGGCAGGCGCGGCACCCGCACGATGCGCACGCCGCTGTCGTTGAGGCGGGCGATGAGCAGGTGGTAGACCGGGTCTTCCACCACCACGGCATCGCCGGGGTTGAGGTAGGCGCGGCAGATCAGGTCGATGGCCTGGGTGGCGCCGGTGGTGGTCATCACGCGGCTGGTGTCCACCGCGATGCCGTGGCCGCGCAGCATCAGTGCCAGCCGCTCGCGCAACGGCACCCAACCCTGCGGCGGGCAGCGGGTGGCCATGCCGCCGGGCAGGCTGGCGAAGGCGCGTTGCAACACGCTGGCGGGGGCGGCTTCCTGCAGCCAGGCGGGGGGCAGCGCGCCGCTGCTTGCCTGCAGCATGCCGGGCGGCAGGTCGTTGGCCTGCTGCACCAGCCAGATCGCGTCCTGCTCCACGCCGGCCTCGATCAGGCTGGCGACGTCGGGCTGCGTGCTGCCCGATGCCGCAGCGAAGTACCCGGCCGTGCTGCGCGCCTCCACATGCCCGTCGGCCACCAGCCGGTCGTAAGCATTCACCACGGTGTTGGGGCTGACGCCGAGCTGCTGCGCCAGGTGGCGGATGGACGGCAGCCGCACGCCCGGCGCAAGCCGGCCGCGCTGCAGCAGCTGGATCAACTGTTGCTCGATCTGCGTGGCGAGCGGCACCGGAGAAGCGCGGTCGAGGCTGAACAAGGCGAGTCCTCAAGAACGTGCGGATCTTAGAGCCACTCGGCCGTATGCCCACGCGGCGCTGTGCGCATGCTCTGGCGCCGGCCCTGCTCCAGCAGGCGCAGCCGGTGTTCGAGGTCTTCGAGGTCGCGCGCGTCGCGCAGGAAGCGGGCGTCTTCGTCTTCGGTGAGCCGCTGCCACAGCGCGGCCAGGTGGTGGGCCAGCGCGCCGATCCATCGCCCGGCCGCGGCGGGGCGGTGCGGTGCGCTCGGGTGGGTCCAGGGGGCGGAATGGGTGGTCATGGAGACTCCTTGCGATGCGTCTCCACGATAGGCGCGGCGCCCGCCCGCGCCCAGGGACAGCCGGTGTGCAACAACACCGCCACTGTGTCAATCGCGCCGCTGATACAGCCGCGGCCCGCCGGGCCTCAGGCAGTGGCGAAGTCCGGCTCGGCCGAAGTCTGCCGCCGCCCTGTCCCTTCGAGCAGTGCCTGCAGGCGCATCAGGCCGTGCTGCGCCTCCTGCACGTGCTCCAGCCACTGCCAGTCGCTCCAGCCGGGCTCGCGGAAGAAGGTCGCCAGCACCACGCAGCCCTCGCCATGCGGCACGGCGCGCAGTGCGACGAAGCTGGCCTGCTCCTGCGACACCAGCACGCAGTGATCGGCCACGCCGTGGCCGTTGCTCGGCGTGAAGCGCACCTTGGCGCGCGCGCCGCCGGGGCGCTGCACCGTCCATTCACCGCCACGCCGCTTCAGCGTGGGGCCGAGCCACGGTGCCCACTCGGCATAACGGGCCGGCTGGGCGAGGAAGGCACAGACCTCGCTCCAGGGCCGCTCGATACTCACTTGCACGGTGCGCGCTGGCTGCATGCGGCAACCTCTCGTCAACTTACTCGCAGGCCGACGTCATCCCCTGCTCGAACATCGCGGCCATGCGGCGCTTCAGCTCGTCGGGCGACGGGTCCTCGAGGTGGGTGGAAATGAACCACTTGTGGCCGAAGGGGTCGGTGATGTGGCCGCTGCGGTCGCCCCAGAACTGGTCGGCCACCGGCATCGTCACGGTGGCACCGGCGGCCACCGCGCGCTCGACCACTTCGTCCACGTTGGGCACGTACAGGATCGCCGAGCTGGACGAGCCGCCCACCGACAGCGGGCCCAGCGAGCCCCACTGCGGCTGCTCCTCGCTCAGCATGAACAGCGCCGGGCCGACCTGCATCTCGGCGTGCATCACGCTGCCGTCCGGCGCATCGAGCCGCAGCTTCAGCTCGGCACCGAACACGCGCTGGTAGAAGGCGATCGCATCGGGCGCACCCTTCACGATGAGATACGGCGTGGCGCCCTTGGCAGGCGGCACCGGCTGCACCTTGGCGGCCGCTTGCTGCTGCTCGATCTGAGCGCGCAGACGGTCCTCCTGGGCACGCAGCTCGGGCGTGAACTCGGCGCCGAAGTCTTCTGCCTCGAACACCGGGCGCAGTTCGATCTGGCATTGCTCGCCGGTGGGGTTGGGGCAGCGCTTGGCCCATTCGATCGCCTCGGCCATCGAGCCGACCTTCCAGATCCAGAAGCCGGCGACCAGCTCCTTGGTCTCGGCAAAGGGGCCGTCGACGACCGAGCGCTCGCGACCGGAGAACTGCACGCGCACGCCTTTGGAGCTGGGGTGCAGGCCTTCGCCGCTTTGCATCACGCCGGCGTTCACCAGCTCCTCGTTGAATTTGCCCATTTCGGCAAGCAATTGCTCACTCGGCATCACGCCGGCTTCGGTGTCCTTGTCGGCCTTGATCAGCACCATCACTCGCATGTCGGTCTCCTGGGTTCAGGTTGGGGGTGAAAGGAGGAGCCTTGTCGCTCCCTACCTGCACGACGAGCCAGCCTTGCGCGATTCGACAAGCACTTCACGCCTTTTTTGTAACAACCCCTGCGGCCGTCAGCCCACCTGCTGATAGGCACGCGCGTCGCGGGCCTGCCGCAACGCCTGCGCCCACCAGTGCAGCCGCTCCAGCATGACGCGCAGCGCGCGCTCCGGCTTGTGCGGCTCGCGCAGGTTGCCCGCCTCGTCGAAGCGGTCCCATGCGTTGTCGAAGCTCACGGTGTCGCGGATCGTGGTGGCGTGCAGTTCGGCGAATACCTGCCGCAATTGCTCCACCGCACGCAGCCCGCCGGAGATGCCGCCGTAGCTCACGAACGCCACCGGCTTGGCCTGCCATTCGTCGTAGTAGCTGTCGATCAGTGCCTTCAATGGCGCCGGGTAGCCGTGGTTGTATTCGGGCACCACCACGAGGTAGGCGTCGGCCGCGCCCAGCCGCTCGCCCACGGCGGCGGCGGGCTCCGGCACCGCGGGGTCGATGGTGTCGAGCACGAAGCGGCCATCCGCCTCCACACCCGCAGCGGCCCAGCGGGCCACCCGCTCGCACAGCCGGCCCTGGCGGGTGCTGCCCAGAATCACGGCCACGCGCAGCCGTTGCGTCGATCCAGTCATGCCATCTCCTGATGCTTCACAAGGAATGGCGGCATCGTAGAAACTCAAGTTAACTTGAAGTCAAGGCCCCCCATGGACAAACCCTGCCCGATGCAATGGCACGCCGAACTCACCGTCGGCGAAGTGGCCGCCCGCAGCGGCGTCGCGCCTTCGGCGCTGCGCTTCTATGAAGAGAAAGGGCTGATCCGCAGCCTGCGCACCAGCGGCAACCAGCGCCGCTACCCGCGCGAGGTGCTGAGGCGCGTGTCGGTGATCAAGGTGGCGCAGCGGCTGGGCATCCCACTGGCCACGATCCGCGAGGCGCTGCAGAGCCTGCCGGAGCACCGCACGCCCACCGCCGCCGATTGGCGCCGCATCTCGGCGCGGTGGAAGCACGAGCTGAACGAACGCATCGCCCGCATGGAGCGGCTGCGCGACCAGCTCGACACCTGCATCGGCTGCGGCTGCCTGTCGTTGAAGGACTGCCCGCTGCGCAATCCGTGGGACGAGCTGGGCGAACAGGGGCCGGGCGCGCGGTTGATCGAGGCGGGCGGCGAGGGCTGAGGGGCCGGGCGGCGGAGCAGCGGCGCGGGCGGACGGCAGGGCGCGCAGTGTGCGACGATTCGCGCCCTGTCATCCATTGCCCGACTCATACTGCAGGTTGTGCGCCGGTAGAGGCTGGCTCGCACACCGGTCAGTACACGATGCGCCCCACGCCATGCGGCCGGAAACAAGTACACGCAGGAGAGGAACTTGACTGATGACGTCCCGAGCCCGATTGATCTTCGACTGATGCCCGATGCGAAAGCATGGGCTGACTCCGCTATGCAAAGGCGGCCTTGGCGCACAGAATTCTTCGAGGCGTTCGCTGCTGCCATCGGGAAGAACGTGCACCGAGTGCTGGAACTCGGCTCCGGGCCGGGTTTTCTCGCGCAGCACTTGCTCATCGCGCGGCCGGCCCTCCACTACGTGGCGCTCGACTTTTCGCCCGCAATGCACGAGTTGGCAAGTCAGCGCCTGCTCGACCTCGCCACGCGTGTGACGTTCGTAGAGCGGGATTTCCGTGAACCGCAATGGGGCGAAGGACTCGGTCGCTTCCCATGCGTCGTCACCCACCAGGCAGTGCACGAACTGAGGCACAAGCGCCGCGCTGTCGGCCTGCACCGCCAGGTGAAACAGTTGCTCGAGCCGGACGGCATCTATCTCGTCTGCGACCACTACGCGGGCGACGGCGGGATGACCAACGAGCACCTGTACATGCAGATTGACGAACAACGCCAGGCGCTGACCGACGCCGGGTTTGGCGAGGTGACAGAGGTGCTGCGCAAGGGCGGCCTTGTGCTTCACCGGGCGTCATGAAAGAGGCAACGGTGCTCGCCTACTGCGAGATGAACCGTCTCCCCGCACACGAGCTGATGCTGCCCGGATGACGGGGACACCCGCACCGCCATCTGACCTTCTCCCTGATCCATCCATTTCATGCCCACCATCCTCACCCATGCCGTCGTGCCGCTTGCGCTTGCAGTCGGGCTCGGCCGGCGCACGATCTCCACGCGGCTCGCGTGTGCCGGGGCCATCGCTTCGATGCTGCCCGACCTCGACGTCATCGCCTTCCGCTTCGGCATTGCCTACGCGCACGAGCTGGGTCATCGCGGGGCCAGCCATTCGCTGGCGTTCGCGCTGTTGATGGCGGCGCTCGCTTGTGCCTGCGCACCGTGGCTGCGCAGCGGGCGGCTTGTGGCGGCCGGGTTCATCGGGGCGAGCACGGCCTCGCACCCGCTGCTCGACATGCTCACTGATGGCGGGCTGGGCGTCGCACTGTGGTGGCCGTGGTCGGACGAGCGCGTCTTCGCGGCGCTGCGCGTGATCGAGGTGTCGCCGATCAGCATCCGCCGCTTCCTCGGCGGCAGAGGCTGGGAGGTGCTGCAGTCGGAGTTCGTGTGGGTGTGGCTGCCCGCCGTGGCGGCGGCGCTGCTGCTGTGGGGTTTGCGACGAACGCTGTGCCCCGCTCGCCGCACCGAACCGCAAACCTGAGGGAGCAACGGTCATGCGTCATCGCTTCATCGCGGCCCTGCTGGGCGCGCTGCTCGCCACGGCCGTCAACGCCAACGGGCCGACCGGCGCGCCGCGCAAGGCGATCCTCGACGCGGCGCGGCCCGTCGCCCAATCCATCGCAAACCAGCCGGTGCGCATCAAGGTCGACCGGCTCAACGTCGACAGCGGCTGGGCCGTGCTGGTCGGCGAGCTGGTCGCGCCCGCGGGCGGCAGGCTGGACTGGAGCAAGGCCCGCGGCTGCGACGCCGATCTCGACAAGATGCTCTGGGTGGTGCTGGCGAAGGCCGACGGCCAATGGCGCGTGGCGCAGATCGAGGTGTGTTCCCCCGAGCCGCCGTACTGGTACCTCCAGGAACTCACGTGGCCCTGCGGGGTGTATGCCGGCCTGCAGCGAGCCGAAGGGGAAATGCTCGAAGCAGAGTGTCGGCGCGCGCAAGGTGCGGCGCCGCGCTGACGACAACGATCAACCGGCGGCAGTACCCGCAGTGCCGTTGGCCGCGGCAGCAGGCATATTGGCCTTCATCAGTTTCATCACGCCGAACACGCCGATGAGGCCGATCGGCACGAACACACCGTAGCCGATCATCGCCATCACCGCGAACGCCTTCTTCCTGGTGGCCGAGTACCCGACCAGCCCGATGACGCTGAGCGCAATGAAGCCCAGGAGCCCAATCACCAAAGGGCCGCGAAGACCATCGGAGATGTCGTCGCGAGCGTAGTAGCTCAGCGCGATGAGAAGGTGGATGAGCACCGAGATGATGCACTGCGTCATGGTTTCCTCCCTGTGGACGGATGGCCCGCCCTTGATTTGCGAAACGCGCATTCTGTGCAAGGCAGACGGCCTTCGCTACCACCCTCTCGGGGGAGGCGGGGTCTGCGCACGGGGGCCCTACCCGAAGTACCGGCTGGGCGTCACACCGAGCGCGCGCTTGAACTGCGCCGTGAAAGCGCTCGGGCTGTCGTAGCCGAGGTCCAATGCCACGCGCGTGACGGGCTCCCCGGCGCCCAGTCTTTCCAGTGCCGCCAGCAACAAGGCCTGGCGCTGCCAGGTGCCGAAGCTCATGCCGGTGGACGCACGAAAGTGCCGTACGAAGGTGCTGCGGCTCATGCCGAGCTGCGAGGCCAGGGCGTCCAACCCGATGCGCCCGGTGGGCTGCGCGAGCATCTGCGCGCACGCCTTCGCCAGTCGCGCGTCGGCGGGCAGTGGTGCGTGCAGGGGCACCGCGGGCTGCAGCGCAGCGAGTTCGTCGAGGATCAGCGACATCACGCGACCATCACGCCCCGCGGGGTCGTAGAGCAGCGGCAGGTCCACCGCCTCCCGCACCAGCGCCTGCAACAACGATGACACCGCGACGACGCAGCACGCGCCAGGCAGCCGGCGCCGGCTGGCCACCGCGGCCTGCACATACACGCTGCACGTCGACGCGGGTCCGCTCATGCGAATGGCATGCGGCACGCCAGCCGGAATCCAGACCGCCCGCTTCGGCGGCGCCACCCAGCTGCCCTGTTCCGTCCAGAGCGTCACCACACCGGTGATCGTGCACAGGAGTTGCGAGCGCCGATGGGTGTGAACCGAGCGGGCGCCGGGCGGGTGATCGTTGCCCACCGCGATGACCGCGCGAGGCGTGGAGTCGAGCGCATTGGCGCGGATGTTGCGAGGCATGGCGGTGATCCGGATTCGACGGATTCTGCTCCGTTCCCGACAGCGGATCAAAGGCGGCGCGCCTATCGTCAGGCTCTCCACACACACGCTCGATCACCCCGATGGATACACGCACCCGCCTCGTACACGCCGCCCGCCGCACGGGCGACGCCCCGCATGCAGCGAACCCGCCGCTGGTGCGTGCGTCGACGCTGCTGTTCGACAGCATGGACGCCTACCGCGCTTCGTATCGAGGCGCAGTGTTCGACGTGCCCCGCTACGGCCGCTCGGGCACGGTGACGAACTTCGAGTTGCAGCGCGCGTTCGCCGATCTGTCCGGTGCCGAGGGTTGCATCGCCACCGGCAGTGGCCTCTCGGCCGTGGCGGCCGTGCTGGGGGCTCATGCCGGCGCCGGGCGCCACGTGCTGATCCACGAAGGGGTCTACGGCCCCACACGCACGCTGTGCGAACAGGAGTTGCCGACGTGGGGCACACAGGTGCAGTTCTTCGACGATGCGGCGTCGCTGCAAGCAGCGATCACGCCAGAGACGTCGCTGATCTACATCGAGGTGCCGACATCACTGACCATGCGCATGCTCGATGTGAAGGCCGTTTGCACGATCGCACGCACGCGCGGCATCCCGGTGGCGTGCGATGCCAGCTGGGGCACGCCGGTGTTCTTCGACGCACACGGCCTGGGCATCGACATCGCGGTGCATGCAGGGACCAAGTTCATCAACGGGCATTCCGACGTGATGCTGGGCCTGTTGACCGGCAGCCAGGCCGCCTTGGGCTGCGTGCGACGCTGGTGCGACCGCTTCGGCACGCACGCCAGCGCCGACAGCTGCTGGCTGACGATGCGTGGGCTGCGCACGCTTGCACTGAGGTTGCAGGCTCACCAGGCGGGAGCGCGGGTGGTGGCCGAGTGGTTGCAGCACCACCCGGCCGTCAAGCTCGTGCTGTATCCCGCGCTGGCGTCCGACCCCGGTCACGCGCTGTGGCGCCGGCAGTTCTCGGGGGCGGCGGGGCCGTTCGCCATCGAGCTGCAGCCCTGCCCGCAGGCCGCCTTCGATGCTTTCATCGACGCGCTGCAGCTCTTCGGCCTCGGCACCAGCTGGGGCGGCTACGAAAGCCTTGCCATGCCCGCCGTGCCGCACGCGCTGCGCGCGCTGCCGGACCTGCCCGACGAAGGCAGGCTGGTGCGCCTGCATGTGGGGCTCGAAGACCCGCGCGACCTGTGCGCGGATCTCGAGCAGGCGCTCGCGCGCCTGCTGCCGGCACGCCGGTGACGAGCAAGCGGGCACGGCCGAGTGCGCGCCGCAGCCGGCCGATCGGTCTGCAGCTCATCGCGCCACGTGCAGCTTGATGGAGCCCACCGTCACCGTGCCTGCATTGGCAGAGGTCGATGCAGGGCCGGTGAGCCCGGAGCTCGGCACGAAGCGCACCGACACGTCGCCCGCCTTCTCGACCGGCACGCCCAGCTGAGCGAGCTCGGCGGTCACGTCGTAGAACAACGACTTGATCGTCTTCGCAGCTTGCGCACCGTGGCCGGCATGCGCGCCATGCTGCGGACCGAGCAGGCCGAAGTAGTTGAAGGTGGCGACGTACACGGCCTTCGACGGCTGGTTCTTCGCGTGCAGGTAGATGTCGTAGGTGACGCCGGGGCTGCCCTGGATGGTCACGTCCTCGATGCGCAGCAGCACGCGCCCGGCCTCGATGCGCACGCCCTCGGGCGCGGCCGCGGCGAGGTTGGCGGCCGGCCGCAGCGGCACCGACACGGCCTTGCCCTTCAACGGCACCGGCGCGGCGTTCGACATCGGCGCCACGGCCTGCAGCTTCTGGTTGGCGGCGAGCATCACGGTGCTGTCGGCCACGCAGTCGGTCTGCTGCGCGTACTGGTAGTCGACCACGCCGGGCATGAACAGGTCTTTCACGGCCATGGTGGCCTTGTTGCCGTTCTCGTCGGCGAAGGTGAAGGTCTGCTCGAACCAGGCGTCGTCCATGCCGAGGTTGGCCTTGGCCCACTCGAGCGTGATCGGCTGCCCGCCGGACTTGCGCACCAGCCAGCACTGCCACAGCCGGTCGATGTTCGCGTGGTGCATGTAGAACACCGGGTCGAGCCCGGCCACCGGCACGATGCCCATGTCCGGCGCCTGGCAGCCGAAGCCGGTGGCGCAATGCATCGCGCCGTGCGGCTGCATCTCGAGCTGGAACGAGAAGTTCTGGAAGTCGGTGAACTTGAATGCCTGCGCGGCACTGCCGCTCGCATTGCTGATCGCGCTCTTGTTGTCGTTCAGGCCCGGCGTGCGGAAGGCGTCGTACATCGGCCCGGTGGAGGTGCCGCGCACCAGCGTCGGCAACGCGATGCCCTTTCCGTTGGGGCCTTTCTCGGCGTAGTAGTCCCAGTAGGGCAGCGTGAAGTTGGGGTCGCCCGAGTGCTTGCGCATCACCCGCTCGAAGAAGATCAGGTACATGCGGTGCCAGGTGAGGAACTGCAGGTTCGCCTTCGACGGGCCGCCCGACGGATCGGAGTGCTGGCAGGTGCCCCACACGTCGGAGGTGAATCCGTCGTTGGGCAGCGGCAGGTCCTTCACGTGCGGGTAGTAGGTCAGGCAGATCGCGTATTGCGCCTTGGGCAGTCCCTGGCACATCTGGGGCGCCTGGGCAATGAAGTCGGCTGCCGTGCCGGACGAGTTGGGCCCCTGCCCGAAGTAGCCGTGCGTTGCGGCCCAGTACTGCCAGCTGCCGCGGTAGTCGGCCGTGGTGTTGGGCGCGCTGTCGGCCGCGCGCATCGCGGCGACGGCCTTGCGCAGCGCCGCGACCTTCTGCGGGTCTTTCGCGTACTGCTCGGCGCTGATGCGCACGTAGGGTGTTTCCGGCGGGCCGGCGTGCACGGCCGTGACGGCCAGGCATGCGGTGGCGAGCGCCAGGGCGGCGCGCACCGAGCGGTGCAGCGTGTGTACGAATGGCATGGAGAGGTCCTCCTCCTCGTGGTGGATCGGTGTCCGGTTGTCTTGCTGGATCAGTGGTGGCCGTGCGCCAGGCCACCCGCGCCGTCGGGCAGCTCGATGCTGACGTTCTGCATCATTCCCTGGTCCTCGTGGTCGAGGATGTGGCAGTGCAGGACGAACTCGCCGATGTAGCGCTGGTAGCGCGTGCGCACGTGGATCGTGTAGACACCCTTCGGGTAGGGCACGCCCGGGATCAGGCTCTTGATCCACAGCGTGTCCTTCCACACGCCCTTCAGGCCCGGGTACTGCGGGTCGACGGTGCCACCGGCATCGTCGATGGCGCCCGGTGCGCTCACGTCGCGGCCGTTCGGGTCGAGGATCTTGACGATCTGGAACGGATTGACGTGGATGTGGAACGGGTGGCTGACGAAGTGCGACTGCAGCACCCAGGCCTCGGCGTCGCCGAGCTTGAGCCGGCGGTCGATACGTGCAGGGTCGTAGGGCTTCAGGTCGGCCTGCGTGTTGCCCACCTCGAACTTCACGTCCGGCGTGCTCGTGTCGATGAAAAACACGAGGTGCTGCTCGCCGCGCAGTTCGCTGTCCTGAACGTCGGGGTGCGGCGTGAACCTGCTGAGCTTGAGTCCGTCGCGCAGGTCGGCCACCACCTGCTGTCGCACCGAGGCCGGCATGTGCACCTGTGCTGACGCAATGAGCTGCTCGCGCAGGAAGACGCCCACGTCGGGCACGCGCGGGCCGGCACCCACGTCGACGAAGCCGATCACCTGCCGCCCGCTCGCGGCCTGCGTGACGTTGCCCGCGGCCGGCGCCGCGCCGTCGACCACGCAGTAGCGCCCGGGCTCGGGGAACACCATCAGCAGATCATTGCGATACGCCGGCTGCAACGTGGCCACCGTGCGCTTCTGCGCCTGCGCCATCGTCAGGCCGTCGGACGCGACCACGTGGTACGGCACCGCCTCGCCAGCGCACACCTGTTCGGCGAAGCGCGTGCGCTCGGCGGGGTGCACCTTCAACGATTCGAGCGGCCCGACGTCGGCGCTCATCTTGCGGAACTCGAGCGTGATGGTGTCGCGCACGCCGGCATGGATGGCGCGCCAGCGCTCCACCTGCCCGCTGCGCAAGCCACGGAACACCGGCAGCACCAGACCGTTGATGCTGGTGTAGCGGCCCGAGGCGTCCCACGTGCCGGGGCCGAACTGCTCGTAAGACTCGATCACGCCGGTCTCGCCGGGCTTGCAGCTCCAGTCGACGCCCTTGGCCGGGTCGTTGTCGATGTACTTCAGCTTGCCGTCGGCCCCGACGCAGGCATACGGGATCTGTTGCATCACCAGCACGCGCTCCGGATAGGGCTGGCCGCTGCGCGTCTTGAACAGCGTGTCGATGTCGCCCTGGGTGCGCGGGCCCGGTGTGCGGTTGCCCCGCACGATCAGCGCGCCACCCATGCCGCTGGCCACCTGCAAGGCCGTGGAGCCATGCCGGTGCGTGTGGTACCAGAAGGTGCCCGACGGGTGATCGGCCGGCAAGTTGTATTCGTACTCGAAGCTCACGCCCGGGTTGATCGACAGCAGCACGTTGTCGCTGTTGCCGGTCGGGCTGACCCACAGCCCGTGCGAGTGCAGGTTGGTGCCGTTGAAGCAGTGCGGTTGGTTGGTCGGCTGCTGTGCGTTCGTGCAGCTCGGGTCCGCGGGCAGCCGGTTGTGCAGCGTCACGCGGACGGTTTCGCCAGGGCGTGTTTCGATGGTGGGCGCCACCAGTGGCGCGTTCGGGTCGACCTGCGGGCCCACGTAGCTGCGCAGGCGCACCGGGTCGTTGCGGCCGGTGCTGGGGTTGTACAGCGTGGTGCTGGTGTAGGTGATGCCGAGGTCGAGCCGGCGCTCGCCGTCGGGCGCTGGCAGCGCGGCCGGTTTCGCCAGTGCCCGCTTGTCGAGCGTGGTGGCGTGCGACAGCAGCGGCGGGTTGCGGAAGGCACGCGCGGTGTGCTGCTGCGCCTGGGCAGAGGCGGCGTGCGCAAGCAGCGGCACTGTCAAGATCGCCAGGAGGTATGAGCGATGACGATCGGCTGCTGTGCGCCGGTGCGGTGTGGACCCCATGTGTTGTGTTTTGTGGTTGACGAGGACGCGGTTGTAGAGCCGCACCGCCAACCGCACAACCCGTAAGAGGTGTCAGGTGGCCCGGGGCCGCGCACTGTCGACAATGCGCGGCCGGGTGTGTTGCGTGACGCGAGCGTGCGCGTCACTCCAGCTCGAAGTGGAACACCTTCGAGACGATCTGCCACCGGCCATCGATGAACACGAGCGTGAGCACGTCGCTGAAGCGCTTGGGCGGGATGGCGCACTCGACGCGCGCGACCGCGGTGACGGGCCCGATGAAGTCGATCGACACGATGCGGTCGGCACGGGGATCGCCTCGGCTCGCAGGCGAAGGCCGCTTGTCGACGACGGGGAAATACTCGTCCATGTCGAGCCGCAGCAGCGTGCCATCGGTGGCACACGCGTAGAGGGCGCGCGGGTGGAACGCGCGCCGCAGCAGCGTCGTGTCGCTTCGGTACAGGCCCTCGAAGTAATCGGCGAGCACAGCCGACACGGCCGCGAACCCGGGGCCGGTGCCGGCGCTCGTGACGGCGCTCACCGGGCGGCTCCTTCCCGTTGCCTTGTCTCGCGCTGGCGCAGCGCGGTGACGGACTCGCCGGCAAAGCCCCAGCTGTCGGTGTCCACCTCCTCGATGAGCACGAAGGTGGCGGCAGGGTCCTTGTCGAGCACGCGCACGAGCAGGTCGGTCGCGCCCTTGATCAACTCGGCCTTCTGCGTGGCGGACACCCCTTCGCGGGTGACCTGGATGGTGACGATGGGCATGGTGGGCTCCTCTGTTCTCGAGCGTGTCACGCCGCCACCGGCAGGCCTTCAGCCTTCATCGCGGCGCGCACCGCCGGGCGCTGCGCCACGCGCGTGAGAAACGCCTGCAGGTGCGCCAGCGCCGAAAGGTCCACGGCCACATGCCGGGCCCATCCGCACACGGTGAACAGATAGGCATCCGCGGCCGTGAAGGCCTCACCCGTGAGGAACTGCCGCCCTTCAAGCTGCTGGTCGACCCACTGCAGCTTCTTCAGCAGCACCGCCGCCAGCGTGCCCTTGGCCGCCGCGTCGAGCGCCGGGTTGAACAGCGGGGTGAACGACTTGTGCAACTCGGAGGTGATGTAGTTCTGCCACTCCTGCACGCGATAGCGTTCGATCGACCCGGCCGGTGGCATCAGCGCGGTGGCACCGAGCCGGTCGGCGATGAACTGGGCGATCACCGGGCCCTCGGTCCAGCGGGAACCGTCGGGCAGTTCGAGCACAGGCACCTGGCCCTTGGGGTTGATGGTGTGGTAGTCGGTGCCACCAGCGACGACGTGGCGCGCCGTGTCGACCTTCACGAGAGTGAACTCCGCGCCGGCTTCGCGCAGCACGATGTGGGGCGCGAGCGAACACGCGCCGGGGGCGTAGTAGAGCTTCATGGTCAGCGTCCTTGCTTGAGCAGTGGAGCCGCGACGATATTGAGAACGCCGACAACAATAAATGAGGCATGATGAACTTCATCTGTTCCATCAAATGCCTGAATGAGACAACTCGACGACGTCAACCTGGGCAGCCTCGAACTGTTCTGCCTGGTGGCCGAACTGCAGAGCTTCACCGCTGCGGCAGCGGCCGCCGGCCTCACGCCCGCCGCAGTGAGCCGCACCGTGGCGCGGCTCGAAGCACGCCTGGGTGCGCAGCTGTTCGTGCGCACCACGCGCCGCGTGCGCCTGACGGAAGGCGGCATGGCCTACCACCGGCAATGCCGCCAGGCGCTGGGGCAGTTGGTCGAGGCCGAGCGCGAGCTGAACGGTGAACAGCAGGCGCCGAGCGGCGTGGTGCGGGTGAGCCTGCCCACGTCCTACGGGCACCACCGTGTGCTGCCGCTGCTGCCGCGCTTTCGTGAGCGCTACCCCGGCGTGCAACTGGAAGTGCACTGCAGCAACCGCAACATCGATTTCACCGCCGAGGGCTACGACGTGGCCGTGCGCGGGCGCAACCCGCCCGACTCCGGCCTGGTGGCCCGCAAGCTCGAAGATGCTGCACTGGTGGTGGTGGCCGCCCCGAAATACCTGCGCAAGCACGGCACGCCCCGCACGCTGGAGGCATTGCAGGCGCACGAGTGCCTGCACTTCCATTTGCCGAGCACCGGGCAGCTGGTGCCGTGGGTGTTTCACCGCGACGGGCAGGAGCTCGAGGTGCCCGCACCGGGCATGCTGCGCTGCGCCGACGACATCCTCGCGCCGGTCACGCTGGCCCGCCACGGCGCCGGCCTGGTGCAGACCTACCGCTTCATCGTCGAGCCCGAACTGCAGGCGGGCACGCTGAAGGAGGTGCTGGCCGACTTTGCCGGCGCCTCGCGCCCGTTCTCGCTGCTGTACCCGGCGCAGCGGCACATGGCCCGGCGCGTGCGGGTGTTCATCGACTTCCTGCTGGAGCAACTGCCGCCGTCGCGCAGCCGACGGCGCTGAAGCCTGCTATTGCAGGGTGCGCGCGCCCGCGCCGCCACCATGCGCCGCGTCGCCCTTGTGCAGCAGCAGCGTGACCAGCACCGCCGAATCGGCGCGTGCGCGCAACCAGTGGCGTTGCTGCGCGGGCAGCACCACCAGCTCGCCGGCGCCCAGCCGCATGGTGCCGCCGGGCGTGACCACCTCGACATCGCCTTCGAGGCAGTGGATCGTGCATTCGTCGTCCACGTGATGTTCGGGCTGGTCTTCGTGCGCGCGCAGCACCAGGTGCAGCAATTGCAGGCGGTCGGTCTTCAGCAGGCTGGTGCTGCGGGCACCTGGCAGCGCGTCGCCGAGCGGGCGCACGCTGACGATGTCGAGCGGCTGGGCGTGGGGCAGGGCCATGGGTCGATCTCCGTGCTTGTCGTGTGATGGGGGGTGAGCACGCAATATGCCTGAATCTCGTGACGCAGACCGTTTGTAACGGCACATGATGCACCCATCGGATAGCCTGGACCACATGAGCAGTACCCCGCCACCCCTGCCTCCGTTGCCCGACACCGAGATGGGCCGGCGGTTCCGCCTGACCGACTGGTCGGCCACGCCGCTGGGGCCTGTCGAGCGGTGGCCGCAAAGCCTGCGCATCGCGGTGAGCATCTGCCTCAATTCGCGCTTCCCGATGTTCGTGTGGTGGGGCAACGCGCTGGTCAACATCTACAACGACGCCTACATCCCGGTGCTCGGCAAGCGGCACCCGCAGGCCTTCGGCCAGCCCGCGCGCGACTTCTGGAACGACATCTGGAACGTGCTGGGCCCGCAGGTCGACGAGGTGATGCTGCACGGCCGCCCCACCTGGAACGAACGCGAGCTGCTGGTGATGGAGCGCAACGGCTTCACCGAAGAGACCTACTTCACCTGGTCGTACAGCCCCATCCATGACGAGCACGGCCGCGTCGGCGGACTGTTCTGCGCCTGCACCGAGGAAACGCCGCGCGTGATCGTCGAGCGCGAGCGCGACGCGCTGGTGCGCAGCGCACAAGACACCGCACAGACGCTGCAGACCTGGTTCGACAACGCGCCCGGCTTCATTGCGCTGCTGCGCGGGCCGCAGTTCGTCTTCGAGATGGTCAACAAGGCCTACTACGAGCTGGTGGGCCACCGGCCGTTGCAGGGCCTGCCGGCTTTCGAGGCGCTGCCCGACGTGCGCAACCAGGGCTTCGAGGAGATCCTGCAGCGCGTCTACACCCGGGGTGAACCGTTCGTCGGCCGTGCGGTACGACTGACGCTGCAAGGCGCGCCGCAGGGCCCGGTCATCGAGCGCTTCGTCGATCTCGTCTACCAGCCGGTGGTCGAAAGCGACGGCAAGGTGCGCGGCATCTTCGCGCAGGGGCACGACGTGACCGAGCAGGTGCGCGCGGTGCACGCGCTGCAGGAAGCAGACCGCCGCAAGGACGAGTTCCTGGCCACGCTCGCACACGAACTGCGCAACCCGCTGGCGCCCATCCGCCAGGCCGCTCAGCTGGCCAAGACGCACCGACTGGCCCCGGCGCAGAACGCCTGGGCGCTCGACGTCATCGAGCGGCAGTCGCGCCACATGGCACTGCTGCTCGACGACCTGCTCGACGTGGCCCGCATCTCGAGCGGGCGCCTGGCGCTGCGGCGCGAGCGCGTCACGCTCGGCTCGGTCATCGACGCGGCCGTCGAGACCGTGCGCCCGTTGCTCGACGAACGCCGGCACCGCTTCGCCGTCTCCGGCGACGGCGCAGCGGTGATGGTCGATGCGGACCCGCTACGGCTGGCGCAGGTGCTCTCCAACCTGCTGTCGAATGCCGTCAAGTACACCGACGAGGGCGGCAGCATCGAGCTGCACGCCGCGCGTGAAGACGGCCACGCGGTGATCCGCGTGCGCGACAACGGCATCGGGCTGTCGGAAGCGTCGCGCGAGCAGGTCTTCCAGATGTTCTCGCAGGTGTCGCCGGTGCGGGCACGCTCGGAGGGCGGGCTGGGGATCGGCCTCTCGCTGAGCCGCGGCCTCGTGGAGATGCACGGCGGCACGATCGAGGCGCACAGCGCCGGGCTGGGCCAGGGCGCGGAGTTCGTGGTGCGGCTGCCGGCCCTTGCCGCCGAACCCGCAGCCGCCACGGCCGAGCCTGCGCCTGCCGAGGCAAACGCGGCCGACACCCGGGAGGTGCTGATCGCCGACGACAACCTCGACGCCGCCTCCAGCCTGGCGCTGCTGCTCGAGCTGGCCGGCCACCGCGTGCACACGGCGCGCGACGGGCAGGAGGCGCTGGAAGTGGCCGAGCGGACGCGGCCGGACGTCGCCATCCTCGACATCGGCATGCCGGGACTCAACGGCTATCAAGTGGCCAGCGCCATCCGCTCGCGGCCTTGGGGGCGCGCGGTGCGGTTGATCGCCCTGACGGGTTGGGGTCAGCATGAAGAACAGCAGCGGGCCCGCTCGGCCGGCTTCGACCACCACTGCACCAAGCCGACCGACCCCGAAGCGCTGTTCGCGCTGCTCGTCGAGCGCTAGCGCCGGCCCTCACCTCTACGAATAATCGTCGCCCCGGCGCGCGGGGTTGTCGAAAGCACGGGCGCTCGTTCGTCATGTGGATGTCGCACACTGCATTCCCTTCGACGAGCAAAGCATGACGAACGACACGCCCACCCCTCCCAAGGCCGGCCGCCGCGAATGGATCGGCCTGGCCGTCATCGCGTTGCCCTGCCTGGTCTACGCGATGGACCTCACCGTGCTCAACCTCGCGGTGCCGGCGATCAGCACCGCGCTGCAGCCGTCGGCCTCGCAGTTGCTGTGGATCATCGACATCTACGGCTTCCTGGTGGCCGGCTTCCTGATCACGATGGGCACGCTCGGCGACCGCATCGGCCGGCGCAAGCTGCTGCTGATCGGCGCGGCGGCCTTCGGGGCCGCCTCCACGGTGGCAGCCTTCTCCGACAGCGCCGAGATGCTGGTCGCGATGCGGGCCCTGCTCGGCGTCGCGGGTGCCACGCTGGCACCGTCCACGATGTCATTGATCCGCAACATGTTCCACGACGAGCACCAGCGGCAGTTCGCCATCGGTGTGTGGATCGCTGCCTTCTCGGTCGGCAGCGCCATCGGGCCGCTGGTCGGCGGCGTGCTGCTGCAGTTCTTCTGGTGGGGCTCGGTGTTCCTGGTCGCGGTGCCGGTGATGGTGCTGTTGCTGCTGCTCGGCCCCAGCCTGCTGCCCGAATACAAGGACCCGAACGCCGGCCGCATCGACCTGCTGAGCGTGGCGCTGTCGCTCGGCGCGGTGCTGGCCACCATCTACGGGCTCAAGCAGGTGGCCGAGCATGGCCTGGCGTGGCAGCACGTGCTGCCGGTGGGGGTGGGCGTGGCGATCGGCACCTTGTTCGTGCGGCGGCAGGGCCAGCTCGACTACCCGCTGCTCGACCTGAAGCTGTTCCGCATCCCGACCTTCAGCGCGGCGATCGCGGCCTATGCGCTGTCGTGCCTGGCGATGTTCGGCATCTACATCTTCATCACGCAGTACCTGCAGCTGGTGCTCGCGTTGTCGCCGCTCGCGGCGGGCGTGGCCACGGTGCCGTGGGCGCTGACGTTCGTCGTGGGATCGCTGATGGCGCCGAAGCTCGCCCAGCGGTTGCCCGGCACCACCATCTTCGTGTGGGGCCTGGCCATCGCGGCGGCGGGTTTCGGGCTGGTGGCCTTCGCTGGCGGCGGCCTGGGCCTGGCGGCAGTGGTGGTCGGCACCGTCATCATCGGCATCGGCATGGCGCCGGTCTTCACGATCGGCAACGAGATGATCATCACCGCCGCGCCGCCGGAACGGGCCGGTGCGGCCTCGGCCATCTCGGAGACGAGTTCGGAGTTCAGCGGCGCGCTCGGCATCGCCGTGTTCGGCAGCCTGGGCACGGTGCTGTACCGCACCTCGCTGGCATCCACGCTGCCCTCGGGCCTGCCGGCCGACGCTGCCGCAGCAGCGATGACCACGCTGGGCGGTGCCGTCGCCGCCTCGCAAACGGTGGCCGGGCCGGCCAGCCAGGCGCTGCTGGCGGCGTCTCGCGCGGCCTTCCTCGACGCAATGCAGCTCACCGCGGTGGCCGGCGGCGCCATCGTGCTGGTGGCCAGCGTGCTGGCGGCCCGCATCCTGCGGGGCAAGCGTTCGGCCGGCGTGGCGGCCACGTGACTTCGTCGCCCCCCAAGCGCGAGGGGGATGACGAAATCTGACGGCCGGCTTACGATGCGCGCCGGGTCGCCGGCGGTCAACCGTGGCGGCTTTTTCCTACCCAGCGGGCCTCGTGCTGACCACAGAAGCAGCCGGGCTGGTTTCATCGGATGTTCCGCGGCGCTGGGGCCGCCCCGCGGAGCGCAATTCCCCAATGAGGGAGGGACACATGAGCTGGTTTCTTTTGGCAATGAAGCGCTATTTCGACTTCTCCGGCCGTTCGCGCCGTAGCGAGTACTGGTACTTCCTGCTGTTCGTCATCCTGATTTCCATCGCACTGGGCATCGTCGACGGCATCCTGGCCGCCGCGATCGGCTTCGGCGGACTGCTGTCGATCCTGTTCGGCCTCGGCATCATCATCCCGTCGCTCGCCGTCTCGGTGCGGCGCCTGCACGACACGGGCCGCAGCGGCTGGTGGTACCTGATCAACTTCGTGCCCCTGGTCGGCGTGATCATCTTCATCGTGTTCGCGATCCAGGACAGCAACAACGGCGCCAACCAGTACGGCCCGAGCCCGAAGAACGAAGGCTGAGCAACCACTCGGCAAACCCGATGAGCCGCAGCACGCGCAAGGTGCTGCGGCTTTTTCACGAGTGGCGCCGGCAGCCGCACGGCCCCCAAACCACATCGCATTCCGAGTCCCCGTGAACTGGCACCTGCACGCACTGAAGCACTGCTTCGACTTCTCCGGCCGCGCGCGGCGCAAAGAGTACTGGTACTTCCTGCTGGTCTGGGTGTTCGTCTGCGTGGTGCTGCAGTTCGTGCTCAACGTGCTGGAAGTGCTGTCCGACCCCGCCGGCTCCGGCTGGCTCGAGGGGCTGCAACTGGTGCTGGGCATGTTCAGCCTGGTGTATTTCATGGCCGCCTTCATCGCGTCGATCTCCGTCGCGGTGCGCCGGCTGCACGACACCGGGCGCAGCGGCTGGTGGTGGCTGATCACGCTCGTGCCGCTGCTGGGCCTCCTCATCTTCCTGCTGTTCGTCTGCGAAGACAGCGAGCGCGGGGCCAACCGCTACGGCCCTAGTCCCAAGTACCAGCTCTGAACGTTCCCGCCACCCGGCGCTCGCCACGCAGCGCTTCTTGATCGAGCGCACCGCCCGCGCCACCTCGGCTGGGCCGGGCGATCGGCATTGACAGCTCTCAATTGCCCGCGGCGGCGATCTTCCATACTGACCCCCGGTATCGCCATCGCAGCCTGCGCCGCTTCAACGCCGGGACGCACCGTCGCCGAATACGCAAGCGGGCAGATCACGCTCGCCAACCCCTGATCCCTCCCGACGGATCGGGCAACCTCCCTCTCCGCCCACCGTCTTTGGCCGCCTCGCAAGAGGCGGCTTTTTTCTTGGCCGATCGCCCAGCGCACGTGCCGCAGGCACGTTCAGGCACGTGCGGCCGCCTCGGCCTCCTGCAGCTTGAAGGCGCCCACGATCTGCGCCAACTGCTCGGCCTGTTCGCGCAACCGGGCCGACAACACCGCGGAGGCGTCGACGAGGCCCGCATTGCCCTGCGTCATCGCCTCCAGGCTCGCCACCGAACGGTTGACACGGCCGATGTCACCCACCTGTTCTGCCGCGGCCTGGCTCAACGCCGCCATCATCTCGGTCACCCGGCGCGTGGCCTGCACGATCTCTTCCATCGTGCTGCCGGCCTGCTGCACGCGCTCGGCGCCCTGCTGCACCTGCGCCACCGAATGGTCGATCAGCTCGCGGATCTGGCGCGCGGCCTGTGCACTGCGGCCGGCGAGCGTGCGCACCTCGTCGGCCACCACCGCAAAGCCGCGCCCTTCCTCGCCGGCGCGCGCCGCCTCCACCGAGGCGTTGAGCGCCAGGATGTTGGTCTGGAAGGCGATCGCGTCGATGACGCTGACGATCTCGGCCACCTGTTGGGAGGAGGTGGAAATGGCCTCCATCGTGCTCACCACCTGGGCCACCACGTCGCCACCGCGCGTCGCGACCTCGTTGGCGCTGCCGGCCTGCTCGCTCGCTTCGCGCGCCACGCCGGCAGCGTGCTCGATACGGTCGGTCAGCTGCCGCAGCGACAGGGCCGCCACCTGCAGGTTGTCGGCCGCCTGCTCGGTGCGGTCGCGCAGCGTCTCGTTGCCGTGTGCGATCTCGGTGGTGGCGTTCGCCACGTGCCGGGTCACTTCCTGCACGCGGCCCACGAGCGTCTGCAGACCCAGGCGCATCTGCTGCACGGCGCCCAGCATGCTGCGTGGCGGCGCGGCGTTCACGGCGCCATCGTCACGCAGGTCCCCGTCGGCCACACGCAGCAAGGCGCGCCGGGCCAGCTCCGGCTCGCCGCCCAGCTCGCGCCGCACGGCCGACACGAGCACGAAGCAAAGCGCTACCGCCGCGGCCGTCGCCGTCGCGGCGAGCACTGCCGCCAGCGTCACCGCCTGCCGGCTGGCACGCTGCGCCCGCGCCTGGGCCTCGGCGGCACGCTCGCCGGCCGCGTGGATCTGGCGCGTCAGCTCGCCGCCGAGTGCGGCCCAGGAGGGCGTCTCGCGGTCGACGATGGCCTGGATCACCTCACCCGGCCTGTCGCGGATGAGCTGCACGATCTCGCGCTGCAACGTGGCATGCGCCTGCTGCAATGCGGCGATCTTCTTCAACGGTGCCGCAAAGCTCGAACCTTCGGCCAGCGCGGAGGCGTCGGCGGCCAGCTTCAATGCCTGCTCATGGCTGGCCTGGATGCCGTCGCGCGCAGGCCGGTTCGATGGGTCGAGCGCCAGGTCGCGCACGGCCTGCCCGGCGGCGAGCCCGCGCGCGAGCATGCCGTTCAGTGCGTCCGAGATCGCCTGCTCGCGTTCGAGGTAGCCCTCGTATTCGGCCTGCGTGCGCCACAACCCCCACAGTGAGACGGCCAGTGCGGCCGTGAACAACACCGAAGGCAGGACGACGCAGGACAGCAGGCGTATGGAGAAGCTGAACCGTTGCATGGGTTCCTCGCAGGCAGGCTCACGCCTGCCGGTCATCTTTCGGGAGGGTGCGGCCGGCCGCGCCTACTGCGCGGTCCAGCCGCCGTCCATGTTCCAGGCTGCGCCGCGCACCTGCGAGGCGGCCGGGCTGCACAGGAACACCGTCAACGCGCCGAGCTGGTCGGGCGAGACGAAGTCGCCGCTGGGCTGCTTCTCCTGCAGCAGGCTGCGCTGGGCGTCGAGCCCGCTCAGGCCGCGCTCGGCGGCGCGCGCATCGACCTGCTGCTGCACCAGCGGCGTGAGCACCCAGCCGGGGCAGATGGCATTGCAGGTGATCGCGGTTTCGGCGGTTTCGAGCGCGACCACCTTGGTGAGGCCGACCACCGCATGCTTGGCCGCCACATAGGCCGACTTGCCGGCACTCCCCACCAGCCCGTGCACCGAGGCCACGTTGACGATGCGGCCCCAGTTGCGCTGCCGCATGCCGGGCAGCGCCAGCCGCGTGGTGTGGAACACCGACGAGAGGTTGATCGCGATGATGCGGTCCCACTGCTCGGGCGCGAAGCTCTCCACCGGCGCCACGTGCTGGATGCCTGCGTTGTTGACGACGATGTCGACGCCGCCGAAGCGGGCCTCGGCGAACCGCATCATGCGTTCGATGTCCTGCGGATCGCTCATGTCCGCCGGGTGGTGCTCGACCACCCCGTCGCCATGCGGCGCGGCGGCACGCACCTGTTCGATCGCAGCGGCCGCATCGCCGAAGCCGTTGAGCAGCAGGTTCGCGCCCTGCGCGGCGAGCGACCTGGCGATGGCCAGGCCGATCCCGCTGGTCGACCCGGTCACGAGGGCCGTTCTGGCATTCAACATGAAAAAGCTCCTGAGGAGAGGTTCAACAAGTAGGGGGGATCAGATCGGCCCGTCGTCCGCGCCTTGCGGGGCTTCGTCGCGTGGTGCGGGCGCCTGCTCCCAGCGGCCGATGCGGTAGGCGGCCATCTTGCGGTAGAGCGTTGCGCGGCCGATCCCCAGGCGCTTGGCGGCCGCGGCAACGCTCGGGCTTTCGGCCAGCGCCCGCTCGATCAGGCCGCGCTCGTAGTGGCTCATGGCCACCGCGTGCCCTTCGGCGGGCACGGCCGGTGCAGCCGCCGGCACTTCAATGCCGCGAGCACGGGCCGCGGTGCTGCTGCTGGACGAGGCCGCCAGCGCTGCCTGCACGCCGGCCGCCGTGAGCACCGGCGAGTCGGTCAGCAAGATGGTGCGCTCGAGCACGTTGCGCAGCTCGCGGATGTTGCCCGGCCAGTGGTAGCGCGAGAGCACCGCCAACGCGTCGGGTTGCAGCTCATAAGGCCCGCCGGCACGCGCTTCGGCAAAGCCTTCGAGAATGGTCTCGCAGATCAGCTCCATGTCCTCGATGCGCTCGCGCAGCGGCGGCACCGCGATCGACAGCACGTCGAGCCGGTAGTAGAGGTCGGCGCGGAAGGTGCCGCTCTTCACCAGCTCGGGCAGCTTGCGCGAGGTGGCGGCAATGATGCGCACGTCGGCGCGCACCACGTCGTTGGAGCCGAGTGCCTCGAACTCCTTTTCTTGCAGCACGCGCAGCAGCTTGGCCTGCAGCGCCTGGGGCATGTCGCCGATCTCGTCGAGAAACAAGGTGCCGCCCTGCGCGATGTGCAGCTTGCCTTGCCGGTCGCGCCGGTCCGCGCCGGTGTAGGCGCCGGCCGCGACGCCGAACAGCTCGGCTTCGAGCAGGTTCTCGGGAATCGCCGCCATGCTGAGCGACACGAAGGGCTTGTGCGCGCGCGGCGAGGCGCCATGGATCGCATGCGCGAGCAGCTCCTTGCCGGTGCCCGTTTCGCCGAGCAGCAGCACCGGCGAGTGTGTGGCCGCCGCGCGGCGAGCGGTGCGCTTCAGCTCCAGCGTGGCCGGCGACACGCCCACGAAGTTGGAGAAGTTGTACTTGGCCTGCCGCTGCGGCGGGCGCGCCTTGCGGGCCGCGGTGAGCTCTTCCTGCATCGCCAGGAAGCGCGACACCAGCGGCGACAGCGAGCCCAGTTCGTCGAACAGCGCAAAGCCCACGGCGCCCACCACCTGGCCCGCCCCGTCCTTCAACGGCAGGCGGATCACCACGAGCGGTTTGTGCGGCGCGTCGAGGATGTCGAGCAGGATGGGCTGGCCGGTGGCGACGACCTCGCGCATGCGGCTGTTGGGGATGAGCTCCTCGCAGGGGCGGCCCAGCGCCGCACGCGTGTCGGCAATGCCGAAGCGGCGCGCGTAGCGCTCGCTGATCCAGACGATGCGCGCCTCGTGGTCGACGATGATGGTGCCTTCGCTGGCACGCTCGAAGGCACGAAACACCGCCTGCATCGCGCCTTCGCGCAGTGAGGAGAAATCACCGAGCCGGGCCGCGTCGGCGGCCGCCCAGATGTCCGTCTCGTCCGCTTCCAACTGCACCTCCACGTCCAAGCGCGAACCGTGCTGCTCCACTACCGACCGGCGGGCGCCGGCTCGCGGGCCGGCTCGGGTGCCGGCGCTGGTGCGCTGGGCGCGCGGCCCAGGCGGTGGATCAGCTCGCCCATGATCCCGCGCCGGAAGGCCAGCACGCAGATCACGAAGATCACGCCCGTGACGGTCGTCACGGATTCACCCAGCGCGGCGAATGCCTCGACCCCGGTGAGGTTGGCCAGGCCGGTGCCGATGTCGCCCAGCTTGTTCTCGAGCGTGATGATCACGAAGGCCCCGACAAGCGGCCCCACCAGCGTGCCCAGGCCGCCGACCAGCGTCATCAGGATCACCAGGCCCGACATGCTCCAGTGCACGTCGGTCAGCGTCTCGAAGCCCATCACCACCACTTTCAGCGAGCCGGCGAGCGCGGCCAACGCGGCAGACAGCACGAAGGCCAGCAGCTTGAAGCGGTGCGTGTCGTAGCCGAGCGAGGTGGCGCGCGGCTCGTTCTCGCGGATGGCGCGCAGGATCTGGCCGAACGGCGAATGCACGATGCGCGCGATCAAGGCATAGGCCGCGACCACGATCACCAGTGCCACGTAGTACAGCACGCGGTCGTCGGCCAGGCTGATCACCCCGAACAGCTTGCCGCGCGGCACACCCTGCAGGCCGTCTTCACCGCCGGTGAGCGGCGACTGCAGGCAGAAGAAGAACAGCATCTGCGCCAGCGCGAGCGTGATCATCGAGAAGTAGATGCCCTCGCGGCGTATGGCAAGCACCCCCATCACCCAGCCCAGCCCGGCACCCACCGCCGTGCCGAGCAGCAGGCCCACCTCCGGCGTGACGCCCCACTCCTTCAACGCGTGGCCGCACACATACCCCGCGCCGCCGAAGAAGGCCGCATGCCCGAACGACAGCAGCCCGGTGAAGCCGATCAGCAGGTTGAACGCACACGCGAACAACCCGAAGCACAGCACCTTGAGCACGAACACCGGGTAGGCGCCGAGCAGCGGAGCCAGGATCAGGCCCGCCAGCAGCAGCGCGTACATCACTTTGGTTTGACGAAGCAGCACGTCTCGCTCCTCAACGGGTTTTGCCGAACAGGCCGGCGGGGCGGATCAGCAGCACGATCACCATGATCACGAACACCACCGTGGTGGAGGCCTCCGGGTAGAACACCTTGGTCATGCCCTCGACCACACCGAGCCCGAGGCCGGTGACGATGGAGCCCATGATCGAGCCCATGCCGCCGATCACGACCACCGCGAACACGACGATGATCAGGTTCTGCCCCATCAGCGGCGACACCTGCATCACCGGCGCGGCCAGCACGCCCGCAAACGCCGCCAGCGCCACGCCGAAGCCGTAGGTCAGCGTCACCATCAGCGGCACGTTGATGCCGAAGGCTTCCACCAGCTTGGGGTTTTCAGTGCCGGCGCGCAGGTAGGCACCGAGCTTGGTCTTCTCGATCACGTACCAGGTGCCGAAGCACGCGGCGAGTGCCGCCACCACGACCCAGGCGCGGTAGACCGGCAGCATCATGAAGCCCAGGTCCATCGCACCGGTGAGCTGCTCCGGCGCCGAATACGGCTGGCCCGAGACACCATACACCGCGCGGAACACGCCTTCGATCACCAGTGTGATGCCCAGGGTGAGCAGCAGGCCGTAGAGGTGGTCGAGCTTGTAGATCCACTGCAGCAGCGTGCGCTCGATGACGATGCCCACGCCGCCCACCACCAGCGGCGACAGCAGCAGCATCACCCAGTAGTTCAGGCCCAGGTAGTCCATGCCCATCCACGCCAGCAGCGCGCCCAGCATGAACAGCGCACCGTGCGCAAAGTTGATCACGTTGAGCAGCCCGAAGATGACCGCCAGGCCCAGGCTCAACACCGCGTAGAACGAGCCGTTGACGAGACCCAGCAGCAGCTGGCTCAGCATCGCGGGCAAAGGGATACCAAAGATGTCCATGTCATGCTTTGTGTTGGCGCCCGCCGCGGCTCGAATGGACGAACCGCGGCCGGCACGAACCGGACCCATCCGAGTGCCACTGCGGATCCGGCTTCGCCGGTCCGCTGGTGGCGCCCCTTGAGGGGCTCAGCCCGGACACGATCAGTCCCTGCGGACTGATCGTGCCTGGCGAAGAGCCGGGTCGTCCCGGCCCGGCGCGGGCTGCAAGCCGCCGAAGGCCGTAGGGGTGGTTTGTCTCTGTCTCTCTAGTTCTTCATCAGGCTGCATTTGGATTCAGCCGGCGTCGTGAACGCCTGCTCGCCCGACACGGTCGCGACCTTCTTCAGCAGATCCCACGGTGCCTTCGATTCGCTCGGCGCCTTGGCCTGCATCAAATACATGTCGTGGATGTAGCGGCCGTCCTTGCGGATGTAGCCCTTCGCGTAGAAGTCGTCGAGCTTCATCTTCTTGAGCTGTGCCATCACCTTGTCGGCATCGTCGGTGCCGGCGGCCTGCACGGCCTTCAGGTACGTCGTGATCGCCGAGTAGTCGGCCGCCTGCAGGCTGCTCGGCATCTTCTTGGTCTTCTCGTAGAAGCGCTGCGCGAACTTGCGGGTGTTGTCGTCGGTGTCCCAGTACCAGCTGTCGGTCATCAGCAGGCCGGCGGTGTTCTGCAGGCCCAGGCTGTGCACGTCGTTCAGGAACACCAGCATGCCGGCCATCTTCATGCTCTTGGTGATGCCGAACTCGCGCGCGGCCTTCACCGCGTTGACGAAGTCGCCGCCCGCGTTCGCGAGGCCGAGGATCTGCGCCTTCGACGATTGCGCCTGCAGCAGGAAGGACGAGAAGTCCGACGCGTTGAGCGGGTGCCGCACCGCGCCGACCACCGTGCCGCCCTTGGCCTTCACGACGTTGGCCGTGTCGCCTTCCAGCGAGTGGCCGAAGGCATAGTCGGCCGTCAGGAAGAACCAGCTCTTGCCGCCCTGCTCCAGGATGGCCGAGCCCGTCACCTTCGACAGCGCCACGGTGTCGTAGGCGTAGTGCACGGTGTAGGGATTGCAGTCTTCGTTCGTCAGGCGGGCCGAGCCGGCGCCGACGTTGAAGTACACGCGCTTCTTGCCGGCAGCCAGGCCGCTCACCGCCAGTGCGGTGCCGGAGTTGGTGCCGCCGAGGATCATGTCGACGTTGTCCTGGTCGAACCATTCGCGCGCCTTGGAGGCGGCGATGTCGGCCTTGTTCTGGTGGTCGGCCGAGACCAGCTCGATCGGCTTGCCCAGCACCTTGCCGCCGAAGTCCTCGATCGCCATGCGGATCGCCTCGACGCCGTTCTTGCCGTCGATGTCGGCATACAGGCTGGACATGTCGGTGATGAAGCCGATCTTCACGGCGTCGTTCGACACCTGGGCCAGGGTTTGGGTAGAGCCGAGGCTCAATGCCAGGGCAGCGGCCGCGGCGGCCAGCGTGGTTTGTCTCATCGTTTGACTCCTCTGAGGTGGGGCGCCAAGCACCCCATGGTTGAAATAGCAATGGGCTCCCCGCGACACTCGGCCTCAACCGAGTGGCACCGCGGATCTGGCTCCGCCAGTCCGCTGGTGCCGCCCCTTGAGGGGCGCGCGAAGCGCGTAGGGGTGGTCTCTCTAGACCCCCAGAAGCTCATGCAAAACGGGCAGCTTTTCCTGCAGTTGCGATGCGCCGAAGGACTCGACGATCTTTCCGTGCTCCATCACGTAGAGCCGGTCGGCCAGCGGCGCGGCGAAGCGGAAGTTCTGCTCCACCATCACCACCGTGTAGCCGCGGGCCTTGAGCGTGCGGATCATTCGGGCCAGCGCCTGCACGATCACCGGCGCCAGGCCTTCGGAGATCTCGTCGAGCAGCAGCACGTCGGCGCCGGTGCGCAGGATGCGGGCGACCGCCAGCATCTGCTGCTCGCCGCCCGACAGGCGCGTGCCCTGGCTGTGGCGCCGCTCCGCGAGGTTGGGGAACATCGCGTAGATCTCGTCCACGCCCATGCCCGGCCCCTTGCTGCGCAACTTGGGCGGCAGCATCAGGTTCTCTTCGCACGAGAGGCTCGCGAAGATGCCGCGCTCTTCAGGGCAATAGCCCACGCCGTGGTGTGCGATGCGGTGCGTGCGCTGGTGCACCGTCTCTTGACCGTGGATGCGGATGGAGCCGCGGCGCTCGCCGGTGAGGCCCATGATCGCGCGCATCGTGGTCGTGCGGCCCGCGCCGTTGCGGCCCAGCAGCGTGACGACCTCGCCCTTGTTCACCGTGATGTCGACGCCGTGCAGGATGTGCGACTCGCCGTACCAGGCATGCAGGTCTCGAATTTCAATGGCAGCAGTCATCAGTGCGCTCCTGCGAGTTCGGTTTCCGCACTGCCCATGTAGGCCTCGATCACGGCGGGGTTGCGCGACACCTCTTCATACGGACCCTCGGCGAGGATGGCGCCGCGCTGCAGCACCGTGATGCGGTCCGCGATCGACGAGACGACGTTCATGTTGTGTTCGACCATCAGGATCGTGCGGCCCGCGCCGACCTTCTTGATCAGTTGCGTCACGCGGTCCACGTCCTCGTGGCCCATGCCCTGCGTCGGCTCGTCGAGCAGCATCAGCTCCGGGTCCATCGCCAACGTGGTGGCGATCTCCAGCGCGCGCTTGCGGCCATAGGGCAGGTTCACCGTCTGCGTGTGCGCAAACTCGGTGAGGCCCACCTCGTCGAGCAGCTCCATCGCGCGCTGGTTCAGCGGCGCGAGCGTGGTCACGCTCTTCCAGAAATGCATCGCGGTGCCGAGCTTGCGCTGCAGGCCCACGCGCACGTTCTCCAGCACCGTGAGGTGCGGGAACACGGCCGAGATCTGGAACGAGCGGATGATGCCGCGCCGCGCGATGTGCGCGGGCGATTCACGCGTGATGTCTTCGCCGTTGTAGCGTATGGTCCCGGCCGTGGGCTCCAGGAACTTCGTCAACAGGTTGAAGCAGGTGGTCTTGCCTGCACCGTTGGGGCCGATCAGCGCATGGATGGTGCCGCGCTGCACGGTGAGGTTGACATCGCTGACCGCGGTGAAGCCCTTGAACTCCTTGGTCAGGCCTTGCACCTCGAGGATGGGGGTGGCGGGGTTTCTCATGTCTCCTGCTGAGTGCGTTTGAGGGGTCACTTCAACAACTTGCCGGTGCTGCCGATCACGGTGACTTCGACGTACCGCGAGCCGATGCGGTTGTTCTTCGAGAAGCCGACCGTGATGCCGCCCAGGTCGTAGGCGTTCATCGATTCGAGGGCGCGGATCACCGCCGCGCGCGTCGGCTTCGGCCCGGCGCGGCGCAGCGCTTCCACCAGCACCTTGGCGCCGAGAAACTCTTCGAAGTTCGTGTAGTTCACTTCCTCGCCCGGCGCGTACTGCTTCATCAACCGATGAAACTCGCGCACCGCCGCGAGGCGCGGCTGATAGGGGTAGGGCACCACCTGGCTGATGCCGAGGCCGCGCGCATGGTTGAGCCCCGCGAGCCGCACCAGCTCGGCCGGGTCCACCACGGAGATGTTGAACAGCTGTCCGCCGCCGCCCGCTTCGCGGTACTGCCGGACGAACGCCGCGGCCGGCCGGTTGACCGCGATCATGATCACGGCCTGGGCCTGTGCGTCCATGATCCGCTTCACGGCGGCGCCCACCTCTTCCGTGTTGCGCTCATAAGGGGCGGCAGCGGCCACTTCCAACGCGCGCCGGCCCATCGCGGCTTCAACGCCGGCCAGGCCTGCCTTGCCGAAGGCGTCGTCCTGGTAGAGCACCGCCACGCGCCGGATGCCCTGCGTGACGAGCTGCTGCACCATGTGCTCGGCCTCGTCCGCATAGCCCGCGCGCACATGAAAGATCCACGGGTTGTACGGGCTGCGCAGCGGCTCGCCGCCGGTGTAGGGCGCCACCAGCGCCACGCCCGCCTGCTCCAGCACCTTCTCCTGCAGCAGCTTGCCGATGTTGGCCGTGCCCGCAAAGCCGAACAGCGCCACCACCTCGGGGTTGCCGACCATCTCGCGCGTCAGGCGCAGCGTGTCGTCGACCTTGTAGCCGTCGTCGACCACGATGGTGCGGATCTTCTCGCCATGCACGCCGCCCTGGGCGTTGACCCAGTCGAAGTACACCTTGCCGCCCAGCACCATGTGCTTGCCGGTGCTCGCCAGCACACCCGACAACGGAGCGACCTGGCCGATCAGCACGTCAGCACGGGCGTGGCCCGAGAACATCATCAACAGCAACCCCAGCAATGTGTAAGGTGCGAACCAGCGCGAGGACTTCATCAACAACTCCGCGGTATCCGCCGGGGCTAGTCGCCCGGCTCAGGTCACGCTCCCATGTATCGACTTGACTCTGGTCAACCGCGAGACACTCCGACCCACGGTGCGGAACACGTAAGCGCAAGGCCTGTGCCACGAGTTGGTGCATCACCGCAAGTGCTTGTCGCGCAACGGAAAAGGCCGGTGTCTCACGGGATTTCCCGCATGTCTCACCGCATGGAAACTGTCCGGTCCTGAGTCAGTGTTTTCCCGGGGCGCTGTCTCGACACCGGACAGCCTTTCAGCTCACGTTGAGCTTGGCGCCAAGGGCGCCGCGGTGCGCCCGTTGGCCGTTGCCCCGCTGTGCTTGCCGCGGGTTCTCGCCTATGCTGGGCAACGCCAGCTGGCACAGACCACCACACCTTCAGGAGAGACACGCCATGCCCCAGCGATTGCCCGGCAAGTTCATGTGGTTCGAGCACCTGTCCCAGGACGTGGACCGTGCGAAGACGTTCTACGACGCGCTGTTCGGCTGGCGTTCGGAGCTGGTGCCGATGGGCGATGCCACCTACGCGATGATCCACCTCGGCGAGCAGGGCATCGGCGGCTACCGGCAGATGGAAGCGGGCGTGCCCAGCCAGTGGATGAGCTACGTCAGCGTCGACGACCTCGACGCGGCGCACGCCGCCGCCATGGCCGCAGGGGCCAAGGAGTTGATGCCGCCCACCGACTTCGGGCCCGCAGGCCGTGGCTCCACCATCGCCGACCCTACCGGCGCCGTGCTGTCGCTGTGGCAGAACGCCACCGACGACCCGCCCGACCTGCCCACCGCGCCGGCGGGCAGCTGGTGCTGGGCCGAGCTGTGGACGCCGGACGAAGCAGCCGCGCTCGCGTTCTACGAGCGTGTGCTGGGCTACACGCGCGAGGCCGTCAACATGGGCGAGGAGGGCACCTACTACCTGCTGAAGACGGGCGACGTCCCGCGGGCCGGCGTGTTCAAGGCCGCGGACCCGGCCATCCCCACGATGTGGCTGCCGTACGTGGCGGTGGACGATTGCGACGCATCGGCCGCGAAGGCCCGGTCATTGGGCGCGACGGTGACGATGCCGCCCACCGACATTCCGAACGTCGGCCGCTTCGCGGTGTTCGTCGATCCGCTGGGGGCGACGCTCGCGATGTTGAAGGACACGATGCAGCGGTGAGTCCGTTGCTCTCTTCTGCGTTTTGCTGCAGACGCAGCTACGCAGGAAAGGCAGGCCGCGCCGGCAGCACGCGGTGCATCTCGTCTGCCAGAACATGGAGATCGATCGGCTTGGTAAGGCAGCCGTCCATGCCGGCGGTGAGGCAGGCGTGCCGGCGTCGCGCATCGTCCACCGCCGTGGAAGCGACGATCGGAAACGGCGGCAGGCCGCCGGCCTGTTGGTGGGCACGCAAGCGCCGGGTCGCCTCCAGCCCGTCCATCACCGGCATGTCGACGTCCATCAGCACCATGTCCGGAGGGTTCGCGCGACACCGCTCGATGGCATCGGCGCCGTTGCCCGCGACCAGCACGTCGTATCCGAGCGTCGCCAGCTGACCTCGCGTGATCAACTGGTTGACGGCACTGTCGTCGACCACGAGAACGAGGCCGGCCTCGCCGGTGTACAAGGGGCTCGGCGACGTTTCGCGGGACTCGACCGTGGAGGTTCGCCAGTCGACATGGGCGGTGAACCGCTCCAGTTCGAACGGGCTCATCGGCAGCAGGCGAATGTCGACCGGAGTGGCGCCGCGTGCCTGCAGCGTGGCAGAGCGGGCGAGCACGGCGAGCACGGTCCACGTCGACGGAAAGGCCGCGTTGATCCGTTCCATTTCCGCCAACTCGTCGCCCGTGAACTCCGAGGTGATCAGCAGCATCGGCAGCCGCAGCGCGCCGGCAGGGTGCTCGGAGGCGAACAGCACGGAAACGTCCGCCAGCGACTTGAAGGACCTGACGCGCCATCCGAGCCGACGCAATCGCCGGTGCACCGAGTCCAGGCTGCCGGGCACGGGGCTCACCAGCCACGCGGTCACGCCGGCGGCATCGGGCAGGGGCTCGACACCTGCGACTTCGACCGCGGAAATCGACGTACTGAGCGAGAGGACCAGGCCCTCCGGCCCGCCATGCAGGAACGTCACGTCGCCGCCGGTCCCAGGGCACACGCCGTGGGCCTCGGCACCGTGTGCCGAGGACGGCTGCCTGTATTGCAGCTCCAGGCGCTCCAGCACGGCAGCGACGACGTCACTCGGTGCTGGCGTGCCGGTGCCGGCTGCATGCACCGTGACCTCGCTGCGGCCACCCTCCGGTGGGGCGGCCTCGGCGCTGAACATCACGAAACCCCTGTCGATGCAATCCGTCATGCCGAGCAGGATGCGGTGTATTCCGGCGCGCAGGCCCGGCTTTGCATCTGCCATTTCCAGATACGGGCCGTGGTAGTCGAAGTACGAGATCAGATGCTTGGCACGTGCGAGCGGCAGTACATCTCGCGCGCTCCGTGTGAAGAGTTCGGAGAATTCGATCATGGCCGGCCTCCCGAGGGTGTGCACGTACGTGCTGACCGGGGCCAGCGTGGCGTGGAGAGAGTGCTGTTTCCTCCGCCTCGGGATGTACTGCGCTCACGATAGAAGGCTGCGCGCTCGATGTTCCTGCGGGCAATCGAGCCTCCCGCCCGGCACCCGCGAGGAACCGTCGGCCGAGTGCGCGTCTACGACGCCGGCTGCGAAGCCTGCTCCCAGAAGAACCGGAGCATCTCCGCGCTGGCGTCGGGGCCGCGGGCATCGGTGTAGGAGCCGCCAGCCCGGCCGCCGGACCACGCGTGCGACGCGCCGTGCACCACCCAGTGCTCGGCAACCACGTGCCCCTCGGTGCAGCGATACACCCGCCGCGTCGCGGGCCTGCGGCCCTTGTGGGCAACGCGCTCTTCTTGCGCGACGAGGCCCGCGCCCGCGCAGGCGGCGATCACGGCCTCCGCGTTGTCCGGGTGCACCGTGGCGTCCGCGTCGCCGTGGAACACGATGGTCGGCATGCGGCTCGCCGGAGCACTGCGCGTCTTGCCGGTGCTCCCTTTCATGGCGGCCAGAGCCCCGGGCAGGTCGGCGGCGCAGCCCGCGGCCAGCCCCGAGTGCACGCCCACCGCGGCAAACAGTTCGGGATAGGCTTCCCCGAGGATGGCCGCCATCGCGCCGCCGGCCGACAGGCCTGCCACGTACACGCGCTTGGGGTCGATGCCATGCCGGGCCGTGACCTCCCGGACCATGCTCGCCAGCAAGGCGGGCTCGCCCCGGCCGCGCTTTTGATGGCTGTGCTTGAACCAGTTCCAGCAGCGCTGCGGGTTGGCCTTGGCGGACTGCTGCGGGTACAGCACGAAAAAGCCCTGTTCCCGCGCGATCTCGTTCATCGCCGTTCCGGCGGCGAAGTCTTCGGCGCTCTGGGTGCATCCGTGCAGCATCACGACCATGGGCAGCGGCCGCGCGCCCGCACCGGGCGGAACGAACAGCCGGTAGCTGCGTTCGCTGCCCGCCGCCGCATGGCTGCCGGCAATGAATTCGCCGCCGTTCGCAGCAGGCGCCGGGGTGCGCGGCAACGGGCCGGCACCGTTGGGCGCTTCGCGTTCAGCAGGTACTTCGCGCGCGTCCACGTCGATGACGAGGCCCTGCAGGAAGGGCAGCGGCGTCGCCGGGCGCGACGTGGACGCAGGGCTCTCGCCCGCACCCTGCCGCAACGCGGCCTGGATGATGGCGGTGGCGCCGCGGGTATCTCCCGCCTGGGTGAGGCGGGTGGCCTGTTGCATGAGATCAAGGAAATCGGAGCGCATGGCAGCTTTCTGAACAAGACGCTAGGAATAGCGGATACGCCGCTTCAGCGCTTCTTTGACTTCGGCGCTGGCGCGCAAGGCACCGAGCACGGTCAAGGATTCGATGGTGGCAAGCGCGAGCGCCGGGGACACCTCGGGCGCGATCGATGCGAGGCCGAGCACGCGGATCTGCAGGCGTTGCCCGGCCGCCTCGACCGCCTGCAGGTCGGCCACCGTGTAGTGCTGGATGCCCAGCACCAGTGTCTTTCTCGACACCACCTGCTTCACGGCCTCGGCGTGCAGCGACAGCTGATGCCGGATCGCCGTGCGGATGAAGTCGGTGCGGTTGGCGTAGAAGCCCTCCTGCACCAGCAGATCGACCTGGCCCAGGTCGACATAGCCGAGGTTGATGGTGACTTTTTCGTCGGTGGGGGTGAGGGGTGGGGCGGAGCTTCCGCTTCGTCGAGGCATGCCGTCATATTAACCATCCACTTGGATGGAAAGAAGCGTGCCCCTTCGGCGAGAGTGGTCGGCCCCGCGCGCACCGCCCCCCACAGATCCGTTGGCCGCCGCCAGGCGCCGCGACGGAGGTGCGCCTTTTGCCCGCACGGCCAAGGTACCCCCTTGGAGCACGGCGATGAACGGGCAGGACCGGAAAGATTCCCTGGCAGGCGGTGAACACTGCGCCTACGACGACGAGGACGCGCGGATGTTCACGGAGCTGATGCTGTGCCGTTCCCGGCAATACGGCGTGATCTTCCTCGGCCGGGACGGGCGCATTCGAGGATGGAACCAGGGTGCCAGCTTCATCACCGGCTACGCCGCCAGCGAGGTCGTCGGGCGCTCCGTGTCGCTGTTGTTCAGTGCCGAGGACCGCGAAAGGCATCTGGACGCGCACGAGCTGAACACGGCCAGAGCCGTCGGTGCCGCGGAGGACGAACGCTGGCATGTGCGCAAGGACGGCTCCAAGTTCTGGTCCACCGGCATCACGCTGCCGCTCGGCGAGAAAGACGGCGAGATCGCGGGGTTCGTGAAGATCTTCCGCGACGCCACCCACCTGCGCACCCGCATGAAGTACCTGGAGAACGTGGTGCAGGAGTGCAATGCGCACCAGACCGAGCGCGAAACCTTCATCGGCACCATTGCCCACGAGCTGCGCAACCCGCTGGCACCGCTCAAGACCGCGCTCACCCTCATGGAGAGGCTGCCCGACCCGACCGGCCGGGCCGCGACCCCCTTGAAGATCATGGATCGGCAACTGGCGTTCCTCGTCCGGCTGGTCGAAGACCTCGTCGATCTCACGCGCGTCCATACCGGCAAGCTCAGCCTGGCCTACGGGGTCATCACGCTTCAAAACCTACTGAACGAGGTGATCGACAGTTGCCGCGGTGCCGCTGCCGAAGCTGGCGTTTCGCTGCACGCGGTCCTGCCTTCCGTGCCGATGGAGGTCGAGGTCGACGAAGAACGGCTGAACCAGGTGATCGTCAACCTGCTCAACAACGCGATCAAGTTCACGCAGCGCGGCGGTGGCGTCTGGCTGACGTGCACCGCCGACCAGACCCACTTCCTGGTGTACGTGAAGGACAACGGCCGCGGCATCAGCCGCGAACTGCTGCCGAAGATCTTCGACATCTTCACGCAGGCGCACGATGCGCAGAGCAAACGAGGCGCGGGGTTGGGCATCGGCCTGGCCGTCGTGAAGGAAGTGGTGTCGCTGCACGAGGGGACGATCGAGGTGCGCAGCGAAGGCGAAGGCAAAGGTGCCGAGTTCATCGTGCGCATCCCGCTGCGCAAGCCGCGCGGCTCGCAGCCCGAACCCACACTCCCTCGCAGGGGGAGCTGAAGCGACGTCGCCGCAGCTGCACCCGTTGCCACACCGTGGTCAGTCGACCCCGTCCTCCGGTTCCTGGGGTGCCGAAGGCTGCGTCTGCGGCGGTTTGCGGGACTGCGCATCGTGCCCCTGTCGCCAGGCCGTCTGGCGCTGTTGCCAGGTCGTCGTCGACTCCCCGGTGGCTGGTGGCTTGTTCTCGGGTTCGTCCATCGGGTTCGAGGACACGTTTTCCCCGCGCACAGCGGCCTTGGCGCCCTGACGCTCAAGTTCCGCGCGTTCGGGGCGGGGCAGTGGCCCCGGCTGCGATGTCTTGATCACGTGCGTCCTTTCGGCAGAGCATCTGCGACCGCGGGCGACGTGCGCGGTGCGGCATCGGCCTGCCCTTGAACGAGCAATCGGCGCCCCTGGCAAGGCGGTGTCCTCGAACTCGAAGAGGGCTGGTTTACCCGTAAGGGTTCGCAGGCTACCCTGCGCACTTCATTGCCCCGTGGAGACCCATCATGTTCTACGCGCTCAGCTGGTTCGTCGTCATCACGCTCCTTGCCCTGTGGTCCATCACCGCCTGGGTGCTGCATGCCGTCACCATCTGGACCCTCACGAATGCTCCGGCGCTGTCGGGTGCCACCTCCGCCATCGAAGCGGTGCGCCTGCCCGACTGGCTGGCGCCGTGGCTGCCGACGGAAGTGGCGCAGGCGCTGGCCTCCACGCTCGCGGGCCTCGGGCCCGTCATCGAGAGCATGCTGCAGGCGGTGCCCGCGCTGGCCGGCGGCGTGACGGTGGCCGCGTGGGTGATCTGGGCCCTGGGTAGCGTGGTGCTCGTGTTGCTGGGGGTGGGCGTGCATCTCCTGATCGCCATGTGGCGGCGCCACCGACGCAGCGCCCAGGCGCCCTCCGGCGCCACCCGTTCGGCGATGGCGCGCTGAGCGGCCCGGCCCCGCTTCACCTTCAAGGTTGGCGTGCTCCCTGAGCAGCACGCCAACCAGCCCCGTGCGACAAGCAACGCCGGCTCACCCGAACATCAGCGAACGGTGCGCGGCCATGCCGGCCATCGCACCATCGGTCACCGCGAACGCGATGGAGCCCGCGGGCCTGGCCACGTCGCCGCAGGCGAACACGCCGGGCACGCTGGTCGACTTCATGGCATCGGTCTTCACGAAGGCGCCCATCGGGCCGTCTTCCAGTTCGCAGCCGATGCCCCTGGCCAGCGGGCTGGGCACCGCGCGGGTCGCGACGAACAACCCGTCGAGCGCAAAGCTGCGGCCATCTTGCATGGCCAGCTCGACCGTCTCGCCCTGCAGCCGCGCGACCGCACCGGTGACGATCGAAACGCCGCGCGCCTGCAACTGCTCCAGCTCCTCGCTCGACGGCCGCGGCTGCTCGTGCAGGAACAAGGTGGTGGTGCCCCAGTCGGGCAGCATCAAGGCCTGGTGTATCGACAAGGGCGAGGTCGCGAGCACGCCGATGCGGCCCTGCTGCAACTCGTAGCCGTGGCAGTAAGGGCAGTGGAACACGTGCCGGCCCCAGCGCTCGGCCAGCCCGGGCAGATCCGGCAGCGCGTCTTGCACGCCGGCGGCCAGCACCAGGCGCCGGCCGCTTCGCGCTTCGCCTGAGTGCAGCACCACGTCGAACCGGCCCGCAGCGCGGTGCACCTGCTCGGCCTCGGCATGCAACCAGTCGACCGTGTCGTACTCCATCAGCTGCGCGCGGCCCTCGGCGGCAATGTCCTGCGGGGCCGTGCCGTCCTGCGTCAGGAACCCGTGCGAGGTGCCGGCAAAGCGGTTGCGACGGGAGCCCGCGTCGATGACCAGCACGCGGCGCCGCGCACGCGCCAACTGCAGGCCCGCCGACAGCCCCGCATAGCTGCCGCCCAGGATGATCGCGTCGTAGACCAGAGGTTTCGCATCCATTCTTCGCCTTTCAATAACACGTATCTTTTGATGATACGTAAAAGAGAAAAGGCGTGCGGGCCGAATGGCCTGTGCTCTGAATCGAGGGCGGTGTTGCCCGATCAGCCCTGATGGCAGCCGGCCGCGCGGTGCGCGCGGCAGCGGGCATCGAACCCGGCGGCCAGGTCGGCGAGCGTGACGGAGCCCAGCCTGTCGAGCAGCAGGGCCTCGGCCTCCTGCAGCGCGCCTGCGAGCGCGGCGTTGACTTCCTGCTCGACGGCGCAGTCCGGGTTGTCGCGGTCATTGCCGATCGCGAAGATCTTGGGGCCGCCCACCGCGAGGTGAACGTCCAGCAGCGTCACGTTGCGCAGATCCACCGCGAGCCGCCAGCCGCCGCTGTGCCCCTTCTCCGAGGCCACGAAGCCCGATTTGCGCAAGCCCGCCATCGTGCGCCGGACCACCGCCGCGTTGGTGCCCAACATGGCCGCCATCTGCTCCGACGTGATGGCACGGTCGTCGCGGGCCATGTGCAGCAGCACGTGGAGCATGCGGGAAAGGCGGCTGTCGGTTCTCACTTCGTCGAGGTGCGGGCGGGTGGCGAGCCTTCGATTGTCGTCGCCTTGCGGCAAGGCCGCGCGCCGCGGCCCGGGCACGCTTCGTGGCACTGAACGGCCGCAGCACAATAGCCGGATGTCGGAGCCACTCCACCTGCTCGTCACCACTGCCATGCCGTACGGCAAGTACAAGGGCACGCTCATTGCCGACCTGCCGGGCAACTACCTGAACTGGTTTGCGCGCGAGGGCTTTCCGCCGGGGCAGCTGGGCCGGCTGCTCGCGCTGATGCATGAGATCGATCACAACGGGCTGCAGCATCTGCTGGTGCCCTTGCGCGCAAACCCACCGGCCGGGCCATGACGTTCCGCATCCGCGAAGACGAGGTCGAGTTCACCGCCATGCGGGCCCAAGGCCCGGGCGGGCAGAACGTGAACAAGGTGTCGAGCGCGGTGCACCTGCGCTTCGACATCCCCGCGTCGTCGCTGCCGCCTGCGCTGAAGGAGAAGCTGCTCGCCCTGCCCGGGCGGCGCGTCAGCAAGGAGGGCGTGCTCGTCATCAAGGCCCAGTCCGAGCGCAGCCAGGAGCAGAACAAGGCGCTGGCGCTGGCACGCTTGCAGCAGATCGTGGACGACGCGTCGCACGAGCCGCCCGCGCGCCGGCCCACCAAGCCGACCTATGGCTCCAAACAGCGCCGGCTGCAGGGCAAGGCCATCCGCTCGGCGGTGAAGGCGGGGCGGGGGAAGGTGGATGAGTGAGGCGGCCACCGGGCCGCGACCCGGAGCTGGCTACCGCTGGGCGGGAGCCACTCGCCCGATGAACTCGAGCATCAGCGACACGGCCTCGGCCGCATGCGTTTCGAGCAGCAGGTGGCCGGCGTCGAGCACGTGCGCCTCCATCCTCGGCAGCGCACGCATCCACGACAGCACCTCCCCGAGATCGAAATAGATGTCGTGCCTGCCCCAGACCATCAACGTCGGCGGCTGCCAGCGCTCGAGGTACTGGGCGATGGCGTCGAAGCGGGCCGCGTAGTTGCCGTAGTCGCGGATCAGCGCGCGCTGGGTGTCCATGTGGCCCGGCAGGTTCATCACCCGCCAGTCCTCTTCCCAATGTTCGGCAGGGATGCGCTGTGCCACCTCCGGCGGAACGCCGGAGACGTAGGTATCGCGCGTGCCCTCCAACGTGAGGTGCGCCGTGGCCTGCGCCTCGTTCTCCGCATTGGGGTGCGACCAGTAGGCCTGCGTCGCGGCCCACCCTGGCCCCCACCCCGTTCGATGCGCGTTGGCGTTCTGCACGATGAGGCCCAGCACCTGCTCGGGGGCCTGCATGGCAACGTGCAGGCCCACCGGCGCGCCCCAGTCGTGCAGGTAGATGAAGCGCCGGCCGATCGCGAGCCGCTCCAACAGCTCCAGGATCGCATCACCGATGGCCGAGAACGTGACCGCCGGCAGCACGCCCGATTCGCCGTGGCCCGGCAGATCGGGCGCGATCACATACGCCACCTGCGCGAGCGCGGGCGCAACCTGGCGGAACATGCGCGACGAGTTCGGCGTGCCGTGCAGCAACAGCACGGCGGGCTTGGACGCCACGCCTGCCGTGATGAACGACAGCTCGGTGCCGGTGGACAGGAGCAGCCGTTGCCGGCTCGCCAACGCACTGCTGTGTGCTGCCATGGTCGTCTCCAGCGCGTATCAGGTTGCGCGGATTTTCCTGCAGCAAAGCAGGCTCCCGGGCGGGTTGCATGGAGTGATGAAGCGCCGCAGCGGGGAGCCGCGGCCGAGGCACGCCGGGCGTTGCGCCGCGAGCTGGGGGGCACTTAAAGTGCGGGGCTCGGCCGCGCTTGCCACGCTTGCGGACGATGCAGGTCAGAAGCCGTCACCCAACGTCGCCAAGAAAAGAGAGAGCACCATGGCCAAGTACCTGATTTCCTTCCCGAGTGCGGCGATGGTCGTGCCACACGGCGATTTGGCGGCCGTCAGCCGCGACGCGCACGCCGTGATCGACGAGGCCAAAGCCGCCGGCGTTTATGTCTTCGGCGGCGGCCTCGACGAAGGCGTGCCGCCCGTGCTGGTGGCGGCCGACGGCACGGTCACCGAAGGAGGTTATCCGTGGGCACCTGCGCTCAACGGCGGTTTTACCGTGCTGGAGTTGCCTTCACGCGAGCAGGCCGTGGCGTGGGCGGCGCGGCTCGCGAAGGCGTGCCGGTGCGCGCAGGAGCTGCGCGTCTTCATGTTCGACCCTCAGTCCTGAGCGCGTCGAACGCGAAGGCGCTGGCTGTTCTCTCGTCTACACCTCGACGGGTTGACCTCTTTTCAGAAGGGCCAGCAACGCTGCCAGCTCTTCACGGGTCAGAGAACTCAACCCTGGCAGATCGCCTTCCTTCGTTCGCTTCAAACGCTCAAGGAAGGCCTTGATGTTCGGGTTCTCATTGGGGTCGAGGAAACCTGCACTCAACACAGACATGGCATCGACCGAGTCGTGCAAGCCGATGGGGCGGGTCTTTGTTGCTCGCACCGACTGCTCTACGCCAGCATGAAATTCCACACCGCATACGCCGTCACGGCAATGACCAATGCGATGTACCCCGCCACCGACGCAACGATGGCCGCAGCCGTCTTCCACTCGAAGATGCAGTTGCGGATCCTGCGGGCGAGGTACATGAGCACCAGTGCATAGGGCAGCAGAACAACGAGCGCCAGCGCGCGGCCTTTGAAAGAGAAGGACGCCTGAAAGTCCATGACCGTCGCCGGAATGGCCTCGAAGGCGAGATGCCACGCCAGCAAAGCGAGCAGCAATACGTTGATCACCAACGCGCCATACGTCAGCGGACGCAGCGAAAAAGGTTTTTGTTGCATGACGAAGCCGGACACAGAGTGACGAATAGCAGTGAAAACATGCAGCGAACACGTCTTCGGCTATGAATGAAGGCCCCTTCAACGGCAGAACAGCAGGGCCTGCAGAAAACCGAGGAAGCCTATCAACGCAGTTGATGTAACTACACGCGCAGATAAGGGGTGTCGGCACGGTCTGCCTGGTGATACTCGATCGACGCCATGCACGCGCGTCCGGATCTGCACCTCACCGGTCCGAAATCGAGCGGTCAGCGTCGGGCCGCGCCACTACGCTGGTGTTCTTCACCTGCGCAGGCTGCCCATGCTCCAACTGAGACCGAACTGCGAATGCTGCAACGTCGACCTGCCCGCCGATAGCGCCGACGCGCGCATCTGCTCCTTCGAGTGCACCTTCTGCGCCGCCTGCGCAAGCGTCAAACTTGCCGGCCGATGCCCCAACTGCGGCGGCGAACTCGTCGCGCGGCCAAGGCGGCCGGCCGGCAAGCTTGCCAGCTATCCCGCTTCCACACAGCGAGTGCACAAGCCCCAGGGGTGCGCGGCATCCGGTTGAACGGAGTCGGCTCCCGGCCATGCCGTCTGGATCGGCTTGCATTGCAGCAGGCCGGCACAAACCGCCGGCGGGCAGGTTGCCGGGTAGGGCGATCCACTATGCTTGCCGCCTGACCCGACGGACTTCGCTCACCCATGCAACCCAGCGCGCAGGACATCATCGACCAGCTCCGGCTGCAACCTCATCCCGAAGGTGGTTGGTACCGTGAATACTGGCGCGGCCCCGACGCGGCCGGCCGAGGAACCGGCACAGCGATCTACTACCTCCTGCAACATGGGCAGAGGTCGCATTGGCATCGAATCGATGCCACCGAGCTGTGGCTCTTTCACGCGGGTGGACCGCTTCGTCTCATGACGGCCCAAGACGGCGCCGTCGTCGAACGACAACTCGGGCCCAACCTTCTGGCAGGCGAAGTCCTGCAGACCGTCATCGAACCCTGGGTCTGGCAGGCCGCAACTCCCGAGGCGGAGTGGACCTTGGTGAGCTGCGTCGTGACGCCCGCCTTCGAGTTCGCCGGTTTTGAAATGGCTCCGCCGGAATGGCAGCCGGGAAGTGCGTCGGCCTGAGAGGCCGATTGAGACTGATCCCAGTCATTCGTCACCCACGCCGTGAATGACACCTGCGACCGTCACCAGTCACTCGCCGGTCGGCACAGTCTACGATCGCTTCAGCTACAACGCCGGCAGGTCGACGTACAGCGCCTATGTCCCGGTGGTGATGGGGCGAGCTTGCCCAGCGCGAACTGGAACACCCGATCCGTTGTTGACGCTGAAATGCCTGGCAGCAGACATCGCGTGAGCGTCGATACCAGTGTGTCAGCTTTGGTTGACATATGAGTGCCCCCGCGCGGGCAGACGACCGAATTCCACCAAACCGATGATCAGGCGATCAGCGGAACGATCGCGGGAACGATCGGGACAACCAGCAATATTTCTGAAACGAAGTGGCCATAAAATGAGACAATCATCCGAAAATACGGATCAGCTCGTGGACCACTTGTCGGAAGTTCTCAAGATACTCGATGGCGCACTGCGCGCCAACGCGAGCATGGCGTCGAACTACGCCGGCCTTCTTGCGGACAAGCTGGAGCAGTCTGGCGATCGACAACAAGCGCGACAGATCCGTGAGCGCCTCGCGCGCGCGCCTGTGGGGCTGGCTACGGCTCAGGACGGGTCTCGGGGGATCAGTCTGAACAATCTGCCCGTGGATGGCGAGAGCCGGCTGCACACCGTCGACGTCAGCCAGCCGACGGCGGACGCCGTTCCGCTGGTGCTGCCAAGCGCAATCGAGATGCGGGTGCGCGAGTTTCTCGAGAGCGTTCGCCACCACGATGCCCTGTCCAAGGCTGGCGCTTCGTTGGCCAACAGACTACTGGTCCACGGCCCCCCAGGGACGGGGAAGACCCAACTGGCCCGCTGGCTGGCCGCCCAACTTGCGGCCCCCCTTCTCACCGTGCGTTGCGACACGCTCGTCAGCAGCCTGCTCGGACAGACCAGCCGCAATTTGCGCCGCGTCTTCGAGTATGCGGAACAGCGGCCGTGCGTGCTCTTTCTTGACGAGTTCGACGCCCTCGGCTCGGCTCGAGGAAACGAACGAGATGTGGGCGAACTGCAGCGAGTGGTCATCGCGCTGCTGCAAAACATCGACGCAATGCCCGACAGCACAGTTCTGCTGGCATCGACCAATCACGATCAACTGCTCGACCCGGCCGTCTGGCGACGCTTCAGCTTTCGCATCCCAATGCCCATGCCCGATGCAGTCATGCGAGAACAACTTTGGTCGCAGTTCCTGGGTTCATACGCACCGAAGGACCTGCGCATGACAACACTCGTGCGTCGCTCCGAAGGCGTGAGCGGGGCGGTGGTCGAGCAGGTGTCACTGGATGCCAAGCGCAGCGCGGTCCTGGCAGGGCTGCCGCAAGTCGATGAAGACGAACTATTCAGGCGCCTTGGGCTGGCCATGGCGATGATGGAAAGTGTGCCGCTGAGCACACGCGAAGCGGAGATCAATTGGTTGCGTCGTTGGGACCAAAAGATCTTCTCGCTACGGACGCTGGCCAAGCTCTACAAAGTCTCATTGCGCCACGTCACCAACATAACGCAGGAAGGGGGTGCATATGGCAACAAGGAGGACGGGAAAACGCTCATCGAACCAGAGTGAACAGCGCCCCCAACCAGACACGCGCAACCCGTTTCAGCACATCCCGTTTGCCGAGCGGGACCTCCGCGGCGTCGAGCCGGGGGGAAGTGCTCCAAAGGTCTTCGTCGACGTTGACGCCAACTACCGGGAAGCACTCGCAGGAACTCTCGACGCCGCCGCCCAGGAGCTAGAGGCCGAGCTTGTCGCCTTCCCGCATTCGCTCGGACCATTGGTCGTCCGGCTCCGCGAAGACGGCATTGCAAAGTCTCATCGACCCCTGAAGCTTGTGGACGAAACCGGCCTTGTGCCTGCCGGGCACGAGCGGATAGAGGAGATGCTTGTCGGCGCGCACCGCGCCAGCATTGCGGTGCTTCGTAGCGTCATCCTGGAAAGAGATATCCAGGCCTTCCGTGCGAACTTAAGCGTCATCCGGCGCATCGACCCATGGTCACGCGCCAGGCGCAACCCAGAGGGCACGCTCGCTTTGCGCGAACGCGGAAGCGCCCTCCTACGGCTTTTCCGCTACGGGAACGATGCCGCAAACTCCCAACTGTTCGAGTCGATCAAGGCCCTGATGAGCCAGCTCAGGCTCAAGCACCGTTTTTTTCGTCAGGGTCGGCATGGCTGGTTTTACCTCTGTCTTTCTGAGCTCGAGAACATTGCCGAGGAGAAGTTCGACGTGTTGCTCGGGTTTCCCGGCGTTCGACGTTTGATGCCAGAGCCCCTGTATCACCAGATGGCAACGACGGGCGCGTCAGCGCCGGCCGCACCAGGTTCCTTGCCGTTGCCAACAACACCGGGACTGCCAACCGTGGCTGTGTTCGACACCGGCGTCGCTCCGACAGCGTCCGACTTGCAACCTTGGCTGGTCGGCTCAGAGACATTCGTCCTGCCGCCCGAGACCGACCATCAGCACGGCACGATGGTGGCCTCGCTAGTCGCCGGCGCTCACGCGCTCAACGCGAGCCATGAGGACCTGCCCGACGTAGGTTCGATGGTCTACAACGTCTGCGGCTTAGAGTCGGTCGCAGGCGGCGGTCGCATCAGTGACCTGACGACGAGGCTCGAAGACGCGCTGAAGCGGAGGCCGGACATCCGTGTGTGGAATCTCTCGCTCGGGATGCGCGTTCCATGCAACGAACAGACGTTCAGCGAGTTCGCTCAGACCCTTGATCGGTTGAGCGATCAACACAATGTCTTGTTCGTCGTAGCCGCAGGCAACTACTTGGACGTACCACGCCGTACGTGGCCCAGTGCACCGGATCTACTGGACCGCGTCTCGAGTCCCGGCGAGTCTGTGCGCGCGCTGACGGTCGGGTCGGTATGTCACCTCTCCGATCCGTCAGCACTGAATGCAGTTGGGGAGCCGGCGGCCTATAGCCGGCGTGGACCCGGGCCCGTCTTCACACCGAAGCCTGACATCGTCCACATCGGCGGCGGGGTACACCAGCCATGGAACACAGGCGGCTCGAGCGTCGCAGTGCTGTCTGCCGCCAATACGACGGTCCGGAGTTTCGGCACCAGCTTCGCCGCGCCGGTCGCCGCCAGCATGGCCGCGCACGTCTGGCAGGCAATGGAAGGCCAGCCAGGGTTGACGCCGAGTCCGTCGTTGGTCAAGGCAGTGATGATCCATGCTGCGCAGCTTTCGTCGCCCGCATACTCTCCCGTTGAACGGCGCTACTACGGCACGGGCCTGCCAAAGGACGTCATCACAGGCCTCTACGACCGCCCAGACAGCTTCACCCTTGTGTTCGAGGCCCGTCTCGTTCCAGGTATGCGATGGCGAAAGGCACCGTATCCCATACCGGCAGGCTTGTTACGCGATGGAAGACTGGCTTGCGAGGTAATCATCACCGCGGCCTACTCGCCACCTGTGGACCCTGACGCCGGAGCCGAGTACGTGCGCGCGAACGTTGAGATCAGCTTTGGAACCTTGGACGGCGACAAGATCACCAGCAAGGTGCCCATGAAGGGAGAAGACGGGACAGACGGTTATGAGGCGATGCAGGTAGAGCACGGCGGCAAGTGGGCCCCGGTGAAGATCCATCGGAAGCGCTTCTCGCAGGGTATTGGCGGGACCGATTGGGCGCTGCAGGCCAGAACGTTCATGCGTGCGTTTGAGCCGGCAATTGCGGAGGGCCTTCAGGTCCACATCATCTGCACGTTGCGAGCACTCGACGGAAACCCGGATGTTCATGCACAAGGCTTGCAGGCGCTGGCCGCGACTAACTGGGTGCGGCAGGATCTTCCTCTCCGTGTGCCGGTCCGCTCAGGGGCTCAGTAGTTCAATGGGCCGCGATGACTCTGGTGCGCTCCTCGAACAGCGCCACCTATTTGCGATTTACAACCGGGAAGGTGGGCGTGGATGATTCGCTTTCATGAGGGGTCGGGCTCGAGTGAGATCGAGCTGTTGGACGCGGCTTTCACGCAGGCCGAGTGGACCCAACTACGCGCTGTCTCGATACGGCTCCTCGAGCGTCGCGGTCACTTTCCGGCGGGCGAATTTCTGTCCCACCATCCCTTCGGCCTCTTCCGCGGGACCAATGGCTTTGGTGACGACTTCTGTGTGCTCTACATGCAGGTCGAAATGGACAAGTATGTCGAGCTCGCGGAAATGGCCGACGACATGCAAATGCGCCACAACGCCAAGCTCGCCGCTGCAACTGTCGGTGAAGTGAGCGGCCAACATGTGCGCTTTGTCGCCATGGATCTTGTGCAAGCCACCGAACCCGAGGCCGTTGCGCCGCCGGTCCTTGAGATCACGTCCGACACTGTTGAGCGCGCGCTCCGGGACGCCGAGCGCCTGCTCGCGACCGAGGGAGCGACAAGTGGTGTGGACCGGATCCACACCGCGTTCCATGGCTACCTGCGCGCGCTCGCCTCGAGAGCCAACCTCAGTCACTCAGTCACAGCCGGGGTAACGGAACTATTCCGCCTGATCCGTTCACAGCATCCGTCGTTCGCCGCAAATGCGCCTCACCAAGCTGAGATCGACAAGATCCTCCGAGCCCTCGCGAACGTTGTCGACACGTTGAATCCGCTGCGCAATCAAGGCAGTGTGGCCCACCCCAACGTCGATCTCCTGGCAGAGCCGGAGGCGATGCTATTTATCAACAGCGTTCGATGTCTGCTTCACTACATGAACGCGAAGACAAAGATGTAGACAGATGCCTGGGCGACCGGGCACTGGACAGGACCGAATCAACCACAAAGCGAGCGACCGCTTAGTGACAGACAGCGTGAGTTCGCCGGTCCGAGTCGACCGGCCGCAATCGCTGCCAAGCAGCCCACCCGCCACACACCTCACGCCCGGTCCCTAACCTGAGGGGATTGTTCTCATCTCCCCCTCCTCGCACACTGCCCCTCCACGGTCCGCGACCAGGGAGCTTCCATGCAACTCGTGAAAGCGTTTCATCAAGGTGTGCTGGGCGAAGGCTGTTGCTTTCGCTTGTCGGTGAAGTGGGTGGCGCTGGTGCTGGCGGGGGACGACCCCGCGGCGAGCCTCTACCTCGACAACCAAAGGCCGCAGAACTCGACGAGCGTGAAGCAGGCGGCCTATGCCCAGGCCGCTGACCAGCTGGGCGTGAACCTCGTGACCTTGCAGGAGCGGATCACCGCCAACTGGATCAACACCACGCAATCCAGCCGGGCCTCGGCGAACCGCAGCCACACAGCGCTGGTCTACACCACCTCGGTGGACTTCGAGAGCGACTTGCAGGCGTGCTACGTCAACCGTGATGGCGAGGCAGACATCGTCAAGTGGGCCACCTTTTCGCCCATCAAGTTCGGCGGGTGGTCGGCGGTGCTGCTCAGTTCGTGGAACCCGCCGCACACGGTGGCCATCGCCAGGTCACGCCTTCGCGGCGGAAGGCTCTACGGTTTCGACCCCAACCTCGGTGTCGTGACGTCGAACACCCCGCAGCAGGATCTGGCACCTTTCCTGCGTGAGTTCATCGAGTGGATGGCCGCCATGGGCCAGCAGCAGCTGAAGGATGCCAAGACCTTCGTGGCCGACGCGGTGGTCGTCGTGCAATGAGCGGGCGGGAGGCAGCGGCGCTGCGGCTGCGGCCTCGGTAGAGGCCCGCGCTTGAGCGGGGAGGCCGTTGCTGGCAGTATCGCCGTCATGCTTTTTCCACCAAATACTGTTCGCCTCCAGCTCGACAAGACCCGCCAGGCGTGGGAGCGGTACGTCTCTTCCGGCGCGCTCAACGCGGCCGAGGTTCGCCCGCTCGTTGCCGCGGCCTGGCAGCGCTCGGCGGCCGCGGGCTGCGATGCGCGCCAGGCCAAGGCGAGCTTGCTCTCGCCGCGGGACACCATCGAGTTGCTCAAGGGCGAGTCCCGCCTGATCGACAGTGCCTCTCCGTTCCTGTCGGCCTTGTCGCGTGCGGCAGGTGGCGAACGGCATGCCGCGATGCTGGGCGACCGGCATGGCCGGGTCCTGAAGATCGTGGGCGACCCGGAGACCATGGCCGACGAAAGCTTTCCGCGCGCGGGCAGCCTGCTCTCGGAAGAGCTGGCCGGCGCAAACGGCATCGGCACGGCGCTGGCGCAGGGTTGCTACGTCGAGCTGGTCGGGCCCGAGCACTACATCGAAGGCTTTCACGTGTTCACGTGCCAGGGCGTGCCGCTGCTCTCGCCGAGCGGCGGCGCGGCCGGGGTGCTGAGCATGTCGGTGCGTCGGCAGGAAACGGCAGCCAAGGTGCGCGACATCCTGGTCTGCGCAACACAAGCCACCGAATGCGAGCTGCTGGCGGAACAGCTGTCGGACGGGCTCTCCATGCCGGGGCCGTTCGAGAGGGTGGTGGAATCCTTGCGGCTGGACGTCGTCCACCGGATCAACCTGGCACGCCTGCGGCTGGAGCAGGCCGCGCATCGGCTCGCCGTGGGCATGAGCGCGGAGGAAACGCTGCGCACGGCCCAGCAGCTGGTACGGAAGTTCCGGCAGGCGGCCGCGGCGTGGCGCAACCTGGTGGGCGACGGCACGAATGCACCGCAGCCCCTGTGTTTTGCCGACATGCTGGAAGACTTCGTCACGCTGCTGGAGCCGCTGATCCGCTCCAGCAAGCTGAGCGTGCGTTGGGACCGGGTGGACCAGACCGTGGTGCTGGACGATGCCCAAGCGCTTTCGCAGAAGGTGCTGACGGTGTTTCTCGATGCGATGCAGATGGCGCTGCCCGAAAGCGAGCTGCGCGTGAGCATCACCTCCGCAGAGAACGAGAGCCTGCTGATGATCTCGGTCTGGGGCACCGACGGGAACTTCCACGACTACCGGACGACGGCGCCCAACCTGAAGTAGCACGCGGCACGGCCGCTGCTAGGGCGGCGACTGGCGTGCCCCGCGGCTTCTGCGCGCCTTGCCCTCGGCGCCGGGCTGCTGCAGGCCTTGCCGCAGCAACAGTTCGCGCAGCCGCTGGGCCGCCACGCCGAGGGCATGGTCCAGGCGCCACGCGAGATAGGCGTCGGTCATCGTCTCTCCGTGCCGCCCCCACGGCGACGTCGGCAAGGGCATCAGCGCCCCGTGCTCGAGATCTGCTTCGATGCTCCAGCGCGGCAGCCGCCCCCAGCCCACCCCGGCCAGGATCAGTGCGCGCTTGGCGTCCTGGGTGCCGACCCGGATGGTGCGCGGCGACAACACGCCGAAGTCGCGCCCTTCCGAGAGATCGGTCGGGTCTTCCAGCACCACCTGCGCATGCTCGGCCAACTCCGACGCGGCAACGAGCGGCCGCCGCGGTGCACGATGCGCCAGCGGGTGTGCCGGCGCAACCACCGCCACCACCGGGAACGACAGCAACCGCTCCCGCTCGACGCGTGGGTCGACGAAATCCTCGCCCGCCATGATGGCCAGCGTGCAACGGCGATCGCGCAGCGCGGCCAGCGGCCCGCCGAGCGGCTCCACCGACAGGCGCAGCCGCACGGCCGGGTACGCCTCGCTCAGCGACTTCAATGCGGTGGCCACGATGGGCAGCGGGAACAGCGTGTCGACCACCACCGGCAACTCCGTCTCCAGCCCCTGCTCGAACCCGCGCGCCCGCGCGCGCAGCGCGTCCACCTTCAGCAGGACGCTGCGCACGTCTTCGAGCAGCGCCTGCCCGGCGGTCGTGAGCGTGGGGCGTCGCGTGTCCCGGTCGAACAGGCGCACGCCCAGCTGCAACTCCAGGTTGGCGATGGCGTGGCTGACCACCGATTGCGCGCGCCGCACGCGGGCCGCGCCCTTGCGGAAGCTGCCCTCCTCGGCAATGGCGACGAACACCCGCATCTGGTCCAGCGTCACACCTTCCAGCACGATCTACTCCATCGATCAGTTGGAACGATATTTTGAGACTTCCGTCGATCGGTCGCGGTCCTCACACTGAGCGTCATCGCATCACGCATCGGGTGTATCGGCATGAGCAAAGTCCTCGTTCTCCACGACTCCTCCTACGGTCACATCGAGCAGATGGCGAACGCCGTGGCACAAGGCGCTCGAGAGGCCGGCGCCGACGTGGCCGTCAAGCGGGTGCCGGAGCCGGTGCAATGACCGCCGGATCAGCTCCCGCCGCCGGACGGGTGTGGTTCGTCGTCGTGCTGCTCGTGGGCGCCGGCGTCGTTGCGGCCTTTCAGGTTGGCAAGGTGCCCATCGCGCTGCCGGAGATCCAGCGCGACCTGCATCTCGGCCTGGCGTCCGCCGCATGGCTGATGGCTGCGTTTGCGGTCGTTGGCGCCGTGGCGGGCGCGCCCATCGGGTTGGCGGTGGACCGCCTCGGCGCGCGGCGTGTGGCGGTGGCTTCCATGGCCGTCCTGGCTGCAGGCGCCGCGCTCGGCGCAAGCGTGGCCGCGCCGGTGGCGCTGCTCGCCACGCGCGTGCTCGAAGGCATCGGGTTCGTCGGGGTGTCGGTCGCGGCGCCAGCACTCGTGGCCGCCGTGGCAACCACCGGGATGCGCAAGCGCGCCATGGCGCTGTGGGCCACGTTCATGCCGGTCGGCATGACACTGGTGATGCTTGCGGCCCCGCTGCTGGGCGCGATCGGCTGGCGGGGCTTCTGGGTGGTCAACGCAGCGCTGCTGCTCGCATACGCCTGCCTGCTGGCCCGGGGCACGCGCGGGGTCGGCGTGGGGGCCGCGGGCTCGTCACCGGGCATCCTGGCCGATGTGGCGGCCGCCGCGAGCGCGCCGGGCCCCTGGATCCTCGGTGGGTTGTTCGCCGCGTTCTCGGCGGCCTACTTTGCGATGTTCAGCTTCCTGCCAACCTACCTGGCGCAGCGGCTGGGCACCACGCCCGAAAACGCTTCGATGCTGAGCGCCGCCGCAGTGGCTGCGAGCGCCGCGGGCAACCTGCTGTGCGGCCACCTGCTGGCGCACGGTGCACGGCATGCGCGGCTGCTCTTGGCCGCATTCGGCGTGATGGCGCTGTGCGGGGTGGCAGCGTTCCATCCGTCGATGGCCGATGCCGCGATCCTGCCGCTGGCCGTCGTGTTCTCGCTCGCGGGCGGCGCGATTCCCGTGGTGATCTTCGACAGCGCCCGCCGCCTGGCGCCCGGCGAGCATCTGGTCGGTGCCACCGTGGGCTTTGCCATGCAGGGCAACAGCGTCGGCCTCCTCGTGGGGCCGGTCGCGGCGGGTGAGGCGGTGGCCGCCTTCGGCTGGCAGGCCGTGGGCCCGCTCATCGTCGCCATCGCGTTGGCGGCCTTGGTGCTCGTCGCAGCGTTCGCACACCGAGCACCGCACGGCCCCGCAACCGGGCCGCTCGCGGGCAAGCTGCCTACTCCGGATGCGGGTGCCGATGGTGCAGGTCGGGGTAGTGCGCGTGGCTGTGCGTGAGGACGGCATGGCGGTGCGGGTGCACGTGCGGCTCGGTGCCGTCCCACGCAAAGTCGTGCTCGTGCTGGTGATGCGCGTCATGCCGGTGCGGGTGGCTGTGCTCCAGCGCTTCGTGCGTGTGCTCGTGGATGTGCCGCTCGGTGAGATGCAGCCACACGCCCACGCCCATCAGCAGCGCCGCAGCCCAGAAGGGCCAACCGGGCAGCTCGGGCCACAGCACGAGCGCAATGAGCACGCCAAACAACGGTGCCACCGAAAAGTAGGCGCCGGTGCGGGCCGCACCGAGCAGGCGCAGGGCCACGACGAACAGCACCAGGCTGAGGCCGTAGCCCGCAAACCCCACCAGCAGCGTCGCCACCACCGCCCACGTCGGCGGCAATGCCGCGCCGGTGGAGAGCGCGAGCCCCGTGTTCACCACGCCGGCGAGCAGGCCCTTGAGGCAGGCGATGAGGGTGGCGTCGTTGGCAGACACCTTGCGGGTGAGGTTGTTGTCGATGGCCCAGCACAGGCAGGCGCCGATCACGAGCAGCGCGCCGTACGAAAAGCCCAGGCCGCCCGGCTGCCACGCGAGCAAGGCGCCACCGGCCACGATGGCGAGCATGCCGGCCACCACGCGGCGGTCGGCGTTTTCCTTGAAGACGACCCACGCGAGCAGCGCCGTCAGCACGCCTTCCACGTTGAGCAGCAGCGACGCTGCCGCGGCGCTGGTGTGGCGCAGCCCGAACATCAGCAGTGCCGGCCCCAGCACGCCGCCCGCGGCAATGGCGGCCATCAACCAGGGCCAGTCGGCACGGGCCAGCGCGGGCGCCGGCTCCGCACCCCTGGCGGGTGCCAGCCGGCGCACCAGCAGCACCGCCGACAAGCCCAGCCCGCTGCCCAGATACAGCAGCCCCGCGAGCAGCAGCGGCGCCACCTCGCCGCCGAGCAGCTTGGCCAGCGGCGTGCTGGCGCCGAACAGCAGGGCTGCCAGCAGGGCGGGGGTTGCGCTTCGCACGGGCGTCTACCTTGTCAAGTCGTTTGCATCTGAATCGGCGGCGGGCAGCGACAGCCCGGCGCTCAGGCCTCCGGCGTCCGCCGCATCCAGCGTGAGGTCGCCACCATACAGGCGCGCCAGATCCCCCACGATCGCAAGGCCAAGGCCGGTGCCCGAGCCGGTTTCGTCCAGGCGCACCCCACGCTGGAGCACGGCGGCACGGAACGCAGGCGCGATGCCGGGGCCGTCGTCTTCCACGGTGATGTGCAGCCGCGAGCCCTCGCGGCGGGCCTTCACGGTGACGGTGCTGCGTGCACTGCGGCAGGCATTGTCGAGCAGGTTGCCGAGCATCTCCTGCAGGTCCTGCTCCTCGCCGGCAAACGCGAGATGGGGCGGCACCTCGTCGGCGCCGAGGTCCAGGTGGCGCTCGGCGTGCAGCCTTTCCACGGTGCGCAGCAGGCTGTGCACGACCGGCGCCAGCGGGGTGCGCTGCCCCGGCACGTGCTGCGTGGCCGCAGCGCGGGCGCGCGCGAGATGCCACTGCAGGTGGCGCTGCGCCAGCTGCACCTGCTCACCCACCAGTGCCGAAAACTCCGAAGGCCCGGCCTGCCGCGCGGCCTGCCCGAGGATGGCCAGCGGCGTCTTCAACGCATGCGCGAGGTTGCCGGTTTGCGCGCGGGCGCGCGTCACGACCTGCGCGTTGCGGTCGAGCACGCCGTTAAACTCGTCGATGAGCGGTTGCACTTCGGCCGGGAACCGCCCCTCCAGGCGCTGCTCCCGCCCCTGCAGCACGCGTTGCAGCCCGTGCTGCATGGTCTTCAACGGGGCCAGACCCACGCTCACCTGGGCCAGCGCTGCCAGCACCAGCAGCACGCCGAGGCCGGCGAGCGACGCGCCGAGCACGCCGTTGAAGCGTTCGATGGCCGCTGCCACATCGTGCAGATCGCCGGCCACGATCAACCGCCACCGGGAGCCGGCGGGCTCGTGCGCCTGCAGCGAACGCTCCACGATGCGCAGCGGCTCGCCGCGCGGGCCGGCCACGTCGTGGCGATGCACCACGCCGTCGGCGAGTGCATCCGTGGGAAGCTGCAATTCGGCGTCCCACAGCGAGCGGGAGCGCAAGACCTCGGGCCGCTGCTGCGGCTCGCCGGGCAGCCGCTCGATCTGCCAGTAGAGGCCGGAGTACGGCCTTTCCCAGCGGGGGTCGCTCATGCCCCGCTCGGCGATGACGGGCACGCCCCGGGGATCGAACTCGAGGCGTGCGGTGAGCTGGTCGAGCTGCTGCGTCAATGCCGCATCGAACTGCTGCAGCACGTGGTCGCGGAACAAGCCCGCGAGCCACCAGTGCGCCCCGGCCAGCGCGAGCACCAGCGTGACCACCGTGGCGCCCAGCAGGCGCAGTCGCAACGAGCCGGGCCAGGTGTTCACGGGGCCGCCAGGCGGTAGCCCTGGCCGCGGACGGTCTCGATCAGGCCGGGCGGCAGCTTCTTGCGCAGGCGCCCGACGAAGACCTCGATGGTGTTGGAGTCGCGGTCGAAATCCTGCGCGTAGATGTGTTCGGTGAGTTCCGTGCGCGAAACCACCGCGCCCGGCCGGTGCATCAGGTAGTCGAGCACCTTGAACTCATGGCTGGTGAGCGGCACGGCCTGGCCACCGAGGGTGACGCGATGGCTGCGCGTGTCGAGCGCGAGCGCTCCGCATCGGAGGATCGGCGACGCCTGGCCGGCCGCACGGCGGATCAGGCCGCGCAAGCGGGCGAGCAGCTCTTCCATGTGGAAGGGCTTGGTGAGGTAGTCGTCGGCGCCGGCGTCGATGCCGGCGACCTTCTCGCTCCAGTTGTCGCGTGCGGTGAGCACCAGCACCGGCATGGCCCGCCCCGCGTCTCGCCAGCGCCTGAGCACGGTCAGCCCGTCGAGCTGCGGCAGGCCGAGGTCGAGGACGACCGCGTCATAGCTTCCGGTGTCGCCTTGAAAGTGCGCGTCCTGTCCGTTGTCGGCCTCGTCGACCGCGTAGCCGGCCTCCTGCAGGCCCGCCCGCAGCTGAGCACGCAAGGTGGGGTGGTCTTCAACCAGGAGGATGCGCACGAGCGCCGAGCCTATCAGCGGCGGTCGCTTGCCCTTTGCGAACGCTCAATGCGCCGCAAGGTCTGCGCGGTGGCGGCGTCGAGCTCGAGCTTGACGAGCCGGCCGTCGGGCTGGAGCAGCTTGATCTCGTAGACCCAGCGGCCCTCTTCCTGTTCGAGCTCCACTTCCAGCACCTGGCCCGGGTGATCGCGCTCCAGCCGCGCCAGCACCGCCTTCAACGGCAGCACCTCGCCGGCCTGCACGGCCGCGCGCGCCCGATCGTGGTCGTTGCCGGCACGTGCCGACGGACCGGGCAGCGCCAGCATCAGCACGGCGGCAAGCAATGGCAAAGCGCGGGCAGGGTTCACGCGTCGATTCTTGCGGCCCGACGCTGAACGCCCGATGAACGCGCGCTTCAGCGGCCGTTCAAGCAGGGCTTTGCACACTGCGCTGACCCTGTCCCCCGGAGCCCTGCCGTGAAAGCCCGCCCGTTCACCCCCGCCCTGCTGATGGCTGCGGCCCTGTGCCTGCCCGTGCACGCCGCCGACACCACGATCTCGCAACAGCTCGCTCGTTGGAGCGCGCAGGCGGCAGCGCCGGGCGATGCCGCCCGCGGCAGCGCGTTCTTCAACAACCGGCACGGCGGCGAGTGGTCGTGTGCTTCCTGCCACGGCACCCCGCCCACGGGCGCGGGCAAGCATGCGAGCACGGGCAAGACGATCGACCCGCTGGCACCGGCGTTCAACGCGAAGGCCTTCACCGATACGGCGCGCGTGGACAAATGGTTCCGGCGCAACTGCAAGGACGTGCTGGCACGCGAGTGCAGTGCCGCGGAAAAGGCCGACGTGCTGGCCTACCTGGCCAGCCTCAAGTGACCCACCGACTCTGGAGCATGCCTCGATGAACACTCGTCTGCTTCGCACCCTGGGGGCCGCAGGCCTCGGCCTCGCCTGCATGGCCGGCGCCATCGCCGGCGAAAGCCGGGCGATGCCGCTCACCGTGCCGCGCGCCTACACGCAGGAATGCGCGTCGTGCCACGTGGCCTATCCGCCGGGCATGCTGCCGGCGCGATCGTGGCAACGCATCATGGCCGGCCTCGAACACCACTACGGCACCGACGCGTCGCTCGACGCCGCCACGGTGCAGCAACTCGGCACGTGGCTGCAGTCGCATGCCGGCACGCACAAGCGCGGCGCCGAGCAGCCGCCGCAGGGCCGGATCACCCGTTCTGCCTGGTTCGAGCGCAAGCACCGCAAGGTCGAACCCGCAGTGTGGCAACTGCCGGCCGTGAAGAGCGCCGCCAACTGCGCGGCCTGCCACACCGGCGCCGAGCAGGGGCGTTTCGATGACGACGACCTGCGCATGCCCGCGGGGCTGAGCGCGCGCCAGCGCCGCGCCTGGGCCGACTGACCCACGAAGGAGATCAAGATGAACGTCTCACCCTCTGCCGGCACCGGCGCCACCCCCCAGGCCCACGCGCCCGCGGCCGGCCGACTCGTGATCGATGCCCCGACCCGCATGTTCCATTGGCTGTTCGCGTCGACGTTTCTCGGCGCCTACGTGAGCGCCGACAGCGAGCACTGGCGGCTGCTGCACGTGACCCTGGGCTATGCGTTCGCGGGGCTGCTGGGATTTCGGGTGCTGTACGGCCTCTTCGGGCCGCGCCAGGCGAGGCTCGCACTGCTGTGGCGCCGGCTCGGTGGCACACCCGCCTGGCTGCGCTCGGTGCGGGCGGCGCGGTCGCTTGCATCGGTGAACTGGCGGCAGGGGCAGAACCTGTGCACGGCGCTCGCGATCGCGACCATGCTCGCGCTGGTGGCACCGCTCGTGCTGAGCGGCTACGGCACCTACCACGACTGGGGCGACGTGCTCGGTGGCGACTGGCTCGAGGAGGTCCACGAGTTCTTCGGCAATGCCTTCCTGTTCGTGGTGCTCGCGCACCTCGGCTTGCTCGCCGGCGTGAGCGTGCTGCGGCGGCAGAACCAGGCGCTGCCGATGCTCACCGGCCGCGCGCCCGGCAACGGCCCCAACCTCGTGCAGCACAACCGGGCGTGGCTCGCGGGCCTGCTCCTTGCGGCCGTGGCGTCTTTCGGCGTGTGGCAATGGCTGGACTCGCCACGCCGGCTGGCGCTTGGCCCCGGCGCCGGCACCGAGCATGCGCAGGCAGACGGCCCCGGCAACCGCGCACCGCACGGCACCGACGACGATTGAGCGTGGCCTTGGTGGGCCACAGGCGACGCTTCTGCAGGAAGGCATCGAGCAGGCCGATGTCGTCGAGCGCGCGCAGGGTCGACGGATGCACGGTGTCGCCACGAAAGTCGCGCAGGAAGTCGGCGTGCTTTTCGAGCACGGTCGTGGGCACGCCGGCGCGGGCCAGCAGGTAGCCGAGCATCATGCCGGCCGGCCCGCCGCCTGCGATGCAGCAGGTCGTGGTGTGTTGGTTCGAGGTCACCGGTCACCTCCTTCGCCTCGACGGAGGCGATGCCGATTCTGCCGGCAACCGGCACACCCATGCGCCTCAGCGGGGCGCCGCAAAGGCCTCGACGAGAAAGTCGAGAAACGCGCGGATCTTGGGCGCGAGGTGCTGCCGTGACGGGTACACCGCATAGAGCGTGGTCTCGACGGTGGTCCAGTCGTTCAGCGCAGTGTGCAACCGCCCTTCCTTCAGGTCGCTTTCGACGTAGGGCAGAGGGATCAGGCTGATGCCGAAGCCCTGGCGCAGCGCGTCTCGCACGGCAAGACTCGATGCCACGGAATAGCGGGCCGTGATGTCGACGCGTTCGGTGTGGCCGCCCTGGCTGAACTCCCACTGGTCGGCGTGCCCCGACAGCGAAAACCGGATGCAGTTGTGGTGCTTCAGATCGGCCGGTGTCGCGGGCCGGCCATGCGCCTCGAAGTACGACGGCGCGGCGCACAGCACGTGCGGCATCACGGTCAGCTTGCGGGCGACCATGCTGGAGTCTTCGAGCTTGTCGCTGCCGCGGATGGCGAGGTCGAAACCCTCGCGCACCAGGTCCACCCGCCGGTCGTCGAGGTGAAGGTCGAGGCTCAGCAGCGGGTAGCGGGCCAGGAACTCAGGGATCCGGCCGGAGAGCATGGTGAGCGTCACGGTCATCGGCGCGCTCACGCGCAAGGTGCCGCTCGGCGTGGTCTTGACGGGGCAGAGCGCCTGCTCGGCTTCGGCCAGTGCATCGAGGCCGCGCACCACGTGTTCGAGATAGGTCTGACCTTCCTCGGTGAGCGACATGCGTCGCGTGGTGCGGTGGATCAGCCGCGCGCCCACGTGCGCCTCCAGCTCGGCGATGTTCTTGCTCACCGCCGCGGGCGACAGCGCGAGCCGGCGGCCCGCTGCGGCAAAGCTTTTCAGCTCGGCCACCTGACGAAACACCTGCAGTGCCGTGTAGCGATCCATCGCGCGATTCTCCTCTGGCGGTGAATTATTTCTTTCCTGCTCAGCCAGTTATCAACTGACGGTGAATTTTCTACGCTATGCGCACTTCGTCGACCACCGAGAACCCGATGACCCACCCGACCCTGGCGCTGATCGAGCAGCGCGTGTCCGCCAATCACTTCGACCCCAGCCATGTGCTGCCCGACCGGGACATCGAAGCGCTGGTGCAGCTCGCCACGCGTGCGCCCACGGCCTACAACCTGCAGAACTGGCGCTTCATCGCAGTGCGCACGCCGCAGGCGAAGACGCGGTTGCGGCAACTGGCGCACGGGCAGGCCAAGGTGGTGCACGCGGCGGTGACCTTCATCGTCTGCGGCGTACTGCCGGACGCAGCGGACATTCCGCAGAGGCTGTCGCCTTTTGTCGAGGCCGGGCACATGCCGGCCGAGATGGCCGTCGGCTGGCAGCAGGGCGCAAGCGTGCAGTACGCCGACGCCCGCATGGCGCGCGACGAGGCGGTGCGCTCGGCCACGCTGGGCGCGGCCACGTTGATCCATGCCGCACAGGCGCACGGCCTCGCATCGGGCCCGATGGTCGGGTTCGACGCCGACGGCGTGGCACGCGAGTTCGGGCTCGGGCCGACGGAAGTGCCGGTGATGCTGCTGGCCGTGGGCCGTGCCGCGGCCGGCAACTGGCCGCAAAAGCCGCGCAGGCCGCTGGCCGAGGTGCTGCAGCTGTCATGAAGACCAACGCATCGGATCTGCTGCTGACGGCCATCGCGCCCGCGGTCTGGGGCAGCACCTACATCGTGACCACCGAGTTCCTGCCGGGCTACTCGCCCATCACGGTCGCCATGCTGCGGGCCCTGCCGGCGGGGCTGTTGCTGCTGCTGTTCGTGCGGCAATTGCCCAGCGGCATCTGGTGGTGGCGCAGCTTCACCCTGGGCGCGTTGAACTTCTCGGTGTTTCTGAGCCTGTTGTTCATCTCGGCCTATCGGCTGCCCGGCGGGGTGGCGGCCACCGTGGGTGCCGTGCAACCGCTGCTGGTGGTGTTTCTCGCGTACCTCGTGCTGGCGACGCCCATCCGGGCGAGAGCCGTCGCAGGTGCGCTGCTGGGCGCTGGCGGCGTTGCGCTGCTGGTGCTGACGCCGCAGGCGGCACTGGACCCAATCGGCATCGCAGCCGGACTCGCCGGCTCGGCCGCGATGGCGTGCGGCACGGTGCTGAGCCGCAAGTGGCAGCCACCGGTCTCGCTGCTCACCTACACCGCGTGGCAGTTGAGCGCGGGCGGCCTGTTGCTGGTGCCTGTGGTGCTGCTGCTCGAACCCGCCATCCCGGTGCCCACGGCGGGCAACCTGATGGCGCTGGCGTGGCTGGGTCTGGTCGGCATGGCGGTGACCTTCCTGCTGTGGCAGCGCGGCATCGCGAGGCTGCACCCGTCGGTGGTGTCGCCGCTGCTGCTGCTCAGCCCGGTGATGGCCGTGCTGCTCGGCTGGTGGTTCCTGGGGCAAGCGCTGACCCCGCTTCAACTGGGTGGCGGCGTGCTCGTGGTGTGCAGCATCTGGTTGGCGCAAGGCAGCCTGCGCGGCGGCAAGTCGACCTAGGCTGCGTCGCCACGATGCGGAGGTTTTCTCGGCAGCCGCACGGTGAACGCCGTGCCGTCCCGCGCGGACGAATGCACCTCGACCTCGCCGCCATGCGCCACGCTGATCTCGCGCACGATGTACAGGCCCAACCCGAGGCCGGACGTGCCCTCGCGTCGCTCGGCTTCCTGCACCAACGGGCGCATCAGCGGGTCGAAGATCGACGCCTGGGCTTCGGGCGCGATCGGCGGGCCCTGGTTGTGCACCTTCAGCACCACCTCGTCGCGGTGGCCCGCGGCCGTCACGGTCACGGTCGCGTCCCGGTCACCGTGCTGCACGGCATTGGCGCCGAGGTTGGAGATCAGCTGCGCGATGCGCTGCCCATCCCATTCGCCGATCAGGTTGCCCAGGCATTCGACGCGCAGCATCCGGTCCGGGTGAGACGCCTGCAACTCGTTCACGGTGTCGCGGCACACCTGCCCCAGGTCCATCGGTTCGGTGCGGATGGGCATGCCTTTGCCGAGCCGGGTGCGCGCGAAGTCGAGCAGATCGTCGACCATCTCGCGCATGCGCGAGGCGCTGGAGCGGATCCTGGCCACGGCCTTGCTCTGGCCGCCCGTCATGCCGCCGGTCATCAGCAGGTAGTCGGTCGAATTGAGCGTGGCGCCGAGCGGGTTGCGCAGGTCATGGCTCAGCACGCCCAGCAGCAGGCTGCGCGATTCCTCCACCTGGTCGGCATACCACGCGACTGCTTCGGTCAGGGCCTGGTCGATCGCCTCGTTGAACCGCACCAACTCCGCCAGCGTGTCCTGGTCGACTGACTGCAAACTTTCCATCCACCGCCGCACGACGCTGGCGCGCAAGGCGCGGTACTCTGCCAGCATTTCAGCGAGCGAGAAGCCCTGGCGCAGGCGTTGCTCGGCGTCGGCTTTGGCAACCTCCGTCAGCTCGGGCGCATTTCCCGGCTGGTTGCCGCGCGACTTCGCATGTTGCGCTTCTCCACTTTGCGGCTGCTCCATGTCGCGCGCCATGTGCTGCAGCAACTGCCTGGCGTGATCGCGCAAGTCTTCATCCGAAAGGTCTTTTGCAGGCGGCAGGCACGATCGGGCGAATTCGGCCCATTCGTCCACGATGACTTCTGTGTTGCGCTCGATGAAGGTGGAGAGTCTCACGGCTCGGCAACCAGTGGCGATGGACAACGCGGGAGTGCTCGCCAACGCGTGGCAATTGCCGCGCCCGCCGTCGGAAAGGGAAGACGGCCCCTGGCGAGCCCCCGGGTCGACCGCGAAGCGTTTCAGTCGCGCGCCACCACGCAGGCGCTGCCTTCGTCGGCGGCTTGCCTCATCGCCGTCTTTGCACTCGCGACGTCCATCTCGCGCGGCAGCGCCACGCCGTTCTTCACGGCCAGCACTTCGGCCATCACGCTGACCGCAATTTCGGGCGGCGTCTTGCTGCCGATGTAGACGCCGATGGGCCCGCGCAGGCGTTGGAGCTGGGCGGGCGTGAGGCCGAAGTGTTCGGCCAGCCGTTGCCGCCGCGCGTCGTTGTTGCGCCGGCTGCCGATGGCGCCGACGTAGAACGCGGGGGTGGACAGTGCCTCCATCAACGCGAGGTCGTCGAGCTTGGGATCGTGCGTGAGGGCGATCACGCAGCTGCGGCGATCCGGCCGGAAGGCGGCGACGGTGTCGTCCGGCATGGTGGTGACGAGACTCGCGCCCGGCACGTTCCATGCGCCGCGGTATTCCTCGCGCGGGTCGCACACCACGACCGAAAAGCCGCTGAACAGCGCCATCGTCGCGAGGTACTCGGCGAGCTGGCCGGCCCCGATGAGCAGCATGCGGTACGCGGGGCCGAAGGTGTTGGCGACGCAGTGCGCATCGGCGCTCAACTCGGCGGGCGCCGTGGTGCTTGCCAGCTCCACGCGGCCATCCGCGAGCCGCACGGTGCGGCGCATCAGGCGGCCGTCGTCGAGCGCGGCGACGAGCTGCTCGAGCGTGGCGGCGTCCGGGTCGAACTCGAGCAGCAGCTCCAGCGTGCCGCCGCACGGCAGACCGAAGCGATGCGCCTCGTCGGCGGTGACGCCGTACTTCACGAAGGCGGGCGCACCCGATGGCAGGCGCCGGGGCTCGTCCAGCCGCGCGTAGGCCGCCGTGTAGCGGTGAATCAGGTCGTCTTCGATGCAGCCGCCGCTGACCGAGCCGACCACCGCGCCGTCTTCGGCCATCGCCATGATCGAGCCGACCGGTCGCGGCGACGAGCCCCAGGTGCGCACCACTGTGGCGAGCAGCGCGCGCCGGCCGGCGCGGCGCCAGTCGCGCAGGGTGCGCAGCACCATCGCGTCGAGGTTCTCCATCAGGTGGTCCCGTGCATGCGTTGCGCGTTCATGCCTTCAGCATCTCGGGCGTGATGGGCAACTGGCGCGCCCGCTTGCCCGTGGCCGCCGCCAATGCGTTGGCAACGGCGGGGGCCAGCGGCGGCACGGCCGGCTCGCCAATGCCGGTGGGGTTGGCGGCCGAAGGCACGATGTGCACGTCCACGCGGGGCATCTCGTGGATGCGAGCCACCGGGTAGTCGTGGAAGTTGGACTGCTGCACCTGCCCCTCCTTCAGCGTGATCGCGCTGTGCAGCACGGTCGACAACGCGAAGCCGACCGAGCCTTCGACCTGCGCGCGGATCACGTCGGGGTTGACCGCCACGCCGCAGTCGACCGCGCACACCACGCGGTCGACGCGGTAGCTGCCGTCGTCTTTCACGGTCACCTCGGCGACCTGGGCCACGAAGGTGTTGAACGACTCGTGCACCGCGACCCCGCGCCCGCGCCGTTCGCCCGGCTGGCCTGCGCGCAATGGCGTGCCCCAGCCGGCCTTCTCGGTGGCGAGCCTGAGCACGCCGGCATGGCGCGGGTGCTGCGCCAGCATCTCCAGCCGCCAGGCCACCGGGTCCTTGCCTGCGGCCTGCGCCAGCTCGTCGATGAAGCATTCGGTGGAGAACGCGGTGTGCGTGGAGCCGACCGAGCGCCACCACAGCACCGGCACGCCGATGTCCCTCGGCGTGTGCAGGTCCACCAGCATGTGGGGAATGGCGTAGGGCAGGTTGGCGGCGCCCTCCACCGAGACCACGTCGATGCCGTCCTTCACCATCATCTGCTCCATCGGCCCGCCCGCCATGATGGATTGGCCCACCAGGCGGTGACGCCAGCCCACCAGCCGGCCGCTGCCGTCCAGCCCTGCGGTCAACCGATGGTGGAAGGCCGGCCGGTAGTAGCCGGCGCGCATGTCGTCCTCGCGCAGCCACACCAGCTTCACCGGCGCGCGGCCGTTGATGGCCTTGACGATGTGGGCGGCCTCGATGAGGTAGTCCGCGTCCTTGCTCGCGCGGCGACCGAAGCTGCCGCCCGCATACAGCATGTGCAACGTGACCTGCTCGGGCTTCAGGCCCAGCACCTGCGCCACCATGGCCTGGTCGATGGTCTGGAACTGCTCGCCGTTCCAGACCTCGCAGCCGTCACGGTCGAGTCGGATCACGCAGTTCAACGGCTCCATCGCCGCGTGGGCCAGGTACGGGAAGTCGTACGCCGCCTCCAGCGTGCGTGCGGCACTGCTCAGCGCCTGCTCGGCATCGCCTTCGCGGCGCGCCACCGCACCGGGCGAGCGGGCCAGCTCGCGATATTGCTGCTGGATCTGCTCGGAGCCGAGCTTGAAGGCACGGCTCTCGTCCCACTCCACGGTGAGCGCATCGCGGCCCTTCTTCGCGCTCCAGGTGTCGCGCGCCAGCACGGCCACGCCACTGGGGATGCGCACCACGTCGACCACGCCCTTCACGGCGCGGGCCTTGCTCGCGTCGAACGACTTCACGGTGGCACCGAAGCGCGGCGGGTGAGCCACCACGGCGGTGAGCATGCCGGGCAGGAACACGTCCTGCGTGAACTTCGCGGTGCCGTCGGTCTTGGCCACGCTGTCCTTGCGCGGCACGTGCCTGCCGATGAACTTGAAGTCCTTCGGGTCCTTGAGTTGCACGCTCGCCGGTACGGGCTGTTGCGCGGCCGCCGTCGCCAGCTGACCGAAGCTCGCCTTGCGGCCCGAAGCGCGGTGCAGCACCTCGCCATCGCTCACGCTCAGCTCGGCAGGCGGCACCTTCCATTGCGCGGCCGCCGCCGCGACGAGCATCGCGCGCGCGGTGGCCCCCGCCTCGCGCAGCTGTTGCCACGAGTTGGCGATGGCGGTGCTGCCGCCGGTGCCCTGCACCGGGCCCCAGTTCACGTTGTTGTAGCGCTTGGCGTCGGCGGGCGCGCCTTCGACGCGCACTTGCGACCATGCCGCGTCGAGTTCCTCGGCCACGATGGTGGCGAGACCGGTGTAGCTGCCCTGGCCCATCTCCAGGTGCTTCGAGATCACGGTGACGGTGTTGTCTTCACCGATGCGCAGGAAGGCATTGGGCGCAAACGGCGCGACGGCTGCGCCCTTCGCGGCTGCCGCCTTGGTGGTGGCGGACGCCACGGGCAGATACATCGCCAGCGTCAACCCTGCTGCGCCTTGCAGCAGCCGGCGGCGGCTCGCGTTTTCGAGTTCGGTGGTGCTCATCGTGTCTCCCCTCGCGTCAGGCCAGGGCCTTGGCCGCTTCATGGATGGCCGCACGGATGCGGACATAGGTGGCGCAACGGCAGACGTTGCCGCCCATCGCGGCGTCGATGTCGGCATCGGTGGGCCGCGGGTTGGATTCGAGCAGCGCCACGGCGCTCATGATCTGGCCGGACTGGCAGTAGCCGCACTGCACCACGTCGAGCCGGCGCCAGGCGTCCTGCACCACTTGGCCGACGCGCGCGGAGTTCACGCCTTCGACCGTGGTGACGCGCTTGCCGTCGGCCACCGACACCGGTGTGCTGCACGAGCGCACCGGCTGCCCGTCGAGGTGCACGGTGCAGGCGCCGCACATCGCCATGCCGCAGCCGTACTTGGTGCCGGTGAGTTGCAGGGTGTCGCGCAGCACCCACAGCAACGGGGTGTCGGGTTCGGCCTCCACGCGCTGAGTGTGGCCATTGACGTTGAGTGTGATCATCGAGGGGCTCCGTCTGGGGTGTGAGGGCCGGGGTGGAGCGGCTGATTCTTCCCGCGCCAGGGCGTTGTGCGATAGATCAGTCCTCTCGATTTCTTGCCTGATCCTCCGAAGCTCTGGACTGGAGTGCTGCGGGTGCATTAACGTTGCCACCCCATGAACAGGAGAAGCCCGTGAACGCACTGGTTGCAGACGTGTTGGTCGACGACGCTCGCGCGCGCGAACTGCATCGCTCGATCGTGCAGCTCGCGCTGCGCCACGCGATCGACGGCACGGTGGTGCTGTCGGCCGTACCGGGTCTGGGCTTTTTCCGCAAGGACGCACCGACCGAGCCGAGCAACTGCATGTACGAGCCGAGCGTCGCGCTGATCGTGCAAGGCGCCAAGCGGGTGCTGCTGGGCGAGGAGTCGTACGACTACCGGGCGAAGCAGTTCCTGATCACGTCGCTCGACCTGCCGGCGCTGGGCCAGGTCGTGGAAGCCACGCGCGAGCAGCCCTGCCTGGGCGTGATGCTGAAGCTCGACACCCGCAGCGTCGCCGAGATGGTGCTGGACAGCAGCCTCGTGCAGCAACGCACGCAACAAGGAGGCCGCGGCATGGAAGTCGGCAACGCCGACCGCGCGCTGCTCGACGCCTTCCACCGGCTGCTGGAGCTGCTCGACACGCCCGACGACATCCCGGTGATGTCGCCGCTGATCCAGCGCGAGATCGTCTACCGCCTGCTGATGAGCGACCAGGGCGCGCGGCTGCGGCACATCGCGTCGGCCGGCAGCCAGGGCCACCGCGTGGCGCGCGCGATCGACTGGCTCAAGGCGCACTATGCGGAGCCGCTGCGCGTGGAAGAGCTGGCCTCTTCGGTGCAGATGAGCGTGTCGACCTTCCATCACCACTTCCGCACGCTCACGACGATGAGCCCGCTGCAGTTCCAGAAGTGGCTGCGGCTCAACGAGGCGCGCCGCCTGATGCTCGTGGAAGGGCGCGACGCCTCGACGGCCGCCGCGCGCGTCGGCTATGAAAGCCCGTCGCAGTTCAGCCGCGAGTACAAGCGCCTGTTCGGCGTGCCGCCGCGGCGCGACATGGAAAGCCTGCGCAGCGTGCAGGGCGGCAGCGCAGCCGCGCAGGCCGACCGGCTGGCCGCGGTGCACTGACACCACCGGGCAATGGCGTGGCGGCAGAGGGCCGCTACATGCGCTCGATGCGCAGGCGCCGAAAGCGCACCGCGTCGCCGTGATGCTGGAGCACGACGTGCCCCTCGCGCTCGAGTGCGAAAGTCGGGAAGTGCGCGAACTTGCTGTTGGCAATGCGTTCGCGCAGGGCCGGGTCGGACAGGTCGCACGACAGCACGCAGACGCCGCCGAGCCAGTGCTCCACGTGCCAGCCGCTGACGACGATGCGCGCGGGCATGAAACGGCCCGGCGGCGCGGGCGTGGTCGGCTGCGGCGACAGCAGACCGTACAGCGCGCCGCAGCGGGTGGCGGGCTCGCGGGCGTCGGGGTGCAGCGCGTCGTCGAGCAACTGCATCTCGGGCCCGCTCTGCCAGGCGTGCTCGGCGGTTTCGCGCACGCGATACAGCACGCCCGAGTTGCCGCCCGCCGGCAGCGCCCACTCGAAGTCGAGCATGAAGTCCGCATGGCGGGCACGGCTGACGAGATCGACCCGCGGCGCACCGGCGATGGCCTCGAGCACGCCGCCTTCCGCCCGCCAGCTGAGGTGCGGGAACGCCGGCGCGCGATAGGCTCGCCATGAGGTCGGTGCGCTCAGGTCTTCGTGCATGTTGAGGCGTCAACCTTGCTCGTCGTCGCTCTTGTCGCGAGGTCCGGAGATCCCCCGTTCCGCGCCGCCACCGCTGCCTTGCGCGCCCGCGAGGCCCTGCGTCGTCTGCTCTCCGCCCTGGTTCTCCACGTTCCCCCGGGCCTCCAGCGGCTCCTGCGGGTCTTGATCGGCAAGACCGGTACGTTCGCTCCGCGTTCCTGCCTGGCTGCCCGCGCGCGACCCCTGGCTGGTGGTGCCACTCGGTTGCTGCGACGGTGTATTGCGTACTTGCGCCATCTGTATCTCCTGCGGGTTGCATCTGTGACCCGTCATTGGGTGCAAAGGCGGTGCCTGCCGCGCGGCCTGCACTGCGTGCTCCCCGGAGGTGCAAGACAGGTAGGCCTTGCGCCGGCGTGCAGAAACTGCAGCGCGGCGGCAAACGGGCAGGCACGCCTGCTCGGCAGCATGGGTGGTCTGCGCCGAGGCGCCGGGCATCGAACCTGCTGATTTGCTTCATCTGCACAGGACGATCGCGCACGCGCGAAGGAGCGATGGGGTGATGAGCGAGCAAACCGTGGTGATCACAGGCGCTTCCAGCGGCATGGGGTTGGCACTCGCGCTGTCGTTTGCAGAGGCGGGGGCCAACGTCGTGCTCGCAGCCCGCGGCGCAGCAGCCTTGCACGACGCGCAGAGGCAGTGCCTGCAAGCCGGTGCGCAAGGCGCTCTGTCCGTGGTGGCCGACGTCACCGACGAGCATCAGGTCGACGAACTCGCGCAACAGGCCACCGCGCGGTTCGGTCGCATCGACGTGTGGATCAACTGCGCCGGCACCAGCCTGTGAGGGCCGTTCGAGGAGATTCCCTCCGCCGATCATGCGCGCCTGATCGCCGTCAACCTCACCGGTGTCATCAATGGCTCGCAGGCCGCGGTACGGCACATGCTCGCCCACGGCGGCAAGGGGCTCGTCATCAACTTCGCGTCGATCGCGGGTCGGGTGCCGATGGCCTTTGCCGCCAGCTACACCGCCACCAAGTTCGGCGTGGCCGGGTTCACCGAAGCGTTGCGGGACGAACTGCATGGCCGCTGCGAGATCGAGGTCTGCGGCGTGTATCCGACCTTCGTCGACACGCCGACGCGATGGCGCTCCGGCAACTACACCGGCCGCGAGCTGCGGCCCGTGCCGCCCGTCCTGGACCCGAGGCGCGTTGCCGCCGAGGTGCATGCGCTCGTGCGGCACCCGAAACGCGCACTGAACATCGGCGCGCAGCACGCGCTCGCGTGGCCCTATGGCGTGGCGCCCGATTCGGCCGGCACGCTGGTCGCGCGGCTCATGCAGCGTTACCTGCTGCAGTCCGGCGCCCCCGCAGGCCCGAGCCCCGGCGCGCTGTTCGAGCCGCGCGATCTGCCCGCCGATGTGCAAGGCGGCTGGGGAGTACCGCAGCGCCGGCACGCCCGGTGGCTGCTGGCCGGTGCCTTGGCCGCCAGCGCAGCATGGCTGCTGATGCGATGGCGGCCTGCCGGTGGCCACGGGGCATAGCACTTGCCGCGAACAGCGCATGGCCGCACCCCACGGCCCCCACCCGTTTTTTCAACCGAGGCAATACATGACCGATGACACACGGAATCTGATCGAACAGCAGCGCGTTGCGCTGGACGCCTGCCAGCGCCTGGCCCTCAAGGCATGGGAGACGACTGCCAAGCTGACGCAATGCAACCTGCGTGCAACGAATGCACTGCTGCCCACCGTGCTGCCGTGGGCAGCTGGCCGGCAGGGTGACACGGGCGCGGCCGCCACGGACGGCTACGACCCGGCACGCCACCTGGGGGAGCTGCGCGAAATCGTGCTGGAGGGCCAGTCGGAGCTGACCCGCATCGGCAGCGAGCAGAGCGCCGCCACGCTGGCGCTGGTGAACGATCTCTGCAGCGCATGGTTCGGCCAGTGGGGCGGCCTGGGCAACGGCTCCCGACCGCAGATGCCGGCCTACTTCCGCATGCCGACGGCGCCGTGGGCTGCACCGGCGAACAGCGGCGCAGGCTGAACGGATCGAGGCCTGCGCGGGAGGGCGTCATGCACCGTCGGTCGCAGCGGCGGTGGGGCCCCTGCCCGCTTGATCGTCGCGTCGGGTCGGCACGGGGCGGGAGTCGCGATTGCTGCAATGCAGCGAACGCAATCGACACAGGGAGCAGATGATGCAAGACACCCCCTCGCCATGGCAGCGACCTGCCGCCGATCGACCCGTCGTCGTGATCACCGGTGCGTCGAGCGGCATCGGTCGCGCCACCGCGCACGAGTTCGCGCGACGAGGAAGTGCGCTCGTGCTGGCTGCACGCCGACAAGCGATGCTGCTCGACGTGGTGCGCGAATGCGAGCACCTGGGCGGGCATGCGATCGCTGTACCGACGGACGTGACGCAGGAAGAGAACGTCGATCGCCTGGCTGCACTGGCGGTCGAGCACTTCGGGCGCATCGACGTGTGGTTCAACAACGCCGGCGTCGGCGTGTTCGGCCGGCTCAACGAGATTCCAAGCGACGCATGGCGCCGGGTGCTCGACGTGAACCTGTTCGGCTACATGCACGGCGCGAAGGCAGCGATGCGGCAATTCCAGCGGCAACGCCACGGCGTGCTGATCAACAACGCGTCGATCATCGGCCGGCTGGCGAAGCCCGATTCCAGCGCCTACGCCACGAGCAAGTTCGCGATCCGCGGTTTCTCGGAGGCATTGCGGCAGGAACTGCTCGACGAACCGCACATCCACGTCTGCACGGTGCTGCCGTCGGTGATCGACACGCCGTTCTTTCACCATGCGGCCAACTACAGCGGGCACCGCGTCAGGGCTGCACCGCCGGTGTACGCACCCGAGAAGGTGGCACGCACGGTGGTGCGGTTGTGGCAGCAACCGCAGGCGGAGGTCATCGTGGGCGGGGCGGGCAAGGTGATGGCGGTCTTGAAGGCGCTGCTGCCCGGGCCGGTCACCTGGCTCAACGGTCGCGCCTTGCACCGCGGCTTCCTGGCGCCGGAGCCGTCACCGCACACGCCCGGCACCTTGTTCGAGCCAATGTTCGACGAACGCGCCGTGTACGGCGGATGGCGCGAGAACCGACGCTCCAACAAGATGCCGCCCGCGGCATGGGCCCTGGTGGGTGCCGGCCTCGTGTGGGCGCTGTGGAACCGACGCCGGGTGTGACGCGGAAGCACAGGAGGGTGCGGGCGCTCGTGCTCAAACGCCCGCGACGGCCGCGGTCGGCATTCGCTCCCGCAGCAGGCTGCGCGCCAGGCGCTTGCCCAGCGTCACCAGCGTCAGGGTGGGCGGCAGCCCCCAGGCTTCGGGAATCACCGAGCAGTCGCAGACATACAGCCGGTCGATCGACGTCTTCAGGTCGGCGTCGACGAGGTGGCCGATCTTCGCCGTGCCGCCGGGGTGTGCGGCCAGGTACCAGGTCTTGTGGATGTCGGTCGCGCCGGCCGCGCGCAGCACGCGCCGCGCGTTCTCGAAGCCATGCCGGGCCACGCGCTTGTCGGCCTCGGTCAGCGGCTTGCGCACCCCACCCCGGGCGGTGAGCCGACCGCCGAGGGCGTCCTTCCACTTCACCATGATGCGTGCCGTGCTGCGGTAGGCGAAGAGTTTGTCGAGCCGCCCCACCTCTGCCGCGAACATCGTGTGCATCAGCGGCGGGAAGGGCAGGTCGGTCATCATGTAGCCGTCGTCCTCCAGGTGCACGCCGGCCGACATGGGGATCTCGTTGTGCTGCAGGTGCACGTCCTTGATCGTGCCGCACACGGTGATCAGCGGGTCGAGGAAGAACTCATGCCCCGCTTCGTGCAGGCCGCTCGCACGCAGGATCATCGGCGAGCCGATGCCGCCGGCGGCCAGCACGATGTGGTCGGCCGAAGCGGTGTGGGTGCGGCCGCCCATCGTGAACTCGACACCGGTGGCGCAGCCGTGATCGCGCAGCACGCGGGTGACCTTCGCGCCGTTGAGCAGCACCGCCCCATGCGCCACGGCCTCGTCGACGAACATGCGCGCGCTCCACTTCACGCCGTGCACGTCGCCGTAGTAGCCGAACCGGTGCGCAGGGGTCCAGCGCTCCTGGTACATGTTCTTGTCGAGCTTGCGCCACGCCAGGCCGACCTCGCCCGCAGCAGCCATCAGGCGCCGCGCCATCGGCGTCATCATCGCGTCGGCCAGCGGCGCAATCGGCAGTTCGGCGCGCGCCGCCGCCGCATCGGCCGCCAGCTCCACCCCGTGGCGGCGGAACAGCTCCAGCGGCACCGGCCAGGCGCAGCCGTAGTAGAAGAGCGAGCTGCCGCCGGTGGTGATGCCGCGCGCGACTCCCAAGCCCTGAGGCGTGAACAGCACGCTGCGGCCCGGCATCAGCAACTCGGCGAGCGCCTGCCCCACCGTGCCGCGGATCGGCCCGCCCGGCCCCCACTCGAGCATCAGCACCTTCTTGCCGCGCAGCGCCATGTCGCGCGCCACGGTGGCGCCGCCCGGGCCGGTGCCGACGACGATGAGGTCGTAGCCGGTGCGTGCGGGTTCAGACGCGGCATGGTGCCCGATCGGGCTGGTTCGAGTGTTCATCGCTCCTCGGAGATGGCACGGCCCCATCCGAGACCGGCTTTTGACTTGTTTTCGTGCCGATGACTCTATCGGCCGTTGGCTACCGCTCAGATCCATCAGCAGCGGCCCGCGGCGGGGGTCAGCAGCCGCTTCAGCGCGCCACCGCGCCGATCACGTCCGCACCGAACGGGTTGTCGATCACCATGCGCCAGCTGCCGTCCGGTTGCCGGCGCGACACGTCGGCAGAACGGCCTTGCTGCTGCACGGGCGAGCCGTCGGGTGCCGTGCCGGTCAACGTCCACGAGAGGTGATGCAGCGCCACGTCGCCGGCCTGCAGCGTTTCGCTCGCGGTGCAAGTCAACGTGGGACGCAGCTCGAGCATTTGCGACAGCGCGTCGCGCAGTGCCGCGTGCCCGCTCACGATCAGCCCCGGCTGCACGACGAGCATGGCGTCCGATTCGTAGAACTGCAGCGCTGCGTCCACGTCGCCTCGATTGATGGCGTCGACGAAACCTTGCGCGGCTTGTTCGGGGGTGGTGGATGTCATTGGGGCTCCCTGTGTGTGGGTTGTGTAGGAGCCGGCATTGGAGAGCACCGCTGCTGACACCGTGGTGTCAGTTGCTCGATGCAGCACACGCATCACTTGCCCGCGGCACGGTCGTCCTCGTTCGCGATGGGACTGCGAACGATGCGCGCAACGGCCAGCTTCAAGCCCAGCATGCCGAAGATGCGGTTCATCGTCTGGACGCTACCTTCGCTGCGCTCCTGCTCGATGTCCTGCATCGTGCGGTAGCCCACACCGGACAGCTTGGCCATCTCCGCAGTGGTCAGGCGCATCGTCTTTTTCAAATGGCGAACCGCCTGCGCCAGCGACCACTCAGGATGGGCCAGCACGTCATCGACGGCCTTGCGTCGAAGCTCCAGTTGCTCCGGAATCGACAGGGTCTTGAATCGCTTGTCCATGGGTGTTGTCAGGCCAGTGCTGCCAGTTCGTGGCGGGCGCCGGCGGCGTCGAGTTGAACGGTGCAGATCTTCGCCATATGCACAGAAATCTATAGATATTGATGTCAACTTTCCGGTTAATTCGTATGTTTTCCGTTCAATTGAGACGCCACCTCAACGCTTGAAGCGCACCCGAAGGTCAACGGAAAACCGCGTGCAACCCGTCCATCCGGTGGTACCGGGGCGCCCAACATGAGCCGCGCAACCCCTGACAAGCGGGGGTCGGTACATCGCGGAGACGAGCCGCCAACCCACACAATCGCGGCCTTTCCTGAGCGGCAGTGCAGCCAACTCGACCAACAAACAAGCAGGAGGACGTCATGACACAGCCAACCGCGGCGCTGGGGCCGTTGATCCGTACGTACGGCAAGAGCCGCTCGTTTCTTTTCGTCTGGTGGACCCTGGCGGTGCTGTTCGCCGCCGCCGGTGCGCTGGTGCTGTCGCTCGTGCCGGGGCCGGGCAGCACGGTACGCTTCGACGGCAACGTGTCCCTGCTGTACGGCACGGCCGCCGGTGCCTTCGGTCTGGCGGTGCTGTTTGTGGTGGTGCCTTGGCTGTTGACCCGCTCGCAGCCCACCTACCACCTGCACGAAAAGGGCGTGCGTTACGTGGGGCCGCAAGGCGACCGCACCGATCTCTACCAGGACATCGAAGACCTCTACGTCTTCGACTATGGCGGGTTCGCGTACCGAGCGACGCCGCAAGCGCCCTGGTGCAGCGCAGGCGGCAGGGTGTCGGCGCTCGCCGAGCTGACGCAGCGGTTGCGCGCGCTGCATGCCGAACACCGGGCCGAACGGCTGTACCAGGCGCTGCTGGCGGGGCAGACGGTGTCATTCCGTTGCCTGTCGGACCAGGTCGCGTTTTCCAAGAGCGTGGTGGCCTCGCGCAACATGGACCACCCGACTTACCCGCTGGAGCTGAACTGCCAGGAACTGAAGATCCAGGGCAAGGCCATCCCGCTGCAGGCGATCGACGACATCCGGCGCAACGACTGGATCGAGAAATCGAGCATCGTCGACACCGAGGGCCGCGTGCTCCACACCATGCACCCTACGGCCGTGATGTCGTTCGACGTGCTCTACACCCTGCTCGCGCGTCTGCAGAGCGCGACCCCGCAGCGCGCTTAGGACGTCATTCGACGACCTGCACGCCCTTCCAGAACGCCATCCGGCCCTTGATCTGCGCCGCAGCCTCCTTGGGCTCGGGGTAGTACCAGACGGCGTCCGGGTTGGCATCGCCGTCGATCAGCAGGTTGTAGTAGTGAGCGGTTCCTTTCCAGGAGCACGTGGTGCGCATGTTGCTGGGCATCAGGTACTCGCGTTTCACCGACGACTCCGGGAAGTAGTGGTTGCCTTCGACGACCACGGTGTCGTCGCTCTCGGCGATGACGGTGTCTTTCCAGATGGCTTTCATGGGCTGGGCTTTCTGAGGGATGGGCGGCCAGAACGGCCGCTGCGGCGACAATACCGGGTTCGCTCCGCGGCACGCGGGGCAAGGCCACGCCGGTTCGCGGTGCGGCCGGGAGCTCGAGTGTGGCCTACCAGATCAAGGAAATCTTCTACACCCTGCAAGGCGAAGGTGCCAATGCCGGACGCCCTGCGGTGTTCTGCCGCTTCGCGGGTTGCAACCTGTGGAGCGGGCGCGAGGCCGACCGGGAGCGGGCCATCTGCCGCTTCTGCGACACCGACTTCGTCGGCACCGACGGCACGCTCGGCGGCCGGTATGCCGACGCCGGCGCGCTGGCCGATACGATCGCCGCGCGGTGGCCGGCAGGGCGCGCAGGCCGACCGCTCACGGTGCTGACCGGCGGCGAGCCGCTGCTGCAAGTGGATGGCGCGCTGATCGACGCGCTGCACGCCCGCGGCTTCGAGATCGCCGTCGAAACCAACGGCACCATCGCCGCGCCGGCCGGCATCGACTGGATCTGCGTCAGCCCCAAGGCCGGGGCCGAGCTGGTGCAGCTGAGCGGACAGGAGCTGAAGGTGGTGGTGCCGCAGGAAGGCCAGGATCTCGATGCACTGGCCACGCTGGCCTTCGAGCATCACTTCCTGCAGCCGATGGACGGCCCCGACGCGAAACGCAACACGCAGTGGGCGATCGACCGCTGCCTGCAGGACCCGCGCTGGCGCCTGAGCGTGCAGACGCACAAGGTCGTGAACATTCGATAGCCCATGCAGTACGAACTGACCCAGCGCTTCTACTTCGAAGCGGCCCACACCTTGCAACGCACGGTCGATGCGGAGCCGAGCCGGCGCATCCACGGCCACACCTACCTGTGCGAGGTGGCCGTGCGCGGCCAGCCCGATCCGGCCACCGGCATGGTGATGGACCTGGGCTACCTGCGCCGGGCGCTGGAGCCGTTGCGCGACGCGCTCGACCACCGGCTGCTCGACGAGGTGCCGGGCCTGGAGCGGCCGACGCTGGAAGGGCTGTGCGGCTACATCGCGCAGCGCCTCGCCACCACCGTGCCGCGGCTGGCGTGGGTGAAGGTGTGGCGCGAGGCCTCGGGCGACAGCTGCACGCTGACGCTCACGCCCCGCGCCTGAAACCGCCGGGCACTACCGCTTCACGTGCTCGCGGTTGAAGCCGCGCGTGGGCGGCACGGTGCTCGGCACGCCGTCCGAGCCGTCGCTGCACGGCGCCTGCCATTCGCGCAGCTGCGCTTCGAGCTGGCTGTTGCCGTAGCGGGCGGCGAGGTCGATCAGCGCGAAGACGTTGTCGTCGTTCACGCGCTCGTGACCAGTTCCTTTTTTCAACAGTTGGTAGATCTCTTGCAGTTCTTCCGGCGATCCGGCGTTGTCGGCAGTGGGCATCAGGCTTCCTCGTGTCGATGGGACATCAGGCTGTCCAGCCTGGGAGGCAACAGGCATGCCGACAACGCTGCAGGTGCGCGACGCGTACACGGCGTGCCGGACGGTTCGAGGGTCAGGCCCCCGCCTGGCGCTGCAACTGCACGCCGGTGGCCGGCACGCGCATGGAGCCGTCACGCAGCACGTCGACGCGCTGGCCGGAGTCGAGCCGGTACTCGGCCTCGCCGGTCGGCTCCCACAGGTCTTCGGCACCGGCGAGCGACAGGTCGCGCACCATGTGCTCGTAGCCGTAGACCTTGTAGGTGGCACCGTCGCTGCCTTGCGCGGTGAACGATTCGAGGAGATGCAGCTTCTTGTCCATCAAGACCTCCGGTTGACAAGCAGACAAAACAGCAGGGCCCGCCGCGAGGGCGGGTGGACCGGACCATTCTGCGACTCGTGTGCCGAAGGGCGGTGCGCGCCCCTGATGGGCCAGGGGTTTCGTACCGAGCAGAACGTTGTCCACACCTTGCGATGAAGTTGTCCACAGCCCCCGGCGTAGCGCCCAGTCGCGTGGCAGCTGGCTTCACCGGGTACCTGAGGCGGTTTTCCTGCGCTTGCCCACAAGGGCGCGCAGTGGCTCAGTCACGGCATTGCAAGCCGCGATTCGACGCACGGTACTGCTGCTCGAGGCGGTCGGCCTCGGCCGCTTCGAGCGCCGACAGCGCGCGGTATCCCCGCCCTGGAGGCCAGCCGTAGCCCCACCGGTAGTCGGTATCGAAATGCGGCTCGCCGCCCGCCCGCACACCGGCGAACATGGCTTCGGCCAGCAGGGTGCTGCCGGTCGCCGCCAGCACGCAGGACTTCAACGCTTCGTCGGCGGCCAGGCGCTCCGGGGCGGTGCCCCCACGCCAGTACGCCAGGTCGTGCGCCAGGCAACAGTGGCACCAGTCGGTGCGCCGATCGGGCGATGCGTCGGGGAACATGCTGCACCCGTCACTGCTGAAGGCAGCCAGCTCAGCAGGCGCGTGCTCATCCGATGGTGTCGCGCACGCGCCCAAGACGAGGACCGCGATGAGGCCGCCGCCTACCCAGCGAGCAACGCGCTCGACCGCAGCGTTCCGGCGCAGCTGTCGCCGCCGTGCCTCACCCTTCACGTTCGCGCTCCGACACCGCCCGGTCCAGCGCCTTCAACAACGCGTCGACCTCGTACGGCTTGCTGATCACCGTCACGCCACCGTCGGCCTGCTGGGTCGTGTAGCCGGTGGCCACCACCGACGGCAGGCCGGGGCGGTGCGTGCGGCACCAGGCCACGAGGTCGAGCCCGGTCATCCTGCCTGGCATCACCACGTCGGTGAACAGCACATCGAACGCACGGCCGGCAGACAACAGCGTGCACGCGGCTTCTGCGGTGGTGCACAACGCCACCCGGTGCCCCGCCGCCTCGAGCGCGGAAACGACCACCGACGAGACCAGCGCGTCGTCTTCGACCATCAGCACGTCGAGCGGCCTGTTCCGGGGCTCGACATCTGCTGCCGGCGACGCCGGGGCGCAGGCCACGGCTGCATCGGCCACCGGCAGCAGCAGGCGAACACAGGTGCCCGCTCCCGGCGCGGAGTCGATCGACGCATCGCCGCCCGACTGCCGCGCAAAGGCGAGCACCTGCGACAAGCCGAGGCCGCTGCCCAGGCCGATGGCCTTGGTCGTGAAGTAGGGCTCGAAGGCGCGGCTGCGCACCTCGGGCGCCATGCCCGGGCCGTCATCCCTCACTTCCACGCAGGCGAACCGGCCGCCTCCCAGTGCCGCTGCTTCTTCCGCTGCGGCCTCCCAGGCCCGGATGGCGACGTGGCCGCCATCGGGCATGGCGTCGCGCGCGTTGAACACGAGGTTGAGCAGCGCGAGTTCGAGTTGCACGGGCTCGACGAACAGCGGCGGCAACTGCGGATCGATGGCGGCCGACAGCGCGATGCGTTCGCCGGCGGCCTTGGCGGTGAGCTCCTGGCTCTTGAGCAACAGGTCGCTCAGGTCCACCGCCTGCGGCTGCAGCGCCGGCGAGCGCCGGAAGGCGAGCATCTGCCGGATCAACTCGCCCGCCTTGGCCGTGGCGCGCTTGGCGCTTTGCAGCACGCGCGCCTGCCGGCCGTCCAGCGGAGCCCGCTCGATCACCTGCAGCCCGGTGCCGATCGTCTGCAGCAGGTTGTTGAAGTCGTGCGCGATGCCGCCGGTGAGCCGGCCGATGGCCTCGTGCTTCTGCGCTTCGAGCAGGCGCGCCTGCGCCTCCTCGGCCTGCTGCACCGCTTGCGCGACGCGCTCTTCCAGCGTCTGCTTGGCCGCACGCATGCGTTGTCCGGCGTCGTGAAGCACGGCACCCACGTTGTCGGCCTCCGCCACGCCGGTGACGAGCGGTGGCGGCACGGCACCGCGACCGAGTTCGGCGGCCGCTTCGCTGAGTTGCAGCACCGGCCCGCTGATGCGCCGGGCGGCATACAGGGCCAGGCCCAGCCCGAGGGTCAGCAGCACGGCAGAGGCGGCGAGCGCCTGCACCGTGGCCCGCTGCGCGGCCGCGGTGAGCCCGGCGCTGGGCAGCGCAACGACGACCGTCCACCCGTAGCGGCTGGGCGGGCTGAGATAGGTGAGCGAGGGCACGCCGTCGAGCGTGACGCTTGCAGCAAAGCCGGACTCGCCGGCCTCGGCACGCCGCCGCAGGTCGCCGGTTGCACCGGTGCCGATCCATTTCTGCGGGTCGCGCGTGCGGGCCATCACACGGTGGTTGCCGTCCATCACGGCGGCCAGTGCCCCCTCGGGATAGCGGTATTGGTCAAGGAGCGACTGCACCACCGCAGGCTCGAACGAAACGCCCACGTTGTAGAGCCGCCCCGAACTCGTGCGTGACGGAGCGAACACGGCGATCACCGGCCGCTGCAGCAGGGGGCCGCGCGCCGAGAAGAACACGCCGGCGCCGTCGCTTTGCAGGGGCGCGCCGGCCGGCCGCGGCAACGGCTGCATCTGCTCGAAGGGCACACGCGTGTTGATGAGCTGGTGCCCGCGGTCGACCAGGAAGACCCAGTCCTCGGTGCCGCGCACCGCACCCGCCGCCTCGTCGTGGAAGCTGCGCAGGTCGCCATCGCGCACCGCCGTGGACGCGGCCAGCGTCATCGCCCGCACGACGCGCTTGTCGAGTTCGCGCTCGACCACGAAGTTGATCGCCTGCGCCTGTTCCTCGATGCGTTTCAGCGCAGCCTCCGCCTCGCGCACGTAGGTGGCGCGGGCCTGCAGGCCGAAGGCAATGGCCGCCGGCAACCAGACGGCCAGGACCAGCAACAGAAGACGCGAGCGGATGTTCAAGTGTTGTTGTGCGGGCGAGCGGCAAAACCGCAACGGTATCAGGCCCGGGCCGGGTACTGCTGGTTGCAAAAAGGCCGCCGCGCCACTGCCCGGAAGCAGCAGCGCGGCGGCCTCACGCCTGAAGCGACTCGCCGTTCAAGCGGGCACTCAGGTCCCGTAGACGAAGTCGCTCGCATCCAGCGAGCCGGCCGTCGCGAACGACACGCGTCCGATCAGGTGGGAGTCTCCGCCGGCGGCGGTCGTCGCGTTGTACCAAATGTTCCCGTCCTGCGTGTTCACGTAGATGCCGCTGAGCGCACCGGCGTTGTCGCCGGTGGCCCCCACGCCCTTGAAGAACCAGCCTGCGGCCAGCGCGTTGCCCGGGGCAGCGCCGCCGCTGAAGGCCAGGCCCAGCACGCCGGGGTTCAGCGCGCCGGCGAGGCCGGAGTCGAGCAGGTTCGACAGCACGATGGTGTCGTCGGCATGGCTGAAGTCGGTCATCGTGTCGGCATTCGCGGCACCCCGGTCGCGGAACACGAAGCGGTCCTGCCCGGCGCCGCCGGTCAGGAAGTCCAGGCCCGTGTTGCCGGCCAGCGTGTCGTTGCCGGCCCCGCCGTTGAGCGTGTCGTTGCCGCTGCCGCCGTTGTGCGCATCGTCGCCATTGCCGCCCAGCAGGGTGTCGTTGCCGCTGCTGCCGCTCAGGATGTCGTTGCCGTCCAGCCCGATCAGCGTGTTGTTCCCGGCATTGCCGCTGATGCTGTTGCCCAGTGCGTTGCCGACGCCGGTGATGGCCGTGCCTTGCAGCTGCAGGTTCTCGACGTTGGCCGCGAGCGTGTGGCTGACGGTGGATTGCACGGTGTCGGTGCCGCCGAAGAATGCGCCTTCGACGACCACGTCACCTGCGCTGTCGACGTAGTAGGTGTCGTTGCCGAAGCCGCCCGCCATGGTGTCGGCACCCACACCGCCGACCATCGTGTCGTTGCCGGACCCGCCGTTGAGCGTGTCGTTGCCAGAACCGCCGTTCAGGTAGTCGTTGCCGTTGCCGCCGTTGAGCGTGTCGTTGCCGTTGTTGCCGTACAGCGAGTCGTTGCCGTCCAGGCCCGACAGCGTGTTGTCGCGGTCGTTGCCGAGCATCTGGTTGGCCAGGCTGTTGCCGGTGCCGTTGACGGCCGACGGCACGAAGGCGAACGAGCCGTTGGGCTGCAGCACCAGCAGCGTGGGGGTGTTGTCGAGCGTGAGGTGCTCGACGTTGTTGGCCAGCGTGTAGCTGGTGACGCGCGACACCACGCGGTCGATGCCCTCGTTGGCGTTCTCGAACACCTGGTCGCCGACCGAGTTGACGTTGTAGGTGTCGTTGTTGACGCCGCCGAACATCGCATCGTCGCCGAGCGACCAGTTGGCATTGAGGGTGGAGCTGAAGTCAGCGGTGTTGTCGGCCAGTGCCTCGCTGGCAGCGGTACCGTTGATGATTGCCATGGATATCTCCGTGAGTGAATGATGAAAGTGATGAGAAAGATCGGCCCCGCCCGCCGCCGGCATGCGGTGCATGACGGTCGTCAGCGGGAACCACGGCACCCCTCTTGCAAGCACGCCTGCCCGGGATGGGCGTGCTGCGCAGGGTGAAACTCGGGATTGCAGTGAGGTGTGGAGCGGCCCTCGCTCAAGGCTCGCGCATCGCGCGGTTCGCAAACAGGCCCAGCGGCTCGAGCAGGTAGTCGAGCAGGCTGCGTGGCGGCGTGGTGACGAACACCTCGGCCGGCATGCCGGCCTGCAGGCGCAGGTGCGGGTGCCTCGCGAGCTCGTCGGGCTGCACCACCACCTGCGCGGCATACCAGAACTGCTTGCCATCGGCGTCGCTCATCGCATCGGGCGACACCTCGTGCACACGGGCCTGCAGCAGGCGCGTGCTGCGCGAGTTGTAGGCCGACAGTCGCACCTCGGCCGCGTCGCCGCGGTGCACGTGCTCGATGTCGTGCGGGTCGATGCGCAGCTCGACGATGAGGTTCTCGCGCTCGGGCACGATCTCGAGCAGCGGCTCGCGCGGACCCACCGCGGTGCCCGGCGCGCTGACGCGCAGGCCCATCACGGTGCCGTCCACCGGCGCGCGCACGGTCTGGCGCTGCATCTGGTCTTCGGTGGGACGCAGCCGGTCTTCGAGTTCGCGCGTGCGGGCCGACGCTTCCTTCATCTCGTCGGCGGCGCGCTGCCGATAGGTGCCGCGCGCCTGGGCCATCGCCTGCTGCAGCTCGCTGACCTGCATGCGCGCCTCGGCGATCTGTCCGCGGATGCCCTCTGCGCGGGCCACCAGGTCGGCCACGCCGCGCTGCAGCGTGATCAGGCGGGTCTTCTGGATGAACCCGCTGGCGGCGAGCGATTCGTTGATCTTCAACTCGTCGCGTGCGAGCGCAGTGGAGCGGCTGGCCGCTTCGAGCTCGGCACCGAGGGCGGCGATGCGGGCCTGGGCGTCGCGGGCCTGCGCCTGCATCGCGGCGAGCTGATCGTTCAGCGCATGGCGACGCGCGTCGAACAGCTGCTGCTCGCGCGCCTGCATCTCGGCCGGTGCCCCGGCGGGCCACGCCACGGCGGCTGCCATCGCCAGCTCGGTGCGCGTGCGCTCGATGCGCAGGCGCTCGGCGAGCATCTGCTTGCTCAGCAGGTCGAACGCCGCGTCGCTGCGCACGTCGGCCACCACCAGCAGCGCATCGCCGCGCCGTACGCGCTGGCCTTGGCGCACCAGCACCTCGCGCACCAGGCCGCCTTCCTGATGCTGCACCGTCTTGCGCCCCAGTTCGGTCTGCACCTGGCCCACCGCCACCACCGCGCCGGAGAGCGGCGCCCAGGCGCACCAGGCACCGAGCAGCACGCCCACCGCCGCCACCGGCCGCAACATGCGATGGGCCAGCCGGCGCACCGTGCCGCGGTGCTGCGGTTCGGGCGCGGCATGCGCCAGCAGGTCGGCCAGCGTCATCGCGCGGGCCGGATCGACAACCGTGATCGCATTCATGCGGTGGCTCCTTGCGGGGCAAAGGTGTTGGCAGGTGCGGGCCGGCGCAGCGGCTGCACCGTGGCGTGGGCGAGGCGGGCCAGCACCTGCTCGCGCGGGCCGATCGCTTCGAGTGCGCCGTCGCGCAGCACCGCGAGGCGGTCGACGTGCTGCATCAGCGCCGGCCGGTGCGACACCAGCACGACCGTGGTGCCCTGCTGCTTGAGCCGCGCGATGGCCGCCGCCAGCGCGTCCTCGCCCTCCGCGTCGAGGTTCGCGTTGGGCTCGTCGAGGACGACGAGGCAGGGGTCGCCGTACATCGCCCGCGCCAGCGCAATGCGTTGCCGCTGCCCGCCGGAGAGCACGCAGCCCCCATCGCCGAGTTCGGTGTCGTAGCCCTGCGGCAGCCGCAGGATCAGCTCATGCACGCCGGCGCGTTGGGCGGCGGTCACCACACGTTCGGAGTCGATCGTGCCGAGCCGCGCGATGTTGTGCGCCACGCTGCCGGCGAACAGCTCCACGTCCTGCGGCAGGTAGCCCACCGCGCCGGCGAGCTGCTGCTCGGGCCACGTGGCGAGGTCGGCGCCGTCGAGCCGCACGGTGCCCGCATGCGGCGCCCGCAGGCCGAGCATCAGCCGCAGCAGCGTGGTCTTGCCGGCCGCACTGGGGCCGATCAGGCCCAGGCATTCGCCGGGAGCGAGCGTGAACGACACGTTCTTGATCAGCGCCGGCCGCGTCGGCTCGCCCGCCATCAGCGTGACGTGCTCCAGGCTCAGCGCGCCGCGTGCGGCCGGCAGCAGCACCTGCGACGACGGCCCGGCCTCGGCGGCCTGCTGCTGCAGGCGCTGCCACGCACTGCGCACCTCCACCAGCGACTTCCAGCCCGAGATGAGGTGCTCCACCGGTTGCAGCGCGCGGCCGATCAGCACCGTGGACGCGATCATGATGCCGGGCGATGCATCGCCGGCCACCACCAGCCACGCGCCCAGGCCAAGCATGCCGACCTGCACCAGCTGGCGCAGCAGGCGCCCCAGCGCCGACAGCGCGGCCGACGCGTCGCCCACGCGCTGCTGGGCCTGCACCGCCTCGCGGTGCGCGCCATGCCACGCCTGCAATGCGTCTTGCAGCATGCGCATGCCGACCAGCACCTCGGCGTTGCGCATCAATGCCTCGATGCGCTGCGCGGCGATGCGACCGTGGGTCACCGCCCGGTCGGCATCGCGCCGCACGTGCCGCTCGGTGAACCAGCCGAGCGTGAACAGCGCCAGGGCCGAGACGATGGCCGCGACGCCGAGCGCAGGGTGCAGCGCAAAGATCACCAGCAGGTAGAGCGGCAGCCACGGCGCATCGAACATCGCATTCACCGCGGGGCTGGCCAGAAAACCGCGCAGGCGGGCGATGTCCTGCACCGCGGAGCGGTCGGCGCGCAGGCGGCCGGTGGCGGCTTCCTTCAGCGCGGTGGCGAGCGCCGGTGGCGACAGCGCCTCGTCCACGCAGTGGCCGGCGCGCGCCAGCAGCACGGCGCGCACGCGGTCCATGCAGAAGCCGAGGCCGAGCGCCAGCAGCGCGAGCAGGCTGAGCATCACCAGGGTTTCGACGCTGCGGCTGGCGAACACGCGGTCGAACACTTCGAGCATGTAGATCGAAGGCACGACGAGCGCCAGGTTGAGCAGCAAGGATGCACTTGCCGCGAGCACGATGTAGGGCCGCAGGCGCGGCGACAACAGCCAGATCACATGGGTCTCCCTGAATGTGAGTGGAAGCATCGGCGATGGATCGCATTCCTGCCTCCCACTTCCTGGGGGGGTGCGTGTCCCTCTCACGAGCGACTCGGTATTGCAGGCCGCGGGCACGCCGCCTGCCATGCGCGCGTGAGGCGCGCGTGGGGCGAATTCGCGAGCAAGCAACGGAGTGCGCGCGCGACGCGCTACGCTCACGATCGAGGCTCCTAGTCCACTGAACCAGAGAAATCGCACCCCCGCCGGGTCGTCACAGGGTGCGTGGCTAGGCGCGGCGCGCAGCCCAGGCTGGACGCCTGGGCAAGCGACGCAACAACGCCAGCGCGCCTTGAGACGACCCGGCCCGTAGGGTGAGGTCTGGAGCCGGCCCACTCGTCGTTGCGAGCCTTCGCCGGGACCCGACCCCGGCTGTGTCTCGCGCCTAGATTGGGCCGGCTCCAGGCCTCACGGGGGTGCGATTTCTCTGGTTCAGTGGACTAGCCCCAAGGAGCCGACCATGCAGACCCACACCGCTTTCACGATGACCCGACCTCGCCGCGACGTGCCGGCCGATGACGAACGCTGGAGCGCCGTGCAGCAGCGCGATGCCGGCGCCGACGGCCGCTTCTTCTATTCGGTGCGCACCACCGGCGTGTACTGCCGCCCGTCGTGCGGTGCACGCCTGCCGCGGCGCGAGAACGTGGCGTTCCATGCCACGCGCGAAGAGGCCGAGGCGGCGGGTTTTCGGCCGTGTCGTCGGTGCCGCCCGGACCAGCCCTCGCGCGCCGAGCAGCAGGCGGCGATGGTGGCGCAGGCCTGCCGCGCCATCGAGTCGGCTGAAGAGATGCCGGACCTGGCCACGCTCGCATCGCAGGCCGGCGTGAGCACCTTCCACTTCCATCGCGTGTTCAAGGCGGTGACGGGCATGACGCCGAAGGCCTACGCCACCGCGCATCGCGCGCAACGGGTGCGACAGACGCTGCCCGCCGCCGGCTCGGTGACCGATGCGCTGTACGGCGCGGGCTTCAACTCGAACGCGCGCTTTTATGCCGCCTCGCCGCAGATGCTCGGCATGACGCCCGGCGCCTACCGGGCCGGCGGTACCGACGCGACGATCCACTTCGCGATTGCGCAGTGCTCGCTGGGGGCGCTGCTGGTGGCCGCCACCGACAAGGGCGTGTGCGCGATCGCGCTCGGTGACGATGCCGAGGTGCTGCTGAGCGACCTGCAGCAACGCTTTTCGCAGGCCACGCTGGTGGGCGGCGAGCCGGGCTTCGAGCGCCTGGTGGCGCAGGTGGTGGCGCTGGTGGAGGCGCCGCATGCAGCGCACGAGTTGCCGCTCGACATCCGCGGCACCGCGTTCCAGCAACGCGTGTGGCAGGCCTTGCGAGAGATCCCGCCGGGCTCGACGGCAAGCTATGCCGAGATCGCCGAACGGCTCGGTGCACCGAAGGCGGTGCGCGCGGTGGCTGCGGCCTGTGCGGCCAACACGCTCGCCGTCGCGATCCCCTGCCACCGTGTGGTGCGCCGCGATGGTGCGCTGTCCGGCTACCGCTGGGGCGTGGAGCGCAAGCGCGAGCTGCTGGCGCGTGAAGCACAGAACGAGGCCGGTGAATGAGCGCCGTGACCCACGTCGATGACGACTGCATCGCCCGGCTGGGCGCGCAAGACTGGCACGAGCTGGAAGCCTCGCTCGACGCCGACGGCTTTGCCGTGATGTCGCAATTGCTCGACCCTCACGCCTGCACGGCGCTCGCATCGATGTACCCGGACGAGCCCCGCTTTCGCAGCCGCGTCGTGATGGAGCGCCACGGCTTCGGCCGCGGCGAGTACCGCTACTTCGCCTACCCGCTGCCCGAGCCCGTTGCCACGCTGCGGCGCGAGCTGTACCCGCGCCTGCGCGGCATCGCGAACCGGTGGAACGAAGCGATGGGCATCGAGGTGCGGTATCCGCCGACGCATGCCGCCTTCCTGGAGCGGTGCCACCGGGCAGGCCAGACGCGGCCCACGCCCCTGCTGCTGCAGTACGGCACAGGCGACTACAACTGCCTGCACCAGGACTTGTACGGCGAGCACGTGTTTCCGTTGCAGGTGGCGGTGCTGCTCTGCGAGCCGCAGCGCGACTTCAACGGTGGCGAGTTCGTGCTGACCGAGCAGCGCCCGCGCATGCAGTCGCGGCCGATGGTGGTGCCGCTGCGGCAGGGCGATGCGGTGGTGTTCGCGGTGAACCAGCGGCCGGTGCAAGGCACACGCGGCTGCTACCGCGTGACGCTGCGGCACGGCGTGAGCCGCGTGCGCAGCGGCCACCGCCACACGCTGGGCGTGATCTTCCACGACGCGACATGACGGCCGCGCTGTTCGACGACGAGCCCCCACCGCGTGCCGCGCAGTCCATCGCGCCCGGCGCGATGCTGCTGCCTGGCTTTGCGCTGCCGCAGGTGGACGCCCTGCTGGAAGCCATCACCCAAGTGCAAGCCGCCGCGCCGTTGCGCCACATGGTCACGCCCGGCGGGCAGCACATGTCGGTCGCGATGACGAACTGCGGCTTGCTGGGCTGGGTGTCGGACCGGCGCGGCTATCGGTACGACGCGGTGGACCCGCTCTCGGGCCAACCCTGGCCCGCGATGCCCGAAGCCTTGCGCGCGTTGGCAGAAGCTGCCGCCTCGGCCGCAGGCCATGCCGGCTTTGCGCCCGACGCCTGCCTCGTCAACCACTACGTGCCGGGCACTCGCTTGTCATTGCACCAGGACCGCGACGAGCGCGACTTCACGGCACCCATCGTGTCGGTGTCGCTCGGCCTGCCCGCCACCTTCCTGTTCGGCGGCCCCGAGCGCGGCGACCGAGCGGCGCGACATGCGCTGTTCCACGGCGACGTGGTGGTGTGGGGCGGCGGGTCGCGCCTGTACTTCCACGGCGTGGCGCCGTTGCGAGAAGGCGTGCACCCGCTGCTGGGCGAGCGGCGCATCAACCTGACCTTCCGCAAGGCGAACTGACGGCCTTGCGCTTTCACATCCGAATGCGCGCGGCTCCGACTTCCGGCAGCGCCTCGCCGTGCAGCCATGCACGCGCAACCACCCCCTCGTCGCCTTGCGACGCCTGCCACACCACCTCCGGCGGGACCACGCGCGTGCCCGGAGGCGAACCGGGCAGCTGCCGCGCGAGCTGTACCGCGAACGCACCGAGCTTGACCGCTCGCACCGGCTGCTCACGCTGCGGCACCATCAGCTGCAGCTGCCCCAGCACCCAGTGGGCCACGCGCTGCAGCCTGCCCACGTCCGCCACGGCGGAGGGCACTTGCGGCGAGCGCACGAACAGGATGTGCTCGAAGTCCAGTGACGCGACGGCCTGTTCGTCGAGCGACGCGAGGCCGCGTTGCAGTGCCTGCGGCAACGAAGCGACGGCATGCGGCATCACGACCAGCAGGTGGCGCACGCCGGCGGCATGCAGGCGCGCGGCGAGCTGCGGCAGCTGCTCGGGCAGCGGGCGCACGAAGGCGTCGTCGCGGCCGTTCACGTAGCGCTCGCGGTCGAACACGATGAATGCGGTGTCGGCCACCGGCCGGTGCTGCTCCAGCGTGGCGAACGGCACCGGTTGAAACGCCGCCAGTGCGGGTGCCATCGGTGCGGCCACGAGGGCCTGCACCTGCCGGAAGGCGCCGCCGGCCAGCGCCTGCTCCAGCACTGCGGACCCGAGCGAACCGCCGGCCCCGGCGACGAGTGCTATGCGGGGCGGCACCACCGCAGCGCGGGGTGCAGGGGCATGGGCAGCGCGCAGCGCGTCGTTGAGAAGGGACATGGCCCGGAAGTATGCCCCCCTCGTTCGGGGCGTCCCCCCGCATTGGGGATTGAGGATGGGTTGGCGTGAACTAGCCTTGGATCAAGTACCGGATGCGCTTCATGAGAGTGCACCGGCACCCGGGTCTCGCCGGGTGAGCACGCGGCTCACCCTCCACTGCGGCGCGCTCCGATGGCTCCCCACCATCACCCGCGTCCATCGATACACCACGCACGCCAGGCTCGGGCGGCGGGCCGCCATCACGGCGGTCTTCATCGAGAGCCGCCCTCGTTCGACTTGACACCACAGCGGCCTTCACGTGCCGCAAGGGAGTTGCTATGCCTTCGATCCAGGACGTGGCGGACCAGATCAATGCGAAGCTGGACCAGATCACCACGAACACGCAGCAGACCGCGGACAACACCGCCGACACGGTGGCCGTTGCCAACGACATCAAGAACCAGATGATCCAGGCGAACGCACGCCTGACATCGATCGACGCCAACCTCGCGTCCGGCTTCGCGAATCTGTCGCAAGGCCTGTTCGCGATCACCGAATTGCAGAAGGTGGAGATCGGGCTGCTCGACCATCACCGCAAGCAGCACGACACGATGATCTGCCTGCTCGAGAACGCCAACGAGCTGCTGTGCGGCATCACGCGCAAGTTCACCGAACAGTTGCGCATGAGCCGCGAATCGCTGCAGAGCACGCAGCGCATCGAAGGCATGCTGGAGCGGGCCCATGCGGCCGAAGCCGCCGACTACGACCGCCTGCAGGCACTGAACGGCAAGATCGAACGCTGCTGCCCGCCCGACACGCCGCCGCCCGAGCGTTGCCCCGAGCCGTGCGAGAAGCCGGACTTCCGCCCCCGCAACCCGGAAGGCCAGGGCTGGAAGCCGCTGCCGTCGCCGCAAACCAACCCCACGCCGATCGGGTGACCGCCGTGACGCTCTTCATCCAAACCAATGCCACCGGGGCCGGGGCGGGCAGCCTCGACCCCAACCAGGCGGCCGTGGACCTGGCCATCGCCACCAACGGCGATACCGGGCTGGGCCTCAACGCCGCGGTCGGCAACCGCCAGCAGGTCACCTATGCACGCACGCTCGCCGGCCCGCCGCCGGTGAGGGTGGACACGCTGGTCAACACCAACTTCTCGCCGGACTACGGCGCAGGGCCGCAGGCCGTTCCGGTGGCCGTGCTGCCGGTGCTCTCGAACTTCGTGCTCAACGACGGCACCTCGATCCTGGTGGTGGGCGGCACCGCGCTGCCGCCGCAGGGCACGGGCCTGCCCGGCGACGTGCTCAACACCACCAACGACTGCATGGTGATCTACGACACCACGCAGAACAACGGGGCCGGCTACTGCACCGCGCGCGCCGGCACCGGCGGCACGCTCGACCTGGCCATACCGAACCCGATCATCCTGTACCACGAGCTGTCGCACGCCTTTCGCATCGTCAACAACACCCTGCTGGCGCTCAGCCTCACGTGCAACCCCGCCTCGCCGGAAGAGAACGCTGCCATCACCGACGAGAACGACTTGCGCACGCAGATCGCGAATGCGATGGGCACGGCGGTGGTGCTGCGCGATCCGAACATCCATTGCGGCACGGTGTGCGGAGGTGGCGGAGGCGGGGGCAGCTGCTGCATCATCGCCTCGGTGGCCTCGCGCTCGCCGATCTCGGCCGAGGTGCAGACGCTGCGCGCCCTGCGCGACCAGTTCCTGCGCCGCACGGAGGTGGGCTTCGCGTTCTTCCGGCAACTCTTCCACGACTACTACAGCTTCTCGCCGCAGGTGTGCACGGTGATGTCGCGCGAGCCGTCGCTGCCGCCGCTGGTGCTCGAGGGCTACGTGCGGCCGCTGATCAGCGTGCTGCAGCTGATGCGCGACCTCGCACTGGACGGCAGCCGCGACACCGCGCTCGGCCGCCGCTTCGTGCAGGCGCACGCGGACGTGGTCGAGTGCGAGGCGCGGCTCGCGCTGCTGCAGCAGGTGGAGCGGCTGTGGAACGGCGACGAACTGCCGGGGCCCGGCCCGGCGCGCCAGGTGGGCGAGCTGATCCGCCGGCATGCGTGCACCAGCGAGCACGTGCAGTGGGCGCTGATCGATCCGGTGCGCCTTTATGCGCAGGCGCTGGCCGCGCACCTGTGCGGTCACTCGGCGGCAGACATCGGGCGCGGGCTGCGCGTGGGCTTCGACCGCTGGAGCGAGCGTTTCCCGATCGATCACGTCTGGGCCTCACTGCCGGCGAGCGAACTTGAAGCCGAGCTGCAGACGCTGGAGACTGTGCTGCTGCGCACCGCGCGCGCACGCGCCGGCTTCCGCCGCCGGCTGCTGCAGCGCTTCGGCGACATCACCGCGGTCCGCCGCGTGCTGGATGCAGCATGCGCCAACACAGGAGCCACGCCATGAGCGCAAAAGACACGACCCCACCCGGCGAGCGGCCGAAGCCGCTGAAGGGCACGGTCAGATCGCTGACCACCACCGAACGCGGCATGCAGGTGGTGCTGCGCCTGCAGAACCCCAACACGCGCGCGATGCACTACATCGCCGACGTGCGCGGCATGGAATACGACCCGGCCACCCGCCGGCTGACGGTGCGGCTCACCGACGAGGGCCGCCTCCCCATCCCGAGCACGGTGCAGGTGCAGCCGACCTTCCGCTTCGTCGACCCCGACAGCGAGGCCGAGATCCGGCTCGACCTGCCGCAAAGCATCGTCCGGCTCGGCACGCCGTCGCCGACGGGCGAGGTGACGCTGGAGGAGCACCGCATCGCCGACGCCGAGGAGGTGGTGATCGACGTCGCCTGGGCCGACACGCCGTACTACGAGGACGCGCGGCCCTCTGCCGCCAAGGAGATGCCGACCGCGCGGTGGCAGCAGGGCAAGTCGCGGGTGAGCTACAAGCCGCGGCGGTAGATGTTCCCCTCAGCTGCGCGACGGGCGCCCCCGGTCGGTGCGGGCTCGACCCGCTGGCGCAGGAACGTCGCTTGCCGCACTCCGGGGCGAGGGCAGCCGCCTGGCTGCCCATCCCAAGGAGCAGACATGGAACGCAGACATCACCGCGAGCCCGGCAAGCAGCAGGGTGCACGCGGCCCCGGCCTGTGGCTCGAGGCGGATGACAAGACGCCCGGGCATCAGCCGGCCCCGGTCGACATGGGCGAGGAATCGATCGCCGGCGAGGAAGATCCCGGGGCGAGCATGGACATGGCACTGGCCGCCGGCGAGCGGCAGCGTGGCGATGTGGACCCGGGCTCCGGCCTGCCGGAGGAAGAAGGCATGCCGGCCGACCCCGGCGCCGACGAATTGCGCGGCTTCGAGCCGCTGGACCGCGGGCGCATCCACCTGCTCGACCCGCTCGAGGTGAAGTTCTGGTGCCGCGAGCTGGGGTGCACCGCGCCGCAGCTGAAGGACACCGTGTCCAAGGTGGGCACGCACACGGCGGCCGTGCGCGAGGCGCTGAACCGTGCGCGGGCGTCCTAGGCGTTAGCGCAACCAGCGCTTCAGCACCTGCCGCAGCTCCTCCAGTTGCACGGGCTTGGGCAGGTGATCGTCCATGCCGGCCGCCAGGCAGCGGGCGCGGTCGCCCGGCAGTGCGTTGGCAGTGAGGGCGATGATCGGCAGGCGCGCGCGCCCCGAGCGGGCCTCGGCCTGGCGGATGCGGCGCGTGGCCTCGAAGCCGTCGACAGAAGGCATCTGGCAGTCCATCAGCACGATGTCGGGCGGCTGCTCGCGGCAGCGTGTGATGGCGGCTTCGCCGTCGCCCACCGATTCGACTTCCACGCCCAGCTGCTCCAGCAGCGCGGTGGCGACGATCACGTTGACCGCGTTGTCCTCGACCAGCAGCACGCGCCCGCGCATCGGGGGCCCGGCCTCGGGTTGCGGCGCTGGCGCGGGGGCGGCGCATGGCCGCAGCACCGCCTCGAACACGAACTCGCTGCCCAGCGCGCCGGTGCGCTCGCAGCGCACGTCGCCCTGCATCTCGCGCGCCAGCCGCTGCGAGATCGCCAGGCCGAGCCCGGTGCCGCCATGGCGGCGGGCATAGGAGCTGTCGGCCTGGTGGAAAGGCGAGAACAACTGCGGCAGCTCCTGCGGCGCGATGCCGATGCCGCTGTCCTCGACGCGGAAGACGACCCGCTCGCCCTCGCGGCGCACGTGCAGCATCACGCTGCCGGCCGGTGTGAACTTGCAGGCGTTGCCGAGCAGGTTGTCGAGCACCTGGCGCACGCGCACGCCATCGCCGAGCACCCAATGCGGTGCGTCGAGTTCGTTGTGCACGGCCAGCGCGACGCCCTTCTGCGCGCACAGCGAACCGAAGATGCGGCCCACGTCGCCGACCACCGCCGAGAGGTCGAACGGCTCGATGTCGAGCTCGATGCGCCCGGCCTCGATCTTGGAGAGGTCGAGCACGTCGTTGATGATGCGCAGCAGGTGCGTGCCCGAGCGTTCCATCAGTTCATACGCCGCGCGGGCCTCGCCTTCGGCCACCTCGCGGCGCAGCACCTGCAGCATGCCGAGCAGGCCGTTGAGCGGCGTGCGCATCTCGTGGCTCATCGTGGCGAGGAAGCGGCTCTTGATCGAGCTGTGCTGCTCGGCCAGGCGCAAGGCCTGCTCGCGCTGCTCGGCCAGGTCGTCCATGTGGAAGCGCAGCTTGTGCATCGCGCGCGAGTAGGCGCTGGCACGCCGGCCTTCGTAGAAGACGAGACCGATGAACAGCAGGAAGGCCAGGGCCGTGTAGGTGCCGAGCCGCGTGCCCTGTCCGAACTGCCACAGGATGTTGGGGCCGAGCAGCGGCAGCAACAGCGCCACGGCCGCGCGCAGGTTGACCGACAGCACCACGAACCCGACCGACGCGACACCGATCAGGCTGGCGAGCATCATGGCCGCCATCGCCGGATCATCCTGCGGCAACAGCCACGTGCCGATGAGCCCGTAGACGGCCCCGTCCACCGCCAGCAGCACGGTATAGACATGGGCCCAGCGCCGCGCAATGGCGCCGGTGCACCGCCGCCACTGCCAGTGGACCGCGACGCGCACGGCGGCCACGCCGGTTTTCAGGGCCAGCCATGCGAGCAGCGCATCGTGGTCGACCGTGTCCCACATCAGCCAGCACACGAGCGCCGCGAACAACACACCGAGCACGTTGGACAGCCACGCCTGCTCGAACATCAGGGCGGACTGCGCGTCCTCGACGCGCTGCTCGAGCAGCGACGCGCCGCTTTGCGCGCGGGCAGAAGCGGCGGAAGGACCGGGGATCGGGTTCGGCATGGGCGGTACTGCTTGGACGCCCGCGTGCAGGCGAGGCCGGTTGACGTCGTTCGCGCTATTTCGGCACAGCCCGGCGCCGCCTGGAGCCGCGACGGCCGACGAAGCCGCAACTGTGCGCACTACTGCACGCTGCACGCGCCCGTTCCCGGATTTCCGTAGCCGGTGCGGTGATCGCCGAGAATCGGCCCTTCAGGAGGGACGACACGTTGAAGCCCATGCCCCGAGGGTTCACCCTGATCGAGATGCTGATCGTGCTCGCGATCATCGCGATCCTGGCGCTGCTGGCCGTGCCGAGCATGCAGGGCAAGATCATCCGCGACCAGATCGTCGAGGCGATGCCGCTGGCGGAGCTGGCCAAGAAGCCCGTGGCGGCCGCCTGGTCGACCGCGCAGGAGCTGCCCGCCGACAACGACGAGGCCGGGCTGCCCAGCCCCGACAAGATCGTGAGCAACCTCGTGAGCGCGGTGCGTGTGGAAGACGGTGCCGTGCACGTGACCTTCGGCAATCGTGCGAACGGCGGCATCCAGGGCAGGACGCTGACGCTGCGCCCCGCCGTGGTGGAGGACGCTCCGGTGGTGCCGGTGGCCTGGGTCTGCGGGCACGCGAAGGCACCCGACAAGATGACCGCACAGGGCCGCGACCGCACCGACGTGCCGGCGCAGTACCTGCCGGTCAACTGCCGGTAGGCAGCCCCAGGCGCTCGCCCAGCGCGTCGATCACGCGCACGTCCACGGGAATGGCCGCGCGCACGCTCTGCGTGACGACGCAGAACTCCTCGAACTGCGCCAGGGCGCGCTCCAGCATGGCCAGTTGCGCGGCCGGCACGCCGAGGTGCAGCTCGACGCCGATGTGCGTGACGCGCAGGCGCTTCGCCTCGTTGCGTGCGAGGGTCACGGTGGCGACCGTGCGCATCGGCCCCGGCTCGTTCTTGAACTTGCGCAGCGCGAACAGCAGGCTGGCCGACAGGCAGTTGGCCACTGCCACGCCCAGCAGCCGCGACGGACTGGGGCCGGCGTCGGCGCCGAGCGGCGGCGTCTCGTCCGTGACCAGCACCGGCACGGCCGGGTTGTCGAAGTGGGCCTCGAAGCGGTAGTCGGCCTGCTGCCTCAATTCGATCTGGAAAGCGCCTTCCATTTCAGGATTTCTTCAACGGGCAGGTGCTGAAGCCGAGCAGCGTGTAGGCGGGGCAATTGCCGACAAGGCCGGTGGCCAGCGGCACGACGCCGATCCAGGCCCAGGCGCCCAGCGTGCCGGTGGCAGCCAGTGCCACCAGCACGGCGCCGGCGGCAATGCGAATGACGCGGTCCACGGTTCCGACATTGGTTTTCATGCGGGCTCTCCTTCAAGGGGTGGAGTGGAGGGGGGAGGGGAAATCGATCGTGGCAGCGCGCCGGTGGCGGCGGATTGACCCAGCGCAAGCGCCGCAGCGTGCGCGCTGACGAACGGCGGCTCCGGCAGGCGGGCCAGCCAGGGGCTGTGGCGCAGCCGGTCGAGCACCGGGCCCTTCACCTCGGCAAGGTGCAGCACGACGCCCTGCGCGGCCAGCTCGGCCTGCAGGCGCTGCAGCGTCTCGAGTGCGGTGAGGTCGAGGTGGCTGACCGACGACAGCACCAGCACGAGGTGGCGGGTGCCGGAGCGGTGGGCAAGCTCCGCCTGTACCCGATCGACGACCGCGGCGATGTTGGCGAAGAACAGGTTCTCGTCGACGCGCAGCATCAGCACGCCCGGTTGGGTTTCGACCTTGAACCGCCTTTCGTTGCGGAAGTGCTCGCTGCCCGGCACCCGGCCGACCACGGCGATGTGCGGCCGGCTCGCGCGCCACAGGAACACCAGCGCCGACAGCGCCACCCCCGCGGCGATGCCGGCCTCCACGCCGAGCGCCAGCACGCCGAGCAGCGTGCCGCCCCAGGCCAGTGCGTCGGCGCGGTCGTAGTGCCAGGCGTGCCTCGGCGTGGCCAGGTCGATCAGCGGCACCACGGCGAGCACGATCGTGGCGGCGAGCACCGTGAGGGCCAGGCGCTCGAACAAGCCGGTCAGGCCCATCAACACCAGCCCCATCAGCACGGCCGCCAGCGCGCCGGCCAGCGGCGTGCGTGCGCCCGCGGCAAAGTTGACGCCACTGCGCGCAAAGCCGCCGGTGACCGGGAAGCCGCCCGACAGCGCGCTCGCCAGGTTGGCCGCGCCCAGGCCGCGCAGCTCGGCGTTGGCGTCGATGCGCTCGTTGCGCTTGATCGCGAGCGATTGCGCCACCGACACGCTCTCGACGAAACCGATCATCGCGATCGCGAAGGCCGGCAAGGCGAGCACCGCGACCTGCTCGATGCCGGGCCAGGGCAGGTGCAGCGAGGGCAGCCCCTGCGGAATGCTGCCCACCACCGCCACGCCTTGGCGCACGTCGAGCCCTGCGACCGTGACGGCGGCAATGCTGAGCAACACGATGCCCATCGGTGCGAGCTTGGCGAGCAGCTCGGCAGCGCGCGGGGGAAGACCGATGCGCGCCAGCAGGCCGGGCAGGAAGCGGCGTGCACTCCACAACAGCAGCAGCGTGGCGAGGCCGAGCGCGGCCGTCACCGGCTTCAGCTCGGCGACGTGCCGCAGCGCCGAGGCCGCGAGCTCGAACGCGGTGTGGCCGCTCGCCGGAATGCCGAGCAGCGGCTTGAGCTGGCCCAGGGCGATCAGCACGGCCGAGCCGCTGACGAAACCGCTGATCACCGGGTGGCTCAGCAGGTTGGCGATGAAGCCGAGCCGCAACAGCCCCATCGCCATCAGCATCAGCCCGCCGAGCAGCGCCAGCGCCATCGCGAGCAAGGTGTACTCGGCGCTGCCGGGTGCGGCCAGCGGAGCCAGCGCCGAAGCGGTCATCAGTGACGCGACGGCCACCGGCCCGACCGCCAGCGTCATGCTGGAGCCGAAGGCCGCGTAGGCCACCAGCGGCAGGATGCTCGCGTACAGCCCGACGTGCGGCGGCAAGCCGGCGAGCATCGCGTAGGCGAGGCTTTGCGGCACCAGCAGCACGGCCACCACGGCGGCGGCGACGGCATCGTGGGCGAAGTCGTCGCGCCGGTAGCGACGCAGCCAGGCGGGCAGCAGGCGGGCGAGCGGCATGCCGGGCTCCTTCGTGTCGAGCCGGTACCTACCGGACCCCGCTCGCGCGCTCGAAGCGCTCGAACAGCCACATGCCGGCCAGCATCGCGATCACGAACACCAGGCCCTGCGGTGCGCCGGTGCCGAGCAGCACCAGCGCCGGCCCCGGGCAGATGCCGGCCAGCCCCCAGCCGATGCCGAACACGAGGCTGCCGCCGACGAGACGCCGGTCGATGTCGCGTGCGGTGGGCAGGTGCATCGTCTCGCCGATGAAGGACACCGTGCGGCGCCGGGCCACGGTGAAGGCGACCAGCCCCACCGCAATGCCGCCGCCCATCACGAAGGCGAGGGACGGATCCCATGTGCCGGCGAGGTCGAGGAAGGCGAGCACCTTGCCCGGGTCGGCCATGCCCGCCACGAGCAGGCCGATGCCGAACACCAACCCGGCAAGAAAGGACGTGAAGTTGCGCAACATGGTGTTCTCCTTCAGACGAACGCGAGGTGGCGCATCACGAACACGGTCGCGAAGCCGGTGCCCATGAAGGCCAGCGTGGCGATCAGCGAGCGCGGCGACAGCCGCGACAGGCCGCACACGCCATGGCCGCTGGTGCAGCCCGAGCCGTAGCGGGTGCCGATGCCGACCAGCAGGCCGGCCACGATGAGCAACCCATAGCCGGCCTCGATGCGCAGCGCCGGCAGCTCGCCGAACACGCGCCACAGCAACGGTGCCGCCACCAGGCCGCCGACGAATGCCAGGCGCCAGGCAGCCTCGCCCGGCTGCGGGCGCAGCAAGCCGCCCACGACGCCGGCAATGCCGGCGATGCGGCCGTTGAGCAGCACGAACATGGCGGCCGCCAGGCCGATCAGCACGCCGCCGGCAAGCGAGGCCCAGGGGGTGAATTCGTTCCAGGCGATGTTCATCAGCGTCTCCCTTTGCGTGAAACAGGTTGGCAGAAGATGCCGTACATGTGTTGCAGTAACTCAAGGACGCGCGCGTCGCTGACGCTGTAATAGATGTGCTTGCCCTCGCGGCGGGTGCTGACGACGCCCTCGTTGCGCAGCACGCCGAGTTGCTGCGACAGCGTGGGCTGGCGGATGTCGAGCAGTTCCTCCAGCTCGCTGACGCACAGCTCGCCCTGCGAGAGCTGGCACAGCAGCAGCAGGCGGTCCTCGTTGGCCATCACGCGCAGCAGCGCGGTGGCCTCGCCGGCCGCAGCGCGCATCTCGGTCATGTCCAGCGGGACGGATCCAACGGCAGGCATGGGGTGTGACCTCCATCAAAACACTTAACTTGAACACATTATGTTTTTTGATATAGTGTTTGTCAACCGCACCCCCTTCAACGCATCCACCAGGAGCTCGCGATGAACCCTCAAGTCCAGGCTTTCTTCGACCCCGCCACGTGGACCGTCAGCTACGTCGTCTACGCACGAGACGGCGGGCCGGCAGCCATCGTCGACCCAGTGCTCGACTACGACCCCAAGTCGGGCCGCACCCGCACCGCTTCGGCCGACGCGCTGATCGCCTTCGTGCACCAGCACGACCTGAAGGTCGAGTGGATCCTCGAGACGCACGCCCATGCCGACCACCTCTCGTCGGCCCGCTACCTGAAGCAGCAGCTCGGCGGGCGCATCGCCATCGGCGCGCAGATCCGCACGGTGCAGGGCGTGTTCAAGAAGATCTTCAACCTGGAGCCCGAATTCCAGTGCGACGGCAGCCACTTCGACCACCTGTTCGAGGACGGCGAGCGCTTCGCGATCGGCGAGCTGCAGGCCGAGGCGATCTATGTGCCGGGCCACACGCCGGCCGACATGGCCTACCGCATCGGCAACGCCGTGTTCGTCGGCGACACGCTGTTCATGCCCGACGTGGGCACGGCCCGCGCCGATTTCCCCGGCGGCAACGCGCACACGCTGTACCGCTCGATCCGCAAGCTGTTGTCATTGCCCGGCGACACGCGCCTGTTCGTCTGCCACGACTACCCGCCGGCCGACCGCGCCCCGCAGTGGGAAACCACCGTGCAGGCGCAGCGCGAACTGAACGTCCACGTGCACGACGGCGTGAGCGAGGAGCAGTTCGTTGCGATGCGCACCGCGCGCGACAAGACGCTGGAGATGCCGACGCTGATCCTGCCGTCGATCCAGGTGAACGTGCGCGCGGGCGAGCTGCCGCCGCCCGAAGCGAACGGCGTGTCCTACCTGAAGATTCCCGTCAACGCGCTATGAGCTTGGAGACCATCTCGTACGAGCGCAGCCGCTTGGCGTGGTCGTAGATGTTGGACGTGATCATCAGCTCGTCGGCCCCGGTGCGTTCGACGAAGGCCGCGATGCCTGCGCGCACCGTGTCCGGCGCACCGATCGCCGAACACGACAGGATGGACTGCAGCAGCGCGCGGTGCTGCTCCGGCAGCGACTCGACATAACCCTCCACCGGCGGTGGCAGCGTCGACGGCCGGCCGCTGCGCAGGTTCACGAAAGCCTGCTGCGCCGAGCTGGCGAGCAGCCGGGCCTCTTCGTCGGTCTCGGCGGCGAACACGTTGAAGCCGAGCATCACGTAAGGCTTGCTGCAGTGCGCCGACGGCCGGAACTGCGCCCGGTACAACTCGATCGCCTGCATCATCTGCGCCGGCGCGAAGTGCGACGCGAATGCGTACGGCAAGCCCAGCGCGGCGGCGAGTTGCGCCCCGAACAGGCTGGAGCCGAGGATCCACACCGGCACGTCGATGCCGGCACCCGGGACGGCGCGCACCGGCCGGCGCGTCGAGCCGGCAAAGTAGTCCATCAGCTCCACCACGTCCTGCGGAAACTCGTCCGCGTCCGACGTGAGGTTGCGCCGCAGCGCGCGGGCCGTGGTCGGGTCGGAGCCGGGCGCACGCCCCAGGCCCAGGTCGATGCGGCCGGGGTAGAGCGACGCGAGCGTGCCGAACTGCTCGGCGATCACGAGCGGCGAGTGATTGGGCAGCATGATCCCGCCGGCCCCGACACGGATCGTCGAGGTGCCGCCTGCCACATGGCCGATCAGCACCGCGGTCGCGGCGCTGGCAATGCCCGGCATGCCGTGGTGTTCGGCCAGCCAGTAGCGCCGGTAGCCCCACCGCTCGGCGTGCTGGGCCAGGTCGAGCGAGCGGCGGAACGATTCCGCCGCATCGCTGCCTTGCGTGATGGGCGAGAGGTCGAGGACGGACAACGGGATCATGGCGGCGGCGAAGCTCTGGAGGAGCCCCGCAGGCTACCCGCTTGTGCCTTTTCTTGCAGCGAGCGGGTCGATGTCAACAGCGCCGTAGCGGTCGAGGATCGCACGCGCGCGCCGTTGCTCGTCGCCCTCCTCGGCCTGCACCACCAGCAGGTTGACGCCACGGTGGGCCACGTCGCGGAAGTTGCGGTGGTAGATGTCGTCGCCCGCCTGCGTGAGCGGCTGGCGCACGTCCTCGGCGCCGGCAGGGGCGGTGCGCCCGTTGCCGACCATGAAGTTGCCTTCGACGGGGCCGGCCTCGTCGTCGCGCACGCTCAACTCGACACGGCCGTCGAAGCCGGCGGCCAGCAGGGCTTCACGGGCCTGCTCGGCATCGGCAAAGCTGTCGAAGGATCGGATCAAGGGCTGGGGCATGGGGTACTCCTCGAATCGCCACGTCGAACTGAAGCGGCAATTTGCGTGCGAGCGCCCCGCATGGCCCCTGGAAACGTCAGCGGCGCCCCTCGGCCAGTGCCTTGGCCGCGCCCAGCCGACGCATGACCGGCTCGTTCAGCTCGCGCGTCAGCGGGTTCCACCGGGCGGAGATCTTGTCCAGCTCGGCCTGCAGGCGCCCGGCAGTGCCCGCGTCGCCCGTGCCATAGGCCCAGATCGCGTACTCGGCCTTGGCCTCGTAGGTGCCGAACTGCGCCACCGCGGCCTCGAATTCCGTACGTGCCTGCGCGCCGCGACCGCAACCCGCCAGCGAGCGCGCGGTCAGCAGCGTCACGGCCTCAGGGCTGAACTCGGGCCGTTCGCGGCGCAGCATGTCGAGGTGTTGCAGCGCTTCGGCATAGCGCGTGCAATCGACCAGGGCGCGAGCAGCGCCGAGACGGATCTCCGGGTCGTTCGCGAACGGGCCCTGCAGGCACTGTGCGTACTGTGCGGCGGCGGCGGACGCATCGCCCACGTCGAGCAGCGCAGCCGCCAGCCGCATGCTGTTCTGCGCTGTCGGCGCCTCGTCGTAGGCCAGGCGCGCCTCGCGCACCTCGCGTTGCGGGTCGATCGCCCGCACCGCCGCCGACACCACCTTCAGCGCCCCCCGCTCCAGGCGGGAATGCGGCAGGTAGACGCCAAAGAAATACGCGACGCTGCCCAGCAGCGGAAACGCGAACAGGATGAACAGCCAGTACGAGTTCTGGCGCGTGCGCACGGCATGCACCGCGCAGATGAGCGCGAGCACCACGTGCAGTCCGAGGCCTGCAAAAGGCATGTCTATCCCCCTCTCCTCAATGGGGTGACATTCTCGCGGCGCCGCCGCCGCAGCGCCTACCCCGATTCGGGGGAAAACCTGGGCAGGTTTTCACGCGCCGGGCTGCAATACCTCCACCAGCCGGTCCGCGAACGCCTGCACCCGGGGTGACTGCCGGAGCCGCTGACCGAGCAGGCCGCGCAGCTTCAACGGGGCTACCCGACCGCACTGCTGAAGTTCATGGACAGCGAGCGGGCAGCGTCTGCACGGGCTTCACATTGACTTCACACAGCGCGCACCGAGGGCCCGGAACATCGCCGCCACTGTCCCCCCTTCACCGGAGCCCTCAGATGACCACCCCCCTCAACATGATCCGCCGTGTTGCCACGATCGCCGGCCTCGCGGCCACCGCCGCGTTTCCGACGCTCGCCTCGGCCCAGCGCCTCGAATGCACCGTGCTGCTCGAACAGATCGAGGACAAGCTGCACGCCAAGGGCGTGCAGAACTACCGCCTGGAACTCGCGGACACCGACGAGGCGACCGAGGGCAAGGTGATCGGCTCCTGCAACGGCGGCACCAAGAAGGTGGTGTACACGCGCGCCGTGCCGGTCCCGCCCGTGAACACCGCGCAAAGCGCTGTCTCCGCGCAGTGAGCCGACCGGATCAGATCGCGCCGATGCTCCCCGTCACCGGCAACACGATGCCGGTGATGTACGACGAGCAGACGGGCGACGCCAGGAACACATAGGCCGGCGACAGCTCCTCCGGCTGCGCAGCCCGCTTCATGTCGGTCTGCGTGCCGAACTCCTTGATCTTCTCGGGTGGCTGGTCGGCCGGGTTCAACGGCGTCCACACCGGCCCCGGCGCCACCGCGTTGACCCGGACGCCTTTGCTCAGCACGTTCTGCGCGAGCGACTTCGTGAACGCGTGGATCGCGCCCTTGGTCGTCGAGTAGTCGAGCAGGTGGCTGCTGCCGCGCAAGCCCACCACCGAGCCGGTGTTGATGATGGACGAGCCTTCCTTCAGGTGCGGCAGCGCCGCCTTCGCCATGTGGAAGTAGCCGTACACGTTGGTGCGCAGCGTTTCGTCGAAGCGCTCCTCGCTCAGGTCTTCGAGCGACTGGGCATGTTCCTGAAACGCGGCGTTGTTGACCAGGATGTCGAGCTTGCCGAACTCCTTCACCACCCGCTCGACCGCCTGCTTGCAATACGCCGGGTCCTTCACGTCGCCGGGAATCAGGATGCAGCGGCGCCCTTCGGCCTCGACGCAGCGTTTGGTTTCCTCGGCGTCCTCGTGCTCGTTGAGGTAGGCGATCGCGACGTCGGCGCCTTCACGCGCATACAGCACCGCCACGGCGCGGCCGATGCCGGAATCGCCGCCGGTGATCAGCGCCACCATGTCGCGCAGCTTGCCGCTGCCCTGATAGTCGGGCGCCTGGAAGCGGGGCTTCAGTTGCATCTCGGCTTCGAGGCCGGGCTTTTCGAGATGCTGCGACGGCAGCGGATTGCGCGGCTGCTCGCGGGCGCCGGTCGAAGGCGGTTCGCTCTTGGCGGACTGGCCTTGCTGCTGCTGTTCGCTCGACTGGTCCTGCTCGTCCTGCGCCTGCTGTATGGCGCGTTGACGCGCCGCCACGGTGTTGGGGTCTTGTCCGTTGCTGCGGCTTTCGGTTCTTGCCATCGTCGTTACTCCGTGCGTGTGTGGGTGCTCATCGCATGCGGCGCGTATCGCCCATGCGCACCCCGCAGGAGCAGGCAGACCGCGTGCCCGGTCAGGCGCGGCGCGGAACCGGCAGCTCGAGCCACTGTGGCTGCAGGCGCCCGCCTTCGATGAGCACCTGCGCCACGCCGATCGGCAATGAAAACCGGCGCGGCCCGGCGCTGCCCGGGTTGACGTAGAGCACGCCGTCGCGCGTGTCGATGCGCGGCTTGTGCGAGTGGCCGCTGACGACCAGCCGCACGCCTTCGGCCACGGGGTCGATCGGCAGTTGCGACAGGTCGTGCAGAACGTACACGGCCGCACCGCCCAGTTCGACGAGACAGGTCTCGGGCACCTGCGCGAACGCTGCGATGCCTTCGTCGTTGTTGCCGCGCACGGCCGTCACCGGTGCCAGCTCGCCCAGCCGCTCGAGGATGTCGCCGCGGCCGATGTCACCCGCATGCACGATGTGGTCGCAACCCCGCAGCGCGGCCAGCGCCTCGTCGCGCAGCAGGCCATGCGTGTCGGAGATCAACCCGAGCCGGAACGACATGCCTCAACTTTGCCGCGTGAGCGCGAGCTTGACCCCCAGCGCCACGAACACCCCGCCGATGGCGCGGTTGAGCCAGGTGACCACGGCGCCCGGCAGGCGCACCTTGCGGCTGGCCAGCGCGGTGAACACCGCCAGGCCGTTGCACCAGAGCATGCCGTTGACGTTGAAGATCAGCCCGAGCAGCAGGAAGGCGAGCGGCTTGTTCGCGGCATCGGGCGCGATGAACTGCGGCACGAAGGCCAGGAAGAAGATCGCCACCTTGGGGTTCAGCACGTTGGTGAGAAACCCCTGCAGAAAGATCTTGCGGTAGGGCAGCGCCGCCAGCTCGGCTGCGGGCTGCGCGGCCACGCTGCGCGCGCGGCTGCGCAACATGCCGATGCCCACCCACACCAGGTAGGCCGCCCCCACCAGCTTGACGACAGTGAACGCGGCCGACGAGGTGGCCAGCACCGCCGACAGCCCGAGGGCCGCGGCCACGATGTGCACCAGCGTGCCGGCACCGATGCCCAGCGCTGCAGTGCACCCGGCCCGCCAGCCCTGCGTGGCGCTGCGCGTCATGATGAGCAAGGAGTCGGGGCCGGGCGAGATGTTGAGCAACAGGCCGGAAACGACGAACAACGCCAGATCGTGGGTGCCGAGCATGCAGACAGCTCCTTGTGCGAGGAAGCCCATATTGGACAGCATGCCGGCCCGCCCGAGCGGGAACGCCGCGTGCTGCTCCGTATGCCGCGCCACACCTTCCGTCGATGCCTGCACTGCCCACCCTGCACCGCCTGCTCGTCGTTTCGCCCCACCTGGACGACGGCGTGTTCTCGTGCGGGCAATTGCTCGCCGCGCACCCCGGCAGCCACGTGCTGACCGTGTTCGCCGGCGTGCCGCCTCCCGAGGTGGCGCTCACCGAATGGGATGCGCAGTGCGGTTTCGACAGCAGCGAACAGGCCATGGCCAGCCGCCACCACGAAGATCGAGAAGCCCTCGCGCGCCTCGGCGCCCGCCCGGTGTGGCTCAGCTTCCTCGACAGCCAGTACGGTCGCACCCCGGCAGCGACCGAGATCGAGGCGGCGTTGCGGCCGGCGGTGGAGGCACTGGCGCCCGACGCGGTGCTGCTGCCGATGGGCCTGTTCCATTCCGACCATGCGCTCGTCCACGACGCCTGCCTGCGACTGATGCGACATGGCACCACCGAGCTGTGGCTCGCGTACGAAGACGCGCTGTACCGGCGCATGCCGGGCCTGCTGCAGCAGCGTCTGGCGGCACTCGGCAAGGCAGGCATCTGTGCTACCCCGGCCACGCCCGCCCGCACCGGCGCGTTGTCGGCAAAACAGCGTGCGGTGCAGGCCTATGCCAGCCAGCTGCGCGCCTTCGGCCCCAGCGGCCATGCCGACACCGAAGCGCCCGAGCGACTGTGGCAGCTCTCGCTGCCCGCACCGGTGCGCACGCGCCAATCTGCACGCGACACCGCGCAAGAAGAAGAACCGCATGCTGCACCCTGACACCCTTGCCCCGACCATGGACCCGCGCGTCACCGTCATCGTGCTGACCCACAACCGCTCGGCGGAGTTGCTGCGCACGCTGCAGCACCTGTCGGCACTGCCGGAGCAGCCGCGGCTGATCGTCGTCGACAACGATTCCCGCGACCACACGGCCGAGCGCGTGGCCCGCGCCTTCCCGCAGGTGCAGCTGGTGCGCTGCCCGCGCAACCTCGGCGCCGCAGGCCGCAACGCGGGCGTCGAGCTGGTGCGCACGCCCTACGTGGCGTTCTGCGACGACGACTGCTGGTGGGCACCAGGCGCGCTGCACCGCGCCGCCGGGCTGCTGGATCGACACCCGCGCCTCGCTGCACTGGCGGCGCGCGTGCTGGTCGGCGCCGGGCAACGCGAGGACCCGACCTGCCGCTTCATGGCGCACAGCCCGCTGCCCGCAGCCGGGTTGCCGGGCCGGGCGTTGATCGGCTTCATGGCGGGCGCCGTGGTGATGCGCACCGAGGCCTACCGTGCCGTGGGCGGCTACGAGCCGCGCCTGTTCATCGGCTGCGAGGAACGGCTGCTGGGGCTGGACCTGCTCACCGCCGGGTGGCAGATGGCTTATGTGCCGCAGGTGGTGGTGCATCACCATCCGTCGCCCGCGCGCGACGCCCACGCGCGCCGTTGGCTGCATGCGCGCAACCGGCTGTGGATCGCCTGGTTGCGCCTGCCGGCCGACAGCGCATGGCACGAGACCGTCGATGCGCTGCGCGAAGCGTCGGCCGCTGGCGTGCTGTGGGCTACGGCGAGCCGCGCGTTGCTGGGCCTGCCGTGGGTGCTGCGGCATCGCCGGGTCGTGCCCCCGGCCGTGGAGGAAATGCGCCGCCACGTGCTCGGCGCTCCTGCGCGCCGGCGGCCGGCGGCGGCCCAGGCACGCGCTTGAACGGCAGACGACCCATGGCCGACGCCGCGCAAGCCTATGCCCCCGGCCGGCGCTCACAGCACCCGATGGCGCGGCCCGATGCAGAGCCGCCCGCGCCGCCCGATCTGCCCGACGACCCGCCGCCGCACCCCCCGCAGGTGCGCCTGCGCGGTCGTGCCGCCACGCTGCGTGCGCTCGCCGATGATGCCGCCGCGTGCCGCGAATGCCCGCTCGGCTTCCACGCAACGCAGACGGTGTGGGGAGAAGGCCACGCCCAGGCGCGGCTGATGCTGGTCGGCGAACAACCCGGCGACCAGGAGGACCAGGCCGGCCGGCCGTTCGTCGGCCCCGCGGGGCGGCTGCTCGACCAGGCGCTCGCCGAACTGGGCTGGGCGCGCGACGGGCTGTACGTCACCAACGCGGTCAAGCACTTCAAGTACGAGCTGCGCGGCAAGCGGCGCCTGCACAAGAGCCCGGGCCAGCGCGAGGTGGCCGCCTGCGCGCACTGGCTCGAAAGCGAGATCGCGGCGGTACGGCCCCAGGCGATCGTCGCGCTCGGCGCCACCGCCGCGCGTGCGCTGCTCGGCCGGGCCGTGCCCGTGATGGCCGAGCGCGGGCACTGGCTGCCGCGGGCGGACGGGATCCCGGTGCTGGTCACGCTGCATCCTTCCGCACTGTTGCGCCTGCGCTCGCCGGAGCGCGAAACGGCCTATGCCGCCTGGCTCGCCGACTTGCAACAAGCCCATGCCCTGCCCGCCGGCTGAGGCCAGGCTCGCCACCGTTCGGCGGGTTTTTGTAGCGCCGTGTAAATGATCGGCTCGCGTTACACGTCTGTCGCATCCCGCTAGGCAAAATCCGGCCCCACAAGCAAGCACAGGCCACTGGCCGCGGGGGAGATTCCATGCGGGCACATGCCCAGATGCGTGGGACCGGCGCTGCCGGTCCGGTCGATGTCCGCCGTGCCGGCCCACGGCACCCGTCCGGGGCGGCGGCAGGAAGGTAACGATGGCTACGACGGCTCAACGTTGGGTGGTGCGCCTGGGCGAGATCCATTGGCGCCGGTTCACGCACGCCCGCGAACCCGGCGACGGGCTGGAGCTGCTCGGCAGCGTCGAGAAGGGCGCGCAGATCGGCGCGCTCGGCCTTGCCAGCGACGGCCGCTACTACCAGGTCAACGGCGACTACCTCACCCCGCTGTCCAACAGCCAAGTGCGCAGTGCCGTGCGGCGCGCGCAGGTGTCGGTGGCTGCCGAGGAACGCCGGGCCCAGTACACGGCCACCAAGACGGCACCGGTCGTCATCGTCAAGAAGCGGCGCGTGATCACCGCTCCTTCCACCGGCGAACACACCACGCAACTGGCGCGGGAATCAGCCTGAACCTCGCAGCTGCGCGCGGCCCTACGCTTGTTCACCATCGCGTCGCTGCCGCTCTGGCATGCTGCCGTTCACTGAACGGAGAACCTGCATGAGCGTGAAAGACCGCGTCCGCGTGCGCGACGTGACCGTCCTGTCGGACAACCATTACCTGCTGAAGAAAACCGTCTTCGACTGGCGCCGCAGCAACGGCGAGTGGCAGACGCAGACGCGCGAGACCTACGACCGCGGCAACGGCGCCACCATCTTGCTGTACCACCCGCAGCAGCGCACGGTGATCCTCACGCGCCAGTTCCGCTACCCGGCCTTCGTCAACGGCCACGACGACCTGCTGATCGAAACACCGGCCGGCCTGCTCGACGACGCCTCGCCCGAGGAGCGCATCCGTGCCGAAGCGGAAGAAGAAGCGGGCTACCGTGTGAAAGAGGTGCGCAAGGTCTTCGAGGCCTACATGAGCCCGGGCTCGGTCACCGAACTGGTTTATTGCTTCGTCGGTGAGTACGACCGCGACTCCCGGCTCGGCGAAGGCGGCGGGCTCGAGCACGAGGGCGAAGACATCGAGGTGATGGAGGTGCCGATCGACGAGGCACTGCGCATGGTCGACGACGGCCGCATCCGCGACGGCAAGACGATCATGCTGCTGCAGTACGCGGCCCTGCATCTGTTCCGCGACTGAAGGCACGCGGGCAGCCGGCTGCCCGCGTGCTGCTTCATGCGCAAGGCGTTCTCGACCGTCTCAGCCCTCGGACACGGTCAACGGCACGAAGACGGTCGCATCCCCTCGCCGCACCAGCACCGCCACCGTGGTGCCGGCCGGCACCTGCGCCAGCAGGCGGCGGAAGTCCTCGAGGCTCTTGAAACGCTGGTGGTTGAGCGCGACGATCACGTCGCCCGGCTGCAAGGGACTGGCGGCATTGGCGCCTTGCACGTCTTCGACGACGAGCCCGTAGTCCACACCCAGTTCCCGCCGGCCGGCGGGCGGCAGCTCGCTCACCGTGACACCCAGCCGCGACGCACCACCGGTGCCCTTGCCCGCTGCCGGCTCGGTGCGAGCCGCCCGCGCGTGCGGCGATGCGCCGACCGTCACCTTCAGGCTCTGGCTCGCACCGTTGCGCCACACCTCCACCGGCACCTCGGTGCCCGGCCGGATGCCCGCCACCATGCGCGGCAGCGTGTCCGCGCTCTCCACCGCCTCGCCGTTGATCGACAGGATGACGTCGCCGATCGCCAGCCCGCCCTGCTGTGCCGGGCTGCCGGGCTCGACCTGCGTGACCAGCGCACCCTTCGGCTCGGCCAGCTTGAACGACTGCGCGAGCTCCGCGCTCAGCGGCTGGATGCCGATGCCCAGGCGCCCGCGCGTCACGCGGCCGGTGGTGCGCAGCTGGTTCGCCACGTCCATCGCCACGTCGATGGGAATCGCGAACGACAGGCCCATGTAGCCGCCGGTGCGGCTGTAGATCATCGAGTTGATGCCCACCACTTCGCCGCGCGTGTTGAGCAGCGGCCCGCCCGAGTTGCCGGGGTTGATCGCCACGTCGGTCTGGATGAAGGGCACGTAGGTTTCGTCGGGCAGCGCGCGCTCCTTGGCGCTCACGATGCCGGCGGTGATGGTGCTGGCAAAGCCGAACGGCGAGCCGATGGCCGCCACCCATTCGCCGGGCGCCACGTCGGCGGCCTTGCCGATGGTCACCACCGGCAGGTCCTGCGCGTCCACCTTCAGCAGCGCCACGTCGGTCTGCAGGTCGGCTCCCACCACCTGGGCCTTGTGCTCGCGCTTGCCGTTCGGCAGCTTCACCAGCACCTCGTCGGCATCTTCGACCACGTGGGCGTTCGTCAGCACGTAGCCTTGGGCGTCGATCACGAAGCCCGAACCCACGCCCTGGCTGCGGTACTCCGGCTGCCCGCGCGGCGGCCCGGGCATGAAACGCCGGAAGAAGTCGAACGCCGGGTCGTCGGGGAAACCCGCCCCCGCCGCCACGCCGGGTACAGCCCGGCTGGTGGTGACGTTGACCACCGCGGGCCCGACGCGCTGCATCAGCGACGTGAAGTCGGGCGGCACCGCCGTCGGTGCGGGAGCAGGCGCCGGCGCAGGGGCTGCCGCCGTGTTGCTGGCCGGAGGCGGCTCCGTCCTTTCGGTGCGCTGGCAACCGGACAACCCGGCCGCCGCGGCAACGAGTGCCGCCGGCAGCCACCGGAATCGAGGGAAGCAAGCAGTCATCGCGCTGTCCTTCTTGCAGTGGGTTGAAGACAAGGTTGAAGACAAAACGCCGGCGCGCGGCGTGCACGCCATGTCGCACTCCCCATGTCGCACTCCTTTCGGCAGATCGCATGGCTTCGCGGGGCCGCCTCGGTGCGTGTCGCTGCTCTCGATGCGGCAGCCCGTTCGTGATGCAGCACCGGCTCACGTGCCTGGCCGGCGCGGCGACGCCGGGTCGGACCGCAGGGGATACGCGCGCTCGCCGATGAACAGGATCTCGGCCCGCGCGGCCGGATCACCCAGCTCGACCGGCCCGGGATAGCCGACCACGGCGATCGCGTCGCCGACCTTGGGGCGGCGCACGTCCCACGACGCGAGCCGCGCGAGCGATGGCAGGAACACCCGCCATTGCCGGTCGCCCGGCACCGGCAGCGCGACCTTGGCGAGCACCGCCTTCAGGTCGATCGGGTCCTGTTGCGGGGGGAGCGTTCGTCGGGTGAGGTCCGGCGGCAACTCTGGCGAAGGGTTGAGCTGCAGCTCGAGCTGAGCGTGCGGGTCGGCCCAGGTCACCGTCGACACCACGCCTTCAAGATACAACGGCCGCGCGGTGTCGAAGGTGGACCAGCCATGATGCGCGCGCAGCGGCCACGGGACGGCGAGAGCGAACGTCAAGAGGGCGGATCGGCGGTTCATTGGTACACCCGTTGCAAATGGTCTCTCGACGCTCATTGCAAGGTGCGTTCCTGCCGATCCGCCTTTTGTGCACACGAGGCGCACCATCAGCGCGGGCAGGCGCCGGGCGTTGTTTGTAAGAGTGGGCCCATCTTGAAAAAACTACGCCGCGGCGCCCGAAGACTTCATCTGCGCATCAGCAGCCCCCGCGCGGACCGTGCCCGATCTTCTTGGGCGGCACCGTCAGGCAGGCACCGTCGGAGTAGCGCACCTTGAGCGGTGCGCTGCCCGGGTTGTAGGCCACGTAGTTGCGCACGCCGTTCTTGTTGAACACGGCATACATCGGCGTGTCCGCGGTGACGGTGGTGTCCACCCGGCCCAAGGCGTTGAGGTTGTGCAGCCAGTGGTAGGTGTGGGCCTTGGTCTCGCCGGCCTCGGGCGCGTAGTTGCCGCTGCCGAACTTGGCGAGCGCCGCAGCCGGGTCGGCCAGCGCCTGGAAGCTCCAGATGACGTCGCGCCATTCCGTCTCCGGCCCGCCGTTGCGTTGCACCAGCTCCGCGTAGTTGCGCTGCACGTAGTCCGGCCGGCGGCCCAGGTACAACGAGCCGCCGGTGATCGGCAGGAAGTTGATGCCGTGGATCTCCTCGGGGTTGGCCGTCCACCACGTCGCATAGGCCGCGCCGCTGCCCCACACGATGCCGACCGTCGAATGCGGGAAGTTCGATGGGAACACCGCGCGGTCCACGTCGAACCAGTACTGCTCGATGGCCTGCGTCATCGTCGCGTGCAGGTACACGCCGAGGTCGCGCAGCGCGGTGTTGCCGGTGGCGGCCCCCCACAGTGCGACGCCGGTGGCGAAGTTCATCGCCTCCGACGACGACTCCTCGTTGTTGCCCGCCGCGAACAGCGCCGGCCCGTTGGCCCAGTCGTGGCCTTCGTACACGTCGAAGGAGCGCAGGAAGGGGAATCGCGTGTCGTTGCGGTCGATGTTGGCCACGTCCTTGATCCACGTCTCGACCATCGCGCCCCAGCGGTCGGAGCGTGCCCATTCCGGCTCGAAGTGGGCCACCGTCGCGGCCGCCATGATCCAGTAGCCGTAGTGGAAATCGTGGTCGTTCAGCTCGGTGTTGGAGTTGAACGAAGCCGGGTAGCCGATCAGCGTGCGCCAGCGCGGGTCGTGATACAGCAGCAGGCCGCGGTTGTCGCCGCCGCCTTCGGCATGCATCCAGTCTTCGAGTGACAGCTTCAATGCACGGATGAAGTTGTCGCGCGCGGCGGTGTGCCCCACCTGGTCGGCGATCCACACCAGTTGCGCGAGCCGGCCGGCGTCCTTGCCGCCCCAGTAGGTGTCGGTGTTGGCGATGTAGCGGTCGTTGACGTAGGCGTCCTGCACGTAGGCGTACAGCTGCGCACGGTCGTACGTGCCCGCATCGGGCAGTGCCGGCAGCACGCCGCCGAAGCGCATCGAGGTGGTGAACAGATGGCCGTCGCGCACGCGCATCTCGCCACGCGGCGTGCGGTAGGTGTGGCCGGTCAGGCCGTCGCCGCTGTGCAGCCACTGGTGGCGGTACAGCCCGACGAGCGGGCGATCGACGTTGCCGTTGCCGGCCTCCTTCAGCACCGTGCTCGTGCGGTAGCTGGTGCGCAGCGTGGCGAGTGCCTGGTCATACGCCCAGCTCACACGCGTGTCGGTGACGAAGGCATACGCGTGCTGGCGATAGCGCTCGATGGTCTCGGTCGAGCGGTCCGGCAGCAGCGCCACCGAGAAATAGTCACGCCCGTTGAGATCGGACGTGAACGGCGGCCCGCTCGACCAGCGTGAACCCGTGGGTGCGCACAGCAGGTAGTAGCGACCATTGACCTGGATGCCCAGCACGCCGCGGCCGTTGTCGTAGAAGGTGCCTTCATAGCCGGTGGTCACGCCCACCGATGCAGCGGCGTTGCCGTTGCGCGTGAAGTACACGTACGGCGAGCCCTTGGTGATGGTGGCCTCCAGCGTGGAGGCGCCGGTCCAGCGCGCAGTGACCGACCAATCCGAGTAGCGTGCCACGCGCGTGTCGGGTGCGTTCAGCCCGGCCAGCCCCACGCGCAGGTCTTCCGCCAGGTAGGGGTGGTGGTACTCGTTGCTGACGACGGGCGTCGACTTCGCGCTGAGGCCGAGCCCGTTGTAGAACGCCTGCACCGCCATCGGGTGCGGGAACATCGGCTGCGACCACGGGTTGGGCTGGTCGTCGGGGTCGAATTGCCAGATCAGCGACGACCACCACTTGTTGGTGGTCACGGTGCCGGTGAAATCCGGCGTCACCTTGGGTACCGCCGGCACGCCGTGGCGGTTGGACGGTCCCTTCTGCCCCGCGGGCAGCGTGGTGGTGTAGCTGCCGGCGCCCACCGGCACGGGGTTGGCATGCGCCGCGGTCAGCAGGGTCAGCGCTGCCAGACAGGGCAGGATGGGTCGAGGGGTCAGGGTCGTGGGCCAGTGCATCTCGCTTGTCTCCTGGTGGTGTGGATGGAGCAGGCGATTTTTGGAAGCGGCCCGTTCGAAGACCATGCCCCAAGGCGAGACGGGCGTTTCCAAAGCCGAGAACGTACAAAGAGAAACGCCGCCAGCGCCCGCGGTTGGTACGGTTCCGCTCGTCATCGAGAAGGCTCACTGCATGCACCCTCGCCAACCTGCCGAACGCTTGCCGGCCTCGTCGGCGGAGCTGGAGTTCGTGGAGCAACCCGAACTGAGCAACGCCTTCATGATGACCGGCGCACACACCGCCACCGTGCCGCCGAAGTGGCGCTACCCCCGGCACGATCACCCGTACTTCGAGCTGTGCCTGCTGCAGCGTGGCGAGCAGCATGTGCGACTCACGGGGCGCACGCTGTTGCAGCACGAAGGCGAGTTGCTGCTGCTCACCCCGTTCGAGGCACACAGCGCCACTGCGCCGCGGCAATCACGCTTCTGCTGTCTGCACTTCGACGTGGACGACATCGAGTTGCGCCGAATGCTGTGCCTCGCCGGCACGCGTGTGTTCGATGCGGCGTCCGACACGGTGCGCAGCGTGGCACCGCTGGTCGAGGCGCTGTCATCGACCGTGCCGGCATCGCCCGGCTCCGCGCTCGCCACACGCCTGCACGCTGGCGCCAAGCTGCTCACCCTGTGCGCCACGCTTGCCGCGAGCAGTGAGCTGGCTCCGCATCGCGACACTCACGTGCCCCAGACCGCACTGCAAACGGCGCGGCGTCTGGCCGCGCTGATCGAGCGCGATGTGGAAGACGGCGTTGCCGAGGCGCGCCTCGACGCCGCCATACGCCGGCTGGGCTATGCACCCGACTACGGCAACGCGATGTTCCGGCAGGTGTACGGCATGTCGGCACAGCATTACCGTTCGACCTGCAAGCTGCGGCGCGCCAAGCTGCTGCTGCTCGACGCCGAACTGAGCGTGGCGCAGGTGGGTGAGCGCATGGGCTATGCGAGCGGAGCGCATTTCAGTCGCCAGTTCAAGCGCTGGGCGGGGGTGTCGCCGGTGGCGTTCCGACGGGCGCGGGGGGTGGGGTCGCGTTGATGGGGCGCTCGCGCGCTTTGTTGCTGAAGTGCGAGATGGTGCGCGGGGCGTTGGAGCGGGCTCAGGTGCGGGTGGGTCACCGGCACCTTCGCTGCCACCGTCGAGACGTGCGTGGCCCCGGAACGAGCAAGGCTCCGGAGGTCGATGCTCATGCTACGTGCTGTTATCGCGCGCGAGCAAAGCTTTCGCTTCAACGACAAACGTGCGCTGGCGTCCCCTCCTCCGCACGCCTCAGCGCTTGTTGCGAAGGCATGGGCGGGTGGCCGGCGGCGCGCCTTGTGTGGGCGGCGAGGAGCGC
>NZ_CAMLJQ010000003.1 GCF_946480305.1 uncultured Caldimonas sp.
GCTGTGTCGGCTTGTGGATTTTCGGGCCGGCAGGCCCGAGTGGTGAAATTGGTAGGTGAGGTTTGGCAGTGCCAAACCGAACGCGGACGCGGGTCCGCTGTGTCGGCTTGTGGATTTTCGGGCCGGCAGGCCCGAGTGGTGAAATTGGTAGACACAGCGGACTTAAAATCCGCCGCTCGCCGCAAGGCAGCGTACCGGTTCGATTCCGGTCTCGGGCACCATCTCTGCGCCGCCATCGCGGCGCCCTCTCTCCTCTGGCATCATCCGTCGCCGAGCCGGTCACCGACGGCTGAGGAGACACGACGATGCCCTGGTTCCCGCAAGCCGCACTCAACGAAGGAGTGCGCAAGCGCGAGGTGTTCGCGTGGGCGATGTACGACTTCGCCAACTCGGGCTACACGACTGTGGTGCTCACCGCAGTATTCAACGCGTACTTCGTCGGCGTGATCGCGGGCAACGCCGAATGGGCCACGCTCGCCTGGACCGCCTCGCTCGCGGTGTCGTGCGCATTGGTGATGATCACGATGCCGACGCTCGGCGCCTATGCCGATCTGCGCGCCGCGAAGAAGCGGCTGCTTGCATTCACCACGGCAGGCTGCGTCTTGAGCACGCTGGCGCTGGCTGCGGCGGGGCAGGGCGACATCACGCTTGCGGTGGTTGCCATCGTCCTCTCGAACAGCTGCTACGCGTACGGCGAATCGCTGATCGCCGCGTTCCTGCCGGAACTCGCCCGCCAGGATGCGCTGGGTCGCGTCTCCGGCTGGGGCTGGAGCTTCGGGTATTTCGGCGGCATGCTGTCGCTGGGCCTGAGCCTAGGCTACGTGCTGTGGGCTCAGGGGCAGGGCATGCCCGCCTCGGAGTTCGTGCCAGTGACGATGTTCATCACAGCCGGGGTCTATGGGCTGGCCTCGCTCGCGACCTTTGCGCTCCTCAAGGAACGAGCAGTGCCGCAAGCCGCGGCGCTGGTCGAGGGGGGCGTGAGAGCGTCGCTGCGCAGGCTGGCGCAGACATGGCGCAACGCGCGACAGTATCGCGACTTCGTGTGGCTCCTCGCATGCACCGCCAGCTACCAGGCTGGCATCGCGGTCGTCATCGCGCTGGCGGCGGTCTACGCCGAACAGGTGCTTGGTTTCCAGCAGGCACAGACGATGGCACTGGTGTTCCTCGTCAACATCGCATCCGCCGTGGGCGCGTTCGGCTTTGGCTACCTGCAGGATCGCGCGGGTCACAAGCGCGCACTCGGCATCACCCTGGTGGGGTGGGTGGTCATGGTCCTGTTGGCGTACCTGGCGACGTCTGCACCGTTGTTCTGGGGAGCCGCAGTGATCGCCGGCTTGTGCATGGGGGCCAGTCAGTCGGCAGGCCGGGCCCTGACAGGAGCCTTCGCGCCTGCCAGGCATCTCGCGGAGTTCTATGGGTTGTGGACGTTTGCCGTCCGGCTCGCTGCCATCATCGGGCCCGTCACCTACGGCCTGGTCACCTGGTGGACTTCTGGCAACCACCGCCTCGCCATCCTTTCAACCGGCATCTTCTTCGTGCTGGGGTTGATGCTGCTGCGCCCGGTGGACGTGCAGCGAGGACAGGCCGCTGCGCAGGCGGCGCGCTGATCACGCAGCAGGCAACGGCGAGACACGCACCGGGAAGTCGAGCCACTGCGCGGCGATGCGCTGCATCCGCGTCACGTCTGCGCTCGTGTACAGCTGCACGGGATGCGCGGCAGCGCTTGCCGCCGGCGCCGACTGAATCTTCTCAAGCAGGCCCGCCGTGTGTCGCGCGACGGCGTCGGCCGTGTCGATGAGGCGCACCTCGGGGCCGAGCGCACGCTGGATGGTCTCCGCCACGAAGGGGTAGTGCGTGCAACCGAGCACGACCGTGTCGACGCCGGCGTCGCGCAAAGGCGTGCAGTAACGGTGCACCAGTTCGGACACCTGCGTTGCATGGGGGTCGCCTTGCTCGATCGCGTGCGCCAGCCCTGGGCAAGGCTGCAGGTGAATTTGCGCTTCGTTGCGAAAACCGTCGAGCAGCGTCTGGAACTTGGTGCTGGTCAGCGTGCCTGAGGTGGCCAGCACGCCGATGCAGCGCTTCTGGCTCTGGGCAACGGCGGGCTTCACGCCAGGCTCCACCCCGACGATCGTGAGCTCCGGATGCGCCTCACGAAGCAACTTGCCGGCGGCCGCCGTGGCGGTGTTGCACGCCATCACGAGGATCCGCGCGCCTTGCTGCTGCAGGAATTCGGTGATGAAGCGGCAGCGGGCCACCACGTAGTCGTCGCCGCGCTCGCCATATGGTGCAAAACCGGAATCGGCAACGTAGACGAGGGGCGTTGCGGGAAGCCGCCGCCGCAGTGCGCGCAGCACCGAGAGTCCTCCCACGCCCGAATCGAAAACGCCGACCGTGACAGGGAGCGTGTGGATCTCGTCGTGCATGGGTACAGATCGGGGGTTGAGGGCAAAGGCGCGGCGCGAGTCTAGCAGGGGCTTGCTTCTTGCTTCGCGAGGAGATGTTGTTGAGTCACTTCTCTAACACCGCGAGGAAAGCGTTGGACAGAGCAGCATGGACTGCCGGTAGAATCGACAAAAAATAGAACGAACGTTCGTTTTTATGCGATCATGCGGGGGCTTGCGAAAGGCCAGCAAAGTCGCGTGCGTGGCAGCCACCTGTGTGCACCGCACCATAGAATCCGGAATTAACGTTTACGTCAATCAAAGGAGAACGTCGCATGAAGGCACTGGTCCCGGTCAAGCGCGTCGTCGACTACAACGTGAAAGTTCGCGTGAAGTCCGACGGCACGGGGGTCGACATCGCCAACGTCAAGATGAGCATGAACCCCTTCGACGAGATCGCCGTCGAGGAGGCCACCCGCCTGAAGGAGAAGGGCGTCCTGACCGAGATCGTGGCGGTTTCCTGCGGCGTGCAGCAATGCCAGGAAACCCTGCGCACGGCCATGGCCATCGGTGCCGACCGGGGCATCCTCGTCGAAACGGCCGAGGAGTTGCAGCCGCTCGCCGTGGCGAAGATCCTCAAGGCGCTGGTCGACAAGGAAAAGCCCGACCTGATCATCCTCGGCAAGCAGGCGATCGACGATGACTGCAACCAGACCGGCCAGATGCTGGCCGCGTTGCTGGACCTCCCGCAAGCCACCTTCGCGTCCAAGGTCGAAGTGGCCGACGGCCATGCGACCGTCACGCGCGAAGTCGATGGCGGCCTGGAGACCATCAAGCTCAAGCTGCCCGCGGTCGTCACGACCGACCTGCGCCTGAACGAGCCGCGCTACGTGACGCTGCCCAACATCATGAAGGCGAAGAAGAAGCAACTGGACACGGTGAAGCCCGCCGATCTGGGCGTGGACGTGACCCCGCGCATCAAGACGCTGAAGGTCAGCGAGCCGCCGAAGCGCGGTGCCGGCGTGAAGGTGCCGGATGTCGCGACGCTGGTGAGCAAGCTCAAGAACGAAGCCAAGGTGATCTGAAGGAGTTGATGAGATGACTGCACTGGTGATTGCTGAACACGACAACAACTCCATCAAGGGCGCCACGCTGAACACCGTGACCGCTGCGGCCCAATGCGGCGGCGAGGTTCACGTGCTGGTGGCCGGCGCCAATGCCGCCGAAGCGGCAAAGCAGGCCGCGCAGATCGCTGGCGTGAGCAAGGTGCTGCACGCAGATGCCGCATCGCTGGCCGAGGGCCTGGCCGAGAACGTCGCGGCCCAGGTGCTGGCGGTGGCAGGCAACTACAGCCACATCCTGTTCCCGTCGACCGCCTCGGGCAAGAACGTTGCGCCGCGGGTGGCGGCCAAGCTCGACGTGGCCCAGATTTCCGACATCACGAAGGTCGAGAGCGCCGATACGTTCGAGCGCCCGATCTATGCGGGCAACGCGGTTGCGACGGTCCAGAGCACCGACCAGGTGAAGGTCATCACGGTGCGCACGACGGGCTTCGATGCCGCAGCCGCGACGGGCGGCTCGGCCTCCGTCGACAGCGTGGCAGCCGTCGGCGATACCGGCACCTCCAGCTTCGTCGGCCGTGAAGTGACGAAGAGCGATCGGCCCGAGCTGACGGCCGCGAAGATCATCGTCTCCGGTGGTCGCGCATTGGGTTCGAGCGAGAAGTTCACCGAGTTGTTGACGCCGCTGGCAGACAAGCTCGGTGCTGCGCTGGGTGCGAGCCGCGCCGCAGTGGACGCCGGTTATGCACCGAACGACTGGCAGGTCGGCCAGACCGGCAAGATCGTTGCGCCGCAGCTCTACGTGGCGTGCGGCATCTCGGGCGCCATCCAGCACCTGGCGGGCATGAAGGACTCCAAGGTGATCGTCGCGATCAACAAGGACCCGGAAGCGCCGATCTTCAGTGTGGCCGACTACGGGCTGGAAGCCGACATCTTCACCGCGGTGCCGGAGCTGGTGAAGTCGCTCTGAGCGCCGATGCCGTGACGAGAAACCCGTTCGCCCCCTTGCCGGGCAGCGGGTTTTTTTCCGCCTTGCATTCGACGAATTGCATTTGAGAACCTGTTAGGAGACAACGCCGTGAGTTACCAAGCGCCCGTGAAGGACATGCTGTTCTGCATGAAGGAACTGGCCAGTCTGGAGGAAGTTGCCAAGATCCCGGGCTTCGAGGAGTCGGGCGTCGAGACCGCGCAGGCGGTGCTCGAGGAATGCGCGAAGTTCAACGAAGGCGTCGTCGCCCCGCTGAACTGGGAAGGCGACAAGAACCCGGGCGGTTGGAGCGACGGCCGCGTCACGACGGCCCCCGGTTTCAAGGAGGCGTTCAAGCAATACGCCGAGGGCGGCTGGCAAGGCCTGCAGCACCCCACTGAATTCGGTGGCCAGGGCTTGCCGAAGACCATCGGCGCGGCGTGCGGCGAAATTCTCAACAGCGCGAACCTCAGCTTCGCCCTGTGCCCGTTGCTCACCGACGGTGCCGTGGAGGCGCTGCTGACGGCGGGCACGCCGGAGCAGCAACAGCTGTACATCCCGAAGATGCTGTCCGGCGAATGGACGGGCACGATGAACCTGACCGAGCCCCAGGCAGGGTCCGACCTGGCCCTGGTGCGAACCAAGGCGGTACCGCAGGGCGATGGCACCTACCGGATCAGCGGCCAGAAGATTTTCATCACCTACGGCGAGCACGACATGGCGGACAACATCGTCCACCTCGTGCTGGCCCGCATGCCCGACGCACCCGAAGGCGTGAAGGGCATTTCGCTGTTCATCGTGCCGAAGTTCATGGTGAATGCCGACGGCTCGCTGGGCAAGCGAAACGACGTGTATTGCGCCTCCATCGAGCACAAGATGGGCATCAAGGCCAGCCCGACGGCCGTGCTGGTGTACGGCGACGACAAGGGCGAGGTCGGCGCAGGAGCCATCGGCTACCTGGTGGGCCAGGAGAACCGCGGCCTCGAATACATGTTCATCATGATGAATGCGGCTCGCTTCGCGGTGGGCGTGCAGGGCATCGCCGTTGCCGAGCGGGCCTACCAGAAGGCGGTGGAGTATGCGAAGGACCGGGTCCAATCGCGCCCCGTCGACGGTTCGCTGCCGGCCGCGGCGCCCATCATCCATCACCCGGACGTGCGCCGCATGCTGATGACGATGCGGGCGTACACCGAAGGCTGCCGCGCAATGGCCATCGTCGCGGCTGCAGCGTACGACGCCGCCCATCACCACCCGGACGCCGAGGTGCGCAAGCAGAACCAGGCCTTCTACGAATTCATGGTGCCGCTCGTCAAAGGCTACAGCACCGAGATGAGCCTGGAGGTGACCAGCCTCGGCGTGCAGGTGCACGGCGGCATGGGCTTCATCGAGGAGACGGGCGCCGCGCAGTACTACCGCGACGCGAAGATCCTGACCATCTATGAAGGCACGACCGCCATCCAGGCCAACGATCTGGTGGGCCGCAAGACGGCGCGCGACGGTGGCCAGACGGCCAAGGCGATCGCCGCCCAGATCGAGGCCACCGAGACCGAGTTGGCCAGGCGTGAAAGCGCTGCTGCCCGCTCGATGCTCAAGCGCCTGAAGGCGGCCCGCGAGGCTTTCATCGACGTCGTGAATTTCGTGGCGGGCCAGACCAAGGCTGCACCGAACGCGGTGTTCGCAGGCAGCGTGCCGTATCTGATGCTGGCCGGCAACCTGGTGGCAGGCTGGCAAATGGCCCGTGCACTGATCGTGGCCGAGGACAAGGCAGCGGCCGGCGAAGAGGTCGCCTTCATGCAGGCCAAGGCAGCGACGGCGCGCTTCTACGCTGAGCACCTGCTGTCCAAGGCCCCTGGCCTGCGCGACAGCATCCTCGAGGGCGGCGAGAGCGTCACGGCGCTTGCGCTCGACGCTTTTTGAGAAACCGGACACCCGACACTGAACCAGGCGGTGCCGGCCTGCCGAGCCGCCAGACAAGGAGACCGTTGTGCCTTTGCCTCCCGTGCTGCAGAACCTGCCGATGCCTGTCATCGGCTCGCCGCTGTTCATCATCAGCAATCCCCGGCTCGTGATCGAGCAGTGCAAGGCCGGCGTGATCGGCTCGATGCCGGCGCTCAATGCCCGGCCGGCATCGCAGCTCGACGAATGGCTGGCTGAAATCACGGAAACGCTGGCGGCCTACAACCGCGAGCATCCGGAACGGCCGGCTGCTCCGTTCGCCATCAACCAGATCGTGCACAAGTCCAACGACCGCCTGGAGCATGACCTTGAGCTCTGCGTGAAGTACAAGGTGCCGGTCATCATCACCTCGCTCGGCGCCCGCACCGACGTGAACGAGGCAGTGCACAGCTACGGCGGGGTGGTGCTGCACGACATCATCAACAACACCTTTGCCCGCAAGGCGATCGAGAAGGGCGCAGACGGCCTCATCGCGGTGGCTGCCGGTGCCGGAGGCCATGCCGGCACGACCAGTCCTTTTGCGCTGGTCCAGGAGATCCGCGAGTGGTTCGATGGGCCACTTGCGTTGTCAGGCGCCATTGCGACGGGCCAGGCGGTGCTGGCGTCGCAGGCGATGGGCGCGGACTTCGCGTACGTCGGCTCGGCGTTCATCGCGACCGAGGAAGCTCGCGCGACCGATGGCTACAAGCAGATGATCACGCAGAGCACGAGCCAGGACATCGTCTATTCCAACCTGTTCACCGGCGTGCATGGCAACTATCTGCGCGGCTCCATCGTCAATGCAGGGCTGGACCCGGACCACCTGCCCGAGAGCGACCCCAGCAAGATGAACTTCGGGGGCGAGGGCGCCAAGAAGGCCTGGAAGGACATCTGGGGCTGTGGCCAGGGCATCGGCGCGGTCAAGGAGGTGGTGCCGGCACGCGTGCTGATCGACCGGCTGCGCCGCGAGTACATGGAGGCGAAGCAGCGGCTTTGCGCCTGACCCTGCGCGGACGTTGCCGGGCCGCCGCCGCAAGGCGAGCGGCCTTTTTGCTGCCGCTTCAACGCTGCGAAGCGGGGCGCCACGGCATCTTCATGTAGACGTTCCCGGCTTCGAGCTCATCGAGCATCTGCTCAAGCCGCCTCAGCTGGGTTTCCTCGGTGGCTCCGCGGGTGATCCATCCGATGTAGTCGTTGCGCTGGTACGGGGGGCGGGCAGCGTAGGCTTGCGTCAGACCGCGCGCTTCGAGCGCCTGCTTTACGAACCCGGGCATGAGGTGCACTGGACGCTTGAGTGTGGGCATGGCTGGGGTCATCGATTCGGGTTTCCCTTTCTGCGAGCGTGAAGTGTTGACGCGCCGCGGGCGGCGCCATATCCCCATTGAGGGTGACGCGTGCAACCCGGCGTAAACCGTGCAACACCGAAGCACGTGAGGAGCTCAGGGCTGGTTCTCCGTTCGAGGAGGAATATACTGTATGGAAACACAGTTACCGCCATGGACGACAACCTTCCCAAACCTGCATCCCTCAAAGGGCGGGGGACGGCTGTGCGCATTGCCCACCGGTTCGAACGGGACGTACGCGACGGGTTCGACGACGGATGGGGCACGCTCGAACAGGACGCGAGCGAGGAGCTGCTGCCTCCTGCCACGACCCTCATCGAGGAACGTGCCAAGTCGGTCATCGCCTCGAACGACTCGCCCGACATTCCGTTCGGACAGTCGCTCAATCCCTACCGCGGCTGCGAACACGGGTGCATCTACTGCTACGCGCGGCCGACTCACAGTTACCTGAACCTGTCGCCCGGGCTCGACTTTGAAACCAGGATCGTTGCCAAGGTGAATGCCGCCGAGCGACTCGAAGCGGAGCTCTCGCGGCCGAAGTACAAGCCGTCCACGATCCACGTCGGAGGGGCCACCGACGCCTACCAGCCGGTCGAGAGGCACTTGCGCATCACCCGAGGTGTATTGGAAGTGCTGGCCCGCTGCCGGCATGCCTTCTCCGTGGTGACCAAGTCCTCGGGCATCGAGCGCGATCTCGATCTGATCGGCCCCGCTGCACAGGCGGGGCGCGCGTGGGTCTCCATCAGCGTCACCACCTTGGACGGGCCGCTCGCCCGGGTGCTGGAGCCACGGGCAGCAGCTCCGCACCGGCGATTGCAGACGGTGGCCGCACTCGCGCGGGCAGGGGTGCGGGTGGGCGTCAACGTGGCGCCGGTCATTCCGTTCATCAACGAGCCGGAGATCGAACGCATCGTCGAGGCAGCGACCGAGGCGGGGGCCTCGTCCATCCACTACACGGTGCTGCGCCTGCCGTGGGAGGTGAGCCCGCTGTTCCGTCAGTGGCTGCAGCAGCACTTCCCCGATCGGGCCGAGCGCGTGATGGCACGGGTGCAGGAGATGCGCGGTGGATCGGACTACAAGGCCGACTTCGGCTCCCGCATGAAGGGCGAGGGGGTGTGGGCGGAGTTGATCGCGCAGCGCATCGACAAGGCGGTGCGGCGCGCGGGGTTGACGCGGCACGTGGAGCGGCTGGACGAAAGCGCATTCACGCCGCCGCACCGGGCGGGGCAGGCTGCGTTGTTTTGAGCGCGGCGGTGCATGCTGCAGGCGGGTAGGTCCGCCGGCCGCTGAGTCGGCTCGGGGGCCTCGGTCCGCGCAAGGACGCCCAAAAACAACGGCCACCGAAGTGGCCGATGGATCAGGCATACGCCAGGCTTACTTGAAGAGATCCTTCACGCGGTCGGTCCACGTCTTGGCGTTTGGTGAGTGCCGCTCACCGCCTTTGCGCAACGACTCGTCCAACTCCTTCAGCAGCTTGCGCTGATGCTCGGTGAGCTTGACCGGCGTCTCGACCGCCATATGGCAGTACAGGTCGCCGGGGTAGGTCGAACGCACGCCCTTGATCCCCTTGCCGCGCAGGCGGAAGGTCTTGCCGCTCTGCGTTCCCTCGGGCAACTCGATCTCGGCCTTGCCGCCCAGCGTGGGCACTTCGATCGCGCCGCCCAATGCGGCGGTCGTGATGCCGATCGGCACGGTGCAGTGCAGGTCGTCGCCGTCGCGCTCGAAGATGTCGTGCTTCCTCAGCCGAATTTCGATGTACAGGTCACCCGGAGGCCCGCCATTGGTGCCCGGCTCGCCGTTGCCCGCCGAGCGGATGCGCATGCCCTCGTCGATGCCCGCGGGAATCTTGACTTCCAGCGTCTTGGTCTTCTTGATCTTGCCCTGGCCGCTGCAGGTCGTGCAGGGCTCTGGAATGATCTTGCCGGTGCCGTGGCAGTGCGGGCAGGTCTGCTGGATGCTGAAGAAGCCCTGGCGCAGGTGCACCGTGCCGCCGCCGCCGCAGGTGGGGCAGGTCTTGGCGCTGGTGCCCGGCTTGGCACCGGTGCCGTGGCAGGTGTCGCACTCCTCCCAACTCGGGATACGGATCTGCGCTTCCTTGCCGTGGGCGGCCTCTTCGAGCGTGATTTCCATTGCATACGACAGGTCGCTGCCGCGATAGACCTGCGGGCCGCCTCGCCGGCCGCCACCGCCCCCCTGGCCACCGAAGATGTCGCCGAAGATGTCGCCGAAGGCTTCGGCAAAGCCGCCGAAACCTTCCGGCCCTCCGCGGAAGCCGCCTGCGCCGCCCATGTTCGGATCGACGCCCGCATGGCCGTACTGGTCATAGGCCGCGCGCTTCTTGGCGTCGGAGAGCATCTCGTAAGCCTCTTTGGCTTCCTTGAACTTCTCTTCCGCCTCCTTGGCGGCATCCCCCTGGTTGCGGTCAGGGTGGTACTTCATGGCCAGCTTGCGGTAGGCCTTCTTGATGTCGTCTTCGGATGCGTTCTTCGCAACGCCGAGGACTTCGTAGTAGTCACGCTTTGCCATGATGATGTGTCTGCCTAGATCGGTTCTCTTGTCAGGCTGCCGCCGCCGGGGCCTGGCCGAGCTGGCGCAGGAACCGGAAGTGCGCGGCGATCGCCGCGCGCACCGACGGGAAACTCTTGTACTGAACGCCGAACTCCTCGCATGTCCGCCGGACCACCTTGCTGATGCTGCGGTAGTGCACGTGGCTGATCTGCTGGAACAGGTGGTGCTCGATCTGGAAGTTCAAGCCCCCCATGTAGAAGGTCGCCAGGCGGTTGCCCAGTGCGAAGTTGGTCGTCGTCTTGAGCTGATGCGATGCCCAGTCGTGTTCCAGGCGGCCGGTTGCCGGATCGGGCTCGGGAAACTGCGTGCCGTCCACCATGTGTGCGAGCTGGAACACCAGCGACAGCGTGAGTCCGAACACCGCGTGGATGCCGACGAACACCAGGACCACCGTCCAGACGGGGTGGAGCAGCATCGGAACGAGCAGCGTGTAGCCCAGATAGGCGAGCTTGGTCAGCACGAAGTACGGTGCTTCCCAGCGCGAACTGGTCTGCAACGGCGTGCTGCCGATGCGGCGTGCCAGCAGCTTCTGCCAGTCGCTGAACAACAGCAGGTACAACGTGAGCAGGCTGTAGAGCACCGGAGCGTACAGGTGCTGCCACCGGTGCCACGGGCGCCACGCCTGGTGCGGACTCAGCCGCATCAACGCGCCGATGGAGATGTCGTCGTCCTTGCCGTCGATGTTCGTGTAGGTGTGGTGCAGCCGGTTGTGCTTCTGCCGCCACAGCATGCTGCTGCCGCCCATGGCGTCCAACGTGGCGGCCATCAGCCGGTTCACCCAGCGCCTGCGCGAGTAGCTGCCGTGGGCACCGTCGTGCATGACGTTGAAGGCGATCAGGATGTAGCCCTGCACCACGCCGAATGCCGCCAGCAACGCCGACCACCATTGCTCCACCCACAGCAGCAGGCTCAGGTAGCTGAGTACGAGCAGCGCGAACGCCAACAGCGTCTTGCCATGCAGGCGCCAGTCCCCAGTCTCCCGCCGTCCCGAAGCGGCCAGGTGCTCGCGCACCCGCGCCTTCAGGGTGTCGAAAAACACCGTCCGCGGCCCGAAAGCAATGCGTTGCGGGACCGTGGTGACCGTGAGTACTGCTGGACCGACCATGGTGTTCTTCGTGAGGCCTCGACAAATGCAAACGCAAGAGAGCGACGCGATGCGCCGGTCTCTTGCGTCCGAGGAGGGCCGGCGAGCGGATTACTTCTTGTCCTTCACTTCCGTGAATTCCGCGTCGACGACATTGTCGTCTGCAGGCTTCGCCGATGCCTCGGGACCCGCCCCAGGGGCCGCTCCCGCTCCAGCGGCTGCACCTGCCGCCCCCGCTGCGCCGCCAGCCGCCTGCGCTTCGGCATACATCTTCTCGCCGAGCTTCTGGCTGGCGGCCATCAGGGCTTCGGTCTTGGCGTCGATCGAGTCCTTGTCGTCGCCCTTGAGGGCTTCTTCGACGTCCTTGATCGCAGCTTCGATCTTCTCCTTCTCGCCGCTTTCGAGCTTCTCGCCATATTCGGTCAGCGACTTGCGCACGCTGTGCACCAGCGCGTCGGCCTGGTTCTTGGCTTGCACCAGTTCGAGCTTGCGCTTGTCTTCGGCGGCGTTCAGCTCGGCATCCTTCACCATCTTCTGGATCTCGTCCTCGGACAAGCCCGAGTTGGCCTTGATGGTGATCTTGTTCTCCTTGCCGGTGCCCTTGTCCTTGGCGCTCACGTGCAGGATGCCGTTGGCGTCGATGTCGAAGGTGACCTCGATCTGCGGAATGCCGCGCGGCGCCGGGGGGATGCCCTCGAGGTTGAACTCGCCCAGCAGCTTGTTGCCCGAAGCCATTTCGCGCTCGCCCTGGAACACCTTGATCGTCACGGCCGGCTGATTGTCGTCGGCGGTGGAGAAGGTCTGTGCGAACTTCGTCGGGATCGTGGTGTTCTTCGTGATCATCTTGGTCATCACGCCACCGAGCGTCTCGATGCCGAGCGACAGAGGGGTCACGTCGAGCAGCAGCACGTCCTTGCGGTCGCCGGCCAGCACCTGGCCCTGGATCGCGGCACCGACGGCCACGGCCTCGTCAGGGTTGACGTCCTTGCGCGGCTCCTTGCCGAAGAACTCCTTGACCTTCTCCTGCACCTTGGGCATGCGCGTCATGCCGCCCACGAGGATCACGTCGTCGATTTCGCTGACCTTCACGCCGGCATCCTTGATGGCGGTGCGGCAGGGCTCGATGGTGCGTTCGATCAGCTCTTCGACCAGCGCTTCGAGCTTGGCGCGCGTGAGCTTGATGTTCAGGTGCTTCGGGCCGGAGGCGTCCGCCGTGATGTAGGGCAGGTTGACGTCGGTCTGCGCGCTGTTCGACAGCTCGATCTTGGCCTTCTCGGCAGCTTCCTTCAGGCGTTGCAGGGCCAGCACGTCCTTGCTGAGATCGACGCCTTGCTCCTTCTTGAACTCGGCAATGATGTAGTCGATGATGCGCTGGTCGAAGTCTTCGCCGCCCAGGAAGGTGTCGCCGTTGGTCGACAGCACTTCGAACTGCTTCTCGCCGTCCACGTCGGCGATCTCGATGATCGAGATGTCGAACGTGCCGCCACCGAGGTCATACACGGCGATCTTGCGGTCGCGCTTGTCGGTCTTGTCGAGGCCGAAGGCCAGCGCTGCCGCGGTCGGCTCGTTGATGATGCGCTTGACTTCCAGGCCGGCGATGCGGCCGGCGTCCTTGGTGGCCTGGCGCTGGCTGTCGTTGAAGTACGCCGGCACCGTGATCACGGCTTCGGTGACCGGCTCGCCGAGGTAGTCTTCGGCGGTCTTTTTCATCTTGCGCAGCACTTCGGCGCTGACCTGGGGCGGCGCGAGCTTCTTGCCGCGCACTTCCACCCAGGCGTCGCCGTTGTCGGCAGCGACGATGGAGTAGGGCATCAGGTCGATGTCCTTCTGCACTTCCTTCTCGGTGAACTTGCGGCCGATCAGGCGTTTCACCGCGTACAGGGTGTTCTTGGGGTTGGTGACCGCCTGGCGCTTGGCGGACGCGCCGACGAGGATCTCGCCGTCTTCCTGGTAGGCAATGATCGAGGGCGTCGTGCGGGCGCCCTCGCTGTTCTCGATCACCTTGGTGGTGTTGCCTTCCATGATGGCCACGCACGAGTTCGTGGTGCCCAGGTCGATGCCGATGATCTTTGCCATGTCGATGACTCCTTGAAATCAGAAATTCGGTTGTCGTCTAGTTGTGGATAACTGCAGTCGTTTCAAGTCGCCTCAAGCGCCTGAAATGCGCTCGCGCAAGCCCGCGATCGCCTGCTGGAACTGAGGCAGGCCCGGCCAGCTGGTGATGCGGCCGAGCTTCTTGCCGCGGTGGAAAAAGTAGAAGGTGGGCACCCCGTGCAGGCTGAAGCGCCGGCCAAGCTCGGCGTCTTCGTAGACGTTGGCCTGCAACCAGTGCACGTTCTGCGCCTTCAGTTCCGCTTCCTTCAGCACTGCTGCCTTCTTGAACTGCTCGCAGTTGAAGCAGTTGTCGCCCCAGAAGTAGACCCCGACGAGTGCTTCGCCTGCGTCGTCCAGCGCCTGGTCGAAACCGGACGCCGTGACCGGCCGCATTGCAAAACGCTCGAAGAAGGCATCCATTTGAGGCGCGGACTCGATTTATTTGGGCGCTGCCACGGTGACCAGTGCCGGGCGCAGCACGCGCTCGGCAATCAGGTAGCCCTTCTGCAGCACGGCCACGACGCTGTTGGCCTCCTGCTCGGCAGGCACCACGCTGATCGCCTGATGCTGGTGAGGGTCGAACTTGTCGCCAGCCGCGGGGCTGATCTCAAGGACCTTGTTGCGCTCGAGGGCCTGGGCCAGCTGTCGCAGCGTGGCATGCACGCCCTCGCGCAGCTGCTCCGGGGTGCCGCCTTGCACCGCGAGTGCCGCCTCGAGACTGTCCTTGACTGGCAACAGGCTCTCGGCGAAGCTTTCCACCGCGTACTTGCGCGCCTTCGCGATCTCTTCCTCGGCGCGCCGGCGGGTGTTTTCGGATTCGGCCTTGGCACGCAGGTAAGCGTCGGCCATCTCCGCATGCTTGGCTTCGAGTTCGGCCAGGCGTTGCTCGGGTGAGGGCGAAGCTGCATCGGGTGCGGGGCTTGCGCCGCTAAGCTCTTGATCCATCTGAGTATTTTGAGGTTCTGTCATCACGCGTTCCCGTCAAAGCCGAGGAAATGGGGGCGGCGGCACCGACTTCAAGCCCCCGTGCGCGTGGATTTGGCGCGAGCGCTGTCGCGGGCCGCGGGTAAACATCTGAGACGTTTGCCACAAACGACCCCATCTCTTTTTCGCTACCATCGCGCACTTATGGGAAAAATTCGCCGCCTGGGCAGATTTCCCGGCCGTTCGGCGGCAAGCCGGGCCCTTTGACCCGTACGCTTCCACAATCGGCGCATCCTCTGCTGGTTCCCGTAGCCCAACTCCCGCATGCAGAAGTCGACAGGCACTGACAGCGCACCGCCCGGTGGTGGTTCGCCCTCCATTTCCGTGGCACCGAGCGACCAGCATGCGGAGGTCGCGCTGCGCGCCAGCGTGGCACTCATGGTGCCGGTTGCGCGTTGGCTGATCCGTAACGGAGTGCAGTACGGCGCGTTCACCGCAGCGCTCAAGTCCGTGTTCCTGCAGGTGGCGCGCGAGGAGATCGAAGGCAGCGGCCGCAAGGCGACCGACTCCGCGTTGAGCATCTTGTCGGGAGTTCACCGCAAGGACGTGCGCGCCTTGACGGCCGAGAACGCCGCGCGCGAGCTCAAGCCCAAGTCGGTGTCGCTCGTGTCGCAGGTGTTCACCCGCTGGGTGACGGATACGCGCTATCGAAACGCCGACGGCTCGCCGCGCCGCCTTGCCCGGCTGGGCGAGCAGGACTCTTTCGAGGCCCTGGCCCGCGAGATATCGACCGACGTGCACCCGCGCACGGTGCTCGACGAACTGGCAAGGCTGCGGCTGGTACGGCTGGAAGACGAGCATGTCGAACTGGTGACCGGTGCCTTCGTTCCGTCGGCCGACTATGAAGAACTGGCCGGGCTGCTGGCTGCCAACACGGGCGATCACCTGAGCGCCGCGGTCCACAACCTCACCACACGGCAACCTCGCTTTCTCGAGCAAAGCGTGTTCGCCGATGGTTTGAGCGTCGACTCGGTGCGCGAGTTGAGTCAGATCGCGCGCGAGCTGTGGGCGGAGGCTTTCCAGCGCATGGTTGCCGAAGCGCAGGTGCGATACGAGGCCGACCGGGACACGCCGGCCGCCCATCGCATGCGTTTCGGCGTTTACTACTACAGCGAGCCTGCCGGCGACGACGCGTCGGAAGCGGGCTCTCCATCGACTGCAATGCCATGAAGTCGCCGCTCCTCCACAAGATTCTCGCGTCCGGGCTTGCCGGCCTGCTTGCCACGCTGGTGGCCTGCGGCGGCAGTGGTGGCATCGGCTCGGGCGGTACGGGCCAGCCGATGAGCCTGAACTCCGGCTCGGGCACCGTCACCGGCTTCGGCAGCATCATCCTCGACGGCGAGGAGTACCAGGACGACGGCGTCACTCCGGTGACCGAACTGTCGTGGGGTCAGCTGACGGCCACCACGCCGGCGCTCGGGCAGTCGGCCGAAGCCGCATTCGAGGTCGACGGCACCACGCTGCGCTTGCAGGCGCTGCGGCTGGACGCCGCCGTGGCCGGGCCGGTGGACAGCATCAACGTGGGAGCGCAGACCCTGACCGTGCTGGGGCAGACGGTGGTCGTCAACGCATCGTCGAACGCCGGCCCGGTGACGGTATTCGACGGCGCGAGCGGGCTGGCGGAGGTGAACGTCGGAAACCATGTCGAGGTCCACGGCCTGCCGCGCTGGAACAGTGGGACGAGCCGCTACGAGATCCTGGCGACGCGGATCGAGGTGCTGGACGCGCCGCTGTCGAGCTTCCGCGTCAGCGGCGTGGTGCAGGGCATGCAGCCCGGCTCCACCGCTTTCACCTTTACGCTCGGCGACCTGACGGTGAACTACGCCGGCGCACCGGTGCTCCCGTCGACGTCTCTGTTGCAGAACGGCAGGCGAGTGATTGTCTGGACCAACCAGGCTCCGGTGTCAGGGCAGCTCACGGCAGCCGGCATCCGGGTCATCGTGCGCGAATCCGCGGTTGCGGCGGAGGGGCAGTCCCGTCTGGCGGGCACGGCGAGCCGGCTCGACACCGCCGCGAAGACGTTCGACCTGGCGGGTGTCCTGGTGGACTACGCGTCGGCGATCGTCACGCCGGCCAGCCGCACGATCACCGATGGAGCCTACGTCCACGTGCGGGGCCGCTATGCCGACGACGGTCGCTTCGTCGCGGCGCACGTCAAGTTGCGTCGGCCGGGTCAGGATGGCGACCCGGGGCAGGTGCAGCTGGAAGGCACGATCAGCAACTACGACAGCGATGCGTCCTTCGTCGTCCGGGGCACCGAGGTGAACGCCGACGGTGTAAGCCCGCGGCCCGGTTGCGGCGCACAGGAACTGGACGACGGCCGCTACGTGTCCATCGTCGGCGAGGTGCAGGCCGGGCCCGAGGGTTCGGTGGTCCGGGCCACCTCGCTCTCCTGCGTGACTCGGTAGGGCCTGGGGAGCGGCAGGCCCGGCCTGCCTCAGCGCTTGCCGCCGCCGGTGTCGTCGGCGCTTGCGCTCCAACGCTGCCAGTCCGCCAGCTGCCGGCGGTCGCGCTTGGTAGGGCGGCCGTGTTCGATTGCCTGCGACGGGTCTGCGAGGAAGCGTCGGTTGCGTGCGAACTCCTCGCGGGCGGCAACGCTTTCGGGCGTTTCCTCGTAGAGCTGCTGCGCGACCGGGGCGGGGCCCCGTACGTCGCTCAGCGCGCGCACGACCACAGTGCGTGGCACGTGCCCTTGCCGTAGCGCGATCCGGTCGCCGACGCGAACCTCGCGTGCCGGCTTGGCCGCCTGTTCGTTGACCTGCACGCGGCCTTTGTCGATTTCTTCGGTGGCGAGACTACGCGTCTTGTAGAACCGTGCGGCCCACAGCCATTTGTCGAGTCGAACTCCATCCATGCCGGTATTGTCAGCCGACCGGCGGTGGCGCGGCCGGGAAGACCACGATCGCGTCCAAGCCCGCCGTGCGGCCTTGTTCCGTGCGGTTGACGAGTTCGATCGTGGCGTCGAGCGACTGGCAGATCTCGCGGCAGATTGCCAGGCCGAGCCCGCTGCCGGTGTTCGGATGGCCGGTATGGAAGGGCTCGAACAGATGCTCGCGCTGCGACGCTGAAATACCCGGCCCGCTGTCGCGCACGATCAACCGCACATGTTGCGCGCCGGGCACGACCAGCACGCTCAATGTGCTGCCCTCCGGGGTTTCGCGGATCGCGTTGTGCAGCAGGTTGCGCAGCAGTTCCCGCAGCATCCAGGGGTGGCCGCGGATCAGGGCATCGTTGGCATCGAGTTCGAAGTCGATGTGCTTGTCCGCGATCAGCGGCGACAGGTCGATCGCCACGTCGCTGGCAATCTCGGCCAGGTTCAGCGTTTCGCGCTGTGCTTCGCCGTGCACCTGTTCCACTTTTGCAAGGGCAAGCATCTGGTTGGCCAGCGCGACGGCACGGTCGACCGTGTCGTTCATGGCATGCAGGGTTTCCGGGCTGGGCGGGCCGGACAACGCGTTCTGCACCTGCGTCTTCAGCACGGCCAGCGGGGTGCGCAACTGGTGCGAGGCGTCGCGCACGAAGCGCAGCTGATGGCCGACCAGCCGGTGCAGCCGCTGCATCAGCGTGTTCAGGGCCGTGACCATCGGCTGCAGTTCGCGTGGTGCATCTTCCGCATGCAGGGGCGAGAGATCCTCGGCGTTGCGCGACAGCAGTTGCCGGCGCAGCGACTCGACCGGCACCAGCGCCCGCGCCACCACCAGCCACACGACCAGCGTGACCACCGCGATCAGCAGCGCCTGCCGTACCAGCGTGTCGAGCAGGATCTCGCGTGCCAGTTTCTGCCGCACCTCGAGTGTCTCGGCCACCTGGATCAGTGCCATGCCGCGCGCGTTCTCGGCGGCCACGGGCTGATAGAGCGCGGCCATCCGCACGGTTTCGCCGCGGAACTCGACGTCGTAGAAGTCGACGAGGGCGGGGTAGGCTGTCTGCTGCGGGATCTTTCCGCGATACACCGGCAGATCTTCGTAGCCGGAGACGAACTCGCCTTCGAAGCCATCGATCCGGTAGTACATGCGGCTGTTGTTGGAGGCCTCGAAGATCTCCAGCGCCGCGTACGGCACCTCGACGCGCAACTCGCCGCCGTCGACCTGCAGCAGCTCCCCGATGGAACGAGCCGACGCCAGCAGCGAGCGGTCGTAGGCGCGGTTGATCGAACGCAAAGCACCGCGGTAGAGGCTCACCGTGTCGACGAGCACGAACAGGGCGATGGGCGTGATGATCCACGCCAGCAGGTAGCGGCGCAGCGAGTGGGGAGCCCGTACCGCCATGGCCGCTTCAAGAGCCGGCCGGCTCCGCGCGCAACAGGTAGCCCAAGCCGCGCAACGTGACGAGCGACACGCCGGAGCCGGCCAGCTTCTTGCGCAGCCGGTAGGCCACCACCTCGATCGCTTCGAACTGGATCGTGCTTTCCATCGGGAACACGAGCCGGAACAGCCGCTCCTTCGGCACCGCATGGCCAGGTTTGGCCATCAACGCCTTCAGCAGCGCTTGCTCGCGCGGCGTGACTTCGAGGATCTCGTCGCCCAGGTAGAACGCGCCGGACTCCCGCTCCAGCCGCAGTTGCCCGCATTGCAGCGCGGCTTCCGGCTCGCCCTGGGCGCGTCGCAGCAGCGCGCGGATGCGGGCTTCGAGTTCGTCCAGGTCGAAGGGCTTGGCGAGGTAGTCGTCGGCTCCGGCATTGAGGCCCTGGATGCGGTCACCGACGGCGCCGCGTGCCGTCAGCACGAGGATGGGGGCCGTGACGCCGTGGGCGCGCGCCTTCTGCAGCACGGCCAGCCCGTCCATCCCCGGGATCGTGAGGTCGAGCAGCGTGAGATCGGGCGTGGCAAAACGCAGGCGCTGCAGCGCGTCATTGCCGTTGGCCGCCACCTCGACCTCGAACCCGCGCCGCTCCAGCGCGAGGCGCAATGCCCGCGACATCGATTCGTCGTCTTCGACCAGCAGCAGTTTCATGGTGCGCAGTGTGCCCCGCGGCCGCGCGCTTGTGCCCTGGCACTTCCCTGGATGGCTGCGACAGTTCTTTGACAGCCGTGGTCGCCGGTTTCGACAGCGCTGTGACAGTCTGACCTGCGGCATGAGGGCTACTACCGATCCCTGCGCGCAGCGGTACGCATGACGATTGCTCCATCGCGCAACGACACTACAGAGGAGACAGCCATGCGTCGAGATTTCCTGCAACGTATCGGACGGACGGCCCTGGCCGGTGTCCTGGGCTCGATGGTCGCTCTTGCGGCACCTGCGGTTCATGCCCAGGAGAGCTTCAAGATCATGATCGGCGCCAACCCCGGTGGAGGCTATGACCAGACCGGCCGCGGCATCGGCAAGGCGATGCAGGACGCTGGCGTGGCCAGTTCGGTCACGTACGAGAACAAGGGCGGTGCCGGTGGCACCATCGGCCTGGCGCAGTTCGTCAACGCGAGCAAGGGCGACCCCAACGCGCTGGTGGTGGCCGGCGCCGTGATGGTCGGCGCGATCGTGCAGAACAAGCCGCCGGTGACGCTCGACAACGCGACGCCGATTGCGCGGCTGCTGGCCGAATACAACGTGTTCGTGGTGCCGGCCGACTCGCCGCTCAAGAGCATGAAGGACGTGGTCGAGCAGCTGAAGAAGGACCCGGCCAGCGTGAAGTGGGGCGGCGGCTCCAAGGGCTCGGTCGACCACGTGAGCGTGGCGATGATCGCGCGCGAGGCCGGCGTGGACGTGGCCAAGGTGAACTACGTGCCGTTCAAGGGCGGCGGTGAAGCCACGGCGGCCATCCTCGGCGGGCACGTCACGGTGGGCACCAGCGGCTACGCCGAACTGGAAGAGTTCATCAAGACCGGCAAGATGCGCGCGCTGGGCGTGACGGCGCCGACCCGCCTGCGTGGCAGCAGTGTGCCGACGCTGGTGGAGCAGGGCATCAACGTGACCATCGGCAACTGGCGCGGCGTGTATGGCGCGCCGGGCATCACGCCGCAGCAGCGCCAGAAGCTGATCGACAACGTGGCCAAGGCAACCAAGACCAAGGCCTGGGCCGAGGCGCTGGCGGCCAACAACTGGACGCAGGCCCTGCTGACCGGTGACGACTTCGCCAAGTTCGTCGAGGAAGAGCACGCCCGCCTGCGCGCCTTGATGGTCAAGGTGGGCATGATCTGACGAGCAATCGGCGCGGCCCGCGGGCGGGCTGCGCCTCCTTTTTCCATTCGATGTCGATGAAGTACCCCACACAACAAGCCGTCGGTATCGGCTGCATTGCACTCGCAGGGCTCCTGGCCCTGGGTGCCGTTTCCATCCCGTCGGACGCCGGTTATGCCGGCGTGGGGGCCAATTTCCTGCCGTGGTTTGTCGCCGTGGCACTGGCTGCGTGCGGTGGCTGCCTGCTGTACGAGGCGGGCACCGGCGGTTTCCGGGCCATCGACGAGCCCCAGGACGAAACCCCGGCCAACTGGCTCTGCCTGGCCTGGGTCTCGGCCGGCCTGCTCGCAAATGCAGCCTTGATCTCGTATGTCGGCTTCGTCGTCTCGTGCGCGGTCCTGTTCGTGCTCGCTGCACGCGGCGTGCGCCTGTCGATGGGGCAGGAGATCCCGCCAGCGCGCATGCTGCGCGATGCGTTCGTGGGTCTCGTGATCTCCGCACCGACCTACTGGCTGTTCACCAAGGGCCTGGGGCTGACATTGCCCGGCCTCACCCGTACTGGCTGGATCTGAGAAGCGAGCAGCACACCATGGAACTCTGGCAAAGCCTGCTCAACGGCTTCGCGACCGCAGCCACCCCGATCAACCTGCTGTGGGCCTTCATCGGCTGCTTCGTCGGCACCGCGGTCGGCGTGTTGCCGGGCATCGGTCCGGCGCTCACGGTGGCGATGTTGCTGCCGCTCACCGCGCAGCTCGAGCCGACCGCGTCGATGATCATGTTCGCGGGCATCTACTACGGCGCGATGTACGGCGGCTCCACCACGTCGATCCTGCTCAACACGCCGGGCGAGACCGGCACGATGGTCACCGCCCTCGAAGGCAACCTGATGGCCAAGAGCGGCCGTGCCGGCGCGGCGCTGGCCACCTCCGCGATCGGCTCCTTCATTGCCGGCTCGTTTGCCACCGTGCTCGTCACCTTGTTTGCGCCGGGCATTGCCGAATACGCGTTGCGCTTCGGGCCGCCTGAGTACTTTGCGCTGATGATGTTGGCGTTCACCACCGTGTCTTCGGTGCTCGGCCAGAGCACGCTGCGCGGGCTCACCAGCCTATTCCTCGGGCTGGCGATCGGCCTGATCGGTATCGATCAGATCTCCGGCCAGGCCCGCTACACGATGGGTGTGGCCGAACTGGTGGACGGCATCGAAGTGGTGCTCGTCGCGGTGGGCCTGTTCGCGGTGGCCGAGGCGATGTACCTGGTGCTGTATCAGGGCCGGCAGCACGAAACGCGCAACGCGATGTCGCGCGTGTGGATGAGCAAGAGCGACTGGCGGCGGTCGTTGCCGGCATGGCTGCGCGGTACGGCGATCGGCTTTCCGTTCGGCACCATTCCTGCCGGCGGTACCGAGATTCCGACCTTCCTCTCCTACGGCATGGAGAAGAAGCTCTCGAAGCACAAGGACGAGTTCGGCACCTCGGGTGCCATCGAGGGCGTGGCCGGGCCCGAAGCGGCCAACAACGCCGCGGTGACCGGCACGATGGTGCCGCTGCTGACGCTGGGCATTCCCACCTCGACCACGGCGGCGATCATGCTGTCGGCATTCCAGAACTACGGCATCCAGCCCGGTCCGACCCTGTTCCAGACCTCGTCGAGCCTGGTGTGGGCGCTGATCGCGTCGCTGTACATCGGCAACGTGATGCTGCTGGTGCTCAACCTGCCGCTCGTCGGCCTGTGGATCAAGCTGCTGAAGGTGCCCAAGCCGGCGCTGTACGCGGGCATCCTGATCTTTGCCACCGTGGGCGTCTATGGCATGCGGCAGTCGGCGTTCGACCTGGTGCTGCTCTACGGCATCGGCCTGCTCGGCGTGCTGATGCGTCGCTTCGACTTCCCGGCGGCGCCGGTGATCGTCGGCATGATCCTCGGGCCCATGGCAGAGGCCCAACTGCGCAATGCGATGTCGATCGGCGAAGGGCGCTGGACCGTGTTCATCGAACGCCCGCTGACGGCCGGCATCCTGCTCACCTGCGTGCTGGTGCTGGTGCTGCCACGGGTGATGCACTGGCGCATGCAACGGCGCCTGGTGGCGCAAAAGCGGCATTCGGCCGAAGCCGCAGCGGGCGGCTGAGCGCGGTGGTCAATCCCTGGCGCCCAGCGCCAGGGCTCGTTCCCGCCTCAACTGAGCGGCCTTGCGGTCCGGTGCCTCGGTCGGCCAGCCGGCCAGGTGCTGTTGGGCGATGGCCGCCAGTGCGGCGATCCATTCGTGCTGGTCGTTCAGGCACGGGATGTACTGAAACTCCTTGCCGCCAGCGGTCATGAAGGCCTGACGGCCTTCCATGGCAATTTCCTCCAGCGTCTCGATGCAGTCGCCGACGAATCCCGGGCACACCACGTCCACCCGCCGCACGCCGGCCTTGCCGAGTTCGTGCAGCGTCGGTTCGGTGTAGGGCTGCAGCCATTCCGCTCGGCCGAACCGGCTCTGGAACGTGACCTTGTATTGCGTTTCGGTCAAGCCCAGCCGATCGGCCAGCAGCCTTGCCGTCTTGTGGCATTGGCAGTGGTAGGGGTCGCCCAGCATCAACGTGCGCCTGGGCACGCCGTGAAAGCTCATGACCAGCTGGTCCGGGCGGCCGTGCGTCATCCAGTGCTGGGAGATGCGACGGGCCAGCGCGTCGATGTAGAGCGGGTGGTCGTGATACTGGTTCACGAAGCGCAGTTCGGGCAGTCTGCGGATGCGCCGCGACCATGCCTGCACTGCGTCGACGACGCTCGCCGTCGTCGTGCCCGAGTACTGCGGGTACAGCGGCAGGACCAGCACGCGGGTGGCGTTGAGCTTCTTCAGGGCGTCGAGCCGGGAGGCGATGGACGGCTGGCCGTAGCGCATGGCGTAGTCCACCGTCACGTGCTGGCCGCGCTCGCCCAGGTAGCCCTGCAGCAGCTTGGCCTGCTTTTGCGTCCACACCCGCAGCGGAGACCCCTCGGGCATCCAGATGCTGGCGTACTTGGCGGCGGACTGGGCCGGACGCCGGCGCAGGATGATCCCGTGCAGGATGGGTTTCCAGACGACGGGCGGGATCTCGACCACGCGCGGGTCACTGAGGAACTCCGCCAGGTAGCGCCGCAGCGCCGGCGCGGTCGGTTCGTCCGGCGTGCCGAGGTTGCACAGCAGCACGGCCGTGGTTTCCACCATGTCGTGCCTGTAGGCGGGCTCTTCGCGGAATTTCATGGCGGCCGATTATTCCCGAGCTGCCACTTTTCAGGTGGGCAGGGCCTACGCGATCCGCACTGGCCTCGGGGCCACCTGGTCGACTTCGGCGATCACCTTCTTCACCTCGATCGGCTTAGTCCAGTAGCCGAGGAAGCCGGCATCGAGCGCGCGCTGGATGTCTTCCGGCATCGCGTCCGCCGAGCACATGAAGGCCGGCACGTCGCGCAGGCCATGCACGTTGCGCAGTTGTTCCAGCACCTCGAACCCCGTCATGCCGGGCAGGTGGGCGTCGAGCACCAGGATGTCCGGCCGCCAGTCGCGCACGATCTCGAAGGCCTGCGGGCCGTCTTCCGCGATCATCAGGTCGATGTGCCCGGTCAGCTTCATGGCTTCCTCGAACAGCAGCGCGTTGATCGGGTTGTCTTCGACGTAGAGCATGCGCACCTGCTCGCGGGTGCCTGCGGCTTCGGCGCGTTCGCGGGCGATCGCGGTCTCGGGGGTGGGGGCGGGCAGGGCCTGGTGGGCCAGGCGCACCATCAGCGTGACGCAGGTGCCCGTGCCTGGTTCGCTGGACACCTCGATGCTGCCGTGCATCTCGTCGATCAGGCGCTTGGCGATGATGAGACCGAGGCCGGTGCCTTCGATCGGCGAGGTTTCGCGCCCCAGCCGTTCGAAGGGCTGGAACAGGCGCGCGAGCTGGTCGCGGCGCAGGCCTTCGCCGGTGTCTTCGATCAGGATGTCGATCGCGTCGCTCTGCCGGTCGCCCAGGCTCAGGCGCACGAGACCGTCCACGCGGTTGTACTTGATGGCGTTGGAGATGATGTTGATCAGCACCTGGCGCAGGCGCTGCGCGTCGGCGAGCACCAGCACGTCTTCTTCGATGCGGTTGTCGAACGTGACCGCCGATGCCAGCGCCAGCGGCTCCAGCAACTCGAGCGCCTGCTCGACCGTGCGCTGCAGCGAGATCGGCTCGATCGTGATCGCGAGCTGTCCCGCCTCGACGCGCTGCAGGTCGAGCACGTCGTTGATCAGCGCAAGCAGGTGCTGCCCCGCCTGCAGCATGTGATCGGCATAGTGGCGCACCTGCGAAGACGAGGGCTGCGCGCTGGTGGCACCGAGCTTGAGCAGCTGCGAGAAGCCGATCATCGCGTTGAGCGGGGTACGCATCTCGTGGCTCATGCGCGAGAGGAACTCGGTTTTCGAGCGGCTCGCCAGCTCGGCCGCCTGCTTGTCGCGCAGCGCCTTCTCGGCTTCCTTCAGGCGCGTGATGTCGGAATAGGTGCCGACGATGCGCAGCGCGCGGCCCTGCTCGTTGCGCTGCACGACACGGCCGCGCTCGAACACCCACAGGTAGCCGCCGCTCTTGTGCCGGATGCGGTGCTCGGACTGGTAGACCGGCACGTTGTCCTTCAGGTGCAGCTCCAGTTTTTCGAGCACCTGCGGCAGGTCGTCCGGATGCACCCGGGACGACCACTCCTGCGGCGAGTCGCCAAGCTCGTGCTCGTCGTAGCCGAGGATCTGCTTCCAGCGTCGCGAGTAGTACACGCGGTCGGCCACCGCGTCCCAGTCCCACACGCCGTCGCCGCTGCCTTCCAGGGCGAACTTCCAGCGCTGCTCGCTGAGCGACAGCGCCTGCTCGGCGCTGCGCTGCTGCGTGATGTCCCGGAAGGTGACGACCGCCGACAGCGGCTTGTCCTGGGGGGCCATGCGCAGCGGTTGTGCGCTGACGCCGAGCCAGCGCAGTTGGCCATCGCGCCGGCGCAGTCCGTACACCCGCTCCGGCACCGGCTCGCCGCTGTGCAAGGTGCGCGCCACGGGGTGCTCGGCCGGCGGCAGCGCTTGCAGCGCCTCGGTCAGCAGTTCGAGTCCTGGCGCCATCACCAGCTCTTCCATCGTCGCATCGAGGATGCGGCAGGCCGCCGGGTTGACGGCGACCACGTAGCTGCCGCTGGTGACCACCATCAGGCCGTCGCTGATCGACAGTGCCACCGAGCGGTAGAGCTCTTCGCTGAGCCGCAGGCGTTCGGCTGCGATGCTGCGCTCGGTGATGTCGGTCTGCACGCCGATGAAGTGCGTCACGCGGCCGTGCGGATCGTGCACGGGCGCGACGTGCAGTTCGTTGATGAAGCGCGTGCCGTCCTTGCGGTAGTTGTTGAGCACGACGGTGGCCGAGTGTCCCTGGCGCAGTCCGTCGCGCAGCGTGCGCAACGCCGGTTGGTCGGTTTCGGAGCCCTGCAGGAAGCGGCAGTTGCGGCCCAGCACCTCGTCGCGGCTGTAGCCGGTGAGCCGCTCGAAGGCCGGGTTGACGTAGACGACCGGCTGCCCGGGGGCGAGCACGTCGACCACGGTGATGGGCAGCGACGCCTCGGCCTCGATGGCGCGCTGCATGATCTGCAGCTCGCGTTCCATCGCGCGCAGCTCGGTCAGGTCGCGCACGATCAGCAGCACCTGCGTCTCCGACATCGGCATGAAGCGGCCTTCGAAGGTGCGCATCGACTCGCCGAGCGGCATCAGCTCGTATTCGACGCGCTGCAGTGACCGCGTGGCGAGCGCACGGTGCAAAGCGTCCTTCTGGCAGGCGGCGACGGCCGGCGGCATGACCTCCTCGATGCTGCGCCCGCGGATCTGCTCGAAGGGCTGGTGCAGCAGGTGATGTGCCGCCGAGCCGCATTCGAGGTAGCGGCCCTGCTGGTCCATCACGAACCACAAATCGGGCAGGGCCTGCAGCACGGCCGCCGTGCGGGCCTCCGATTCGCGCAGCTGCGCCTCTCGCAGTCGCTGCGCCTCGCGGGCGCGGGCCTGCGCTTCAATTTCGTTGGTGATGACGCGCGTTGCCCCCCGATACCCACGGAAGCGACCTGCCGAGTCGAACACCGGGATGCCGCTGATCGACACGGTCACCCGGCCGCGCGGCGTCATCCGGTCTGCGATCAGATTCGAGAATGGCTCATGCCGTTCGCGCGCCCCGAGGTAGGCGTCATACGATGCCGAGTGCTCGGGGTCGGTGCGCCGCAGCAAGATTTCAGATGGCTTGCGTCCCTGCTCGTCTTCGACGCGCAGGCCGGTGTGGGCTTCCATCGTCGCCGACGCCCAGGTCACATGGCCCTCGGCATCGGTTTCCCACAGCCAGTCGCTGCCTGCGCGCGTCGCCGTTCGCACGCGTGCTTCCTGCAGCCGCCAGCGCTGCTCTTTCAGGCGGGCCTGCAACAGATCGCTCACCATGCGTGCCACGTCGCGCAGCGCCTCCAGCGCCGGCTCGCCGAAGCGGCGCGGCTTGACGTCCATCACGCAGACCGTGCCCAGGCGGTGCCCCTCCACGGTGACGGGCATGCCGGCGTAGGCGCGGGCGTGGGGTTCGCCGGTCACCAGCATCGCGTCGGCGAAGTGGGCGTCGTCCGCCAGGCTGTCGATCTTCAGCACGTCGCTGCCGAGGATCGCGTGTGCGCAGAACGCTTGGGCGCGCGGCGTCTGGCGGATTTCCATGCCATGCACCGCCTTGAACCACTGGCGCTCCGCGTCGACGAGGCTGACCATCGCGATCGGGCAGTTCATCAGCCGCGTCACGAGGCGCACCGCCGCGTCGAAGCACTCCTCGGGCTCGGAGTCGAGGATGCGCAGTTCATGCAGGACGCGCAGGCGCTCGGCTTCGTCGGAGGGCAGGGCGGCAGGTGTCATGGAAAGTTACAGAACGGCCGCCGCACTATAGGACATCGCGCAGCGTCGCTTACCATCGGTTTCTCCCTAATCGGCAAAAATGCGGCGCACCTGAGCGCCGTTACCTTTTCTCGGCGCGGGTTTTGCCAAGGACCATCGTTTTGAGACCCCTGATCGCCCTCACCCTGGACCTGGACGACACCTTGTGGCCGATCTGGCCCGCGATCGCCCGCGCCGAGACCGTGCTCCACGGCTGGCTGACGGAGCATGCTCCGATGACGGCCAGCCGGTACGATGTGGCTTCGTTGCGCCGCTTGCGCGACGAGGTGGCGCAGCGCAATCCCCAGTGGTCGCACGATCTCACCGCGATCCGGCTCAAGAGCCTGCGAGTGGCGCTTGCCGAGTGCGGCGACGACCCTGCGCTGGCCGACGAGGCGTTCGCCGTGTTCTTCGCCGAACGGCAGCGCGTGGACCTGTTCGAGGACGTGCTGCCGGCGCTCGACCGCCTGGCCTCGCGCTACACGTTGATTGCGCTGAGCAACGGCAACGCCGACCTGCAGCAGGTGGGGCTGGCGGGCTGGTTCAAGGCATCGGTATCGGCGCGCGGATTCGGCGTCGGCAAGCCCGATGTGCGCATCTTCCGTGAAGCTTGCCGGCAAGCGGGTGCGGCACCGGACCAGGTGCTGCACGTCGGCGACGATCTGGCGCTGGACGTCGAGGGGGCGCTGGCGGCCGGGTTGCAGGCTGCCTGGATCGTGCGGCCCGAGGTGCACCCCACGCCCGGTGAGCCACCGGCCGGCACGCACCATGTGGTGAGGGATCTTGCCGAGCTGGCGCAGCGCCTCGGCGCCTGAGGGCCTGCTTGCTCAGCTGCCCGTGCCGGGGAACTGGCTCGCGTACGAGAACACCTCGAAGTGCAGGCACGCCGCGCGCGGATCGGACGGCGATGCTCCCAGCCCGATCACGCCGCTGCCGTGCAACATGCAGACCCCGCGCCGTAGCACGACGATCTCGTTGTCGCCGGTGAAGCGCACGAAGCTGCCGTTGCTGCTCTGGTCCGAGAGATGGAAGTTGCCGCCGTGCCATTCGATACGGGCATGCAGGCGTGAGACGCGCGAGTCGTCGATGCAGAAGGTCGAGTCCGGGCTGCGACCGATCACGACCGGCGTCTGGGGCACCGTGAAGACCTGCTGCGCTTCGCCCGACACCGCGAGTCGGATGCAGTCCGCCAGCGGCGTGTCGGTGAAGTCGGTGAACAACGTCGAAGGCGTCGCGTCGTCGTCGTGCCACGACTCGATCCGGTACACATGGCACGGCTCGCTGCGCCCGCGCAGGTGCAGGCGCTCGAGGCTCTTGAAGCGCTGGCGGTCGACGGCTGCAAGCTGCTCGTAGACCTGCTGCGTGATCAGCACCTCGTTGTCGCCGGCATGGTCGAGCAGGCGGGCGGCCACGTTGACCGCGTCGCCGAAGCTGTCGCCGGCCACTTCGACGATCTCGCCATGCGCCATGGCGATGTAGAGCCGTAACGCTGCAGCGCCGGTGTCCGCCTCGGCCATGATGCGGGCAATCGAGTCCTGCATTTCACGCGCTGCATGCACCGCGGGCGGCGGGCGGTCGAACAGTGCCATCAGGCCGTCGCCCAGCGTCTTGACGACCTTGCCGCCGCTTTGCGCGACGACGGTGCTCAGCAAGCCGATGGTCTGCGTGACGATCGCCGCGGCTTGCGCATTCCCGAGCGTGCCGAACAGCGCCGTGCTGCCGCGCAAGTCGGCGAACAGGACGGTGCGGGCCGCGGAATCGGTCATGGGGGAAGGGTCTTCGGAAGCCGGAACGGGGCGAGTGTAGCGTGCACCCCCTGCAATGAAAAACGGCCTTCCGTCTCTCGGCGGAAGGCCGTTGCGCAAAACACTCAGATGTGAAGGAAGTCCTTGCGGCCTACCTCTTTCAGAGGTTGTCCAGGTACGTCCGAAGCTTGTGCCTTGCGGCGCAGGCCCGGTGCACTCGCTGCGCGATTGCAGCCACCTTCGGTGGCACGTCCCTGGCCTACCTCTTTCAGAGGTTGTCCAGGTACGTCCGAAGCTTGTCTGACCGGCTGGGGTGCTTGAGCTTGCGGATGGCCTTGGCTTCGATCTGGCGGATGCGCTCGCGGGTCACGTCGAACTGCTTGCCCACTTCTTCCAGCGTGTGGTCGGTGGACATCTCGATGCCGAAGCGCATGCGCAGCACCTTGGCCTCGCGCGGGGTCAGGCTGTCGAGGATCTCCTTGACCACGTCGCGCAGGCCGGCCTGCATGGCGGCGTCCACCGGCGCGGTGTTGTTGGTGTCCTCGATGAAATCGCCCAGGTGCGAATCGTCGTCGTCGCCGATCGGCGTTTCCATGGAGATCGGCTCCTTGGCGATCTTCATGATCTTGCGGATCTTGTCCTCGGGCATCTCCATCTTCTCGGCCAGCGTCGGCGCGTCCGGCTCGAAGCCGAACTCCTGCAGGTGCTGGCGCGAGATGCGGTTCATCTTGTTGATCGTCTCGATCATGTGCACCGGGATGCGGATGGTGCGCGCCTGGTCGGCGATCGAGCGGGTGATGGCCTGGCGGATCCACCACGTCGCATAGGTCGAGAACTTGTAGCCGCGACGGTATTCGAACTTGTCGACCGCCTTCATCAGGCCGATGTTGCCTTCCTGGATGAGGTCGAGGAACTGCAGGCCGCGGTTGGTGTACTTCTTCGCGATCGAGATCACCAGGCGCAGGTTGGCCTCGATCATCTCCTTCTTGGCGTCGCGCGAGGCCTTCTCGCCCTCGTTCATCTTCTTGTTGATCTGCTTCAGGTCGTCGATCGGCACGACGGCCTTGGCCTGCAGGTCGATCAGCTTCTGCTGCAGCTCCTGGATGGCCGGCAGGTTGCGGGTCATCACGGCACTGTAGGGCTTGCCGGAGGTGGCTTCCTTCTCGGCCCACTTCAGGTTGAGCGAGTTGGCGGGGAAGGTCTTGATGAAGTAGTCCTGGGGCATGCCGCACTTGTCGACCAGGATCTTGCGCAGCTCGCGTTCATAACGGCGCACGTCGTCCACCTGCGAACGCAGGATGCCGCACAGCCGCTCGATGGTCTTGACCGTGAAGCGGATGCCCATGATCTCGGCGCTCACCGCCATCTGGGCCTTGTTGTAGGCCGGCGACTTGTAGCCTTCCTTCTCGTAGGCCTTGCGCATCCTGTCGAAGTGCCCGGCCAGCTCGTCGAAGCGCTGCAGCGCGGCGTTCTTCAGTTCTTCGAGCTTCTTGGTGAGGGCCTTGGAACCACCGTTGCCGTCGTCGTCGTCTTCGTCGTCGAAGAAGTCGACGTCTTCCTCGGCCACGTAGTCGTCGGCCTCGTCTTCTGAGACGAAACCGTCGACCACCTCGGAGATCTGCATTTCGCCGGCGCGGATCTTGTCGGCCAGCAGCAGGATCTCGGCGATGGTCGTCGGCGACGCGGAGATCGCCAGCATCATGGCCTGCAGGCCGCCTTCGATGCGCTTGGCGATCTCGATTTCGCCTTCACGGGTGAGCAGCTCGACCGTGCCCATCTCGCGCATGTACATGCGCACCGGGTCGGTGGTGCGGCCGAACTCGGAATCGACCGTCGACAGCGCGGCTTCGGCTTCTTCCTCGGCTTCCTCTTCGGTGGCGGTGGTGGTCGTGCCGCCCGCGATCAGCAGCGTGGCGGCGTCGGGTGCCTGTTCGTAGACCGCGATGCCCATGTCGTTGAGCATGGACACGATGGCGTCCATGATCTCGGTCTCGACCAGCTTCTCGGGCATGTGGTCGTTGATTTCCGAGTGGGTCAGGAAACCACGCGTCTTGCCCATCTTGATGAGCGTCTTCAGCTCCGAGCGGCGCTTGCTGACTTCTTCTTCCGTCAGCGTCGTCTCGTCCAGCCCGAACTCGCGCATCAGCGCACGCTCCTTGGCGCGCGACACCTTCATGCGCAGCGGCTTGGCCTTGGGCTTGTCGCCTTCGGAGGCGGTCTCCTCGACCTCGACGTCGGCTTCCAGGTCGGCTTCGACGTCGGAAAAATCCTCTTCCGCGTCGAAGTCGCCGCCCGCCTTCTTGGTCGTCGTGGTCTCGGCCTTCGGCTTGCGCCCGCGCTTGCCCTTGACCTTGCCGTCGTCCGCTGCTTCGGTGGCCTTGGCGGCGCGTGCCGGCTTGGCGGCAGCTTTCGCCTTGTCTTCCTTGGCCGCGACCGCTTTGGTCACCTTCTTGTCTTCGGTCTCGGCGGGTTTGCTGGCCTTGGTGGCGGTCTTGGCGGGGGCGGCGGTTTTCTTCGCGGTCATGAACTTCCTCGGATGGATCAGGGCTCAAGCGGCCCACCGGCAATTCCGGACTTTTGCCCGGGCTGGCCCGGGGTAGGAAACGGAAAAACAGGCAGGCAAGGCAGAGCCGACGGCTCTCGACGTGTCAGCAAGTGGGGGCACCCGGCTGAGGGTCAAGCGTCGGCTCTTTTGGGCAAGCTGGCGTGAACTGTGTTGGAGGGCAGCCCTTGCGGGAAATGGGTGGCCTGTAGGTAACCCGTGTCTCGGGTGGCCGGGGCCCGGAGGTGCTGCTGTCACTCTTGCCGCGCAATAAACCGCGAATTATCGTCGATGTAAGTCTTGCCGTCAAAGTTGGCAGGTATTTACCGCTCCGGGGTGCTGCCGCCTCGCCCGAGCCTGTCTTTCAGTTCCCTGCACTGATCGAGCAATTCCCTGGCCCGGCGCATGGTCTCGTCGGTCAGGATCCCGGATTCGAACAGCAGGGTCTGCTCGTCTTCCAGCGCGCGCAGCAGCAAGCGGTCGAGCACGATGGACAGCTCACGGGCCAGGTCGATCCCGGCCTCGGGCTCGTGGAATTCCTTCAGCCGCTGCACGAGCGCCTCGCCGCCGGTCCCGAAGTCTTCTCGCGTCATCTCGTCGAACAGCGTCTCGGCGCTGACGGGGCCCTGGTCGTTCAGGTGCCGCTCGATCCAGGCGAAGGCGGGTCCGTACGGCGCCGGCTGCTCGGCCAGCAGATCGTGCGAGGCGGCGCTGAGGTCGTTCCAGAGCTCGCTGCGGCACACGAGCAGCCATAGCGCGCGGTCCAGCAGGGTGGGGGTGCCGGACAGCAGCCGGCGCGATGAAACGGCGCGACGTTCCGGGCGCTCGGAGCGCTCCGGGCGCTTGTGGCGCGCGGGGCGGTCCTGCCAGTCCCCATGTTCGTCGGCGCGCGCAGGATGCGGCTGCGCATGCCCGCCGTTCGCGCCGCCGCCGTGCCAGGTGCGCCTCAGGTCGTCCACGCCCATGGCCGCGAGCTGCGCCAGGTCGGCGAGGATCTGCTGCCTCAGCACGCCGTCGGGCAGTGCCTGCCACAGTGGCCTGGCCTGCGCCAGAAAACGCGCCCGGCCCTCGGCGGCCGACAGGTCGCAGCCCTCGCGTGCGGCTTCCACGAGCTGGCGTGAGAGCGGCACGGCATCGGTCACGCAGCGTTCGAACGCCTCGGCGCCGAACTCGCGCACGTACGAGTCCGGGTCGTGTTCCGCCGGCAGGAACAGGAATTTCACCGTGCGCGTGTCGGTGGCGTGGGGCAGGGCTGCTTCCAGTGCGCGTCCGGCCGCGCGGCGGCCTGCGGCGTCGCCGTCGAAGCTGAAGACGACGGAGTCCGTGAAGCGGAACAGCTTGTGTACGTGTTCTGCCGTGCACGCTGTTCCGAGGGTCGCGACGGCATTCGGAAAGCCGAGCTGCGCCAGGGCGACCACGTCCATGTAGCCCTCGACGACGAGCGCGTAGCCCATCTGGCGCAATGCGGCCCGGGCCTCGTGCAGCCCGTAGAGCTCGCGCCCTTTCACGAAGACCGGTGTCTCGGGGGAGTTGAGGTACTTCGGTTCGCCCTGGTCGAGCACCCGGCCGCCGAAGCCGATCACCTCGCCCTTGACGTTGCGGATGGGGAACATGACGCGGTCGCGGAAGCGGTCGTAGCGTTTGGCGTCTTCGCCGTCGCCCTGCACGATCACGAGCCCGCTCTCCTCCAGCAACGGATCGTCGTAGCGTGCGAACACGCTGGCGAGTGCCCGCCAGCCTTCCGGTGCGTAGCCGAGGCCGAAGCGCGCGGCGATCTCGCCCGTCAGGCCGCGGCCCTTGAGGTACTGCACGGCCCGCTGGTGACTCTTGAGCTGCTTGCGGTAGTGCTCGGCTGCCTTGCTCAGCACTTCGGTCAGCGTGGCCTGCCGTTCCCGCGCTTGCGCCGCTTGTGCTCGCTGTTCCGCGGTGGTGTCGTCTTCCGGCACCTGCATGCCGTACTGCTGCGCGAGTTCCTTGACCGCGTCGACGTAGCCCAGTGCCCCGTGCTCCATCAGGAAGTCAATGGCGCTGCCATGCACGCCGCAGCCGAAGCAGTGATAGGTCTGGCGGGTCGGGCTGACGATGAAGCTCGGCGTCTTCTCGCCATGGAAAGGGCAGAGCCCTTTGTAGTTGATGCCTGCCTTCTTGAGCTGCACGTAGCGCCCGACGATCTCGACGATGTCGGCGCGTGCCAGAAGGTCTTGTTTGAAGCTGGGTGGGATCACCGCGGGAGTCTACCCAAGCGCTGATCGCGCTCGGCGTGCGATCGGCGGCGTTTGTGCGAAAAGTAGCCCAACTACATATCGCGTAACTACGCCGATGTGAGGTGGAAAGGGATCAATCAGGTGCGCAAGGGTCATCCCGTATAGTTGTGTTTCAAATATTTAGAGAAACTGCGCTCCCGCTTGAGCTGTTGAAGGGGTTTCCTATGGCACGTTTTTCCGACCTGAAAGTAGTAAAACTACTTTGTTTGGCTGGCTCGTTGTCGCTGGCGCTCTGCGCCAGCAGCGTCCACGCGTGGGAAAAAGGCAAGCTGAAGATCTGGATCAATGCCGACAAGGGGTACGCCGGCCTGCAGAAGGTGGGTGACGAGTACGCGCGTAAGACCGGCGTGAAAGTGGAGGTGCGCCACTTCGACAACGCGGTCGATCGCTTCGAGGCAGCGATGAAGGCCGGGCAGACGGCGGACATCCCCGACATCTGGATCTGGCCGCACGACCGCCTGGGCGACTGGGTTCAACGCGGTTGGATCGTGCCGTTGAAGCCGAGCGAGCCGATGCGCGCGGACATCGTGCAGGTGGCATGGGACGGCTTCACGATGGCCGGCAAGACCTGGGGCTACCCCATGTCGGTGGAGGCGGTGGCGCTGGTCTACAACACCGACCTGGTGCCGAACCCGCCCAAGAGCTTCGAAGAAATCTTCTCCCTGCACGAGAAACTGAAGGCGCGAGACATCCGCGCCATCGGCTGGGAGACGAGCAGCCCGTACTTCACGTGGCCGTTGATGGCTGCTGGCGGCGGCTATGTGTTCCAACGCAAGATCGACGGCAGCTACAACCCGCAGGACACCGGCATCAACCACCCGGGGGCCGTGCGCGGTGCCGAATACATCACCAAGTTGATGAGCGCGGGGGTGGTGCCCCAGGGCGGCCTGAGCTACCAGGATGCCGAAGGCGCCATGCAGGACGGCAAGCAGGCCATGTGGATCACCGGCCCGTGGGCCTGGGAGGGCCTGAAGGAGGCTGGCATCAACTTCGGGGTGGCGCCCTTGCCGTCCATCGGTGGCAAGCCGGCGCGCCCGTTCGTCGGGGTGCTGGGTGCCATGCTGACCCAGACGCCCAACCAGGCTGTCGCAATCGACTTCCTCGAAAACCACCTGCTGCAACCCGACGGGCTGACGCAGATGAATGCTGCCAAGCCCCTGGGCGTGCCGGCCTCGAAGCGCATGTTCTGGAAGATGTATTCCGACCCGCGCATTCGCACCTCGATGGATGCGATCTACGCGGGCCGTGCGATGCCGAGCAACAGCGAGATGTCCTTGTTCTGGCAGCACCTTTCGACGGCGCTGCGCGACATCAACACCGGCACACGCTCGCCGAAGGAGGCGCTGGACGCAGCGGCGAGCCAGATCCGTGGTGCCGCGGCGGCGAAGGTGGCGGCCGGCGGCAAGTAGGTTCAGTCGCCCATCACGACGCCTTCGCGCCGCGGGTCGGCGCCGCCGAACCATCCGTCCTTCGTGCGCTGGATCGCCTGCAGGCCGCTGGTCATGTTCATCTCGCGGATCTCATGGCCGCGGCCACGCAGCGCATCGAGCGTGGGCGCGGGGAAGCGCTTTTCCTCCAGCAGCGTCGGGCCGTTGGTGGAGCCGAAGTTCGGCAGGCTGATGGCCTGCTGCGCGTTGAGGCCCCAGTCCAGCGTGCCCATCAACGCCTTCGCGGTGTAGTGGATGATCAGCGCGCCGCCCGGCGAGCCGGCACTCATCACCAACTGGTTGGTGCCCTTGTCGAACACCAGCGTCGGGCTCATGCTGGAGCGCGGTCGCTTGCCCGGCTGCACCCGGTTGGCGATCGGCTTGCCGTTCGCGTCGGTCGGCGCGAACGAGAAGTCGGTCAGTTCGTTGTTGAGCAGGAAGCCGCGCACCATCTGGCGGGCACCGAACTGGTCCTCGATGGTGGTGGTCATCGCGATCGCGTTGCCGTAGGGGTCGACGATCGAGATGTGCGAGGTGCCGCGCTCGATCTGCTCGGGCTGGGGCGCGAAAGCGACCGCGCCACCACGTGGCACGCCCGGTGCGGCGGTCTTCATCGACTGCGGCCCGATCGCGGCGGCACGCTCCTTCAGATACGCCGGGTCGATCAGGCTGCGCCAGGAGCCGGCCGGCGGTTGCACGAAGTCGGGGTCGGCGACGTAGAGCGCGCGGTCGGCGAACGCAAGCCGGGCCGCCTCGGTGTACGTGTGCAGCAACTCGACGCTGGGCACGCCGTTGTCCAGTGGCTGCGACACCTTGGGTGCGTGCTCCATGATGCCCAGCATCTGCGCGATGGCGATGTGGCCGGATGACGGTGGCGGGAAGCCACAGAGCCGGTACTGCTTCCAGTCCGAGCACATCGCGTCGCGCTTTTTCGGCTGGTAGCCGGCCAGGTCCTGTTCGGTCATCTGGCCGGGGTTGGTCGAGTGGCTGCGCACCTTGGTGGCGATGTCCTTCGCGATGGCGCCGGTGTAGAACGCGTCCGCACCTTTTGCGGCCACCTCGCGCAACACCTCGGCCAACGCGGCGTTGCGGACCACCATGCCCACGTCACGCGGGTCCCCATCCGGCTTGTAGAAGTAGCGTGAAGCGGTCTCGTCCTTCTTCAGGTGCTGTTCGCTCTTCAGCAGCGTGTGCAGGCGCGGGCTCACCTTGAAGCCGCCTTCGGCGAGCAGGATCGCAGGCTGGAACAGCGTGGCCCACGGCAGCCGGCCGTGCTGCTTGTGCGCCATTTCCAGCATGCGCAGGGTGCCGGGCACGCCCACCGAGCGGCCGCCCACCACGCCCTCGTAGAAGGCCATCGGCTTGCCGTCGCTGTTCAGGAACAGCTTCTCGTCGGCGGCGGCGGGGGCCGTCTCGCGGCCGTCGAAGGCCTCGACGCGCTTGCCGTCCCAATGCATCAGGAAAGCGCCGCCGCCAATACCGCTGGACTGGGGCTCGACCAGTGTCAGCACCATCTGCACGGCAATGGCCGCATCCACCGCCGAGCCGCCGGCCTTCAGGATCTGGTAGCCCGCGTCGGTGGCCAAGGGATTGGCTGCGGCGACGGCGAACTTCTTCGTGGCCCAGCCAGGTTTGTCGATGTATCCGGAGGCGGCTTCAGGCTGGTCCGGCGGTGTGTACTTGAAGTCGGGAGAGGGGGAGGTGGCGCAGCCGGCGATCAGCAGAGCGGTGGCCAGGGGGGCGAGGGCGAGACGCAGCTTCATGGGACTCCTCGTTGGTTTTGAGGGCGCCGCCCGGTGCAAGGCCGGGCGGCGGGGAGTGCCGGGGCATCTTAAGTCGCACTCGAAACGCGATCAGGTGTCGAGGCGTTACGCGTTCTCGTGGCTCGCCGCAGCGAGCTCAGCGCGGCGCCAGCCGAATGGCACCGTCGAGCCGGATCACCTCGCCGTTGAGCATCTCGTTGGTGACGATCTGGTGCACCAGCTTCGCGTAGTCCTCGGGGGTGCCCAGGCGCGACGGGAAGGGCACGCTGGCGGCCAGTGCGTCCTGCACTTCCTGGGGCATCGAGAACAGCATCGGCGTGCCGAAGATGCCGGGCGCGATCGTCATGTTGCGGATGCCGTTGCGCGCCAGATCGCGCGCGATGGGCAGGGTCATGCCAACGACACCGCCCTTGGAGGCAGCGTAGGCGGCCTGGCCGATCTGGCCGTCGTAGGCGGCCACGGAGGCGGTGGAGATCATCACCCCGCGCTCGCCGGTCGGCTCAGGTTCGTTCTTGCACATGGCCTCGGCCGCGAGGCGGATCATGTTGAAGCTGCCGATCAGGTTGACGGTGATCACCTTCGTGTAGAGCGACAGGGCATGGGCGCCGTCCTTGCCGACGGTCTTGGCCGCGGGGGCGATGCCGGCGCAGTTCACCAGGCCCATCAGCTTGCCCATCGAAACCGCTTTTGCGACTGCCGCCTTGCCGTCTTCCTCGCTCGACACGTCGCACTTCACGAACGCGCCGCCCAGCTCCTTCGCGATCGCTTCGCCCTTGTTGGCCTGCAGGTCGGCGATGACCACCTTGCCGCCTTCGCGCGCCAGCATGCGCGCGGTGCCCTCACCGAGGCCCGAGGCGCCGCCGGTGACGATGAAAACCTTGCCTTGGATGTCCATGTCGTCGTTCTCCTGGTGGTTATGACGTTGACGTAAACGTCAATTGTGGCCGAACTTGCTGCCCGGCCTGCAGGTTGCGGGCCAGCCGGCCCTCGGTGGAAACCATGAGTGCCGCAGTTCGAGAAATTGGTTGACCCCTGAATACTTGAGTTCTAAAGTAATTCGCCATGAAGATCGTCTGCATCGGCGGCGGGCCCGCCGGCCTCTACTTCGCCCTCCTGATGAAGAAGGCCGATCCCTCGCACGACATCACCGTGGTCGAGCGCAATCGCCCGTACGACACCTTCGGCTGGGGCGTGGTGTTCTCGGACCAGACGCTGGCCAACCTGCAGGCGGCCGACGAGCCGACCGCCCGCCGGATCCTCGACGCGTTCAGCCATTGGGACGACATCGAGGTCCATATCCGCGGCCGCACCGTGCGCTCCGGCGGCCACGGTTTCTGCGGCATCGGCCGCAAGCGCCTGCTCAACATCCTGCAACAGCGCTGCGAGGAACTGGGCGTGAAGCTGCAGTTCGAGACGGACGTGTCGAGCGATGCCGACTTCCCCGATGCCGATCTGATCATTGCCTCCGACGGGCTGAACAGCCGCATCCGCAACCGTCATGCCGGCACCTATCAGCCGGACGTCGACCTGCGCCGCTGCCGCTTCGTCTGGCTCGGTACGCACAAGCTGTTCGAGGCGTTCACCTTCGCATTCGAAGAAACCGAGTGGGGCTGGTTCCAGGCGCATGCCTACCGCTTCGATGCCGGCACGTCGACCTTCATCGTCGAAGCACCCGAAGAGGTGTGGCAGGCGGCCGGCCTGGACAAGATGGAGAAGGAAGAGTCCATCGCGTTTTGCGAACGCCTGTTCGCGAAGTACCTCGACGGCCACGAGCTGATGTCGAACGCGGCGCATCTGCGTGGCTCGGCGCAGTGGATCCGATTCCCCCGGGTGGTCTGCAAGACCTGGGTGCACCACAACGGGCATGCACCGGTCGTGCTGATGGGCGACGCCGCACACACCGCGCACTTTTCCATCGGCTCTGGCACCAAGCTGGCGCTCGAAGATGCGATCGAGTTGGCACGGTCGATCGGCAAGCACCCGGGTGACCTGAAAGGCGCGCTGCAGGACTACGAAGCCGTGCGCAGTGTCGAGGTGCTGCGCATCCAGAACGCCGCACGCAATTCCACGGAGTGGTTCGAGAACGTCAAGCGCTACGTGAGTCTGCCGCCCGAGCAGTTCGCGTATTCGCTGCTGACGCGTTCGCAGCGCATCTCGCACGAGAACCTGCGGCTGCGCGACAAGGGCTACGTCGAGCGGTACGAAGACTGGATCGCCGAGCGTTGCGGGGTGCACCGCACGGCACCGCGCAGCGCCATCCCGCCGATGTTCACGCCGTTCACGGTACGCAGCGTGCAGTTGAAGAACCGTGTGGTGGTCTCGCCGATGGCGCAGTACTCCGCCGTCGACGGCGTGCCCGGCGACTACCATCTCGTCCACCTCGGTGCCCGCGCCATGGGCGGCGCCGGGCTTGTGTTCGCCGAGATGACCTGCGTGTCGCCCGATGCTCGCATCACGCCGGGCTGCCCGGGGCTCTATACCGAGACCCAGCGCGATGCATGGAAGCGCATCGTCGATTTCGTGCACGCGAGCACCGACGCGAAGATCGCACTGCAACTCGGCCATGCCGGCGCAAAAGGCGCCACCAAGGTGGCCTGGGAAGGCATCGACCAGCCGCTGGAGCAGGGCGGCTGGCCCCTGATCTCTGCCTCCCCGCAGCAATACCTGGATGGCGTGAGCGCGTGGTCGCGCGCGATGACCCGGACCGACATGGACCGCGTCACCGCCGACTTTGCACGCTCGGCGCGTTGGGCCGCCGAGGCGGGTTTCGACTGGCTGGAACTGCACTGCGCGCACGGCTACCTGCTGTCGTCCTTCATTTCGCCGCTGACCAACCAGCGCACCGATGAGTACGGCGGTTCGCTGGAAAACCGCCTGCGCTACCCGCTGGAGGTGTTCCGCGCGGTGCGAGAGGTGTGGCCACAGCACCTGCCGATGTCGGTGCGCATCTCGGCACACGACTGGGTGGACGGCGGCATCACGTCGGACGACGCGGTCGAGATCGCCCGCGCGTTCAAGGCGGCCGGCGCCGACATGATCGATTGCTCCTCGGGCCAGGTCAGCAAGCAGGAAAGGCCGACCTACGGTCGCATGTGGCAGACGCCGTTTGCCGACCGCATCCGCAACGAAGCGGGCATCGCGACGATCGCCGTGGGTGCCATTTCGGAAGCCGACCACGTGAACAGCATCATCGCGGCGGGTCGCGCCGACCTGTGCGCGATTGCGCGGCCGCACCTTGCGAACCCGGCATGGACGCTGAACGAGGCTGCGCGGATCGGCTACCTCGATGTGGCGTGGCCGCCGCAGTACCGGGCAGCCAAGAGCCAGCTGGAACGCAACCTGGAACGCGAGCGGGCACAGGCCGCGCAGGCGGCAGGCCTCTCGCCGCTGGAGCAGGCCAATCGGGCGCTGGGGGTGTGATGGTGCAATCCTCGCCTTCCTTGCAGGGCCGCCACGCGGTCGTCACCGGCGCGGGCCGGGGCATCGGTGCGGTCATTGCCCATGCGCTGGCCCAAGAGGGCGCACGCGTGTCCCTGATGGGGCGCCGTCTCGATGCACTGAGGGCTGTGGCTCAAACGCTGCCCGGCGGCCCCCACGCGACCGTCGCGGTTGACGTGACCGACGAGGCCTCGGTCACTGCTGCGTTCGCGGCAGCGCGCGAGCAACTCGGCCCGGTCGCCATGCTGGTCAACAACGCCGGCCAGGCCGAGAGCGCTCCCTTTGCAAAGACCTCGCTGGACCTTTGGCAGCGCATGCTGGCCGTCAACCTGACCGGCAGCTTCCTGTGCGCGCAGCAGGCGCTGCCCGACATGCTGGCCGCCGGCTGGGGCCGCATCGTCAACATCGCGAGCACGTCGGGCCTGAAGGGCTACGCCTACGTGTCGGCGTACACCGCCGCCAAGCACGGCGTGGTCGGCCTCACGCGTTCGCTCGCGCTCGAAGTGGCGCGCAAGGGCGTGACGGTCAACGCGGTCTGCCCCGGCTACACCGAGACGGACATCCTGCGCGAGAGCATCGCCAATGTGGTCGAAAAGACCGGACGCGACCCCGACGAGGTGCGCGCGCAATTCGCCGCCGGCAATCCGCAAGGGCGCGTCGTGCAACCCGAGGAAGTGGCCGACACCGTGCTGTGGCTGTGCCGCGACGGTGCGTCGGCGATCAACGGGCAAGCCGTGTCGGTCTGCGGCGGGGAGGTGATGTGAAGCGCCGTGCCGTCTCGCCGCTCGACGACCACCGCATCGGCCTCGAGGCGCGTGTGGCGTCCGACGATCACATGGCGCTCAAGCTGTGGCTGCGTCTGCTGTCGTGCAGCACGCAGATCGAGACCGAGATCCGCAAGCGATTGCGGCAGCGCTTCGGCATCACGCTGGCGCGCTTCGACTACCTGGCCCAGTTGCACCGCCACCCGGAAGGCCTGCGCATGAACGCGCTGTCGCGCTACCTGATGGTCACCGGGGGCAGCATCACCGGCCTGACCGACGAGTTGGAGAAGGAAGGCCTGGTGGTGCGCGAGGCCGTGCCCGACGATCGCCGCTCCTTCCTGTTGAAGCTGACGCAGCCGGGGCGCGACGTGTTCGAGCGCATCGCCACCGAGCATGAGGCGTGGGTGATCGAGATGTTCTCGGACCTCAAGCTCCCCGAGCGCAAGACGCTGTATGAACTGCTGGGGCAACTGCGCGTGAACATGGCCGCGCGCCAGAACCAATCCGAAGAGGTGGCTTGACGATGACTGCTGACAACTCCCCTCGGGTGGACCCGGCCCTGCAGGCCGGCAACACCTGCACCCTGGCCGACTATCCGGCGCGGCATTTCGGCTGGGCCGTGGTGGACCGGGTTGCCACCGTCACGCTGAACCGCCCCGAACGCAAGAACCCGCTCACCTTCGACTCGTATGCCGAACTGCGCGACCTGTTCGGCCAATTGAAGTACGCGAGCGACGTGAAGGCGGTGGTGGTGACGGGTGCCGGCGACAACTTCTGCTCCGGCGGCGACGTGCACGAGATCATCGGCCCGCTGGTGCGGCTCAACGCGCCCGAGTTGCTGATGTTCACGCGCATGACGGGCGACCTGGTGAAGGCGATGCGCCATTGCCCGCAGCCCGTCGTGGCGGCCATCGACGGCGTGTGCGCGGGGGCCGGCGCGATCATCGCGATGGCGTCCGACCTGCGGGTCGGCACGGCACGCAGCAAGACGGCCTTCCTCTTCAACCGCGTCGGCCTGGCCGGCTGCGACATGGGCGCGTGCGCCATGTTGCCGCGCATCATCGGCCAGGGGCGGGCGAGCGAGCTGCTCTACACCGGCCGCTCGATGACCGGCGACGAGGCGCAGCAGTGGGGCTTCTTCAACCGCCTGTGCACGCCGGAAGACGTGTTGCAGCAGGCGCAATCGCTTGCGCACGACATCGCACACGGCCCTACCTTCGCGAACGGCATCACCAAGACGATGCTGCACCAGGAGTGGGACATGGGCATCGACCAGGCGATCGAAGCCGAAGCCCAGGCGCAGGCCCTGTGCATGCTGACCGAAGATTTCTCGCGCGCGTATCACGCCTTCGTCGAGAAGCGTCGGCCCACCTTCGAGGGGAACTGAGCCCATGAGCGACACACGCTTCCTGAACTGGCCCTTCTTCGAGGACAGGCACCGCCAGCTCGCGCACGAACTCGACGCCTGGGCGGCGCAGCACATCGCGCACGACCACGCCGGCGATGTCGACGCGGCCTGCAAGGCCCTGGTGCAAGCCCTCGGGCAGGGCGGCTGGCTGCACCACGCGGTAGGCACCGAAACCACGCCCATCGACACCCGGGCCATCTGCCTGATCCGCGAGACGCTGGCGCGCCACTCGGGGCTGGCCGACTTTGCGTTCGCGATGCAGGGCCTCGGTTCTGGCGCCATCAGCCTGCAAGGTACGCCCGAGCAACGCGAGGCCTGGCTGCCGCGCGTGGCGCGCGGTGAGGTGATCTGCGCGTTTGCGCTGTCGGAACCCCAGGCCGGCTCCGATGTAGCGGCGATGCAGTGCGCCGCGCGGGAAGAGGGCGGTGACTACGTGCTCGATGGCGAGAAGACGTGGATCTCGAACGGCGGCATCGCGGACCTGTACGTCGTGTTCGCCCGCACCGGCGAGGCACCGGGGGCGCGCGGCATCTCGGCCTTCATCGTCGAGGCGGGCACGCCGGGCTTCGAGATTGCCGAACGCATCGACGTGATCGCCCCGCACCCGCTGGCACGTCTGCGCTTCGATGGCTGCCGCATCCCGGCCGCCAACCGCATCGGCCCCGCAGGCGAGGGCTTCAAGCTCGCGATGCGCACGCTCGACGTGTTCCGCACCTCGGTGGCCGCAGCCGCGCTCGGCTTCGCCCGCCGCGCGCTCGACGAAGCCCTGCACCGCGCCACCACGCGCAAGATGTTCAACCAGACGCTGGCTGACTTCCAGCTCACGCAGGCCAAGCTCGCGCAGATGGCGACCACGGTCGACAGCGCGGCGCTGCTGACCTACCGCGCCGCCTGGATGCGTGACCAGGGCCGCACCGTCACGCGCGAGGCCGCGATGGCCAAGATGGCCGCCACCGAAGGCGCGCAGCAGGTGATCGACGCCGCGGTGCAGATGTGGGGCGGGCTGGGCGTGGTGAGCGAGCAGCCGGTGGAGCGGCTGTACCGCGAGATCCGCGCCCTGCGCATCTACGAAGGAGCCACCGAGGTGCAGCAGCTCATCATTGCCCGCGAGTTGCTGAAGGATGTCCGCACTTGAGTCGGGAGACAGCGCCATGCAGTACACCGCACACGTCGACACCTTCGCACGCGACCACCTGCCGCCCCCGGAGCTGCAGCCGGAGTTCCTGTTCACGCTGCCCGGGCTGCAGTTTCCGCAACGGCTGAACTGCGCGACCGAACTGCTCGACCGCTGGGTCGCCTCGGGGCGTGGCCACCGGCTGTGCCTGCAGGCCCCCGGCGGCCTGCGCTGGACGTATGCGGACCTGCAGGACAAGGCCAACCGGATCGCCCACGTGCTGGTGCACGAGATGGGCCTGGTGCCCGGGAACCGGGTGCTGCTGCGTGCGCCCAACAACCCGATGCTGGCGGCCTGCTGGTTTGCGGTGATGAAGGCCGGCGGCATTGCAGTGGCGACGATGCCGCTGCTGCGCGTGAAGGAATTGAAGCAGGTCATCGACAAGGCGCAGGTCACGCACGCGCTGTGTGATCGCTCCTTGTGCGACGAGCTCGTCACGGCGGCCGCACAGTGCCCGGTGCTGCGGCAGGTACGCCACTTTCACGATGACGGCCCCGAGGGGCTGGAAGCTGCGATGGCGCGCCACCCGGGGTGGTTCGACAACGTCGACACCGCTGCAGACGACACCTGCATCATCGCCTTCACGTCCGGCACCACTGGCCAGCCCAAGGGCACGATGCACTTTCACCGCGACGTGATGGCCATATGCGGCTGCTGGCCGCCGCACGTGCTGAAGGCCCGGCCGGACGACGTGTTCATCGGCAGCCCGCCGCTGGCCTTTACCTTCGGGCTGGGCGGGCTGCTGCTGTTTCCGATGAGCATCGGCGCCTCCACGGTGCTGCTCGAGAAGGCATCGCCACCGCTGTTGCTGCAGGCCATACGCGAGTTCGGTGCGACGGTCCTGTTCACGGCGCCCACGTCGTATCGCGCGATGGCGGTGGAGGCGCAACGACTTCGCATCGGCGCTCCACACGGCGGCACGCTGCGCAAGTGCGTCTCCGCCGGCGAGGCGCTGCCGGCGGCGACCCGCACGCTGTGGGCCGAGGCGACCGGCATCGAGATGATCGACGGCATCGGTGCCACGGAAATGCTGCACATCTTCATCTCGGCCGACGAGGAGCACGCACTGCCCGGCGCCACCGGGACCGTGGTGCCCGGCTACCAGGCCTGCGTGATGGACGACGACGGCCAGCCTGTGCCCGCGGGTGTGATCGGCAAGCTCGCCGTGAAGGGCCCTACCGGCTGCCGCTACCTGGCCGACGAGCGCCAGCGCCACTACGTGAAGAACGGCTGGAACTACACCGGCGACGCTTACATGCTGGATGCGGAGGGCTACTTCCACTACCAGTCTCGTACCGACGACATGATCGTCTCGGCGGGTTACAACATCGCCGCGCCCGAGGTCGAGGAGGTGCTGCTGCAGCACCCGGCAGTGGCGGAATGCGCGGTGATCGGCGTGCCCGATGAAGAGCGCGGGCAGATCGTCAAGGCGTTTGTCGTGCTGCGCGCTGAGCGCACTCCCGGCGATGAACTGGTGCGCGAGCTGCAGGAGTTCGTCAAGCGCAGCGTCGCGCCGTACAAGTACCCGCGCGCCGTCGAGTTCCGCGACGCGCTGCCGCGCACCGAGACCGGCAAGTTGCAGCGCTTCAAGTTGAAGCAGGCTTCGGTGTGAACCCGCTCTCGCATCGGCGCCAGTTCGTGCATGCTTGCGCCTTTCGTTTTTCTTCTTCCAAGGAGACCGTGATGTCCGTGCCCCTCCGTCACCTCGCACTCGCGCTTGCGGCGGCTGCCGCCGTCGGCGGCGCTCAGGCCGCTGACCGCGTCAAGATCGGTTTTCTCAGCACGCTCTCCGGCCCGGGGGCAGGTCTCGGCATCGACATCCGCGACGGCTTCAACCTCGCGTTGAAGCACAACGGCGGCAAGCTCGGCGGCCTGCCGGCCGAGGTGATCGTGGCCGACGACCAGCAGAGCCCGGATGCCGCCCGGCAAACCACCGACCGCCTGCTCAAGCGCGACAAGGTCGACTTCATGACCGGCGTGGTGTTCTCGAACGTGATGCTCGCGGTCGGCCAGCCGATCTTCGATGCGAAAACCTTCTACGTCAGCGCCAACGCCGGCCCGTCGCAATACGCCGGCGAGCAGTGCAACCCGTACTTCTTCAACGTGGCCTGGCAGAACGACAACCTGCACGAGGCGGTCGGCAAGACAGTGGCCGACAAGGGTTTCAAGAAAGTGGCCTTGCTGGCACCCAACTACCCCGCAGGCAAGGACGCGCTGACCGGCTTCAAGCGCTACTACAAGGGCGAAGTGGTGCAGGAGGTCTATACCCGACTGGGGCAGCTCGACTACGCGCCCGAACTGGCACAGGTGCGTGCCTCGCAGCCCGACGCGATGTACATCTTCCTGCCCGGCGGCATGGGCATCAACTTCATCAAGCAGTACGTGGCTTCCGGTCTTTCGAAGGACGCCACGCTGTTCGGCCCCGGCTTCTCGGCCGACGAGGACGTGATCCGCGCGGTGGGCGAGCCGATGCTGGGCATGTTCAACACCTCGCAGTGGGCGCATGACATGGACAACCCGCAGAACAAGCGCTTCGTCGCCGACTTCCAGAAGGAATACGGCCGGCTGCCGTCGCTCTATGCCTCGCAGGGCTATGACGCGGCCATGCTGATCGACGCTGCCGTGCGCGACGTGAAGGGCAAGATCGAAGACAAGGAGGCCGTGCGCCGCGCGCTGAAGGCCGCCAACTTCAAATCGGTGCGCGGGGCGTTCAAGTTCAACACCAACCAGTACCCGGTGCAGGACTACTACCTGCGCGTGGTGACCAAGGACCCGCAGGGCCGCGTTACCAACCGCACGCTGGGCACGGTGTTCAAGAACCATGCCGATGCCTACGTGGGCGCTTGCAAGATGCGCTGACCGCGCAGCGATGCCATGCCGATCACGCTCGTTCTCGAACAGGCCCTCAACGGGCTGCAGTTCGGCCTGATGCTGTTCCTGCTCGCGGCGGGCCTGACGCTCGTGTTCGGGATCATGGACATGATCAACCTCGCGCATGGCTCGCTCTACATGGTGGGGGCCTACCTCACTGCGGCAGCGGCGCAGGCGTCGGGTTCGTTTCTCGTCGGGCTTGGCGCCGGCATCGCGGGCACTGCGTTGTTCGGCATCGCGCTCGAACTGACGGTGCTGCGCCGGCTCTACCAGCGCGACCACCTGGCCCAGGTGCTGGGCACGTTCGCGATCCTGCTGATGTGCAACGAGGGCGTGCGCATGATCTGGGGTGCGCAGCCCATCCTGCTGAACCCGCCCGCGGCACTGGCCGGTCCGGTGGAACTCTGGCCCGGCTTCTACTACCCGGCGTTCCGGCTGCTGATCATTGCGGTCGGCCTCGCGGTGGCAGCGCTGCTCTACGTGCTGGTGGCACGCACGCGGCTGGGCATGCAGGTGAGGGCGGGGGCCTCCAACCGCGAGATGGCGCTGGCGATGGGCTCCGACATCCGCAAGCTGTTCACGCTGGTGTTCGGCTTCGGCGCTGCGCTGTGCGCGGTCGCAGGCGGGCTGCTCGGGCCGCTGGTCGCCGTGCAGGTGGGCATGGGCGAGAACATCCTCATTCTTGCGTTCGTGGTCATCGTGATCGGAGGCATCGGCTCGATCCGCGGCGCGCTGATGGGCTCGCTGCTCGTTGGCGTGGTCGACACCGTGGGCCGCACCTTCGTGCCGGTAGCGCTCGGCGGCCTGCTCGGGCCATCCGCTGCTTCAGGGGCCGGGCCGGCGCTCGCGTCCATCCTCATCTACGTGCTGATGGCGGTGGTGCTGTTCTGGAAGCCGCAGGGGCTGTTCCCTGCGCGAGGGTGATACAAGCGATGGACGCCGTGACGACGATTTCCAGCAATCCGCTCCCTGGCGAGGCGCCCGTCGCGCCACGGCGTGGCGTGCTCGACCACCCGCTGCAATGGCGCTGGGGCCTGCTGCTGCTTGCGCTGCTCGTGGCGTTTCCGCTGGGAGCCCAGGCGCTGGACGAAAGCTTCTACATCAGCCTGGGCAGCCGCATCCTGATCTTCGCGCTCGCTGCGACCAGCCTCAACCTCATCCTCGGCTTCGGCGGGCTGGTGAGCTTCGGGCATGCGGCCTTTCTCGGCATCGGCGGCTATACGGTGGGCATCCTGATGCAGTCCGGCATCGACTCCGCATGGATTTCCTGGCCGGCGGCGGTGCTCGCCGCTGGGCTGTTCTCGTTCGTGATCGGCGCCATCAGCCTGCGCACCCGGGGCGTGTACTTCATCATGATCACGCTCGCATTCGCGCAGATGCTCTATTACGTGATGATCTCGCTGCGCGACTACGGCGGCGAGGACGGGTTGCCGCTGCCGTCGCGCTCGAGCGTGGGGGGCGGCCTGGACCTGGGCGACGACATGACGTTCTACTACGTCGTGCTCGCGCTTTTCGTGCTTGTTTTCGTGGCGATCCAGCGCTTGCTGAATGCCCGCTTCGGCCAGGTGCTGCAGGCCGCGCGCGAGAACGAAACGCGCATGGCCGCCATCGGCTTCCCGGTCTACCGCTACCGGCTCGCGGCCTTCACGCTAGCGGGTGCGCTGGCCGGGTTGGCCGGCGCGCTTGCGGCCAACCAGAGCGGCATCATCAGCCCGGCCCTGATGCACTGGAGCCAGTCGGGCCAGTTGATGGTGATGGTCATCCTCGGCGGCGTGGGGCATCTGTATGGCGGCTTCGTCGGCGCCCTCGTGCTGCTCGTGCTGGAAGAGGTGGCGGTGGGCTACACGATCCACTGGCAGTTCGGCGTTGGAGCGGTGCTGCTGCTCGTCGTGTTGGTCGCACCGCAAGGGCTCGTCGGATTGCTGCGCAGGAGCAAGCGATGAATGCGCAGCCGCTGCTGCTGATCGACGACCTGGTCAAGCGCTTCGGCGGACTGACCGCCACCGATCACGCGCGCATCGAGGTGCTGCCCGGCGAGGTGCATGCGCTGATCGGGCCGAACGGCGCCGGCAAGACGACGCTCATCCATCAGATCTCCGGGGCATTGGCGCCCGACGGCGGGCGCATCGTGTTCTCGGGAGCCGACGTGACCGGGCTGCCGATGCACCGGCGGGTGCTGCGCGGTCTTGCCCGCTCGTACCAGATCACCAGCATCTTCAAGCGCCTGAGCGTGCTCGACAACCTGGCGCTGGCGGTGCAGGCGCGCAGCGGCAGCAGCTTCTCGTTCTGGCGGCCCGCGCGCAGCGAGCGCGACCGGTACGAGCAGGCGGCGGCCGTGGCGTCGCGCGTGGGCCTGGGCCACCGCGTGGCCACGCTGGCCGGAGCGCTGGCGCACGGCGAGCAGCGGCAGCTCGAAGTCGGGCTGGCCCTGGCAACGCGCCCGCGCTTGCTGCTGCTCGACGAGCCGATGGCGGGCATGGGCCCGGACGAGTCCGCACGCATGGTCGACCTCCTGCGCGGCCTGCGCAGCGAAGTGACCCTGTTGCTGGTGGAGCACGACATGGACGCGGTGTTCAAGCTGGCGGACCGGATCTCGACCCTGGTGGCGGGCCGCGTGATCGCCACCGGCACCGTGGACGAGATCCGCGCCAACCCGGACGTCAGGAAAGCCTATCTCGGCGACGAGGTGGCGGCATGAGCGTTGAGTCCACGAGCACGCTGCTGGAGGTGCACGACCTCGAAACAGCCTATGGGCCCAGCCAGGTCCTCTTCGGCATCGACTTCGCGGTCCGCGAGCGCGAGGTGGCCACGCTGCTGGGGCGTAACGGGATGGGCAAGACGACGACCATCCGCTCCATCCTGGGCCTCACGCCGGCCCGCTCGGGGATGGTGCGCTTCCTCGGCGAACGCATCGACCGGATGCCGCCCGATCGCATTGCCCGCATGGGCCTCGCCTTGGTGCCGGAGGGGCGGCAGATCTTCCCCAACCTGTCGGTCGAAGAGAACCTCCAGGCCTTTGCCGCCAACCGCGCCAGGGCGGGCATGCCGTGGACGCTCGACCGCGTCTACGATCTGTTCCCGCGCCTGAAGGAACGCCGCAGCAACATGGGTCACCAGCTCTCAGGCGGCGAGCAGCAGATGTTGGCGATCGGCCGTGCGCTGATGACCAACCCGCACCTGCTGATCCTCGATGAAGCCACCGAAGGTCTGGCACCGCTGATCCGCGAGGAGATCTGGCGCTGCCTGGCCACGCTGCGCGAGCAGGGCCAGGCCATCCTGGTGATCGACAAGTACGTGAAGCGACTGGTGAAGCTGGCCGATCGCCACACCATCATCGAGCGCGGGCGGGTGGTCTGGCAGGGCGACTCGTCGCACCTCGCGGGGGATGAAAGCCTTTGGATGCGCTACATCGGCGTATGACACGGACTGACATGACCATCGCCACACGACACGCCTTCGAACGCGAGGTGCCGATCCGCTTCTCGCATTGCGACCCGGCCGGTATCGTCTTCTTTCCGCAGTACCTCGTGATGCTCAACAACCTCGTCGAGGACTGGTTCAACGAGGCGCTGGGCATAGCCTACGCCGAACTGCTGGGCCCCCGCCGCGTGGGGCTGCCCACGGTCAGCCTTGCGTGCGAGTTCACCGCGCCGAGCCGCATGGGCGAGACCGTTGCGCTGGGCTTGTCGATCGAGCGGCTCGGCGGTGCGTCGCTCACGCTGAAGCTGGGGTGCCGCCTGGGCGACGAAGCGCGGATGAGCGCGCGGCAGGTGATCGTCGCGACGTCGCTGGACGTGCACCGCGCGATCCCGTTGCCGCACGACGTGCGCGCGGCGCTGGAGCGCTTTCAGCAGAAACAACGGACACAGCCTTCTGGAGATACCCGATGAGAGTCCTGCTTCCTCCCGGTTGGCCGCGACCACGCGGCTACTCGAATGGCGTGATGGCGCGTGGCGAAATGGTCTTCGTGGCCGGCATGGTGGGCTGGGACGCCGAAGGGGTGTTCCATACCGACGACATGGCCGGCCAGGCGCGGCAGGCGCTGCTCAACGTCGTGGCGGTGCTGGACGAAGCGGGCGCCAAACCCGAGCACATCGTACGCATGACCTGGTACGTGACCGACAAGCGCGAATACCTGGCGCGCAACAAGGAGATCGGCGCCGCGTTTCGCGAGCTGATCGGCAGCTACAACGCGGCCATGACGGCAGTGGAGGTGTCGGCGTTGATCGAGGACCGCGCGAAGGTCGAGATCGAGGTCACTGCCGTCATCCCGGACGCGGAATGAAAGAAGCCGCCCGCAGGCGGCTTCTTTGTGCAGAGAGCGCCTGGGTCAGGCGAGTGCCTGGAGCGCGCGCGCGGTGATCTCGTCGACCGAACCCAGGCCGCTGATGCGGCGGTACTTCGGTGCATTCGCGTCGCCGGTGGCGGCCCACTGCGAGTAGTAGTCGACCAGCGGGCGCGTCTGGCTCTGGTACACATCCAGGCGCTTCTTGACGGTTTCTTCCTTGTCGTCTTCGCGCTGGATCAGTTCCTCGCCGGTCACGTCGTCCTTGCCGGCGACCTTGGGCGGGTTGTACTTCACGTGGTAGGTGCGGCCCGAGGCCACGTGCACGCGGCGGCCGCTCATGCGCTCGATGATGGCTTCGTCGGGCACGTCGATCTCGAGCACGTAGTCGAGCTTCACGCCTGCGGCCTTCATCGCGTCGGCCTGCGGAATGGTGCGGGGGAAGCCATCGAACAGGAAGCCGTTGGCGCAATCGGGCTGGGCGATGCGTTCCTTCACCAAGCCGATGATGATGTCGTCGCTGACCAGCGCGCCGGAGTCCATCACCTTCTTGGCTTCGAGGCCGAGCGGTGTGCCGGCCTTGACGGCAGCGCGCAGCATGTCGCCGGTGGAAATCTGGGGGATGCCGTACTTCTGGCAGATGTACGCGGCCTGCGTGCCTTTACCTGCGCCTGGCGCGCCCAACAGAATCAATCGCATGGGTTCCTCTGGAAGAAGTGTTGCGGCAGGGGTCGCGGCGCTATGGAAAACGCAGTCGCCCCGTGGCTGATCGGGGCGAGGATACCACGCGCATTCCTGCGCCTGGCTTACGTCTGGAGCGTCCGGAAGTGGGCTTGCACGCGGGCCAGATCCTCGGGCGTGTCGACCCCCGGACCGGGCTTGATGTTTGTCACGTGGACGGCAATCCGCTCGCCATGCCACAGCACGCGCAACTGTTCCAGCGACTCGATCGTCTCCAGCGGGCTCTGCTGCAGCGAGGGGAAGCGGCGCAGGAACCCCGCGTGATAGCCGTAGATGCCGATGTGCCGCAACGGTGCCGGCGTGCTGAGCTGCTCGATGCCTTGCCCGTAGCCGTCGCGCCACCACGGCAGCGGTGCGCGCGAAAAGTACAGCGCCCGGCCGGTCGCGTCGCACACCACCTTGACGACGTTGGAGCTGGTGAACTCGCTCACGTCGTCGATGGGATGCGCGGCGGTGCTCATCACGCAACCAATGCAGCGGCCAAGCACGTCGGCGCAGGCATCGATCAGGGAAGGGTCGATCATGGGCTCGTCGCCCTGCACGTTGACCACCACGTCGGCGCCGTCGAGCCCGAGCTGTTCGCACGCTTCCGCGAGGCGGTCGCTGCCGGTGGCGTGGTCGGTGCGGGTCAGCACGACCTCGACGCCGTGCGCCTTGCATGCCTCCACGGTGCGTGCGTCATCCGCAGCCACCACCACGCGCTGCGCGCGGCTCTTGTGGGCCTGGTGCGCGACCCGCACCACCATGGGCAGACCGCCGATGTCGGCCAGCGGCTTGTTCGGCAGGCGGGTGGAGGCGAGACGCGCCGGAACGAGGACGGTGAACGTCATGCAGCGGCCCCGGTGTCGGCGGAAGGAGCGGCATCGAGGTCGCGCGCCTCGGATTCCAGCATCACCGGGATGCCGTCACGGACCGGAAAGGCGAGGTGGTCGGCCCGGCAGATGAGTTCGTGCGCTTCGCGGTCGTGCTCCAGCGGGCCCTTGCAGACGGGGCAGACGAGCAGTTCGAGCAGGCGGGTGTCCATCGAGGTGTCCTCAAGCGATGTGCGCGGCGCGGGATGCAAGCAAGCGGTCCAGCGTGGCGAAGAATGCGGGGTCGGGCTCGAAGTCTAGCGCCACGACGTGGATGCGAGGATCGCTCGCAGCATGCAGTTTCACTGCGTCCTTTTCGGTAACCAGGATCGCGTCGCCGTCCCAGCCGTGCCACGGCAGTTCGTCGTAGGCGTGATGGTCAGCCAACGGCAACGGGTCGATCTCCAGCCCTGCCGTCCGCAGCATGCCGAAGAAGCGTTGCGGGTGCGCCACTGCCGCCACCGCAAGCACGCGGCATGCCTTGAAGCCCGCCAGCGGTACGCCTTGCCGTTGCCCCCCTCGCCATGCAGCGAGCGGCACCGCCCCGGCGAGCGCGCGCCGTGCCAGGAAGCCGGGACGGGGCGTGGACGGCGCGGGCGCGTTGTACAGCACCAGGTCGGCGGCACGCGCTGCGCTTTCGCGCAAGGGGCCTGCCGGCAGCCACCAACCATTGCCGGCGCCGCGTTCGTCGAAGACGATGATCTCGACGTCCCGTGCGAGCCGCAGATGCTGCAGGCCGTCGTCGCAGACGAGCACGTCGACCTCGGGATGGGCTTGCAGCAGCGCGGCAGCGGCGGCGACGCGATCTGCACACACCACCGTCGGCGCACCGGTGCGCAAGTACATCAGCAGCGGTTCGTCGCCGACCTCGCGGGGGAGGCTGTCGCGGTGCACCTCGCGCGGCTCCCTGGCGGGCGTGCCCCCATATCCGCGCGAGACGATGCCGGGCCGCCGGCCTTGCTGCTGGAGGTGGCGCACGACCGACATCGCGGTAGGTGTCTTGCCCGCGCCGCCGGCGATCACATTGCCGACGACGACCACCGGCACGGGCACGGCATGCCGTTTGAACACGCCGGCTGCATACAGTGCGCGGCGCGTCAAGGTCAGCCCCGCGTAGGCTGCGGCGAGCGGCAGCAGCGCCGCCGCGAGCGGCCCGCGGTGCAGCCACGCCGCCTGGACACGCTGCTGCCAGGAGCCGGGGGACGTCACGGGAAACGGGTCGGCCGTCAGCGGCCGGACGACTGCGTGGCGAAGGTCAACTGGCTGAGACCCGCGCGGCGCGCGGCATCCATCACGTTGATCACGCTCTGGTGGGCGGCGGTGGCGTCGGCCGAGACGATGATGATCGTGTCCTTGCCGTCGCCTGCCACAGCGCGCAATTCCTGGGCCAGCAACTCGACGCTGCGCCCGTCGACCGGCTTGCGGTTGACGGCATAGCGCCCGTCTGCGGCCACGGAGACGATGATTTCACGCGGGTAGTCGCGCGACTTCTCCGCGTCGGCCACGGGCAGGTTCACCTTCAGTTCGGTGAACTTCGAATACGTGGTCGACAGCATCAGGAAGATCAGGATCACCAGCAGCACGTCGATGAACGGGATCAGGTTGATCTCCGGTTCCTCGTTGCGGCGGTGGTGGAAGTTCATCGCCATCGCGTTCTCCTCGGACGGCGCTTCAGCGCTGCGGCGGCTGCTGGACGGTGAAGCGCATCAGGTGCGGCACCATGCGCTCGGCGGCCTGCTCGAGATCGAGGATGTACTCGTCGACCTTGCCGCGGAAATAGCGATAGAACATCAGCGAGGGGATTGCGATCATCAGCGCGAAGGCCGTGTTGTAGAGCGCGATCGAAATACCGTGCGCGAGTTGCTGCGGGTTGGCACCGGTGCTGCCGCCTTGCGACGCGAAGATCTCGATCATGCCGATCACGGTGCCGAGCAAACCGAGCAGCGGCGCGGCAGCGGCGATCGTGCCGAGCGTGTTGAGGTAGCGCTCCATGTAATGCACCGCGGCGCGGCCGGCCGTCTCGAACGTGTTGCGCAGGTTGTGCTCGGCGATGCGCGGCTCGCTGATCACGGCACGCAGGCCGGTGGCGAGCACGCGGCCCAGCAACGAGTTCTCGGCGAGCTTCGCGACGACGTCGGGTGCGGGCAGGCTGGCGCGGGTGACGGAGATGACCTCGTCCAGCAGCTTGGGCGGCGCGATGCGCGATTCGCGCAGGCTGGAAAAGCGTTCAATGATCAGCGCCAGCGCGACGATGGAACAGAGGATCAAGGGCCAGATCGGCCAGCCGGCGGCTTGTATGATCGAAAACAATCACGTCCCCTCTCGTGGTGTCTGAAAAAACGGTGGGGGCGATTATGGCGCGAAGCTTCGCCGTGTCAGCGTCCGCGATGCGTCGAGTGGCGATGACCCGCCCGCTGCGTGACACGGTGCGCACACAGCCCACGAATCCACTTTTGTTGTGGATAACTTTGTGGGCAACCGCCACGGACCGCGTCGCAGAGCCCGAATTTCCAAGGCCCTGAATAAATTGCTGCATCAATGAGCAGGAGAAAATCTTTGCAAATCAAGCACTTGCACGAATATGACGGGCTCGTGACAGCCAAACATGCCCGCAAGCGCCCATCTGGCGCGGTTGTGGAGTTCTGAACCCGCGCCACGCTTGGCTTTGCGCATGATCGACCCTTCCACATCACCCGGCACCATGCCGCTGACCGGCTTGCGTTCGGCCCGGCAAGTGCTGTCGGTGGCCGCGTTGCTGAATGCGGTGGCCGATGCCCTGGCGGCCCGGTTCTCCACCGTCACGGTGCAGGGCGAGCTCTCCGGCTTCAGCCGCGCCCCCAGCGGCCATTGCTACTTTTCGCTGAAGGACGACCGTTCAGTCGAGCCCGCACTGGTGAGGTGCGCGATGTTCCGTCGCGCCGCCGCGTTGTTGGACTTCGCTCCCCGCGACGGTCAACTGGTCGAGGTGCGGGGGCGGCTGGCGGTCTACAACGCCCGTGGCGACCTGCAGCTGGTTGCAGAAGCGATGCGGCCGGCCGGGCAGGGCACGCTCTACGAGCAGTTCCTGCGCCTCAAGTCGCGCCTGGAGGCCGAAGGGCTGTTCAACCCGGAGCGCAAGCGGCCGATTCCGGAGTTTCCGCGCGCCGTGGGGGTTGTGACGTCTGTCAATGCCGCAGCCTTGCGCGACGTGGTCACCGCACTGGCACGGCGTGCCCCTCACGTCTCGGTGATCGTGTATCCCGCCAGCGTGCAGGGCGGGGAAGCGCCGGGCGAGCTGGTCCGCGCGATCGAACTCGCCAACGCGCGGCGGGAGGTCGACACGCTGATCGTGTGTCGCGGCGGCGGTGCGCTGGAAGACCTCTGGGCGTTCAACGACGAACGCGTGGCCCGGGCGATCGTGGCCAGCGCATTGCCGGTCATCTGCGGGGTCGGCCACGAAACCGACGTGACCATCGCCGACTTCGCTGCCGACCTCAGGGCGCCCACCCCGACTGCCGCGGCCGAACTCGCTGCGCCTCTGCGCAGCGACTGCCTCGACGCGTTGCAGGGCATGGCCGGCGGCATGCACCGTTGCGTGCAACGCCGCATCGAGCGCGAGGAACAGCGGCTCGACCACGCCACGTTGCGGCTTGCGCGGCCGGCACAGGTGCTGTCTCGCCGCCAGCGCGAGCTGCAGGCGCTGGCGCACCGCCTCGCCGCAGCCCCCGGGCAGGCACTGCAGCGCAGCCGTCAGCGTGAGCTTCGCCTGGCACAGAGACTGGAGCGCGCCACGGCCAACCGGCGGCAACTGCTCGCCAGCCGGCTCGACACACTGAGCGCGCGGCTGGAGGGCGTCAATCCCGGGCGCGTGCTGCAGCGCGGCTATGCCTACCTGACCGACGCCGAGGGCCGCGCCATCGTGTCGGTGCAGGGCGTGCAGCCTGGCGAGGATGTGCAAGCCGTGCTGGGCGACGGACGGTTGGTCGCGCAGGTGCGTGACGTGCGTCACGACGAGCGCTGAAGGGGTTTGGCTTGCTGCCTACAATCCCAGCCGGAATTCACAGTCCACCCCACACCCAAGAAAGGAACAACGAGATGGAACACACCCTGCCGCCGCTGCCGTACCCCCACGACGCACTGCAGCCCCACATGAGCAAGGAAACGCTCGAGTTTCACCACGACAAGCACCACAACGCCTACGTCGTGAACCTGAACAACCTGATCAAGGGCACCGAGTTCGAGAACATGTCGCTGGAGGAGATCGTCAAGAAGTCCAGCGGCGGCATCTTCAACAACGCAGGCCAGGTGTGGAACCACACGTTCTTCTGGAACTGCATGAAACCCAACGGCGGTGGCGAGCCCACCGGCGCGCTGGCCGAGGCGATCAACAAGAAGTGGGGCAGCTATGCCGGCTTCAAGGAAGCCTTCACCAAGAGCGCGGTCGGCAACTTCGGCTCCGGCTGGACGTGGCTCGTCAAGAAGGCCGACGGCTCGGTGGATCTGGTCAACACCAGCAATGCCGCCACCCCGCTGACCACCGCCGACAAGGCGCTGCTGACCATCGACGTGTGGGAACACGCCTACTACATCGACCACCGCAATGCCCGCCCCAAATTCGTCGAGACCTTCCTGAACTCGCTCGTGAACTGGGAATTCGCGCAGGCCAACTTCGCCTGAGAGCAGCCGGGCGAGTGACGTGCAAGCCGGCCGCCGCGCCGGCTTTTCTGTTTCTGGCGCTGCCGAATAGCGCACACGGCAGCATCACATACGCAGTTCCTGCAACAGGCACGGCAGCGCCGGGCCGGCACAATACCTGCCGGTTCACTCACGCAGCAAGCAGTTGGGCAAGCAATGAGAATCCTGTTGGTCGAAGACGATCCGGCGCTGAGCTTCGGCGTGGCTCGCGCCTTGCAGCGCGAAGGGTGGCAGGTCGACACGCTGGGCGACGGCATGTCGGCCAGCGCCGAAGGACTGATCGCCCAGTACGACCTGGCGGTGCTCGACCTCGGCCTGCCCCGGCGCGACGGCATGGAGGTGCTGCGCCACTGGCGCAGCCGCGGCGCCCGGCTGCCGGTGCTCATCCTCACCGCACGCGACGAACTCGGCGACCGCGTCGAGGGGCTCGACAGCGGTGCCGACGACTACCTCGTCAAACCCTTCGACCTGCCGGAACTGGTGGCCCGCCTGCGCGCGTTGCTGCGTCGTTCCGCGGGCCGAGCCGAGGACCGGCTCGTGCTCGGAGACCTGGAACTCGACGTGCGGCACCGCGAGCTGCGTTTTCGCGGTGAGCGCGTGCACCTGAGCCCTCGCGAACAGGCGCTGACCGAACTGCTGATGGCGCGTTCCGGGCGCGTGGTGCCGAAGGACCACATCGTCTCCACGCTGTCGAGCTGGGAGACCGACTTCAGCGAGAACTCGGTGGAGGTCTACATCCACCGCTTGCGCAAGCGTTTCGCCGATCTCGGCGTGACGATCAAGACCGTGCGCGGCTTTGGCTACCTGATGGAGCTGACGGCCGAGCCCGGTGCGGCCCCGGCACCTGCCGACGGCTGACGCCCCTGCGCGATGAACCCCAGCCTGCGTTCGCAGCTGCTGGGCCCGCTGATGTGGGTCTGGCTGCTCGGCGTATTGGTGGCCGCGTACGGCGCCTTCCGCCTTGCGAGCTACGCGGGCGACACCGCCTACGACCGCAGCCTGCAGGACGAAGCCAGCGCCATCGCGACCCAGATCAACTGGACCGACCGCGGCCCCTTGCTGGAGCTCAGCGCCCAGGCTCAGCAGATGCTCGCTCGCCACAGCGCCGACCGCAACGCCTTCATGGTGACCGACGCGGACGGGCACATCCTCGCCGGCGTGGGCGACCTGCCGATGCCTCAGGACCGCAGCGACAGCTTCGATCGCCCGGAGGTGTTCGACGCGGTGTACCTCAACGAGCCCGTGCGGGGCGCGATGTATTCCATCCGCTCGCCGATGCTCGAGACCTACATCACGATCGTCGTGATCGAGACCAAGCGCAAGCGCTCCGATCTCGTGCGCGAGGTGCAGCTCGCGATCCTGGTGCCGACGCTGCTGCTCGGCGCGGTCACCTTCCTGCTGCTGGCATGGGGCATACGCCGAGGCGTTGCGCCGCTGAGCCGCATTGCCGGCGAGGTGGAGCGGCGCGATCCGCGCGACCTGCGCCCGCTGCCGCTGGACGGCGTGCCGGCCGAGGCCGTGCCGCTGATCGAGCGCATCAACGCCTTGCTCGGCAACGTCTCGCGGTCCGTCGAGTTGCAGCGCCGCTTTGTTGCCGACGCCGCCCACCAGCTGCGCACGCCGGTGGCGGGCGTCAAGGTGCTCGCGCAGCAATTGCAGGAGGAACTGCGGGGCACCGATGGGGGCACGCAATCGCTGCTGCAAGTCCTCGTGGGCTCCACCGAGCGGATGAGCCGGCTGATCGGGCAATTGCTCAACCTGGCGCGGTCGGACGCCGCATTGCACGGCCTGGCCGCGAACGAGTTGCAGCGCATCGACGTGCTGCCCGTGATCCGCGAGGCGGCCGAGCCGCTGGTGCTGCGGGCCAATCAGGAGGGGCGGCAGGTTGCGCTCGACGCGCCGGACCAGCTGCACGCGCGCGCGCATCCGGTATGGCTGGCCGAGGCGGTCTCCAACCTGCTCGACAACGCGCTGCGCTACGGCGGGCCGAACATCGAGTTGAAGGTGCGCGCCGCGGCGCACGGGGTGGTGGTCGAGGTGTGCGACGACGGCGCGGGCATCGCGGCCGATCAGCGCGAGCTGATCTTCGAGCCCTTCTGGCGCGGTGATCGCGCCGACGTGCGCGAGCACGAAGGCACCGGCCTGGGCCTGGCGATCGTGAAGGAAGTGGTGATCGGGATGGGCGGCAGTATTGCCGTCAGGAGCCGCCCGGAATTCGAGGGCACCTGCTTCACGGTGACCCTCGCGGCGTAGCGCGCGCGGCCGTTCAGCGTGTCCCGAATGGCGCGCCCTCGATCCGGAACCCCGGCTTGATGCCGCGTTTTGCGAACCAGCCCTGGTTCATTTCGAGCGCGAACCGCACCGGCTTGGCCGAGCAGTGCGAGTCGAGCGACTGCGGCTTCATGTCCTCGATGTTGACCACGCTGCCGTCTTCCGCCAGGAAGGCGATCGACAGCGGGATCAGCGTGTTCTTCATCCAGAAGCACTGCTGGGCCGGTTGCTCGAACACGAACAGCATGCCGTCGTTGGCCGGCATCTCCTTGCGGTGCATCAGCCCGATCTGGCGCTGCTCGGGGGTGCCTGCGACTTCCGCCTGTATGACGTGGAAGCCGGCCTTCAACGGCACGGCCGGCAGCTTCTGTGCGCGGTCCTGGGCGACGGCTGCACCGGCCAGCAGCATGGCGGCGGCGCAGGCCAGCACGCGCGCGAACAAAGTGTTGGAGGCAGCGGCGAACGGCTTGATATAGGTCATGTCGGCGAGTAGGGGGCAGGCCTAGAGTGAAGGTGTCCCGATGCCCGTGCAGCGACATCGGTTCCAGATCGAGTCTTACGCATGGCACCACAGCACGCAAGCGCTTCATTGTCTCCCAACGTCACCGGCGCTGACCCAGCGGACGTGACCGTGTGGGACGACCCCGTCGAGCGTGACCGGTTCACGCGCTGGCAAGCGCCGGCGCCCGGCGAAACGCGGGTGGGCGAATCGGCTTTCTCGATCGACGGGATGTATTGCGCCGCCTGCTCGGTGACCATCGAACAGGCCTTGCAGAAATTGCCGGGCGTGATCGCGGCGGACGTGAACCCTGCCACGCGGCGCGCCCGCGTGCGGTGGTTGGACGGCCACACCTGTCCGTCGGCGCTGATCACCGCGGTGGAGCAGGCAGGCTACCGCGCAACGCCGGCGCTTGCGTTGCAGGCCGAGACACAGCGGCACCAGGAAAACCGCCAGGCGCTGTGGCGGCTGTTCGTGGCCGGCTTTTGCATGATGCAGGTGATGATGTACGCGGTGCCCACGTACTACGCGGCGCCGGGCGACATGACCGACGACATCTGGCGCCTGCTGCAATGGGCGAGTTGGCTGCTCAGCATCCCGGTGGTGCTGTTTTCCGCCGGGCCGTTTCTGCAAGGGGCATGGCGCGACGTGCGCGCCCGCCGTGTCGGCATGGACGTGCCGGTGGCCGTCGGCATCGTCGTCACTTTCGTCGCGAGCACGGGCGCGACCTTCAATCCCGGCGGCATCTTCGGCGCGGAGGTCTACTTCGACTCGCTGACGATGTTCGTCTTCTTCCTGCTGTGCGGCCGCTATCTCGAACTTCGAGCCCGCTCGGCCACGGCCGGTGCCCTGGAAGGGCTGATGCATCGCCTGCCTGAGACGGTCGAACGGCTGCGCGCGGACGGCACCACCGAGACGGTGCTGGTGCGCCGCCTGCATGCAGGCGACCACGTCCGGGTGCGTCCGGGTCAGGCCTTCCCGGCGGACGGCAGCCTGCTCGAAGGCCAGGCACAAGTCGACGAAGCCTTGCTGACCGGCGAATCGCGGCCGGTGCTGCGCGGCTCGGGCGAGCCGGTGGTGGCCGGCAGCTTCAACCTGAGCTCGCCCGTCGTGATGCGCGTCGAGCGCACCGGGCAGGACACCCGCTATGCGCAGATCGTCGCCCTGATGGAGCGGGCCTCGACCGACCGGCCCGCGCTGGCCCGCCTGGCGGATCGCATCGCCGGCACCTTCCTGTGGGGCGTGTTGATCGCGGCGTTCGGCGCGGCCTTGGCCTGGTCGTTCATCGAGCCGGGCAGGGCCGTCTGGGTGGCGGTGTCGGTGCTGATCGTCACCTGCCCGTGCGCGCTGTCGCTCGCCACGCCATCGGCCTTGTTGTCGGCAGCCGGTGCGCTGGCGCGCCGCGGCATCCTGGTGCAACGTCTGCAGGCCCTCGAAGCGCTGGCGCGAGCGGACCTGTTCGTCTTCGACAAGACCGGCACGCTGACGCAGGACAGGCTCGCGGTCACCGGGTTCGACCTGGTCCCCCCGTGGGCGCGCGCTTCGGCGCTGCCCCATGCCGCGGCTCTGGCGCAGGCCTCCTTGCATCCCGTCGCACAGGCGCTGCTGCGCGAAAGCACCGGTGTGACCCCGGTCGCGTTGTCGGACGTGCGCGAGCTGCCGGGCCAAGGCATCGAGGGCCGCGACGGGCGAGGCCGTACATGGCGGCTCGGTGCGCCGGGCTTTGCGGTACCGGGGCAGGCGGCCGCCCGCGGTGCTGGCACGACGGCCTGGCTGTCAGCCGACGGCCTGCTCGTGGCGCGCTTCTTCCTCGAGGAAAGCCTGCGCCCCGACGCCCGTGTGGCGGTGGCCGCCTTGCGCGCCGACGGCGTCGAGGTGCTGCTGCTCACAGGCGACCGTGAGCCGTCGGCACGGCGCGTGGCGGCCGCGCTCGGCATTGCCGACTACCGGGCGCTTGCCTCGCCGGAAGACAAGCTGCGGTCCGTGCAGACGGCCCAGGCGCTGGGCCGCCGCGTGGCGATGGTCGGCGATGGCATCAACGACGGGCCGGTGATCGCACGCGCCGATGTTTCCATCGCGATGGGGCAGGGTGCGGCGCTCGCACGGGCGCAGGCCGACTTCACGCTGCTGTCGGGTCGTCTGGCCGACGTGGTCGAAGCGCGCCGCCTTGCCGTGCGGACGCTGCGCGTCATCGCGCAGAACCTGGGCTGGGCCGCTGCCTACAACGCGGTGTGCATTCCGCTCGCCTTGCTCGGCTACCTGCCGCCGTGGCTCGCTGGCCTGGGCATGGCGGGCAGCTCGCTGTTCGTGGTCATGAACGCCTGGCGGCTTGCACGGCTGCCGGGCCCGCAGGCTCAGCGTGCGCCTGCGTCGTTGCGGGCCTCGGCCGCCGCTACCTCTTGAGTGACAAAGCGATGGACATCCTCTTCCTGCTGGTGCCGCTGTCGGTGGTGCTCGTGCTTTTCATCATCGCGCTGTTTGCCTGGGCCTTGCAGGGCGGTCAGTTCGACAACGTCGAGCGTGAAGGAGAACGCATCCTGTGGGACGAGGCACCTCCTCAGCGTGCATCGGTTGATGCGGATCAAGCTCCCCCGAAACCCTTTCGCCAACAATGAATTAGCGATTCAAAAGTGAGAGGTTCCATGAGTGCCACATCGACAAATTCCGCCGCGGCGGTGGTGAACTACAGCGACAAGGTCGTTCGTCAGTTCTCCATCATGGCCGTGGTCTGGGGGCTGGTCGGCATGCTGGTTGGCGTCGTCATCGCCGCTCAGCTCGCCTGGCCCGAACTCAACTTCGGCATCCCCTGGCTGAGCTACGGCCGACTGCGCCCGTTGCACACCAACGCCGTGATCTTTGCCTTCGGTGGCTGTGCGCTGTTCGCCACCAGCTACTACGTCGTCCAGCGTACCGGTCAGGTCGCGCTGTTCATGCCCAAACTGGCAGCCTTCACCTTCTGGGGCTGGCAGGCGGTGATCGTCGCCGCGGCGCTGTCGCTGCCGCTCGGCTACACCAGCGGCAAGGAATACGCCGAACTCGAATGGCCCATCGACATCCTGATCACGCTGGTGTGGGTGTCGTACGCCATCGTCTTCTTCGGCACCGTGGGCACCCGCCGCGTCAAGCACATCTACGTGGCCAACTGGTTCTACGGCGGCTTCATCCTCGCGGTGGCCCTGCTGCACCTGGTCAACAGCGCGGCGATTCCGGTGAGCTTCATGAAGAGCTACTCGGCCTACGCCGGCGTGCAGGACGCAATGGTGCAGTGGTGGTACGGCCACAACGCGGTCGGCTTCTTCCTGACGGCCGGCTTCCTCGGGATGATGTACTACTTCATCCCCAAGCAGGCCGAGCGCCCGGTGTATTCGTACCGGCTGTCGATCGTGCACTTCTGGGCGCTGATCTTCACCTACATGTGGGCGGGCCCGCACCACCTGCACTACACCGCGCTGCCCGACTGGGCGCAGTCGATCGGCATGCTGTTCTCGCTGATCCTGCTGGCGCCGAGCTGGGGCGGCATGATCAACGGCATCATGACCCTCTCGGGCGCGTGGCACAAGCTGCGTGACGACCCGATCCTGAAGTTCCTGATCGTCTCGCTGTCGTTCTACGGCATGTCGACCTTCGAGGGGCCGATGATGTCGATCAAGACGGTCAACGCGCTGTCGCACTACACCGACTGGACCGTGGGCCACGTGCACTCCGGCGCGCTCGGCTGGGTGGGCCTGATCTCGATGGGCTCGCTTTACTACCTGATCCCGCGCCTGTTCGGCCGCAAGCAGATGTACAGCGTGCGCGCGATCGAGCTGCACTTCTGGGTGGCCACGATCGGCATCGTGTTCTACATCGCCGCGATGTGGATCGCCGGCGTGATGCAGGGCCTGATGTGGCGCGCGGTCAATGCCGACGGCACGCTCGCCTACAGCTTCGTCGAGAGCGTCAAGGCCACCTATCCGTTCTACGTGGTGCGCCTGCTGGGCGGTCTGCTGTACCTCGGCGGCATGGTGATCATGGCCTGGAACACGGTGATGACGGTGCGCGCCGGGCTCTCCGGCCGCTCGGCCCCGCTGCCCGCCGTTGCGGCCCAAGCCTGACGCAGGTCTTCCATTCGAGGTTCAACAAATGGCTTCGCACAACAAACCCGAAACCTTCTCCCACGAGAAGATCGAGACCAACAACTTCCTGATGATCGTGCTGATCGTGCTGGTGGTGTCGGTCGGCGGCCTGGTCGAGATCGTGCCGCTGTTCTTCCAGAAGTCCACCACCGAGGCGGTCACGGGCCTCAAGCCCTACACGCCGCTGCAGCTGGCCGGGCGGGACGTGTACATCCGCGAGGGTTGCTACAACTGCCACTCGCAGATGATCCGCCCCTTCCGTGCCGAGACACTGCGCTACGGGCACTACTCGGTGGCCGGCGAGTTCGTTTACGACCATCCGTTCCAGTGGGGCTCCAAGCGCACCGGCCCGGACCTGCACCGCGTGGGCGGCCGCTACAGCGACGAGTGGCACCGCGTGCACCTGAACAACCCGCGCGACGTGGTGCCCGAGTCCAACATGCCGGCCTATCCGTGGCTGGCCAAGAACCTGCTGCAACCCGCCGAGATGGCGCCCAAGCTGAAGGCGCTGCGCACCCTGGGCGTGCCCTACACCGATGAAGAAATCGCGGGTGCGGCCGATGCCGTCAAGGGCAAGACCGAAATGGACGCCGTGGTGGCCTACCTGCAGGTGCTCGGCACCAGCCTCAAGTAAGGAGTGACGAGCATGAGCTTCGACGTCAACGACCTGCGCTCCATCGTCACGGTGGCTTCGCTTGCGGTGTTCCTCGGTATCTGCCTGTGGGCCTATCGCCGCAGCAATCGCGACCGCTTCGAAGAGGCGGCACGGGTTCCCTTTCAGTCGGAATAAGGGCCAGGAGTACCTATGAGCGACTTCTTCAACAACGGCTGGTCGATCTTCATTGCCGTGGCAACGGTGGTGAGCATCGTGGCGTGCCTGCTGCTGCTCATCGTGGCCAGCAAGCGCAAGGTCATGGCAAACGACAACACCACCGGCCACGTGTGGGACGACGATCTGCGCGAACTGAACAACCCGCTGCCGCGCTGGTGGATGGTGCTGTTCGTGCTGACCATCGTGTTCGCAGCGGGCTACCTCACCTTCTATCCCGGCCTGGGCAGCTTCCAGGGCAAGTGGGGCTGGTCGCAAGTCGGCCAGTACAACAGCGAGGTCGAAAAGGCCCGCGCACAGCTCGAACCCATTTATGCGCAGTTCGAGGGCATGAGCGTCGAGCAGTTGGGGGCCCACCCGCAGGCCATGGGCATCGGTGAGCGGTTGTTCGTGAACAACTGCGCGCAGTGCCACGGCTCCGACGCGCGCGGCAGCAAGGGCTTTCCCAATCTGACCGACCCCGACTGGCTTTACGGCGGAGGCCATGAGCAGATCATGGAGACGATCGCCAAGGGCCGCCATGGGGTGATGCCCCCGATGGCCGCTGCGGTCGGGTCGAGTGACGACGTGCGCAACGTCGCGCACTACGTGCTGAGCCTGTCGGGCAGCCCGCACAACAGCATCGCCGCTCAACTCGGCAAGTCGAAGTTCGGCGCCTGCGCCGCCTGTCACGGCGCCGACGGCAAGGGCAACCAGGCGCTGGGCGCCCCGAACCTCACCGACAAGGTGTGGCTGCACGGCTGGGGCGAGCAGGCCATCGTCGCGATGATCACCGGCGGCAAGGACAACCAGATGCCCGCGCACGGCGACAAGCTGACGGCCCCGCAGATCCGCGTGCTCGCCGCCTACGTGTGGGGCTTCTCCAACCAACAGCGAATCGCAGGTGCTGCTGCCGACGTGGCCGCCAAGTGACCTGCCTACTGACGTGAACCAAGCCAGATCCAGGGTCATTCCGATCCAGCCCGTTGCCGACGAGGGCGACGCCGCCGAGCAGGTGGTGTCGCTGTACGAGAAGCAGAAGAAGATCTACCCGCGCTCGGTGAGCGGGTGGTTCATGGGGTGGCGCTGGGCGCTGGTCTGGTTCACGCAGCTCGTCTTCTATGGCCTGCCGTGGCTGGAATGGAACGGCCGGCAGGCCGTGCTATTCGACCTCTCTTCGCGCAGGTTCTACATCTTCAATCTGGTCCTGTATCCGCAGGACTTCATCTACCTCACCGCGCTGCTGGTCATCTCCGCGTTGGGGTTGTTCTTCTTCACGGCGGTCGCCGGGCGCCTGTGGTGCGGCTACGCGTGCCCGCAGACGGTCTACACCGAGATCTTCATGTGGGTGGAACGGCGCATCGAAGGCGACCGGATCGCCCGCATGCGGCTGGACGAAGGCCCGTGGACGTTCGAGAAGGTGTGGCGCAAGACGGCCAAGCAGGCGGCGTGGATCGCCATCGGGCTGTGGACCGGCTTCACCTTCGTAGGCTACTTCACGCCCATCCACACCCTCGCTTCCTCGGCGATGACGCTCGGGCTCGGCCCGTGGGAATGGTTCTGGGTGCTGTTCTACGGCTTTGCCACCTACGGCAATGCCGGCTACATGCGCGAGCAGGTGTGCAAATACATGTGTCCTTACGCGCGGTTCCAGAGCGCGATGTTCGACAAGGACACGATGGTCATCACCTACGACGAGCAGCGCGGCGACCCACGGGGCTCGCGCTCGCGCAAGGCCGATCCGAAGCAGCTGGGGCTCGGCGATTGCATCGACTGCACGCTGTGCGTGCAGGTGTGCCCGACCGGCATCGACATCCGTAACGGCCTGCAGTACGAATGCATCGGTTGTGCTGCCTGCATCGACGTGTGCAACGGCGTGATGGACAAGATGGGCTACGAGCGCGGCCTGATCCGCTATTCCACGCAGAACGGCATCGCTCAGCGGTGGAGTCGCGCGCAGATGTTCAAGCGCGTGCTCAGGCCGCGTGTGCTGATCTACGGCGCGGTCCTTGGCGCCATCAGCGTCGCGTTCGTGGTCAGCGTCGCGCTGCGCAGCCCCTTTAAGGTCGACGTGATCCGCGACCGCGGCGCGCTGGCACGCATCGTCGAGGACGGGCGCATCGAGAACGTGTACCGCCTGCAGATCATGAACAGCACGGAATCGGTGCAGCGCTACAGCGTGTCCGTGGAGGGGTTGCCCGGGATCATGGTCGCGTCCACGCCCGAGGTCGAGATCGGCCCGGCCGAGGCGCGCTGGTTGGCGGTGCGCGTGCAGCTGCCGCCGGAAGCCGGCTATGAGCTGCAGGGCAAGTCCAGCCCGATCCAGTTCCGCATCGAGCGTGCCGCCGACGAGGCACATGAGGCCCGCGCGGTCACCGAGAAATCCACCTTCCTTGTGCCGCGATGACGGCACGCACAGGAGTTCACATGAATGCGACCGCAACCGCCAACGTTCCGCTGACACCTGCCGCCAGGCCCTGGTGGCGCGAGCCGATGATGTGGCTCGTCGTCGGGGGGCCTGCGGCCGTCATCCTGGCCGGCATCGCCACCATCACGCTGGCCGTTTCGCGGCCCGACCCGGTGGTGGCGGAAGACTATTACCGTCGCGGCATCGAGATCAACAAGACGCTGGAGCTGGAGCGTCAGGCACGCGAGGCCGCAGCCGTCACCGTCGCACCCGAGACCTTGCGCCCCGCCATGCAGGCCCGCAACCACGCGGCGACCCCGGTCGGCGTACCCGCGGCGCCAGCTCGCCAACCTTGAGGAGAGCAGCGAAATGAGTCAGCGCTGGATGTGGATCGCGTGGCCTGCGTTCCTGGTGGCGGGCGTGCTCGAGATGCTGGTGTTTGCCGTCGTCGACCCGCACGACCTGCACGGTTTCGACGGTGAACCGCTCGGCTTGTCGCGCTCGGCGATCTACACGCTGGCGTTTTTCGTGTTCTGGGGCGCAACGATGGTGTCGAGCGCGCTGACCACGCTGCTCGCGATGTCGCCTTTCGAGGTGAACCGGTGCCCGCTGCCTGCCGATGGCCGGCCGGACGCCTGCCCGAAGCCTGATGCATCGGGCCGCTGAAGTGCCAAGGCGGCCTCAGCAGGGCGCGTTGTTGACCAGCTTGCGCAGACCGTCCTGGTCGACGATGCGGATCTGACGCTGCTTCACCTCGAGCAGGCCGTCGTCCTGGAATTTGGAGAACGTGCGGCTCACGGTTTCGAGCTTCAGCCCGAGGTAGCTGCCGATCTCCTCGCGCGTCATGCGCAGCACCAGGGACGAAGGCGAGAAACCCCGCGCCTGCAGGCGCTGCGTCAGGTTCAGCAGGAAGGCAGCCAGGCGTTCTTCGGCACGCATGCTGCCGAGCAGCAGCATCACCCCGTGGTCACGCACGATCTCCCGGCTCATGATCTTGTGGAATTGCCGCTGCAGGTCGTTGAATTCGCGCGACAGCGTTTCGAGTTGCGCGTAGGGGATCACGCACACCTGGGAGTCTTCCAGTGCGATGGCATCGCAGGTGTGGCGATCGTGGCTGATCGCGTCGAGGCCGAGCAGTTCGCCCGCCATCTGGAAACCGGTCACCTGGTCCCGTCCATCTTCGGCCGAAACGCAGGTCTTGAAGAAGCCGGTGCGCACCGCGTACAGCGACTGGAACGGCTCTCCGGCGTGGAAGAGGGCATCTCCGCGCTTGACGGTCTTGCGGCTCGCCACGAGCGTGTCGAGTTTTTCGAGATCGGGCCGCGACAAGCCGACCGGAAGGCACAGCTCGCGCAGGTTGCAGCTCGAGCAGGCCACCTTCAATTCGTTGAGCTTCATCGTCGGACGCACCACTTGCCTGGCAGGCATTGTCGGCGTCGATGCTGTCGCCCCGCTTGCCGCCTGAGCGCTCTGCTCGGGTTCCGGGCTTGCCTTGTGGCAAGCGTCGGTGAAGGGGCAATCCGGGACAGGGCGGGGTTTCTTGTCGAGCAGCATGATGGTCCTCAAGCAATGCAGGGATTGTTCCTGGGCCTCCGGGCGTGGTCCTTGAGTTGCATCAAGTCCGCGGCATCGTGCTCTGGCACAGTGATCGCACCATGGATCACACCATCGCCCCGTTGACCGCAGACGTGCTCGCCCGTTTCGACGTGCCCGGGCCGCGCTACACCTCGTACCCCACGGCAGACCGGTTCGTGGAGGCGTTCACTGCGACGCAGTACCAGCAGGCGTTGCAGCAGCGGGCCACCGGCGCCGGCGCTGTCGGGGGCAGAAAGGCGCCGTTGTCCATCTACGTGCACATACCGTTCTGCGAATCGGTGTGCTACTACTGTGCCTGCAACAAGGTCATCACGAAACACCACGAGCGGGCGACTGAGTACCTGGACGCGCTGGACATCGAGATCGACCTGCACACCCGAGTGCTCGGCACCGAGCAGTCGGTGTCGCAACTGCATCTGGGCGGCGGGAGCCCCACGTTCCTGAGCGACGCCGAACTCGAACGGCTCATGAAGCGGCTGCGCGAATCGTTTCGGCTGGTCCCGGGCGGGGAATACTCGATCGAGGTCGACCCGCGCACCGTCACGCCGGAGCGTCTGGCCCACCTGGCGAAGCTTGGATTCAACCGACTGAGCTTCGGGGTCCAGGATTTCGATCCGGACGTGCAGAAAGCCGTGCATCGCGTGCAGCCGTATGAGAGCGTGGCGGAGCTGATGCAGGCGGCTCGCTCGCTCGGCTTCGACTCGATCAATGCCGATCTGATCTACGGTCTGCCAAAGCAAACCCCGGCCACTTTCGCGCGCACGCTCCAGCAGATGAGCGACCTGCGTCCCGATCGGATCGCGCTGTATGCATACGCGCACCTGCCGCAGCGATTCAAGCCGCAGCGTCGCATCGACGCCGCGGACCTGCCTGCTGCGCGGGACAAGATCGCGATGCTGTCGAGCGCGATCTCCACCTTCCTCGCGCACGGGTACGACTACATCGGCATGGACCATTTCGCGCTCCATTCCGACTCGCTGGCGGCAGCCAAGCGGCAGGGGCGCCTGCACCGCAACTTCCAGGGCTACAGCACCCAGCCCGACTGCGACCTGCTGGGGCTGGGCGTGTCGGCCATCGGCCGGGTCGGGGCCACCTACAGCCAGAACGCCAAGACGCTTCCCGAGTACTACGACGCCTTGCGCCAAGGGCAACTGCCGGTGGTGCGTGGGCTGGCGTTGACGCGCGACGATCTGGTGCGCAGGGCGGTGATCATGGCCCTGATGTGCCAGGGGCACGTGGTGTTCGAGTCGATCGAGCTGTCGCACCTGGTGGACTTCCGGCGCTACTTCGCGGCGGAGCTGGAGCAGTTGCAGGGGTTGGCCGAGCAGGGCCTGGTGACGGTGGAGCCCGACGGTGTCCGCGTCACGCCCACGGGCTGGTACTTCGTGCGCGGCGTCGCGATGGTGTTCGATCGCTACCTGCAGGCAGACCGCAGCCGCGAGCGCTTCTCCAAGATCATCTGATGCTGTCGAGTCTGGTCGTTACCGCGCTGTTGATGGGCTTTGCCGGCGGGCCGCACTGCGTCGCGATGTGCGGGGCCGCCACGGCCGGCATCGGCTGCACCCAGCGCCGCCTGTGGAGCTTCCAGGCCGGACGCCTGGTGGGCTACTCGGTGCTGGGAGCCGTCATCGCATCGTCCGTCCAGGTGCTGCAATGGAGTGCCGCACAGACGACGCTGCTGAAGCCCTTCTGGGCCATGTTTCACCTCGCCGTCATCGCGTTCGGGCTGGCGCTCGTGTGGCTGGGCCGCCAGCCGCGCTGGCTCGATCAGGGGGCCCGCCGCGTGTGGCAGACGCTGCGCCATGGCACCTTGTCTCTCGACGAGCGCCGTTGGCCCGCCGTGGCCGGGGCGCTGTGGGCGTTGCTGCCCTGTGGATTGCTCTATTCCGCGCTGGTCGTTGCCGCGTTGGCGTCGACTGCCTGGGAAGGTGGGGCAGTGATGGCGGCTTTCGCGGCCGGCTCTGCCGTCAGCTTGCACTTCGGCCCGGTGCTGTGGCGTCGGTGGCGGGCTTCGCCCCAGGCCGGCTCCGGCGCGTGGGCCGTGCGGCTGGCCGGCGTTGCGCTGGCGGGTGCGTCGGTCTGGGCGATCGGGCACGGCCTGTGGACAAGCCACGGGGCCGCGTTGTGCTGACAAGAGCCGATGCCCCTGCCGCCAAGGGGTGCAGCGCAAGCCAGCTGACAGGCTCGCTGACTTAGAATCGACGGTCTAAAACAATTCCCCCAACCCGTTCGCGCGGAGCTTTCTCACATGTACCAGCACATCAAGGTGCCCGAGGGCGGCCAGAAGATCACGGTCAACCAGGACTTCTCGCTCAACGTTCCCGACCAGCCCATCATTCCCTACATCGAGGGTGACGGCACCGGTTTCGACATCACACCCGTGATGATCAAGGTGGTCGACGCGGCGGTGGCCAAGTCCTACGGCGGCAAGCGCAAGATCCACTGGATGGAGATCTACGCCGGCGAAAAGTCGACCAAGGTCTACGGTCCGGACGTGTGGCTGCCCGAGGAAACCCTGCAGGTGCTGAAGGACTACGTGGTGTCCATCAAGGGCCCGCTGACCACGCCGGTCGGCGGCGGCATCCGTTCGCTGAACGTGGCGCTGCGCCAGGAACTGGACCTCTACGTCTGCCTGCGCCCGGTGCGCTACTTCAAGGGCGTGCCTTCTCCGGTGAAGGAGCCCGAGAAGACCGACATGGTCATCTTCCGCGAGAACTCGGAAGACATCTACGCCGGCATCGAGTTCGAGGCGCAGAGCGACAAGGCCAAGAAGCTGATCAAGTTCCTTCAGGAAGAGTTCGGCGTCAAGAAGATCCGCTTCCCGGAGACCTCCGGCATCGGCGTCAAGCCGGTCTCGAAGGAGGGTACCGAGCGCCTGGTGCGCAAGGCCATCCAGTACGCGATCGACAACGACAAGCCCTCGGTGACGCTGGTGCACAAGGGCAACATCATGAAGTTCACCGAGGGCGGCTTCCGCGACTGGGGCTACGCCCTGGCCCAGAAGGAGTTCAGCGCCGAGCCGATCGACGGCGGCCCGTGGTGCAAGTTCAAGAACCCGAAGAGCGGCAAGGAAATCGTCATCAAGGACGCGATTGCCGACGCCTTCCTGCAGCAGATCCTTCTGCGCCCGGCCGAATATTCGGTGATCGCCACGCTGAACCTCAACGGTGACTACATTTCCGACGCCTTGGCCGCACAAGTCGGCGGCATCGGCATCGCTCCGGGCGCCAACCTGTCCGACTCGGTGGCGATGTTCGAGGCCACCCACGGCACGGCACCGAAGTACGCCGGCAAGGACTACGTGAACCCTGGCTCCGAGATCCTGTCTGCCGAAATGATGCTGCGCCACATGGGCTGGACGGAAGCTGCCGACCTGATCATCAGCTCGATGGAAAAGGCGATCCTGAGCAAGAAGGTCACCTATGACTTCGCGCGACTGCTGGATGGCGCGACGCAGGTGAGCTGCTCTGGCTTTGGCCAGGTGATGATCGATCACATGTAAACCGAGCGTTTTGAACGCCCAGTAGAAAAAGCCCGCGTCAGCGGGCTTTTTTCATGGCTGCGATCTTGAAGATCGCAGCACACTGCACATATTGAAAGTCAGTCGGCGTACACCGCGCTTCCGGGTTGCTCCGGAGTTGCAGGTGGCCGGGCGGCCCGTTCCCCGCGCGGTGCACGGGGTTCGAGCAGCTGGATATTTTGTGCCAACTTGCCCTTTGGGCCCTGGACCAGATCGAAAGTGACCTTGGAACCTTGCTTCAACGTCCTGAAGCCATCCATCTGGATGGCGGAGAAATGAGCGAAGACATCTTCGCCACCTTCTTCGGGTTCAATGAAGCCAAAACCTTTTGCATCATTGAACCATTTCACAATACCAATACCCATTGCTTCCTCCCCGGGTAGTGCTCCTATTCCGCCAAAAATTCTCGGCGCCAGGGTGTGCACTGTCAAGGACGGAAACAACCTTGCTCGTGAGCGTTGGTGACGGGGCCTGTTCATATTCGCAGCTTGACCTTTATGAGCAGGCTGCCAATCAAACAGGCACCAATGCCCGAAGGTTCAACTCGATAGAATCGATTCATGCCCAGTGACACCCCGAAGTTGCCCCCGCCGCCTGGCCAGCCATCGCTGCCTGACCAGGGAGAGGGAACTGTCATTGCTGAAAGGCAGTCATCGAAGGTGGAGCCACCCCGGCTGTACCAGGTGGTGATGCTGAACGACGACTACACGCCGATGGAGTTCGTGGTGATGGTGTTGCAGCAGTTTTTCCATAGGGATCTCGAGACTGCCACCCACATCATGCTCAAGATCCACCACGAGGGCCGCGGCGTCTGTGGCGTCTACACGAAAGACGTCGCCGCCACAAAAGTGGAAATGGTGCTTGCCGCCGCGCGCCGCGCGGGGCATCCTTTGCAGTGCATTATGGAGGCCGCATGATTGCCCAGGAACTTGAAGTCAGCCTGCACATGGCGTTCGTCGAGGCGCGCCAGCAGCGCCACGAGTTCATCACCGTGGAGCACCTGCTGCTGGCTCTGCTCGACAACCCGTCGGCGGCCGAGGTGCTTCGGGCATGCTCGGCCAACATCGACGATCTGCGCAAGAGCCTGACGCATTTCATCAAGGAAAACACGCCCACCGTGGGCGGCACGGACGAGGTCGACACGCAACCCACGCTGGGCTTCCAGCGGGTGATCCAGCGCGCGATCATGCACGTGCAGTCGACCGGTAGCGGCAAGAAGGAAGTCACCGGCGCCAATGTGCTGGTGGCCATCTTCGGCGAGAAGGATTCCCACGCTGTCTACTACCTGCACCAGCAGGGCGTGACGCGCCTGGACGTCGTGAACTACATCGCCCACGGCATCAAGAAGTCCGACCCGCCGGAGCCGGCCAAGCCGAGTGAAGGCAGCGGGCCGGAGGCCGAGAAGGAAGAGGGCGAAGGCAAGGGCTCTCCGCTGGAGCAGTTCACGCAGAACCTGAACCAGTCGGCGCGCGAAGGCCGCATCGATCCGCTGATCGGGCGCGAGCTCGAAGTGGAACGCGTCATCCAGGTGCTGTGCCGCAGGCGCAAGAACAACCCCTTGCTGGTGGGCGAGGCGGGCGTCGGCAAGACGGCGATCGCCGAGGGCCTGGCCTGGCGCATCACCGAAGGCGACGTGCCCGAGGTGCTGGCCGATTCCACCGTCTACGCGTTGGACATGGGTGCGTTGCTGGCGGGCACCAAGTACCGTGGTGACTTCGAGCAACGTCTGAAGGGCGTGCTCAAGGCGCTCAAGGATCAGCCGAACGCGGTGCTGTTCATCGACGAGATCCACACGCTGATCGGGGCAGGCGCCGCTTCTGGCGGAACGCTGGACGCCAGCAACCTGTTGAAGCCCGCGCTCAGCTCGGGCAACCTCAAGTGCATCGGCGCGACGACTTTCACCGAGTACCGCGGCATCTTCGAAAAGGACGCGGCGCTGTCGCGGCGTTTCCAGAAGATCGATGTGGTCGAGCCATCGGTCGAGCAGACGATCGAGATCCTCAAGGGGCTGAAGTCGCGCTTCGAGGAGCATCACAGCGTGAAGTACGCGCTGAACGCGTTGCAGGCAGCCGCTGAGCTTTCCGCCAAGTTCATCAACGACCGCCACCTGCCGGACAAGGCGATCGACGTGATCGACGAAGCGGGCGCCGCCCAGCGGATCCTGCCCAAGAGCAAGCAGAAGAAGACGATCACCCGTGCAGAAGTGGAAGAAATCGTGGCGAAGATTGCCAGGATTCCGCCTGCCAGCGTCAGCAATGACGACCGCTCGAAGCTGAAGAATCTCGATCGCGACCTGAAGAGCGTGGTGTTCGGCCAGGACGCCGCCATCGAGGCCCTTGCTGCCGCGATCAAGATGGCCCGCTCAGGGCTCGGCAAGCCGGACAAGCCGATCGGCTCGTTCCTGTTCAGCGGCCCCACCGGCGTCGGCAAGACCGAGGTTGCCAAGCAGTTGGCGTACATCCTCGGCATCGAGTTGATCCGCTTCGACATGTCGGAGTACATGGAGCGCCACGCGGTGAGCCGGCTGATCGGTGCGCCTCCGGGTTATGTGGGCTTCGATCAAGGCGGGTTGCTGACCGAGGCGGTGACGAAGAAGCCCCATGCGGTGCTGCTGCTCGACGAGATCGAGAAGGCGCACCCGGACGTCTTCAACGTGCTGCTGCAGGTGATGGACCACGGTACGCTGACCGACAACAACGGACGCAAGGCCGACTTCCGCAACGTCATCATCATCATGACGACGAATGCGGGGGCCGAGACGATGCAGAAGGCGGTGATCGGCTTCACGAACAACCGGGAGCAGGGCGACGAGATGGCCGACATCAAGCGGCTGTTCACACCTGAGTTCCGCAACCGGCTGGACGCCATCGTCAGCTTCCGTTCGCTGGACGAGGAGATCATCCTGCGGGTGGTCGACAAGTTCCTGCTGCAACTCGAGAGCCAGCTGGCCGAGAAGAAGGTGGAGGTGACCTTCACCGATGCGCTGCGCAAGAACCTGGCGAAGAAGGGCTTCGACCCGCTGATGGGCGCTCGCCCGATGCAGCGCCTGATCCAGGACACGATCCGGCGTGCGCTGGCGGACGAGTTGCTGTTCGGCCAGTTGGTCGACGGTGGCCGCCTGACGGTGGACCTGGACGACAAGGACGAGGTCGTGCTCGACATCCAGCCCAGTCGCCGCAGCGACAAGCCCAAGGCGGAGCCGGCGACCACAGAGTGAGCGATCCCCGTTCGCTGCGAGAGGGCCCTTCGGGGCCCTTTTTCACGCCTTCATCGAGTGACGATGGCGGGGTCCTGCAGGAAGTAGTCGCGAAAAAGGGTGTGCAGGCGCGGGTGCGCCAGGCGGAAGTCATGGGGCGCGACGAAAAATGCTTCGGCCGCCACGGCGAAGAATTCGTCGATCGCCTCCGCGCCGTACGGATCGAGAAAGGTCTCGCGCCCTGCGTCGACCTCTGCGCAAAAGCGGTCGTACTCGGGGTCGATGGCCGCGATCCATGCCTCGCGACGGGCCAGGTCGGGCAATGGGGGGACGCCGTCCGGCGCTCCGTCGAGCATGTCGATCTTGTGGACGAACTCGTGAATCACGACGTTGTAGCCCAGTTCGGCCGATACGCCGGCGTGTTGCACGTCGTGCCAGGAGAGCGTCACCGGGCCACCTTCCATCGCTTCGCCTGCCAGCACCTCGTCATAGTGGTGCACCACGCCGATTTCGTCGGTCACTTCGCGGCGAGCGACCACCTGATCGTCGTGCAACACGATGCCGACGAAGCCGTCGTACAGGGAGAGTCCGAGCCTCAGCACGGGCAGGCAAGCCTGCGCGGCGACGGCGACGGCCACTTCGTCGGTGATGACGAAGCCGCGTGCACCGGTGAATTCCTTGCGCCGGAGAAACAGCGTGCTCAGTCGGCGCAGTTCGGCCAGGTCTTCGGCTGGGCGCCGCGCGAGGAACGGGTAGCGCGCCAGCACAGCGTTCCACAGCTCCAGCGGAATCTCATGCTTGCGCAGCAGCTGCTCTTCTCGTGCGCGCTGCCAGCGTGACAGCCAGTTCCACATGAAATGGGTCAGGCAGGAGGGAGGCGTTGCATGCCGGTGGACGTGAGCCGCAGCAGCTGTGCGCGCGGCTCGTCGTCGTGGTCGGCGTCCAGATCCCAGTCGCTCAGGACGTGGCGCACGATGCCGGGCGCCAGGGTGTGGCTGTCCGGCCGATGCGTGTGCCCGTGGATCAGCGTCCTGCAGTCGGCGGCTGCCAACCATGACAACGCGACGGCCGTGTCGATATCGCCGTACGACTCGATGCCCCGCGCGCGCTTGCGTTCTTCGCTCGCCGCTCGCAACTGTGCCGCGATCTGCCTGCGCGCCGGCAGCGGCTGCGCAAGGAACTGGGTGGCCCAGGCTTCGGTGCGGACCTGGGCCCGGAAGCGCTGGTAGTCCGGGTCGTCCAGGCACAGCGAGTCGCCGTGCACGAGCAGCAGCCGCTGCCCGGCGAACGTCAGCACGGTGGGGTCGGGCAGTGCATGCATCCCGCAACCCTGCAGGAAGCGCTCGCCGACGAGGAAATCCCGGTTGCCGTGCATGAAGCCCACCCAGCGGGACCGGGCTGATTCACGCAGCACCTCGGCACACGCTTGTTCAAAGCCTTCGTCCGCCGCATCGTCGCCGACCCACGCTTCGAAGATGTCCCCGAGCAGCAGCACGGCCTGCGCCGGCGTGTGCAGCAAATGGGAGCGAAAGGCGTCGAAGGTGTGCCGCAGGCCCGGCCGCAGATGCAGGTCGGACAGCAGGTCGACGCACTGCCAGTCGTGCGGAGCGACGAGCTCGTACGGCGTGGGCATGACGGGCACGCCCGGCCCTTTCGTGGCGTGCCCCATCGTCACCACACTCAGGCTTCGACGGCCTTGTTGATGACCACGTCTTCGAGCGGCACGTCGTCATGGAAGCCCTTGCGGCCGGTCTTCACGCCCTTGATCTTGTCGACCACCTCGGTGCCTTCGACGACCTTGCCGAACACGGCATAGCCCCAGCCCTGCGAGCTTTCGGACTTGAAGTTCAGGAAATCGTTGTCGGCCACATTGATGAAGAACTGAGCGGTGGCAGAGTGAGGGGCGGACGTGCGGGCCATCGCCACGGTGTAGCGGGCGTTCTTGAGGCCGTTGTTCGCCTCGTTCTGGATCGGCTCGTCGGTCGGCTTCTGGTTCATGCCCGGCTCGAAGCCGCCGCCCTGGATCATGAAACCGTCGATGACGCGGTGGAAGACGGTGTTGTCGTAGTGACCCTTGCGGACGTACGACAGAAAGTTCTCGACGGACTTCGGGGCCTTGTCGGCGTCGAGTTCGATCTTGATGACGCCATGAGTGGTATGCAGTTCAACGGCCATGTTCATTTCTCCACAGTAACCTTCTTGATGACAACCGGCTCTGCCGGCACGTTCTGGTGCATGCCCTTGCTGACGGTGGGCACGCTCTTGATCTTGTCGACGACTTCCATGCCCGAGACGACCTTGCCGAATACGGCATAGCCGTTGCCATCGCGGGAGTTCGCCGAGTCGAGGAAGGCATTGTCCTTGACGTTGATGAAGAACTGCGCGGTGGCGGAGTTGGGGTCCATCGTGCGGGCCATCGCAATGGTGCCGCGCTGGTTCGTCAGGCCGTTGCGGCTTTCGAGCGGGATCGGGCCTCGCGTCGGCTTCTGCGTCATGTCGGGGGTGAAGCCGCCGCCCTGGATCATGAAGCCGTCGATGACGCGGTGAAAGACCGTGCCATCGTAGTGGCCGTCTCGCGCGTACTGGACGAAGTTCTCCACCGACTTGGGGGCCTTCGTGGCGTCGAGCTGCAACACGATTTCGCCCATCGAGGTGCTCATCCGCACGGTCTGCGCGTGCACGCTGACAGCAGTCCCTGCAGTGATCGCCAAGCCCGCAAGGGCGGCCCACATCTTCATCGTCATCCGATCACTCCTTCGTGAAAGAGCGCACATTGTCCACCTTCCCGGCGCTCGTGCCGTCATGCGGGTTCCGTGCATCGGCAGCGGAGGGTCCCGAGCAAAAAAGGCGCGAAAGGGGTGTCAACGGGCCGGTGGGGCCGCGAGCAGTTCGCGGATCAGCGCGAGCTTTGGTGGAAGCGCCTTGTTGCTGGCATCGCTCTGCAACGCCTTCGAGTAGGCCTCGCCTGCCAGCTTGGCATACACGTCGCCAAGGTTCTCGTATGCGGCCGCGTAACCAGGGTTGGCGCGCACCGCCATCTCAAGTGCGATCCGGGCCTTGTCGTACTGCCCGAGCTCGCTGTAGAGCACAGCGAGGTTGTTGTAAGGCTCGGGCAGGGTGGGGTGGTCCTGGATCAGCTGGCTGAACTGCGCGACCGCCTCGGGAGTCTTCTTCTGCTCTGTCAGCACCACGCCTTTCAGGAAGCGCAGTTGCACGCTGTTCGGCTGGCGCGTCAGGGCCTGTTCGACCTTCAACATCGCCTCGGCGGTCTTGCCGGCCTGCAGCAACGCATGAACCTCGCGAGCATCGTCGGCCCGGGCGGGAAGGTGCGCGGCGCAAGCCAGTACCAGGCAGGGCAGCCCGCGACGCATCAGGGATCCAAGGTGCATGAACAATCTCTTGCAACGCTGCGGCTATACTCGCGCGATTCTACTGTGCCCCCTGCAGCGATCCCTGCAAACCCGCATCATCCGAGGCTTGGCGCCGTGTTGAAATCCCTTCGACCGTTCGTGCCCCGCCGTTGCGGCCTTGGTTTGGGTGCCCGGCCACCGGCTTGCTGACCCCACCTGATCGACGCCCGGCGATTCGCTTCGCAGCACAAGCTCATGACGCTGTCCATCTACAACTCCCTCACCCGACGCCAGGAGCCGTTCGCACCGATCGAGCCCAACCACGTGCGCATGTACGTGTGCGGGATGACGATCTACGACTACTGCCACATCGGGCACGCGCGGATGATGATGGCTTTCGACGTGGTGCAACGCTGGCTCAGGGTGTGCGGCTACCGCGTCACTTACGTGCGCAACATCACGGACATCGACGACAAGATCATCCGGCGTGCGCTCGAGCGCGGCATCACGATTCGCCAGCTCACCGAAGAGATGGCGCAGGCGATGCACGAGGACATCGGTGCGCTGGGCATCGAACCCCCGACGCATGAGCCGCGTGCCACCGAGTACGTGCCGCAGATGGTGAGCCTCATCGGCACGCTCGAGGACAAGGGGCTTGCCTATCGCACACCTGGGGGCGACGTGAACTTTGCGGTGCGGCGTTTCCCGGGTTACGGCAAGCTTTCCGGCAAATCGCTCGACCAGTTGCGTGCCGGTGAGCGGGTTGCGGTGTCCGAGGGCAAGGACGACCCGCTCGACTTCGTGCTCTGGAAGGCCGCGAAGGAAAGCGAGCCCGGCGATGCCAAGTGGGATGCGCCGTTCGGCAAGGGCCGTCCTGGCTGGCACATCGAGTGCTCCGCGATGAGCTGCGCCTTGCTCGGCGAGCACTTCGACATCCACGGCGGCGGCATGGACCTTCAGTTCCCTCACCACGAGAACGAGATCGCGCAGAGTGAAGGCGCGACCGGCAAGCCGTTCGTGAACGTGTGGATGCACAACGGGTTCGTCAACGTCGACAACGAGAAGATGTCGAAGTCGCTCGGCAACTTCTTCACCATCCGCGACGTGCTGAAGAGCTACGACGGGCAGACGCTGCGCTTTTTCATGCTGCGCACGCACTACCGCAGCCAGTTCAACTACAGCGACGCACACCTGGAGGATGCGAAGCATTCGTTGCGGCGGCTCTATACCGCGCTCGATGCCGTATCGCCCGCGGCCGTCACCATCGACTGGACCGAGCCCCATGCCGCGCGCTTCCGTGCCGCGATGAACGACGATTTCAATACGGCCGAGGCGGTGGCGGTGCTGTTCGAGCTGGCTTCCGAGGTGAACCGCACGCGGTCCGCCGAGGTGGCCGGGCTCCTGAAGGCGCTGGGCGGCACGCTCGGCCTGCTGCAAGGGGCGCCGCGAGAGTACCTTCAAGGCAAGCACACCGGGCTCGACGAGGCGGCCATCCAGGCGCAGATCGATGCACGTGCGGCCGCCAAGAAGGCGAAGAACTATGCCGAGGCCGATCGCATCCGCGAGGCACTGGCTGAACAGGGCATCGTGCTGCAGGACACCCCGCAGGGCACGACCTGGGTCAAGGCCTGAAACCGCCGCGAGCGATGCCGAAGTCCGTCACACCCGAGTACTGGGACGATGCGTGCAAGCATCTGTCGAAGCGCGACCGCGTGATGCGCAAGCTGATCCCGCAGTTCGGCGAGGCGCGGCTGCAGAGCCGTGGCGACGCGTTCACCACGCTGGCGCGTTCCATCGTCGGTCAGCAGATCTCGGTCAAGGCTGCGCAAGCCGTGTGGGATCGCTTTGCCGCGCTCGTCACCGGACCGTCCACACGCATTCCTCCGGCTCAGGTGCTGGAGCTGGCAACCGACGATCTGCGCGCAGCAGGGCTTTCTGCACGCAAGGTGGAATACCTGCGGGACCTCGCCAGCCACTTCGACACGGGGGCCGTGCACGTGCGGCAATGGTCGTTGATGGACGACGAGGCGATCATCGAGGAACTGGTGGCCATCCGCGGCATCGGCCGCTGGACGGCGGAGATGTTCCTGATCTTCCACCTGATGCGGCCGAACGTGCTGCCGCTCGACGACCTCGGGCTGCTCAAGGGCATCAGCCTCAATTACTTCAGCGGCGAGCCCGTTTCAAGAGCGGAAGCCCGGGAAGTGGGTGAGGCGTGGGCTCCGTTTCGCTCTGTTGCCACGTGGTACATTTGGCGCAGCCTCGACCCCCTGCCGGTGGAATATTGACAACAATTCTCCGAGGCGCGTGACTCAACTGACGGATGACTTGGGATGAGCAAACGACACTTTCTCGAGTTCGAGCAACCCATTGCCGAACTTGAAACCAAGATCGACGAGCTGCGTTACGTTCAAACCGAATCGGCCGTCGATATCTCCGAAGAGATCGACCGGCTCGGCAAGAAGAGCCAGCAGCTCACGAAAGACATCTACTCCAGCCTGACGCCGTGGCAGGTGACGCAGATTGCGCGCCACCCGCAGCGCCCCTACACGCTGGATTACATCAACGAGATCTTCACCGAGTTCCAGGAGCTGCACGGCGACCGGCACTTCTCGGACGACCAGTCCATCGTCGGCGGCCTGGCCCGCTTCAATGGGCAGGCGTGCATGGTGCTCGGGCATCAGAAGGGTCGCGATACCAAGGAGCGTGCCGCGCGCAACTTCGGCATGTCGCGCCCCGAGGGCTACCGCAAGGCGCTGCGCCTGATGAAGCTCGCCGAGAAATTCGGCCTGCCGGTGTTCACCTTCGTCGACACGCCGGGAGCCTATCCGGGCATCGGGGCCGAAGAACGCGGCCAGTCCGAAGCGATCGGCCGCAACATCTTCGAGATGGCCCAGCTCGAAGTCCCCATCATCACCACCATCATCGGGGAGGGCGGCTCTGGTGGCGCCCTTGCGATCAGTGTGGCGGACCAGGTGCTGATGCTGCAGTACTCGGTGTATTCGGTCATCTCGCCGGAAGGCTGTGCGTCCATCCTCTGGAAGACCGCTGACCGCGCTTCCGACGCGGCCGAGGCGCTGGGCATCACCGCGCACCGCTTGAAGGCGCTGGGCCTGGTCGACAAGATCGTCAACGAGCCCGTCGGTGGTGCGCATCGTGACCACAAGCAGATGGCTGCCTATCTCAAGCGCGCCCTGAACGATGCGTTGCGTCAGGTGGCCGATCTGCGGCCCAAGGAGCTGCTGCAGAAGCGCTACGAGCGCCTGCAGAGCTACGGTCGCTACACCGACACCAAAGAGCGCGGATGAACGTTGCGCTGGCGGCCGCGCGCCCTGTGGTGGCGGTGGCCTACAGCGGCGGGCGAGATTCCACGGCGCTCCTCCATGCCACGGCCAAGGCGGCGCACGACGAAGGCGTGCGTGTGCTGGCCTTGCACGTGCACCATGGCTTGCAAGCCAACGCGGACGAATGGCTGGCCCACTGCCAGCGGCAGTGCGCCGCCTGGCAGCGCAAGGGCTGGCCGGTCGAGCTCGTACAGGCGCACCTGGCATTGACCCCTCGCAAGGGAGACAGCGTCGAGGCCGCGGCGCGCAAAGCGCGCTACCGCGCGCTGCGTGACATGGCGATCGCGCACGGTGCAACGGTCGTGCTGCTGGCGCATCACCGACGCGATCAGGCCGAGACCTTTCTGCTGCAAGCCTTGCGCGGTGCAGGGGTGGCCGGACTGGCCGGCATGCCGGCGGCGGCGGTGCGCGACGGCATCACATGGATGCGCCCCTGGTTGGAGCACCCCCGGGAGGCCGTCGAAGCGTACGTGCGCCGGCATCGGCTGCGGTACATCGACGACGACAGCAACAACGACGAGCGCTATGCCCGCAACCGCTTGCGGCTCAGCGTCTGGCCGGCGTTGACCGCCGCCTTTCCGCAAGCCGAAGCGGCCCTGGCGGACGCAGGCGCGTGGGCGAGGGAGGCAAGTGCCTGCCTGCGCGAGCTCGCGCTGCTCGACATGGCCGCTGTGGCCACTTCCGGTGGCCTGAAGATTTCTGCACTGCTCGCGCTCGGGGCGCCCCGCGGCCGCAACCTCCTGCGCGCGTGGTACTGGGAGGCGGCGGGCGAGCCCATGCCCGCGAGCTGGGTCGACCGCCTTTGGGCGGAGCTGCCGCAGGCGCGGGCGGCCGAGTGGTCATTGCCCGCCGGCACACTGCGCAGCTACCGTGGCGTGCTGAGTTGCGCGCCGGTGTCCGCGGCGCAGCCGCCCGGCGAGCGTGCGACGTGGCTGTCGGTCAAGCGCGCAGGCCGCTACCGTCTCGACGGATGGGGTGGGGTGCTGCAGGTCGAGCGCTGCATCTCGGGCGGCGTTCCGCTGGCGCTGCTGCGCGAACTCCGCCTCGCGGAGCGTTCGGGTGGGGAGCAGTTCCAAAGCGGGCCGCGTCGCCCCCCGCGCAGCCTGAAGAAGCAGTTCCAGGAGGCTGCTGTGCCCGCATGGGCGCGGCAAGGCCCGCTGCTGTTCGCAGGCGAGCGGTTGGTCTTCGTGCCGGGCCTCGGCGTCGATGCCCGTGTGCTGGCTCCGCAAGGCGAGCCGCAGGTGAACTTGCGCTGGGAGCCGTCCGCTTCTTGCGGCTGAGCACGCCAGCCGCAAGGCGTGTGTGCAGGCATGCCGCGGAGGGCTGGCGAGGCCGCGGCGTTGCACCGTGGCGCCGCGCGCTGACTTTGCTGCGATGCAGCAGGATACAATCGCCGGTTCGCGACCGCGGCGCGACCCCCCTGTTTAACCACCGCGCACCCAACTCCAGTACCGGACTTCGATGGCACTGATCGTTCACAAGTACGGCGGCACCTCGATGGGCTCGACCGAGCGCATCCGCAACGTCGCCAAGCGTGTCGCCAAATGGGCGCGGGCCGGCCACCAGATGGTGGTGGTGCCGTCCGCCATGAGCGGCGAAACCAACCGCCTGCTCGGCCTTGCGAAAGAGCTCGCGCCTGCCACGCACACCGCCGAATATGCGCGCGAACTCGACATGATCGCCTCCACTGGCGAGCAGGTGTCGGTCGGCCTGCTGTCGATCGCCTTGCAGGCAGAAGGCATGCAGGCGGTCAGCTACGCCGGCTGGCAAGTGCCGATCAAGACCGACTCGGCCTACACGAAGGCGCGCATCGAAAGCATCGATGACGTCAAGGTGCGTGCCGACCTGGCGGCCGGCAAGGTGGTCATCATCACCGGCTTCCAGGGCATCGACGGCGCAGGCAACATCACCACGCTCGGTCGCGGTGGTTCCGATACCTCGGCGGTGGCAGTGGCCGCCGCGATGAAGGCCGACGAGTGCCTCATCTACACCGACGTCGACGGCGTCTACACGACCGATCCGCGCATCGTGCCCGAGGCGCGTCGCCTGCACACCATCAGCTTCGAAGAGATGCTCGAGATGGCGAGCCTCGGTTCCAAGGTGCTGCAGATCCGCTCGGTGGAGTTCGCGGGCAAGTACCGCGTGCCGCTGCGCGTGCTCTCCAGCTTCACGCCCTGGGACATCCCGATCGACGAAGAAGCCAAATCGGGAACGCTGATCACCTTTGAGGAAGACGAGAAAATGGAACAAGCCGTTGTCTCTGGCATCGCCTTCAACCGCGACGAAGCCAAGATCACCGTGATGGGCGTGCCCGACAAGCCGGGCATTGCTTACCAGATCCTGGGCGCCGTGGCCGACGCCAACATCGACGTTGACGTGATCCTGCAGAACGTTTCCCACGACGGCCGTACCGACTTCTCGTTCACGGTCCATCGCAACGACTATGCGAAGACGGTCGATCTGCTCAACAGCAAGGTCATCCCGGCGTTGGGTGCCGAGAAGCTCGTGGGCGACACGAAGATCTGCAAGGTCTCGATCGTCGGCATCGGCATGCGCTCGCACGCCGGCGTGGCGGCCACGATGTTCCGCGCCTTGAGCGAAGAGGGCATCAACATCCAGATGATCACGACCAGCGAGATCAAGACGAGCGTCGTGATCGACGAGAAGTACATGGAGCTGGCCGTGCGCTCGCTGCACAAGGCCTTCGATCTCGACCAGGAAACTGTTGCCTGACTTTTTGCGTCGAGCGCGGCGTTTTCCGGTTTAGAATGCCGCTTTCGCCGATTTCACGGTTGGAGACGTGACCGAGAGGCCGAAGGTGCTCCCCTGCTAAGGGAGTATGCGGTGATGAGCTGCATCAAGGGTTCGAATCCCTTCGTCTCCGCCAACCAGCAAACGAGAACGGGCCCCTGGGGCCCGTTCTCGTTTTCGCTTGTCGCATTCACCACGTCTTGCCGAGTGAACGCGAGCGGCGATTCACGCGTCAATGCGCCACATAGGGCTCGTCCGGCACGGGCGTGTGGAAGCTTGCGTTCAGCATGTTCCAGGTGCGCAATGCGCCGATGGCAAAGCTGAGTTCGGCGATCTCCCCATCGCTGAAATGGCGTCGCATCAACTCGAAGTCGGCGTCGCTCGGGCTGCGGTGCGGCACGGCGTTGATCGCTTCCGCCCAATTGAGGGCAGCGCACTCACGTTCGCTGAAGAAGCGGCGCGCTTCGCGCCAACCTGCCACTGCATTCACATGGCGGGGATCGACACCGTCCTTGATCAGCGCAGCCCAGTGCATGTCGATGCAGAAGGCGCAGCCGTTGATCTGCGAGACGCGCAGGTTCACCAGTTCGCGCAGGCGCAGGTCGAGGCTGCCGGCCGCGAGGTAGGACAAGGTGCCGAGGGCCTTGGCGGCCTTGGGCGCGAGGGCGTGATAGTCGAGACGAGGTTCGTGCTTGCTCATGGAGTTCTCTCTCTTGGTTGGTCGAAGCAATGCGCTTCAACAGCAAGACGAACTTGCAGCACCGGATGTGACAAGGGGCCTGACGGAGTGGATCCGCGGGCCCCGACCGGCTCAGCCGAGGAACAGCTTTTCGTGCTGATGCCGCAGCACGTTCTTCTGCACCTTGCCCATTGCGTTGCGGGGCAGTTCATCCTGGAAAAAGATGCGCTTGGGCACCTTGTAGTTGGCGATCTGCTGCTTGAGCCGCGCCAGCAGCGTGGACTCGTCGAGTCGGGCGCCGGGTCGAGGCACGACGATGGCGATGACGCCTTCACCGAAGTCGGCATGAGGCACGCCCACCACGGCCGACTCGGCCACGCCGTCGGCGTCATTCAACTGGCTCTCGATCTCGGCAGGGTAGACGTTGTAGCCGCCGCTGATGATCAGATCCTTGCTGCGCCCGACGATCGTCAGGTAGCCCTGCTCGTCGAAACGGCCGACGTCGCCGGTCTTGAACCAGCCATCGGCGGTGAACTCCTCCGCCGTCTTCTCAGGCATGCGCCAGTAGCCCTTGAACACGTTCGGTCCGTGGACCTGGATGTGGCCGACCTCACCGATCGGAACGCTCGACCCGTCGTCCGCGACGACGCGGATGCCCACGCCGGGCAGCGGCTTGCCCACCGTTCCCCCGACACGCGGCCCGTCCTGAGGGCGGCATGGGTTGGACGACAGCATGACGGTCTCGCTCATGCCGTAGCGCTCCAGCAGCGTGTGCCCGGTGCGCGTCTGCCATTCGCGGAAGGTTTCGATCAGCAGCGGGGCCGACCCCGAGACGAACAGGCGCATGCGCGCGCAGGCCTCGCGCGTGAGCCCCGGCTCGGCCAGCAACCGCACGTAGAGCGTCGGCACTCCCATGAAGACGGTGGCACGCGGCAGTCGCTCCAGCACGGCGACCGGGTCGAACTTCGACAGCCACAGCATCTTGCTGCCGTTCAGCAACGCGCCGTGCGAGGCGACGAACAGCCCGTGCACGTGGAAGATCGGCAGTGCATGGATCAGCACGTCGTCGGGCCGCCAGTCCCAATACGCCTGCAAGGTGCGTGCATTGCTCAGCAGGTTCCCGTGCGTGAGCATGGCACCTTTGCTGCGGCCGGTGGTGCCGGAGGTGTAGAGGATCGCCGCGAGGTCGTCCGGGGCGCGGTGGACGACCTCGTGCGTGTCGCTCATCTTCGCGGCCTGCTGCAGCAGCGTGCCGCTGCGGTCGTCGTCGAGCGTGTAGACATGGGCGACGCCGGCCTTGCCGGCCAGCTCGTTCACCCAGGGCAGGTTGCGGCTCGCGCACACCACCACCGCAGGTTCTGCGTCGCGCAGGAAGTACTCGAGCTCCGCCCGCTGGTATGCCGTGTTCAACGGCAGATACACCAGGCCCGCGCGCAGGGTGGCCAGGTAGAGCAGCAGCGCCTCGACCGACTTGTCGGCTTGCACCGCGACGCGGCTGCCACCGGGCAATTGCAGCGATCTCAGCAGATTGGCCAGCATGGCCGTCGCGCGGTCGAGGTCGCGCCAGGTATAGGCGAGGCCGTTGTCGGTCTCGATCGCGGTGCTGTCGGGTTGCGCGCGGAAAGCGGCTTGCAAGGCGCAAAAGAGGTTTGCGTTGTTCATGGGGGCGTCCTGTCTGGGGAGGTCCGGGCAAGAAAGGCCAGGATGCCGCTGCGATGTGTCTCGCTGTCGGCATAGAAAAAATGCGCGTCCCGCTCGGCCGGCGTCGGTCCGCCTCGGTCGAGTTGACGCAGCGTGCGCTTGTTGGCGCGTGCCACCTCATGGGGCAGGGCAGCGATGCGACCGGCCGTGGCGTATGCCTCGGCGGCTGCGTCCTCGGCAAGGCGGTGCAGCAGCCCGCGCTGCAACGCGGTGGGCGCACCGAGCAAGGTGGCCTCCAGCAGCAGCTCCGCGGCGCTCAGCCTGCCCGTGGCACGCGCTACCACCGCGAGTTCGTCCGGCGCCATGGGAAACCCGAGCTTGGCGATCGGCGCGCCGAAGCGGGCCGTCGGCGCGGCCACGCGCAGGTCGCAGCAGCAGGCGATCTCGAGACCGCCGCCGACGCAGACGCCTTCGATCTGCGCGACGAGCGGCACGTCGGTGGCCAGCAGTGCATGCAACGCGGGTGCGATCACCTGCTCGTGATAGTGGCGCAGACGGTCGACATCGAAGCGGAACGCAGGGAATTCCTCGATGTCTGCGCCGGCGGCGAAGTTGCCGCCATCGCCGCGCACGATGACAGCACCCAGTGAAGGGGACATCGCGTCGAACGACGAGGCCAACTCGCGCAGCCGGTGCCACATCTCGACGGAGATGGCGTTGAGCTTGCCCGGGTGGGCGAGCGTCAGCACGCCGATCCCGTCGTGATGCGGGTCACGCTGGAAGTCGATCCGACCCGTCATGGTCAGCCGTTTTCGCGCGTCAGTCCAGCTTGGCGCCGGAGGCCTTGGCAACCTCGGCCCAGCGCTTCACTTCCTCGCCGACGAACTTGCCGAACGCAGGCCCGTACATCGACGGCACCTCGGAGCCGAGCGCGGTCCACGCAGCCTTGATCTCGGGGCTCGCGAAAGCCTTGCGCAGTTCTGCCGTCATGCGGTTGATGGCGTCGTTCGGCGTGTTCTTCGGCGCCCACAGCCCGTACCAGGTGCTGACCTGGTAGCTCGGCACGCCCGCCTCGACGGTGGTCGGGATGTCAGGGAAGCCCGGCGCCCGCTGCGCCGCTGCCACTGCCACGGCGCGGATGCGGCCGCTCTTGATATGCGATGCCGACGAACCGAGGCCGTCGAACATCATTTCGACCTGGCCCGCCATCAGATCCTGCAAGGCCGGGCCGGCGCCGCGGTACGGGATGTGCGTGATGAAGGTCTTGGTCTGCATCTTGAACAGCTCGCCGGCGAGGTGGTGCGACGTGCCGTTGCCGGCAGACCCGTAATTGAGCTTGCCTGGCTTCGACTGCACCTCGGCGAGCAGTTGCTTCAGGTTGGTCACCTCCAGCTTCGGGTTCACGACGATCACCTGCGGCACGTTCGAGATCAGCGCCACCGGCGTGAAGTCGGCCAGGATGTCGTAGTCCAGCTTGGGGTACATCGCCGGCGCAATGGCGTGGTGGACCGCTCCCATGAAGAAGGTGTAGCCGTCCGGCGCTGCACGTGAGGCCAGCGAGGCGCCCACGGTACCGCCGGCGCCGCCTTTGTTCTCGATCACGACCTGCATGCCGAGCTGCTTGGTGAGTGCGGCGGAGAGTGGACGCGCGAAGGCATCGGTCCCGCCGCCGGCGGGAAACGGCACGATGATCGTGATCGGCTTGGCCGGCCAGGTCTGCGCGGCTGAAGGCAGCGCCATGAGCGATGCGAAACCTGCCAGGGCGAGCGCCAGCGCGCGCAGGGCATGACGACGTGTAAGCATGACTTGTCTCCTTGTGCTGGTCTGTTGTGGGATCGATGAGCGCGACCAACGCCCAATGCCGGTCAAAGCCGCTGGGTGATGCGTCTCGCGCTGACGACCTCACCGTGCACGAAGCGCTCGTGCCGGTCCTCCACCTCGGTCAGGTCGTAGAGATAGTTCACCATCAGCCCGAGGGACTGCTTCAAGCCCTTGCGGCTGACGTCCGCGGCCCAGTTGATGCGCTCCAGGCGGGCGCCGTTTCCGAGGTGAAAGCGGGCCACCGGGTCTGCACGCGAGGTGACGGACTCGTGCGCCAGATACGTGTTGGCCAACAACTCGATCGCATCACGCTGCTCGGGCGTCGACGCCACCGGGTCGAAATCGCCCGGCAGGCCATCGAGTTCAGCGCCGAAGCGCTCGCGCAGCAGCGCCTCCGCCCGCACGAGCCGCTCGCGCAGGCGTGGACGAAGATCGTCGCGCCCGCGCCAGTCGGTGCGTTCGCGCAGCCAGGCGGTGAAGCCGGGGATGGGCGACAGCGTGCAGAACGTGCGCAACTGCGGAAACTCGCGCTGCAGGTGCTGGGCCACCTGCTTGATGAGGAAATTCCCGAGCGAGACGCCCTTGAGGCCGGGCTGGCAGTTGCTGATGGAATAGAAGGTCGCCACCTTGAAGCTGCGCGGGGACAGCGGCTCGGCCGCGCGGTCGATCAACGGCCCGATGGCAGCAGGCATCTGGGGGACGAGAGCCACCTCGACGAAGATCAGCGGCTCGCCAGGCAGTTGCGGGTGAAAGAAGGCGAAGCAGCGCCGGTCGGGCTGCAGGCGACGGCGCAGGTCGGACCAGCCGTCGATGGCATGAACGGCCTCGTGCTCGATGATGCGTTCCAGCAGCGCCGCCGACGAGCGCCAGTCGACCTGTTCCATCTGCAGAAAGCCGGCGTTGAACCAGGACGACAGCAGGTGCTGGAAATCGGCCTCGACCGCGGCCAGGTCCGGCCGCTTTTTCAGCCAGCCGAGCAGCGAACGACGCAAGGCCACGATGCCGGCGGTGCCTCCCGGTGCGCGGTTCAGCCGACGCAGCAGTTCCTGGCGTGGGGGCTCCGCGGCTGCCGTGAGCCGGATCAGGTGCTCCGCGGTGGGTGTCTCGGCATAGCGCTGCGCGGCCTGCAGCACCTGTGCCGGTTCCGGGCCGAACTGCGTGTCCAGCAGCTCGAAGAAGGCCAGGGACTGCTCCGGTTGCAACTCGAGCAGGTCGCGCAGCAGATCCGAGGCGATGGCCACGCTGTTGGCTTCGCCGCGCTCGGACAGCAGGCGCCGGCAACTGTCGGCGACACGCTGGATGCGCCGGGCATCGCTGGCGGCCGGGCGGTTCCTGAAACGCAGTGGAGCGCTGATGTCCAGGCGCGGTCCGTTGGGAGGAAGGCTGAACATGCTCGGCTCCTGCGGTGTGGATCAGGCGACGCGGCTACTCGGTACACCGCGCGAGTCTGCTGCTTCGCTCGCCCGCAAGGCCTTGAGCGCGGTGAGCTGTTGCATCAGGTGGTTGTGCATCAGTTCCTGGGCACGCGCGGCATCGCGCGCACAGAGAGCGTCGATGAGGTCGCGGTGCTCCGTGATCGACGCGTCCATGCGCCCGGGATGGGTGAGCTGCCGGCCGCGCAGCAACCGGATGAAGACCCGCAACTGGTCGGTCGCACGGCTCAACCACGGATTGCGCGCCACGGCCTGCACACGGCTGTGAAACACGTGATTGGCTCGGTAGTAGCCGTCCGCGTCGTGCGCGGCGGCGTACCGCTCCAGGTTCTGGTGCAGGTGCTGCAGTTCGTTCAGCTCTTCATCGGTGGCGTGCAACGCAGCTTCGAAGGCGCAGCGTCCTTCCAGCAACGCCATCACCGGGAACAGGCGCTCCGCATCGTCTTCGGACACCTCGGTCACGACACAACCGCGGCGCGGCTGCAGCGTGACCAGCCCTTCGACGGCGAGCACCTTCAATGCCTCGCGCACTGGCGTGCGGCTGATGCCCCATTCCTGCGCGAGCGAGAGCTCATCGATGCGCGTGCCGGGTTTGAAGCGGCGCTCAAAGATGTAGGTGCGCAACCGGGAGGCGACTTCCTCGTGGAGCGATGCAATCCGAATGGGGCTGTCAGCCGGGGCGAGGGAAGTCATTTCAGAGGGGGTCAGTGTTAGACAGGTTCCGGCGATAGGGGTTGAATGGATACTAGCATCATGAATTCATAATTACAACGTAACGGCGAGGACCTGAAGGCTGGTTTTTCATGCGCGCCCCCTCACGCAGATCGCGGCGAAGGGTGCTGGCTCTTCACGTTTGGGCGAGCAACCATCGGGTTGGTTACAAAGACGGGCGACAGGGGAGGTCGAAGTTGTGACTAAGTGCAAACGGTTTGCGGCCCGTGCTGAACATCAAATGGAGCATTTGTATCTGAATGAAATGCAAAGCGCGCAAAGCCAGGGCCTGTGTCGCCTGTAGGCGTCACTGAAAATCCCCTCACACCGAAGGGCCGTTTCCCTCTGAAAAACCGCGCCCGCGCCGATGGCGCGGCACTGCGGACACCTTCTGGTACGAATTCACGCATGGCATGAGCCTTGCGCTGTATGCCCTCCACAAACCTGGGAATGGGCATGTCCATCGGCTTCACGCACCTCGCCGCGGCGACGACCGGCCTCCGTCGGGAACGGCGCATGGGTGCGCCGGGAGCCTGGCATGCACGTCAGGAAGCCATCATGGGCACGCCCGTGCGCGTCGAACTGTGGTGTGGCGACAAGGCGGCCGCCGAAGAGGCCATGGAGGCCGTGATGGCGGAGATGCACCGCATCGACCGCGCCATGAGCCCCTACAAGCGGGACTCGGAACTCTCGTGCATCAACCGGGAGGCGGGCAGGGAGCCTGTCGCGGTGAGCGACGAAATGTTCGAGCTGCTGTGCAAGGCGCAACGCTACTCCGAGCTGTCGGACGGCGCCTTCGACATCACCTATGCCAGCGTCGGCCACCTCTACGACTATCGCAACGCCTGCGGCCCTACCGACGACGCGCTCGCCCGGGCCCGTCAGGCCATCGGCTGGCGCGACCTGCACCTCGACACCGCGCACCGCACCGTGAGCTTCGGGCGCGAAGGCATGCGCATCGACCTCGGCGGTTTTGCCAAGGGGCACGCCGTCGACAACTGCATTGCATTGCTCAAGGCACGCGGCATCCGGCACGCGATGGTGTCCGCCGGCGGTGACAGCCACGTCATGGGCGACCGCCGCGGCCGCCCCTGGACGATTGCGATACGCGACCCGCGCCGCGCCAACGAAGTGGTGGCGGTGCTGCCGCTGGAAGACGTCTCGATTTCGACGTCTGGCGACTACGAACGCTATTTCGAGCGCGACGGCGTGCGCTTCCATCACTTGATCGACCCGCGCACCGGCCGCTCGCCGAGCGGAGTGCGCAGCGTCACGATCCTCGCAGGCGACGGGCTCACCAGCGAAGGCCTGTCGAAGTGCGTGTTCGTGCTCGGCGTGGAAGAAGGCATGCGGCTCATCGAATCACACCCGGGCGTCGACGCGGTCGTCGTAGATGCCGGAGGGACGCTGCATTACTCGTCGGGGTTGCTGTCACCAGACGCTGTCCGGCAATGACGTTCAAGGGGCCTGGGAGGGCTCCGACAGGAGGGGTACATGACAACACGAATGACACGTTGGGCGCCTGCCTGCGCCGGGATGGCCGTGGCTGCCACCCTGGCGGCGTGCGGCAGCGGCAGCGACGGCTCTGACAACGTCACCGTCGAGGGCGACGTCGCCATTGCCTATGCAATGCGTCCGAGCACGGTGAACATGAACCCCACCAACGGCGCGCCGAGTGCCGCCGGGGGCGACCTGTTCATCCGCGAGCGCTCGTCGCCGAGCGCGCGCGAGCACAACATCACCGCGCGCTTCACGCAGGGCCGCGGCGACGCGTCCGACCCCGAGGTGTCCTACGACGGCAAGAAGATCGTCTTCTCGATGCGCTGCCCCACGTCGAACACGGCCACCATCGACGGCCAGCCGGCATGCACGGGCCGCTGGAACATCTGGGAATACGACATGACGACCGGGGGCCTGTCCGGCGGGACCTTCCGGCGGCTCACCAACTCGACGCAAGACGACGACGTCGACCCGGCCTATCTGCCGGCAGGGCGTGGTTTCGTGTTCTCGTCGAACCGTCAGACCAAGTCGCGCATCGACCAGGCGCTCGGCCGCACCTACTACGCGCTCGACGAGTACGAGCGCGAGCGTGTGTTCAACCTGCACACGATGAAGGCGGACGGCACCGACATCCAGCAGATCTCGTTCAACCAGAGCCACGATCGCAACCCGGTGGTGCGCCCCAACGGCGACATCCTGTTCTCGCGTTGGGAGCACCTGGGCGACCGCAACCGCTTCGCGATCTTCCGCACCAAGCCCGACGGCACCGACATGTTCGTGCTGTACGGCGCGCACAGTTCCGGCAACAGCTTCCTGCACCCGCGCGACATGGACCCGAACGGGCCGTATGCGGGCCAGTTGGCCTCGTCGTTGATGCCGCTGTCGGGCACCGACGAGGGCGGGGCGTTGATGTTCATCGACGCCAAGAACTACTCCGAGGAAGACACGCCGGCCAACCGCACGATTCCGGCGCAGGGCGGGCAGATGCAGGTGACGCAGGACCAGCTCAACCACGAGCGGGGTCTGTCGCTCGCCGGCCGCGTGACCACACCGTATCCGCTGTGGGACGGCACCAACCGCGTGCTCGTCGCGTACCGGCCGTGCGAGGTGTCGCGCGACGGCGTCGTCATTCCGTGCGTCAACCTCACCGACGCCGAGCGGGAGCGTCTGCAGGACCGGGAGCGCTCGATGAGCGAAGCCGCAGCCGATTCCGTGCAGGACAACGTGCCGCCCAACTACGCGATCTACATGTTCGACCCCGTCAAGCAGACGTGGCGGAACGTGGCCTCGCCGCCCCCGGGCTTCATGTACACCGATCCGGTGGCCTTGCAGGCTCGCACGCAGCCGCACGCCGCGGACCCGACCAACGTCGACCCGACGCTGGCCGCCGCGGGGCTCGCGCTGATCGAAGTGCGCAGCGTGTACGACACCGATGGCCTGGGCCGGATGGGTGAGCAGATGATGACGGCCGCCGATCGACCGAACGGCTGCAACGTGGCGATCGCGATGACCACGCCCACCGAGGCGAGCGACACGCGCGCCCAGGTGCCCGACCTGCTGCGCATCAAGAACCCGGCGGATGCCGCCTACCACTGCGCACCCGCGCGGTTCGTGCGGGCCACGCGGGCCATCCCGCCGCCATCGAGCACGATGGGCCTGCGTTCGGCGATCGGTGAAACCGAGTTCGAGCAGCAGCAGATCCTGGGCTATGCACCGATCGAGCCCGACGGCTCGTTCAAGCTGCAGGTGCCTGCCGACATTCCGCTGGCCCTCGCGATCGTCGACAGCAAGGGCCGCGCGTTCCAGACGCACGCCAACTGGATCCAGGTGCGACCGGGCGAGCGCCGCACCTGCGACGGCTGCCACAGTCCGCGCCGCGGCGGTGCGCTGAACTCCGGCGCCGTCGTCGACACGATGCCGGCCGCGCTGCGCCCCGCGATGGCCAGTGCCCACCTGTCGGGCGAGACGATGGCGTCGACCCGCACGCGCCTCGACCCGGCGGTGCTGAACCTGCTCGCCGACATGTCGTACAGCGATGTGTGGGCCGACACCACGCAGACCGGCATCACGGCGCGCGAAACCATCCTCGTGCGCTACACCGGCAACACGAACCCAGCGGACGACCTGGCGACAGCCGTGCCGGTGAACGGCGTCATCAACTACCCGGAGCACATCCAGCCGCTGTGGACGCGCGACCGCGGCGCCAACACCTGCGTCAACTGCCACGCCGATGCGGCCGGACTCGACCTGCGCGGCACCGTCAGCGGCACCGGCCGGCTCGTCTCGTACGAAGAGCTGCTGATCGGCGACCCTCGACTCGACGCCAACGGCGTGCCGATCACGACGCTGCGTGCCGGCATACCGATGCTCGAGCGCGACGCGCCGCTCGTGAACGCAAGCTCGAGTTCGACCAATACCGCAGGCATCGCCCGCAAGAGCCGGCTCACCGAGATCCTGTTCGGCGAGCAGTTGCTGGCGGGCCAGGCGGCGCGCGATGCGCACCCCAATCCGCCGGGGACGGCACCCAATCACGCCACGCTGCTCAACGCGGCCGAGAAGCGCCTGCTCGCCGAGTGGATGGACCTGGGCGGCCAGTACTACAACGACCCCTTCAATGGCTCGAGCGGCGTGCGTACCCTGACCGGCCTCAGCGTGGCGACCTTCGAGGCACAGGTCTACCCCATTCTCAACAACGCCTGCGCAAGCTGCCACCAGGCTGGCCTCTCGCCGGGCGGCAACTTCCGCGGCAACCGCTACGTACTCACCGGCGATGCCGAGGGCGACTTCAACGTCACGCTGACGATGATCAACAACACCTGCAATGCCGCGGCGAACCCGTTGCTGTCGCGCCCGTCGACCGCGCCGCACCCGGCGGGTGCCACGGGGCAGACCACGCCGCTGCTGCCCCCTGGCAGTGCGGGCTACAACGCGATTGCCGCCTGGATCGCCACGGGATGCACCAACCCATGACGTTTTCGACCTTGCTGCGGGCCGTGCCCTGCCTTGCGGCCCTCGCGCTCAGCGGGTGCGGGGGCGGGGGCTCCAATCCGATCGGCAACCCGCCCACCGTGAGCAACCCGGAGGGGGCCACCGGGCAGAAGCTGTCGTACGCCTATTTCCAGAAGTGCATCAACCCGATCTTCCTGGCCCAGCTGCCGATCAACCAGAACGGGGTGATCTCGGTCAACACCTGCGCCGGCTCGGGTTGCCATGACAACGCCAGCGGCACGGGCGGCGCCTTCCGGGTGGAGCCGGGCGCGCAGCAGGTCGACCTGCTCGACCCCGCCAACACGCCCGACGTGGTGCGCGACACCGACATGTACAAGAACTTCTACTCCGCTCAGGGCGAAGTGGTGTTCGGTGCGCCCCTGCAGAGCCGGCTGCTGACCAAGCCGATGGTGCTCAACGTGCTGCATGGCGGCGGCCTGATCTTCGAAGACGAGGAAGACCCCAACGTGAAGCTGATCGAGTACTGGATCAGCCGACCCATGCCGGCGGGGCAGGACGAGTTCAGCGCCGCGGCCAACAGTATGTTCACGCCACCCGACCCGGCCACCGGCACCTGCAACACCGAATGATGCGTTCCATGTTTTCAGCAGTACCTCGGCGCGGAGGATGCGCGCTTGCCCTGACGCAACTCGTTCTCGCCGCCTGCCTGGGGATCCCGGCGCCGGCTGCGCAAGCGGCTGACGAGGCCCTCGAACGTGTTCAAGTGGCCGATCCCTACATCGAGCTGCACACCGGCGCCGGGCGCGGCTACCCGGTCTTCCACGTGGCCGAACGGCACGAGTGGATCGAGATCCTGCTGCGCCACACCGACTGGTTCAAGGTGCGCACCGCCAATGGCAAGGTGGGCTGGGTGCACCGGCGCCAGCTCGAAACCACGCTGACCGAAGCGGGCGGCACCAAGACCTTCCGCGACGTGCTGCTCGACGACTACCTGCAGCGCCGCTTCCAGATGGGTGGCGCGTGGGGGCGCTTCGACTCGGAGCCGATGCTCAAGCTGTGGGCGGGCTATCGCTTCACGCCCACGCTGAGCATGGAGGGCACGATCGGGCAGGTACAGGGCGTGTTTTCGGGCACGGACTTCTGGCACGTCAACGTGGTGTCGGAGCCCTGGTCCGACCGGCGCTTCTCGCCGGTGTTCGGCATCGGCGTGGGCCGCTTCAAGAACGCACCCAATGCCAGCCTCGTGAGTGCGATCCGCACCAATGCCAACCTCGCCAACGCAAGCCTGGGCGCGCGCTATTACCTGAGCGACCGCTTCATGATCACCGCCGACTACACCTTCTACACCGCCTTCGTTTCAGACGCTCGCTCGCTCGAGTACCGCGCGATCACCGCTGGCATTTCCTTCTTCTTCTGACGACACGACCCATGCGCCTCAAGCCTTACGTTCTTTCCCTGCTTGCCGCCGTTGCCGGTGCGGTGCCACTCGCGTCGGCCGCGCAGGACGCCAAGCCTGCCAACGAGCAGGTGGTGGTGCCCGAAGTGGACCGCCGCGACGTGAAGGTGCCGCGCATCCCGTCGAACGACTTCGAAGCAGGGCTGTTCACCGGTGTCTACTCGACCGAGAGCTTCGGCGCCAGCGTGGTGAGCGGCGTGCGCCTGGGCTATCACATCACCGAAGACTTCTTCGTCGAAGGCACCTACGCCCGCACCAAGGTCAGCGACGAATCGTTCCGGCAGATCCTGCCGGGCGGCGTGTTCGGCAGCGAGAAGGAAACGCTGACCTACTACAACGTCTCGCTGGGCTACAACATCCTGCCCGGCGAGATCTTCCTCGGCAGCAAGCGCGCCAAGGCGTCGACGATCTACATCATTGCCGGCGTCGGCAGCACCAAGTTCACCGAGCAGAGCAACCAGACCATCAACTTCGGCCTGGGCACCCGCGTGTTCCTGGCCGACTGGGCCTCCGTGCAGGTCGACATGCGCGATCACATGTTCTCGTACGACCTGCTCGGCAAGCGCAAGAGCACCCACAACCTCGAACTGACGATGGGGCTCACCTTCTTCTTCTGACCACCATGCAGCAGGAGTTCCACATGCAGATCCTCAAAGCCGTATGTCTGGCGGCGGCCCTCGCGGTCGCGTTGTTCGCCTCCATCCGCGCCGAGGCGGTCACGCCCAAGACGGCCGCACCGGACTTCACGCTGCGCTCGATGCAGGGCGCCAACCTGCGCCTGCAGGAGCACCGCGGCCAGGTGGTGATGGTGAACTTCTGGGCCACCTGGTGCGGACCGTGCCGCGAGGAGATGCCGCACCTCAACCGCCTGTACGACAAGTACCGCGCGTCCGGCTTCACGGTGCTCGCCGTCAACATCGACGACGACGCGCGCAACGCCGCCGGCATGGCCTCCAAGCTGGGCCTGCGGTTCCCGGTGCTGTTCGACAGCGAGAAGACGGTGAGCAAGCGCTACGACCTGAAGGCCATGCCTTCGACCGTGATGATCGACCGCGACGGCCGTGTGCGTTTCCTGCACCGCGGCTACCTGAGCGGGTACGAGAACACCTATGACCAGCAGATCCGCGAGCTGCTGAAGGAATGACGATGCGGCGTGTTGTTTCGATGGTCCTGGCAATGGCCTTTGCGGGCGGTGCGCTCGCCGGTTGCGCGATCGAGCCCTGGGTCAAGCCCTATGAACGCGAGCGCCTGGCCGACCCGATCATGCAGATCAACCGCGACGCGCTCGCGGCCAAGCATTTCGAGCACATCCACGACGTGCGTGAAGGCGCGCGTGGCGCCACCGGCGTGACGGGGGGCGGTTGTGGCTGCAATTGAGCATGTGAAGGCCGGGCGTACGGGCGGCGCGGGCCGCTGGCGCGATGTGCTGCGCCTGGTGCGTGGCCTGGCGAACCGGCGGTTCGTGCGTCCGCTGCGCTCGAGCGCGGCCCAGGCCGTGGGCGTGATGGGCGGTGTGCTGGCAGCGGGTGCCGCGCATGCCGTGAGCCTGCCGCAGGACAAGGCCGAAGCGCTGTACCACGTCTACGACGGCGGCGGCGTCAAGGCCACCGGCCCGGCGCTGCTGGTGCGCAAGAGCATGGCCGACCGGGTGTCGCTGTCGGCCTCGTACTACGTGGACGCCGTGAGCAATGCGTCGATCGACGTCGTCACCACGGCCAGCAAGTTCGACGAACGCCGCAACGAATACGGCCTGGGCGCCGACTACGTGTACCGCGACGCGCTGATGTCGGTGTCGTTCTCCAACAGCACCGAGCCCGACTACACCGCGCGCGCGTTCAGCATCGACGTGGCGCAAGAGGTGTTCGGCGGCATGACCACGGTGAACCTCGGCTTCACACGCGCCTCGGACGAGGTCGGCCGCTCGGACACCGGCTTCTTCGACACCGCCAGCCACTGGCGCTACCGCCTGGGGGCCACGCAGATCCTGTCGCCGACCTGGCTGGCCAGCGCCAACCTCGAGGTGGTGGCGGACAGCGGCTACCTCGGCAGCCCCTATCGCGTGGCGCGCGTGTTCGGCGCGGCTGTGCCGGAGCGCAACCCGCGCACCCGTTCCAGCCGGGCGCTCAAGTTCCGCGTCGTCGGCGCGCCGTGGGCCGGCAGCTCGGTGCATGCCGAGTACCGCTACTTCTGGGACACCTGGGACATCCAGGCCCACACTGTGCAGTTCGGCTACAGCCGCTACTTCGGTGAGAAGTGGCTGGCCGACTGGTACGTGCGTTACCACAGCCAGTCGAAGGCGCTGTTCTACAGCGACAACGCCACCACCGAGACCACCTACATCTCGCGCAACCGGCAACTGAGCACGTTCAACACCCTGGGCCTGGGCGGCAAGGTGTCGTACCGCTTCGCGCAGCAGCCGGGCCGGTACGACGTGAAGGCGCACGCGGCCTATGAGCTGAAGCGCTTCAACTACAGCGATTTCACCGACATCCGGACGGGCGCGAAGTACAGGCACAACGCCAACGTGTTCCAGATCTACCTGTCGGCCACCTATTGACGGAGCAAGTGCATGTTCACCCGATGCTGCCAGGCCCTGGCCCTGGTGTGGTTCATCAGCTGTGGCGCGGCGGTTGCGCAAAGCACAGAGGCCCCTGTGCCGGCACCTGCCGCCAGCGCGCCGGAGCCCGCGCCCGCGGCCAGCGCGCCCTCTGCGGAGCCGGCCGCCCAGGGCAACCTCGACGACCGCATCCAGGCGTTGAAGAACGACGTGATCCAGCTCAACCGCGATCTGCTCGTGCTCGAGGAAGAACTGCTGTTCCCCGCCAGCACGCAGGTGGCGGTGTTCGTCTCGATGGACGTGGGCAAGCTGTTCGCGCTCGACTCGGTGCAGGTCAAGCTCGACGACAAGGTGGTCGCGAACTACCTCTACACGCCCGCTGAAGTCGCAGCGCTGCACCGCGGTGGCGTGCAGCGCGTGTACCTCGGCAACCTGAAGGCCGGCGAGCACGAGATCGTGGCCTTCTTCACCGGCGTGGGCCCGCACGAGCGCGACTACCGCCGCGGCACCACGATCAGGTTCGAAAAGGGCACCGACGCGAAGTACATCGAGCTGCGCATCAAGGACTCCACCGGCAAGCTGCAGCCGGAGTTCGACGTGAAGGTCTGGCAGTAGGCATAGGCGGCACATGCACTTGAAGAAGATCCCGCTGCGGCGCAGCGCCCACCGGCTGGCGGCGGGCCTGCTCGCGGGCCTGCTCGGCGTTGGCGCGGCCGTGGCGGAAGAAGCGAGTCCCAAGGTCGTGAAGGCGCCGCACTACGGCGATGGGCTGTTCTATTTCTTCCAGGACCGCTACTTCACCTCGCTGACCACGCTGATGGTGTCGCAGCACTTCGAGCGCGTGCCGCACCATGAAGACGAAGCCGAGGTGCTGCGCGGCGGCATGCTGCTGTCGTACGGCCTGCACCGCGAAGCCGGGCGCATCTTCGAGCAGCTGATCGAGCGCAATGCCAAGCCGGCGGTGCGTGACCGTGCCTGGTTCTACCTCGCGAAGATCCGCTACCAGCGGGGCTACCTCGACGACGCGCAGGCGGCGCTCGACCGGGTGGAAAAGAACCTGCCGCCGGAGCTCGAAGAAGAACGCCAGCTGCTCGGCGCCTACCTCTCGATGGCACGCGGCGACTATGCCGCCGCAGCCGCCGCGCTGCGTGCGATGCCGAAACCGCGCGAAGGTGCCGAATACGCGCGCTACAACCTCGGGGTCGCGCTGATCAAGGGCGGCGACACGACGGCCGGCACGCCCTTGCTCGACGAGATCGGCAAGGCGCCCGCACGCGACGAGGAACAACGCAGCCTGCGCGACAGGGCCAACGTGGCGCTCGGCTTTGCCGCATTGCAGGGAAATCAGCCGCAGCAGGCGCGCACCTACCTGGAGCGCGTGCGCCTGCAGGCGGCCCAGTCGAACAAGGCGTTGCTGGGCTTCGGCTGGGCGGCCGCGTCGATGGACAACCCCAAGCTGGCGCTGGTGCCGTGGTTGGAGCTGGCGCAGCGCGAGGGCAGCGATGCGGCCGTGCTGGAAGCGAAGATCGCCGTGCCCTACGCGTATGCCGAGCTGGGTGCCTACGGCCACGCGCTGCAGCGCTACAACGACGCGATTGCCGCCTACGAACGCGAAGCCACCGCACTGGACGAATCGATTGCCGCCATCCGCTCGGGCAAGCTGGTCGAAGGGCTGCTGGAGCACAACCCCGGCGACGAGATGGGCTGGTTCTGGAGCCTGCGCGAGCTGCCGGAGATGCCGCATGCGAACCACCTGACGCAGGTACTGGCGCGGCACGACTTCCAGGAAGCGTTCAAGAACTACCGGGACCTGCTGTTCCTCGCGAGGAACCTGCAGCAGTGGCAGGACAACCTGGGCGTGTTCACCGACATGCTCGAACACCGCAGCCGCGCCTACGCACAACGCCTGCCCGAGATCCTTCAGCGCGCGCGCCAGACCGAGAACGGCCTGGAGGCGCTGCAGCAACGCCACGAAGCCTTGAGGGCGGCGCTCGAGCAGGCCGAGGCAGAGGCGGATGGCAAGGCGTTTGCCGATGCCCGCGAACGCGAGCTGCTGACGCGGCTGGAGCGCGTGCGGCAGTTGCTGGAGCGCGTGGGCCCCGAGCCCGACGCGCAACCCGCGCAGGACCGCTACCGGCTCGCCGCCGGCGTGCTCGAGTGGCAGCTGGCGCAGAGCTTCCCCTCGCGACTGTGGGCTGCCAAGAAGGGCTTCCGCTCGATTGCCGAGCAGATCGAGCAGGCGCGCGAGAGCGAGGCCGCACTGGCCCAGGCACAGCGTGACGAGCCCGCGCGATTCGCCGAGTTCGCGGCGCGCATCCCCGCGCTCGACCAGCGGTTGCAGGCGCTCGCGCCGAGGGTCGCGACGTTGACGCAGGAACAGCAACAGGTGGTCGAAGGACTCGCGGTGGCGGAGCTGACCCGGCAGAAGGAGCGTCTGGCCGTGTACGCGACGCAGGCACGCTTTGCGGTCGCGCAGCTGTATGACCACGCCAAGCTGAAGCAGGAGGGCGGCCATGCAGCCCAGAAGTAGCGCGCTCCTGCTGCTCGCGCTGGCCCTTGGCGCGTGCTCCTTCGGCGGGCGCAAGGGCACGCCCGACAACGCGCCGACGCTGAAGGCCCTGGCCGGGCGCGAGGTGACGATCGAAGCCGACCCCGGCATCGAAGCCAGCGAAGAGCAGACGATCGCCGCGTATCGCAAGTTCCTGGAGGTGGCGCCGCACGCGCCGCAGCGCTCGGAAGCGATGCGCCGGCTCGGCGACCTGGAAATGGATCTGGCCGACAACCGCAGCGTCAACGGCGAAGCCACGACGCAAAACGGCGCCCCCGACTACAAGGCTGCCATCGCCCGCTACCAGGACTATCTCAAGGCCTACCCCAAGGATCCGGGCAACGACCGCGTGCTCTACCAGCTTTCGCGCGCGCATGAGCAGCAGGGCGAGCTGGAGACCGCGCTGGCCACGCTCGACCGGCTGGTGGCCGAATACCCGCACACGGACTATCGCGACGAGGCGCACTTCCGCCGTGGCGAGCTGCTGTTCACCGCACGCGCCTACCCCAGGGCCGAGCAGGCCTATGAAGCGGTGCTGGCGGGCGGCGACGACAACCCCTATCGCGAGCGGGCGCTCTACATGCACGGTTGGTCGTTGTTCAAGCAGGGCAAGCTCGAGGAGTCGCTGGAGTCGTTCTTCGGCGTGCTCGACCTGACGATCGCCGGGCATGAAGGCGAGGCCGAGCTCGAGAGCATCGAAGGCCTGAGTCGTGCTGATCGCGAGCTGGTGGAAGACACATTCCGCGTCGCCAGCCTGTCGCTGCAGAACCTGCAGGGCGCCGAATCGATCCCGGCGTACATGACCACCGACGCGCGCCGGTCGTACGAATTCCGCGTCTACCAGCAGCTCGGCGAGCTGTACATCCGCCAGGAGCGCGTGAAGGACGCGGCCGACACGCTCGGTGCTTTCGCGCGGCGGCACCCGCTGCACGCGCAGGCGCCGGTGCTGCAGGCGCGCGTGATCGACATCTACCAGCAGACCGGCTTCGCGACGCTGGCGCTGGAGGCCAAGAAGGCCTATGTGGAGCACTACGGCGTCGACAGCGAATTCCGCCGCGCCAACCCGGCCGGCTGGGAGAAGGCGCAGCCGCTCGTGAAGGCGCACCTTTCGGAGCTGGCGCGCCACCATCACGCCGCGGCGCAGAAGAGCAAGGCCACGGCCGACTACCAGGAGGCGGTGAAGTGGTACCGGGCGTACATCGCGTCCTTCCCGAACGACCCCGAGGCCGCGCAGAACAACTTCCTGCTGGCCGAGCTGCTGTTCGAGGACAACCGCCACGACGAAGCCGCCATCGAGTACGAAAAAGTGGCGTACGAGTACCCACAGCACGCCCGCGCGGCCGATGCCGGCTACTCCGCACTGCTCAGCTACGCAGCGCAGGAGAAGAAGCTGCCCCCCGTGCAGGCGCAGCCGCTGCAGCGCACCGCGGTGGAAAGTTCGCTGCGTTTCGCCACGGCTTTCCCGACGGACCCGCGTACCGGCCCCGTGCTCGCGAATGCGGCCGAGAAGCTGTATGCGTTGAACGACGGCGAGCGTGCGGCGGGCGTGGCACAGCAGGTGCTGGCGCTCGAGCCGCCCGCGGCCGAAGCACAGCGCCGCGTGGCGTGGACCGTGATCGCGCACACCTCGTTCGAGGCGGGCCGGTTCGACCAGGCCGAGCAGGCCTATGCACAGGTGGTGGCCCTGACGCCGCAGGACGACAAGGCGCGCAACGACCTCGTCGAGCGCCAGGCGGCCGCGATCTACAAGCAGGGCGAGAAGGCGCGCGAGGCAGGGCAGGCGCGCGACGCCGTGGCGCACTTCGAGCGCATCGCGGCGGTCGCCCCGCAGTCGGCCGTGCGCGCCACTGCGCAGTACGACGCGGCTGCTTCGCTCATCGCCCTGAAGGACTGGGCGCCCGCAGCGCGGTCGCTGGAAGACTTCCGCCGCCGCTACCCCAACCATCCGCTGCAAGGCGAGGTGGCCGGCAAACTCGCGGTCGTCTACCTCGAACAGCAGGAGTGGGCACCGGCCGCCGCCGAGTTCGAGCGCATCGCTGCCAGCCACAAGGATCCGGCGCTCGCGCGTGAGGCGCAGTGGCAGGCCGCGGGGCTGCATGAAAAGGCGGCCGAGAAATCAGGCTCGCGTACTGCCGCCGTGAAAGCCTACGAGCGCTACCTGCAACAGCACCCTCAACCGCTGGAGCCTGCCGTGGAAGCACGCTACCGGCTCGCACGGCTTGCCAGGGCGGAGGGGCAGGGCGCACGCGAACTGCAGTGGATGAAGGCGGTGCTGCAGACGGACCAGAGCGGCGGAGCCGCTCGCACCGTGCGCACACGGTACCTGGGTGCCACGGCCGCGCTGGCCCTGGCGCAGCCGGTGTTCGACGACTACCGCAAGATCAGGCTGGTCGAGCCGCTGGCGAAGCAGCTCAAGCTCAAGAAGGCCAGGATGGAGGACACGCTCAAGGCCTATGGCGTGGCAGCCGACTACGGTGTGGCCGAAGTGACCACGGCGGCGACCTTCCACATTGCCGCGCTGTACGCCGATTTCGGCAAGGCGATGCTCGACTCGCAGCGACCCAAGCGGCTGTCGAAGCTGGAGCTGGAGCAATACAACGTGATGCTCGAAGAGCAGGCGTATCCGTTCGAGGAAAAGGCGATGGAGCTGCACGAGGTCAACGCGAAGCGTGCCGCGGCCGGCTTCTACGACGAATGGGTGCAGCGCAGCTTTGCAGCCTTGGCGCAGTTGCGGCCGGTGCGCTATGGCAAGGCGGAGCGCAGCGAAGGAGTGATCGATGCGATCCGCTGAGACCACCAGGGCGATGCGTGCGGTGCTGGCTGCTTGCGCTGCTGCTCTGGCCGGCTGCGCGCTGATGCCGGCGCCGCAAGCGCCCGCGCCGGTGCCTGCCACGGCCACCCCGGCGGCTCCCGCTCAGGCCGCAGCAGCGCCGGTGCCCGCGCAGCTGCCGGTCGACGCCAACGCCCAACGGCTGTTCGACGAAGCGCGCCGGGCGCTCGCGGCGGGCCGCACCGAGCAGGCCGAACGGGCTTTCAAGACGCTGACCCGTTCGCATCCTGACCTTGGCGGGCCCCATGCCAACCTCGGCCTGATCTACCGCCGGGCCGGCAAGCTGGACGACGCGATCGCGGCCCTCCAGGAAGCCGTGCGCGTGAGCCCGCGCCAGCCGGTGTACTTCAACCAGCTCGGCATTGCGTACCGTCACAAGGGCGAGTTCACCAAGGCGCGGGCTGCTTATGAACAGGCCATCGCGCTCGATGCGCACTACGCCGAGCCCCACCTCAACCTCGGCATCCTGCATGACCTGTACCTGGGCGAGGCGCAGCGCGCGCTGGAGCTGTACGACCGCTACCTTGCGCTCGCCGGGAGTGATGCCACGGTGGCCAAGTGGGTCGTCGACCTGAAGAACCGCAAGCCGGCCCCGGTGCAGGTGAGCCGCAAGGAGAAGGAATGAAGCCCGTCCTGCTGATCGCCGCCTTGTCGATGGCCGCGTTGCCGGCCCTCGCGCAGGACCGCGCCGACATCGACCGCACCCAGATCATCGGCAACCGCGAGCTGCCCAAGGTGCTCTACATCGTGCCCTGGAAGAAGCCGGTGCCGGGCGAACTGTCGGGCCGCCCGATGGAAAGCGTGCTCGACGAGGCGCTCGCGCCGGTCGACCGCGACGTGTTCCGCCGCCACGTGCACTACGACGCCCAGATCCAGGCGCGCAACGCACCCCCGTCCCCACCGTCCAAGTAAACACAACACCATTTCGTCGTTTAGGAGAGAAGTCGATGAATGCCTTCGAATTCGCCGTGAAGTTCGTCCAGGACAGCGGCATGTTCATCTATATCAGCATCCTCATCATGGCGGTGGGGCTGGCCATTGCGATCGAGCGCTACGTGTTCCTGCAGCGCGCGCGCAGCCAGAACCGCAAGCTGTGGTCGCAGGTGCTGCCGATGCTGCAGAACGGCAAGTTCAAGGACGTCTACAACCTGGCGGCCGACTCCGATGCCGCGATCGGCAAGATCGTCGCCAACGGCCTCACGCGCATGCAGAGCCCGTCGCGCCGGGAAGACATCGACGCCGCGATGGAGGAGGGCATGATGGAGATCGTGCCGCGGCTCGAGAAGCGCACGCACTACATCGCCACCTTCGCCAACGTGATCACGCTGGTCGGCCTGCTGGGTACGGTGGTCGGCCTGATCAAGGGCTTCACTGCGGTGGCGCAGGTCAACCCGGCCGAGAAGGCCGAGATGCTCTCGGCATCGATCTCGATCGCGATGAACAACACTGCGTTCGCGCTGATGGTGGCGATCCCGTTCCTGCTGATCCACGCCTTTCTGCAGGCGCGCACCAGCGAGATCGTGGATGGGCTGGAAGCGGCCAAGATCAGCTTCCTGAACGTCGTGCAGCGCATCAAGGCCGAGGCCGCTCCCGCGAAGTGACCGCCATGGCCGTCCGCCGCCTCCGCAAACAACCGGCCGCGCTGGAAGTCACCGCGTTCATCAACCTGATCGTGGTGCTGGTGCCTTTCCTGCTGTCGACCGCCGTGTTCACGCGGCTTTCGGTGCTGGAGCTGACGCTGCCCGCGCAGTCTTCCGGCGTCGAGCAGCTGAAGGTGAACGACCTGAAGCTCGAGATCGTGATCCGGCCCGATGCGCTGGAGGTGGGCGACCGCATCGGCGGGCTGATCCAGCGCATTCCCAACACCGCGTCGGGCTACGACGTGAAGGCGCTGTCCAGCCTGATGGTGCAGATCAAGCAGCGCTTCCCGGACGCCAAGGCCGCCACCGTGCTGGCCGGCCCCGACACACCCTACGACGTGCTGGTGCAGGTGATGGACGGCGTGCGCGCGGCCTACACCGCGCAGGGCAAGGAGCTGGTGCAGTCCGAGCTGTTCCCCGACATCTCGATCGGCGACGCGCCCATCTCGAAGAAGTAGGTGCCGCAATGAAGATGACCCCATTGCAAAAGCGCGCCGAACGGCGCGAGCGCAACCAGTCGCACATCGACATGAACCTGGTCGCGCTGATCGACATCTTCACGATCCTGATCTTCTTCCTGCTGTCGAGCGCGAGCGGCGTCGAGATCCTGCCCAGCCCGAAAGCCGTGGAGCTGCCGCAGTCGACCGCCGAGGCGGCGCCGCGCGAGACCATCGTGGTGGTCGTCAGTGCGGACGACATCGTCGTCGATGGTCGCAGCGTCGCTTCCGTGAAGGACGTGATGGGAACCGAAGGCGACCTGATCGCGCCGTTGAAGGCGGAGCTCGACGTGCTGCGCAGCAGCCGCAAGGTGATCCGCGAGGAGAACGAGGCCTTGAGCCGCGCGGTCACCATCATGGGTGACAAGCACATCCCCTACAGCCTGCTGCGCAAGGTGATGTACACGGCCGCCCGCGCCGACTTCACCGACGTGTCGTTCGCGGTCATCAAGAAGTACGAGGCATCATGAGCACCGCCCGGCCGCCCGTAGGGGCGAATTCCCTCTCGGAGGGACAGGCGCTTGCGCCAAGGGAGCATCAATGAGCGTTGCCACTGCTGTCTCTTTCCGCGTCTCGGTGCTGCCGTGGGCGGTTTCGCCCGAAGACCAGCAGCGCTTCCGGCGCATCCTGCAGAGCGTGCTCGGCATCAGCGCCATCCTGTGCCTGCTGTTCCTGTTGTGGCCGCGGCCGGCCGAAGACCGCACGCAGCCGCAGGAGTTGCCGCCGCGCATCGCGAAGATGGTGCTGGAGCGCGAGCTGCAGGCGCCGCCCCCGCCACCGCCGCCGCAGGTAGCCAAGCGCGACGCGGCAACACCGGAGGCGCCGGCGCCCACCACGGCCCCGCGCGATCGCAAGCCCGAGCCGAACAAGCCCGCAACGGTCAAGAACCCTGTGGTCGAGGCGCGCAATCCGCAGCCCGGCAAGGCGCCCGGCGAGGTGGGCGAGGCGCGTCGTCGTGCAGCGGGCGTGGGTCTGCTCGCGATGAAGGACGACCTGGCCGAACTGCGCGGTGCGCCGGTGGCGGTGCAACTGAAGCAGGACATCAAGCCCGGCAAGGGCGTGGGCACCGGCGTGGGCGTCGGTGTGGGCGCCGGCACCGACCCTGGCGTGCCGACGCGCGCGCTGATCACCTCCAACGCGGCCGGTGGCAGCGGTGGCATCAACACCGCTTCGTACAGCCGCAACACCGGCGGCGGCGGGCTGGCGGGGCGAGCCACCACGCTGGTCGAAGGCGTGGCGGGCGGTGGTGGCGGTGGCGGGCCGGGTGTGGGCGGCATACGCGGCGACGGCACGGGCACGGGCGTCGGCTCCGGCACCGGTGGCGGGCGCGGCGCCGGCGGTACCGTGCAGCGCAGCGGCAGTGGCAAGGCGTCGCGTTCGATCGAGGAGATCAAGCTGGTGTTCGAGCGCCACAAGGGCGCCATCTACGCCATCTACAACCGGGCGCTCCGCGACGACCCTTCGCTGCAGGGCAAGGTGGTGCTGCAGCTGACGATCGCGCCGTCGGGCGAGGTGGTCGCCTGCCGCGTCGTCTCGAGCGAGCTGAACGCGGCCGAGCTGGAAGGCAAGCTGCTCGCGCGCGTGCGCCAGTTCGACTTCGGCGCGAAGGACGTCGAGCAGATGGTCGTGACCTGGCCGGTCGACTTCCTGCCGTCCTGATGCACGCGATGCCTTCCGCCCACGTGGCCCCTGCGCTGCTCAGCGCGCGGGCGCTGGCGTGCCGTCGTGGCGGGCAGCGGCTGTTCGAGTCGCTGGACCTCGACGTGCACCCCGGCGAGCTGGTGTGGGTGCGGGGGCGCAACGGCAGCGGCAAGACCAGCCTGCTGCGCCTGCTGGCGGGCTTGGGCCGTGCCGAAGCGGGGCAAGTACAGCGCGATGGCGGCCGGCTCGTCTATGTGGGGCATGCGCTCGCGTTGAAGGACGATCTGACCGTGGGCGAGTCGCTGGCGTTCCTGCTGCGCCTGCACGGCGGGGCGTGCGACGCGGCACAGTGGGTGCCGGCCCTCGAAGCAATGGGCTTGCGGCCGTTGCGCGATGCGGCGGTGCGCACCTTGTCGCAAGGCCAGCGCAAGCGGCTCGCGCTGGCCCGTCTTGCGGCCGAGACTGAACCCTCGCTGTGGTTGCTCGACGAGCCGTTCGACGCGCTGGACGCCGACGGCAGCGCCCGCCTGCACATGCTGCTCGGGGCGCATCTCGCTCGCGGGGGCAGCATCGTGCTCACCAGTCACCAAGGACTGGACCCGCGGCTGCCGCGGCCACGCGAGATCGATCTCGACGCCCACGGCCTGCGCCGTCATTGAGCCGCTCCATGCGTGCCGTGTTCGCGACGCTGTACCTGCGAGACCTGCGACTTGCATGGCGTCGCCGGGTCGACCTGATGCTGCCGCCAGCCTTCCTGCTCGCGGTGGTGAGCCTGTTCCCGCTGGCAGTGGGCCCGGAGCCCGAGATGCTGCGCCGCATCGCTGCAGGCGTCGTGTGGGCCTGCGCGCTGCTGGCCGCGATGTTGTCGGTGGCTCAACTCCACGCTGGCGACTTTGCCGATGGCTCGCTGGAGCAACTGCTGCTGGCCGGGCAGGGGGCCACTGTCATCGCTGCCGCGAAGGCCGCCGCGCACTGGAGCGTCTCCGGGCTGCCGCTGGCGGTGCTGGCGCCGCTCGCCGGTGCGCTGCTCGGCATGCCGGGCGAGCTGCTGCCCGTGCTGGCGTTTTCGCTGCTGCTCGGCACGCCGGTGCTGAGCCTGCTCGGCTCGCTGGCAGCGGCACTCACGCTCGGCCTGCGCAACGCCACGCTGCTGGTGGTGTTGCTGGTGTTGCCCCTGGCGGTGCCGGTACTCGTGTTCGGCGCGGGCGCCGTGGCCGCGGCAGATGGTGGACAGGCGCCGACCGGCCACTACTCGATGCTCGGCGCGCTGCTGATCGTCACGGTGTTGACCGCCATTCCCGCCACCGCGGCGGCGTTGCGGCTGTCGTTGGAGTGATGCGATGACGTGGACCACCTTTGCCGCACCGCCACGCTTTCATGCACTGGCCGCCGCGCTCGTGCCGTGGCTGTGGGCGGCCGCCGCCGTGCTGGCGGTGGCGGGTCTCTACGTTGGTTTTTTCGTGGCACCGACGGACGCGCAACAGGGCGAGGTCTACCGCATCCTGTTCATCCACGTGCCGGCGGCATGGATGTCGATGCTGATCTACCTGGTGATGGCCGGCTGGGCGGCACTGGGCTGGATGCTCAATGTTCGCACCGCTGACGTGCTGGCTCGTGCGCTCGCGCCGACGGGTGCCCTGTTCACCGCGCTTGCACTCATCACGGGTGCCTTGTGGGGGCAGCCGACCTGGGGCACCTGGTGGGTGTGGGATGCCCGGCTCACGTCGGAGCTGTTGCTGCTGTTCCTCTACCTCGGTTGCATCGCGTTGGGCGACTCTTTTGACGATCCTCGTCGCGGCGACCGGGCGGCGGCGCTGCTGGCGATCGTCGGTGTCGTCAATGTGCCCATCATCTACTTCTCCGTGCGGTGGTGGAACACGCTGCACCAGGGTGCGTCGATCAGCTTCGATAGCGCGCCGAAGGTGGCGGGGACGATGCTCGCGGGCCTGCTGCTGATGACCTTCGCGTGCTGGGCGCACGCCGCGGCGGCGAGCCTCGCGCGTGCGCGGGCCATCCTGCTAGAACGCGAGGCCGAGGCCGGGTGGGTGCGCGATGTCGTCGCGCCGGAGGAGCGAGTGTGAGCTGGGGCAGTGTCGCGGAGTTTTTGGCCCTGGGTGGCGACGGGCTGTACGTGTGGAGCGCTTATGCGGCCGCCGCGCTTGCTGTCGGCCTCGAGTGCTGGCTGCTCGCGCGCCGGCAGCAGCGGGCCATGCGGCAGGCCGTGCAGGCGCACACGGCCGGGGAGGGGGCGTGAGCCCCAGGCAACGTCGGGCGGTGCTTGTGCTGGGCCTGCTGGCAGCGGTGGGCGTTGCGGCGGCCCTGGTGCTCAACGCCTTGCGCAGCAACATGGTCTTCTACTACTCGCCGTCCCAAGTGGCCGCGAAGGAGGCGCCGGTCGGCCGCGCTTTCCGCGTCGGCGGGCTGGTGGCGCCGGGCAGCGTGCGGCGCGACGGGTTGGTGGTGCACTTCGTCGTGACCGACATGGCGCAGGCAATGCCGGTGCGCTACCAGGGCCTGCTGCCCGATCTCTTTCGCGAGGGCAAGGGCGTGGTGGCGCAGGGCCGGGTGGCGGGTGACGGCGTGTTCGTGGCCCAGGAGGTGCTCGCCAAGCATGACGAGAACTACATGCCGCCCGAGGCGGCCGATGCGCTGGAACGCGCACGCAAGGCCGCGCCGTGATCCCCGAACTCGGACAAGTGGCTCTGCTCCTCGCGTTGGCGGTGGCGTTGGTGCTCGCGGTGGTGCCGCTGCTCGGCGCAGCGCGCGGCAGTGCGCGGTGGATGGCGTTGGCACGCCCGGCGGCGCACGTGCAGTTCGTGCTGATCGCATTCGCGTTCGGCTGCCTGGTGGCCTCGTTCGTGCGCCACGACTTCTCGGTCGCCTATGTCGCGGCGCACTCGAATCGCGCGCTGCCGCTCGCATACCGCATCGCCGGTGCGTGGGGTGGGCATGAAGGTTCGCTGCTGCTGTGGGTACTGATGCTCGCGGGGTGGACCTTCGCGATCGCCGGCCGCAGCCGGCACCTGCCGGAGCCGCTCGTCGCACGGCTTTTGTCGGTGATGGGCGGGATCAGCGTCGGCTTCCTGCTGTTCATGCTGTTCACTTCCAACCCGTTCGAGCGGCTGGTGCCCGTGCCAACCGACGGACGCGACCTGAACCCGCTGCTGCAGGACCCCGGCATGGTGGTGCACCCGCCGATGCTCTACATGGGCTATGTCGGCTTTTCGGTCGCGTTTGCGTTTGCCGTGGCCGCGCTGCTGGGCGGGCAGCTGGATGCGGCTTGGGCCCGCTGGACGCGGCCATGGACCACCGTGGCGTGGTCCTTCCTGACGCTCGGCATCCTGTTCGGCAGCATGTGGGCCTACTACGTGCTCGGCTGGGGCGGCTGGTGGTTCTGGGATCCGGTCGAGAACGCATCGTTCATGCCCTGGCTGGCGGGCACGGCGCTGATCCACTCGCTGGCGGTGACCGAGAAGCGCGGGGCGTTCAAGTCGTGGACGGTGCTGCTGGCGATCCTCGCGTTTTCGCTGTCGCTGCTCGGCACGTTCATCGTCCGCTCGGGCGTGTTGTCTTCAGTGCACGCATTCGCGACCGACCCGCGTCGCGGGGTGTTCATCCTCGCCTTCCTCGTGCTGGTGGTGGGCGGCTCGTTGGCGCTCTATGCGTGGCGCGCGCCCAGGGTGGGGCTGGGTGCGCGCTTCGGCGCGGTGTCGCGCGAGTCGATGCTGCTGGCCAACAACGTGTTGTTCGTGGTGGCGATGCTCACAGTGCTGCTGGGCACGCTGTATCCGCTGCTGCTCGACGCGTTGGGCCTGGGCAAGCTCAGCGTGGGGCCACCGTACTTCGAGGCGGTGTTCGTGCCGCTGATGGTGCCGGTGGTGGCGCTGCTGGGGCTGGGGCCGCTGGCGCGCTGGAAGGAGGCCCGCCTGCCCGAGCTGTTGCAACGCCTGCGTTGGGCGGGCGCCTGGACGCTTGGTGCGGCCCTGGCGGCCGGCTGGCTGGCGGGGCACGTCACGCTGGGGGCCACGGTGGGGCTCGCCATGAGTTTCTGGATCGTCGCGTCCATCGTGGTCGACCTGCAGGAGCGGCTGCGCGGCGATGGCGGGTGGTGGCACCGGGCCGCACTGCTGCCGCGCGCCATGCTCGGCATGCTGCTCGCGCATCTCGGTGTGGCGGTGTTCGCGTTCGGTGTGTCGATGGTGTCGACCTACCAGTTGCAGCGCGACGTGAAGCTCGGCATGGGCGACAGTGCCGATCTCGCGGGCTATGTGTTCACCTTCCGCGGCGTGCGCGAGGTGCATGGTGCCAACTACCGCGCCGTGCAGGCGCTCGTCGACGTGTCGCATGGTGGGCAGCTCGAAGCGCAGCTGACGCCCGAGAAGCGCGTGTACCGCGTGCAGACCAACCCGATGACGGAGGCGGCGATCGACCGCGGTCTCACGCGCGACCTGTACGTGTCGTTGGGGGAGCCGCTCGACGGTGGCCACGCGTGGATCGTGCGCCTGTACGTGAAGCCCTTCGTCAACTGGATCTGGGCGGGCTGCGTGCTGATGGCGCTCGGCGGTCTCGCCGCGGCGAGCGACCGACGCTACCGCCCGCGCGCGGGGGCCGCGGTGCGGCACGCCGCCGAGGGAGCGCACCGATGAAGGCGCTGCGGTTTTCGTTGCCGGTGGTCTTGTTCGCGCTGTTGGCGCTGCTGCTGTGGCGCGGCTTGTCGCTCGACCCCCGCGAGGTACCGTCGCCGTTGATCGGCCAGCCGGCGCCGGCATTCGAGCTGCCACGGCTCGACGATGCGGCACGGATGATGCGCCGCGACGACCTGCGCGGCCGGCCCTGGGTGCTGAACGTGTGGGCGTCATGGTGCGCTGCATGTCTGCACGAGCACGCGCTGCTGGTGGAGTTCTCGCGGGCGCAGGCCGCGCCCTTGATCGGCTTGAATTACAAGGATCGCCGGCCGGAGGCGATGCAATGGCTGCAGCGGCACGGCAATCCGTATGACGCCTCGTTGTTCGACGAGCAGGGGCGCGCCGGCATCGACTTCGGCGTGTACGGCGTGCCCGAAACCTTCGTCATCGACCGGGACGGCATCGTGCGGTTGAAGCACGTCGGCCCGCTGACGCGTGAGGTGCTGCAACAACGCATCGAACCGCTGCTGAGGGATCTCGATGGGTAAGCGCTGCGCGGTCGTGTTGGGCACGCTGCTGCTTGCCGTACGGGCGGCGGCTGCGGATGCCGATTCGGTGGCGGGCGATCCGGCGCTGGAGGCGCGGGTGCACCGTATCGCGTCGGAGCTGCGCTGCCTCGTCTGCCAGAACGAAACCGTGGCGGAGTCCGGCGCCGACCTTGCGCGGGACCTGCGCGCACAGGTGCGCCGCCTGCTCGCCGAAGGGCGCAGCGATGCCGATGTGCTGACGTACATGGCCGGACGCTACGGCGACTTCGTGCTCTACCGGCCGCCGGTGAAGCATTCGACGCTGGTGCTGTGGCTCGCACCGGCCGCGTTGCTCGCGCTGGGCAGCGCAGCCTTGATCATCGTGCTGCGCAGGCGCAGCCGCTTGGGTGACGAACACTTCGAGCCCGACCCGGCAGACGACGAGGAGCGTGTGTCGTGACGTCCTTTGTGTGGGCCTCCGTGCTGCTCGGGGCCTTGGCGTTGGCGGGGCTGGCGAGACCGTACCGGACCGAACCCGGCGGCGAGCGGCCTTCGTGGCGCTTGCTGTTCACGCTTGCGCTGGCGATGGCGGTGGTCGTCGGCGCCGGCTACGCGTGGGTCGGATCACCGCAGCATCTGGGCGTCTCGCCCGACGATGCCGCCGCAAACGCACCGCTGCCCATGGCGGTGCAACTCGAGAGCAGGATCCACACGCTGGAGCGCACGCTGGAGCAGCAACCGCAAGATGCCCGCAGCTGGACATTGCTTGCGCGTGCACAGGCTGCACTCGGCCGCAGGGACGAGGCCAGCCGGGCGTTGGAGCGGGCAGTGGCCTTGCGCCCCGGCGACGCCGGTTTGCTGGCCGACCATGCTGACTTCATTGCGCGGCTGCAGGGCCCCAGGCTCGCGGGCGAGCCGGCGCACCTGATCGAGCGCGCGCTGGCGGTCGATGCGCGGCATCCGAAAGCGCTGGCCCTTGCCGGCGCGGCAGCCTACGAGCGCAAGGACTACGACGCGGCCGAGCGCTACTGGGAGCGCCTCGTCGAAGTGCAGCAGCACGATGCTGCCGCCGTCCTGCAGATCCGCGAACGCATCGCGCAGGCGCGGCAGATGGCGGCCATTCCGAAAGCAAGTGCGCCCACCGTGGAGGTGGGCGCGAGCGATGCGAAAGCCGCGGTTCCTGGAGAGAGCGGGCAGTAAGGCACGCCTTGCCGCCCGCTGCATTGCCCTTACAGGCGGGCGGATTGCATGTAGCGGTCGAACTGCGCCTCGGTGAAGCGGAACCAGAGGTTCTGGTCGCGACGGAAGTTGGCGTAGTCGGCGTAGATCTTCTTCCAGGACGGGTTCTTGGCGGACAGTTCCGAGTACAGCGCCATCGACTCCTTGAACGCCGCGTCCATTGCATCTTTCGGGAAGGCCGTGAGCTTGACCTTCTGCGCGACGAGTTGCTTCAGCGCCTGCGGGTTGCGGCCGTCGTACTTGGCCTGCATGTCGAGGTGCGCGTGCGACGCGGCAGCATCGAGGATGGCCTTGTACTCGGCCGACAGTCCTGCATAGGCCTTGGAGTTGATGTAGAACGCCAGCTCCAGGCCACCCTCCCACCAGCCCGGGTAGTAGTAGTGAGGCGCCACCTTGAAGAAGCCGAGTTTCAGGTCGTCGTAAGGGCCGATCCATTCGGCCGCGTCGATCGTGCCTTTCTCGAGTGCCTGGTAGATCTCGCCGCCGGGAATGTTCTGCGGCACGCCGCCCAGGCGTTCGATCACCTTGCCGGCAAAGCCGCCGACGCGGAACTTCAGGCCCTTCATGTCGGCCAGGCTCTTGATCTCCTTGCGGAACCATCCGCCCATCTGCGCGCCGGTGTTGCCGCCCGAGAGATTGACGATGTTGTATTGCGCGTAGAACTCACGCATCAGCTTCATGCCGTTGCCTTCGTGCATCCACGCGGTCATCTGCCGCGAGTTCATGCCGAAGGGAATGGCGCCGCCGATCGCGAAGGTGTCGTCCTTGCCGAAGAAGTAGTACGGTGCGGTGTGCGCCATCTCGACGGTGGCGTTCTGCACGCCGTCGACCACGCCGAACGGAGGCATCAGTTCACCCGCGGCATGCACGGTGATCTGGAACTTGCCGCCGCTCATCTCGTTGACCTTCTGGGCGAACACTTCGGCGCCGCCGTAGATGGTGTCGAGCGTCTTGGGGAAACTGGAGGCAATGCGCCAGCGCAGGTTGGCCTGTGCATGCACGACCGCCGGGGCGACGCCTGCGGCGAGCACGCCCGCAAGGCCGGTACTGCGAATGAAGGAGCGGCGTTCCATGGAGTGGATGTTCCTCTGTTGATTGAATCGATGACGGAGCGAGAGCGTGAGGCGCTGCAGCGGCAGTGGCCCGCGGCTCTCGGGAAAATTCTATGAAGGCGACAGCCGCGGGCGCAGAGGAATAGTCCTGTACGTGGAATCACGCAGATCGGCCATTTTTTTAGGTGACGTTCAGCAAGGTTGTGCTTGCACATGACGCGGCGCGCTGCCTGCGCGACGCCGCGATCAGTCATACACGTACATGCTTCTTTACGTTGCGACGCCAAGGGCGGTGAAGCTCGCTGGACAGAATGTCGTCATGCAGCCGAGGGCTGTCGAGAAAGGCGACCATGAACATGCGGAGTTGGATCACGGTGATGCTGGCGTGCGTGACCCTGGCGGGGACAGCCCCCGCCGCTGCGGGGCCGTTGCGCGACCGACTGGAAGAACGCAGACAACAGCGGGCGGGTGGCCAGGAAGGGGAGCCCGCGACCCGTTCACCCGGCAAAGGCTTCGCGTTGCCGCCGGGGGTGAGCATCAAGCGCGACGTGCCCTACGGACCTCACGACGACCAGCGCATGGATGTCTACCTCCCCGCCGGTGCGCGCAACGCACCGGTGCTGTTCCTGGTGCACGGCGGGGGCTGGCGCCATGGGGACAAGGCGCATGCCGACTTCGTACAGCACAAGGTCGGCCATTGGGCGCCGAAGGGCTACGTGGTGGTGTCCGTGAACTACCGCATGCTGCCGGACGCCGACCCCGTGGAGCAGGCGCGCGACGTGGCGCGTGCGCTGGCTGCCGCGCAGCGGCAAGCCGAGTCCTGGGCAGCGGACGCGGGTCGGTTCGTGCTGATGGGCCACTCGGCTGGAGCGCATCTGGTGGCGTTGCTCACGGCCGACACGGGCCTGGCACAACGCGAGGGCGTTCGACCCTGGCTTGCCACCGTCGCGCTCGACGGTGCGGCGCTCGATGTCGTCGCGGTGATGCAAGGCAAGCACCTGCGCCTGCATGACCAGGCCTTCGGCACCGACCCCGCCTTCTGGGCGAAGGCCTCGCCCATGCACCGGCTCGAGGTGTCTGCCGTTGCGCCGCGGCCGATGCTGCTGGTCTGCTCGTCGCGTCGCCGCGAGTCCTGCCCGCAGGCGCATGCGCTGGCGGGCAAGGCAAGGTCATTGGGCGCTGTGGCGACGGTGCTGGAAGAAGACCTCTCGCACGCAGAGATCAACCAGCGACTCGGCTTGCCCGGGGGCTACACCGAGCGGGTCGACCGCTTCATCTCCAGCGCGATTCAGTGATGGTCGTGCCCGCTGGCCGGCTTCGGCGCAGCGGTGGCCGGGGCCTCGACCTTGACCTCCACCGTGACCTCGCCGGCGCGCTCGAACCTGAGCGTCACCGGCACCGACTGGCCGACCGTCAATGGCGACTTGAGGCCCATGAACATGAGATGCAGGCCGCCCGGCTTGAGCTCCACCGTCTGGCCGGCGGCGATGGGCAACTCCGGCAGTTCGCGCATGCGCATGACGTTGCCATCCATCGTCATCGCGTGCACTTCGGTGGACTCGGCGATGTCGGCGCGGGCCGAGAGCAGCTTGTCGGCCGCGGCGCCGCGGTTCTCGACCTTCAGGAAGGCGCCGCCTGACTTCTGACCGGCGACGGTCGGGCGGGCCCAGGGGTGTCCGATGTGGAGGTCGCCCGCCGTGTATTCATGCGCCAGGGCCGGCAAGGCGGGCGCGATGAAGCAGAGCAGGGTGGCAAGGAGGCGAATCATGGAGCAGGTCCTTTCAAGGAGGAGGTGTGGTTCAGGGACGTTGCACAGCCGTGGGGTCGAAAGACCACGGCGAGTGCGCGCGGCCTGGGCATCGACGGGCGTGAGCAGCGTCGAAAGACTCTCGGTTGGATGGAAGCCGAAAACGGCTGCATGGCGGCGCACTCGACGCCGTCGTGACTCGTGGTGCGCGCGGCCGCTGATGGCGGCCCGGCAGTCAGGCGTGCGAGGGTGGGGCGTGGGTCAGCCGGGCGAACCAGTGAGCGCTACGGTCGGGTCGCGTGGGCGGTGCATGGGCGGGCGGATGCAGGTCCACCCTCCGCAGGTCAGGCATTTGCCCGTCAGCGGCCGGCGCGGTGCCTGCCACTGCAAGCAAGCCGGTCAGTGCGCAATGGGAGCCAGCGTGGGCTGCTTCGGACCCATGAGCAGGATCGGCTTCGGCCGGCTGCCCTTGCGCGTCCACGGCGATCGTCTTGACGCCGTAGACAGTGCAGATCTCGACGAGCGCGTGGCCCTGCGCCCGCGCTGCGGCCACGGCCAGCAGCGGCACCGCGGCTTTCAGCAGCAACGCGGCCGCCACCATCCAGAAAGCAGCAAATCGGAACCGGGACCGGGGGAACATGGCCCGCAATTGTGCCTCAGTGCGGCAGTGCCTCGCCGATCGCCCAGGAATTGAACCGCAGGCTCAAATCCACCGAACGCGAGGGATTTGAACTCCAGCGGTATTGGCCCATTCGTGTCGAACCCGGGCGTCGGTGCCGCCTCCTCGAGGTCGACCGGCGGCGCAGCGCTCGGCCGGAAGCAAAGGGTTTCGCGACCAGGGGCACCTCGATGGCAAATGCCCGCGGATGCGGGCATTTAGAGAGCACTTCACATAACTCTTCGGGCGCCGCGATGCCCCAGCCGCAAGCTCCTGGTGTGCTGTCCCGCAAATTCCTGGAAGAAGTTCAGGCGAGAAACACCTGCACGCGCCGTTGCAGTGCGCGCCGGGTGGCCCCACCCGGCTGCGCGCTGGGCCTAGCCTGCAGCCGTTTTCGCCAGAAGTTGCCTTGGCCGGGGGGCCGCACGAGAGTTTTGTCGACCGCGCTTATTGGAAAGCGCGGTCGTATGCCTATCAGATGCCGATCAGATCGCGAGTTCTTCCAGGGTTTTGCCGGAAGCCAGCGCCTGTTCGACCCATTTGGGCTGGCGGCCGCGGCCCGTCCAGGTTTCGCCGGTGGCCTTGTTGCGGTATTTCGGGGCCACCTTGCTGCCCTTGGTTGAACTGGCCTTGGCGCTGCCAGCCTTGCCGCCGAGATCTGCGACGGTCAAACCGTATTGCGACATCAGCGACCGGATCTGCGCGATCGCATCCGACAGTTCCTGTTTGCGGGCGTTCTCGATCTGCTTTTCGAGTTCGGCTTTCTGGGCGAGAAGTTCCTGATAAGTGGCCATCTGAATATGCTCGAAAAATGAAGGGTTGGAGGAGATTTGCAGAACGTGCGGCGGGATAATAGCCGGCCCTTAATCGCGCTGCAAGCGCTGGCATTGAATTTCGTCGTGCCGGCTCGCACCCACCAGCAAAGACCCGGGCGGGATATCGCCGCTACCGCAGGAATTCGGCCCTCTTTTACTTGGCGAGTTGCTCACGCACGCCAGTCATAAATTCGGGCAGTGATATGGGCTTGGTCCAGTAACCCTCGAAACCGCTGCGCAGTGCGAGTTCCTGGTCCTCCGGCAAGGCGGCGGCCGTCACGGCAATACAACGCGTGGCGTTCAACGCGGCATGCGAGCGAATCCGACGCAATACCTCGTGCCCGCTCATGTCGGGCAGTCCGAGGTCGATCAGGATGAGGTCCGGCAGCAGCCGCAACGCTGTTTCGATGCCGGCCTTGCCTGTGCCGGCCGTGTGCAATTCGACGCCGGGTTGCAGCGCGAGGTAGTCGCGCACGAGCGCCGTATTCACGACGTTGTCCTCGATATAGAGCACCGTGCCGCGCATCGGCGGCTCTGCCGGGGCCGGTGGCATGTCGACAGCGTCCGCCGGCTCCGCCCCCGCAAGGGCCGTCGCCGGCAGCAGCACGGTGAAGGTACTGCCCAGTCCGATGCTGCTCGCCACTTCCAGCCGCCCGCCCATCAGGTCGACCAGCTTGCGTGAAATGACGAGCCCGATGCCCGTGCCCTCGATGCCCGAGCTTTCTCGGCCGAGGCGGTCGAACGGGCGGAACAGGCGCTTGAGCTGTTCGTCGCCCATCCCGAGACCGCTGTCCTGCACGTCGATGCGCAACCATGCGTGGTGTGGGCCGGCCTCCCGGCGCGCACGCACCACCACCCGCCCCGCCGGCCGGTTGTACTTGATTGCGTTGGACATCAGGTTCAGCAGCACCTGCTTGAGGCGGGTGGCATCGGCTCGCGCGGCGAGGCTGCCGTCACCCGGCTGCAGCTCGATGCGCACGTGGCGGGCCTGGGCCTGCGCCGCCACCAGGGCGTTCACGGCATCGAACAGCGGGGCGATGGCCACGGCGCCCGTGTCCATCTTCAAGGCGCCCGCTTCGATACGCGAGAGTTCCAGCACTTCGTTGATCAGGTCCAGCAGGTGCCACCCTGCGGATTCGATCTGCTGTACGCGCTGCTGCTGACGAGGCTGCAGCGGCGCACTGGGGTCGCTGTTCAGGATCTGGGCAAAACCGAGGATGGCGTTCAGTGGCGTGCGCAACTCGTGGCTCATGCGCGACAGGAACTCCGACTTCGCGCGGTTCGCGCGTTCGGCCGCTTCGCGCTCCTGACGCTCCCGCTCGGCGGTCTTGTGGCTGGTGACGTCCCAGTTCACGCCGAAGATGCGCTCGGCCTGCCCATCCGCGCCGTACTGGGGTGCGCCTCGCGCAGCAATCCAGTGAACGCTGCCGTCGGGCCAGCGCGCCTCGATTTCTCCCTGGTACAGCCCGTGGCGCGCAATGCTGTCGAGCACCGACCGCCAGACCGGGTGCCCGGGCTCGGGGTCGACCGTGAGCGTCCAGACCTGCGCCGGCGTGTGCTGGCCATGCGGCACGTGGCCGAGCAACCGGTACATGCCGTCGTTCCATTCCACGTGTCGCCCGCGCAGGTCGTATTCCCAGATGCCCATGCCAGTCACGGCAGCGGCCAGCGCCAGCCGCTCGAGTGCACTGCGAGCAAGGTCCCGCGCTTCCTGCAGCTCGGTGATGTCGAGGTTGGTGCCGACCAGCTTGTGCACCTCGCCGCCTTCATCCACGTGCGCTGCATAGTTGGCATGGATATGCCGCACGGCCCCGTCACCGCGCAGCAGCCGGAACGTCGTGTGCCCGCTGTTGCGGCTGGTGCGCGCGGCCTGCACCTCGGCGCGCAGCCGGTCGCGATCGTCCGGGTGGACGTACTGCTCCAGCCAGCGGTCGACCGGCATGTGTTCGGTGGCCTGTGGCGCACCGTAGATCTGCAGCATGCGGTCATCGAAGCGGAACCGGTCGTCGGGCAGGTCCCACTCCCAGATGCCGAGTTGTGCGGCTTCGGCGGCCAGTTGCAGCCGGCGCAGCAGCGCGGCTTGTTGTTGTGCTGCCTCCCGTTGCCGCGTGACGTCGATCCCCACGCCGACCATCCAGGTCGGGCGGCCGCTGGCGTCGCGCAGCACGACCCGGCGCGTCATCAGATAGCGAACGGTGCCGTCGGGCAGGAGCACCCGGTAGTCCATCTCGACGATGCCCGCTTCCTGCTGGGCACGACGACGTGCTTCGAGCAGCCTGGGCACGTCGTCGGGGTGCACGTGCGTCTGCACCTCCTTGTAGTGCGGCGGCTCGGTGCGGTCGTCGAAGCCCCACAGGTGATAGGCCTCCGCATTCCAGTAGTCGCCGCCTTGGCCCGTGAGATCCTGGCGGAACAGCCCTACACCGGTGGCCGAGGTGACCAGCTCCAGTGTCTCGAGCAGCACCTGGCTCTGGCGGGTGGCTGCGTGCTCCCGCGAGAGGTCGAGCAGAAAGCCCACGATGCGCACGGGCCGGCCCGTGGCATCGTGTTGCGTCACGCGGCAGGACACGACGGGGAGGTACACGCCGTCTGCGCGGCGCATGCGGTATTCGAGGCTGACGGGGCGGGCACTGTCGCGCAAGGAGGCTTCATGCGCGGTCACGCGGCGCACGTCGTCGGGGTGCACGTACGCCAGAGCTTCGTCGGGGCTGATGCCGTCCGGATCGGCCTCGTGCCCCAGCATCGTCCACAGCGCGGCATCCCAGTAGATGCGGTCGGACTGCAGCTCGTGCTGCCACGTGCCGATGTCCTGCCTGCCGGGCGCGGGTATGGCCGCTCCATCCACCTCGTCGGCGGAGTGGGAGAGAGCATGCCGGCCGGACTTCATGCACGGGCATCCTGTTAACAAATGTGTCGCCCACGCTAGCACGGGCACCGCCGATCAGCAATGGATCGCACCCTGAGTGCCACTGCTTCGTGGGGTGCAAAAAAAAGAAAGCGCGCCCGGGTGTCCGGGCGCGCTTTGCATCTGGAGCGGCGCCTCGAGAGGCGCGCGTGTCGCGGGTTACTTGTAGCCGACGCGGTCGAGCAGTTGCTGGACCTTGCCCTGGTTGGCACCGACCACCGAGATCGGGATCAGCTCGGTCTTGAACTCGCCCAGCGCGTCCAACGCAGGGTTGGCGACCTTGACCGATTTCACCGCCGGGTACTCGTTGTTGCCGTTGGCGAAGTAGTTCTGCGCTTCGGGGCTGGAAAGGTACTCGAGGAACTTGACGGCTGCCTCCCGGTTCTTGGCATGCCGTGCCACCGCGCCGCCGGCGATGTTCACGTGCGTGCCCCAGCTTTGCTGGTTCGGGAACACCACACCGACCTTTTCGATCACCGCGCGGTCTTCCGGCTTGGTCGAGCGCATCAGGCGTGCGACGTAGTAGCTGTTGGAGATGGCGATGCCGCATTCGCCGCTGGCGACGGCCTTGATCTGGTCCGTGTCGCCGCCTTTCGGCTCGCGTGCCATGTTGGCAACCACACCCTTGGCCCATGCCTCGGTCTTCTCGGCGCCCAGATGCTCCATCAGCGAGCCGAACAACGACAGGTTGTAGGGGTGCGAGCCGGAGCGCGTGCAGACCTTGCCCTTGTTCTTGGCGTCGGCCAGTTCTTCATAGGTGTCGGCATCGTCACGCTTGACGTTGGCCTTGTTGTAGACGATCACGCGGGCACGGGTCGAGAACCCGTACCACTGCGGGCCTTGACCCTTGTCTTCGCCCCGCAGCGTGGCGGGGATGCGGTCGTCGAGCACGCGCGAGCGCACTGGTTGGAACAGGCCGTCCTGCTCAGCGCGCCACAGGCGGGCAGCGTCGACCAGCAGGATCACGTCGGCCGGGCTGGCGGAGCCTTCGCTCTTCAGTCGGGCGAGGATGCCTGCATCGTCCGCATCGACGCGGTTGATCTTGATGCCGGTCGCCTTGGTGAAGTTGTCGTAGAGGGCTTCGTCCGTCTGGTAGTGGCGGGCGGAGTAGAGGTTCAGCTCCTGGCCCTGGGCGGCAGCCGGGGCGTGCAGGGAGCTGGCGAGCGCGAGCAGCGTCAATGGTGCGGCGAAGCGGCGGAACATGGACTCTCCTTGTAAGAACTGCGGCATTCTAACCGCGAACAAGAATGATTCTTATGAGCGAAATCAATTGGAAGGGATTTCAGCCCAGTCGCGTTCGCGTGACTTTTGTCGCTTGCTTCACGAATCGGCCATGCCCAAGATGCTCGGCGTGACCACCACCGCCGTTCAACGTTCCACTGCCCGCAAGGCCAAGCCACGCCGGTACGCCAAGACCAGCGTGCTGCCGGCGCTCGACTGGCAGCCGCGTGTGCTGCTGGTCGGCTGCGAGACGCAGGAGCGGCTGTACCTGCGCACGCGCTTGAGCCTGCACCGCGCCTTGGTGCGCGAGGCATGGACCGCCGAGCAGGCACTGGACCACTGCACCGAGCACGAGGTGCATCTGGTGTTCATCGACGCCGATGTACTCGGCGCGCAGGCGCTGGCGTTGTGCCGGCAGTTGCGCCGGCCTCACCCTTGTTGGGCCATGCCGCAGGTGCTGCTGCTCGGCACGCCGGGGCAGGGCATGAAATGGCGGCTGCGCGGTGCGCTGACCGGTTCACGCTGGTTGGCCAAACCGCTCCATCCCCGGGAAGTGGAGCAGCGTCTGCTGCGGCCGCTGCGGCTGGAAAAGCTGCCGGCGGCGCTGCGGCCCGTGTCGCTGTTTGGTGATCTTTAGGAGCCTGGGCGGCGGGGGACAGTCCCGCGACTGCGTGCCCTGCCGTCCCGCGACCGCCCGTGAACCGACGCTCAAGCCGCCGGCGGCACGTAGCCCGCCGGCTGTTCTGCGCCCTCGCCGAAGAAATAGCGTTCCATCTGCCGAGCGAGGTACTGCCGCGCGCGCTGGTCGGCCAGGTTCAGCCGGTTCTCGTTCACCAGCATCGTCTGGTGCTTCAGCCAGCCGGCCCACGCTTCCTTGCTGACGTTGTCGTAGATGCGCTTGCCCAGTTCGCCCGGGTAGGGCGCGAAATCGAGGCCTTCGGCCTCCTTCTTGAGGTGGATGCACTGCACCATGCGGGCCATGTGGAACTCCTTTGTCTTGTCGTGGGTGGATGGCCCGGTCACCCGAGCCGCTTGACCAGCACCTGCGAGCGCCGGTCCCAGTTGTACTTGCGTTTGCGGGCTTCGGGCAGCCAGTCGGGATCGACCTGCTGGAAGCCCCGTTTGATGAACCAGTGCATCGTGCGGGTCGTGAGCACGAAGATGCTTTGCAGGCCCATCGCCTTGGCGCGTTGCTCGATGCGCTTGAGGATGCGTTCGCCGTCGCCCTGGCCCTGCACCTGGGGCGAGATCGTCAGCGCCGCCATTTCGCCGGTCTTGGATTCGGGGTAGGGGTAGAGCGCGGCACAGCCGAAGATCACGCCGTCGTGCTCGATCACCGTGTAGTACGACACGTCGCGTTCGATCTCGGTGCGAGAGCGCTTGACCAGCGTGCCGTCGCGCTCGAACGGCTCGATCAGCTGCAGGATGCCGCCCACGTCGTCGGCGGTGGCCTCGCGCAGGCTTTCGAGCTTTTCATCGACCACCATCGTGCCGATGCCGTCGTGGGTGTAGACCTCCATCAGCAGTGCGCCGTCGACCGAGAAGGGCAGGATGTGCGTGCGTTCCACGCCCGCCCGGCACGCCTTCACGCAGTGCTGCAGGTAGAACGCGGTGTCGGTCGGCTGGGTCGGCCGCGGCAGCGAGGCGAGGAGGCGCTCGGCTTCGGGCAGTGCGAGTTCGGTGTCGATCGGGCTTTCCGGGTCGGCCTGGTCTTCGCGGATGCCCGCGATCTCGGTCAGGAAGAGCAGTTTGTCGGCCTGCAACGCGATGGCGGTGCTCGTGGCCACGTCTTCCATCGTCAGGTTGAACGCTTCGCCGGTCGGCGAGAAGCCGAAAGGCGAGAGCAGCACGACCGCACCGGTGTCGATGGCACGGCGTATCGCCATGCCGTCCACCTTGCGCACCACGCCGCTGTGCTGGAAGTCCACGCCGTCGACCACACCCACCGGGCGGGCCGTGAGGAAGTTGCCCGAGACCACGCGCACCGTCGCATTGGCCATCGGCGTGTTGGGCAGGCCCTGCGAGAACGCCGCTTCGATCTCGAAGCGCAGCTGGCCCGCGGCTTCCTGGGCGCAGTCCAGCGCGACGGCGTCGGTGATGCGGATGCCGTGCGAAAAGCGCGCCGGGTGACCCTTGGCCGCGAGCTGCTCGTTCACCTGGGGCCGAAAGCCGTGCACCAGCACCAGCTTGATGCCCATCGCATGCAGGATGGCGAGATCCTGCACGAAGGCGTTGAGCTTGCCTGCGGCAATGCCTTCGCCCGCCATCGCCACCACGAAGGTTTCCCCCTTGTAGGCGTGGATGTAGGGTGCCACCGAGCGGAACCAGGGCACGAAGGTGTGGGGGAAGACGAGGTTCATTGGGGACTTCGGAAGGCGGCGCGGCAGGACGCGCGAGGCGTTTGAAATAATGCCGGATTTTGCACGAAGCCCCTGATGACTGAGCCACGGCAGCCGGTGTCTGCACAGGCGGTGCGGTCGAAGCCTGGTTCAACGCCTCGCCCGGCACGCCAGCCCAACCCCGTTCCCCCGATCTCGTTCCCCGAGTCGCTGCCCGTCAGCGCGCGGCGCGACGAGATCGCGCGCGCGCTCGAGCAGCACCAGGTGGTGATCGTCAGCGGTGAAACCGGCTCGGGCAAGACCACCCAGCTGCCGAAGATCGCGCTCGCACTGGGCCGCGGGCTCGGAGCCGGCGGCAAGGGGCTGATCGGCCACACGCAGCCGCGGCGCATTGCCGCCTCGAGCGTGGCCAAGCGCATCGCGCAGGAGCTGAACACGCCGTTGGGCGACGTGGTCGGCTACAAGGTCCGGTTCCAGGACAGGCTCTCGCCCGGTGCGACGGTCAAGCTGATGACCGACGGCATCCTGCTTGCCGAGACGCAGACCGACCCGCTGCTCAAGGCGTACGACACGCTGATCATCGACGAGGCGCACGAACGCAGCCTCAACATCGACTTCCTGCTCGGTTACCTGCGGCAGATCCTGCCGCGTCGGCCGGACCTGAAGGTCGTCGTCACGTCGGCCACGATCGACGCGGAGCGCTTCTCGCAGCATTTCGCCTCGGCCAAAGGCCCGGCGCCGGTGATCCACGTCTCGGGGCGCTTGTACCCCGTCGAGCAGCGCTGGCGCCCGTATGAAGAGAACCGCGACTACGACCTGAACAACGCCATCGCCGACGCGGTGGACGAGTTGTGGCGCGAAGGCCCGGGCGACGTGCTCGTGTTCCTGCCGGGCGAGCGCGAGATCCGCGAGGCCGCTGAACACCTGCGCCGGCACCATCCGCCGGGCGTCGAGATCCTGCCGCTCTTCGCGCGCCTGTCGCAGCAGGAGCAGGACCGCGTGTTCGAGCCCGGTGCCGCACCACGCATCGTGCTGGCGACCAACGTGGCCGAGACCTCGCTGACGGTGCCCGGCATCCGTTATGTCATCGACTCGGGCCAGGCGCGTGTCAAGCGCTACAGCTACCGCAACAAGGTCGAGCAGTTGCAGGTGGAGCCCGTCAGCCAGGCCGCGGCCAACCAGCGTGCGGGCCGCTGCGGTCGCGTCGCCAACGGCATCTGCATCCGGCTCTACGAGGAGCAGGACTTCGCCGGCCGCCCGCGCTTCACCGACCCGGAGATCCTGCGCTCGTCGCTGGCGGGCGTGATCCTGCGGATGAAGTCGCTCGGGCTGGGCAACGTCGAGGATTTCCCCTTCATCGAGCCGCCGCCGCGGCGCGCGATTGCCGACGGCTACCAACTGCTGGCCGAGCTGAACGCCGTCGACGATGCCAATGAGCTGACGGAGATCGGTCGCGAGCTGTCCAAGCTGCCGCTCGACCCGCGCGTGGGGCGCATGATCCTCGAAGCGCGCGAGCGCCAGTCGCTCAGCGAGGTGCTGATCATCGCCAGCGCACTCAGCGTGCAGGACGTGCGCGACCGACCGTTGGAGCACCAGCAGGCGGCCGACGAGAAGCACAGGAAATTCGACGACGAGAAGTCGGAGTTCATGGGCTATCTCAAGCTGTGGAAGTGGCTCGACGAGTCGAAGGGTGGCTCCGGCGAACACAAGCTCTCGAACCGGCGCCACGAACAACTGCTGCGCGACAATTTCGTCTCGCCGCGGCGCGTGCGCGAATGGCGCGACATCCACTCGCAACTGCACACGGTGGTGGCCGAGCACGGCTGGCGCTTGAACACGCAGCCAGCCACGTACGACCAAGTACACCTGGCCATGCTCTCCGGCCTGCTGGGCAACGTGGGCGTGAAGAGCGACGAAGACGAGTGGTACCTCGGCGCGCGCGGGATCAAGTTCTGGCGCCACCCGGGTGCGCACCTGTCGAAAAAGCCCGGGCGCTGGATCGTGGCGGCCGAGCTCGTGGAGACGACCCGCTTGTTCGGCCGCGGCATCGCGGCCATCCAGCCTGAATGGATTCCCTGGATCGCCGGCCATCTGCTGAAGAAGCAGTTGCTGGAGCCGCACTGGGAGAAGAAGCCGGCGGAGGTGACGGCCCTGGAGCGCGCGACGCTGTACGGGCTGGTGATCTACAACAACCGTCGCGTCAATTACGGCAAGGTCGATGCGGCCGGCGCGCGCGAGATCTTCATCCGCGAGGCGCTGGTCAACGGCGAGTGGGAGACCAAGCTCCCGTTCCTGGCGCACAACCAGAAGCTGGTGCGGCAGGTGGAGGAGCTGGAGCACAAGTCGCGCCGGCAGGACGTGCTCGTCGACGACGAGCTGATCTACGCCTTCTACGACCAGCAGGTGCCGGCCGACGTGCACAGCGGCCACACCTTCGAGCGCTGGTATCGCGAAGAGATCAAGCGGCAGCCCAAGCTGCTGATGCTGACGCGCGACGAGTTGATGCGGCATGAAGCGGCCGGCATCACCACATCGGCGTTCCCCAAGACCATACGCCTCGGTGGCGTCGACTGCAGTGCGACCTACCTGCACGACCCCGGCGACCCGAAGGACGGCGTCACCGTGACCGTGCCGATCTATGCGCTCAACCAGGTCAGCGAAGAGCGCTGCGAATGGCTGGTGCCCGGCATGCTGAAGGACAAGGTGCTGGCCTTGGTGAAGAGCCTGCACCAGAAGCCGCGTGCGCGCCTGGTGCCGCTGCCGGATTACGTGGAGCAGTTCATCGCATCGGTCGAGTTCGCGAACGGCAGCCTCCTCGACGTGTTGCTCAAGGCCGTGCGCGACAAGACGCAGCTCGACGTGAAGCGCAACGACTTCAAGCTCGAGACCCTGCAGCCGCACCTGTTCATGAACTTCCGAGTGGTCGACGAGCATGGCCGGCAACTGGGCATGGGCCGCAACCTCGCCGCGCTGAAGGCGGAGTTGGGCTCGCAGGCGCGCAGCGCCTTCCAGGCGCTGGCGGCGCTGAAGCTGAAAACCGTCGACGCTCCTGCCGCACCGCCGCCGACGGGTGGCGGCATCAAGGCGGAAGTCAAGCCGCTGCGCGATGCGAAAAAGCAGCCGACCACCGATGGCAGCGCGAAATACACCGCGTGGACCTTCGGCGAACTGCCTGAACTGATGGAAGTCAAGCGCGGCAGCCAGTCCTTGATCGGCTTTCCGGCGCTGATCGACAAGGGCGCGCACGTCGAGATCGAGGTCTTCGACGAGCCCGAGGTGGCGGCTGCAAAGCACCGCGCCGGCCTGCTGCGCCTGGTGGCGCTGCAGTTGAAGGAGCCGTTGAAGTACCTCGAGAAGAACATCCCCGATCTTCAGAAGATGGCGGTGGCCTACATGAGCCTGGGCACCGCCGACGAGCTGCGTGACCAGATCATCGACGTGGCGCTGGAGCGTGCGTTTCTGCAAGAGCCATTGCCCTCCGACGAGTTTTCGTTCAAGGCTCGCATCGAGGAAGGGCGCACGCGGCTGAACCTCATCGCGCAGGAGATCGCGCGGCTGGCGGCTTCGGTGCTCGTGGAGTACCAGGCGGCGGTGCGCAAACTCAAGGATGCGCGTGCCCCCAAGGAGGTGGCCGATGACATGCAGGCCCAGCTGCAACGGCTCGTGCCCAAGCGCTTTCTCGCGGTGACCCCTTATGCACAGTTGCAGCATTACGTGCGCTACCTCAAGGGCGTGCAGGCGCGGCTCGACAAGCTGCGCGCCGATCCAGCGCGCGATGCCCAGCGTCTGGCGGAATTGCGGCCGCTGGAGCAGCGCTACCTTCGCGCGCTTGCCGACCGCAAGGGAGCGGCAGACGCGCGGCTCGACGAATTCCGCTGGCTGCTCGAAGAGCTGCGCATCAGCCTGTTCGCGCAGGAGTTGCGCACGCCGCAACCCGTGTCGGTGAAGCGGCTCGAAAAGGCCTGGGCGCAGATGAGCACCTGACACGGCCACCGCCGTACTCCAGGGCTCGACCCCCATACATCACCTCGCAGGGTGTGCGATTTTGCGCACAACACGTGCGAAAAGTTGCACGCGAGTTTTCGAACCTGTTACTGCTGACAGTGCTCCCGATCGGCGAGCCGGTCGATATCCCAGGCAGCCCCAAGGAAATACCGAAGGGCATCGCAACTCTCAAAGGATTGCTGCCTGTGACCGCTCCGCTCGATCAACGTCTGCAACGGCTTGCCCATCCGCTCCTCGGCCTTGCCGGCGGCGCTTCAGTGGTCGCGGTGGGTGGTTGGCAGGCCGGTGCAGCCATAGTGGCAGCGTTGCTCTGCCTGGCCGGCCTGGGGCTCGGCTGGCATGCGGCGCGCCGGCAGCGGCAACAACAGGATCACGCAACCCTTCAATACCTTGCGCAGCGCCAGTCGTTCGGCGAGGCAATCGCTCCCGTGTGGAGCGGCCACCTGGAAGCTTCGCGCACCCAGATGGAATCCGCAGTGGCGGCACTCGCGCAGCGGTTCGCGGGCATCGTCGACAAGCTCGATGAGGCCGTGGCGGCCTCCAATGCGGCCACGGCCTCGGTGGACGATGGCGACAACGGGCTCGTCGGCGTCTTCGCTAAGGGGGAGGTGCGGCTTGAGGGCGTGGTCTCGTCGTTGAAAGACGCGATGCGCAGCAAGGCCGCCATGCTCGACAAGGTGCACGGACTGCAAGGCTTCGTCGAAGAGCTGCACGAGATGGCCGCCGATGTGGCGAGCATCGCGTCGACCACCAATCTGCTCGCCATCAACGCCGCGATAGAGGCGGCGCACGCCGGGGAGGGCGGGCGCGGTTTCGGAGTCCTGGCCCAGGAAGTCCGAAAGCTGGCTGCCCGTTCGGGCGAAACCGGGCGCCGCATGGCCGAGAAGGTGAAGCTGATCGGCCAGGCCATCGCCGAGGCACGCCAGACGGCGGCCGAGACCGGCGAGAAGGACAGCGCTGCGGCGGCCGCGTCGGAGCAGACCATCAATGGCGTGCTCGGTGACTTGCGCGGAGTGACCGATGCGCTCGTCAGCGCCTCGGCGCGGATGCGGCAGGAGAGCCTGGGCATCAAGAGCGAGATTTCCGAAGCCCTGGTGCAGTTGCAGTTCCAGGACCGGGTCAACCAGATCGTGACTCATGTGAAGCACAACATCGAGCAATTGCCGCAGTACCTCGAACGCAACCAGACCGAGTACCGGCAGGCCGGCCGGCTGCAGCCGCTTGACGCACGTCCGCTGCTGCTCGAGCTCGAGCGCACCTATGCGATGGCGGAGGAGCGCGCCGTGCACGACGGAGCGAAAGCTGTCGCGCAGCCCACGGACACCGAGATCACCTTTTTCTGAAGAGGGCACAACTACATGGCAAAGACCATCATGATCGTTGACGACTCCAGCTCGCTGAGGCAGGTCGTCGGCATTGCGCTCAAGAGCGCCGGCTACGAGGTGATCGAGGCAGCCGACGGCAAGGCGGCGCTAGGCAAGCTCACGGGACAGAAGATCAACTTGATCATCAGCGACGTGAACATGCCCAACCTCGACGGAATCAGCCTGGTGCGCGCCGTCAAGCAGATGCCGGCGTACAAGTTCACGCCGATCGTCATGCTGACGACCGAAAACCAGGACAGCAAGAAGCGCGAGGGTCAGGAGGCCGGCGCGAAGGCCTGGGTGGTGAAACCGTTCAAGCCCGAGCAGCTGTTGGCCGCGGTGCAGAAACTGGTGTTGCCATGAGCAGCGACGACACCTGCCTGGCGCTCGAGGGCGACATGACGGTGCAGTGCGCGGCCGAACTGAAACCTGTGCTGCTCGGCGCGCTCGAGATGCAGGGCTCCCCCGTCTGCCTCGACTTGTCGCAGGTCACCGAGATCGACTCGGCCGGTGTGCAGCTGCTGTTCATGTTGCGCGATGCAGCGCGCGCGCAGCAGCGGGAGATGCGAATTCGCGCTGCGAGCCCGGCTGTGCAAGCTGTCTTCGACCTGCTGGGACTCAACGGCTGTTTTGGCCGTGCGTAAGCCTCATCTACCTCTTTGAGCCAGGGAACCGGCATGAATCTTGACCAGGCACTGCAGACCTTCATCATCGAGAGCCGCGAACTGCTGCAGGAGATGGAGCAGACGCTGCTCGGCATCGGCCACTCGGACGACCACGGGGAAAGCATCAATGCGATCTTCCGTGCCGCGCACACGATCAAGGGCTCCGCGGGGCTGTTCGGGCTGGACCGCATCGTGGAGTTCACGCACGTGCTTGAGAGCGTGCTGGACGAAGTGCGCAATGGTGCGATGGGAATCGACGACGAACTCGTGGCCTTGCTGCTCGGCTGCGGGGATCACGTGGGCATGCTGCTCGGATGCGTCGAGCGCAACCGTGCCGACGCCGACGCCGCTGATGCCGCAGAGGGCGCGGGACTGCTCGACAGACTGAACCGCTACCTGGATGCGGGACCCGAGGCGAGGGCCCGGCCGGACGATGAGGACGGCAGCCAAGGCGACAGCTGGCACATCTCGCTTCGATTCGGGCGCGACGTGCTTCGCAATGGCATGGACCCGCTGTCGTTCATACGCTACCTCGGTACGTTGGGCCAAATCACCGGCATCGTGACGATGCACGATGCATTGCCGCCCGCGGACGAGATGGACCCTGAGTCCTGCTACCTCGGCTTCGAGATCGCGTTCAGGAGCGATGCCGACAAGGCCGAGATAGAGAGTGTGTTCGAGTTCGTGCTCGACGACTGCCAGCTGCATATCCTGCCCCCCCGCAGCCGCATTTCCGAGTACATCGAACTGATCCGCAATCTGCCGGAACAGCCACCGCGCCTCGGGGAGATCCTCGTGCGCTGCGGCACGCTGACGCAACACGAGCTGGAGAGCGCGTTGAAAGCGCAGCAGGCCGAGCCCGCGGCTCGGATCGGGGAAATCCTGGTCGAGCAGGGCTCCGTGCCGCCGGCTGTGGTGGAGGCCGCGCTGGCCCGCCAGAAGATGGCCAGCGAGACGCGCCCGCCTGAGGCGCAATCCGTGCGCGTCGACGCAGACAAGCTCGATCGCCTGATCAATCTCGTCGGGGAGCTGATCATCGCGGCGGCGGGCGCCAACTTGGCGGCGCGGGCTGCTCACATCACCGAGCTGGAAGAGGCGCACTCCACCCTGTCGACGTTGGTGGAAGGTGTGAGGGACAGCGCGCTGCAGTTGCGCATGGTCAAGATCGGCGCGACCTTTGCGCGATTTCAGCGCGTGGTGCACGACGTGTCCCGCGAGTTGGGCAAGGACATCGGCCTGGTGGTCAGCGGCGAAGACACGGAACTCGACAAGACGCTCGTCGAGCGCATCGCCGATCCGCTGACGCATCTGGTGCGCAATGCCATGGACCACGGCATCGAGTCGGCGCAGACGCGGGCCATGCGCGGCAAGCCATCGAGAGGCACTGTCCGCCTCAACGCCCGTCACGATTCGGGCAGCATCGTGATCGAGGTCAGTGACGACGGCGGCGGCTTGAATCGAGAGAAGATTCTGGCGAAGGCCATCGAGCGTGGCCTGGTCGAGCCCGGCAAGCCGCTGACCGAAAGCGAAACGTACGCACTGATCTTCGAGCCGGGCTTCTCCACGGCCGAGCAGGTCACGAATCTCTCCGGGCGCGGCGTTGGCATGGACGTGGTCAAGCGCAACATCACCGCACTGCGTGGAAACGTCGACATCCGCAGCACCGAAGGCGTCGGTACCACGGTCGAGGTGCGCCTGCCGTTGACCCTGGCCATCATCAACGGCTTTCAGGTCGGAGTCGGCAGGTCGGTGTTCGTGGTCCCGCTAGAAATGGTCGAGGAATGCGTCGCGTTCTCTGCCGATGCGGACCGCGACTACACCAACCTGCGCGGCCAGGTGCTGCCGTTCATTCGCCTGCGCGACTTCTTCGAACTGCCAGGCAAGGCCGGCACGCGCGAGAACATCGTGGTGGTGAGGCATGCGGGTCAGCGCGCGGGGCTTGTGGTCGACACCTTGCTCGGCGAGTTCCAGACCGTCATCAAGCCGCTGTCGAAGATGTTCAGCCATGTACAGGGCATCAGCGGCTCCAGCATCCGTGGCAACGGCGACGTGGCCCTGATCCTCGATGTTCCTGCGCTGATGCGTCGGGTCCACGGGGCCATGCAGGCCGAGGCCCGACCCCTGGCGGCGTAAGCCGCCGTCACCTCCAAGACTTCTTCTTCATCTCCAAACTAGGGGGATTCATCATGTTCAGCAACTTCAAGATCGGCGTGCGCCTGATCGCCGGCTTCCTGCTCGTCGCGGCGATCAGCGCAGTGGTGGGCTACATCGGCATTTCGAACACGAGCCAGATCAACACCATGGCGGACCGGCTCTACGACCGGGAGCTGCTGGGTCTGTCGTACATCAAGGAAGCGAACATCAACCTGATCTACATCGGGCGCGCACGCTCCAACTACCTGCTTGCCACGACGCAGGAGGAACGCGACAAGCAGGCGACCGCGATGGCCACGGCAACCTCGCGGGTGAAGGACTACCTGGAGAAGGCGCGCCCGTTGTTCAGCAGCGAACGGGCTCAGCAGCTGTTCTCGTCGTTCAGCTCCACGTGGGACGAGTATCAGCGCGACATGCAGCGCGCGATGTCGATCGCGGCGACCAAGAAGCTGTATGAGCGCGACGAAGCATTGGTGCAGTCACTGGAGGCCGTGCGTCAGAAGGGCGATGCCCTTGATGACATGCTGACCGAGCTGACCAAGGTGAAGGAGCAGAACGCACAGGAGGCTTCGGAGGAAAGCACGGCGATGTACCTCGAAAGCCGCTCGATGATGATCGGTGCAATCGCGGTCGGGGTGCTGGTCGGCATAGCGCTTGGCTTCATGATCAGCCGCAGCGTGACCAAACCGCTGGGCAAGGCCGTCGAGGTGGCCAACCGGCTGGCCGAAGGCGACCTGACCGTGCGTATCGACGCCACCGGCAAGGACGAGACGGGGCAACTGCTGCAGTCCATGCAGCACATGATCGACAAACTTTCGCAAGTGGTGACCGACGTGACTGGTGGCGCCGAGGCGCTGGCGGGAGCCTCCGAAGAGGTGAGTGCCACGGCGCAGTCGCTGTCTCAAGCCTCTAGTGAGCAGGCGGCGGGCGTCGAGGAAACCAGCGCTTCGATCGAGCAGATGACCTCGTCAATTGCACAGAACACCGAGAACGCCAAGGTCACCGACGGGATGGCGACGAAGGCAGCGGCCGAGGCGACCGAAGGCGGCGAAGCCGTGAAGGCGACGGTTGCGGCGATGAAGCAGATCGCCCAGAAGATCGGGATCATCGACGACATTGCCTACCAGACCAATCTGCTGGCGCTGAACGCGGCCATTGAGGCAGCGCGGGCTGGGGAGCATGGCAAGGGGTTTGCGGTGGTGGCAGCCGAAGTGCGCAAGCTCGCCGAGCGCAGCCAGGTGGCCGCGCAGGAGATCGGCACCGTGGCGAGCGAGAGTGTGGATCTGGCCGAGAAGGCGGGCAAGCTGCTCGACGAGATGGTGCCGAACATCAAGAAGACATCGGACCTGGTGCAGGAGATCACCGCGGCATCGGAGGAGCAGTCGTCCGGCGTCGGGCAGATCAACGCCGCGGTGGCGCAGCTGAGCCAGACCACGCAGCAAAACGCCTCCAGCTCCGAGGAGCTGGCCGCCACCGCCGAGGAAATGAGCAGCCAGGCCGAGCAACTGCAGCAGACGATGGCCTTCTTCAAGCTCGACGGCCACCGAGGTACAGCGCGGGCGGCGGCCACAGGCCGCAAGGCCGCGGCCCCGAAGGCTGCAGTGCGCAAGCTGCCCGGCATGGCCTTGGCTGGCGGAATGGCGTTTGCCGGGACCGACGGGATCGACGAGACCCAGTTCGCGAAGTTCTGAAGTGCAGGGAGTGTCGACCATGACGAACCAAGGCAGCAAGACGGGCGCGGTGGCAGAGCCGGCCCAATACCTGACCTTCATGCTGGCAGGCGAGACCTTTGCGATCGGCATCCTGGCGATCAAGGAGATCATCGAGTACCACGGCTTGACGACCGTGCCGATGATGCCCGACTGCGTGCGGGGCGTGATCAATCTGCGCGGCGCGGTGGTACCGGTGGTGGACCTGCTGAGCCGTTTCGGCAGGAAGTCGTCCGAGGTGACCAAGCGCACCTGCATCGTGATCGTGGAAGTGCGCGGTGAAGACGAGTCGCAGGTGATCGGCGTGATCGTCGATGCCGTCAACGAGGTGCTCGATATCGACGCCTCCGAGATAGAACCGGCGCCGGCCTTCGGCGCGCGCATGCGCAGCGAGTTCATCCGGGGGATGGGCAAGGTGCGAGGCAAGTTCGTGATCCTGCTCGACGTGGATCACGTGCTGGCGCCAGCCGACATCGGCGTGCTCGCGGACTCTGCCGCCGAAGTGCTGGAAGCTGCGTAAGAAGGGGTGCCACGTGAACGTGCAGATCAGCGACCAGGAGTTCGGCCGCTTTCAGCGCTTCATCTACGAGGCGGCGGGCATCAGCCTGTCGCCGGCCAAAAAGGCGTTGGTGTGCGGGCGGTTGTCCAAGCGACTGCAGGCGCGCCAGTTGTCGAGCTTCACCGACTACTTCAAGCTGCTCGGCACCGATGCCGGGCGCGAAGAGGTGCAGACGGCCATCGACCTGCTGACCACCAACGAGACCTACTTCTTCCGCGAGCCGCGGCACTTCGAGGTACTGCGCGAGGCGGCCTTGGCTGCGAGCAGCGCTCAGCCGTTCCGGGTATGGAGCGCGGCCAGTTCCAGCGGCGAAGAGGCCTACAGCATGGCGATGGTGCTGGCAGACACGCTGGGCAGCGCTGCCTGGGAAGTGCTGGGTACCGACATCAGCACCCGGGTGTTGCAGCGGGCCCGTACAGGCCACTACCCCATGGCGCGCGCGCGGCACATTCCGCCGGCCTACTTGAAGCGCTATTGCCTGCGAGGCGTAGGCGAGCACGAGGGCACGTTGCTGGTGGATCGAGCGCTGCGCCAGCGGGTGAACTTCGTGCAGGCGAACCTGAACGGGGCCCTGCCGCAGATCGGTACGTTCGACGCGATTTTTCTTCGCAACGTGATGATCTATTTCAATGCAGACACCAAACGGCAGGTTGTGGCGCGTGTGATCTCGCTGCTCAAGTCCGGCGGCTGCCTGTGCATAGGCCACTCCGAGAGCCTTAACGACATCACCGACGCGGTGCGCGCGGTGGCGCCGTCGATCTACCGCAAGCCATGAGACCTCAACAGATAGCAGCCAGCGCGCCGCCGTGGCGCATGCAAGGCACGACCGAAGTCGTGTTGCAGCCCGGCCAGTATTTCGTCGGCGATGCGCGCTACCGCATGCGAACGGTGCTTGGTTCCTGTGTGTCCATCACCCTGTGGCACGCGGCGAAGCGAGTGGGTGCCATGTCTCACTTCCTGCTGCCGCAGCGTACCAACGCACATCATGGCGGCCCGCTCGATGCACGCTATGGCGAAGAGGCGCTGAGGCTGATGTTGCAGCGGCTGTTCGTCGACCACGGCGTGGCGCCACGCGAATGCGAGGCCAAGGTGTTCGGAGGCGGAGACATGTTTCCGCTACGCGACCAGGATCCGGGATGTAGCGTGGGGCGGCGCAATGGCGAGGCCGCCCATCGGCTTCTGCTCGCGCACGGCATCCCGGTGCGCTCCGAAAGCCTGTTCGGCAAGGGGCACCGGCAGATCTACTTCGACGTCGACAGTGGCGACGTGTGGGTGCGTCTCACCGCACCACCCGAAGATCGGGCGACCCTGCCGGGGAGCATCGCTTGACCCCGGTTCGCGTGATGATCGTCGACGACTCGGCGGTGGTGCGCCAGGTGCTCGCCGGCTTGCTCGGTGCCGCGCCCGGTATCGAGGTGACGCACGCGGTGGCGGACCCGGTGCTGGCGATCGAGCGGTTGAAGGTGCAGTGGCCCGACGTGATCGTGCTCGACGTCGAGATGCCGCGCATGGACGGCATCACCTTCCTGAAGATGATCATGCAGCAGCGGCCGACGCCGGTGGTCATCTGCTCGACGCTCACCGAGAAGGGCGCGCAGACGACGATGGAAGCGCTGGCAGCCGGCGCGGTGGCGGTGGTGACCAAGCCGCGGCTGGGGCTCAAGCAGTTTCTGCAGGACAGCGGCAACGACCTCGTCGCCACGGTCAAGGCGGCGGCGCGCGCCAGGGCGCGCGCCGGTGCGGAACGTATGCCCGCTCCGGTTGCGAAACTGAATGCCGATGCCGTGCTGCCGCCCGCGGCCGGGCACGCGATGGCACGCACCACCGACCGCGTCGTGGCGATAGGCACCTCCACCGGCGGTACGCAGGCGCTGGAAGAGGTGCTGACGGCGTTGCCGCGCGTGTCGCCTGGCCTGGTGATCGTGCAGCACATGCCCGAGAAGTTCACCGCTGCCTTCGCCGCGCGGCTGGACTCGTTGTGCGAGATCGAGGTGAAGGAAGCGCAGAACCTCGACCGGGTGATCCCCGGGCGCGCGCTCATTGCGCCCGGCGGCAGGCACCTGCTGTTGCGTCGCAACGGTGCGCAGTACGTGGTCGAGGTGCGTGACGGCCCGCCGGTGAACCGGCACCGGCCTTCGGTGGACGTGCTGTTCCGCTCGGTCGCCCGCAGTGCGGGGCCCAACGCGCTGGGCATCATCATGACCGGCATGGGCGATGACGGGGCGGCCGGCTTGCTGGAGTTGCGCAACGCCGGTGCTGCCACGCTGGCGCAGGACGAAGCGAGCTGCGTCGTCTATGGCATGCCGAAGGAGGCCGTGCGCCGGGGCGCGGTGGAGCGCAGCGTGCCGCTCGGTGCGATCGCCCGCGAGATCGTGCAGTACGTCAGCTGATGCCCGGTGACGCTACTTGCGTGCCAGTACGGAAAAGCCGTAGCGCCTGAAGATGGCGGCCGCTTCTTCACCCTTGAGAAAGGCGTGGAAGGAGCGGGCGGCCTCGTTGTCCTGCCCGGCGATCAGTGCCATCGGGTAGGTGATCGGCGGATGCGACGACCCAGGGAACACGCCGGCGACACGCACCTTGGGGGCGACCGCTGCGTCGGTGGCATAGACCACGCCAGCGGGCACCTCGCCGCGCTCGACGTAAGCCAGCGCCACGCGCACTGAATCGGCTCGCACCAGACGCTTCTCGGCGACCGGCCACGCGCCGAGGTGCGTCAGCGCGGCCCGCGCGTACTTGCCGGCCGGCACGTGGGCAGGGTCGCCGACGGCGAGCCGGCCAGAGCCGAGCAGCCGGGCGAGGTCGAAGCCGGGCTCCAGGGCGATGCGGGCGGTACTGTCGGCGGGCGTGACCAGCACGAGCCGGTTGCCGAGCAGGTCGGTGCGGGTGCCGGGCGCCAGCAGCTTGCGCTGCTCCAGGTAGTCCATCCACTGTTCGTCGGCCGAGAGGAACACGCCGACCGGTGCGCCGCTTTCGATCTGCCGTGCCAGAGCCGACGAGGCGGCGAACGAGGTCTTCAACGTGTGGCCCGAACCGGGCTGCCAGGCCCGCGCGACGTCCTGGATGGCGTTTGACAGACTCGCGGCCGCATAGACCGTCACCTCGCCAGCACGCGCCGGCGCACTGCACAGCAGTGACGCCAGCGTGGCGAGCATCAGGAGCGCGAGCGCGCGCAACAAGGGCGAGGGGAACATCGTGCCGGAGCAGGAAAGCGGTGAGGCCCGCATTCTGGCGCAGGTGATCGGCCGGGCTCGCTCACGCGACGTTACGTGTTTGGGGTTAACCCTCAAAGACAGATCGGAATCGCTTCCTAAAATTAATTCAACTTGAATTAATTAATGGGACCGCCTGTGAGCACCGCCCGCCTCGGCCGAGGCACCAACTCCGTCAACCTGCGCCAGTACAACGAGCGCACGCTGCTGCAGCGGCTGCGCCGGGAGGGCGAGGGCTCGAAGGCTGATCTGGCGCGCTGGGCTCAGCTGACCAACACGGCCGTCGGCAGCATCGTGCAGGCCCTGGAAGACGCGGGCCTGATCGAGAGCTTCGGGAGACGCCAGGACGGCGGGCGCGGCCAGCCGGCCAGCCTGTATCGGCTCAATCCCAAGGGTGCGTTCGGCATCGGCGTTCGGCTCGACCGCACCAGCATCGAAACCGTGCTGGTCGACCTGAGCGGCAAGATCCTGGCGCGCCAGGCGCATGACCTGCTGCTGCCCAGCCCGCAGAAGGCGCTCGACATCGTGCGGCGTGACGTCGCTTCCGTGCTGGCCGTGTTGACCGAAGCCGAACAGCAGCGTCTCACCGGCATCGGCCTGGCGCAGCCGTACAACCTGGGCAGCTGGCTGCGCGAGCTGGACCTGCAGGCCGACTTCCGGGTGTGGGACGAGGTCGACTTCGGCGCGATGCTGGCGCAGGCGGTGCAGCAACCGGTGTTCAAGGAGAACGACGGCAACGCGGCCGCCATTGCCGAGCTGTTCTTCGGCGTCGGGCGCGAGGCGAGCGACTTCCTCTATCTGTTCCTCGGCCCCGCCATCGGCGGCGGCATCGTGCTCAACGGCGAGGGGCTGCGCGGCACCACCGGCAACGCGGCGGACGTGGCCATGATGCCGGTGCCACCGAGCAGGCTCGCGTCCGCACCGCGCACCAGCAAGCCGTGGGACATCCTGCTTTCACGCGCCTCGCTCAATGCGTTGACCCGTCACCTGCGCCACAACGGTGTGCGCGTCAACGGCCGCGCGGATCTCGAAACCTGTTTCGAACGCGGCGACCCGGCCGTGCGCGAGTGGCTCGACGACTGCGTCGACGCACTCGTGCCCGCCGTGCGTGCCGCGATTGCCGTGCTCGATGTGCCGGTGTGCGTGATCGATGCCGACATCGACGGCGGCCTGGTGCCTGAGCTGATGCAGCGCCTCGACGATGCGCTGCGCGCCATCGCACCCGAATCGCGCGGTGTACCGCGCTTGATGCGAGGCAGTTTCGGTGCGGACGCAGGCGCGCTCGGCGCTGCCAGCCTGCCGATGTTCTTCAACTTCTCGCCGCGTGCCGACGTGCTGCGCGGCCACCATCCCCGCTCGTCGGAGGCCGCTGATGTTTGAAGCCCCACCGCTGCTGGAATTGCGCAACGTCTCCAAGACCTTTCCGGGCGTGAAAGCGCTGCAGAACGTGCAACTGCGCGTGCACGCCGGTGAGGTGCATGCCCTGATGGGCGAGAACGGCGCCGGCAAATCGACGCTGATGAAGATCCTTTCCGGCGCCTACATCGCAGACCCTGGCGCACAGGTGCTGATCAAGGGCGACCCGGTCACGATCGACGGGCCCGTGGCGGCCAAGCAGCAGGGCGTCGCGGTGATCTACCAGGAGCTGTGCCTGGCGCCCAACCTCAGCGTGGCCGAGAACATCTACCTGGGCCGACCCCTGAAGCAGCGCGGCCTGATCGATCGCGCCTCGATGGTGCAGGCGTGCGAGGCGGTGCTGCAGCGCCTGGGCGCCGACTTCGGCCCGGCCACGCGCGTCGATTCGCTGTCGATCGCGCAGCGTCAACTGGTCGAGATCGCGCGCGCGGTGCATTTCGATGCCCGCATCCTGGTGATGGACGAGCCCACCACGCCGCTGTCCAGCCACGAGACCGACCGTCTGTTCGCGCTGATCCGCCAGTTGCGCTCCGAAGGTCTCGCGATCATCTACATCAGCCACCGCATGGCCGAGATCGACGAACTGGCCGACCGGGTGACGGTGCTGCGCGACGGCTGCTACGTCGGCACGCTCGCGCGCCACGAGTTGTCGCAGGACGTGCTCGTGAAGATGATGGTGGGACGCGACCTTTCCGGCTTCTACCGCAAGGAGCACACCGGCGGCAGCCGCGGCCCGGCGGTGCTCTCGGTGCGCGGCATGGCCGACGGCCGGCGCGTGCGCGGTTGCAGCTTCGAGCTGCATGCCGGCGAGGTGCTTGGCTTGGCAGGACTGGTGGGCGCCGGCCGAACCGAGCTGGCCCGGCTCATCTTCGGCGCCGACGAGCGCGTCGCCGGCGAGGTGTGGCTCGACGGCCACCGGCTCGATGTCCGCCAGCCGCTCCACGCCATCGCCGCCGGCATCGTCTACCTCACCGAAGACCGCAAGGGGCAGGGCCTGTTCCTCGACCTCAGCGTGCACGACAACGTGAACGTGATGGTGAGCCCGCGCGATGCCCGCGCCGGCGGCGTGCTCGATCGCGGGCAGGCCGCGCAGCGCACGCGCGAGTCCATCGCCCGGCTCGGCATCCGCGTTGCATCGCCGCGCGTCAACGTCGGCTCGCTGTCAGGCGGCAACCAGCAGAAGGTGCTGCTGGCGCGTCTGCTCGAAGTCGAGCCGCGCGTGCTGATCCTCGACGAGCCGACGCGCGGCGTCGACATCGGCGCCAAGTCCGAGATCTACCGGCTGATCGACGAGCTGGCACGCCGCGGCGTGGCCGTGCTCGTGATCTCCAGCGAACTGCCGGAGGTCGTCGGCATCTGCGACCGCGTGCTGGTGATGCGCGAAGGCCGCCTCGCCGGCGAGGTGGGCGGCAGCACCGGCCGGCCCGTCACGCAGGAAGCCATCGTCGCGCTCGCCACCGGCGCAGCCGAAGAGACCCCATCCCCGCAACCCGATGCCGTGCCGGCTTGAGCCGGCTGGTCCGATCAGGAGAAGTTGATGAAGGAGACCGCCATGACCATGCCCGACATCTCGGGCTCCCCCGGCTCGCCGACAGGCGGCTGGGCGGCCCGCAAGGCGCAGGGGCAGGAGTTGATGCGCACGCTCGGCATGCTGCCGGTGCTGATGCTGCTGTGCCTGGCTTTCAGTGTGATGACCGAGAACTTCGCGAGCCTGCAGAACCTCTCCATCGTCGCGCAGCAGGCGTCCATCAACATCGTGCTCGCCGCCGGCATGACCTTCGTGATCCTGACGGCCGGCATCGACCTGTCGGTGGGCTCCATCCTGGCGGCCTCCGCCGTGGTGGCGATGCTGGTGTCGCAGATGCCCGAGTTCGGCATGCTGGGCATCGGCGCGGCGCTGGCCTGCGGGCTGCTGTTCGGCCTGCTCAACGGCGCGCTGATCGCCTTCGTGGGCCTGCCGCCGTTCATCGTCACGCTCGGTTCGCTGACGGCCGTGCGCGGCATCGCACGGCTGATCGGCAACGACACCACGGTGTTCAACCCGCAACTGCCGTTCGCCTTCATCGGCAACGGCGAGCTGTTCGGCGTGCCATGGCTGGTGATCATCGCGTTCGCGGTGATCGGCGTGTCGTGGTTCATCCTGCGCCGCACGGTGCTCGGGCTCAACATCTATGCCGTCGGTGGCAACCCCGAGGCGGCACGCCTGTCGGGCATCAAGGTGTGGGCTGTGCTGCTGTTCGCGTATGCCATGTCGGGCTTGCTCGCCGGGCTGGGCGGTGTGATGTCGGCGTCGCGCCTGTATGCCGCCAATGGGCTGCAGCAGGGCCAGTCGTATGAGCTGGACGCGATCGCAGCGGTGATCCTCGGTGGCACCAGCTTCGTCGGCGGCGTCGGCTCCATCATCGGCACGCTGATCGGGGCACTGATCATCGCCGTGCTGTCCAACGGGCTGATCCTGCTGGGCGTGTCCGACATCTGGCAATACATCGTCAAGGGCCTGGTGATCATCGGCGCCGTGGCACTCGACCGCTACCGCCGCAAGGGCTCGGCCCGCACCTGAAACGACGGTAGTTCCGCTCCCCCAAAGAGCGCGTGCGGCGAGGTCGGCCGCCGCGCCCTCCATACCCGACCACCACAGGAGATCCACCCATGAGCAAGAAGCTGCTGGCAGCCGCCATTGCCGCTGCCGCCTTGTGCGCCCCCGCGGCCCACGCACAGCAAAAGCAGATCAAGAGCATCGGCATCACGCTCGGTTCGCTCGGCAACCCGTTCTTCGTGACGCTCGCCAAGGGCGCCGAGGCCAAGGCCAAACAGCTCAACCCGAGCGTCAAGGTGACCGCGCTGTCGGCCGACTACGACCTGAACAAGCAGTTCTCGCAGATCGACAGCTTCATCTCGTCGGGCGTCGACATGATCCTGATCAATGCGGCCGACGCGAAGGCGATCGAGCCCGCCGTGCTGCGGGCCAAGAAGGCCGGCATCGTGGTGGTGGCGGTCGACGTGGCGGCGGCGGGCGCCGATGCCACCGTGCAGACCAACAACGTGCAGGCCGGCGAGCTCGCCTGCGGCTACATCGCCGAGCAGCTCAAGGGCCAGGGCAACGTGATCATCCAGAACGGACCGCAGGTCTCGGCGGTGGTCGACCGCGTCAACGGCTGCAAGTCGGTGCTGGGCAAGCACACGGGCATCAAGGTGTTGTCCGCCGACCAGGACGCCAAGGGCTCCCGCGAAGGCGGCATGAACGTGATGCAAGGCCATCTCACGCGCTTCCCCAAGATCGACGCGGTGTTCACGATCAACGACCCGCAGGCCATCGGCACCGACCTCGCGGCGCGGCAGCTCAACCGCAAGAACATCATCATCGCCTCGGTCGACGGCGCGCCCGACATCGAGGCCGCGCTGAAGGGCGACACGCAGGTGCAGGCCTCGGCGAGCCAAGACCCGTGGGCCATGGCGCAGAAGGCCGTCGAGATCGGGCAAGGCATCCTGAACGGCAAGAAGCCGGCGGACCCGATGGTGCTGATGCCTTCGAAGCTGATCACGCGCGCCAACGTGGCGAGCTACCAGGGCTGGTCGGCTCCGCGCTGACCCGGTCGGTCGACAACTCGAAACGAAAGAGGGAATGTCATGTTTGTCGTCTGTGGCGAAGCGTTGATGGACGTCTACGCCGGCGAGCGCACGCCGACCGGGCTGGTGCTCGATGCCCGCATTGGCGGCTCGCCGTACAACGTCGCGTTGGGCCTTGCCCGGCTGGGGCGGCCGTCGGCGTTTCTCGGTGGCGTGTCGACCGATGCCTTTGGCGAGCGGTTGATGCAGTCGCTGCGCGAGGAGGGCATTGACGACTCGCTCGTCGTGCGCAGTGCTGCACCCACCACGCTGAGCGTCGTCGGCCTCGACGCGCGCGGCGTGCCGCAGTACGCATTCCATGGCGAGGGTGCGGCCGACCGCGTCCTCACCGATGAAATGCTGCCGGCACTGCCGGAGGCGGTGAAGGTGCTGCAGTTCGGGTCCTACGCCGTGGTGGTGGAGCCAGTGGGCAGGGCGCTGCGTTCACTGGCGCAACGCGAGTCCGGACGGCGGGTGGTGGCCTACGATCCCAACGTGCGGCTGAACGTGGAGCCCGACATCGCACGCTGGCAGGCCGTGGTCACCGACATGGCGGCATGCGTGCACCTGCTCAAGATCAGCGACGAGGACCTGTCGCTGCTCTATCCCGGGCAGGCGCACGGCAGCGTGGTCCGGCGTTGGCTGGAACAGGGCGTGCGTCTCGTGGTGGTCACGCGTGGCGGCGAAGGTGCTGAGGCCTGGACCGTTGAAGCGCATGCGCATGCTGCCGCCCAGGCGGTGGATGTGGTCGACACCGTCGGCGCCGGCGATACCTTCCAGGCGGCACTGCTGACCTGGCTCGACGAGCACGGCCTGCTCATGCCCGATGCGCTGGGTGCCCTCACGCCGGCACAACTGGAGGCGGCACTGCAGTTCGCGGGGCGCGCTGCGGCCATCACCTGTTCGCGTCGCGGTGCCGACCTGCCGCGCCGCGCCGAGTTGGTCTGATGCTGCTGGGGCTCGATCTCGGCACCGGCTCTGCCAAGGCGCTGATCGTCGCGCCGAGCGGGAGGGTCGAGGCCGAGGCAGCGGCTCCCTATGCCTTCGAGTCTCCACAGACCGGATGGGCGCAGATCGAGCCTTCCCGCTGGTGGGAAGCCGTGCGGCACTGCGTGCGGGCGCTGCCGGCGGAGCTGCGGGCGGCCGTGCAGGGCGTCGGCCTGTCCGGGCAGATGCATGGCGTGGTGCTGACGGACGACGGTGGCCGTGCGATACGCCCTGCGCTGTTGTGGCCGGACCGGCGTGCCGTCTCCGAGATGGCTCGCTATGGCGAGATGTTGCGCAGCCGCCTTGCCAATCCGGTGACACCGGGAATGACGGGTCCGATGCTGCTGTGGCTGCAACGGCATGAGCGCGCAGCATTCGAGAGGGCCCGCTGGGCGTTGTTGCCGAAGGACTGGCTGCGCTGGCACTTGACGGGCGTCGCCGGCACCGACCCCAGCGACGCGAGCGGCACGCTGCTGTCGATGCCGGACGGCAGGTGGGATGAAGCGTTGATCACTGCGTTGGGTCTGCCCTTGCATCTGTTTGCGCCGGTACAACCGTCATGTGCCATCGCCGGGCGGCTGAGGCGAGAGGCCGCGCATGAACTCGGCCTGCCTGCCGGCATCGCGGTGGCGGTCGGTGCGGCGGACACGGCCGCCTCGGCGTTCGGCAGCGGGCTGCACACGCAAGGCGATGCGCAGCTCACGGTGGGCAGCGGGGCGCAGATCATCGTGATGCAGCGCGACTGCCCCGCGTTGTCCGACGTGCTGAACGCGTATTGCGCGGTGCAGGGCACCGATCGGGCAGGCTGGTATGCGATGGCTGCGATGCAGAACGCGGGAACGGCGCTCGAATGGGTGCGCGCACTCTTCGGGCTCACATGGGAGCAGTTCTACGCGCACGCTTTCGGCTCCGTTCGCCCGGCGTCGGAGGCACTCTTCCTGCCGTACCTTGCCGGTGAACGCACGCCATGGATGAGCCATGGAGCCGGTGGCGCATGGGTGGGCCTTGCCCACGGCGATGGGTTGTCGACGATGCTTCATGCGGCGTTGCTCGGCGTGGCGTTCTCGCTGCGCGCGGGGCTCGAGGCGCTGGATCCGGGTCGCCAGCAGGTTCGGCAACTGCTGTTCGCGGGTGGCGGCATGCGCGATGAGGCATGGCGGCAGATGCTGGCGGACGTGCTGGGCTGCGAGCTCCTGCCGGCAGCGGTCGGGTCGGCCTCGGCCTACGGGGCGGCGCGCATCGCCGCGGAAGCGCTGGGGCTGGCGCTGCCCCGTGCAGCGTCTGCGCAGGAAGCAATAAAGCCGGCAGCGGGCGACCCGCATGCCGGCAACTACTCTCGCTTCCTCCAGCTCTGCAAAGGCCTGCTGGCGAGGCAGGCCTGACCTCCCGACCTCTTCAGCGCCCGATGTAGTCGAGCATCGCGTAGTACTCCTGCCGCTCGGCCTTGACCCATTGCTTGACGCCGATGTGCGCAAGGATCTCCGCCCCCTCGGCGGTCTCGTGCATGCCCACGAGCGTTTCGGTCAGCCGCGCGACCTGCGCGGCATTGAGGTGAGGTGCTGCGAGCACGGACCAGTTCGTCACCGGCTTCGTGCGTGCCAGCACCACGCCGCCGTCGCGGGCCCACTGTTGCGCCAGGTGCGGGCTCACCGCGCCCACGTCGACGAAGCCCGAGCCCACTTGCTGGATCACGGCTTCCTGGAAGCGCGTCACGGTCAGCCGGAGCTGGTCGCGCGGCACACCGGCGTCCCGCAGCGCGGCCAGGGCCAGTGCGGTGGTGGCGCTGTTCTCGTCCGGCAGGCACACCTTGCAGCCCTTCACGTCGGCCAGCGTCTTCAGGCCGCTGTTGCGCGAGGTGATGAAGGTCGCCTCATACGGATCGGGCCGCTTCACCAGCGGCACATAGCCTTCCTCGCGCACCAGGTGGGCGAGCTGGTTGACCGACTTGCCGAACACCAGGTCGGGTTTGGAACTGCTCGCGGCACGGCGCACGAAGTCGTTCAGGTTGACGATCACTTCCACTTCGGGTGAGCTCTTCTCCTTCAACTGCCGCGACAGGAACTGGCACAACGGCTCGTACTTGCTGGCCAGCAGGTAGGCGTTGTGGTCGCCGGTCAGCATTTCGTTGACGGTCATGCGCAGCTTGCCGTCGGCCACCTTGCCCCACGCCAGCCCGCTGCCGAACAGCGCCAGCCCGGCACCCAGGCGCAGGCAATCACGGCGGTGAATGGACGAGTTTTGCTTGTTTTCCATGAGATTCTCCGTTTCTATTTCCCTGGCTCGAATATCGAGCGCTGCCCAACAAGTTATTGAAAAATACAGGCGAAAACATCCGGGCCGATGAATCGGCGGATTTACTGCAGTGATCGTCTTGAATTGCTGAAACCGTCCGGGCCGGTTTGCCGGAGCGGCGCTCGGCGCTTCCTCTTTCGCCGATTGCAGGCAAGCGTAGCTCAGCAGTTGTGCGGCAGGAGTGATAGGACTGGTATCGATTGTTTCAAGAGATGTCACGGCTTGAATAGTTCACGTTTTTCGGCCGAACCGACTGTTAATCAAAACAGGAGAGCGCTCATTCACCTGATATTTCTGGCAGGCGGGTATGGGCCGCTGTTTTCCGCTCCGGCAGCCCTTGCCGTAGCGGCAAGGTTACTGCCGCATCATTCTCAGCAGCGGGTCGACGATCGGAGCGAGACGGAGCACCCCCCGCTCGTGCTGCCAGCAATCGCCGTCGCGCACCATGTCGGCCAGGGTGCGCCCTGCCTGCAGCCACAACTGCCACACGTTGTGTCGCTGCAGGGCGTGCCGTACGTGCTCAGGTACGGGCTCCTGGTATCCAATCTCGAGGCAGCCAGCTTGCGCGCCCAGTGCATACCCGAACGCACCGCAGAGATCGAGGCAATCGGTGCCCGGTGCTGCTCTGGATGCCTGCTGCGAGATCACGGTGTGGAGCAGGTTCCAGTCGCGGGCAGCCGACGCACCGGGTACCCAACTGAAGCGGTTGGCGAAGTATTCTGCCCACATCCTGTCGCACAGCGTGAAGAGATTCGCTTCATATACGGCAAGTGCGTCGTGCACGTTGGCAGGCGGCGTTCGCGGGTACCAGGTGGCCTGCATGCCGAAGTCGTGCACGTGACACAACTCATGTAGCAAGGCGTGAACTGCGAGAGCGCGCAACTCCGGCACGGGCCCCAACGCAGCCCGCACCGTGGCAGCCTTCAGAACCATCACCAGGCCCTGATGCGTGGCCCCGACCAACCCGTCGGCGGTGACGAAGTGCAGGGGCACGGCGTCCGGTTGCCGAGGGAGCCAGAGCGCTTGCAGGCCGGCCAGCGTCGCGTGTGTATCGGTCGCGACGATCAAGCGCCGCAGTGCGTCGAAACGCATCCAGGGGTAGCGATGCAAGAAGGCCATCGCATAGATCTGCAGTTCGGTCGCAATGATCGCGGCGGTCGGAGGCGGCACGCCTTCGCAGATGATCTCCGGGAGGGGCGGTTCATCGGCCGCAATCGTGCACATTGCTGCATAGAACGGATCGAGCGGCCCGTTGCTCAGCAGGCGTGGGCCCCACACGGTGCTGGTCAGGACCGGGGCTGCGGCGAACAGTGCGCCATCGGCTGGGGGCTGCTCGAGATGCTGCGTGGTTGTGGCGCATGCGGGCGCGCGGCGGGCCCAGGAAGGGGGATGGCGAGACATGGCGCGACGTTCACCCCGGCACTCGACACGGCTGATGGGTGGAATCCTTGCCGTCCAGCCGATACCGGTATCCGCTCGTCAGATCCTTCCAGTAAAAACCGCCGATCCGCGGCGGCACCAGCAGAAACACGACGAAGTTGATCGCTCCCGTCAGAGGCCCAGGTTGTACGGCCAGACCGCCGAGCAGGTAACGCATCCTTGCGTTTTTCAGTTCCCACGCCATCAGCGCCCCGGCACCGGCCATCAGGATGAGGATGGCGCGGGCCACTCCGAACACGGCCATGCGTTTGAGCGATCGCTTCTGCGCGTCAATATGCATGTTTTGCCTTCTTCTCCCTCAGCGTTGCCCACATGGGGCGGGTGGGCACGGTCGTCTTTACAGCGACCAGATGATGTAAATCGGGGCGGCCACAACGGTGAGCCAAAGCAGCGAGCCCACCGCCATCACCGGCGCGTAGAACGGCCCCTCCCACGGTGCCGGGGGCGGGTTGAACTCGGGCGGCAGCTCACCGGCGTCCTGGGCCAGCGGTGCGTTGGCTTCAGCGCGGGGGGCGCCATCGCGGAATTCCTGCTCGTCGATGTCGCTCCATCGGGGCAAGGGCAGGCGCATGTCGGCCAAGGTCGCGGTGAGCCAGGGCAGGCCGAGCAGCACGCCAGCCATGATGGTGACAAGCCATCGCAGCGGCAGGGCACGCGGCCCCAGCTTGTCGTGCAGCTCGCGTCCCCAGCGGGCTGGCGCAAACCCACGGGCGATGCCGACATAGCCACGTACGGGAGGGACGGCCTGTTGCACGGTGGGCATGCGGTCGAACTCGCCGGCCATGTAGCGGCGCAGGTACTCGTAGTGAAGTTGTGAGCCATCCGGGGATGACAGCGTGAGCGGAGCGAGTGGGTAGAGACGGCGCACCACCCCGCGTTCGCGGTCGAGGTCGGCCAGGTAGAAGTTCCCGTTGACGATGGTGCCGGCAGAGACGCGCTCGTGTAGAGGAACCAGTTCGTCGAACTTGGCGCTCCAGATCTTGTTGGGCGTCCACTCGTACAGGCGGCCGGTGCGGCGGCTGAAGCGGAAGAAGAAGTCGCGGAAGGGTGGGGCCTCCATGTTGAGGCCCTGAATGAAGCCTAGAAAAAACACAGCGGAGACAACAAGCAGGGCTGCTGCTCCCGACCACAAGAAGCGCGCTTCCAGTTCGCTGGCCAATCCCACTCCAGCAAGCTTCAGTACCAGTGCCAAAACGAAGCCAAAGCAAGCGATGGCCATGCACATCAAAATGGTTCCAAATCCGCGGATGGACATGACCCCGACCCCGCAGTCCAACCGTTCGCCATTGGCACGGTAGACCGCATGAGGCGGTTGGCAGGGCTCGGTCGGCTCCGGTGTCAGCTTCTCCAGGATGCCGACGCCCTTTATGGCAATGGCATCTGGCGACTCTTGAAAAGGCATGTCAACGCGGTACTTCGCCCGCTTCGGTAGCAGGTTCATGTGGCCGAGGGGGCGGCGCAGGGCTTCTCATCGACACAGCTGCCTCTACACCGACCAAAAGAAGTAGATCGCGGCGGCCACGCCGGTCAACCATAGCGCTGCGCCGAAAGTCATGACAACCGCATAGAAAGGACCTTCCCACGATGCCGGTTGCGAAGTGACTCCCGGTAGCGGCGCGCTGGAGCTTACTGCTAGCTGCGCCTCGGGTTGAGCGCGGGCCACGCCATCAAGGTGCTCTTGCTCGTCGATGTCGGTCCACCGGGGTAGGGGCAGCCGCATGTCGGCGAAGGTTGCGATGAGCCAGGGCAGGCCGAGCAACACGCCGGCAATGATGGTGACGAGCCAGCGCAGAGGCAGGGCACGCGGCCCCAGCTTGTCGTGCAGTTCGCGTCCCCAGCGGGCAGGTGCAAAGCCGCGGGCGATGCCGACAAAACCCCGCACGGGTGGAGCGGCCTGCTGGGCAATGGGGAGGTGATCGAACTCGCCGGCCATGTAGCGGCGCAGGTACTCGTAGTGGAGTTGTGAACCATCTGGGGATGACTGCGTGAGGGGAGCGAGCGGGTAGAGCCGGCGCACCACCCCGCGTTCGCGGTCGAGGTCGGCCAGGTAGAAGTTCCCGTTGACGATGGTGCCGGCCGAGACGCGCTCGTGTAGAGGAACCAGTTCGTCGAACTTGGCACTCCAGATCTTGTTGGGCGTCCACTCGTACAGGCGGCCGGTGCGGCGGCTGAAACGGAAGAAGAAATCTCGAAACGGGGGAGCTTCCATACCAAGACCTTGGATGAAGCCCAGCACCATGAGCGGACAGCCCACCAGCGTGACAGCCAGAGTGGCCCAATATCCACCCTCTGACGGAGCCGGCGCTGCCATCAGCATCCATATTGACGAACTGAACGCCCCGATGACAACGGCAGCGAAACACATTAAGAAGGTTCCGAAGCCACGGATGGACATGACCCCAACCGCGCAGTCCAACCGCTCGCTGTTGGCTCGGTAGACCGCGTGAGGCGGTTGGCAGTGCTCGGTCGGTTCCAGTGTCAGCTTCTCAAGGATGCCAACGCCCTTGACGGCGATGGCATCCGGCGACTCTTGGAACGGCATGTCAACGCGGTACTTCGTCCGCTTCGGCAACAACTTCATATGGATGGGTGTGGTCGATCAGGACGATGACGCCAAGGGGCGGCCGGTTCGCCAGTGGCGCCGTGGTGTAGAAGGCTTGGCGGGCGCGGGGGCGGGCAATGCGCGCGCAACGGCGTCGATACGCCCCACTGAAGTGGGCAGCACTACCCCGGGCTGATCTTGTTGGTCAGGGAAGAACCTCAATGCAACCTGCGCCCGCTCGAGCATCGGTTGTTGCGGGCCCGGCGCCGAGGGTTTGGCGCCGGCCGGTTTCCATTGTTCATAGACGATGTTCAGCAACATTCTTCCGCCTTCGAGCTTGCCCTCCACCGTTCGCCGCAGCCGGTACTGCTGTGACTTTTCTGCCCATTCGACGAGAGGGACCGCTTCGGTGTAACGGTGGCCGCCGGCGACCGTGATCACGCCTTGCACTACATGCTGCATGCCGTTGGGTTCAAAGAAAGTGAGATCGTAGGCCAGCGCGCTGTGCGCGCTGGCCTGAGGCACCGACACTTTGAGTTCAATGCGGTCGCGGATGGATGGCTCGCTGCTTGATCCCCATGCCAAGGTGGAGGACCAGGTGAGTTCGTACAGCTTGTTGTATTCGCGCTGCTCAATTTCAGATGTCCAACCGGTGTTCGGGTGGGCGCCAAAGGTGCATTGCTTCAGCCATTGTTCCAGGGGATCGTCCTTCGCCTTTGCTGCCTCAACAACAAGCCATGCTCCAAGCGCGATGAACCCGATTGTGAGCGCTGTCCATCCCACCGGTCCCAAGCCCAGAAAGGTAACGACGCTCCCCTTGATCACCGTTGCCGAGACTACGACTGCCGATGCGCCAGAGGCGAACGCCGAAGCCAACGTTGCCATCGACGCGCCTCGGAGCCACCATCCCCCGTCCATGTCGCCCTGATCGAGCAAGTCGCTTGATTGAGCCCACAGCTGAAAACCTGTCACGGCCCCCCCAACCGCTCCAATCACCCCACCGGCCCCACCCGTCAGCGCAATCCGCCGCTGGAAGATCTTCCAAGCCTGCTCGCCCGCCGCCTTGTACGCCTTGGCTGCCGTGATCTCCCACGCAGCGGCTAGCGCCTCAACGCTCGCCCCGAGCATGCCCACCGTGGCCGCGGTCATCGACGCCAGGGCATAACGCTTGGCCTTCTCGTCACCCTCCGCGGCCCCGGCATAGCTCTGGATGGCGCCCATGAAGCTCTGGTATTGCAGCAGGCCCACGGCGGCGGCCAGTGTGCCCGCGGTGTAGGGCGTGACGGTGAGCTTGAGCAGGGCTTCGCGGTTCAGCGCCCACCAGTTGGATACGGGGGGCGCTGGCGGCGGCTTGGTGCCCGGCGTCTGCATGGCCGCCGCCTTGCGGCCTCGTGCGGCTTCGGCCACCTCCTCCTCGTAGCGGGTGAAGTATTCGCTCTTCTGCCATACCGTGCCCATGCGGATGCGGGTAACTACCCACTGCGTCAGCCGCACCTCCGCTCGCGCCTGGATGTCGGCGCCTTGCATGAGGCTGTTCACGTCCACCCGCCACTGCACGTGGGTGGTGGTGGAGCGCTCGATCTCGAAGAGCTTGGCAACGGGTTTCCATATGGTTTCGCGCTGCATGCCGATGACGCGCGAGACTGGCACGCGCGAATGCAAGGGCTGCAGCTCTATGCCGTGCAGATACATGGCCAGCACGGCGGCGCGTGTCCACAGTTTGGCCTGCTCTTTGGCATGGGCCAGCACGGTCTGCAGCGTGAGGTACAGGTGGCCCACCACCTTGACCAGCGGCTCCTGGGCGTAGGGCACCATGCTGGGCGCCTGCAACTGGAACTGCGCCAAGCGCTCCCCCTGCTTGAGCCATTCGTCCAGCGTGCCGTAGGCGCTCTTCAGCGTGTCCACGGCCGGGCCGGGGCCGATCACTTTCATCAGCTCCACCTGGTTCAGCATCGTCGCGCGCCACAGGTAGTTGCGCGCATCGGCCGGGTTCAGCGCGATCGGCAGCCAGCCGTCCTGCTCGGTCTTGTTGCAGCCGGCGCCGAGGTGCGTGGCGCACATTGCGCCCAGGTAGGCGATGCCGCTGTCGGCATCTGCCTGATCAAAGTCGCCCTGCATGACGGTGAGCAGGGCGGGCGAGTTGCGCCACGCCAGCCAGTCATGCGAGAGCATCGGGCCTTCCTTCTGCGTGGCGGCACGCTCGGCCTTCACGGCGGTTTCGTGGGCGGTCACGTCGGCCAGCTTGACGGCGGGGGCGTACTTTTCTGCCCAGGCCTGGGCAAACTTGGGGTTGGACTGGGCCTGTTTTTCGAGCACACGGATCGCGCGCGCGCAGAAGTTCTTGCGGCTGTGCTGCTGTTCGATCTCGCGTTCATGCTTCATGACGCCGTTGACGCCGGCCCGCAATGCGCGGGTGATGCCGATGGGGTCTTGCAGCGCGACGATGAGGCCCTGGTTCTGCGGCGCCTGTTGCGCGGCCATCTGCAGCAGCGCGGTGTGTATCCCTGCGGCCTCGGCATGCAGCGGCTGCAGGGGGTGGAGCAGCGTCTGGCTGACCCGTTGCACCACACCGGGCTCGGCGAAGTCGGCAATGTGGGCCTTCATGTTGGCCACACTGGCGGGCAGCGTGTGCGGGCCTCCGGAGCCCCCGGTCAGGGCGGCCGCCACGTCGACGCGCGTCATGCGGGCCTTGCGTGCGTCGAGCTTGTTCGCGTAGTGCTGGCGCACCTTCTTGTTCCACTTGTGGCCGCTGTAGGCTACCCACACTTCAGGCACGACCGAGGGGCTGTCGACGGCAAGCGTATGCGTTGGCGCCTTCACGTGCTTGTAGGGGTTGCACGTCTCGGTTTTAGGCTTCTCGGGCGGGGCGGCGGGGGCGTCTTCGAGGTCCAGGTCGATGTAGAGCTGCATGCAGCCGCCCGGGTCGACCGTGTAGGCCTGCCAGCGCCCACCGGGGTACATCACGTAGATGTAGCCCCGCGTCGGCGTGCGCAGCATGTAGTCGTGCGTCTGCAGTGGAAGGTCCTGGACCCCCGCGCCGAAGGGTGCAACCAGTTTTGGCAGCCCGTCGGCGCTGTCCTTGCGGACCACGGCGTAGATCGTGGCGATCAGGCCCAGCCCGACGCGTTTGCAGTGCCTGCACGGCGGCTCAGTGGTGCTCATGTGTGGGAACTCCCTCGATGTCTTGTTGTGGCTGGCGCAACCAGCCGCTTCAGGCGTGGTGACCAAGCTCGTGCTGGATGCGGGCCCAGAACGACGCGGGCTGCGTGGCGAGCGATGCCCGTAGCGATACGGTGGGGTTGTCGAGCGTCGCGCGCAGCAGTTGGCGCACGTCAGGGTGGCGGTCGAGTTCCGGATGCACTTTGAGCGCTTGAACGGTAAAGCACAGCCAGTCTTCGGCGGTGGGCAGCCCGGCCTGCTGGGCGCGGTGCATGAGCCTGTCGGCGTCTTTCCACGCAAGCACCTGTGCCGGTGCCTCGCCGATGCCGCCTGCAGCGGCCGTCATCAACTCGTGCGCAGGGCCGATGCGTCTGAGCAGGGCCCATTGCTCCGGGGTGAAAGTGAGCGCCCCGGGGGCGTCGATGACGGCCGGGACGGCTCCGCTTGAACCGAGGACCAATTGCCGGCCGGCGTCGGCGCCGGTTTGCAGCAGGCTGATCCATCGCTGCACGGGGCGAAGCCATTGCAGGCGCTGCTCGGCCGTCAGCGCGGGAGCAAAGCAGGGTACGCCGCGTGGATCCCAGAACCGCCACAGCCGGGCGGGTGCGAACCGGTCGTGCGGGCTTCTCACGAGCGCCTGCCTGGTGAAGTGCTGGGCCGCCTCGCGTGCCCAGCGGCTGGCGTAGGCGGGGCCCGCACCTGCCGGTGCGGGGGGCGCGATGAGCCACGCGCAGATGCTCCGCGCGCCATCGGCACGGCCACCCGCGCCTTGTAGCGATTGCCGCACTGCCAGCCGCACGCTTGCATTGACGAGCGATTCCTGGCGCAGTTCGTCGTGTATGACCAGCAGGTAAGGGCGGGCCGACTTGGCGAGGTCTGGATGGGCGATGTTCAGCGTGGCGATGTCGATGCTTGCGCCGGGCCGCTCGCGCTCTGCCCGCAATTCGTGGTCCAACGGGTCAGCCACAGCGGGGTCGATCAGGATGGCCAGGGGACGCGGGCCGTCGGCGCCATGGACGTCATCCAGTTGGCGTCGCAGGCTCAGCAGGGCGGCTTCGTGCGCTTTTTCTTCATCGGGGAGTGTGGGCTGTTCGGCGTCAAACAAGCTGGCCTCCAGTGGTTGCTGCTTGCAAGAGCTTCTGGCTGCAACCCTTGAGCGGCGCGACTTGAGGAAGCTCAACGCTGCTGTGCGCGCTGGACGGCCCCGTGAGTTCTTTCATGCTCGCCTTGAACCGCGCAACACCAGGAGTGACGAGGGTGATGTCGCTTCCTTCCAGGAGCAGGGCCGAGCCACCTGCCATGAGCCGCACACGCTTCGGCGCGCCCATCTCGATGCTGCCGTGCGTGCTGCTCACGACCACAGACTTGTCTGCCGTCAGCTTGACGGCTGCCGATTGCGCCTGGACCGCAACGTTCCCCGTGGCGGCGTGGAGCTTGATGCCGGTTTCCTGATTGGGCTTGCCGGGGTTGCTGGCCTTGCCATAGGTAAACCACGAGATGCCGCCAGCGACCGCCATCGCGCGGTTGCGCTGAGCGGTAAAGCTGATGTCGTTGCTGACGAAGGACGCGGTACCGCCGGAATACCAAACTTGGCTTGCCGGACTCAGCAGCGCGATGCCGCCTGGGGCGCTGACGACGATATTGGGACGGCTCCAGGCGGGTACGCGTCCCCACCCGCCGCCAGTGCTCGAATACGTTCCGGTATTGCTTGTCGTCATGTTTGACCTCCCCTTTTCGCGTGGGCCGTAGAGCGCCCTCCCGCGAAGTGCGAAATTCGAACACAAGGGATGGGTGATGGCCCGCCTCCCTGTGCGGGCAAGTTGTGTCGGACTGTTTCTGTCCAGCCTCGAAACCGGGGTGCCCCTCGGACGGGGGGAGACACCACCGGGCGATGGTTCCGCACCGCAAGCTCTGCAACAATCGCCCCCACTTCTGGCGAGGGAGAGTCAAAACATGCAGAAAAACATCCGGGTGCGCGTGCTGGCCGGTCTGGCAGCGGTTGCCATTGCGGCGGGCGCCGCGTGGTGGTGGGCACAGCAACGCGGCGGGCCCGACGCGAGCGGCGCCGAAAGCGGCACCGATCCCAATGCCCCCTTCGCGGTGGCCGAGTGCAAGCCCCGCTTGATGGACGACCAGCCCGCGTTGGCGGTGGTGTTCACGCAGCCGGTCGACCGCACGCAATCGCTCGGCGAATACCTGCGTGTGGTGGACCTCGGTCCGGTCAGTGGAGACCAGGAATCTTCGACGGAAGAAAAGACCGCATCGAAGAACGCACCCAGGAGCGCCGACGGCACCACGCCGGAAGGCAACATCGTCCAGGGCAACTGGACCGTGGGCGACAACCCGCGCATCGCCTACTTCCCCTACATCCAGCCCCAGCGCAAGTTCCGCATCGAGGTGCAGGCCGGCCTGCTGTCGGGCGACGGCGTGAAGCTGGCCGACGGCAAGCGCTGTGACGTGGCCAGCGATGCGATGGCTCCGTCGTGGTATTTCGCCAGCCGCGGCGTGGTGCTGCCGGCCGGCCAGAACGGCGGCCTGCCGATCGTCACGGTCAACCAGCCGGAGGTCGACGTGCAGTTCCTGCGCGTCGAACCGTCGGAGCTGCCGCGCTTCTTCGAGCGTGTGGCGGGCGGGCAATCGGTCTATGACGAGGAATCAGGCGAGTACTACGGCTACAGCGAGAACAGCACGCTCAAGGGTCGGGTGGGAGGCTGGGAACTGGACCGGCTGCGCAGCAGCACGCGCAGCGTGTTCCTGGGCCGCTTCAAGACTGACGACACGCCCAACCGGCGGCACGTGACCTTCCTGCCGGTCGAGCAGATCAAGGAGCTGCAGGAGCCGGGGGTCTACATCGCGGTGATGGGCCGCCCGGGGCGCTTCGGCGACGACTACCAGGTCACCTATTTCTACGTGAGCGACATCGGCGTGCACGTGCGCCGCTATGCCAAGGGGCTGGACGCGTTCGCGACCTCGCTGCGCAGCGGCGAGGCGCTGTCCGGCGTCGAGTACGAACTGCTCGACGAGAACGCCCGCTCGCTCGGCAAGGCCGACGCCGATGGCGATGGCCACGGCGCCTTTGCCGACGTGCCGGCTGCGGCGCGGCTGCTGGTGGCGCGCCAGGGCAAGGCGATGACGGTGATCGTGCTGCGTGAGCCGGGGCTGGATCTGTCGGAATTCGACGTCGGCGGCCATTTGTCGTCCGACACCAAGCTCTTCGTCTATGCCGGTCGCGACCTCTACCGCCCGGGCGAGCAGTTCAACGTGTCGGTGCTGGCCCGCAATGCCGATGGCCGCGCGATCGCGCCGATGCCGCTGCAGGCGACGCTGAAGCGTCCCGACGGCCGCACGGTGCAGACCCTGACCTGGCGCGCCGACGACAAGCGGCCGGGGTACTTCCAGCGCACGCTGTCGTTGCCGCCCGATGCGCAAACCGGCACCTGGTGGCTCGAACTGCGCACCGACCCGGGCGGCCCGGCCAACGCGCAGTGGCGCTTCGAGGTCGAGGAATTCCTGCCCGAGCGCATGAAGCTGCAACTGAAGACCGACAAGGCGGTCCTGATGCCGGACGACAGTTTCGACGTGTCGGTGCAGGGCGACTACCTGTTCGGCGCACCTGCCGCCGGCAACCGCCTGCTGGTGAGCGCCGCCACCGAGCGCGAAACCTATGCGCTGCCGAAGCAGTGGCCCGGCTTCGTGTTCGGCGACTTCGCCGACGACCACCTCAAGTCGCGCGAGGAAGTCGACGACACCTCGCTCGATGACCAGGGCAGCGCGCAGATCACCTTGCCCGTCAAGGCCGAAGGCGCGGCGTCGCCGGTCACGGTGCGGGGCAGCTTCAGCCTGCTCGAATCCGGCGGGCGGCCGGTGGTGCGCTCCATCGAGCGCACCGTGTGGCCGGCCGACAAGCTGCTCGCGCTGCGGCCCTTGTTCGACCGCGACGTGACGCGCGAAGACGGCAAGGCCGAGTTCGAACTGATCCGCGTCGACACGCAAGGCCGCATGGCACCGGTGCAAGGCGTGAAGCTGAAGCTCGTGCGCGAGGACCGTCAGTACTACTGGCGTTTCGACGACCAGAAGGGCTGGCATTCCGGTTACACCGAAACCGACGAGCCGGTCGAATCGAGCACCGTGGACGTGAAGGACCGCACCAAGCTGAGCCTGCCGGTGAAGTGGGGCCGCTACCGCCTCGAAGCGCACGACCCGCAGACCGGCCTGGCACTGCGCTATCGCTTCTATGCCGGCTGGAACGCGCAGGACGCCGAAGACATCGGCAACCGGCCCGACCGCGTGCAGCTCAAGCTGGCCAAGGCCCCGCTGAAGGCCGGCGAGAAGGCCGAGATCACCATCACCCCGCCGCATGACGGCACGGCGCTCGTCACCGTGGAAGGTGGCAGCCTGTTGTGGAGCAAGCGCATCGACGTGTCCACACAGGGCACGACGATCGACGTGCCCATCGACGAAAAATGGGCGCGCCACGACCTGTACGCCACGGTGACGGTGTTCCGCCCCGGCAGCCAGGGCGACCGCATCACGCCGGCGCGCGCCGTGGGCCTGGTGCACCTGCCGCTGGCGCGCGAGGAGCGCAAGCTGAAAGTGGCGATCACCGCGCCGGCCAAGGTGCTGCCCGAGAAGCGCGCGACCGTGAAGGTCAAGGCCGAGGGGCTGCAAGGGCAGGGCGCCTTCGTCACCGTCTCGGCGGTGGACGTCGGCATCCTCAACATCACCAACTACCGCACGCCGGACCCGATCGACTTCTTCTTCGGCAAGCACCGCTACGCGCCGGAACTGCTCGACATGTACGGCAAGCTGATCGAGAAGATGGAAGGGCGCCAGGGCAAGCTCGCCTTCGGCGGCGACTCCGGCATGCGGGGCGACACGCAGAGCCTGCCCAAGAAGGTGAAGCTGGTGGACCTGTTCAGCGGGCCGGTGGCATTGAATGCACAAGGCGAAGCGGAAATTCCGCTCGACATCCCGGACTTCAATGGCACGCTGCGGCTGATGGCGGTGGTCGCGGCGCCCGAGCGCTTCGGCAGCGCACAGGCCGAGATGGTGGCCGCTGCACCGGTGGTGGCCGAGCTGGCAACGCCGCGGTTCATCTCGCCCGGTGATGCCGCGACGATCGCGCTGGACGTGACCAACCTCAGCGGCAGCACGCAGGAGCTCAAGGTCAGGCTCGAAGGCGCCGACCCGGTGCGCATCCGCGAAGGCGAGCGCAGCGTGAGCCTGAAGCACCAGCAGCGCACCACCTTGCGCTTTGCCGCGGAGGCGACCGACGCCTACGGCCTGGGTCGCCTGCGCCTGCAGGTCACCTCGGCCTCAGGGCTGAAGATCGTGCGGGAGTCGGTGCTGCAGGTGCAGCCGCCGGTGCCGCAGGAGCGCGACGTGCGCCGCGTGAAGCTCGACCCGGGCCAGAGCTTCAAGCTCGAGCCGGGCTGGCTCGAGAAGTACTTCAAGGCCTCCGCAGCGGTGAACGTCACCGTGTCGAACAAGCCGCCGCTGAACGTGAACCAGCTCGTGCAGGGGCTGCTCGACTACCCCTATGGCTGCGTGGAGCAGACCACCAGCGCGGCCTACCCGCACGTGTTCATCGATGACGCGGCGGCCAAGGCCTACGGCCTGAAGCCGCGCACGCGCGACGAACGCGCGCAGTTCATCGAAGGCGCCATCGGCCGGCTGGCCGGCATGCAGAAGTCCAACGGCGGCTACACGTTGTGGGGCGACGGTGCGTACGAGGCATGGATCTCCGCCTACGTGATGGGCTTCCTGCAAGACGCGCGCGCGCAGGGCTTCACCGTGCCGGACGGCATCTACAAGAACGGCCAGGACTGGCTGCTGCAGCAACTGCAGCAGGCGCCGAACCGCTTCCCCAGCCTGCCGGCGAGCGCCAGGCCCGACCAGATCGGCGACATCGACTCGCGTGAATACACCTTGCTGCGCGACAGTCACCAGCGCTTTGCCGAAATGGCGCATGCCGGCTACGTGCTCGCGCGTGACCAGAAGGCACCGCTGGCGATGCTGCGCTTCCTGCACGACAAGATGCGCGACCGCGCGCGTTCGCCACTGCCGCTGGTGCACCTGTCGATCGCACTCAAGCTGATGGGTGACGAGGCGCGTGCGAAGGTGGCGCTGGACGACGCGATGAAGCGCCAGTACGGCATCGGCACCAACCTGAACCGCGGCAATGCCTACTACTGGCACTACGAGTGGCTGGGCGACTACGGCTCGCACCCGCGCGACCTCGCCATGGCGTATGCGTTGCTGGCGCGGCACGAGGTGAAGCACCCGGCGCGCGAGAACCTGCTGTTCGAGCTGGCCAACCGGCTGGGCAGCCGCCAGTACTTCTCGACGCAGGAGCGGCTGGCGCTGTTCCTCGCCGCCCGCGCGGCCGGCGGCAGTGCAGGCAGCGAGTGGACCGCACTGCTGAAGACGGGCGAGGCCACGCAGGCCCTTGCATCCCGTTCGACCGAGATGCGCAGCCTCGGCGCGGCAGCGCTTGCACAGGGCGTGTCGCTGACGAGCCAGCACAGCGAGGCACTGTTCGTCGAGATCGAGGTGAGCGGCTACCCGACCAAGCCTCCGGCGCCGAAGGGCGACGTCATCGGCCTGCAGCGTGACTGGTTCGAACTCGACGGCCAACCGTGGCGCGGCCGGCAGTTGAAGGTGGGCGACATGCTCATCGTGCGCGTGCAGGCCCGGGCGCGCTTCCAGATCACCGACGGCCTGATCGTCGACCGCATCCCGGCCGGTTTCGAGGTGGAGAACCTCAACCTGTCGCAGGGGCCGAAGGCGGAGGAGTTCACGGTGGACAACATCAACGTGGCCCAGGCCATGTCGGACCAGCGCATCAAGCACCGCGAGTACCGCGACGATCGCTACGTCGCCGCCGTGGAGCTGGATGGCAACCCGCTGAACCTGTTCTACCTGGTGCGCGTGGTGAGCCCCGGCCGCTACGTGGTGCCGGCACCATTTGCCGAAGACATGTACCGCCCCGAGCTGCGCGGCGTGGGCGTGCAGCCGGCCGCGATCGCCATCACCGATCCGCGCGGCGGCGGCGTGCCCGAACTGCCCGCCGCGCCTGCAGCCGAGGCATCAGCGCCAGCGGCGGCGGGGGCGGTTCCGGCCGCGGCGCCGGCCGCTTCGGCAGCCAGCGCGCCTTGAGTTGAGGATGGCCAGGTGGGGTGGGGGAGAAGGCTCGAACTTGCGCTGGCAGCCCTGCTGACGCTGCTGCTCGGGCTGGACCTCGCACTGCCGCCGCCCATTCCCGCGCCCGATCGCGGCACCGTCATCGCCGCCCGCGACGGCACGCCGCTGCGCACCTATCCCAGCGCCGACGGCGTGTGGCGGCAGCCGGTGACGCCCGACGATGTGTCGCCGCTGTACCTCGAAGCGCTGCTGAACTACGAGGACCGGTGGTTCCACTGGCACCCCGGCGTCAACCCTGCCGCCCTGGCGCGCGCGGCCTGGCAGTGGGCCCGGCATGGCGAGGTGGTGTCCGGCGGGTCGACGCTCTCGATGCAGGTGGCCCGCATCCTCGAGCCGCCCGAGCCGGGGCAGACCCGCACGCTGCGCGCCAAGCTGCGGCAGATGCTGCGCGCCGTGCAACTCGAAATGCGGCTGAGCAAGCGCGAGATCCTCACCCTGTACCTCAACCACGCGCCGATGGGTGGCATCGTCGAAGGCGTCGAGATGGCGAGCCGCGCCTACCTGGGCAAGTCCAGCCGCCACCTGAGCCACGCCGAGGCGGCCTTGCTTGCCGCGCTGCCTCAGGCACCGTCGCGGCTGCGTCCCGACCGCGCACCCCAGCGCGCGCAGGCGGTGCGCGACAAGGTGCTCGACCGCATGCAGACCTTCGGTGTCTGGACGCAGGCCGAGGTGGCGGACGCCCGCATGGAGATCGTGGCGGTGCAGCCCATCCGCGCGCAGTGGCTTGCCCCTCTCGCGGCCGAGCGCCTGCGCCAGCAGGCCGGGCGAGGGGCGCATCGGCAGGCGGTCGTCACGTCCACGCTCGACGTGGAACTTCAGTCCAGCATCGAACGCATGCTGCTCGACCGCACCGGCAGCCTGCCGCCCAAGGTGTCGATGGCGGTGCTGGTGATGCACAACGACACGCTCGAAGTGCACGCCTACGCCGGTTCGGCCGACTTCCATGACGCCAAGCGCGCTGCGCACGTCGACATGGTGCGCGGCGTCCGCTCGCCGGGGTCCACGCTCAAGCCGTTCCTGTATGCGCTGGCACTGGACGACGGGCTCATCCACTCTGAAAGCCTGCTGGTCGATGCGCCGCAGTCGTTCGGCGGCTACCAGCCGGGCAATTTCCAGGCGTCGTTCACCGGCCCGGTCAGTGTGTCGGAGGCGTTGCAGCGGTCGCTCAACGTGCCGGCGGTCGACTTGCTCGACCGCCTCGGCCCGGCCCGGTTCGCGTCGGTGCTGCGCGCAGGCGGGCTGCGGCTGCGCATGCCGGCCGGCTCCACCGCCAACCTCAGCCTGATCCTGGGCGGAGCAGGCACCACGCTGGAAGAACTCGTCGGCGCCTATCGTGCGCTGGCCCGCGAAGGCATGTCGGGGCGGCCCCGTCTCACGCCTGGCGCCCCGCGCGTGGAGGCACCATTGATGAGCCCCGGTGCCGCCTACATCGTGCGCGACATCCTCGAGACCGGCGGCCACCCGGACCGGCCTTTCAACGAGACCCACCGGCGCATCGCCTGGAAGACGGGCACCAGCTTCGGTTTCCGTGATGCATGGGCCGTGGGCGTGACCGATGAATACACGATCGGCGTATGGGTGGGCCGCCCGGACGGCACGCCCAACCCGGGCTTTTTCGGGGCCAACGTGGCGGCGCCGCTGCTGCACGACATCGTCTCGGCGCTGCCGCCTGTTTCGCCGCTGGCCGCCGCCAGCCGGCGGCAGCCACCGAGCGTGTCGACCGTCACCACCTGCTGGCCTCTCGGCCTGCGGGCCGACGCCACCGCGCCGGCTCACTGCCACGTGCGACGCACCGGCTGGGCCTTGAACGGCGGCGTGCCGCCCACGCTGCCCGACCGCACGCGCAGCAGCGGGCTGCTGGTGAGCCTTGCGGCATGCGGGCTGCCGGGCCAGGTGGCGCGTTGGCCTGCAGCCCTGGAGCCATGGGTGCGCCACGAAGCGGCAGCGGGCTGCGAGCAGGCCACGGACGGCGGCGCCGCGCTGCGCATCGCGGGCCTGGAAAATGGCGCGGTGCTCAAGCCCGCGCCGGGGCAACGCCAGGTCGAGGTGCATCTCACCACCTTGGGCGCGCCGGCGCCGACGGTGCCCGTCTACTGGCTGGTCGACGGCTTGCAGCAACGCCGCTCTTCGGCGGGCGAGCGCGTGACGCTGCAGTTCTCGGAGAACGGGCGGCGCAGCATCACCGCGCTGGACGAGCAGGGGCGCTTTCATCGCATCGAGGTCACGGTCCAAGGGCTGCCGTCTCGTGCGGCGATGGCATCTGCCGCAGAGCTTCGACTCGCCGAGACCGCGCGGTGACGTCTCTTGCCTTGATGCTCGTCCTGCTGGCGGCAGCCTGCCACGCGGCATGGAATGTCATCGCCAAGAAGATCGGCGGCGGCAACCACTTCGTGCTGCTCGGCTCCATGATGGTCTGCCTCGTATGGGGGCCGTTCGTCCTGTACGAAGGCATTGCCGACGTGCCCGGTTGGGGTTGGGCCGAGTGGGGCGCGGTCGTGGTCAGCTCGCTGGTGAACGTGGTCTATTTCCGTGCCCTGTTGCATGGCTATGCGGTGTCCGACATGAGCGTCGTCTACCCCGTGGCACGCGGCAGCGGCCCGCTGATCGCATCGGCGGGCGCCGTGTGGTGGCTCGGCGAGTCGCTCACGTGGATGGGCGCTGCGGGCGCGCTGGCCATCGTTGCGGGCGTGTTCGTGATCGCCGGGGGGCCCGGGCTGTGGCGGCACGCGCAGGCCCCGTCGCAGCGCACGCACGTGTACCGCGGCATCACCTGGGGCGCCGTCACCGGCTTGATGGTCGCGGCCTACACCCTGGTCGACGCCTATGCGGTGAAGGTGCTGCAGATGTCACCCTTGCTCGTCATCTACTTCAGCAACGTGGTCCGGGTGCCGTTGATGCTGCCGGCCGTCCTGCGCGATGCGAGCGGCTTTGCGGCGTTCTGCCGTGCGCGCTGGCAGGGAGCGCTGCTGTTTGCCGTGCTGGCGCCGCTCGCTTACGTGCTCGTGCTGTACGCCATGCGGATCGCACCGGTCAGCCACGTCGCCCCGGCACGCGAAGTGTCGATGCTGTTCGCGGCCGTGCTGGGAGGCACGCTGCTGGCCGAGGGCGACCGGTGGCTGCGGCTGGTCGCAGCCGCACTGATTGCCGCGGGGGTGGTCGCCCTGGCCGTGGGGTGAGCACGCGAGCGCCGAAGCGTTTCTGCCTGCTCACTGGCGCAAGGCGTGCTCGAAGAAGGTGACGATCTCGTCACTCAGCTCCCGGTGGAATGCCTCGCGGTCGAAGCCTGAGGGATCGCTCGCCACCGGGCCGAGGCGCTGCTTCCACGCTGCATCGATCGGCGCGATGAAAGAGTAGTGGCCCGCGCCTCGTGCGAGCCGCGCCTGTGCTCGTGGCAGTTCGGAGCGCAGGTGTTCGTAGTGATAGGGATGATGCAGCACTTCCTCGTGCTCCGCGCCGATCAGCTTCACCATGGCCGTGCTGCGGCCCAGCGTCCCGGGCTCGATGGGCTGGCCCAGCGGCGCGAGCATCACCACCGCACGGATGCGGCTGTCTTGCACCTCGCCAGGGGCGCCCACCGATGCGGGCAATTGCAGCGGTTCGTCGCTCGGCGCCGCGACGGCAAACCGCGGGTCGCGGAAGCGGCAGACCGGATCGTCCTCGGTGCGGGCGCAGTGCCGGGTCATGCGGTCGGGGTCCGGCGCACCGCCAATCAGCGCGGCCACCGTGTAGCCACCGGCCGAGTGCCCCATCGCGCCTATGCGTTGCACATCGATGCGGTGCTTCCACTCCGGGTGGGCCAGCAACGCGTCGAGCACGCGGCTGACCTGACGAGGGCGCTCGTAGAAGTAGCGCTGGTCGGCGACCATCGACCGGTCCTGGAAGTTGTCGCCCGGGTGGGTGAGGCTGGCGACGATGAAGCCGCGCCGGGCGAGCGCTTCGGCCTGCAGGTGCTGGTTGAGCGCATTGCCGCCCGTGCCGTGCGACACCAGCACCAGCGGATGCCGGCCTTCCACGGGCGCGCCGCCCAACGCCACGCTGACGCGGTAAGGGCCGAAGCTGCGAGCGGTTTCCGCGTCGCGGCTCGGGTACCACATCGTCGTTTCGATCCGGCTGCCGTGATAGGGCACGTCCAGCGAACCCATCCCGGCATGATGCGCCTGCGCCGCCGCCAAGGCCGTCGAGCCCGCGAGCAGGGCGCCGGCCATCCATTGCTTCCACATTCGTCGATCCTCCATGTCGTTCGGAATGGACGGGATCGTGTCGATCGGGCCGCGCCCGATCGAGCAGGATGCGACGAAACGCACCGCCAAGCGCGCGAAACGCCAGACGCGGGCGCCAGTGGCGGCTAGAATGCGGGCCTTCGGGGTGTAGCGCAGCCTGGTAGCGCAACTGCTTTGGGAGCAGTGGGTCGGATGTTCGAATCATCTCACCCCGACCAGTATCCAAGCGGGTTCCGGCAGTTTTGCTCGGAGCCCGTTTTTCCAGCCGGGGGTTCTTTCTACCCGGCCGTTTCCACCCAGGCGGTTTGGCGGCGAAGGCGGGCAGGCCGGTGCCATGAACACCGATTGCGAGCGCCGCCCGCACCTTGATCTCGCTGCCCGTTGCATTCAACCGCAGCAGCAACCCCGCGATGGTGAGGTGGATTGCTTGCTGGTCGGTGATGCCGCAACCGGCGTGTATCCGGCTTCCTTGATGGCATCGCTCAACTCGGCAGCATCTTCGGTCGACTCGATCTCGACGAGATGCGTTGCGAGATCGACGCTGACCTTGGCAAGAGGGTCGGCGGCTTTCAGGGCCTTGGTGATCGTGCTCACGCAGTGGCCGCAGGTCATGTCGTTCACTTCGAAGGCAATCATGGGATTCTCCAGGCAAGGGTGTAGGGGAGCCTCACTGTCGACCTTCCAGTGATGGCAAGGTCAACTCGCCCTGCGGGCTCACCCCTTGAGCGATGGTGTTTTTCCAGATGCTGCACTTGACCTTCCCGCCGTGGGAAGCTGGAAAGTCGGTGCCACCCCTGGATGGCCTGCACGGCGCGGTCGGTCAACGTGAACCTCGCACGCGTTCCGACGGAACTTCACCTGCTGATACTGCTGGCACGCGGGCGCCCTGCAATAATCTCGACTTCGTGAAGCACCTCCGCCTTGTCCTTCTGCTGCTGCTTGCCGTGCTGCTCCCGATTCGCGGGGCGGTGGCGGCGGCCATGATGTGCCCGCCAGCCACCGGGGCACAGCAAACCACCGTGATGGAGCGGGCAGGCGGTGCTCACGCCGATGGCGCCGTGAACGGCATGGACCACGCCCATGGTCACGGGCATCACCATGCAGAGCCGGCCGGCGAGTCTTCGGACGGTCATCAGCATTCCTCTTCTGTGGGCGCACAGGACAAATGCAACCTGTGCGCGGCCTCGTGTTTCGTTACCCCGCTGGTGAGCGACCCCTTGAACGCACCGCAACCACCAGAGGTGGTGACGCGTGTGCCGCCTGACCTCAACGCCCCGGCGCCGAGTTTTCTCTCGGACGGCCAGGAGCGTCCACCCCGAAGCATCTGACCCCGCGCGGCCTCCGCAGCGAGGCCTGACGGCGCTCGTGCGTCCGCGTGCGAGCAGTCGCCGGTCCGGCATCTGCCGGATCGGTCCGGTCCTGATGTTTCCCACACCATGAACACCCACATCCTTGTGGCCGCAGCTGTCGCGGCCGGCGTGTCCGGGCTCGCGTCGGCTCAAGGCGCGCCAACGCAGCCCCCATCACAGCACGCGGCGTTGAGCTACCGGTCCGCCTTTGCCGACTACAAACCTTGGCAAGACGTGACGCCCGGCGATTGGCGCGCCGTCAATGACACGGTGCGCGACGCAGCGGCTCGCCCGCCGACACCCGGCGACGCGGGCGCAGCCCCCGCTGGCAGCGTCGAAGTACCACCCGCGCGCACACACGCGCCGCATCACCCCGCGGGAGGCCACCGATGAGCCGTATGCTGCGTCTCACAGCGGCCGCCGCCGCTGCCTTGATCCTTGCCGGTTGTGCCTCGTTTTCGCCGGACGGCGGTTTCGAGCGGGTCGGCGAGCTGACCCAGGAAAGGGTGGGGCATCGGCCGGCCTACCAGCGCGGCGAAGCCCCTTCCGAAGCCGTTGCCGAGCGGGTTTCCGAGCTGCTGCAAAAGCCGCTGAGTGCCGAGGGTGCTGTCGAGCTGGCACTGATCAACAACCGTGCACTGCAGGCCAGCTTCGCCGAACTGGGCATTGCCGAGTCGGATCTCGTGCGCGCCGGGCGACTGCGCAACCCTTCGTTCAGCTTTGGCCGGATGCGCGAGGGCGGCGGCGTGGTCGAGATCGAGCGGTCCGTGATGTTCGACGTGCTGGGGCTGCTGACGATGCCTGTCGCACGGCAGGTCGAGCAGCGGCGCTTCGAGCAGGCACAACTGCAAGCGGCCTATGAAGCCGTGGGTGTGGCCGCCGAGGCACGGCGGGCTTATTACTCCGCGGTGGCGGCTGAAGAGCTGGTGCGCTACTACCGCCAGGTCAAGGAAGCGGCGGACGTCTCCAACGAGCTGGCGCGCCGCATGGTGAAGGCGGGCAACTTCAGCAAGCTCGACCAGATGCGCGAGCAGGCCTTCTATGCCGATGCGACCGCGCAACTCGCACGGGCCCAGCACCAGGCCACGGTGGAGCGGGAGCGCCTGGCGCGGCTGCTCGGCTTGTCGGGCGCACAGCTCGGCTTTCAATTGCCCGGGCGCCTGCCGGAGCTGCCCAAGCAGCCGGCCGAACCACGCAACGCGGAGCAGACGGCGATGGAGCAGCGGCTGGACGTGCTGATGGCCAGGCGGTCCGTCGAGGCCACCGCACGGTCGCTCGGGCTCACCCGTGCGACCCGCTTCGTCAACGTGCTGGAGCTGGGCTACAACAACAAGAGCGTCACCGGGGAAGAACGCGCGAACGGCTACGAGGTCGAGCTCGAGCTGCCGATCTTCGATTTCGGTGCCACCCGCGCAGCACGCGCGCAGGCCTCGTACCTGCAGGCCCTGCATCAGGCTGCCGACGTGGCGATCCAGGCGCAATCGGAGGTGCGCGAGTCCTACTCGGCCTATCGGACGGCGTACGACCTCGCCAGGCACTACCGCGACGAAGTCGTGCCGTTGAAGCGCCGCATCTCGGAAGAGAACCTGCTTCGCTACAACGGCATGCTGATCGGCGTGTTCGAGCTGCTGGCCGATTCACGCGAGCAGATCGTCAGCGTGACCGGTTACGTCGAGGCGCTGCGCGACTTCTGGATTGCCGAAACCAACCTGCAAACCGCGCTGACCGGGCGTTCGCCCGGCGCAGCGGCGGCCATTGCACCCACCGCTTCGACCGCTCCCGCAGAAGGCGGCGGCCATTGAGACCCACCATGACCAACCGCAGAACCTTCTTCAAGACGGCAGGTGCCGTGGCGCTCGGCGCGACAGCCGTCAGCCGCGTCGGCGCGGCTTCGCTGCCCGAGGCCGTGATCCAGACTTCGCCGTCGATGCAGCCACCGCTCGTGCCCACGACCGGGCGGCCCTACAACCCTGTCGTGACGCTCAACGGCTGGTCGCTGCCCTGGCGCATGAAAGACGGCGTCAAGGAATTCCATCTGGTGGCCGAGCCCGTGGTGCGCGAGTTCGCACCCGGCATGAATGCCAACCTGTGGGGCTACAACGGCTCCAGCCCCGGCCCCACCATCGAGGCGGTAGAGGGCGATCGCGTGCGCATCTTCGTCACCAACAAGCTGCCCGAGCACACCACGGTGCACTGGCACGGCATCCTGCTGCCGTCCGGCATGGACGGCGTGGGCGGCCTGAGCCAGCCGCATATCAAGCCCGGCAAGACCTTCGTCTACGAGTTCGTGCTGCAACGCTCGGGCACCTTCATGTACCACCCGCACGCCGACGAGATGACGCAGATGGCGATGGGCATGATGGGCATGTTCATCGTGCACCCGAAGAACCCGCGCGAGTTCAAGGTGGACCGCGACTTCGTGTTCCTGCTCGCGTCCTACGACATCGAACCGGGCAGCGCGACACCGCGCACGGCGGAGATGACCGACTTCAACCTCTGGACGTGGAACAGCCGGGTGTTCCCAGGCATCGACCCGCTCGTTGCCCGCACCGGCGATCGCGTTCGCATACGCGTCGGCAACCTCACGATGACCAACCACCCGATCCACATGCATGGCCCTCACTTCGAGGTCACCGGCACCGATGGCGGCTGGGTACCGAAGTCCGCGCGGTGGCCGGAAGTGACGACGGATGTCGCCGTCGGGCAGATGCGGGCGATCGAATTCGATGCGGTCGCCGGCGACTGGGCCATCCACTGCCACAAGTCGCACCACACGATGAACGCGATGGGTCATGACGTTCCCAACATGATCGGCGTGGACCATCGCGGCGTTGCCGAGCGCATCACGAAGCTGGTACCCGACTACATGGTGATGGGCGAGCGCGGCATGGCCGACATGGGCGAGATGGAGATGCCGCTGCCGGACAACACCCTGCCCATGATGACCGGCAGCGGCCCCTTCGGTGCACTGGAGATGGGCGGCATGTTCAGCGTGGTGAAGGTGCGCGACGACGTGAAGCCGGGTGACTACAAGGACCCGGGCTGGTATCGACACCCGCCTGGAACCGTCGCCTATGAATACCAGGGCGAGTTGCAGCCGCCGTCGCGTGCTGCCGCGCCGCAGGGTCGGGGCGCGGACGTGCAGGTGCGCAAGCCCTCCGGTCGCTTGCGCCATCACGGCCATTGAATTCCATTTGCAATGAGGAACTTGCGCATGAACATCAGGTACCTGCTTTCATTGACGGCAGCGCTCGCGCTGCCCGTCGGCAACGCCGCCCATGCACACGGCAACGAAGACCACCCCGCAGCGGCCCGTCGGTACGACAACACGAAAGTGGAGAACACGGCCTTCGGGCGCGAGGGCAACCCGAAACAGGCCACGCGGACGATACGCGTGGACATGAGCGATGCCATGCGCTTCACCCCCGCCGAGATCGCCGTGAAGCGCGGCGAGACCGTGCGCATCGTGGCGGCCAACAAGGGGCAGGTGTTGCACGAGCTCGTTCTCGGCACCGCCGACGAACTCAAGGCTCATGCCGAGATGATGAAGAAGTTCCCCGGCATGGAGCACGACGAACCGCACATGACGCATGTGAAACCCGGCAAGACCGGCGAGATCGTCTGGCAGTTCACCGAGGCGGGCGAGTTCCAGTTTGCCTGCCTGCTGCCAGGGCACTTCGAGGCCGGCATGGTCGGCAAGGTGGTGGTCAAGTGAAGCGCCGTGAACAGCATTGCCCGCCATCCGCCTCCACACCAAGAAGGAATCACCAATGAAAGCATTGAATTTGATCCTCGCCGCCGGATGTTTCCTGGCGGCTCCGGCGGCGTTCGCCCAGTCGGGCAGTGACGACCATGCGTCGCATCATCCCGCTGTCGCGGAGTCGGCAAGCACACCGTCGGCCGAAGGCGAGGTTCGCAAGATCGACAAGGCCGCGGCCAAGGTGACCTTGCGCCACGGACCGATCGCCAACCTCGAGATGCCGGGCATGACCATGGTGTTCCGCGTCGCGGACGCGAGCCTGCTCGATCAGTTGACGGTGGGCGACAAGGTCCGCTTTTCGGCCGAGCGCCTCAACGGGGTGATCACGCTGACGCGCGTAGAGGTCGTCAAGTGACGGGCCTGCGAGCACGCAACGACATGGTTTCACGGAAGCGTGCTTCCCTTTGACGTCGCGCAATCCGGCCGCCATCACGATGCGAGCCTTTGAGGCTAGACTGCCAGCCATGAGACTGGCCAGGACCGTTCGACGCTGGATCGCGAGTGCGCTCGTGATGGTGTTCGTCGGTCTGCAGTTGGCGACGGCTGCCTATGCATGTGCGGCGGGCACCGGCACGCCGGGCTCGAATGACTGGGCGCAGGCCATGGCGGCCATGCCCGATTGCGCCGAGATGGAGCAGTCGCTCGATCCCGGCGATCCGCAGTTGTGCAAGGCGCACTGCGACCAGAACAAGCAGTCGGTCAATTCTTCGCCAGCGGCCACGGATCCTGCCGGTGCACAGGCCGTCGACTGGCTGCTGAGCCGCCTGCTGCTCCAGCTGCCGCTGGCCGAGCCCGCACCGACCGGCACCAAGGCGGCGCCTTCCGGCCCGCCCAAGGGCGCTCCGCCCGCCTACCTCGCTTATCTCGTTCTCCGCAATTGAACCCTGACGGCTCCTGACGGGCGCGCAGCTTCGCGCCCGGAACTGTCCGTCTTTTCCCGGTTCTTGTGGAGAGCCAACATGGCCACCAACATGCCGGTCCGCGCAGGCGGGCCGACCTTACGTGGCGTCTGCCTGGGCGCCGTTCTTTCCATTTCGCTGGCCGCTGCCTCCTGCGCGGCAGCGCAGCCTCTGGGCTTCGAAGAAGCCCTGGCCCTTGCCGAGCGGCACTCGCCCGCACTGGAAGCCCGCCGTGCCGGCGTGTCGGCCGCGTCGGCGCAATGGGCCTCGGCGGGCCGCCTGCCCGACCCGCAGCTCGCGCTCGGGATCGACAACCTTCCCGTCAGCGGGGCCGACCGGTTCCGCTTGAACGCCGAGCCCATGACCATGCGCCGCATCGCGCTGATGCAGGACATGCCGAATCTCGGCAAGCGCGAGGCGCAACGCGAAGCGGCTCAGGCCCTCGTCGAGCGCGAGCGGGCGCTGTTTTCGTCGGAACAGTTGGCGGTGCGTCGCGGCGCGGCCATGGCCTGGGTCGACCTGCACTATGCGCAGCGCCGGCTGCAGGAGTTCGAGCAGGCGGAACGCGAGAACCGGCTCCTGCGCGACACCATGGATGCGCGCGTCGCCCGCGGCGCGGCGCTGCCCGCGGAAGCGCTGATGGCGCGGCAGGAAGCGCTGGCGCTGGCCGAGCAGCGCGACGAACTGGAGGCGGCGTTGTCGAGTGCGGCTGCCGCGCTCGCACGCTGGACCGGCATCCCCGCGCCCACCGCCGCGACGACCGTGCCCGTGCTCGGGGTGGACGCCGCCGGACTGATCGAGAAGCTCGACCGGCACGCCGAGCTGCTGGCCTACGAGCCCATGCTCCTGATGGCGCATGCAGAGGTTCGCGATGCGCAGGCCGGCAAGCGCGGGGATTGGGGCTGGGAGGTGGCGTACTCGAACCGTGCGCGCACCTACGGCGACATGGTGTCGTTCCAGGTGCGGCTGGACTTGCCCCTGTGGCAGAAGACTCGGCAGGAGCCGCAGCTCGCTGCACGGCAGCGGGAGGCCGAGCGCGTGCAGGCGGAGCGGGAAGACGCCCGGCGCCGGGTGAGGGCAGAGCTGCTCGCCCGGTCGGCCGAACTGCAGCAACTGGAGCGCGCAGTGACCCGGCAGCAGCAGGACGCATTGCCCCTGGCCCGGCAGCGCACCAGCTTGACGCTCGCGAGCTACGAAGCCGGGCGGAGCGATCTCGCGAGCGTGCTCTCGGCCCGGCGCGATGAAGTGCAAGCCAGGCTGAGGGCGCTGGAGCTCGAAGCCTCGCTGATGCGCTTGCGCGCCCAGCTCTCCCATCTCATCGCGGAGTGATCGACATGAATGCCAACCTCAAGTATTCCCTGGCGGCCGCGGCGTTGCTCCTGCTCGGGGCAGCCCTGGGCAGCGCGGCGTCACGATGGTCCGTGTTGGGTGCAGGCCACCCCACGGCCACGGAGCCGGTCCAACCCGCCGCGCCGGGCGGCAACGCACGCGATGTCCTGTACTGGTACGACCCCATGGTGCCGCAGCACAAGTTCGACAAGCCGGGCAAGTCGCCGTTCATGGACATGCAGCTTGTGCCGAGGTACGCCGACGAAACACCGGCAGGCGCCGTCAGCGTGGACCCGCGACTTGCACAGACACTGGGCTGGCGTACCGCCGTGGTCGAACGCCAAAGCACGGCACCGGTGGTGGAGGTGCCGTCTTCGCTGCAACTCAACGAACGTGAGGTGGCGATCGTGCAGGCCCGCAGCGGGGGCTTCGTGCAGCGCGTCTTTCCGCTGGCGCCGGGCGACGTCATCCGCGCCGGCCAGGTGATTGCCGAGTTGCTGGTGCCCGAATGGGCCGGCGCCCAGCAGGAGTTTCTGGCCATCCGGGCTGCCGGCGACCCGGCGCTGACGTCGGCCGCGAGGCAGCGGCTGGTCTGGCTCGGCATGCCCGAGTCGTCGATCGCCGAGCTGGAGCGCAGCGGCCAGGCGCGGGCAACCACCACGGTGCATGCGCCGATCGGTGGGCTGGTGCGGGAGCTGTCCGTCCGCCAGGGGATGACGGTTGCGCCGGGCATGACGCTGGCCCAGATCACCGGGCTGTCCAGCGTCTGGTTGGAAGCGGCCGTCCCCGAGGCTCAGGCATGGGCCGCCCGGCCCGGTGCGGCCGTCCAGGTGACGTTGCCGGCCTACCCGGGCGAGACGCACGCCGGCCGGGTCGCGGCGGTGCTGCCGCAGACGGACGTGCAGACGCGAACCTTGCGGGTACGCGTCGAGCTGCCCAATGCGGAAGGCCGGTTGCGCGCCGGGCTGTTCGCCACCGCTCGCTTCGAGGGGCAGCCGCAGGAGATGCTCGTGCTGCCGTCCGAAGCCGTCATCCGCACCGGGCAGAGGACGCTGGCCTATGTGGTGGACGGGCCCGGCAAGTACCGGCCGGTCGAGGTGGAGGTGGGACGGGACCTCGGCGACAGGCTGCAGGTCATCTCCGGGTTGCAGGCCGGTCAGGAGGTGGTTGTGTCGGGCCAGTTCCTGATCGACTCGGAAGCGAGCATGCAAGGACTGCTGACACGGCAGGCCGGCGAGGCGGGTGCAGGCTCCACCGGGCTGGCGGGCGCAACGACGCACGCGGCCGTCGGCACGGTGGTCGAGCTCGCTGATTCGGAGATCACGCTCGACCACGGCCCGGTGCCTGCATTGAAATGGGGCGCGATGGAAATGGCCTTCCGGCTGCCGCGCCGCGACCTGGCGCCAGGCATCAAGGTCGGCGATCGGGTGCGTTTCGAATTCGTGCAGGTCGACGATGGCTACGAGATCCGCAGCCTGCAGCGCGAAGGAGCGGCACGATGATCGCGGCCATCATCCGTTGGTCCGTCGCGAACCGTTTCCTGGTCCTGCTTGCGACGGCCTTCCTCGCTGCGGCGGGGGTGCTGTCGCTGCGCTCGACGCCCATCGACGCGCTGCCGGATCTGTCCGACGTGCAGGTCATCATCCGCACCAGCTACCCGGGCCAGGCGCCGCAGATCGTCGAAAACCAGGTGACCTATCCACTGGCCACCACGATGCTGTCGGTGCCGGGTGCCAAGGCGGTCCGAGCCTTTTCGTTCTTCGGCGACTCTTTCGTCTACGTGCTGTTCGACGACGGCACCGACCTGTACTGGGCCCGCTCCCGGGTGCTGGAGTACCTCAGTCAGGTGCAAGGCAGGCTGCCTGCCACCGCCAAGGCATCGCTCGGCCCGGATGCCACCGGCGTGGGCTGGGTGTACCAGTACGCGCTGGTCGATCGCAGCGGTCGCCACGATCTGGCCCAGCTCCGCGCACTGCAGGACTGGTTCCTCAAGTTCGAGCTGAAATCCATCCCGGACGTGGCCGAAGTGGCCACCGTCGGTGGGATGGTCAAGCAGTACCAGGTCGTGCTCGACCCGGCGAAGCTGGTGGCCTATGGCGTCACCCACACGCAGGTGCGCGAGGCGTTGATGAAGGGCAACCAGGAGTCCGGCGGCGCCGTGCTGGAACTCGCCGAAGCCGAGTACATGGTGCGCGCCAGCGGCTACCTGGCGACGCTGGCGGATTTCAAGGCGGTGCCGCTTGCCGTTCGGGGCGGCGTGCCGGTGCTGCTCGGCGACGTGGCCACGGTTCAGCTGGGGCCGGAGATGCGCCGGGGCATCTCGGAGCTCGACGGCCAGGGCGAGACGGTCGGGGGCGTCGTCATCCTGCGCAGCGGCAAGAACGCGCAGGCCGCCATTGCCGCGATCAAGGACAAGCTGGCGCAACTGAGGGCCAGCCTGCCCGAAGGCGTCGAGATCGTCACGACGTACGACCGCAGTTCGCTGATCCAGCGCGCGATCGACAACCTGTCCGTCAAGCTGCTCGAGGAGTTCGTGGTCGTCGCGCTGGTGTGCGCCGTGTTCCTCTGGCACCTGCGCTCTGCGCTGGTTGCGATCATCTCGCTGCCGCTCGGCGTCCTGGCGGCGTTCCTCGTGATGCAGTACCAGGGGCTCAATGCCAACATCATGTCGCTCGGCGGGATCGCCATCGCCATCGGCGCGATGGTCGATGCCGCGGTCGTGATGATCGAGAACGCGCACAAGAAGCTCGAGGCCTGGCAGCACGAACACCCGGGCGAAGTGCTGGCCGGGCCTGCGCGCTGGCAGTTGATCACCGATGCGGCGGTCGAGGTCGGCCCGGCGCTGTTCTTCTCGCTGCTGATCATCACGCTGTCGTTCATTCCGGTGTTCACCCTGCAGGCCCAGGAGGGGCGGTTGTTCGGGCCGCTGGCGTTCACCAAGACCTACGCGATGGCGGCCGCTGCCGGGCTGTCGATCACCCTGATCCCGGTGCTGATGGGCTACTGGATCCGCGGGCGTATCCCGCAAGAGCAGCGCAACCCGATCACCCGCGCGTTGATCGCCGTCTACCGGCCGGCGCTGGAATGGGTGCTGCGCTGGCCCAGGCTCACCCTGTTCATCGCCGTGCTGGCGTTTGCCACCTCGGCATGGCCGCTGATGCGTCTGGGCGGCGAATTCCTGCCGCCGCTCGACGAAGGCGATCTCCTGTACATGCCCTCGGCATTGCCTGGCCTGTCGGCCCAGAAGGCGGCCGAGCTGCTGCAGATCTCGGACCGCATGATCCGCACGGTGCCCGAGGTCGAGCGCGTGTTTGGCAAGGCCGGGCGCGCGGAATCCGCCACCGACCCGGCGCCGCTCGAAATGTTCGAGACCACCGTGCAGCTCAAGCCGCGCGAGCAGTGGCGCCCCGGCATGACGCCCGAGGCGCTGATCGAGGAGCTCGACCGGGTCGTCAAGGTGCCGGGCCTGTCCAACATCTGGATTCCGCCCATCCGCAACCGCATCGACATGCTCGCCACGGGGATCAAGAGCCCGATCGGGATCAAGGTGTCGGGGACCGACCTGGCGCATATCGACCGCATTGCGGCGCAGGTGGAGTCGGTGGCGAAGACGGTGCCGGGCGTGAGTTCGGCGCTGGCCGAGCGACTCACTGGCGGGCGGTATGTCGACGTGCAGATCGACCGCCTGGCCGCCGCGCGTTACGGGCTGAACGTCGTCGACGTGCAGTCGGTGGTGGCCGGTGCGGTCGGCGGCGAGAACATCGGGGAAACAGTGGAAGGGCTGGCGCGCTTCCCCATCAGTCTGCGTTATCCGCGCGAGTTGCGCGACACCCCCGAGAAGCTGCGCAACCTGCCGGTGCTGACGCCGGCGGGCGAACAGATCACCCTCGGCAGCGTGGCACGCATCCGGCTGGTGGACGGCCCGCCCATGCTCAAGAGCGAGAACGCGCGGCCGTCGGGCTGGGTGTACATCGACGTGCGGGGTCGCGATATCGCCTCGGTGGTCGACGATCTGCGGCAGGCGGTCGAAGCCGGTGTCCGGCTGGAGCCGGGGATGAGCCTGGCCTACTCCGGCCAGTTCGAGTACCTCGAGCGCGCCAACGCGCGGCTGAAGCTCGTGGTGCCTGCCACGCTGCTCATCATCTTCGTGCTGCTGTACCTGACCTTCCGCCGTGTCGAGGATGCGGTGCTGATCATGGCGACCCTGCCGCTGGCTTTGACCGGCGGCATCTGGTTCCTGCATCTGCTCGGCTACCACCTCTCGATCGCCACCGGCGTCGGCTTCATTGCCCTGGCCGGTGTTGCCGCCGAGTTTGGCGTGGTGATGTTGCTGTACCTGAAGCAGGCCCTCGACGCGCGCCTGCGTGCAGGACAAGAGGCTGGCCCCGACACGGTGCTGGACGCGATACGGGAGGGCGCCGTGCTGCGCGTGCGGCCCAAGGCCATGACGGTGGCCGTCATCCTGGCAGGCCTGATCCCCATCGTGTGGGGCAGCGGCACCGGCTCGGAGGTGATGAGCCGCATCGCAGCGCCGATGCTGGGCGGCATGGTGACCGCGCCGCTGTTGTCGTTGTTCGTGGTGCCCGCGGCATTCCTGTTGTCGAGGAAGAGGAGGCCAGGCGCTGCGTGGACGCTGTCATCGTCCCGCGAGGGCGCCTTGCCGGAGACCCGATCGTGATTCTCGGCACCAGCGTCCACCTGCGTCGAGCGCCGCCGACGGGCTCGCCAATTGCTGGTCCTGCGGCAAATGGAGCACGCCCATGGCAAACATCCAAGGTCTTCACACGCACGCACTGACGGGGCAGCAGTTCGCTTATCGGGGCGACTACCGGGTCGAGGGCCAGGTGGCACGCTGGCGGGCGCGCGTTGAATACGGGGGCACGGTGGTCGACCAGCTCGAAGGCGTGGCCGTGTTCGATTCGGCGGACATGGACGCCGCCAAGGCTGTAGCCGTGAGCGTGCGCAGCCGCATCGACGCCGCCGACTACGACACCCGTCCGGGGCATTGACGCGGCACATGGCTTGCTGGGCGTTCTTCCGCACCACCTAGGGGAACGGAACGATGGACCTGCCGAAACTCCGCTGGATCCGGCGCTGCGCCCAGCGCTTTCTCGACACCAACCCGTGGCTCGACGCCGATCAGGCGATCACGCTGGCTGCCGGGCTGTGGCTCAAGGCCGATGACGAGCACACGCCCGAGGAGGCTGCCGACACCGAGGCTGCTGCCTGGGAGGACGACCGCGACGCTTCCGGCTCCACCCTGCTGCACTGACCATGTCCCTGGCCCGATCGTGAAATAGGTTCAAACCCTTCCGTCCTCGTCCTGCCGTTCCTGCCAGCGGACATCTGCCGGTGGTAAGGTGCAAGGGTCGCACGAGGAGGGTGGTTTGGACGGATTGAACTTTCCCCGCAGGTGCGCTGCTGCAGCCCGAGCTGCGGCAGCCCGGGTGGTCGACGCGGGAGATGGCCATGGCAGATGAGCGCAGCGGCAACACCGCCGACGCCCACTGGCTGCGCATGGTCGACCAGTGCTCCGGCAAGCCGGCGTCGCCCGGCAAACACCCGCGACCGGGCCGCACGGCTTCCAGGTCTCCCAGCGTTCTTCCCTCTGCGGTGCAAGGCCCGCCTTCTGAGCGCGACGTGCTGCAAGCACGCCTGCCGGAGGTGGCGCAACACCTGCGCGCACGGCGCGTCGATCTGATTTCCCAGCGTGACATCGGCCAGTACCTGGCGCTCGAATGGCTCGAGTGGCATGGCGGCTCCCTGCGGCTCACCGCGGTGGGGCACAACGTCTGCGATCAGGTAGTGCAGCGGGAAAACAACAACTGACATGTTCCCGTCGCCCTCTCGTTTTCCCTGACGAGAGGCGGTTTTCGGCCTGCTTTTGCCGCTTGTATTGCGATTCTTTCGTGTGATCGTCACCGTTGAAACTACGGCGACTACAGATCGAAACGAACCAAATATGCCGTCAGAACGCGCTTCCTACATTGGCTTCGCACGAACGGGGGAGACACAGTAGTTCTCGCTGCCAACCCTCCGTTGTCGTGATGTCTGTCCAACAACTGGAGGAGCGCAATGACTTTCCGTTTTCGTTTGCTGCCGCTGGCTGCGGCCCTGATGGCTTCTGCCCCCGCCTTCGCGCAGAAAGTGCCGATCGATTTCCATGGCTATTTCCGTTCCGGGGTGGGAGGCTCATCCGGTGGCGGCGACCAGGCTTGTTTCCAGTTGCCTGGGGCTCCGAAAAAATACCGCCTGGGCAACGAGTGCGAGACCTACGGCGAGCTGTCGCTGAACGCCACCGTCATGGAAGTCCAGGACGGCCCCAAGTTCAACATCGGGACGATGCTGGCGTTCTCCGTGCCGAACCATCAGGACTGGGAGCAGTTCTCTCCCTCCTGGCGCGAGGTCTACGTCGAAGCCGTCGGGATCGGTGAAGGCGCCTTCTCGAAGGCGAGCCTTTGGGCCGGCAAGCGCTACTACGACCGGCATGACGTGCACATCAACGACTTCTACTACTGGAGCAACAGCGGCCCGGGTGCAGGTATCGAGAACATCGATATCGGCATGGGCAAGCTGAGCTACGCGCTGCGTCGCAACGCTGCCGACAACAGGACCACGCTGCTGGGCCACGATCTGCGGTGGAAGGACATTCCGGTCAACCCCAACGGTACGTTGACCGTGGGCCTCGACATCCGGCATCGTCACAGCGACACCGGCGTCAAGAACACGGGTGGGCAAGGCCTGACCGTTCAGCACCAGCAAACCAAGATCTTCAACGACGGCTACAACAAGCTGGCGTTGCAGTATGGCAAGGGTGCCCTGTCCAACCTCGACCACAGCTTCCCCGCGCTCGACGCCGAGAAGGGTGACAAGGCATGGCGGATCGTCGAATCGGTGGTGTGGCAGCCGAGCGCCAGTCTCCCCCTCGCAGGCATGGCGACGCTGGTGTACGAAGACCGTGACATCGAAGGCGCGAGCGGCAAGTGGATCTCGTTCGGTGTTCGTCCCGTTTACTACTTCTCTGATCGTTGGAGCGGTGCAGTCGAACTGGGTCATGACCAGTTCAAACCGAAAGACGGCGCGAAGCAGAACCTGACGAAGCTCACGCTGGCGGCTCAGTACGGCACCGCAAAGAATTTCTGGGCCCGTCCGGTGTTCCGTGCATTCTGGACCCACGCCAAGTGGAACGGTGGTACGCAGGCAGCGGCCGATGGGAATGCCGATCTTGCAGGCACTGCAGTTTCGAGCACTGGTGTGTTCGGAGCCAAGAAGAGCGGCAACACCTTCGGCGTGCAGGCCGAAGTGTGGTGGTGAGTTTCAGGGGGATCTCTTAGGTATAGAGCGTACGAAGCGTTTGAAGGCCGGGTGACAACCCGGCCTTTTTTTCGTCTGCATGTTCTTCGTGGCATTGGCACGTGCCGACGCCTCGCATGGCGGACCACGCGACGAGCAAGAGCTGACCTGGGGGAGAGGGGGAAGGGAGGAGGGCGGCGCCCGAGAAGACTGCTGCGTGCCGAAGGGGCACGCAGCAGCATGAACCGTCAGAGCGAGGCGGCTCGACGGGTCACTTGAGGAGGCAGTTGCTTGACGTTGTCCGGCAGGACGCCGCTGCGTCGCAGCGCCGAGCCGTCGCGCCGGAACACGTGCACCGATTCCGGCGGCAGCGCGAAGGGCAGGGTGTCGCCGATCGAGACACGGTCGTCCTGGATCTTGGCGAGCAACGGCTGCGTGCCTTGCGGCACCGACAGGTACACGTAGCTGTGCTCGCCGAGCCGTTCGACGTGCGTGACCTGGGCCTGGTGCGGCCCTTCGCCGACGCGCACGTGTTCGGGGCGGATGCCCAGCGTGACCGGCTCGCCCAGTTGCACCGCGCCCTCCACCAGCGCGAGATTGGCGGTTCCGTTCCAGGTGGCCTGCACGCTGGTCTCGGAAACGGCGGTCGGCGTCGCCGGCAGGAAGTTCATCGACGGGGAGCCGATGAAGCCTGCAACGAACTGGTTGGCCGGGTGGTGGTACAGCTCCAGCGGGTGCCCCACTTGGGCAATGCTCTGGCCGCCGTTGGAGGCCGGGTCCGGACGCAACAGCACGATCTTGCTCGCCAGCGTCATCGCTTCCACCTGGTCGTGCGTCACGTAGATCATGCTGGCCGAGCCGAGCTCGCGGTGCAGGCGCGCGATCTCGACCCGGGTAGCCACGCGCAGCGCGGCGTCGAGGTTGGACAGCGGTTCGTCGAACAGGAACACCTTGGGCTTGCGCACGATGGCGCGGCCGATCGCCACCCGCTGGCGTTGCCCGCCGGACAACGCCTTGGGCTTGCGGTCGAGCAGGCCGTCGAGATGCAGGATGCGCGAGGCCTCCTGCACCCGGCGTTCGATCTCGGGCTTGGGGCATTTCTGCTGTTGCAGCCCGAAGGCCATGTTCTCGTACACCGTCATGTGCGGGTACAGCGCATAGCTCTGGAACACCATCGCGACGTTGCGTGCCGACGGCGGCAGGTCGTTCACCACCACGCCGTCGATCTCGATGTCGCCGTCGGTGGCGTCCTCCAGCCCCGCGATCATGCGCAGCAGCGTCGACTTGCCGCACCCCGAAGGGCCGATGAAGACGCAGAACTCGCCCGGATCGATGTCGAGGTTGATGTTCTGGAGGACGGGCACGTCGGCGAAGGTCTTCTCGACGTTGCGCAGTTGGATACGACTCATGGTGTCTGCCTCTAGGTAAGTACGGTCTCTTCTGCGGGAATGGGATCGGCCGGTGCGGGAGCGGGGGAACCCACCACGTCCACGCGCCCGAAGAACGCGTCGTGCGGCGGCAACACCAGCTCCAGGCCTTCGATGCGGCCGGTGAAGTCGTGGCCTTCGATCGGGATGACCGGCGCCTGGATCGGCAGCGGATACCGCGCCTCGCTGTTCGACAGGTTGAAGGCGCACAGGATCTGTTCGATGCCGTTGCTGCGGATGAATGCGACGACCTGGTCATGCACCGGCAGCAGCTCCATCTCGCCGGTGCGCAGCGTCGCGTGCTGCTTGCGCCACTTGATGAAGCTGCGATAGCGCTGCAGCACCGAGCGCGGCGTCTCGTCCTGCACGTCGGCGGCGATCGCCAGGTGCTCCGGCGGTACCGGCAACCAGGGCGTCGCGATGCTGAAGCCGCCGTGCGGCTGGTTGGCATGCCAGGGCATCGGCGTGCGGCAGCCGTCGCGGCCGGGGAATTCGGGCCACATCTCCTTGCCGTACGGATCCTGGATCATCTCGAACGGGATGGTGGACTCCGTGAGGCCGAGCTCCTCGCCCTGGTACAGGCACATGGAGCCGCGCAGCGAGCCCATCATCGCCAGCAGCACCGGCGCCATCGCCGAGCCGCCGCCGAGCATGTTCCAGCGCGTCAGCACACGGGTCACGTCGTGGTTGTTCAGCGCCCAGCAGGCCCAGGCGCCCTGCGTTTCGCGCAGGAACTCCTCCAGCACCGAGTGGATGAAGCGCGGCGAGCACTCCTTGTCCATCAGGTTGAAGGTGTAAGCCATGTGCAGGCGGTTGTTGCGCGTGTATTGCGCCAGCGTCTGGTATTGCTCGTCGTCGCCGATCTCGCCGATGCTGGTGGTGCCGGGGTAGCGGTCGAGCAGGGCGCGCAGGCGCTGCAGGAACTCGAGGTTCTCGGGCTGCGTCTTGTCGTACAGGTGGCGCTGCAGCGCGTACGGGTTGGCGGCCGGCACGGCAGCAGCCAGCTTGCCCGGTGGCTGCGTGGGGTTGGAGCGCAGCTCCTTGTCGTGGAAGTAGAAGTTCACGACGTCGAGCCGGAAGCCGTCGACACCTCGTTTCAGCCAGAACTCCACCACGTCGAGCACGGCCTGCTGCACCTCGGGGTGGTGGAAGTTGAGGTCGGGCTGCGAGGTGAGGAAATTGTGGAAGTAGTACTGGCTGCGGCGCGTGTCCCATTGCCAGGCGCTGCCGCCGAACAGCGACAGCCAGTTGTTCGGCGGCGAGCCGTCCGGCTTGGCATCGGCCCACACGTACCAGTCGGCCTTGGGGTTGGTGCGGCTCGCGCGGCTCTCGACGAACCAGGCGTGGTCGGAGGCCGTATGGCTCAGCACCAGGTCGGTCAGCACGCGCAGGCCCAGGCGGTGTGCCTCGGCCACCAGGGCGTCGAAGTCGGCCAGCGTGCCGAAGCGCGGGTCGACGTCGCAGTGGTCGGAGATGTCGTAGCCGAAGTCGCGCATCGGCGACTTGTAGAACGGCGAGATCCAGATGGCGTCGGCGCCGAGCGAGGCGATGTACGGCAGGCGTTGCGTGATGCCGGGCAGGTCGCCGATGCCGTCGCCGTTGCTGTCCTGGAAGCTGCGCGGATAGATCTGGTAGATGGATGCGCCGACCCACCAGTCCGTATCCTTCTCGTGTGCCTTTTCGATGGCGCTGTCGGCCGGCGCTGCCAGCACGGCCATCGGGTCTTGTTGTGCCATGGTCATGTTGCTCTCAATGTTCTCGATGCGGGGATGTAGAAAGTCGCTTGCGGTGAGGACGCGCACGAGCGCAGCCGAGCGGGCTTGAAGCAAGCCGTCGTGTGCGAGCGTGGTCGTGTCCACCGCGGTCATCCGCAGGGAGGGGCCTCGAGCCCGGCGCTGAGCAGTGCGCGCGCGTGCGCGGCGCTGCGGGCCAGCGGATCGGTGTGGAGGCATTGAGAGACAGGCAGCGAGCGCACGATCAACCCTTGACGGCACCCGCGGTCAGGCCGGAAACGATGAGCCGCTGGAAGTACAGCACCAGCAGCACCAGCGGCATCGTGACGATCACCGAGGCGGCCATGATGCTGCCCCAGGGCAGCTCGTAGCCGCTCGGGCCGCTGATCAGCGCGATCGCCACCGGCACGGTGCGCTGTTCGGTCGACAGCGTGAACGTCAGCGCGAACAGGAATTCGTTCCATGCCGCGATGAACGCCAGCAGGCCGGTGGCCGCCATCGCAGGCCACAGCAGCGGCATGAAGATTTTGAAGATCAGCGTGAAGACGCCGACACCGTCCATCGTGGCGGCTTCTTCCAGTTCCTTCGGCAACTGCTTCATGAAGGTGACGAGCACCCACACGGTGAACGGCAGCGTCAGCAGCAGGTCGGCGAAGAGCAGGGCGCCCAGGTGGTCGTACAGCCCGGCCCAGCGCACCAGCTCGAACATGCCCGACAGCACGGCCACCTGCGGGAACATCGACGCCGACAGGATGGTCATCAGCAAAACGCCGCGCCCGCGGAACTGCACGCGGCCCAAGGCCCAGGCAGCCATCAGGCTCACACCGAGCGACAGCAGCACCACGCCGCCGGCCACGATGACCGAGTTCAGCAGGTTGTGCGCGAACGGCTGCTCGCTGAACACGGCGATGTAGTTCTCCAGCGTCGGACGCTCGGGAATCATCTCGGGCGAGAAGAGCCCAGTGCGGCCCTTGAGCGAACTGGAGATCGCATAGAGGAACGGAAACACCGAGAAGAACACGAGCGCGGCCGAGGCCACGTAATAGCCCGTGCGCTTGAGCAGCGCGGTGGCGCTCATCGGCTTGGCGCGCCGGCGACGGGCGGGCACGGCAGCGCCCACGCCTGCCGTTGCGGGAATGGGGTGACTGCTCATGCTTCCACCTTCTGCAGCGCGGGCCGCAACAGGCCCATGTAGAGAATCGTCATCAGCGAGATCGTGAAGAACACCACCGTGGCAGCCGCGGAGCCGTAGCCGACGAGCTGAAAGTCGATCAACTGCTCGCGCACGAACACCGACATGCTTTTCGTCGTGCGGCTGTTGGAGGTCATCACGTAGATCAGGTCGAACACGCGCATCGCATCGAGCATGCGGAAGATCATCGCGACGGCGATGCCCGGCAGGATCAATGGCAGGGTGACCTTGCGGAACACGGTGAAGGCGGGCACGCCGTCGACACGAGCCGCTTCGTAGCAATCGGACGGCACCATCTGCAGCGCTGCGAGGATCAGCAGCGCCATGAAGGGGGTGGTCTTCCACACGTCGACCAGCACGATGGTGAAGAGCGCGAGGTCGGGGTCGGCCGTCCAGGCGATGGGTGTGCCCATCAGGCCCCAGGCGGTGAGGTAATGGTTCACGACGCCGAACTGGTCGTGCAGCATCCAGCTCCACATCTTTGCTGACACCACGGTCGGGATGGCCCAGGGGATCAGCATCGAGGCGCGCAGCAGCGTGCGCATGCGCGAGGGGTGGTTCAGCAGCAAAGCGATGCCCAGGCCCAGCACCGTCTCGAAGCTCACCGAGAGCAGCGCGAACACCAGCGTGTTGCGCACCGCACCCCACCATTCGGGGTCGCGCAGCAGGCCGTATTCGCCGATGTAGTTCTCCAGCCCGACGAAGTTCCATTCGTCCAGGTTGGACAACTGCACGTCGGTGAAGCTGAGCCAGATGGTGCGGCCGAGCGGCCAGCCGGCCACCAGCGTCAGGATGAGCAGCATCGGTGCGGCCATCAGCCAGGCGCGGCGCACGCGGTCGGCCGAGAGCGCGGATCGTCGGGTCGTCATGGGTGGGTCACAACATCGAGGTTCAAGCAATCCGGACGCGCGCAAGCGAAGGTGCCCACACGCGTCCGGGAAGACCAGGGGAAGGGAGCGATGCCCCCTTCGGTCCTGCGGTCAGGTCACTCCCACTTGCCGGAGCGGCCGATGCGGCCCAGCGCGCCTTCGAGGCGCTTGAGCGAGTCCTCGGCCTTGGCCTTGCCGGACAGCACTTCGTGGACGGCGTTCCAGAACTGGTTGCTCACCTGGTTGTACTTTGCCCCGGTGACGGTGGCCGGGCGGCCCACCGCGCTGGTGAAGGTGTCCGCCAGCTCGGCCATGAAGGGGTTGGCCTTCTGGATGTCGGCGTCCTTGTAGAGCGAGGTGATGGTCGGGTTGAACGAACCCTTGATCGCACGTTCCTTCTGCACCTGGGCGCTGGTCATGTACATCACCAGGTCGGCGGCCGCGTCGGCATTCTTGGAGTACTTGGACACTGCCAGCACCTGACCGCCCAGCGTGGCCGCGTGGCGACCGCTGGCGCCACCCTTGGGCAGCACGGAGATGCCGACCTTGCCCTTGACGGCGCTGCCGTCGGCCTGCGAGAGCGACCATGCATACGGCCAATTGCGCATGAACACCGCGTTGCCGGCCTGGAACACGCCGCGGGCTTCTTCTTCCGCGTAGTTCAGCACGGCCGACGGGGAGATCGTGCCGACCCAGCTGGCCGCGGTGCTGATCGCCTTCACCGCGTTCGGGTTGTTGATGGTGACCTTGCCGTTCGCGTCGACGACGGTGCCGCCGCCGTAGCTGGCCACCCACTCCAGCGCGTCGCAAGTGAGGCCTTCATAGGCGCGGCCCTGCCACACGTAGCCCCAGAGCTTGTCGTTGCCGGCAGCACGCTCGGCGTCCTGGATCTTTTTCGCGGTGGCTGCCAGGTCTTCCCAGGTGGTGGGAACCTTGGCGCCGTGCTTGCTGAGCAGGTCCTTGCGGTAGTACAGCAGGCCGGCGTCGATGAACCAGGGCATCGCGACGAGCTGGTTGTTCACCACCATGTTGGAGACGAAGCCCTGGAAGTGCTCCTTCTCGACACCCTTGGAGTAGGGCTTCAGGTCGAGCAGGTGGTTGGCCAGCATGCCGGGCCACACCACGTCGACCATGAACACGTCAATCTTGTCGGAGCGCGAGCTCAGCACCTGCTGGTACAGCGCCAGCCGCTCGCTCGCATCGTTGGGCGTGGCGACGACCTGCACGTCGTTGCCGGTCTTCTTGGCCCATTCGGCGGCAGCGGACTTGCACAGCTCCAGCTCCTGGCCGACTGCGCCGCATGACACCTTGATCGAGGCCGCCTGTGCAGCCGCGCCCATGACGACGCCCAAGACCAGGGCGCTCAGCTTGAATCGTTTCATCGAAGTCCTCCAGTTATGCGAAATCAGTCTTGACCGAAGACGCGGCTCGCAAAGGTTCCGGCACGACCGGTTTCCAGTGCGGGTTGTCTCCTTGCAGCCGACTGCTGCGGCTGCTTTTCCGAACCCACGTTCTCGTGGCTTCTGGGGCTATCAGACCCGGGGCGGGTGAACGCTGGATTTCGATTGTTTAAAGCTGTCATCAAAGCTGAAACAGCTGATTGGCAACCGCTGGTAAGGCGGCAAAACCCGTGCCTAGGCTGCGTCGCGGAGCGCCGTCTCGTCGGAGCCGTCGCCTGCGGCGAGGGATGCAAGACATTGTTCGAGCGCTTGCAGCTCGAAGGGTTTTTGCAGGAAGGGCGCGGCAGCGTCCCAGCCCTCGCGCTCCTGGAGCATTTCCGGCGACAAGCCGGACATCAGGGCGACAGCCAATGCCGGCCATCGTCGGTTGATTTCGCGGCGCAGGCGCAGCCCGTCGAGCCCGGCGCCAAGGCAGATGTCGGACAGCACGAGGTCGGGCGCCGGGCCGGCGTCGAGTGCGCCGAGTGCGTCCTCGGCAGATGCGACCGGCCGGGGCCGTGCGCCGGCCTTGTGCAGCATGTCGGTCACGGTGGCCCGGAAGGCGTCGTCGTCGTCGACCACCAGCACGGCCAGCCCGCTCAACGGCCGCAGCAGAGGCTGCGACTGGGGCAGTTGGGATGCGCGAGCGGCCGGCGGCACCGAGCACGGGAAGCGCAGCCGCACCGTCGTGCCGACGCCTTGCAGGCTGGTGAGCCCGATGTCGCCGCCGGACTGTTTGACGAAGCCATAGACGATCGACAGCCCGAGCCCGCTGCCCTCGCCGGCGGCCTTGGTGGTGAAGAAGGGCTCGAACACCTTGCCTTGCAGGTGCTCGGGAATGCCGGTGCCAGTGTCGTGCACGTGCACCTCCACCTGGCCCTCGTCGGTGCGCACGGTGGCGACCGTGAGCTTGCCGCCGGACGGCATGGCCGCCGCGCTGTTGAGCACCAGGTTGAGCAGGCTGTTCTCGAGCTGGCCGCGGTCGACCAGCACATAGGCATCGGGCGCGTTCAACTCGAATGCCACGCTGACCTGGGAGCCCGCGCTGTACTCGATCAGGTCGCCCATTTCCTCGATCATTTCGTCGACCGCCACGTGCTCGGCCTGCAGCGGTTGCCGGCGGGCGAAGGCCAGCAGGCGGCGTGTGAGGCCTGCCGCGCTGCTGGCCGCACGCTGGATGCGTCCGAGTTGCGCCTGCGCGGCGCCCTGCGCCGGCAGCTCCGACTCGAGCAGCGAAAGGTTGCCCAGGATGGTGCCGAGGTAGTTGTTGAAGTCGTGCGCGACGCCGCCGGTGAGCTGGCCCAGCACCTCCAGCTTCTGCGCGTGCTGCAGTTGCGACTCGATCGCGCGCCGCGCGGTGAGGTCCGTCACCAGCGTCACGGCCCCGCTGCCGGGCATCGGCCGTGTGCGAAGGTCGAACACCTGGCCGTCGGGCAGGCGCAGTTCGATGTGGTCGAACGACGAGAAATCGCCTGCGCGCGCGGTCGACAGGTGGTTCGGCTCGGTATGGCCAGGCGCAAGCCAGGTCGAGCCCTTGGGCAGCCGGGCCAGGAGCTGCTCGGCGGTGAGCCCGCGACGCGGGCGGATCGCATAGCGTGCCAGCAGCTCCGTGAATTGCGGGTTCCACAGCATCAGCCGCTGGTCGCTGTCGAACACGGCCAGCGAGTCGGTCATGCTGTTGTGCACGGCCTCCACCATCTCGCGCTGCGTGCGCAGATCGGTCACCAGCTGCTGCTTGGCGACCAGCGCATCGCGGAACACCTCGAAGGTGCGGGCCAGTGCGCCCAGTTCGTCGCGCCGGCGCGTGGCGGGCGTCGACTGCTTGGTGTCGCCTTGAGCCAGGCGCGACATCACGTTCGTGATGTTCTCGATCTCGGCCACCAGCCGCCGCACGTAGCGTGCCGCGATCACCGCGATCGCAAAGCAGACCAGCGCCAACGCGATCATCCCTGTTTCGCCAAAACCGGCGGCGCGCCGGATCGCGTCGCTGCGCGTGGCCGCCTGGCTGCGCAGCTTGGCGACGTAGCGTGCCACCTCGTCGCTCAGCTCATTCGCGTTGGCGCGGGTCAGCACCACCAGGTAGCTGCTGCGGCGCTCCAGGTCGAAGATCGCCCGGCGCAGCCCGAGCACGCTGTCGGGGCCGGCGCTCAGGCGCGACAGCGTCTCGGTGAACTCCTTGCTGTAGTTCGCCAGCGCATTGCGCCGGCTTGCCGAGATGAGCGAGGCTTCCACATCGGCTTCGAGCCGGCCGAGCAGCGCCGGGTCGTCAACCGCGATGCCCATCACCATGCTCGACCATGCCGTCGCGAGGCTGGGCTCCAGGATCACGACCCCCTGGCCGCGGCCATTCAGCTCGGCGCCGACCCGGTCGAGCTGCACGAGCTGGGAGGCAAAGCGCCGTTGCAGCTCGAGCTTCTCGCGCGTGAGCAGGATCAGGAAGTTGAGGTCGCGCCGCACCTCGTCCTGCAGGCGCGACAGCGCGGTACCGAATTCCTCCGAAGGCGCCAGGTCGGCCGACTGCTTGCGGATCTGCTCCAGCAGGTCGAGCACCGCCGCAGTGTTCTCGTTGAAGGCTTCTTCGGTGGTCGAGTCCGCCAGCTTGGGTGCCACCGCCGCCAGCTGCGTGGTGCGCTCAGCCAGTTCCAGCGCATGCGAGATGTTGGGCAGCAGGTCGCCCTCGAACCCCGCCACCGCGCGCTGCGCGCTGCGCATGCCCAGCCAGCCGACCATCGCCAGCGCGATCGACGCCACCAGCAGGATCAGGAAGGCCGCCAGCAGCCGGGTGCGGACCCGCTCGATGGCCCAGGCTCGCAGCGCCGTCATCTCGGTCTCACACCCGCACGACGTCGGCGGCGAACATGTAGCCGATGCCGCGCTCGGTGCAGATGTATTGCGGGTGCTTCGGGTTCGGCTCGATCTTGCGGCGCAGCCGCAGGATCAGCACGTCGATCGTGCGGTCGAACACCTCGGTCTCCAGGCTGCGGGTCTGCTCCAGCAGCTGGTCGCGCGTCCATACCCGGCGCGGATGCCGCACAAAGGCTTCGAGCAGGCGGAATTCGCCTTGCGTCAGCGGACAGGGATCGCCGGTGCGCGAACGCAATTCGCGCTCGGCCATGTCGAGCACCCACTGCCCGAAACCCAGCCGTTCGCCGCGCGGCGCGCCGTTGACCCGTGAGGCGGGCGCGGCGCTCGGTTCGGCATAGCGCCTCAGCACCGCACGCACGCGCGCGATCAGTTCCCGGGGGCTGAAAGGCTTGATCAGGAAATCGTCCGCGGCGAGTTCCAGCAGCAGGATGCGGTCGGTCTCGTCGCTGCTGCCGCTGATCATGATCAGCGGCACGCTCGAGGTCTGCCGCAGCTGGCGCGCGAGCGTGAGGCCGTCCTCGGCCTTCAGTCGCAGGTCGAGCAGCACCAGGTCGTAGTTGTGGCGCTCCATCGCCTCATGCATCGCGCTGCCGGTGTGTGCGCCGTCCACGTCGAAACCGGCCTTGCCGAGCAGCTCCTGCAGCATGGCCACCATGTCGCGCTCGTCGTCCACGACGAGGATGCGAGGCTTGTGTGTCTCCATCGTCTCCACGGTACCTCCGCCTACTGAGAGGCTCCTGGGAGCCTGCGGCGAGATTGCGATTGTTAGTTGCGTATTCATACCGTACCCGGTACGTGCCCACGATTGCATCTGTTGTTTCAATTGTTAATGGGGTTGCCCCGGGGGTGGCGCGCACTATTGCTCGGTGCGGGCAAGGCGTTTGCTGCGCGTTGTAGGACGGCGGCCGACAAGGCCGGGGCGGGGGAGCCGACAGGTGGACGGGGGGCTCGTTCATAGGATCGAGTCATCCGAGGCGCGGGGCCAGCGGGCGCAGGCATGCAGGAGGTGCGAGATGTCGAACTGGGCAGTGGGTTTGAAGGTGGCAGGGCTGGCGGCCGCGGTGCTCGCTGCCGTGGCGGTGGCTCTCGGCACCGAAGCCGGCGAGGCGCTGCTGTTGCTCGTCAGCATGCCGGCCGCGGCGGCCGTCGCGTTCGGCGTGTCGGCCTTCATTGAGCTCGACCGGTGAAGCGCGGGCCCGGCACGCCCGTTGCCGGTCGACCCGACAGATGGACGATGACAGGAGTTCGGTGCAGGGAAGGGGTGTTGCAGATGAGGTGCACCCGTGCTGTTCTTCTCGATCTACCGCTGGTTCGGCCGGGCCTCCAGGGCCCAGCGCTGGTTGTTGCTTCTGGTCTGCCTCGTGTCGGTGCTGGGCGCACGACCGAGCCGGGCCGAGGGCCTGAGGCCGGAGATCGGCTTTGTCCAGGTGGGCCGGGCCGAAGAAACCCGGGCCACCGTGTTCGGCGTCATCTGGCCCTGGGACAAAGCCTGGAGCCTGGGCGGCGGTCAGTGGTCCGGTTATTGGGAGCTGGCGCTTGGTCGCTGGAGCACCCCCGGCGTCGACGGTCGTGATCGCGCCTGGGTCACCCAGTTCGGCGTGACGCCGGTGTTCCGCTTCCGGCCGCATGCCGGCGCCTCCCGATGGTTCTTCGAGGCGGGCATCGGAGTGACGGTGATGACGCCGATCTACCGCAGTCCCAGCAAACGTTTCAGCACCGCGTTCAATTTTGGCGACCACCTGGCAGTGGGTCGCAACTTCGGCGAAAACGGGCGGCACGAACTCTCGCTGCGCTACCAGCACTTTTCCAACGGCGGTGTGCGCCATCCCAACCCCGGCGAGGACTTCATCCAGTTGCGCTATGCCACCAGCTTCCGGTGATGCGGTATGGTGCCGGCATGCCCACGCCTGCCAATCCCCAGAAGTTCGCCGTCTCCGTCCAGCCCAGCCTGATCGACGGCATGGGTGCGTTCGCCGCCGAGGCCATCCCGGCCTACAAGAAGATCGGCGAAATCCGCGGTGAGTCGATCAGCGTGCGCGAGGCGCGCCGCCGAGCCAAGCAGCAGCAGCGCATCATGATCGTCGAGGTGTCCGACAAGCGCGCAATCGATGCCTCCGGCTCCGAAGATCCGATGCGCTACACCAACCACTCCTGCTCTCCGAACACGGTGCTGCGCATCCAGCGCGGGCGGGTGGAGTTCTATGCACTGCGCAATATCGCGGAAGGTGAGGAGCTGACGGCCAACTACGGCGAGACGCACCATGAGGGCAAGCTGATCTGCCGGTGCGGGGCGCCGAATTGTGTGGGGAGCATCTGAGCACCTTCAGGGAACCACGAGCTGCTGGACGGGCAGGGGCGGCAGTTCTCTCCCCCCGAGAAGCTGAACGTCCATGGTTGGTGTCGGCGCCCCGAGGGCGGCAGCCGCGACCAGGCCTCGCGCTTTGAGGATCTCGAGCCGGTCTCGGCGTTCATGGCCGAGGGAACGCTCGGCAAGTAGCAGTCGGGCGCGGTTCGTGTCGGGGCGAGCGCTTTTTGACGCCAATACCTCGCTGATTGCGAACGCTCCCACCGCGAGCCGCGAATCCGGACGGTCGACGTAGCTCAGACCGAGTCCGTACCAATGTGCCGCCTCTTCGGGTGCGGCCGCGACGGCGCGCTCGAAGACCGTGTCGACCTTGGGCAGCAAGATGGGTGCTACGAGCGAGTAGGGCTGCGAGGCAACGTAGGCACGCTCCCGCAAGCCGAAGTGCAAGAGCTGCATGAAACCAAGTTCAAAGGCGATGCCGGCATCGGTGGGATCGAGTCGATGGGTCTTTTCAAGCAGTCTCATGATCGTCTCGGCATCGGAGTAATCGGACCGGCGGCGCGACTCGAGACCGAAGGCGAACTCGCGATACTGCTGCTTCGCTTCCGATGCGCCGGAGTGGTCGATTTGGCGCCGATCGCCGATACGGGTCGAGAACGCCTTCATTTCGCCCATGTTTCGTTCGTACAGTGCACGATGACCGGAGGCGGCGCTCAGCAGCAGGTCGGTACGGCGAGCCGACTCCGGGGCCACGGTGCGAGCGGCGGCCATGGGTCCGATGTTCGTGTGCTCTTCGCCCGGTGCAATGAGTATGGGCAACAGCAAGACAAGCATCATTGAACCCATGACGAGCAGCATGACCCACAAGGGCCATGCACCGCTGCCTCGCTGCCTTTGCATTGCAGGGACACTTGTCGGCAAGGCCGCATAGGTGGCCGCAGCGACCGGGGGCGGGACCGGCGGAAGCGCGGGCGTCGCGGCGACGCTGGCCTTGCGGCGCTTGTTGCGCTGTGGCCGACGCACGGTTGATCTCGCGACTGCGGGCGCCTGCGAGGGCGGGGCATGCATGGGTAGCGGCCCGGCGCGTTGCCGCAACGTGTCGCGCGCGCAGGCGGCGCAAGCGAACGACGCGAAGTGCTGGTGTGCCGGGTCTCGGGCGCAGATCGTCAAGCGCCCAGTGGACTTCAGCGCGTGGGGCTTGAGTGCTGCCGCCCACTCGGACGGCGATGGCCGCGTTTCGCCGGCGAACGCAAACGCCCGGTCAAACAGAAGCCGCAGTTCCAGCGGCATCTGCTCATGCCCGCTGCCGGGGTTGGGCTTGAAGCGCTTGTTCTCCTGCAGCCCGTAGGCATACCAACGTCCGGCGATGCGGCCAGGGATGTCGGTGGGCACCGCGTCGGTTTCCGGCCGTCCGGTGTACGGATGGATGCCGAAGTTCAGCAACTGGAAGACGATCACCGCGAGTGCGAACCGGTCTTGCTGCTCTTCTCCGTGCAGATCGATCCCCGCCGCGTGGAATTCCGGTGCAAGGTATTCGGGCGTGTACTGCTGCGCCGGGAAGCGGCCGCTGGGGCCGCGGATGCTGAAGCCGTCGCAGTCGAGCATCGCCAGGTTGAGCGAGCGTCGGTAGAAGCGCACGTTCACCGGCTTCAGGTCCACCACGTAGTGCTGCTGCCGGTGGAGTTCGGCCAGCACCGCGCTCAGGTTGGCGGCCAGCGTCATGCGCGCGCCGAGCCCGGTGGGCAGTCCGGCGGCACGGGCCTGCCGCTCCTGCAGCATGTACTCGAGCTCGATGGTCGCCTGGATATCGAGCTTGGGCATCAGGAAACCGACGAAGCGCCCGCGCTCGTCCCGTGCCAGCGACGAGGGCCACGCGATCTGTACCAGCCGCTCGTCGCCGTCCATGCCCTCTGGCAGATCGGGTGACAGCCGCAGCATGGCTTGCAGCTTGCGTTCGTAGTCCGCGCGGTCTACATGCGGGTGGTAGACCTTCGCGACGCGCCCGGGGTCGTCTGGCAGCAGGTACACGCTGCCGGCGCCGCCGCTCTTGACCAGCTTGCCGAGCGCGATGAGGCGGCCGTTGTCGAGCATCACGCGGCTGCCGCTTTGCATGCTCACTTCCGGAACCCCCTTCAGCAGCGCAGGGCGATCAGCAGCGCCTTGTCGTCCCCGGTGATCGGGTGCGTGCGCGGGTCGGCGAGCGTGGCTTCGAGTGCCTGTTGGCCGGCGGCCTCCGTGACGCCGGCGAGGTAGCGTTCCACCGGCTCGATGAAGGGTCGGTACAGCCCGGTGTTACCGCGCGCCATTGCGAATGCGGCGGCGCCGTCGGACATCAGTGCCAGCAGACGCAGCGGACGCTCGATGGGAAGCAGGCGCAGGTGCGAGGCCCAGTCGGCACCGGTGACGAAATAGGTTTCGTTGGCGTATTCACCGTTCTCGGGCCGCGACACGAGCGGCGGCTCTTCCGTGGACGGTTCAGCCACGGCCACTCCGTCGCCGATGTGAAAAAACCAGCCACATTCGGCGTTGCAGACGGCGCCGACCAGCGTACTGGCGTAGTCATTCAGCACGTGGCCACTCGCGTGCGCTTTGGCGTCCAATTCGTTGCGCACGCGGTCGATGAGCTCCAGCAGCATTGCGCGCACCAGCGGCTCCGGGTGTTCATGCGGCGCGTGCCCTGCTCGCACCAGTTCTCGCAGTTCGTGTGCCATTCGCCCGGCGACCCACTGGGCGCCTTCATCGCTGGCGCTCGCGGAGCCTGCGCCGTCGCACACCACGGCGCACAGCACCTCGCCTTCAAGCTCGTAGGCGCAGGCGTCCTGGCAGGGCAGGCCGGCATCGAGGTGCGAGGCGCCCCTGGCAGTCGCCGCAAAAACGCGCCATGCCATGTCAGGTGGGTGCGCTCGACCAGCTGTCGGCGGACGGCAGTTGCACCTGCCCTCCCGGCCGCGACTGCGACACCACCTTCATGCTGGCGCTCAGCCACAGGAACAGCTCCCGGAAGCGAAGGCCGTCGAGCCGCTTCACCGCTGCCTCGCCCTTGCTGCTGAACTGGCCGAGGGCTGACACGTCGGCACCGGCGCCGACGGCGATCGGGAACACGGCAACCTTGTTCGACTGCTCGGCCTGCCGGCAGCGCTGCGCCGCGCCTTCCCAGGCATCGGTGGGCTGGCCATCGGACATGAGGAACATCCAGGGCCGCGTGTATGCCACCCCGGCCTGCTTGAAGCGCTGCTTCTCCTCTTCGATCTTCGCCAGAGCGACGTCCACGGCCCGGCCGGTGGGCGTGGTGCCGTCGGCCTGCAGGTGCGGCGCGGCGAAGTCCATCGCGTCCAGCCAGTCGCCGGCTACGTCGGCCGTGTCGTAGCCGCCGTACTGCACCACCAGGACTCGCACGCGCTTGGCCGCGATCGCGTCGCCCTTGAGTTCTTCTTCGAGCAACCGCAGGCCGCGGTTGAGGTGCTCGATCGGCTCGCCTGCCATGCTGCCGGAGCAGTCGAGTACCAGAACGAGAGGCGTGCGCTGCTCGGTGTTGTCGACGAGCGCGACGTCGGGGATGGAGAACTGGGTCATGTGCTGTGCTGGCTCCGTTGAAAGAAGAAGCGCGGCGGCCAGGCTCTCCGGGGTTCAACCCGCGTCGCCTGGCTTGGTTGCCGGTGCGCGATTCTCGCGCGCCGACCTGCGGGCAAACAGCAGAGCGCACCGCTCATTCAGGGGAGATCCGGGAGGCGGTGTCCGCAGTACAGGGGGGCGGCAGCATCGTCAACGTGCCCTGGTAAGACAAGAGCAACCCGACCACCGGCAGGCTGATCGCAACGCAGAACTCATACGCCCCTTGCGAGGCCCGCTTGTACGCACGTGTGCGCGGCATGACCCACAAGGGCAAGCGCATGCCGTGCATCACCACGCGCCGCAGCTGCCAGTGCCACCCGCCGCCCGGGGTCTCGACCGCAAGGGTGAGCTTGAAGGGGCCGCTGGTTTCAGTCCATCCGCCGGACGGGTAGCGGCCGTGCGGCACGAACAAGGAGCGGAACCGGGTGACGCCGTCGAAGCAACGGTCCCAGTGAAGCCCGTCATCGTCGCAATAGATCGTGACCTCGAGCGAGGCCGTCGGCCGGTCGCATGGCACGCCGAGCTTGCGCGCGAGGCGCCTGCCCAGCCAGCCGGCCCACCCGCGGCCGAAGCGGATGTCGACCGGCCCGGTGAGTATGCCGCCGTGACGGTGCAACGACTGAAGGAGCGGGTCGAGACGCCCGAAGGCGTCGCCGAACCATGTTTCGACAAGGGATTGCTGCGCGGGCAGAGGCATCGGCACCTTCAACGACGAGGTGCGCGATGGTGCCAAGGACGCTGCGCGGGTGCAAGCAGGCCGCTGCCTTCCGATTCTTCGTAGCCGGGCCGTCGCGCCCCTGTCATGAGCGTTTCCTAGGCTGCCTCCCGGTTCACAAGCAGGGAGTTCGCAACATGGGCGCAGCCGATCCGGCAGGCATGCGAGGCCAGCCGAGTGCTCAGGCTCGAGCGGCCGCAGACCATCTCGCGGCCTTGAGGGCCGCCGAGGAAGCACGCCGACGTGCCGTGGAGACTGCGGAAGAAGCGCGGCGGAGGGCCGAAGACGCCAAGCGTGCGGCTGATGCCGCCGAAGCCCAGGCGCAAAAGTCCAGGCTCGACGCTGACCGGCAGGAGGCGACACGCCTGCGCACCGCGGCCGATGCGCAAGAGGTCCAGGCACGCAGGCATGAGGCCACCGCGGACCTGAAGGGCAAGGAGCAGCTGCTCGCCGACAGTCGCCTCGACGATGTGTGCCAGGGCCGCAAGGCGGCCGATGCGTCGGATGCCACGCGGTCTGCCCAGGTGCAGGTGGACGCGGCGCGCAAGAGTGTCGCGATGCTCGACGCTCCCACCTCCCACCCGCCAAGCGACCCGCTGAAGGGCGCAGGCGCACGCACCCGGCAACTGCTGGCCCGTGCGCAAGACGCAGCGAAGCCCGTCTTCGAGGCCCAGGACCAGGGCCGCGCGCCGACGGCCGAGCAGCAGCGCACGTACCAGCAGTCGCTCAACGACTGGTTGGCCGCGGCCGAGCACGAGATGCGGCTCGCAGGCGTCGAGGCGGACGCTCGCGGCGGGGACCCGGCAGGGGCAATGCAGCAACGCGCAGACGGCATCGTGCAGGACGTGGCCGACGGCGGCGTGTTCGATCCCGCGTCGCTCGGCCGCCACGTGCAGGACGGGGTCAAGGAACTGAAGGCCGAAAACCCCCGGATCCGGCAATTGCAGATCGAGCGCCACGACGTGCTGCAGGAGGGGCAGCGGCAGTTGGACGACGCGCGCGGCGCGTGGCAGACAGCCGATGCGGCGGCGGACCGGGCCGAAACCTATGCCGATGGCTACACCGGCGCGCGGACCGACTCCCAGGCCACGGCACGGGACGCAGCGCGCGCCGAAGCGACACGCTTGCGCGACGCGGCCGACGCCACCAGGAGGCGGCTCGACAGCTTGGTGCGGCTGTACGGCAACGGTGAGCGCGCCGGCATGGTGGTGGCCGACTATGACGCGCGGCTGGCCGACCTGGAGCTCGAGCAGGCCCAGGCCGCGTACCAGCGTGCGCTGGGCGGCCGGGACCAGGGCGCGATCGACGCGGCCTACGACAAGCTGGGGGTGGCGCTCGACGGTCAGCGCCTCGCACGTGCCATTGCCGGCGATGAACGCGCGCAGCTCGACCTGGCCGATGCAGACACCGAACTCGCGCAGGCGCGGGCGGCGTGGGAGGCCGAGAAGGCGAACCAGCCGCAGGCGCGCACGGTCGAGCACCGCGGACGCGGTGGCAGGAACACCAGCACCATCGAGCCCGACGGCTACGACCGGACCTTCTGGCTCGACTACGGACGCGACAAGGACCGCGTCCGGCAGATCGATGGCACTTACTACCTCATCACCCGTACCGGCCGCGGACATGAATCGCGCCAGGAACTGAACCCCGTGACCGCGCGGTTGTGGGCCGCGCACGAGCGGCAGGCACAGGCCACGACGCAGGCCGGCACGGCCGCGGAGGCGCGCGCCACGGCGATGGACGACGTCGTGGGAGATGACGCTGCCGGCCCGAAACTCGACGCGACGCTGCTCGACCCCGAGCGCCAGCAGCAGATAGGCAGGGAACTCGACGCTGCCAACCGCGCGCTCGCCGATGCGCGAGGCCGACTTGGCGACGCCCGCCCGCCTGGCTTCATCGGCCCGGTGACCGGCATGGCCCCGGCGCAATACGGCGCGCTCGTGGAGCGGCAGCGCGCAGCGCAGGCGAATGCCGACGCGTTGCAGGCCATGAAGGACTTGCGCCAGGCAGAGATCGACCGGGCCAACGGAAAGCCGGTGGACGACGCCCGCATCACCGGGTTGCGCGACAAGGCGCGCACCGCGGCCTTCGATGCGCGCGAAGCACAGCCCGAACTGAGCGCCGAGCAGGAGCGCGAGATGCGCGACACGCTGTTGCCGCAAGCTCGCGAGCGCTTGCGCGACCAGGACGCGACCATCGCCCGCCTGCGAGCCGAGGGCAAGGACACGACCCGCGCCGCGAACGAGCGCGACCGGATCGCACTCGAGGTGCTCGACTACGAAACGCAGCTCGACCTCATCGAGGCCGAGCGTTCGGCCTTGGCAGCACCCGAGCGCTACGAGCAGGCGACCCGTGCCCTGCCCGGGCAAGGGCCGTTCGTGAAGCCGCAGCTGTCGATGTTCAGCGAGAAGCGCTACGGCTCGAATCACGGGGACGCCGTCACCGCCGACATCTATGCGGACAACTACGACCCGACCTGGAGCATCAGGCCGGGCGACGACGGGCAGGTCAGCGCCGAAGGGCTGCCGCGCGGGCTGAAACCCGAAGACGTGGAGGTGGAGTTCGTCTGCGACACCTGGTACGTGACGTTCAAGAAGGACTCGGAGGTGCTCGGCCGACGGACGGACCTGACCACCAACTACGTCGTGCAGGAGGGGCGCTACCGGATGCACCCCACCACGGCGCAACTCTGGCGCGCAACGAACGAGGACAAGAACGTCGGCGCCACCCCGCTGGTGCAGGCGCGCGAGGCGCGGGAGAAGCTGGAGCAGCGCCTGCAGCGTGCCGCGGACGATGCCGGCCCGCCTGATGGCGCTCAACCGGTGATGGGCCCTGGCGGCCGTCCCGTACCGGCCTTGCACTTCGGCGATGACCTGGGCACGCGCCGCCAGGCCGTGCAAGGGGATCTCGACCGCTTCAACGTGGTGCTGGCGACGGCCGAGCGCGACAAGCAGGCGGGGCTGGGCGACCCTGAAGCCTTGCAGCTCGCGCTCGACGAAGCGCAGGTCGACGTGCAGATCGCCAGGGCCGAGCTGTCCGCGATCGACGCGGCGATCGCGTGGCAGCAGGCCAACCGATTGCGGCAGGACGCAGAGGCGGCGGAACGCGAAGGCCGGGGCAGTGCTGCGACACAGCGGGAGCGGGCCGACGAACTGCGCGACGCGGCCGAGGCCGCCCGCAGCCGCTGGACCGAACTGCGCAGCGGCAAGCTGGCCGACATGGCGCAGCGCAAGCTCGATCGCGCCGAGCAAGCGCACGCCGCCTGGCAGCAGACGCACCCGGGGCAACCCGAGACCGCCAGCGAGACCTGGACCGCGTTGCAGGCGGCTCGCGACGAGGTGGACGCGGCGCGTCGGATGCAAACAGCCGGCGCACTCGAAGGCTCGCGGCTGCGCGAGCAGGCGTTCATTTCGCGGCACCTGAAGCCGGGCGAGCACGACGACCCGCGCGCGCTGTACCGCCTGTTCATGCAGGACCCGCGCACGATGGCGCAGTCCATCATCAACGCGCACTACGTGGAGCACGGCGGGCGACCGTTGGAGGCCACGAGCCGGACGCACCTGTTCAACGAGGTGGCCTTCGCGCTGGGCGATGCACCCACGCGATCGCTCGATCCGAACACGCCCGAGGTGAACCAGCGGCTGCGCCTGTCCACCGACCTGTTCGCGGGCCTGCACCCGGAAAAGCGCAAGCTGCGCGACGCGGTGGTCGACCGCCTGACCGAACTCGGCGGCGAGCACGCGCGGGTGACGGTGCTGCCCGTCGTCTACGGGCTGGACGACGCGCAGGGCGGCATCGTGAAGACGGCGCTGTTCAAGGTCGAGCGCAGCGATGGCAGCACGATGTACGTCGACGACCAGGGCGACAAGTACACGAGCCTGGACGACTTCCGAGGCAACAACGCGCTGCCGGTCGATGGGGTGCAGCTCGTGATGCCGGAGGACGGCAGCTTCTCGCTCGACGAGCAGGGCAACGTGAAGCTGTTCGCCGGCGATGCGCGCACCGAAAGCGGCTGGGAGAGCTTCCGTCGCGAGTACAAGGTCGACCTGATCGTGCAGGGCGCGGGCCTCGTGGCTGGAGCCGTGCTGCTGATCGGCTCGGGCGGCACGCTGGCGCCGGTGGCGGCTGGCCTCGTCTACGGCACGCTGGCGCTCACGACCGGCTATGGCGTCGTCACCTCCATGCAGAACCTTCATCGCAGCGCGTCGCATGGGCGCTCGATCAACCCGATCACCGACGCGCAGGCGCGCATGGACTACATCAGCCTCGCCGGCAGCCTGCCCGGCGCGCGCTCGCTGGTGGCGATGGGCCGGGCCAGCACATTGGCGCGCCAAGCGGCCACGGCCACGCACCTGGGCCGCACGAGCCGGGCCGCCGAGCTGACGGCGCGTGCGGAGGCAGCCCAGGCCACGGCAGTGCGCTGGGGTGTGCCGGCCGCGGTGACCGGCGTGGCGGGCATGGAAGAAGCGGCCCGCTACGCCGCGGCGAACTGGGAACACATGACACCGGAGGAGCGGCGCGACACGCAGCTGCACCTCGTGCTGGGCGGCGTGCAGTTCATCGGCAACCCGGCCACGGCGAAGCTCGGCGCCCGCGCAGCGCGCCCGGTGATCGATGCGGTGAAGCCGGTTCTGAGCCATGCGAAGCAATGGGTCACCACCGCGCCCGACAACCTGCTTGCTGCGATGCCGTTGCAGTACGTCGCGCCGGTGGGGCGCCTCGCCAGCGACGCCTTGCGGCCCTTTCGCAGCACGGCGGGTGTGGCCCGCAACGGCTGGGAACGAGTGGCCGACTGGAGGACACGACAGCGCGGTACCGCCACGCCAGAGAGCCCGCAGCCGGAGGGCCCGAGCCTCAGGCGGCGGGTGTGGGACCGCGTCACCCGGCTGGACGAGCTCAAGCTCGTCACTGCGCTCGACCGCGGCCGCGTTGGCAACGTGACGCTGGTGGCGCGGCAAATGGCGGCCCGACGGCACTTCGCGGATATCGAGCGCGCGGGCTTCTTGCGCCGCGCCGAAGGCCTGAATGATCGACTCGGCGGCGGCTCGCGCCTGGGCGACCGCGGCGAAATGCAACTGCATTTGCGCCGCGCCCGGGAGCTGCGTGATGCCCTTGTGGAGGCGCTGCGCGCCGCAGACGCGGCACAGGCCACCGCTGCGTTCACCCGCCTGCAGGATCTCGAGCGCATGGCCAGTCCGCTGGGTCGTGGCTGGCGCTCGCGCTTCCAGCGCCTGGCGCGCGCAGAAGCTCGAACGTTGGAGACGCAGGCCAAGAGCCACAAGCATGTCGCGCAGTCGTTGAAGGACTCCGCGCAAGAAGTGCACCATCTGCGCGGCCAGGTGCTCGATGGCGCCGAGCGATTGAAGGCCGACCTCGCCGCACATGCCGACGCGGCGAGCGCTCCGTTGCGCACCCGCGCAGAGCACCTGGTTCGGCGCCTGGAGAGGCGGGCCGAGGACATCGACGAAGGCATCACGCTGACGCAGACACTGCTGGGTGCCACACGCGACAACCAGCGACTGGTGCTCGAGACGCCGGACGCCAACGGCAAGACGACCCGCCAGAAGCTGGAGGCCGAGATCCATGTGGTGGCCCCCGGCGACTGGAACCCCGCGCTGAACCCGGATCCGTCGGTCTTCACGCGCAGGGGCGGCGGGCGCCATGCCGGGCAGCCGCCCGCGCACCGGGAGGAAGGACTGACCTTCCGCACGCTGCTGCGATCCGAACCCAGCGGCTATCGCACCGGCGCGAGCAACCGTTTTCACACCGGCGCGGCCTACCGCTATTCGTTGCGGGCCGAGACAGCGGCCGCCAAGGCGCGTGATGCATCCAATGCCGAGGCCAGGCAGGAGGCATGGACGGTGTTTGCCGACAAGGCCCAGGCACAGCGCGGTGCCGCGGGGCTGGACGACAGCGTGCGCGCGATGCTGGGCAGCAACGAGTACCAGGGCGGCGCGCTGGGCAGTGTGAGGCGCTTCGCACCGCTGGCGCAAGACGCGGACACGCGTGCCGCGTACGTGTCGCTGCGTCGCGAGGCGCGCAAGGCAAGCGCGCGTGCGACGCGCATGGCCGTTGCCGATGCGCTGAGGGCGTGGCGGGGGGCCTGGAAGCAGGCGGCGCTCGCGCAGCGCGACGTGGCATGGCACGAGTCGCGTCTCCAGGCCTACCGCACCGGGCACCGCATCGAAGCTGACGCACCGCTGTCCCGCACCGGGGACCCGCAACACTGGCGCCTGACGCGTGACCTGACGCTGGCACGCGAGGCGAGCCGGCATGCGTTGAAGAGCGCGCAAGCAACGCACGACACGGTGTTTGGTCGCGGGGGCGCGCTGGACCAGTTGCGCAGTGCGCACCCTGCGGCCTACGCGCGCCTGGCGCAGCGCGCGGCGCGGCACGCGGACACGCAACTCCGGCGCGTGCCCACCCGGCAACCGGCCCTGCGGGCACTGGTCGACGATGCACGCTCGGTGGCAGCACGCGCGAGCACCGAGCTGGCAGACGCCCGGCAGGAGAGCCGCCTGCACGCGATCGGCGATGCCGGCCTGTCGATGCACAAACTGTGGCGCGACGCGAAGCGCCTGCCCAAGGTCGCAGCGTTGGCCTATGGTGGCTATACGCTGGCCACCGGCGAGTTCGACGTCAACCACGACCCGCAGGAGCTGCGCAAGTACAACCTGCCCATCACGGGCTCGCGCTACGAGGACTACAGCTACCAGGTCACCTTCAAGTCCCGCGACGGCCTCCTCACGGTCTCCGCATGGCTGAACACGTTGGGCATCAAGTCGCTGTTCTGGAGCGTGCCGCAGCGTGGTCTTGGCGCGGGGCTGGCTGCCACGACGCCTTACGCCTACCGCCGCAACGGCACCACGACCGTGGAGACGCGTGACGGTGTCAACCTGTTGGAGGGTGGGCTGGGCTACCGTTTCGGCAGTCCTACGCTCAACAGGATGGGCATGTTCAGCCTGCGGATCGGGCACTTGTCGCTCAACCCGGTGCGGGCCGACGTGGGAGAGCGGCGGGTGAAGGGGCTTCATGGCCAGTTGAGCTGGTCCTACCCGGTGACCCTCGTGATGGAGGACTTCTACAACATCGGGCCCGTGCGTACTTTCAGCTATCACAACCGGGACCGCGTGCCGCTTTTCACCTATCGGCGCAACGTGGGCGCGGGTGAGCGGCTGCAAGCCAGCGGTTTCGACGGTGCGGTATCCAGGGTGAACGCGTTCCAGGCATTCACCATCAATCGCGAGTTCCGCTGGCCTGCATGGCGGTCGGCTGCGCTGCCACCGGACGGCAGTGGTCTGCTGACAGCGGTGCCGACGACGGCGACAGGCGCGCCGGCGGCCGAGCAGGCGGCGCCGGCCGTGTTGCGTGCGTTCGAGCTGCCACGCATCGACGCGTCGACCGTGCGGCCCGCTCAAGCGGCCGTGCACGAGGTACGGCCCGGCGACTCCTTGTCACGCATCGCGCGCCTGCATGCCGGCGAGTTGCTGGACGGCGACCGTCCACGCGACGAAGGCGACGCGCTGCGTGCGCTCGTCGGCTTCAACCCGGATCACGGCTTCGAACTGCAACTGATGGATGGTGTGGTGACCGACCGCCAGGGCGACCCGGACCGCCTGTTGCCCGGCTGGCTGCTGCGCCTGGGATGAAGCTCAAAGCTCGACGCCGAGCGCCTTCATCATCTTGACGGTCAGCGTCTTGCGGCTGGCTTCGTAGTCGGCCCATGCCGCTTGCGAATCGGGTGCGCGCGCGACCGCGTTGTGGATGTTGAAGTGCGGGCCGCGCAGATCGCGGCGCACCGAGAGCTCGTCCCAATGCAGCGGCACCGACACCGGGGCGCCTTCGCGCGCACGCAACGAGTAGGCCGAAATGGCGGTCGCACCGCGGCCGTTGCGCAGGTAGTCGATGAAGATGCGCCCGCTGCGACGCGACTTCGACAGCTGCGCCGTGAAACGCTGCGGCGCCACCGTGGCCAGCCGGGTCGCCGCCGCGCGGGCAAAGGCTTTCACTTCGTCCCACCCGCGCGTGGGCTTCAGCGGCACCACCACGTGCAGGCCCTTGCCGCCGGTGGTCTTCACGAAGGTGGCAAGGCCCAGTTCCTCGAGCAGCACACGCGTCAGCTGTGCGGCCTCGACCACCTGGGCCCAGGGCAGGTCGGTGTCGGGATCGAGATCCATCGTGATGCGGTCCACCTTCTCGGGCTTCGGCGCGCGCGCGCCCCAGGTGTGCAGTTCCACGTTGCCGTACTGCGCCAGCGCGACGATGCCTTCGGGCCGCGTCACCATGACCTGCTGGTCGACGCCGTCGCTGGCGGGCACTTCGACGGCCTCCACGCCACGCGGCAGCGCCGTCTCGATGTGCTTCTGGAAGAAGCATTCGCCGCTCGTGCCCTGCGGGCAGCGCAACAGGCTCAACGGGCGCTTGTGCAAGTGGGGCAGCAGATGCTCGGCGATGTCTTCGTGATAGCGCACCACCTCCAGCTTGGTGACGCGCGGCACGCTGAAGACGATGCGGTCCGGGCTGCTGACGCGCAGGCCCATCACGGTGTCGGCACCCGGTCGGGGCGTGCGCCGGGCGGTGCGGGAGGTGGGGGCGGGGGTTTGCATCTCGGGTGTCTCCTTGAGCGCGCGTGCTCGTTCGCGCACCACGTCGCGTGCGGGCTTGTCTTCGCGCAGGCCGACGAACGAGGCCTGCCGCAGCAGCCCGTCGCGACTCCAGGTCGCGAAGCGCACCTGTGCCACGTGTCGGGGCTGCACCCAGTGCACCCTGGGCGCACCGGGCAATGCCGACTTGCGGCGGAAAGGGCAGGCGGCGGTCTCGTCCGGCTGCAGTCGCTCGAGCATGGATTGGAGTCCTGCGGCATCGAAGCCACTGCCTACGCGGCCGGCATAGTCGAGCTGCCCGTCCTCGCCCCACACGCCGACCAGCAGCGCGCCCAGGTGCCCCCGGCTGCCGCGCGGCTCGGTGTAGCCGCCGATCACCACCTCCTGCTCGGCGCGGCACTTCAGCTTGATCCAGTGCGGCGAGCGCCCGGCGCGGTAGGGCGTATCAAGCCGCTTGCCGATCAGGCCCTCGAGGCCGAGCTGGCAGGCGGCATCGAGCACGGCCTGCCCGACGTAGCGCGCATCGAGCGGCTTGCTGCGGCTCAGCCCGGCATCGGCCGGCAGCGCCTCGAAGATGTCGTCGAGCAGGGCCAGGCGGTCCGACAGCGGCGCGTCGCGCAGATCCTGCCCCTGCCACCACGGTATGTCGAACACCACGTACTCGACCTCGGCCGCACCGTTGTCCAGCGTGGCCTGCAAGGCGTGGAAATCTGTGTGGCCTTGTTCGTCCATCACGACGATCTCGCCATCGAGCCAGCCGGGGCCGAGCTTCAGGCGCGAGAGCTGCTGGGCCAGCCGCGGCAGCCGCTCGGTCCACTCCAGACCGTTGCGGCTGAACAGGCGGGCGCGACGACCGTCGAAGCGCGTGAGCATGCGGTAGCCGTCGTACTTGATCTCGTAGACCCACTGGTCGCCGGCGGGCGGCCGGTCGACGAGCGTGGCGAGCTGCGGCTCGATCAAGTCGGGCAAGGGCTCGGTGCCGGCCTTCCTGCGGCCGCGCCTGGCGGGGGCCGGGGTCGATGGGGGCGGCGGATCGTGCAGCACCGCATCGCCATCGCCGGCCTTCGCATGCCGGTCGCGGCGCTTCTTCAACATCCACTGCGTGCGTTCCTTGCCGGTGCGAAACAACACCCACGAGCCATGCAACCGTGAGCCGCGCAGCTCGAAGTGCAGCTTGCCGCGGCGCAGCGCTTCGTCGACGTCGTCTTCCTCGGGCAGCCATTCGCCGCGGTCCCACACCGCCACGTCGCCGGCGCCGTAGTGGCCCTTGGGGATCGTGCCTTCGAAGTTCGCGTAGTCGAGCGGGTGGTCTTCGACCTCCACCGCGAGTCGCTGGATGTCGGGGTCGAGGCTCGGCCCCTTGGGCACGGCCCAGCTCTTGAGCGTGCCGCCCCATTCGAGACGGAAGTCATAGTGCAGCCGCCGTGCGTCGTGACGCTGGATCACGAACTGCAACGGTTCGTCCTGTCGCTTGCGCCGCTGGCCTGCCCCGGCCGGCTCGGGCGATTGCCGGAAGTCTCGCTTCGCGTTGTATGCCGACAGCGGATCGTCGCGTCGCATGGCAGCGGCCTTGCTCAGGCCCGCTTGCGGGCCGGTGCCGTCTTGCTCTGCGCGGCGGTACGCCGGGCCGCCGGCTTCTTGGCGGCCTTGGCCGCGGTGGAGCTGCTGCGCGCCGTCCGTTTGGCGCTGGCGCCGTCGCCGTCACTGCCGCGCTTGGTGCCCGAAGGAGCGGGCGGTGGGGCGCTCGGCTTCTTGCCACCCACATGCATCGGCTTCACCTTGCCGCCGCCACCGCCCGCGGATCCCTTGCTGCCGCCTTCCGCGCGCTGCACGCTTTGCCGCAGCGCGGCCATCAGGTCGATCACCTGCGCACCGCCGGCGGCCGGGGTCTCGTCGCCGGCAGGCGTCAGGGTGTGCGTCTGGCCGGCCGAGATCTTGGCCTCGATCTGCGACAGCAGGTCTTCGCGGTAGGTGTCGTGGTATTGGGCGGGCTCCCAGTCCTGCGACATCTCGTCCACCAGCCGCTGCGCCATGTCCAGCTCGCGCTCGCCCACACCCACCGCCTTCAGGTTGCTTTCCGGCACGTACAGGTCGCCCGGCTCCAGCACCTCGTCGGCAAAGCGCATCGTGTTGAGCATCAGCACGTCGCCTTGCACCAGCAGCGCGGCGAGGTGCTGCTTGGTGTGGATCACCACCTTCGCAATGCCGGCGCGGCCGCTGCGCTGCATCACCTCGCGCAGCAGCGCATAGCCTTTTTCGCCGCGCTTGCCCACTTCCAGGTAGTAGGGCGTCTCGAAGTAGGCGGGCGAGATCTGCTTGGCATCGACGAAGCCGATGATGTCGACCGTCTGCGTGGCCTCGGGGTTGGCGCGGCGGAAGTCCTCGTCGGACATCAGCACGTATTCGCCTTTTTCGTACTGGTAGCCCTTGACGATGTGTTCGCTCTCGATCGGCTCTCCGGTGCGCTTGTTGATGCGCCGGTAGCCCACCGGCGCCATGTCGCGCCGGTCGAGCCAGTCGAAGTCGAGGTCGTTCTTGCGCGCTGCTGCCCGCAAGGTGACGGGGATGTGCACCAGCCCGAAGGTGATGGCGCCTTTCCAGACGACACGTGCCATGGCATCGGATCGGCAAGCTGCGTGCCCGCAGGCGTCAAGCCGTGGCGCGCGCCTTCTGCCGCCGCGTGTTGCGCCAGTAGATGGCCTGCCCGGCGATCGCGCTGCACAGCAGCGCCACGTTGACGAACAGGAACACCCAGTTCTGGAGCAGGGCGCTGTAGATCGAAAAGCCCAGCGAGGCGGCCGATTGGCCAATGAACAGCCAGGACGACACGCCGCGCGTGTCGCCGCTGCGCCATTGCTTGCGCACCTGGTGGAAGATGGTCCACAGCAGCACGAATGAGCTGGCCCACCCGATCAGTTCGGTTGTCATCGACATGCACGGTCCTTCATCGCATGGAGAGATCGCCGGCGGCTCAACGCTTGCCGGCCGGAGGAGCCGGCTCGCCGGCCCGCGCGTTGCGCAGCCGCTCCAACGCCTGCCGGCATCCGTTCTTCTGCTGCTCGCCCGGGTCGATCAGCGGGATCACCGCGGCGAGCGGGTTGACGGCAGCGAGGGCCGCGGCGGCCAGCACCTTCAAGCCGATGCGGCCGGCGTCCAGCCGCACCTCGGGGTCGGCAAAGCTGCCTTGCACGTGGATGGGCGAGCGCAGCGACAGCGGCGAGAAGTCCTTCGGTCGCGCCGTGAGCTGCAGGTCGAGCTGTTCACGCGCCAGCGACACGGTGCCGCCGACGAGCACGGTCGTGTCCGGCGTGTCGATCAGGCCCAGCTCGCTCTTGAGCTGGCCTTCCTGAGCCGCAAAGCGCATCACCGCGCAGTTCATCGGCAGCGGATGGTCGCCGCGGATCAGCAGGCCCAGGCCCTCGGCCACGTCGATGCCCAGCGCTTCCACCACCAGGTGCGACAGCTCGCCGTCGTTCACCCACAGCGAGGCGCTGCCGTCCAGCGAGCCGAGCATCGACGCCGTGGAGCGACCCACGCCCTGGAACTTGGCGCGGCCCGACAGCAGGCCGGTCACGTAGGCCGGCGCTGCGCCGCCGTCCTTGGCCTGCTCGTCGCGCGGGTTGCGCGCCTGCAGCCACTGTTCCAGCCGCACGCGGGCGAGCTGGAGATCGATGTCCCAGCGGGGCACGGCGGGGCGGCTGTCGAGCAGCAACGCGCCGCGCAGCTCGCCGCCGGAAGTGCTGGCGAGCACGTCCTGGATGCGCAGCATGCCGCCCTGCAGCCGCAGGTGCGCCTGCAGCGGGCGCAGGTCGCGCAGGTAGGCCGTGCCGAGGTCCAGCATCTTGAGGTCGATGCGCACGTCGGCGTTCATCGCGCGCAGCGAGGGGATGTTGAACTCGCGCTGCGGCAGCACCTGCCCGCCGGCATCACGGTCGGCCCGGGGCTCGCGGGCGCCGCGGCGTGTCCCGAAGGCGGGGCCGAGGTCGGCGAGCACGAGCCGCTCGCCGGTCAGCTCGCCTGAGAGCACCGGTACTTGCGGCCGGCGGTCGAACGTGAAGTGGCCGCCCAGGCGGCTGGTGCCCACCGCGGCCTCGCGCACGTCGGCCTTCCAGACGTCGCCCTGCTTCGCGAGCCGGCCGTCCAGCTTGAACGGCGGCGTGGTGGGCAGCGTGACGCCCCAGGGCGCGCCGGCCGCGGCCAGCGAATTGCCCTGCACCGAGAAGCTGCCGTCGAAGCCCTGCAGCCGCAACACGTCGGTGGCCTGTCCCTCGAACGCGTATTTCGCCTGGCCGGCGCTCGCGTTCATGGTGATCGGCACCGGCTCGCCGTCGCCTTCCGAAGCGAGCAACGGCAATGCGCCGGACGAGGCGATGCGGAAGTCGAACTTCGCGGTGCGGTAGGTGCCGCCGCCTTCGACCACCAGGCCGCGCGCGCCTTGCCCGGCCTGCGCGCCTTCTTCCGTGCGGGCGCGGGCTTGCAGGTCCACCTGCTGCACGGCGTCGCTGAAGCGCACGCTGCCTTCGCCGACGACCAGCCGGTCGAACTCCGGGGCTTCGAATTCGCGCTTCGGCCGATCCTTCTTCGGCGGCCCGAACTGCCAGTTGGCGCGGCCGTCCTCGAGCCGCCACAGGTTCGCATCGATGCTGCCGACCTCGAACGCGCGGATCTCGAGGGGCGGGGCATCGCCGCCGCGGTTGCGCCACTGGTCGAGCAGGGTCGAGTACGGCAGCGCAAGGTAGACGTTCTCCGCACGCACGAACTCGCCTGGCTGGCCCGCCTCGGCGGCCCAGGCGGGCGGGCCCACGGCGAACTCGTCCGTGCGCAGCCGGATGCGCCCGAGCAGCCGCAGCGAAAACTCCTCGCCGATCGTTACTTCGCGCTGCAAGCGCTGTTCGAGCTGGCGCTCGAACGGCCCGCGCAGGAAAGGCCATCCGGCCGCTTCGCAGAGCAGCAGCACGAGCAGCAGACCGGCAAGCACGAGCAGGCTCACACCCCCCGGCGTGCGCCAGTGCGGGTGGCGCGGTGAAAGCCACCGGGAACGGTGGGCGGAGGGCGCGGCTGTGTCTGGGGCGGTCACGCCTCATGTCGGCAATTGGCGTACCCGCCCGCGGTGCGGGTCCGGCAGGGCGCCGGGTGCAGGCCAGACTCCTGGGTCAAGGAAAGCGCATCACATGCCGGGTTGCCGGCTGCGGTAGGCGGCGACAAACTCCTCGTAGGTGCGCGCAGCCTTGTCGGTCGACACGCCACCGCCCCAGCCAAGCACGCGACGGCGCCGCAATCTGCTGACGCCATCCGCGCCGGCATGCGGATCGTGCGCCAGGATCTCCCGCATCATCGGTGCCGTCGTTCCGGGGCCGATGCCTCCGGCAAAGACGACCGGTTTCGGCGCGAGGCCACGCTCGCGCAGTGCTTCGTCGATCCGGTCTGCGAGGCGAAGGTAGTGTTCTGGCGCCCATTGCTCGCCGTGACTCAGCGAGGGATCGATCTGCAGTTCTTCGATCAACGGTGCAACGTCGGCGACCTTGGCAGCCAGTGCACCCGGGTCGTCTGCGTACTGCTCCATGTCGCGGCGGTGAATCTGCAGCGACACGCGCTGATCGGGGAACCGCACCTTCAGTTCCGACAGCATCTGCAGCCAGTCCTCGTGCCGCGCCAGGTTGATCCGCACGATGTGGTTCCTGTGGAGGCCGAGCGCACGCAGTTCGCTGACGGTTTGCCAGATCGGTACGTCCTGGCTGTCCCACCAGGCATGGTCGGGGCGCTTCCAGTAAGCGCCTTGCTCGCTACCGGCGACGACGTGCACGACCAGCGGCTCATCGCGGAACTGCTCGAACATGCGCGCCAGCTGGGTTCTGTCCGGGTAGCCTGCTGGCCAGGTGTCGCGGAACGCCTGCGGCACCAGCGTACGGGCCCAGCGCTGAAGGCGCCCCGCGTGCTCGGGCTTCAAGGTGTCTGGCGTCGTCATCGGCCCCCATCTGAGCTCCACTGCGGTGGCATCAGGGCCGAGCCGTTCGCTTAGCTTGTCGAGGCGGCGGCGCAGGCGGGCCACCTGACGCGCGGTACGGGGGTTGTTGACGGTGAACGTGGACACCAACGGCAACGGCTCGGCCAGGTTCTGCGGAGCGTGTGCAGTGGGCGCAGGCTCCGCAGCAAACTCACGGAATGGCGCAAGGGCATCCGGTGCACTGGCCTGTGCCGCGGGGACGTGCTCCTGCCCGCGAGAGGGATCCCGACGGCCCCGACGCGGCCAGGGCGCATGCTGCGCGGGTGGTCGGCCGCCCGGGCGCTCGTTCTCGCGCCCGGCCTCGTGCACGCGGTCCATGTAGGTCTGCGGCGCACGTGAGGCGCCGGTATCGAGGTTGGGTGCTTCGGCGGTGGATGATGGCAAGGCGTCGAGCAGTTGCCGCACATCGTCGGGCACGGGGCCGAGCGGGTCGGCGTCCAGGTGATGCGACAGGCGTTCGATCGCCTCTTCGATGCGGTGCGTCAGGGCTGGGTCGGCCACATTGTCGACGGCCTGCAGCAGCTCGCCGATGGCGCGGGACACAGGCGAGTCGTCATCCGTAGCGGGGAGGCCGGGCATTACGCGGTCGAAATCGCCGAGGCTTTCGATCGCGTCGAGGTCGTTGTCGGTGAAGATGGGCAGTTGCGGTGCGTCCGCGCTGCCACTGTCAGCACTCGCCCTGTCGCCGGCGATCTGTGGCAGCAGGACCTTGGTGATCATCGAGACCGGTGGGCGGCGTGGCTGCTCGTCGCTGATCGGGTTGTCCGGCGTGTCCTTCGTCCGGCCGTCGTACAAGGTGCCGCGCCGCAGGGCCCAGCCCCAACCGGCGTCACGCTCGCGTTCGAACTGCCCCACGTAGTGGCGGCCGTGATGGTGATTGAGGTCGCTGCCGGTAATGGCAGCCAATGCACGCGTGGCCTCGTCCAGGTCGTCGGTTTCGAGCAGGCGCGCGTAGATCTCGAGGAAGTCCTGCTCTGCCACACCGGTGGGAATGGGGGCCGGCACCACAGGGCCGCCGCGCCGGGCCGACTCCTCGCGCAGGCGCCATTGGGCAAACGCGGCGCGCGCTTCGTCGCGCAGCAGGCTGGATACGTAGCTGTCGCGCGTCGAGGCGTGCCCGACGTTCGGCAGCTCGCTGTGGGCCAGCTCATGCACGAACAGCGAAGCGATCTCCTCCGGCTTCCAGGCGCGCGTTGTGCCGTCTGCGCCGTGGGCGAGCGGCGAAATCGTGATGTTGAACCGCAGCGGCTCGTAGACGGCTGCCGAGCCCTCCGGTGTTTCTCCATACCCGATTTCCAGGCCGCCGGCGATCTGGGTGCGCAACTGCTGCTGCAGCTCGGGATGCAACGCGAGCACGCGATCGACCGGCTCGCCCAGGCCGGTCACCACCGCGTCGCGTTGCAGTTGCGCGACCTCGGCGGCATCGGGCGAGCCGGGTTCGAGATGGCGTCGAACGCCAGCCGCATGCTCGAAGCTGCTCGCTCGCGCAACCCGCGCCAGCGCCTCGACGATGCCGAAGTCGAATTCGACGGCAATCTGGTTCAGTTCGTGGCGTACCACCGACCGGAAGCCGAGCGCCTGCAGGTCGCGCAACCTGTCGTGCGCCGCCTGCCATTCGCGCCGGGCCGGCTCACGCCCCTCGTCCATCCAGCGTGACAGCACGGTGGTGCGCCCTGCCACACTTTCGGGCCACCAGGTGTCGGCCTGGCGGGCGTGCGGCAAGAAATCTTCGAGCAGCGCCAGCGCCTGCCGGTACTGTTGCAGCCCAGGCGGTGCAGGCTCCTGGCCGGCGGCCAGGTGGGTGCTCAGGTCGTCCAGCTGCGAGCGGGCTTCGGTCAATGCCCGGCGTGCCGTGGCCGCGTCACCGCCGCCTTTGGCGTGCGCCTCGATCGCAGCTTCCAGTTGATGCGGTGGCACCAGCCCGTGGGCGTCGATGAAGCTCTGCAGCGTGGCGGACATGGCTACCGGCGCAGCAAGGGCTTCGGTGTCAGCGCCGCGGTGCCCGGGCGTCGTCCGTGATGCGTTGGCCTCGGGCGAGCGGGCGGCCCCATGCGGCTGGGGCGCGTCCCGCCGCGCCTGTTGGCGAAAGCGCTGCGCCAGGCCGGTCGCGACCGCGGCGACGGCGTTGATGGCGCGCTCGTCCCCGCGGAAGAGGGCGCGGTGCAGCGTGTCTTCGCCCACGACTCGCACGACGGCTTCGGCGACCAGGGCTTCGGATGCATGCGGCAGGTGGGCGGGCGCCGCTTCACCCGCCATGCCGAGCGCGTGCTGCGCTTGCGTGAGGTAGCGCAGATAGCCGCCCGCAGCGCGTGCCGTCGCGTCGTCACCAGCCGCTGCGGAGGTCCGCCAGCCGAGGTATTCCGAGAAGCCTGCGGCCATGTCGGAGCCGCGCGCATCGGGCCGTACCCGGATGCGCGCCATGCGCTCGGCGAACCGGGTGTCCATGTAGTAGCGCACGGCCGCATTGCCGTCGCGCACTTCGCTGAGGTGCAGGCGCCGCTCGATGTCACCGGGCAGGTCGTCGGCGCGCAGTGTGACGTGGTCGGCGCTGCCATCCTGGGCGTAGACGACGGCCGCGTCAGCTGGCGCGGCGGCTGGCGCTGCAGCATCACCGGCAACGACGATTGCGCGTTCGGTCGCGGTCGGGCGCTGCGGCAGATGGTCGCCGGCCATGGCGCGGATGCGCGTGTCGACATCGGCGAACTGCTCGCGCCGTCGCTGCGCGCGGCGCGCGGCATACGGAGCGGACGCGCCGGGTGGCGCCACATGGACGATCAGGTCGAGCAAGCCGTCTTCGAGGCGCCACTCGTACCGGTCCACGTGCAAGCCTAGCGCTTGCAGCACGCGGGTGCCGCTGCGGGCCAGCACCGAGGCAGCAGCGGCGTCTTCGCTGGCGGCCTCCGATTCGCCGAAGTTCGTGTAGTAGGACATCTGCGTGTCCTCTTCCAGCACGTTGCGGTAGTTCAGCCGCGATGGTTGCACTCCGTAGTGCTCCATCAGGCGCACGAGCATCTCGTCCTGCGAGCGAGGTGGCAGGCCTCCACGGGAAATGCTCTGCACGTCGACCGGCACCGCCTGGCCTGGACGCAGCCCTTCCGGCAGGTCGAGGATCACCTCGGCGCGTTCGTCCCGTGCATGGGTGGCGATCAGTCGGTTGCCTTCGCGTTGCAGACGCAGGCCCTCCAGCGCCGCGCGTTGCGGACGGGGCGCACCGGCGCCGGGCGGGCCGTCGGCAGGGCGCGCGCCGAGGCCCAGGCCGCCGGGAAACTCAGCGTCACCGATCAGCCCCCGCGTCGAGGGAACCGAAGGCGCGACGGGTGGCGTGGGGCGGGACAGCGCGGTCGTGGTGTCGCTGGCAGCGGTGTGCGCGTTGATCCATCGGTTGGCGGCCCGGGCGCCGAGTTCCGGCAGCAGGTCCATCGCCAGGCTCAGCCACAACTGCTCCTGCTCGCCGGGGCGCAAACCTTTGCCGGCGTTGTGGGTGCTGAGTCGGTGCAGGTCGTGGGCGGTAGGCACGTAGCCTGTCCACGCCACCCGGTTGGCCCAGGTCGCCACTTGCGCCGCGCGCGCGCCACCGGGCGTGCCGGCCCGCCCGGCGTGTGTGTAGGCCGCGCCCATCGCGGTGAGGGCGGCCAGCGACGACAGCAGCGTGACGCCCTGCATCGCCGTGTCCACGCTCATCGATTGCCCGCGTGCGCGTTCCTGGCCTCGCATGTGCATGAAGGCTGCGCCGCCATAAGCGGTGATGGCGCCCAGCGTCGTCGCTTGCACTGCCAGGATCGTGCGCCCGGCTGCGGTGCTGCCGGCCGCCGATGCGCTCGCCTGGCCGCCGGCAAGCGCGGCCGCGTGCCGGCCGGCCATCCAGCTCGCCAGGCGCGTCGCACCGAGCCGACCGGCCGCCATGAGACCCGGCGTGAAGCTGAGCACGACGGCGGCACCGATCGTCAACCCGGTCACCAGCTTCGGATGCTGGCGCGTCCAGCGCTCGAAGGCCTCTTCCTCGTGCGCGCCGCCGGTGAGTACCCGCATGGCGATGCGCGGCGTGGCGGTGCCCGTCTCCACGCGTGCACGGCCCGTGTCCATCACGGCCAAGGCGGCGTCGGTGCCGGGCAGGGTGTTGTCGTCGACGAAGGCATCGACGCTGGCGTAGACGTCGGCCTTTTGCTGGCCCGCGGCCACCAGGCCGTCGACGACCGACACCGTCTTGCCGTTCTTGTCGAGCAGGCTGTAGAGCAGGCCATTGCCCCGGCCGCTGCCGAATTCCTTCGAGACCGTGGCGTAGCTGTAGCTCGCCACCGCCACGCGGTACTGCGACAAGCCCAGCTCGCCTGCCTTGTCGCGCAGGCGGGTGACGACGGCGTCGGTCACGCGGTCGCGTTCGCCGCCCATGGACGGATCGGACAGCTCGGCGCGCAGTGACTGGCTGTCGGAGACGAGGGCGCGCAACGCCTGTTCGTCCCGGGCGAAGTGGGCCTCGGCGCCGAAACGGGCGTGGACCTGCCACGCCCAGTCCTGCGACAGCCGCGCCGGATCGGCCATGAAGGCGCGCGCCTGCAGTTCGGGGTCGAGCGGGTCGCCTTGCGCGGCCAGCGCCGCATGTACGTCCGCGGCGGCTACGTCAGCGAGCGCGGCGCGTTGGTGGGCGGCTGCGTCGGCGACAGGCGGGTTGAATCGGATCTCCTGGAGCTTCCATGCCGCGTCTGCCTGCTGCCAGCGGGCCTGGGCCTGCCGCATGCCGGTCTGCGCCTGCCGGAACTCCGGCGACAGCGCGGCGTTGAAGTCGTCGAGTGCGCGCTTGGCGTCGGCCAACGCCTGGCGCGCGTCTTCGTGCGCCTGCTGCCGCACCGGCAGGCTGTCCTGCTCGCGCTCCTTCTTGCTTTTGCCGAGGCCGAACAGATCGAAGCCGCTGCCGAAGCCGCCGCCCGAGGCCACGGCGGTGTTCAGGCCCTGCTGGTGCGTGGCCTGCGCCTGGCGGTATTGCGCGTCCTCACCGTTGTAGCGCTCCTGTGCCTGGGCGATCGCTTGTTGCAGCTCCAGTTGCCGGGCGGCAAGCCGGGGTGCGCCGGGCACTGCATCGAAGCGCCGGCCAGCGTCGATCATCTGCAATCGGGTCTGGCTCTCCTGTGCGGCGGCGTCGTAAAGCGATACCTGATCGAGCAGCACGCGGCGTTGCTCGTCGTGCGCCTTAGCCGCAGCTTGCCGCGCACCTTGGGCCTGGTCACGGGCGTAGAGCATCTCGAACCGGGTGTAGCTGGCATCGGCCCGCAATTGCCCGAGCAACTCCGTCGCCCGTTGCTGCGCCTGAGGCCGCTGGTGGTTCGACGCCTGCTCGGCTTCGCCTTGCGCGGCGAACCATTGCCTGTAGAGCGGCGATTGATGCACCTGTGCCGCTGCCTTCGCCCACTCGGGGGTGCCCGATATCGAAGGCGTGGCACGCGTGGCCGGCGACACGTGTGGCAGCGAGGCGTGCGGGAGCGACGACGTTCCGGAGGCGGAGACGAGGATCATTTGACGCAGTGGCGGGCGGAGAGGGGCGCGCGCCGCAAGCGGGAACGCCGTGCGACCTCTGCACGGGTGACGAGGCGTGCCCCGGGGCTGTCGTGAAGCGCGAATGCTACGGCCGGCGAGCGTCCCGGCTGCCTTACGAGAAAGCGGAAAGCGCGATCAAAGGTAACGCCTGCGGAACCCGTCGCCGGGGCAGAAGACAGCAGGTGCTCAGAACCCGGCCTCGCGCTGCCAGACAGAAGCCGCCGTCCGTGCGGCGCGGCCCAGCAGGCTCTCGCTCCGGCCATGGAGCAGCGCCACGCCTGAGCGTTCGCGTGTCGTTGACTCCACCGGGCTGCAATCGGTCAGCCGGACGCGGAACACGGCATTGAGCGGTACCACCCGGCCATCGTCTTTGCGCTGTGCAGGCAGCTCACCGCCGAACAAGGTCGTGACGCCGGGGTGTTCGAGCTGCGGCAACTGCACCGGGTGCGGCGACACCCCGGAGCACTGCACTGCAGGGTGCCCGGGCAGGTCGGCAATGAACGTCGCCTGCTGCGCGCCGTCGGTCAACCGCTCCAGCCCGTGTTCGTCGACATATGCATCGACCTTGCTGCCGCCGGGGCTCACGAGCAGCATGAGGCGCTCGCCGGCGGGCAGCCACGCGCCGGGATGCGCGTCGGTGTTGACGTCGGTGACTTCGGCGTCGAAGGGCGCGGTGAGTGTCAGGCGCTTCACCTCCAGCTGAAGGCCGGCGACCGTTTCAGCTGCCTGCTCCCACCGCTTGCGCAAGGCCGGGCCGGCCTCGCGCAGCCGGGCATCGAAGCTTTGTTGCGTGAGTTGCCAGCGCAGTTGTTCTTCTTCGGCCTGGGCCAGCGCGAGTTGGGCCAGCAACTCGGGCGACGCGAGCCGGGCCAGCTCGTCGCCGGCTTTGACGCTGGTGCCGGCGGCGGGCAACGTGTTCAACAAGCGTGCGGCGTGCGGCAGGTACACGCCCTGCGTCTGCGCCGCGCCCAGCACGGCAGGCGCCCGTATCGTCGACTGCCAGGGCCACAACACGAAGAAGAGCGCGGCGCCAAAGAGCAGTGCCGTCCGCCGCGCGGCGCTGTTCCAGCGCATCTGGCCGCGCAGTTGCCACCATGCCTTCATCTCGCGCTGTATCGGCAGCGCGATGAACCAGGCCAGCTCCACCACCATCAGCAGCACGCCGAGCGCCTTGAAGAACAGGTGATACACGAGCAGCGCAATGCCGAGAAACAGCACGAGCCGGTACAGCCACGTGGCGAACGCGAACGCAATGAGGAAGTGCTGCCGTTGCGGCGGGTGGGCTTCGGGCGGCGGTTCGCCGAGGCCGAACAGGCGCTCGCGCAGCCACCAGCGGCCCATCGCGAATGCGCGCTCGTGCAGGTTGGGCAGGTTGAGCGCATCCGAGAGCAGGAAGTAGCCGTCGAAGCGCATGAAGGGGCTGGCGTTGATCGCCAGCGTCAGCACCCAGGTGGTGGTGGCGAGCAGGAAGGCGCCGGCACGTGCCGGGCCCCACTCTGGCGTGTCGGGCAGCAGTGCCCACGCCAGCAGGGCCGCGGCACCGAGCGCCAGTTCGGTGGCCATGCCGGCTGCACCGATCACGAGCCGCTGGCGCCGCGAGGGGAGTTTCCAGGCTTCGTTGGTGTCGGTGTAGAGCACCGGCCACATCACGAGAAAGGCCACGCCCATCGTCGGCACCCGGCAGCCGCAGCGGTGCGCGGCGAGTGCATGCCCCATCTCGTGCAGCAGCTTTGCCGTGGAAATGGCAAGGCCGATGGCGAGTGCGCCTTCCCAGTTGGCATACGACACGAAGGTGTGGGTGAACTCGTCCCAGCGGCGCGAGGCGAGCAGCAGCCCGGCGAGCGCCATCGCCGCCGCAGCCCACCAGAAGCCGGGCCGGAAGGCCCAGCCGACGTGCGGTGACAGCCGTCGCAGCAGGGCTTCGGGCCGCACGAGCGGCAGACGGAAGAACAGGTAGTTCTTCAGCAGCCACTTGCCCAGGCCGGGGCGTGCTGCCCGCGCGGCCTGCTGCAGCCGCTGCGTGTCCGCTGGAGCGGCGGCCTGCAGCAGGTGGTTGCGCGCGAGCATCTCCAGCAGGCCATGCAGGTCTTGCGGCGTGGGGCGCAGCGTGGTGTCGCGGTGCACGGCCTGCAGCACGGCCAGCGGTGCGCCGAGCGACCAGCGCGACAGGATCTCGAATGCGGCCCAGCCGAGCTGGAAGAAGCGGTTGGCGGCCGGGTCGTGCAGCGTCCAGGTGGGCGAGCCGTCGGGCGCGGGCCGACCGGGGTGCAGCGCCAGATCCTGCCGCAGCGGGGGCAACATGGCGGGCGCGGTCATCGCGCTACCACCCGAGCCATTGGCGCAGCACCACCAGCGGGCGGCGCAGCGCGATGTAGATCAACGGGGCCCAGCCGGCCTCGAGCCGCGCGGTGCCCATCTGGCCCAGGCGCGGTGGTGTCTGCCCGGGGCCGAACTCGGCCTTGATGCGGTAGGCCAGGTAGCCCTCCGCCGTGGGCTCGGCGCGGTAGGCCACATGCACGATGCGCGCCTCGTGCGCGGCAAGCGGCGCGCCCTGCGGATAGAGCGTGAGCACGTCGCCGGCCTTCACGTCGACGTGGTCGCCGGCCGGCAGGTAGGCGGTGAGTTCCACCTTCTTCGGGTCGGCGATGAGCAGGATGTGTTCGCCGATCGCCACCGCACGGCCGATCCAGTCGTTGGCGTCGGCGAACACGGCCACGCCTTCGCGGTCGGCCTTGACCTGGATGCGGTCCAGTTGGCCCGCGGTGAATTCGAGTTCGACCGAACGCTCCTGCAGCTTGCCGCGGCGCAACGCGATCTCGGCGCGGCTCTTGTCGTCGGTGACGGCCGCCTGGGCCGACTGGCGGTATTCCTCCAGCGCGGTGGCGTAGGCCTTGCGAGCCACCTCGTGGCGCGCGCGCAGGGTGGTGGTGTCCAGGCTGAAGAGCGGGGTGCCGGCGGCGACCGCCTGGTTGGGCTGCACCTCGAAGCGGTCGATCACGCCGTCGAGCGGTGCGCGCACGAAGAACGGGTCTTTCGCGGTGACTTCGGCCGACGCGAGCACCGTCAACTTCATCGGCAGCAGGCTCAGCGCCAGGCCGGCGAGCAGCCAGCGCTTGCGCGCCTTGCTGCCGTGCAGCCAGCCGCCTGCGCGCACCCACCCGCCGGCACGCGGCTTGAACGCCGCGAACGCGTGGCCGTAGGCATCGGCCAGTTCCTTCGCGAGGGCCAGCTCGGCTTCGGGCCAGGCTTGTTCGCGCACGAGCACCAGCGCGGCATCCGGTGCGTCACCCTGGCGCCCGAGCGGCAGCCACAGCGCATGCTGGGGCCACCACTGCGGCCATTCGCCCTGCAGCACGGCTGGCAGCGCGGTGGCATCGAAGGCCTGCGCCGGCCATTGCGCCTGCATCGCATGGCGGCACACCTTGGCGACCCACTGGACGTACGGCGCCGTCGGGTCCGGCTGCGGCAGGCCGGAGACGGCGGCGACGCGACCGAGGGCCTGCTCGGTCCATACCACCGCCTGCCGATAGGGCAGCATCTGCAGCGTTTCGTTGGCGGCGATGAAGCCGAGCTCTTCCGGCGTGGCCGCAGCGCGTGCTCGGCGGGCCAGCTGCAACAACGTCAGCAGGGGGCCGACCGGGTCTTTGGCGTTCATCGCTTCACTTGCGCTGCGCAAACACCGCCCAGCCGCTCATGCCTGGCAGCAGCGCCGGGTGGCTGCCGTTGATCACGCCGATGACGGGCACCGTCTGGCTGACCGGGTCGATCTGGGCGCCAAGGCGTTGCACCTTCGCGGGGTAGGTCTTGCCGAGTTCCTCGACCTCGACGGTGAAGGCGACGCCGGGCTTCAGCCATGCCAGCCAGCGCGAAGGCACGATCATCTGCAATTCGAGCTGGCCGGTTTCGAGCACGTCGAGCAGCGGCGTGCCGGGCTGCACGTAATGGTGAGCCGCCACGTGGCGCTTGGCGATGCGGCCGCTGAACGGGGCGCTGATCGTGCAGCGGGTCATCAGCGTGCGCGCGGCGCTCGCTTCGGCCTGCATTTCCTTCAGCTTGGCCTGGGCCTGCGCTACCTCGAACTGGCCGATGGAGTTGAGTTCGGCCAGCCGCTGGTTGGACTGCACCAGCGCCTGCGCTGCCTCCACGCCGGCCTCGGCCTTGCGCAATTGCGATTGCACCAGCGAGCAGTCGAAACTCACCAGCGCCTGGCCGGCGCGGAAGGCATCGCCTTCGCGCAGCGGCAGGCTGGAGATGCGGGCGGACAACTCGCTCGACAGCGTCACCGCGTTGCGCGAGCTGAGCTGGGTGCGGATGCGGCCATCCTTGTCGGCGGTCAGGCCGGGCGGCAGCGGGGGCGGCGTCTGGGCAGCAAGATGCAGGGGAATCAGCGAGAGCAAAAACAGCCAGCGGCGGTGAAGCAATGTCATGCGCCTCCTTGAGGGTCGATCACCTTCTGCCATTCTTGCTCAGAGGCGCGCACGGCCTCGCCCAGCGTCTTCAGGTCGTGCGACGGCACCGACTCGGGCAGCGGGTCGAGCCCCAGCGTGGCGATGACCTGCCCGTAGGCACCCTGCAGCGCGCCATAGTTCTGGTACAACCGCAGCTCGGCCATCATCGCGGTGGCTGCAGCCCGGATCTCTTCGAGCTTGCCCTGCGCGTTGGCGCTGGCGGCATTGCGCGTGTACTGCAGGATGCGCTGCTCCACGGTGTTGAGCTGCTGCGTCAGCTCGTACTGGCGCAGCTTGCCCAGGTAGTCGAGGTGGGCCACATGCACCTGGGTCAGCACCGCCATGTTGAGTGCCAGGCGCTGCTGTTGCGCCACTTCCAGCTGCGCCTGTGCCAGCCCGCGGATCTTGCCGGCGTTGAGCACGTTCAGCAGGTTCCAGCTCACCTTCACGCCCACGTCGCCCCAGTGCTGGTTCACCAGGTAGCTGTTGCTGTCGTAGTGCGTGCCCAGGCTCAGCTCCACGCCGGGGAACAGCTTGGCCATCGCCTTGCGGGTCTCCAGCACGCCGATGCGCTCGTTGTAATGCGCTTCCACCAGCTCCGGGCGGCGCATCAGCGCGGTCTCTTCCATCTTGTCGGTCGAGATGGCGAGCTTGGGCACCGTGAGGCTGGGGGCACCGCTCACCTGGAACCTGCGGCCCGGCTCCAGGTTCATGATGGTGGCCAGGCGCGGCTTGGCCTGCGCCAGGTCGTCGCGCACCGCTTCGAGCTGGCGCACGATGTCGAGCAACTGCCGCTGGTAGGTCAGTGCCTCCAGCGGCGAGCGCAGCTTTTCGATCTCGACCTTGCGCGAGTCTTCGAGCGCCTTGCGCGCCAGCTCCAGCACCGGCTCCACCTTGCCTTCGAGTGCCTGCGCGCCGGCCGCCTGCCAGTAGGCCTGCCGCGTCTGCTGCATCAGCAGGTGCAGCACCTTGCGGCGGCGCTCCTGCGCGACCAGCATGCGGTCGCCCGCCTGCTTGGCCTGGTAGTAGCTCACGCCGAAGTCCAGCACGTTCCACGACAGCGCGAGGTCGGCGGTGTAGCGCTCGCTTTCGGTGGAGGTGGAAGGCTCGAGCGATTGCGCGCCCGTTTCGATGCTGCGCGAAGACGACGCGAGCACGTTGTCGCGGTTGGAGTAGCCGGCAGATGCGGCCAGCTTGGGCAGCAGGTCGGTACGCGACAGATCCAGTTGCCGCTGCGAGACCGCCTCTTCCATCAGCTTGAGCCGGTGGTCGAGGTTGTACTTGATGGCGCGGGCCATCGCTTCCTCGAGCGAGATCGGGCCCTGCAGGGGCTCCTGCTCGGTGAACATGCGCGTGCGGTCCTGCTGCACGGCGGTGCGCAACTCGTCCGGCGTGAGCGAGCGGGGCTGGATCGCGCAGCCGGTGAAGGCGGCGGTCACGAGCGAGGCCAGCAGCAGACGGTGGGGCAGGCGGCGGCGAGTGTTCAAGGTGGTCGGCTCCATGGTTGTTGTGGGTGTGGTGGATGCAAGGCCCGTCATGCGTCCTCCTGCACGACGTCCTGCGCAACGGCCTGCAGGTGCTTGAGCAGTTCGGCGCGCTCGGCTTCGCGAGCGGCCTGGCCGTAGCGCTCGAACTGGCTGGCGAGGGCCGGCCGGCCGGCTTCGGCGGGCGACTGCTCGCCGAGCAGGCGTGCCAGGTCGATGCGGTCGGGCGCGTCGGCCGGCACGTCGAGCAGCGTGCGGGGCTGCGGTGCGCGCGGTGTCTCGGCAGGGCGGTTGAACTCGATGTCCAACTGCGAAGAGGCCCGGTTGCCCTTGTTGTCGCGCGCGATCACCTCGATCTTCAGGCGTCCGGTGAGTCCGCGCGGTGGCTCGCCGCTGATCGTTCCGCTGACCGGGTCGAACTTCAGCCAGTTGGGCAGCGGGCGACCGTCGGCCATGCGCACTTCCACTGTCACCTCGGCAGCGCGGTCGCTGTGCGTGAACGTCGACGGTGGCAGCGCAATGCTGAGCGGCTGCCCGGCCTGAGCGCGGAAGTCGCCGATGTCCGGCATGGCTTGCAGGCCGATCCCGCTCGAGCTGCCGATGTCGATGAAGGTGCTGCGCTGCGGCGCCGGTGCGCTGCCGAGGGCACTCGTGGCGGCTGCCGGCGTTTGGGAGCCCTGGCCCAGCACGTCGGCGGCCAGCGCCGTGCCGGTCAGCGAGCCTCCCGGTGCGCCGGGCCCCGTGGGCGACAGCGTGGGCGCATCCACCGGGGTGAGCGGAGCCAGCGGGTTGAGCGTGACCGGTGGCTGCTCCGGCGGCAGTGGCGGCGGGGCTTCCACCACCGGAGGCGGCGGCGGCGCGGGAGCGGGCGGTGGCGGCGGGGGCAGTTGCTCGATCTGGTAGGACTCGCCCGTGATGCCGACCGTCAGCGTGTTGCCGGCCAGGTCGGCAATGCCGGTGCCGCTGGAGGCCAGGTTCAGCTGCAATGTGCCGTTGCCTGCCACGCCGGTCACCGTCACGGTGTAGGTGGCGCCGTCGATCTGCGAGACCGACGAGATCGTGCCGGTGGCGGAGCCGCTGGTGGCGAGCGAGAAGTCCTCGGCTCCCAGCCCCGTGACGGCCTCGGAGAACGTGACCGTGTAGTTGACGCTGCCGGCGAAGGTCGGCGATGCGCCGGCGCGCACCACACCGGTAGCCTGCGGCGCGGTCGTGTCGACGATCAGGCCGGAGGTGCTGCCCACGCCGTTGAGCGCGACCGCGAGGTTGTTGCCGGCCGCATCGCGCACCGTGCCGCCGTTGGCCTGCAGGCTGCTGACCGCGATGCCGTCGGCATCGGTGTCGCCGGCCTGTACGGTGTACTGGAACAACAGCGCCGACGTACCGGAGCCCGAGACGTAGTCGGCATAGACCGTGGCCCCGCCGATGTCCAGCGCCAGGCGGGGCGTGCCGCCGGCAGTGTCGACGGTGACGGCTTCGCTGGCATTGACGGTGAAGCTGAGCGTGTCGCCTGCGTTGTACCGGCCGCTGGAGGGCACGGTCACCGAGGTGATTGCGGGATCGACTGCATCGACCAGCACGCCCGTGGTGGCGCCCACGCCGTTGAGCGTGGTGACTGCGGCGTTGCCCACGGCATCGGTCAGGCTGCCGCCGTTGGCGTCGATGCCGGCGCCGACCGAGATGCCGTTGGTGTCGAGCTGGCCGGAGGCGACGGTCAGGCGGAAGGTGAGGGCGGGCGTGCCGGAGCCGGAGAGGTAGCTGGCGTAGGCGGTGCCGCCGGTGTCGAGCGTGACGGCGATGCGCGGCGTGCCGCCGGTGGTGTCGACGGTGACGGCCTCGCTGAAGTTGACGGTGAAGTCGAGGTTGTCGCCGGCTACATACGTGTCGTCGGCCGGGACGTTGACGGAGCTGACCGTGGGAGCATCGCGGTCGACGGCATAGGCCTCGCCGGTGGCGCCCGCGCCGATGGTGTTGCCGGCCACGTCCATGATGCCGGTGCCGCTGCCGTTGAGATCCAGGCGCAGCGTGCCGGTGCCGCTGACGGCGTTGACGAGCACCGTGTAGGTCGAGGCATCGACCTGGGTGACCGATGCGATGGTGCCGGACGCGCTGCCGGTGGTCGCCAGCGAGAAGTCGGCGGTGTCGACGCCGCTCACGTCTTCGGAGAAGGTGACGGTGTAGCTGACCGAGCCAGCGCTGGTGGGCGTGGCGTCGATGCGCACGATGCCGCTGTTGGCCGGCGCGGTGGTGTCGACGATCACGCCGGAGGTGTCGCCCACGCTGTTGAGCGTGGCGGTGAGGTCGTTGCCGGCCGCGTCGCGCAGCGTGCCGCCGTTGGCCTGCAGGCTGCTGACCGCGATGCCGTCGGCATCGGTGTCGCCGGCTTGCACGGTGTACTGGAACACGAGTGCTGAGCTGCCGGAGCCCGAGGCGTAGCTTGCATACGCGGTGCTGCCGCCGATGTCGAGCGCCAGGCGCGGCGTGCCGCCGGCGGTGTTGACGGTGACGGCTTCGCTGGTGCTGACGGTGAAGCTCAACACCTCGCCGGCGTTGTAGTGGCTGTCGCCGGGCACCGAGACGGCCGTGATGGTGGGCACGACCGCATCGACCAGCACGCCGGTGGTGGCGCCCACGCTGTTGAGCGTGGTGATCGCGGCGTTGCCCACGGCATCGGTCAGGCTGCCGCCGTTGGCGTCGATGCCGGTGCCGACCGAGATGCCGTTGGTGTCGAGCTGGCCGGAGGCGACGGTCAGGCGGAAGGTGAGGGCGGGCGTGCCGGAGCCGGAGAGGTAGCTGGCGTAGGCGGTGCCGCCGGTGTCGAGCGTGACGGCGATGCGCGGCGTGCCGCCGGTGGTGTCGACGGTGACGGCCTCGCTGAAGTTGACGGTGAAGTCGAGCGCGTCGCCCGCGACGTAGGTGCCGTCTGCGGGCACCGCGACCGAGGCGACGGTCGGTGCCACGCCGTCGATGACCACGTCATGTTGCCCCGCGATGGACGATGCTCCGCCGACCGCGGGCAACGTGAGGACCGCGTCGTCGCTCGCTGCGCTGCGGATGGTGCCGCCGTTCAGTGCCAGGGCTCCGGTGGAGGCGTAGTCGAGATCGCCGCTCGCGTCGCCCGCCTGCACGGTGTAGCTGAACGTCAGGGTGTTGCTGCCCGACCCCGAGACGTAGCTGGCCTGCCGATCGGTGCTGCCGGTTTCGAGCAGCAGTGTCGGCGTGCCGCCGGTGGTGTCCACCGTCACCGCCATGTCGCAGCTCACGGTCACCGTGATGACGTCGCCGATCTGATAACTGCCATCCGCATTGCTGGTCTGCACGCTCGTCACCACGGGGTTGATCGGGTCGACCGTGATGGTGACCGTGTCGGTGTCGGTCTGCGTGCCGCCGCTGCCGGTGAGGCCCAGGTCGCTGGTCGTGACCTGCAGGCTGGCGGGGCCGTTGTAGCCGGCGGTCGGTGAGAAGACAAGGCCGGCAAGTGCCGCGTTGATGTCTGCCACCGTGCCGTCGAAGGTCAGCGTTGCGTCCGCCGTGCCGTCGCCGACAGAGAAGCTGAGGCCCGTCGTACCCGCGAGCGTGATGAGACCGTTGCTGCCGGTCAGCGTCACGCGCACCGTGCCACCACCGGCATCGATGTCGGCGATGGAGATCAGGTTGCCGTTGCCGCTACTGAACACCAGCGAAGCGTCCTGGTCGACCGACTGTGCCGCTGGCACGGTGTTGACGGGCGCGTCGTTGACGGCCGTCACGGCCAGCGTCACCGTGGTGGCGTCGCTCTGCGCACCGCCACTGCCGGTGTTGCCGCCGTCGTCGATGGCGACGGTGAGAACGGCGTTGCTGGTGCCGTCTCCCGGCGTCTGGTAGGTGACTTCACTGGCTGCAATGAACGCGTTGATGTCGGCAACGGTGCCGGACAGGGTCATGCTGTTCGTGCCGGAGCCCGACACCGTGACGCCGGAGCCGCTGGTGCCGCTCAGCGTACCCGAGCCCACGCTCAACGTGGCGGTGACCGTGCTGCTGCCGGCGTCCGCATCGGCGAAGGTGATGCCCGTGACCGGCGTGCTCACGTCTTCGTCGACGGCGATGGAGACAGGTGCCGTGATGGTCGGCGCGTCGTTGACGGAGCCGATCGTCACCGTGGCGGCAATGCCGGGCGTTTGCGTGTCGGCACCGCCGTCGGCCGTGCCACCGCTGTCCCGCACGCTGGAGAGCGTGACCGTGCGGCTGGCCCCGGACGGCGCATCGCTGGTGTTGCGATAGCTGATGCCGTCGACCACGGTTTGTGCATCGGCGGAGCTCAAACCGCCCGCCTTGGTCAACGTGACCGTGGCCGTGCTGCCCGTCACGCTGACGCTGTAGTCCACCGCGTTGCCGCCGGTCGTGGTGCCGCTCGTGCCGTTGGTGAGCACGATGTCGGAGCCGTCGATCGTGAGCAGTTCGCTGGTGCCGTCGGCCAGGTTGGCAACGGTCAAGGTCAGGCGGGTGATCGTCTGGCCAGCCTCGACGGTATCGATGCCCGTGCCGCTGAAGAGCTGGACGGCCGAGCCGTTCTCGGTGAAGGTGGGGGTACCGCCTGTGGCAGTCAACACCGGCGCATCGTTGATCGGCGTGATGGTCACGCTCGCCGTGCCAGCGCCCGTATCACCGGCATCGTCGGTCAGCGCGAGGCGCAGCGTGGCGCTGGTGCCCGGGTCTTCGCTGGTGGATCGGTAGGTGATCTGGCGGGCAATGGCCTGCACGTCGGCGCGTGTCGGTGTTTCACCGTTCGCGTTGGTGAAGGTGATGGTCAGCTGGCCGGCGGTGCCGGTATCGAAGCTCGCGATGGCCTGGCCGTTCTTCACCAGGTTGCCACCGCTGAGGCTGATGCCGTTGCCGTCGTTGAAGCCGAAGCTGTCGGTGGTGACGGCCCCGCCGTCGCGAACGACGAGCAGGGAGGCACTGTCGTAGTCGCCGCTGCCGCCGTTGAGCTGGTCGAGCTCGACGTCGCTGACCGACACGTCGGCGTCGATCGGAATCGCGCTGCCGTTCTCCGTGAAGGTGCTGCCGCCGTCGAGGCCGGTGAGTACCGGCACCTCGTTCGATTCCTTCGCGCCGATGTCGACGGCGCTGCCGGCCACGCGGTTGGCATTGGCTGCGTCGAGTGGCAGTGCCTCGGCCGTGTCGCTGTCGCCGTCGATGTCGTGGGTGTCGGCGGGCAGATCGGCGGTGCTGCCGGCGTTGATGAGCGCACTGCCCACTTGCGGCCGGTGGGTCAGCACGTCGCCGCCGTTGTCGGCCAGGTCGCCCAGCAGCAGGTTCGTGGTGCCCTGGTTGTTCAGGCTCGCGTTGTTGGTGGTGATCGTGACGTTGCTGCCGAAGAAGCTGTTGGTGGCCGTTTCGACGGTGCCGCTTACGTCATCGGCGCTGCCACCGGTCGCCAGCGGCGAACCGCCCGTTGCGGCGGTCGCGCCCGCGCCCGAGGTGTTGCCGGCCGCCACCACGTTCACGAAGGTGTCGGTGCCGTTGGCATGGATGCCACCGCCGCTTGCGGTGGCCGCGTTGCCGACGACGGTGGTGTTGTAGAGGAACGAGGTGCCGGTGGTGATGCGGATGCCGCCGCCGGACGAAGAGCTGCCGGTGACCGCGTTGCCACTGAAGGTGCTGTTGACGATGGTCAGCCCTCCGGTGCCGCCGAACTGGAGGCCGCCGCCGTGCGCAGCCGTGCCGGTGGTGGTGTTGCCGTAGACGGTGCTGTTGATGATGCTCAGCGTTCCGCCGCCTCCAACGATGCGGATGCCGCCGCCGAACGACGTACTGGTGTTGCCGCCGACGGTGGAGTTGATCATCGTCAGTTGTGCGCCGGAGCCATAGATGCCGCCACCGCCCAGCGCCGTTTCGGTGTTGTCGAGCACGCGCGAATCGCGCAGCGTGACCTCGCTGGCCAGGCCGATGTAAAGGCCGGCGCCGCCACCGCCGACCGTGCCGTCTCTCAGCACCAGGCCGGTCAACTCGATGCCCGTCAGGCTGTTGCCCACCGCCATGACGCGGCTGGCGTTGTTCGCTGAGACGGTCACGTCCGCCGTGCCGTCGTCGTCGAGGTCGCCGTCGATCTGCAGCGTCTTGGTGATGTCGAGCTGTAAACCGTTGAGGGTGATCGTTCCGCCCTGGTAGCCGCTGGTGCCGCCGTCGAGATCGAAGGTGATGGCGTCGTCAGCGCTGGCCCAGTGCAATGCCTCGCGCAGGCTGAGGCCTCCTCCGTCGGCCTGGTCGGCCGCAAAGCTGGCACCGGTGGTCTGATCGTCGCCGGTGTCGAGGGACGACGTCACCAGCAGCGTGCTGTTGTTGACCGTCACGTCGACGGTGTCGGTGTCGCTGTTGCCGCCAGCGTCGGTGGACTGCACCGTGATGGTGTGCGTGCCCGCAGCGGCGGGGGTGTAGACCAGCCCCTCCAGGGCGGCGTTGACCTCGGCGGCCGTGCCGCTCACGGTCACGCTGCCCGTGCCGTTGTTGGTGATGACGGCTCCGCCACCGGTGGTTGCCGTCAGCGTGCCGGTACCCACGGAGACCACGGTGGTCAGCGTGCCGCCGTCGGAGACCGTCACCGCGTTGCCGTTGCCGCTGCTGAAGGTCACCGGTTCGACCGTGATGGTGGTTTGCGCGGAGGGCAGCGTGTTGACGGGCGCTTCGGTGTCGACCGCGTAGTTGTTGGAGTCGGTGGTGCCGGTGCCGGCATTGCCCGCGGCGTCGGCGACGCCGGTGTTGTCGAGCGTGATCAGGTTGGTGGCGTCTTCGACACTGGCGCTCGGCGTGAAGGTGGCCGTCCAGGTGATGCCGCCATCGGCGCTGCTCAGACTGCTCAAGGCACCGTTGGCGACGGTGAAGTCGCCGGTGGTCAAGCCGCTCACGGCTTCGTTGAAGGTGATCGTGACGGTGGTGGTCTCACCGGTCCCGAGGGTCGTGTCGGCCACGCTCACGGTGGCGGTGGGCCGCAGCGTGTCGAGCGCGTAGTTGTTGGAATCCGTGGTGCCGGTGCCCGCGTTGCCGGCGGCGTCGGCAATGCCGGTGTTGTCGAGCGTGATCAGGTTGCTGGCGTCCTCCACGTCGGCGTCGGGCGTGAGGGTGGCCGTCCAGGTGATGCCGCCGTCGGCGCTGCTCAGACCACTCAAGGCACCGTTGGCCACGCTGAAGTCGCCGGTGGTCAAGCCGCTCACGGCTTCGCTGAAGGTGATCGTGACGGTGGTGGTTTCGCCGGCCGCCAGTGCCGTGTCGGCCACGCTCACGGTGGCGGCGGGCCGTAGCGTGTCGAGCGCGTAGTTGTTGGAATCGGTGGTGCCAGTGCCCGCGTTGCCGGCAGCGTCGGCCACGCCGGTGTTGTCGAGCGTGATCAGGTTGCTGGCGTCCTCCACGTCGGCGTCGGGCGTGAGGGTGGCCGTCCAGGTGATGCCGCCGTCGGCGCTGCTCAGACCACTCAAGGCGCCGTTGGCCACGGTGAAGTCGCCGGTGGTCAGGCCGCTCACCGCTTCACTGAAGGTGATCGTGACGGTGGTGGTCTCGCCGGCCGCCAGTGCGGTGTCGGCCACGTTCACGGTGGCAGTGGGCAACACGGCATCGACCAGCACCGACGCGGTGCTGCCGACACTGTTGAGCGTGAGCGTGGCGTCGTTGCCGGCGCCGTCGCGCAACGTGCCGCCGTTGGCATCGATGCTCGCACCGACCGCGACGCCGTTGCTGTCGGCCGTGCCGCTGGCCACTGTGTGGCGGAAGACCAGGGCGCTGGTGCCGCTGCCGGAGAGGTAGTCCGCGTAGACGGTGCCGCCGGTGTCCAGCGTCAATGCGATGCGGGGTGTGCCGCCGCCGGTGTTCACCGTGACGGCTTCGTTGAAGTTGACGGTGAAGTCGAGGTTCTGGCCGGCGACATAGCTGCCGTTGGCCGGCACGCTGACGGACGAGACGGTCGGCGCGACCCCGTCGATGACAATGTCATGCTGACCCGCGATGGACGATGCCCCGCCGACGGCCGGCAGCGTGAGGACGGCGTCATCGTTGGCAGCACTGCGGATGGTGGCGCCGTTCAGCGCCAGCGCGCCCGTCGAGGCGTAGTCGAGATCGGCGCTGAGATCCCCTGCCTGCACGGTGTAGCTGAAGGTCAGGGCGCTGGTGCCTGAGCCCGAGACGTAAGTGGCGGCGCGATCCGTGCTGCCGGTTTCAAGCAGTAGCGTCGGTGTGCCTCCTGTCGTGTCGACGGTGACCGCCATATCGAAGGTCACGCTGACCGTGACCGTGTCGCCGACCTGGTAGCTGCCGTCCGGGTTGGTCACCTGCACGTTTGTGACCACCGGGCTGATTGGATCGACGGTGATCGCGAGCGTGTCGGTGTCGGTCTGGTTGCCGCCGGAGCCGGAGAGCCCCAGGTCGTTGGTGGAAATCTCCAGGCTCGCGGGGCCGTTGTAGCCGCCGGTCGGCGAGAAGGTCATGCCGTTCAGCGCCAGGTTGATATCGGACAGCGCGCCCTCGAAGGTCATCGTGGCATCGACCGCGCCGTCGCCCGTGATGAAGCTCAGTCCCGTCGTGCTCCCCAGGGAAAGCAATCCGTTGGTGGCGGTGAGCGTTACCCGGACATTGCCACCGCCGGCATCCACGTCGGAGATGCTGATGAGATTGCCGTTGCCGGAGCTGAACACCAGCACGTCGTCCTGATCCACCGACTGCGCCGCGGGCAGGCTGTTCAACGGTGCGTCGTTCACCGCGGTGACCGCCAGGGTCACCGTGGTGGAATCGCTGTTGGCCCCGCCGCTGCCAGTGTTGCCGCTGTCGTTGATGTCTACGGAGAGCACCACGTTGCTGGTGCTGTTGGACGTGGTCTGGAAGCTCACCTGGCTGGCGGCGATGAAAGCGTTGATGTCCGCGATGCTGCCGGTGAGGGTCAGCGAACCGGTGCCGCTGCCGGCCACCGTCACTCCGCTGCCACTGGTCGCGGACAAACTTCCGCTGCCGACACTGAAGGTGGCAGTTACCGAGTTGCTGCCGGCGTCCACGTCGGCGAAGCTGACGCCGGTCACGGCGGTGCCGACATCTTCGTTGACGTTGATGGACACCGGTGCGGTGATGGCTGGGGCGTCGTTCACTGCTGCGACTTGCAGCGTGACGGTCTCGCTGTCGGTCTGCGCGCCGCCGCTGCCGGTATTGCCGCCGTCATCGATGCCGACGGTCAGCGTGACGTCCGGGGTCGAGTTGGCCGCGGTGGTGAAGGTCAGGTTGCTGCCGGCGATGAAGGTATTGATGTTGGCAATGCTGCCGGTCAGGGTCAGCGAGCTGCTGGTTCCGCCCACGGTCACGCCGCCTCCGCTGGTGGCTGCCAGACTGCCGCTGGGCACTGAGAGCGTCACCGTGATGCTGCTGCCGCCTGCGTCGGCGTCACTGAAGCTGATGCCTGTCAGCGCGCTGGCCGTGTCCTCGGTCACGCTGATGTTCGCCGGCACGGTGGCCACCGGCGCGTCGTTGACGGCGGCAACGCTGACCTGCTTGGTCGCGGTATTGCTGTCGGCATCACCATCGTTCACGGTGAAGCTGATGGTTCGACTGGCGGTGCTGGGCGTGTCCGAGCTGTTGCTGTAGGTGACGCTGCGCAGCGCGGCCTGCCATTGCGCAAGCGTGGCGGTGCCGCCGGCCGAGGTCAGGGTCAGCACACCCGTGGCGGCGTTGTAGCTGCCGCTGACGTTGCCCATGGTGCTGCCGTCGTTGGTGAAGGCGAGCACATCCTCGCCACTGGCGAAGTTGCCTGTGATGGCGACCACAGCACTGGAAAATGCGCTGTCGTCCACGTCGCTCAACGTCAGGCTGCCGTCGACGACCGCAGCGCTGCCGTCTTCCGTGAACGCGCTGCTTCCACCTGATGTCGACACCACGGGAGCGTCGTTCACCGGGGTGACGGTGACCGTGATCGTGCCCTCGGCCGGGCCGGTGTTTGCGGCATCGCGGATGCGGGTGGTGATCGTGAAGTTCTGGTCGCTGTCCGCCGAGGGGGTCAGAGCCACCGCGGCCAGCGCGGCGTTGACGTCGGTGACCGAGCCGGTGACCGTCCACACGCCGGTGCCGGCGTTGTAGGTGGAGGTGGCCGAACCGAAGGTGCCGGTAGAGAGCGAGCCGGCCGCAGGATCGGAGAGCGTGAGCGTGGCGGTGATGGTGTCGCCGGTGTCCACGTCGGTCACCACGATGTCGTCGAGCGCCACCGCGCCACCGCCCTCGGTGGCCGCCTTGCTTTGCGTGAGGTTGGTGGCGGTGGGTGCATCGTTGACGGCGGTGACCGTGACGCTGATCGTGCCGTCGGCCGGGCCGGTGCCGGCGGCATCGCGGATGCGGGTGGTGATCGTGAAGTTCTGGTCGTTGTCGGCCGAGGGGGACAGAGCCACGGCGGCCAGCGCAGCGTTGACGTCCGTCACCGAACCGGTGACCGTCCACACGCCGGTGCCGGCGTTGTAGGTCGAGGTGGCCGAACCGAAGGTGCCGGTGGAGAGCGACCCGGCCGCGGTATTCGAGAGTGTCAGAGTCGCCGTGATCGTGTCACCGCCATCCGCATCGGTTACCACGATGTCATCCAGCGCCACCGCGCCGCCGGCCTCGGTGGCTGCCTTGCTCTGGGTGAGATTGGTGGCGGTGGGTACGGTGTTGGGGTTGTAGTTGGTGTCGGTTGTGCCGCCGCCCGTCGTGCGAATCTGTGAGGTCGCCGTGCCAGCGGCGCCGTTCGAACTGCCGGCATCGTTCGTCAGTCCGACGCCGCCGGCTCCCGCAGCATTGCCGGTCGCCAACGAGGCGTTGGTGCTGGCGTCTATCCGAACAGTGCCACCCGCATTCCAGATGGCCCCGACGCCAGACCCCGCATCACCCCCATTGCCACTGATCCCCGTGCCCCCGCCACCGCCGCCGCCACCGCCAGCACCGATGTTGTTGGTGATGCTGCTGGTGAGGATGGTGAGCGTGCCCATGTTGTAGATGCCGCCTGCCGCGTTGCCGCCCCGTCCGCCGCCGTAGTTGTAGCCGCCACCACCGCCACCGCCGCCAATGCTGATCGAGCCATTGCTGGCGGTGCCGCCATTGCCGCCGTTGGTGTAGCCGTTTCCGTAGGTCGCCCCCGCACCGCCAGTCGTTGAGCCACCACGGCCCACCAGGTTGCCAAAGCCGGCACCGTCGCCGCCTGTGCCGGCGGAGGGCGAGCCTGGTGTATGCGTGGGGTTGCTGCCCCCCACGCCGCCGAACGTCGTCCCGAACCCGCCGCCGCCGCCGCCTGCGCCACCGCCGCCGCCCGCGCCGCCCCCGCCGCCCCCGCCGCCGGCCGCCTTGCCTGCGGTGATCGTGCTGTCGGTAATGGTCAGGGTGCCGGCGTTACGGATATTGGCACCCAGGGCATCACCGCCCGCAAGTCCCACACCGTCGCCTGGCGTGTTGCCGCCTGCACCCGTCAAGAAGCCGTTGCTGATGGTCAGGTTGTCTATGACGACTTCGGAGCCCCCACCGGAGGTGGACACATCAAGCACGCGCGCAAGGTTGTTGCCGCTCAGGGTGAAACCGCCGCCGACGATGCTCATGGTCTGGCCGTCGGTGACATTGATTGAAATGGCGTCTGCCGCAGAGGCGAAGGTGATATTGCCGGTGAAGGTGATCACGTCGTCGACGCCATCGGTGTTGCCCGTGGCAATTGCGGCCTTGAGCCCGGCGACACTATTGACGCTCGTGGTCACGAAAAGATGATCGTAGGATGACAACGGAGGCAGGTTCAGTGCGTCTGTGCTGCTGATGTCCCCCGTGGCAACTTCAAGACCCCAGTTTCCGCCCTTGTCCGTTGCCCCGGTGTCGTCCGTCGAGGCGGCTATGTCGGCACCCGTTGCAGCAGCCAGTTGCGCCAGGAACGCCTGGCCTTCATTGCCTGCGCCCACTTTGCAGCCGTACAGCCGAATGTCGCCGTCGCGACTCAAGGCATTGCCGATCCCTTGCAGTTGTTGCGCGTAATTCGCGATGTTCCCCTCGAACAAGGGAGCGTTGCCCAACAGCAGTAAGCCGGAATCCCCGTGCGACATGATGTGGATGGTTTCCAGGCCAGTGCGCCCGGCCAGAGCATCCGCCATTTGCTGGACACCATTGGTGTGGGTGTCGATGACGATGACCTCTGCCGTCGGCGAGACGGCCGCGACAAGTTGCTCGTGATCTGGAAGGCGGGCGTCTACGAAGACGACCTCCGTTGTTTGTTCCTGCGCAGGAGGGGGCGCGTAGCTGATGTCCGCCGCAGTTTCGTGCGCCGGGGCAGGCGCGTCGCTATTTGCCTCAGCAACGCCGACGGCCGCTGCGACAACACCCGCATCGAACATGATGCGCGGCTCGAGCGCGAGCATCAGCGGCGATGGCTGCTGGGAGCGCGCCGGGCTGGTCTTGCCAGCGGGGGAGCGACGAGGAGCGCGAGGTTTGAGCCACCACATGATTGGATTCCTTTGACAAGCTGTGGATCAGGTGATGCGGTCGGCTGGACGACCGGAAGCTCCGGGCGCGCCACTGCTTTTTACGCGGATCACGTGAGCAGCGCTGGCGTTTTCTTCACGCCAGAAACTCAAATTGGCGTACTGCTGGAACAGGTCGGGCGGCAGCACGGTCTGCCGCGGCTGCACGGCCACCTTCGGACGCACCTTGTGCAGCCCTGCCACGCCCAGCGCCTGGTCGAACTCGGGCGCGTCGTAGTGGACGTTCTCGAAGTCGTGCTCGAACCAGGGCTCGCCGATGAACTCGTAGACCAGCCGCAGCACCTTCTCGGGCGCGCTCGTCAGCAACTCGTAATCCACCAGCAGCAGCGACGAAGCGTGTTCGCCGTAGTAGGCCTCCTTCAACGCGGACCACGCGAAGCCGACGAGGCGGTTGCGCTGCGCCAGCGTCTCGACCCGGCTGTAGACCGTGTTGCGCTCGCTGTCGTCCAAGAAGAGCTTGGTCTGCTCGAAAGGGTTGGCCCGGTACAGCCGCTCGATGCTGTCCATGACCCACGCGACATTGCGCACGCAGGCAATGACCTTGGGTTTGGGAAACAGCTCGTGCAGTGCGGACATCTTGGCGCACCAACCGCGGTTGGTGTCGAACACGACGTCCTTGCCGACCTGGTCGGCGTAGTAGCTGTCGAACAGGCCTTGCAGCAACCGGCGTCGTTGCTCCCGCGTGATGACGGGCCCGAACTCACTGCCGGCACTGAACTGAGCGAGCAGCGAGGAGGCCAGCGCACCCACCGGGCTGGTCATGCCGGCGGCAAAGCGGGGGTTTTGCTGGAGCAGGGCAGCGAGCAGGGTCGAGCCGGAACGAGGCAGCCCCGCGATGAAGTGATAGGCGGGCGTCTTTTTATCGGATGGCACAACGTATCCAGGCTGAGGAATCGGTGTTCTTCGGGAACACCAGTGTGGCGCGCCTGATGCGTGATGACAGTGCATTGCGCCCCAGGACCGGGTTATAGAAGAGAGGACGAGTGGCGTCGAGCGGGTGATCGATACATAAGCGGAAACAAACCGGACGAATCCGGCAGTTGTGCACGGTTGCCTTTTGCCCGGGTTTCATGCAGCCTCGCACGTCATGGGTCGAGAAACTGCTTTCGGGAATTGGGCGGCCACGCCTGCCACCATCTGGATCACCGGCTTGAGCGGCGCGGGCAAGTCCACACTGGCCGCTGAGCTGAAGAGGCGCATGCAGGACGCGGGCGTCCACGCGATGGTGTTGGACGGCGACGTCGTGCGCAGTGGACTGAATCGCGACCTCGGGTTCACGCCCGATGACCGGAACGAGAACATCCGCCGGGTGGCCGAAGTGGCGCGCCTGGCCAATGCGCAAGGATTCTGGGTACTCGCAGCCTTCATATCGCCGCTCGCCGGGCAGCGCTTGCTCGCGCAGCAGATCATCGGGCACGAGCGGTTCCTCGAGGTGTACGTGTCGACCCCGCTCGAGGTCTGTGTATCGCGTGATCCCAAGGGCTTGTATGCACGCGCAAGGGCGGGTGCACTGGCGGAATTCACGGGTGTCAGTGCCGCGTACGAGGCGCCGTTGGCGCCAGCGGTGAACATCGATGCCAGCCGGCGAACGCCGCAGCAGGCGGCCGATGCCGTGCTCGTCCTGCTGCGGGATCGTCATGGGGCTCGATGACGTCAGGGGCGCGACGGGAAGATCCCCTCCACGGCAATGCAGAAATTGATGCCGAGATAGGGGTTGCGCGTCCCGACGGGCTGACTCCCGCCCGCCATGCCCGACTGCACTCCGGCCATCGAGACGGGTGTGTTCAACTCGCTCGACCAGATGCTTGCGGAGCCTGGTCCACCGCCGGAAGCGCCGAGCACGGCATTGGTGCTGGTCGGTGCCGTGACGGGGTTGGTCGATGCCCCGGCGACCTGAACGGTCGTGGGGTGGGTGTGCGTCGGCATGTTGAGAACCGTCAGCGTGACGCTCTCCGTGCCAGCCTTCTCACCTTGATCGATCGGGCTCAGGCCCGGGCCCTGGCCCATCCCGACCGGGCTGCGCCCTTGAAAGTCAGGCAACCCGAAAGTCACCCGGCCATCGCCGCCGTACATGGTGCCCAGCAGCGAGAACAGCGCAGTGTTCTGCGAGATCGCCATCAACTGGCCCTGGCACTGCGCCCAGCCTCGCGGTGCAAAGTTGAAGCCGACCATCCGGATCTCGCCGAGAAAGGGATCGCTCATCGTCCATCTCCTAGTGTTGCGGTGAAGCAGGCCGCGACTTGCGCTGCCTGCCGGGTGTTGCCTGCAGGGCGAACTCTTTGCTTACTGCTTGTCCGGCGCTTGCTTGTGCCGGTGGAATACGGCTTCGAGGCACCGCCTGCCGTCCGCTTCCGGGCGCACGGGAGTCATCAGCAGTTCCCACGCGTCTGCACTGTCGGCGGGGCGGAGCGTGTACAGCGCTTGCGGCAGCTCGACGCCCGATGGCAGAACGAACAGCAGCGAAAAGCACTCGTGGGCCTCGCTCATGGCCACGCGTTGGTCCACGCACTTCAACTCCGCCTGCGCCGCGGGGCGCGCCTGCAACTCGAGCGTGAAGGTGGAGCCCATGGCCCCGGCGAAATACTCGAGGCTAGGTGAGGTCGGCACGCAGTGCTCCTTGCAAGGCGAGCGCCGAATGGCGCCGCAGGTCGCCCGGGGGGCGCCTCATCGAGACGTAGATCCCGTTGTTGGCCTGGGCCGTGAAGCCGAAGCGTTCGTAAAGCCGCCGTGCAGGGTTGCCGGGCTCCACGTAGAGGTCCATGCGTTGCCGACGGGCGTCGGCCTGCGCGGTCATCCATCTCAGGATCGCCGAGCCGATACCCGCGCCTCTGACCGTGCGCACCAGGCTCACGTCGACCAGGGCCAGCGAGCTGGGTGTGCTGTACCAGTAGAGCCGGCCGATCGGATGTTCCCTGAGCAGCAGCAACTGGAACTGCCCGTCGTTGTAGTGCTCGCGGTAGTACCGGTGCTGCACGCGAAATTGCGTCTCGAGAAAGCCCCGGCGCTCATCGTCGGTCCAGCCGGTGGCTTCGGTTTCTTCCCAGCGCACGTCGGTGAACAGTTCGCAAAGAAACGGCGCGTCTTCCGGCGAGATGGCTCGGGTTCTCAGTTGCTGCCCGAGCGGTCCGTCGGATTCGGCATCCGGCAACGCGCCGAAGAGCGTGCACAGCAGTTGCGATGAGCGCGAGGAGCGTGGCTCCGGCGAGTGAGGGGTGGACGCGCTCCCTGCCATGCGCGTGACCACTTCGTGGTGCTTGGTCTGGATGTTCGAGGTCACTTGAGTTGAGGACTCATGTTTTTGTTGTGACCCATGCTAGCCGGCTCACGCTGCCTTGCAGCATCGACCAAGGGGAAACCGCGCTGCCACAGTTGACAGTTGAATCCCGAGACGACCGCGTTGTGCAGAACGAGGGCGGTGCGCAAGCGTGGCAGAAGTAGAATTCCGACCGCTTCTACCGCATGCCATCTGCCCGTAGCTCAACTGGATAGAGCAGCTGCCTTCTAAGCAGCAGGTCGGGGGTTCGAGTCCCTCCGGGCAGGCCAATTGCTTGCGCGCCGGTGCGTGCCAGCTTCCACTGCGAGCCGTCCATGCATACCCACCCGCCATCCAGGTTCCTGGTGTTGATCGAAGCAGCCGGTCCGATGATCGCGAGGCTGTTCGATGCACGACGAGTGCACCTTGCCGACTTCGACGCCGCGTCCGAAGAAGTGGCCGTGATGACTTCCGGCGTTGTGCCGGAGCGCGGCGCGAGCGGCTCTGAATGGGGGACCGCTCTCGAAGGGCACAGCGCAGCCGAGCGCGAAGCCGCGCTCGTGTTCAAGCTCGACCCTTGACGCGGGCTGCTGTTCAGTGGCGCTTGTATTGCTGCGCGCCGAATAGCATCTCGCGCTCCTTGTCGCCGGTCAGCGGCTTGCGGCGGTCTGAGAGCACTTCCACGCCACGTTGCACCGCAGGGCGTGCGGCGATTTCGTCGAACCATCCCTTGAGATGCGGATAGTCGTTCCAGTCGATGCCCTGGTTCTTCCATGACCTCAGCCACGGGAAGATCGCCACATCGGCGATGCTGTATTCGGCGCCGCCGATGTACCGGGCGTGAGCAAGGCGTTTGTCCATGACACCGTACAGGCGGCGTGCCTCGTTGGTGTAGCGGTCGATCGCGTACTCGATCTTCTCGGGCGCGTACATCCGGAAGTGGTGTGCCTGCCCCAGCATCGGGCCCACGCCGCCCATCTGGAACATCAGCCACTGCAGCACTTCGAACTTCTCGCGGTCGCCCTTCGGCAACAGCTTGCCTGTCTTGGACGCGAGGTAGAGCAGGATCGCGCCGGACTCGAACAGCGAGATCGGCTTGCCGTCCGGCCCGACCGGATCGACGATCGCAGGGATCTTGTTGTTGGGGCTGATCGCGAGGAACTCGGGCTTGAACTGATCGCCGGCGCCGATGTCGATCGGGATAACCTTGTAGGGCAGGCCACATTCCTCGAGCATGATGTGTACCTTGTGTCCGTTGGGGGTGGCCCAGGAATACACTTCGATCATCTGGCGCATGCTCCGTCGTTGCTGTTGTCGACGGCCCGAATCTAGCAGGCTGGAGAAAAGCCGCACGCCCCGGGTGATTTCCGGGGGCGGCACGAAAAACGATGTTGAATGCCCTGAAACGTCTTCTCGGGGGCTCGAGCGCCTCGATTGACTGGTCCGCCATCGAGGCCTGGGCGCAAGGCCTCGGCTACCAGGTGCGCCGCGATCGCGAACCGTTCAAGGTCGTGTTCGAAGGCCAGTTCGAACCCACGGAGCGGTGGAGGCTCGAGTACGGCGTCACGCAGCGGGGCTACATCGAAGGCAACGAGCTGCGTGTGCGCATGGAGCTGCAGCTGCCCCCCTCGCTCAACGTGCTGCTGCTGTCGCGCACGTTGAAGGAAAAGCTTGAAGCCCAGGCCTTCGAGCGTTTCACCAGAGCCATGGCGACGCAGATCGATACCGCTTCACCTGAAGAGATGCGGTGGCTCGCGATGTACCCGAAGGTGGCGCTGCGTGAGCCGGAAGGCATCAGGCAGCACTACGGCATGGTGGCCAACGCCCCCAATGCCGCCGCGAACTGGCTCGAAGGGCGATTGGGGCGCCGGCTGGTGGAGTTTGCGGTGGGCACGAAAGAGGCACCCTTCGTGATGATGACGCTGCGGGGCCGGCTCTATGTGCGGCTCAGTGCGCCCATGTTGAGCGTGCAGCTGCTGGAGGAGATCCTCGGGCTCGTCAGGCTGGCCGCAAGCCGTGCGCGCGAAACGCTGGCGCACTGGGAAGAGGACGACGACGGCTCGTGGGTCAGTACCACGTCGCATGCGTGGGCGGCCGACTCGCACATCGAGTTGCCGGTAGACCACCCGCCGGACGACGGCAACGGGAAGAAATGAACAAGGGCCTGCATTGCAGGCCCTTGCTTCGACGCGGTTTCAGGCCGCGTGCTTGCCCAGCTCCATTTTTGCGATCGCATTGCGGTGCACCTCGTCGGGGCCGTCCGCGAAGCGCAGCGTGCGCGCCGATGCATAGAAGTGCGCCAGCGGGAAGTCCTGGCTGACACCGCCGCCGCCATGCACCTGCATCGCCCAGTCGATGACCTGGCACGCCATGCTGGGCGCGACGACCTTGATCATCGCGATCTCGGCCTTGGCGGCCTTGTTGCCCGCCACGTCCATCATCCACGCGGCCTTGAGCGTCAGCAGGCGTGCCTGCTCGATCAGGCAGCGGGCTTCGGCGATGCGCTCCTGCGTGACGGTCTGCGCGGCCACCGGCTTGCCGAAGGCCACGCGGGACGACGCGCGCTTGCACATCAGTTCGAGCGAGCGCTCGGCCAGGCCGATCAGCCGCATGCAGTGGTGGATGCGACCGGGGCCCAGGCGGCCTTGCGCGATCTCGAAGCCGCGGCCTTCGCCGAGCAGCATGTTCGAAGCGGGCACCCGCACGTTCTCGAACAGCACCTCCATGTGCCCGTGCGGCGCATCGTCGTACCCGAACACCTCGAGCGGGCGCACGATCTTCACGCCCGGTGTTTCGGTGGGCACGAGGATCATCGACTGCTGCTGGTGCCTGGGCGCATCCGGGTCGGTCTTGCCCATGAAGATCATGATCTTGCAGCGCGGATCGCCGGCACCCGAGGTCCACCACTTGCGACCGTTGATGAGGTATTCGTCGCCCTGACGTTCGATGCGGGCACAGATGTTGGTCGCATCCGACGAGGCCACCTCGGGCTCGGTCATCGCGAAGGCGCTGCGGATCTTGCCTTCGAGCAACGGTTCCAGCCATTGCTTCTTCTGCTCGGCGGTGCCATAGCGCACCAGCACTTCCATGTTGCCGGTGTCGGGGGCGGAGCAGTTGAACACCTCGCTCGACCACGGCACCCGGCCCATGATCTCGGCGAGCGGCGCGTATTCCTGGTTCGACAGGCCGGCACCGAGTTCGCTCTCGGGCAGGAACAGGTTCCACAGGCCCGCTTCGCGCGCCTTGGGCTTCAGCTCCTCGATCAGCTTCAGCGGCGTCCAGCGCCGGCCGGCTTTTGTGTTCTCTTCGATCTCTGCCTCGAAACGGCTTTCGTTCGGATAGACATGGGCGTCCATGAACGCCTTCAGGCGTTCCTGCAAGGCCTTGGTTTTCGGGGAGTAGTCGAAGTCCATGAGGGTCTCCGTGATGTAGGGTGCCTGGGGGTGCCGTTCAGGTGAATGCGGCGTCGTGGTTCACAGCATCGGGCAATCGGGCGCGGGGCGCTGTCACCTAGGTGCCGCGAAGCGGGCGCAGGTGCTCGGCGCTTGCGTCACGTCAACCCATGCGTTGTGCGAAGCGCCACGCCATCTCGGCAAGAGGCCTTGCACCGGCTGCGGCCTGCTTCGCCTGCGCACTCGACGCCGTGCCGTCGACCACGCGTTTCGCGATGCCTTGCAGGATGCCGGCGAGCCGGAACAGGTTGTAGGCCATGTAGAAGTTCCAGTCGGCCATCACGGCCTGCGGATCGGCTCGACCGGTGCGTTCGCAATAGCGCCGCACGTACTCGCGTTCGCTGGGGATGCCCAGTTCCTCGATGTTCAAGCCGCCAATGCCGCGGAAGGCGCCCGGCGGGATGTGCCATGCCATGCAGTGATAGCTGAAGTCGCCGAGCGGATGGCCGAGTGTCGACAGCTCCCAGTCGAGCACTGCCAGCACGCGCGGCTCGGTGGGGTGGAAGATCAGGTTGTCGAGACGGAAATCGCCATGCACGATGGACACCTGGGTGTCGTCGCGCGCACTGGCAGGAATGTGCGCGGGCAGCCATTCGATCAGCCGGTCCATCGCGTCGATCGGGTCGGTGATCGAGGCCTGGTACTGCTTGGTCCAGCGGCCAATCTGCCGCTCGAAGAAGTTGCCGGGCTTGCCATAGTCGGACAGGCCACGCGCCGCGAAATCCACGCTGTGCAGGGCCGCGATCACCCGGTTCATCTCGTCGTAGATCGCGCCGCGTTGCCCGGGCGACATGCCGGGCAGCGATTGGTCCCACAGCACCCGGCCCTCGACGAACTCCATGATGTAGAACGCGCGGCCGATGATGGTTTCGTTCTCGCACAGCAGGTGCATCTGCGCCACGGGCACATCGGTGCCGTGCAGGGCCTGCATGACCCGGTACTCGCGTTCGATCGCGTGGGCGGAAGGCAGCAGCCGGGCCACCGGGCCGGGCTTGGCTCGCATCACGTACGCCCGCTTCGGCGTCGTGAGCTTGTACGTCGGATTGGATTGCCCACCCTTGAACAGCTCCACCGACAACGGCCCTTCGAAACCGGGCAGGTGTTGCTCAAGGTAGGCCGTGAGCGCCTGCACGTCGAATGCATGCTGCTCGGAGACGGGGCGGGTACCGGTATAGGCTTCCATTCAAGGCTTCCAATCGTTGCAATGCGATGCCGGGCCGCCCGACGGGGCCGCTACCCCTCGGCGATGGCCATCAGCTTGTCTTTCGAGAGCACGACGAGCCGCGTCGGCTCGATGCGCACCGCACCTTCGCGCTCGAAGGACTTCAGTTCCTGGTTGACCCGCTGGCGCGAGGCGCCGAGCAACTGCGCGAGGTCTTCCTGCGCCAGTTGCAGGCCGATGCGGATCTCTTCGCCTTGAGGCACACCGTAGCTGCGCGCGAGCAGCAGCAACTGCTTCGCGAGGCGTGCGGCCAGCGGCAGGGTGTTCAGGTCTTCGACGATGTTGAACATCAAGCGCAGCCGGCGGCAGTTCAGCCGCAACAGTGCGTCGTACAGCTCGACGTGCTGTTGCAGCAATTCCTTGAAATCCGGCTTGCGAACCACCAGCAGCGTGGTTTCGCCGTGCGCGTTGGCGTCGTGCGTACGGGGCAGCCCATCGAAGAGGGCGATATCGCCGAACCAGGTGCCCGGTTCGACATACGTCAGCGTGATCTGTTTGCCCGACAGCGAGACCGAACTCACGCGTACCGCGCCGCGTGCCACGCCGATCCATTCGTCTGCCGGTTGTCCGCGCGACGACAGCATTGCGCCATCGGCCACGCGCCGTACCGAGGCTCTCGAGAGGATGGCAGATCGCAGCGCAGGCGAGAGCTTGGAGAACCACGGGCCGGATTCGATCGTGTTGCGTTCGGCGATTGTAAGAATGGGGGTATTCATGTTTTGTCGCTGAAGTGACAGGACTTGTCTCTCGATGAGGGGTATTTTCCATGTGATGAATACACGGCACTGCCATCAGGAGACTGCCATGCCATCGACTTCGTACGCACTCGACATTCCGAGCCGGCAAGGGCACGTGAGCGACGCCGAATGGCAGGTGCGCGTGGACCTCGCCGCTGCCTACAGGCTCGTCGCGTGGTTTCGCTGGGACGACCTCGTGTTCACGCACATCACCGCACGCGTGCCGGGCACAGAAGACCAGTTCCTGATCAACCCCTACGGCCTGCTGTTCGACGAGATCACCGCATCGAGCCTCGTGAAGATCGACCTGCAGGGCAACAAGTTGGACGATACACCCTTCAACGTCAATCCGGCGGGGTTCACGATCCACAGCGCGATCCACTCCGCCCGGCACGACGCGCAATGCGTGCTGCACACGCACACGTTGAACGGCATCGCGGTGTCGGCTCAGAAGCAGGGGGTGCTGCCGTTGTCGCAGCAGTCGATCTTCGTGCTGTCGAGCCTGGCCTATCACGACTACGAAGGCGTCGCGCTACGCGACGACGAGAAGCCGCGGCTGGTGCACGACCTGGGCAACAGGAACTTCCTGATGCTGCGCAACCACGGGTTGCTGACACTCGGGCCCTCGGTGGCGGAGGCCTTCCTCTCGATGTACCTGTTCGAGACCGTCTGCACGATACAGGTCCGGGCACTGGCGGGCGGTGGCGAGTTGATCCCGATCGACGCGCGCATCATCGAGACCGCAGCGCAGCAGGCGAAGCAGGTGACGCGGGGGCAGGGCGGTGGCGCACTGACGTGGCCCGGCCTGCTGCGGCGGCTCGACCGCGTCGACCCCGGCTATCGCAGCTGAACGCGGCTCAGCTCTTGGGCGAACTGCCTTCCAGGCGAAGGTACTGGGCGAGCAGCTTTTCCATCGTCGTGTAGCGCTCGCGCTCGTGCAGCCACTGCGTGGGGGCGAGATTCACCGCCCGGACGACCGAGTCGTTCGGGCCCACGTCCACCACGTTGATGCAGGCCGGGGCCTGTTCCATGCGACCGAGAAAGCAGCGTTGCCCCGCCAGCAGGTACGACAGCAAGCCGCGGTTCACGCCGCCGTGCAGCACCAGCAACGCCTGCTGCCAGCCGTCTTCCGCCAGCAACTCCTGAAACGGCGGCAGGATGCGGTCGAGCATTTCACCCACCGACTCCCCGCCCAGGAACCGCGCCGACTCGTCGGCAAAGCCCTGGAACGCACCGAGGAACGCGGGGCGCAGTTCGTCGCGTGGAATGTCGGACAGGCGACCAGGGCGGATTTCCTGCAGCCGAGGCTCGACCTGCAGTTCGAGTTGCTGTGAGGCCGCGCTCAGCACGCGGCGGGCGGTTTCGACGGTGCGCGGCAGGCCGCTGACCACGACGCGGTCGAATGAAACACCGGCGGCGGCGAACAGCTCGCCGGCCGCATCGGCCTGCGCGCGCCCCAGTTCGTTGAGCGGCACGGTGTCGGGAGGCACCGGGGTGCCGTCGGGCAGGAAGTAATCGACCGAGCCGTGCCGCATCAGGTAGATGCGCCGGCGTTGAGGCCAGCGCGGGCTCACGCGTGGACCTCGCGGCGTTCAGCGGTAGCGCGGCGCGCGCTTTTCAAAGAAGGCGGCGATGCCTTCGGCAGCGTTGGGATGCAGCAGGTTGTCGACAAAGCTGTCACGCTCGGCGTCCAGTTGTTGGGGCAGGCTGCGGTTCGGCCACTGGTTGAGCAACTCCTTGCTGCTGGCCAGCGCGTTGGGTGCCAGGTTCGCCAGCCCTTTTGCGATGTCGAGAGCTTGCGACAGCGCCTGCCCTTTGTCTGTCACTCGATTGACAAGGCCGTGCACGTGCAGTTGCTCGGCCGTGACGGGCTCGCTGAGCCAGATCATCTGGGTGACCAGCGCGCGGGGCAGGGCCTGCATCAGGTGAAAGGTGGCACCGCCATCGGGCGACAGGCCCACGCGGTTGTACGCGAGCGAGAAGCGCGCCTCGCGAGACGCGACGACGAGGTCGCAGCCCAGCGCGAGCGAGCAGCCACCGCCGGCCGCCGCACCTTCGACGGCAGCGATCACCGGCTTCGGAAACGTGCGGATCGCCTCGATCAGGCGATGGAAGCGGTCGAGCCGCTGGGTCTGAACCTCGGGCCCGAGCCGGCTGTTGTGCGAGAGCTGCTGCAGATTGCCGCCGGAACAGAAGTTGCCGTCAGCTCCCGTGATGATCACGCAACGCACTTCCTCCGACGATTCGGCGACGCTCAGTGCCTCCACGCCGGCAGCAGTGACCTGCTCCGACAAGGCGTTACGGGTTTCTGGGTCGCTGAGCGTGAGGACGAGGGTACGATCCAGGCGTTCGGTTCGCAGTTCTGCGGACATGGCAGTGGCTCGAAAGCGTGAGTTGAGCGGCGACGGTGTTGCGTGTTCCCCGCAGTGTGCGCGATTGTGCATGACGGTGTGCACACCGATGTGGCGTTCAAGCCCCGGCGCAAGCTCCATGCAAGCCGCCCCATGCTAGAGTCAGACACAAATTGTCACCAACCTGCGCATGAATAGAACGATCCCCCGGCTGGCCACTCTCGTCGTCATGCTGGGCGTTTCGTTGGACGGCTTGGCGCTGGGTCTCGGCAGTCTTCGCACATCGGCGGTGCTCGGTCGCCCGCTCGACATCCCGGTGCCCGTGCGGCTGGAGCCCGGCGAAGAACTCTCCAGCGAATGCGTGGGCGCCGACGTGAGCTTCGGGGATGTGCCGGTGCGGCCCTCGCTCGTGCGTGTGCGGGTCGAGCCCTCTGGCACGCCGGGTGAGCAATTGATCCGGGTCATGACCGACCATCCGGTCGAGGAGCCGGTGGTGACGTTGGCCGTCACCGCTTCCTGCTCCACGCGGCTGGCCCGCACCTACACCGTCTTCGCGGACCCGCCCCAGGTACAACCCGCGCCGCAACAGCAGGCGGTCGTACCCGCTGCTGCGGCGCGACGCGAGCCGCGGCCGGCTGCGGTGTCGCCGCCGGCACCTGTTGCGGCACCGACCGCGGAGGCCGCGGCGTCGCCGCCTTCCGCCGCGCGCCCGGAGCGTGCGGCAAAACCGTCCGGCCCCGCGCGAGCGCGTCGCGAGGCGGCGGCGACCGTTGCACCTCCTGACGCACGGCCCCGAACGACCAGGCCGGCAGCCGCGCCGACGAGCAGGTCTGCACGGCCGAGGCTGCAACTCGATGCGCTGGATGCCGAACTGGCGGTGCCGTCGTTGCGCTTGTCCGACGAGTTGTCGGTTCCCAAGGCGCAAACCGCCGAGGAGCGCGAAGCCGCAGCGGCGACCTGGCGGGCGATGAACGCCACCCCCGATGAACGCGTGCAGGACAACCAGCGGCTGCAGGCGCTCGAGCGCAGCCTGCAGGAAATGCGGGCCGAATCGGCGCGCACGCGCGAGTCGCTGGACAAGCTGCAGGCACAGTTGCGACGCGCCGAGGAGGCGCGGTATGCCAACCCGCTGGTTTATGTGCTGGTGCTGATCTGCGTGTTGCTCGCTGCGATGCTGGCCTGGGTGCTGCGCCGCCAGTCCGGCCCGCGCATGCCGTGGGTGCCGTCGGCGCTGGGTCCTGAAAGCCACCGGGCAGAGCTGCACGAGAGCCAGCCGAAGCCGGCGCGCCGTGGGGCACCGCCGCCGGACGCGGAGATCACCTCGCCGGACGCGAAGCTGGCCGTTGCCGCCACGCAGGCCACCCGGCGCCAGCAGGAAGCCTTCGATGCCGCCATGGAATCGCAACGGACCGTGGCCATTCCCCGCGCACCCGTGGTGATGCCGCCGCCCGCGCCGGAGGAGAACGCAGGTTCGGGCAAGGTGTCGGTGGAGGAACTGATCGACCTCGAGCAGCAGGCGGAGTTTTTTGTGGCCCTGGGGCAGGAGGAGTCGGCCATCGAGCTGTTGCGCAGCCATGTGTCCGGCCACCCGGATGGCAGCCCGTTGCCGTACCTGAAGCTGCTCGAGATCTACCAGCGCCGCGGCGAGCGCCACCCCTACGAGGAGATCCGGGCGCAGTTCAACGAGCGCTTCAACGCCTATGCCCCAGCCTGGGAAGAGGCGCTGGCCGATGGTCGTTCGCTCGAGGACTATCCGACGGTCATTTCACGGCTGCAGTCGCTGTGGGAGAGTCCGTCGCGCGCGCTCGAGGTGTTGCAGGCTTCGCTGTTGCGGCGCGACGCCTCGGCCCAGACGTTCGACCTGCCCGCGTACCGTGAGCTGCTGATGCTGTACTCGGTGGCGCGCGACCGTGTCGAAGGCGAACCGGTGGACGACAGCGTCGACGTGTTGCTGCCGCTGGGCGACGAGGAGGACGATTTTCCCCATTCGATGCTGGAGCCCTTGCTGGCTACCACGCCGGTCAAACCGTATGACGGCGTGATGCCCGAGCATGGTGTGGATCTCGAACTGGAGCCGGAGGACGCGCCGGCTCCGGCCCAGCCGAGCAGCATCGACTTCGAGCCCATCCATCTCGACCTGCCCCAGGACGACAGGCGCGGCGGCTGACGCTCGCTCAGAGCCGCGCGAGCCGCTGCAAGGCGGTCTGCAGCGTTTCGTCCTTCTTCGCGAAGCAGAAGCGCACGATGCGCTGTTCGCGCCCGCCGTCGTAGAACACCGACAGTGGGATCGCCGCCACCCCGATCTCGGTGGTCAGCCAGCGGCAGAAATCGACTTCGCTCAGTTCGCTGATCGCGCTGTAGTCGACGCACTGGAAGTAGCTGCCCTCGCTCGGCAGCAGCCGGAACCGCGTGCCGGCCAACCCGGCGCGGAACAGGTCGCGCTTGGCGCCATAGAAGGCGGGCAGTTCGAGGTAGGGCGTGGGGTCCGCCATGTACTCGGCCAGTCCGTGCTGCACCGGCGTGTTCACGGTGAACACGTTGAACTGGTGCACCTTGCGGAACTCGGCCATCAGCGGCGCGGGCGCCGCCACGTAGCCGACCTTCCAGCCGGTCACGTGGTAGGTCTTGCCGAAGCTGGAGACGATGAAGCAGCGGGCGGCCAGCTCAGGGTGACGGGCCATGCTCTCGTGCGGCTGCCCGTCGAACACCATGTGCTCGTACACCTCGTCCGAGATCACGACGATGTCCGTCGGGCGCAGCAGCTCGGCGAGCGCCCGCATGTCGTCGCCAGACCACACCGTGGCGCTCGGGTTGTGCGGCGTGTTCACGATGATGGCGCGCGTGCGCGACGTGATGGCCGCGGCGATGCGGTCGAAGTCCGGCTTGAAGCTGCCCGGCTCACCCGCTCGGCCCAGCGGCACGAACACTGCCTTGCCGCCGGCCAGCTCGATGTTGGGCTCGTAGCTGTCGTAGCAGGGCTCGAGCACGATCACCTCGTCGCCGGGGCGCACGACCGCCAGAATCGCCGTCAGGATGCCCTGCGTGGCGCCGGCGGTCACCGTGATCTCGTGCGCCGGGTCGTAGCGGTGGCCGTACAGGGTTTCCATCTTCGTGGCGATCGCTTCCCGCAGGGCCGGCACACCCGGCATCGGCGGGTACTGGTTGTGCCCCGCTTGCATCGCGCGCGTGACGCAGTCCACCAGCTTCGGGTCGCACCCGAAATCCGGAAACCCCTGCCCGAGATTGACCGCGCCGTGCTCTTGCGCGAGCGCCGACATCACCGAAAAAATGGTCGTGCCCACCTTGGGCAGCTTGGTACCGACGTCCGGTGTCCGAGGAAAAGGTACTTGCATGTCTTTCATTTCACGGCGGGAGTGCGGGGGTGGGCCAGCCTCACAGCTCATAGCTCTGCGCATCGTTGCCCATGGCCCGCACGATGAGGTTGCGGTTCAGGCGGTCGGACAGCGACTCGGCAAAAGCGTAGACGAAGTTGCGCAGGTAGGCCCCACGCTTGAATGCGATGCGCGCGACGTTCTGCCCGAACAGGTGGCCGGTCGGGCGCCACACCAGATCGCCACCGGGAAGGAAGGCCGGGTCTTCGCGTACCGCCATCTCGGCCACGATGCCCACGCCCAACCCGAGCCGCACGTAGGTCTTGATGACGTCGGAATCGATGGCCTCCAGCACCACGTTGGGCTTCAGCCGTTTCAGCGCGAAGGCCTGGTCGATCTTGGTGCGGCCGGTGAACGACGGGTGGTACGAGATCAACGGTTCCCCCGCCAGCTGCTCGAGTGACAGCCGGTCGACGCGCGCCAGGGGGTGCGATGCCGGCAGCACCGCCACGTGCTGCCACTCGTAGCACGGCATCGTCACCAGCTCTTCGAAGTGCGCGAGCGATTCGGTCGCGAGCCCGATCTCGGCGGCCTCCTCGATCACCATCTGTGCCACCTGTTCCGGTGTGCCCTGGTGCAGGCTGATGCTGACTTTCGGGAAGCGTTTGCGCAACTGCGCCACCGGGGTCGGCAGCACGTACCGGGCCTGCGTGTGCGTGGTCGCGATCGACAGCGTGCCGGCGTCCTGCTTGGAGAACTCCTCGCCGATGCGTTTGAGGTTGTTGACCTCGCGCATGATGACCTCGATCGACTTCAACACCTGCTCGCCCGGTTCGGTCACCCGCTTCAGTCGTTTGCCGTGCCGCGCAAAGATGTCGACGCCGAGCTCTTCCTCGAGTTCGAGGATCGCTTTCGAGATGCCGGGTTGCGAGGTGTAGAGCGCCTTGGCCGTCTCCGTGAGATTGAGGTTGCGGCGCACCGCTTCCTGGACGAAGCGGAACTGGTGCAAGTTCATATTTCGGCCTGTTCTGAAGATGGCCGAAATTATGTCACCGGGCTATGTGGATGACAGGCTCAAGGAGAGCGCGCTGCGCGCCATTGCGTCGATCAGCAACTCGGTCTCGCCGACCGCCGGGCGCAAGTGCCACGCCACGCCGGGGTGCCGGGCGGCCAGCTCGGCAAGCAGCGCCGGCAGATCCTTGCGCACGTGCCCGCCTGCGCCGAGGAACAGCGGGACGACGTCGACCCGTGCGCACCCCGCCTGCGCGAGGCGCTCGCCAGCGGTTTGGAGGTCGGGCGACATGAACTCGAGAAACGCCAGTTCGACCGCCGTGCCAGGGGCGAGTTCTTGCAGCCGCCTCACCGTGGCCTCGAAAGGGCGCGCCCAGTTCGGGTCGCGCGCGCCGTGTGCAAAGAGAAGAATGCCGTTGCTCATGCGGTTCACCGGTTGCGCACGAGCCACGTGAAGGCCAGCAGCGAGATCAGCAGGTACAGCGCGCTAGGGGTTGCCGCGGCCATCCAGGGCGTCCAGTTCTGCAGCAGGCCGATGTGGCTCGCGACGTTGTTCAGCAGCACGAAGCTGATGCCGAGCATGATGCCGCCGAACACCTTCAGGCTGATGCCGCCCGAGCGGCTGTGCAGGTAGGCGAAGGGCAGGGCCAGCGCCACCATCACGAGGCAGGCCAGCGGATAGAGCGCCTTGCGCCAGAACTGGATCTCGTAGCGTTGTGCCGATTGTTCGTTTTCCGACAGGTGCGAGGCGTAGCGGAACAGGTCGACTGCCGACATCGTGCTGGGCGGCTGCACCGCTGCGGCGACGACCGACGCCGACAACGAACTGGGCCACTCGTAGCTGGGGAGCGTCTCGTCGATCAATTCGAGTTCGCCGGGCCGTGCGCGCGGGTCGTCGACCTCCTGCCAGTGGCTGCGCCGCACGTCCTCGAGCCGCCACACCGGGCCCGGGAGGATGGTGCCCCGCGGCGCGCTCAGCCACGAGACGAGACGCCCGTCGGCGTCGAACTCGTAGATGTGCACGTTGCGCAGGTCGCCGTCGGCCGATGCGGCGGTGAGCTGGATCGAGTAGGTGCGATCGCCTTGCGCCGTGACCCGATGATCCTTCAGCCAGGCGCTGGAGCGACCGAAGCTGGTGCTGCCGCGTGCCTTGGCCCGCACCGCCTCGGCGTGCTGGTCGGTCCAGGGCGCGAGGTAGTCGCCGACGACGAAGGTGAGCGCCGCAAAACCGACGGCGAGCCCCATCAGCAGCGTCAAAGCGGACACCGGGCCCAGCCCGCTGGTGCGCAGGATGGTGAACTCCGACGATTGCGCCAGTCGCGCCATCGCGTAGATCGTGCCGATCAGCACGGCGATGGGAATCAGCTCGTACAGCCTGCCGGGAAGTTGCAGCAGGCAGTAGACGAAGGCAGCACCGAGCGGGTAGTCCTTGCGCCCCACCTTCTCCAGTTCGTCGATGAAGTCGATGAAGAAGAACAGGGCGAGGAAGGCGACCGTGACGAAGCTCACGGCGGCGAGCACGTCGGTGTAGATGAGGCGGCGGACGGTTTTCATCGGCGAATCAGGCAGCGGCGGGCACGGCGGGGCGGCCCAAGCTGAACAGACCCGCGACGCCGCGCTCGCGCCACCGCAACACGAGCCATGCCACTGCGGCCGCGCCGCCGTGCACGACCAGCAGGGCCGACAGCGGCGCCAGCTTGCCGCCGGAGACCCAGCCTTGCGTCAGGTTGAGCAGGTTGAAGTAGACGATGAAGGTCAGCAGCGCGAACAGCAGGTTCCAGCTGCCGGCGCGGCGGGGGTTGGATGCCGACAGCCCCACGCCCAGGAACAGCAGGTTCGCAGCGGTCAGCGGCAACCCGAGGCGCCACACCAGCTCGCCGAGGTGGCGGTTGGTGGGGTCGAGCCACAGGTCGATCGTGGCACGCGCCTTCGCGGGCAGGTTGTCGGTGCGCTCCTGCACCGTCTCTCCGGCGAGGATGCGGTAGGTCTCGAACTGGGCGATGTTCTTCTGGTTCGTTTCGAAGTTGCGGTCGACCCGCTGTCCTCGGTCGAGCACCAGGAAGCGGTCGTCGCCGACGATCTCGATGCGGCCGGTGTGGGCCGACGTGACGGCCTCGCGGTCTTCGCCCCGGATCAGCACGAACACGTTGCGGCCGGTGCGGCCGTCGTCGGTGTTGCGCTCGATGAAAAACACGCGCCGGCCGTCGCTGGACGATTGGAATTGGCCCGGGCTCACACGGGAAAGATCCGATCGCCGCTCGTACAGATCGCGCAACTCGGCGGTGCGCTGGTTCGCCCACGGCCACACGAACAGCCCGAGCAGTGCGATGACCACGAGCACCGGCGCCGAAAGCCGCAGCACCGGTCGCAGGAAGCGCCGCAGCGGCACGCCGCTGGCGAACCAGATGGTCATCTCGCTGTCGCGGTACATGCGCGACAGGCAGCTCACCACGGCAACGAACAGCGACAGGCTGAGGATGGTCGGCAGATAACCGAGCACGGTGTAGCCCATCAGCAGCACCACGTGCTGCGGCGCGACGGCACCGCTGGCGGCCTGGCCCAGCGTGCGGATCAGCATCATGGTCAACACGATGGTCAGCAAGACCACCAGCGTCGCACCGAAACTGCGGGCAAGCTCTCGACGTACGGAGGAATCGAATAACATCGTTGAATTCAGGTCAACGCAACATTATGGACTTCAGATTCCAATCCGCCGTCCCTGCAGGGCTTGCCGATTTCGTGGCCGACGCGCTGATCGTCGTCGTGGCCGGTGAAGCGAAGGCACAACGCCTCGAAGGAGCCCTGGCCGGCTTGCTGAAGGAAGCCACGGCGCAAGGCGACTTCCAGTTCAAGGCAGGACGCACGCTCTACATGCATCGTCCCCAGGGCGTGCGCGCTCCGCGCCTCGTGTGGACAGCCGCCGCCGACGACAGCACCAAAGCCTTCAAGGCGGCCGTCGGCGCGGCCGTGGCAGTTCTGAAGAACAGCGGGGCCAAGCACGTGGGGGTGGTGTCCGCCATGCCGCAGCCCCTCACGCCCGGCCACGCCGAGGTGCTCGTCGCCGCGGTCACCGATGCACTCTACGTCTACCGCCATACCAAACCCAGCGCACCGGCGGCGCCCGCGCTGGGCAAGCTCACGTTGCTCGGCGACAAGGCCGACGCGAAGAGCCTGCAACAAGGGCTGGCGCGAGGGCAGGGCATTGCTGCCGGCGTGACCCTGGCGCGCGAGTGTGCCAACCGCCCGGGCAACCACTGCACGCCCACCTTCCTGGCGCAGCAGGCGCAACAACTGGCCAAGGAGCACGGCCTGAAGGTCGAGGTGCTGGATCGCAAGGCGGTCGAGAAGCTCGGCATGGGCGCCTTCCTCGCCGTGGCGCAGGGCTCGGAGCAACCGCTGCGCTTCATCGTGCTGCGCTACGACGGCGCAGGCAAGACGCAGGCGCCGGTCGTGCTCGTCGGCAAGGGCATCACGTTCGACACCGGCGGCATCTCGATCAAGCCGTCCGCCGAGATGGACGAGATGAAATTCGACATGGGCGGCGCGGCCAGCGTGCTCGGCACGTTCCGGGCCATCGCCGAGCTCAAGCCGCGTGTCAACGTGGTGGGCCTCATCCCGGCATGCGAGAACATGCCCGATGGCCGCGCGGTCAAGCCGGGCGACGTGGTCACCAGCATGTCGGGCCAGACCATCGAGATCCTCAACACCGATGCCGAAGGCCGGCTGATCCTGTGCGACGCGCTCACGTATGCCGAACGCTTCAAGCCGGCAGCCGTGATCGACGTGGCCACGCTCACCGGCGCCTGCGTGATCGCACTGGGCAACCACCGCTCGGGCCTTTTCTCGGCGGACGACGAACTGGCCGAGGCGCTGAGCGCGAGCGGGCAGCAGGCGCTCGACCCCTGCTGGCGCATGCCGCTCGACGAAGAATACGAAGAGGCGTTGAAGAGCAATTTTGCCGACATGGGCAACGTGGGCGGGCGCGCTGGCGGCGCCATCACGGCCGCGATGTTCCTGCGCAAGTTCACCTCGAAGTACCGCTGGGCGCACCTCGACATCGCCGGGACCGCCTGGAAGGGTGGAGCCGCCAAGGGTGCCACCGGACGGCCGGTGCCGTTGCTGACGCATTACATCCTGCGCCAGGCCCGGTGAGAAGCAGCAGGAGCGGCTCGGCGTGACGGAGATCGCCTTTCACTTCAACGTGCCGGATAAGCTTGCCTACGCCTGCCGTCTGCTGCGCAAGGCGCATCGCAACGGCGCGGAAGTGGGCGTGGTGGGCCCGGCGCCTCTGCTGAGTGAACTGGACCGCGCCCTCTGGAGCTTCGAGCCGTTGGAGTTCATTCCGCACGCGTCGGCCCGCCTGGCCAACTCGGCGCTCGCACCCCACACGAAGATGTGGCTGGCCGCACAGGCCGCTGACGTGCCGCACCACGCGGTGCTCGTGAACCTGAGCGAGTCGGTGCCCGAAGGCTTCGAGCGCTTCGACCGGCTGATCGAGATCGTTTCGGTTGAAGGCGATGACCGGCAGGCAGCGCGCCAGCGCTGGAAACATTACAGCGACCGCGGTTACGGGATCGTCCGGCACGAGGTGGGTGCCGCATGAAAGCCGCCGCCGCGTTTTGCCACCCTGTTGAAGAGAGCTGCGGGTGAGCATGGGCAACGCCGTTCCCCCCCGTCAGGTGCCGACGCTCACCGAGGTGGTGCGCAACAACTCCGACAGCCCCAATCTGGAGCCTGCCCCCGCAGAAACCCAGAATCCCGAGCCGCCACCTTTTCTGCTCGAGCCCGAAGGCGAAGATCAAATCATCCATCGGGTGTTGGCCGACCTTCAAAGGCAAATCGACCTGATGCTCGAATACCGCCTGCGTGAAACCCTTTCGCCTGCACTGGCTCGCATGGCTGACCAGTTGATACGCGACACCCGGGTGGAGCTCGCCTCCACGCTGCGCGACGTGGTGGCGCGCGCCGTGGCGCAGGAACTCGCGCGCCTGCGAGGGCGTTGAGTTTTTGCTGCGGTGCGATAAGCATTCGCGTTTTCCCCGTTGTGGTCTGCCTTTTGCTTTGCTGCACGCCACGCTTATCGGGTAAACGCTGTGTCGACCCGAAGGTTGACCCGCTAGCAACCGGTTTCCTTAGAGGATTCCCGCAGGAAACCTGGTTTCTTTTCGAGTATTGTTCCGGCCGTTGAGTAATCAAATCCGAGTCTCAACTTTTCCAACTAGGAGGCTTTTCATGCAATTCAAACTGAACCTGATCGTGGGTGCAGCTGCCCTGACGCTGGCCGGCACGGCCCTGGCGCAGGACGTGGTGAAGATTGGTCACGTCGCTCCCACCAGCGGCGGCATCGCCCACCTTGGCAAGGACAACGAACTCGGTGCACGCATGGCCATCGACGAGTTGAATGCCAAGGGCGTCACGATCGGGGGCAAGAAGGTCAAGTTCGAACTGCTGGCCGAAGACGATGCCGCCGACCCGAAGCAGGGCACGGCTGCCGCCCAGAAGCTCGTGGATTCGAAGGTCCTGGGTGTGGTGGGCCACCTGAACTCCGGCACGACCATTCCCGCGTCCAAGATCTACAACGACGCCGGCATTCCGCAGATCTCTCCGTCTGCCACCAACCCCCGCTACACCCGCCAGGGCTTCAAGACGGCCTTCCGTCTGGTGGCTGACGACGTGCACCTCGGCGGCACGCTGGGCAAGTACGCCGTGACGCAGCTGAAGGGCAAGTCCATCGCCGTCATCGATGACCGTACCGCTTACGGCCAGGGCGTCGCCGACGAGTTCGAGAAGGGCGTGAAGGCTGCGGGCGGCAAGGTCGTCGCGCGTGAATTCACGAACGACAAGGCCACCGACTTCACCGCCATCCTGACCTCCATCAAGGGCAAGAAGCCCGACGTGGTGTTCTACGGTGGCATGGACGCCGTGGCCGGCCCGATGCTGCGCCAGATGAAGTCGCTCGGCATCGAAGCCAAGTTCATGGGCGGCGACGGCATCTGCACGGGCGAGCTGCCCAAGCTGGCCGCCGGCACCATGGGTGACGGCCAGGTCGTGTGCGCCGAGGCCGGCGGTGTCGAGGGTGCCGAGAAGAAGGGCATGGACGACTTCAAGGCCGCCTTCAAGAAGAAGTTCAACACCGATGTGCAGATCTACGCTCCGTACGTCTACGACTCGGTGATGGTGATGGTCAACGCCATGGTGAAGGCCGGTTCGTCCGACCCCGCCAAGTACCTGCCGGTGTTGGCCAAGACCGAAGGCTACAAGGGCGTGACCGGCACCATCAGCTTCGACAACAAGGGCGATCTGAAGAACGGTGCGCTGACCCTGTACACCTACAACGGTGGCAAGCGCGAGCAACTCGCGGTGGTCCGCTGATCGTTCCTCGTGAGCGAGACGAAGGCGCCCTAGGGCGCCTTCTTTCATTTTGGAATTGGGAGTTTCGAGTACGTGAAGGTGCGGTCAGCGGCGGCGCGCTGATCCGGTAGCCGCACGGCCCACCGGCGGGGACACTGCGGGCTGCTGGTGAAAAGGACTGACCCGATGAGGATCCTGCTGGTCGAGGATGATCCCGCACTGTCGCTGGGTATATCGCGCGCCCTGCGGCGTGAGGGGTGGCGCGTGGACCCGGTAGGCGACACGGTGGCAGCGCAGCGTGCCGTGTTCGACTTCAGCTACGACCTCATCGTGCTCGACCGGCGGTTGCCGGGCCGGGATGGCGTCGACCTGCTGCGCCAGTGGCGTGCAGCGGGACTGCGCCTGCCGGTGATGGTGCTGACGGCGCAGGGCGACGCGGCCGATCGGGTGGACGGCCTGCAGGCCGGCGCCGACGACTACCTCTGCAAGCCGTTCGATCTGCAGGAGCTGCTCGCGCGGCTGCACGTGCTGCAGCGCCGCGCCGCCGGCCGCGTGGTGAACCGGCTCGACATCGGCGACGTCACCGTGGACCTGCGCGAGCACTCGGTGCTGCATGGCGAGGCCCTCATCCATCTCACCCGCACCGAGCAGGCCGTGCTCGAGTTGCTGGCCTTGCATGCCGGCCGGCTGGTGCCCAAGGAGCGCATCGTCACGGCACTGTCGAGCTGGGACAGCCATTTCAGCGAAAGCCTCGTCGAGGTTTACGTGTTCCGCCTGCGCCGACGGCTGGCGGGTACCAGCGCGCGCATCGTCACCTTGCGCGGGTTCGGATACATGCTGACCGGCAGCCGCGCCCCGGATGCTGGCGACGTGGAGACGCCTGGACAGCACGGGCATCCGGTGGTTTGTGCGGAAGAGGTTGCACCGGTATCTGGCTGAGCCGGTTCTCGAGCTCCGGGCACGCCGGGTTTCGCGCACAGCCCCTGGGGCGGGGTCAAACGGCACCTGCTTGGTCAAACGGCCCTGCTGATCCCGTCGCCTCGATCGCGGCACGAGAGCAGGGACTGCCCGGTCGACCCGGGCACGCGCGATGCTCCACCGGCGTCATGAACCGAGACGACGCGATGCAACGGCACATGCAGCAGATGCGCGAGATGCATCTCCAGCGCGTCTGGGTGCACTTCACCGTGGTGCTGCTGGGCGTGTGGTTGATGTGCTCGCCGGTCACGCTCGGGGCGCTCGACCCCGCCAACTACGGACCCGGGGTGGCACGCGTCACGGCCGAGCGTGGGCTCGCGTCGCCCGAGCAACGGGCCGAGTGGCTGATGTGGAGCGATCTCGCTTCTGGCGCGTTGCTCGTGTTGTTCGGCAGCCTGTCGGTGTTCTGGCGGCTGCGCGCGGCGCAGTGGGGCACCTGCTTCGTCGGCCTCTGGCTGTTGGCGGCCCCGCTGCTGTTCTGGGTGCCCGATGCGGCCACTTACGCGAACCAGACCATCGTCGGTGCGTTGGCCATCGCGCTGTCCATCCTCATCCCGATGATGCCGGGCATGAGCATGGAGTCGATGATGGCCGAGGAGGACGTTCCCCCCGGCTGGGACTACTCTCCCTCTTCGTGGTCGCAACGCCTGCCTATCGTCGCGCTCGCGTTCGTGGGGTTTTTCATCGCGCGCTATCTGAGCGCCTACCAGCTCGGTCACATCGACGCGGTGTGGGACCCGTTCTTCGGCGACGGCACGCGGCGCATCATCACCTCGGACGTGTCCCGCGCCTGGCCGGTGGCCGATGCCGGGCTCGGCGCCCTGAGCTACCTGTTGGAAGCGTTGTCCGGTCTGATGGGCGATCGCCGGCGCTGGCGCACGATGCCGTGGATGGTGGGCATGTTCGGTGTGCTGGTGATCCCGCTCGGCGGGGTCAGCATCTACTTCATCGTGATCCAGCCCATCGTGATCGGCACCTGGTGCACGCTGTGCCTCGTGTCGGCAGCCGCCATGGTGATCATGCTGCCGTACTCGTTCGACGAGATCGCCGCCATGTTGCAGTTCATGGCGCGCGCCCGCCGCGAGGGCCAGCCGATGTGGCGCGTGTTCTGGCGCGGTGGTGCCTGCCGGGGTGCACGGGTCTCCGGCGAGCCGGTGCTGGCGCTCGACGGTGCACGCCTGCGTCGGGCGCTGCGCCAAGCCGGCGCACTGCCCAAGGGCGTGACTGCCTGCGCCGCGCTCGGGGTGTGGCTGATGTGCACGCGCCTGATCTTCGGCACCGAAGGTGCCATGGCCGACAGCGACCACCTCGTCGGCGCGATGGTGTTCACCGTCTCGGTCTCGGCCTTCTCCGAGGTCGTGCGGCCGTTGCGCGTGCTCAACGCGCTGCTTGGCATGTGGTTGCTGGTCGCGCCCTGGGTGCTCGGCGGCGCAGGATGGGTGGCGTCGGCAGCAAGTGTCGTGGTCGGCCTGCTGCTCATCGTGTTGAGCGTTCCGCGCGGGCCCGTGCGCCATCACTATGCGGGGTGGGACCGCTACCTCGTGTGGTGACAGCACCCGGCTGCCGGGCTCCCCCCGCCAGGCAGGGCGGTTGCGGCCCCCGCTTCACGGCAAGCTGGCGAACAGCACGCCCAGCACGAGCAGGACGACGACGAACGCGAGCAGCATGACCCAGCGGTGCGTGTTCAACCACCACTGCCAGCTCACCGGCTTGGCCCGGTCGTCGAAGCGCCCGTGCGCGCCATGATCGCCGGGCACCGGCTGGTAGAGGTTGTCCTGCCGGTCGGGTGGCAGAGGGCGGTCGGTGTGCTGCCCCGAGTAGCCGCTGCCGGCGAGCTTGCGGTCGATGAAGCCAGGGAGGATCTTCTGCCCCAGCATGGCCTTCACCGCCGGAAACCCGACTGTGAGCTCGCGCCGGGGGTGCCGGCTCGCCCACACGATGGCCTCGGCGGCAAGCTCGGGCTGAAAGATCGGCGGCACCGGTTGCGGCTGCTTGTCGAGCGTGGTGCGGCCCCAGTCGAACTGCGGCGTGTTGAAGGCCGACAGGTGAACCATCGTGAGCGCCACCGCGCTGCGGTCGTGGATGAGCTCCGAGCGCAGCGAATCGGTGAAACCGCGCAACGCGGCCTTGGCGGCGCAGTAGGGGGCCTGCAACGGAATGGAGCGGTACGCCAGCGCCGAGCCCACCTGCACGATCACGCCGCGGTTGCGTGGCTTCATGTAGCGCAGCGCGGCGAGCGTGCCCCATACCGCGCCGAGGTAAGTGACCTCGGTGGCGCGCCGGAAGTCCTCCGGCGGGATCTGGTCGCATGGCGCGTAGATGGTCGCCATCGCGTTGTTGACCCACACGTCGATCGGTCCCCATTCCCGCTCGATGCGTGCGGCGGCGGCGTCGACCTGTTTCGCATCGGCCACGTCGGTGGGCAGCACCATCGCCTGCCCGCCGGCTTCCTCCACGTCGCGCCGCGCGCCGTCGAGCCCGTCGAGCCCGCGAGCCAGCAAGGCGACGCGGGCACCATGTTTTGCATAAGCCTTGGCCGTTGCACGGCCGATACCGGCGGATGCGCCGGTGATCACCACGATCTGTCGGTCTGTCATTGCTGTTCAGCCCAGTGCGCGCCACATGCAGCGGCATGTGGCGATGCGAGAAGCCACTCGCATGCACGTAGGCAATTGGCGCGCCTGCGCGGTGCAGTACGGCAGGAGCGGGTGACAGCAAGATGAAACCCGATTGCGGCGATTCGACAGTCGGCTGACAGGCTCCGCGCGTCGGCTTCGGGCTTGTCCTCATCCAGCGGTGCGCCGCAGCGAAGACGATGCCGTCATTGCTCAACCACACTGAAAAAGGAGACAGTGCAATGCGTCGTAACTTCCTGTGGACTCTTGGCCGTACCGCGGCTGCCGGCACTCTTGGCACCTTGATGGCGCTGACGACACCTGGTGCGTATGCCCAGGAGAGCTTCAAGATCATGATCGGCGCCAACCCCGGTGGAGGCTATGA
>NZ_CAMLJQ010000004.1 GCF_946480305.1 uncultured Caldimonas sp.
TACCGCGAAGCTTTGAAGATCGCACCGGCCAACCTGCGCAAAAGCATCTGAATGGTCCACCCCCTACCGGCTGCGCCGGCCCCCTCAAGGGGGCGCCGCTGGCGGACCGGCAAAGCCGGATCTGCGGCGACTGCTGGGCCGGCACGGGCCGCACGCGGGTGGTTGAAGCGACTTTCGAGGATGCGGGCACTGCTGGCCTGGGCGGTGCACTCGAACATCCAAAAGTGAGTTTGCATGGCTGTCCAATTGTTTGAACTCTTCTTGCCCTGCGCGGGCGGTGTCGAGGAATTGCTCGCCGACGAGGCGATGCGCATCCTCGGCCCGGACACCAGCGGCACCATCGAGCGTGGCGGCATTGCGCTCAAGGGCGACGCGCGCGCCGTGATGACCCTCAACCTCGAAAGCCGCCTCGCCCAGCGCGTGCTGGTGCGCGTCGCCCACGGGCGCTACAAGCTCGAAGACGACCTTTACACGCTGGCGCGCCAGGTGCCCTGGCAGGCCTGGATCAGCCCGAAGCAGACCTTCAAGATCGACGTGACCGCGCAGCGCTCGCCATTGCGCAGCCTCAACTTCGCGGCACTGCGCATCAAGGACGCGCTGTGCGACGTGATGCGCGAGGAAGCGGGCGATCGGCCCGACGTCGACACGCAGCGACCTCAGCTGCGCGTGATGCTGCACCTGACCGAAGACCACGCGACGCTGTATGCCGACACCTCCGGCGAGCCGCTCTTCAAGCGCGGCTGGCGCGAAGACAAGGGCGATGCCCCGCTGAAGGAAACCCTGGCGGCCGCCATGCTGGCCGCGGCCGGATGGCGAGGCACGCCCGAGCAGGGCGGTGCCCTGCTCGACCCCTGCTGCGGCTCGGGCACCATCGCCATCGAGGCGGCACAGATCGCCTGCGGCATCGCACCCGGTCTGAAGCGGCATTTCGCCTTCGAGCGGCTGGCGCCGTTTGCCGGGCCTCAAGCCCGTGCCGAATGGGCGGCGTTGCAGCAGCAGGCGCGGGCTCGCGTGCATGCACCCGCGGTGCCGGTGTTTGCAAGCGACGTCGCCTTCCGCATGGTCGACTTCGCGCGGCGCAACGCGGAGCGTGCCGGCGTCGCGCACGCGATCGAATTGCATGGCGGCGATGTGCTGCAACGCCCTGCCCCCTCGCTGCCGGCCGGCCTGCAGGGCACGCTGATGATGAACCCGCCCTACGGCGAACGCATCGAGGCGCGCGGCTGTGTCTCGCGCAGCAAGGACGAAACCGGCACCCCCGACGACTTCTTTCCCCGGCTGGCCTCGCACTGGAAACGCCATTTCGGCGGTTGGACGGCCTGGGTGCTCAGCCCCGACATGAAGCTGCCGAGCCTCATGCGGCTGAAGGAAAGCCGGCGCGTGCCGATGTGGAACGGCCCGATCGAATGCCGCCTGTTCCGCTTCGACTTGGTGGCCGGCAGCATGCGGGCACCGCCGCCTGCCGCGTGAGCACCAGAAACGACAAGGGCTGCGATCGCAGCCCTTGTTCGTTTTACTTGTCGATCTTCTGGTAGCGGTAGACCTTCTTGCGCACCGACTTGATGTTGACCGGCACCTTGCCGCCTTCCAGCGCGGAACCGCCGCCCGACTGGCGGCCGCCGATGATGACCGGATGCTTCTCGCCGTCGATCTCGACGATGCCGGCGAACGGCGACGGCGGCAGCCCGCCGCCGACGAATTCCTCGGCCCGTGCGCTGTCGCCCTTGCGCAGCCCGCCGGTCAGGAAGTCGACCGCATAGCCACGGGCCGTGCCGAGGTTGCTGCAGCTGCTGTCGTCCTCGGCATCGGTGGACTGGAAGGTGCTGAAGTACACGACCCCGCCGACGGTCACGGGAGAGGTGATCACCTGCTCATAAGGGGTCGCGGTGGCGGTGAGATCGATGACCCAGCCGCGCACGGCGGCGGACTTCAGCGTCTCGCTGTAGTCGAGCGACGACGACAAGGTCGTCACGTTGAGCAGCTTGCAGCCGGTGCCCAGCGAGGTATCACCCGCAGCATCGCAATCGGCGCTGTCGTCGATCAGCGTCGGAGAGGCGATGCTCGTCACGCCGTCGACGGTCAGCTCGTAGGCACCTTCGGCGTAGTTGTCGCGCAGGGCATAGAAGCGGTTCTTCACTGACGCGGCGGTCGATCCGGGTAGCGGCTTCTCGCGATCGCCAGTGCCCACGAAGATGTTCGCCGTCCCCCCCAGCACCACGACGTCAGGTGCGTACTGGAACTTGCGCTTGTAGGTACTCGACTCGCCGCTCCAGTTGGCGACCTTCGCGATGCGGTGCGTGAAGTCATCCCACTTGTCCGGGTCATAGCCGGTGTACGGCGTGGTGGCCGACGGATTGCTGAGGTTCGTGCGCCAGACGTTGCCACGCGTGTCGACCGCATACAGCACGTCGGCGTAGCCGTCGCCGTTCACGTCGATGGGCACGACATCGGCAATCACCCGGCCCGCTTCCGTGCTCTTGGCCGTGAGGTCGATGTAGGCCGCCCGCTCGCCCACTTTCTCGCCACTTGCGTACACCACGAAAATGCCCTGGCCCTTGGTGGACGCGCCGCAGCTGTCGTCGTCCTCGCAGGTGTCGTAGCCGCCCCCGAATACCAGGTACAGCGGATTGGCGGTTTCGGTGGCACTGCGCAGCCGGATCGGCTTGGGCGCCGACCAGGTCTGGCCGATGCTCGTCGCGCCGGTCGTGCAGCCGGAGCTGTTCAGCGGATCGAGGTACGGGCAGCCGAACTTCCACTCGAAGGTCGGATACGTCCCTGACTCCCCGGCCACCGGCCGTGTGGTGGCGTCGAACGCATAGATCTGCCGCCCGCCGCGCCGCATCGACGGGTACAGGTAGACCTTGGTGATCGCGCCCGTGCTGTCGCGCTCCTGGTAGGCGCCCGTGGTGCCGTCGAAGAAGTAGTCCTTCGGCGTCGCGCTCTCGTCCGTCGTCGTCGCGTACTTGATTGCCGGAGCGTTTTCGCGCAGGCGCTCGAAGCGGGTCAGGAATTCCGGCGCCAGGAAGCTCCACAGTTCCTTGCCGGCGTTGCTGCCCGACTGGTTGGCGTCGATGGCGTGGAACAACCCGTCGCCGGCCCCATAGAACAGGACCACGTCGTTGGTGTCGCCGGTGCCGTAGTTGATGGCCAGCGGTCGGGCGTGCACGACATCTCCGTGCACCGTGGGCCGCATCACACTGCCAGCCATGTCATAGGTCTCGTACACCCCCTCGACAGGCGGGCCGTCGCCGATGTTGCTGCCGCGGATCCACGACACCAGGTCGGCTGAAGGCACTGTCACGCCCATGTCCTCCGCGAGTGCGGTCGCGTTGTCGTGGTCCAAGTCGACCAGGTCATCCGTGCACGCCAGGCTGGTACAGGTCTGGACGGCCCGCGTCGACGGCGTCATTGCCCGCAGCTTCTGTCCCGCGCCGCCCTTCTCGACGATGTCGCCGTCCGGCGCATCGGACGTAGGCTCCGTCGACGAAGTGGTGCATGTGTTGAGGGGCGTCTGCGTTGTGGGTACCCCGCTCCAGTAGGTCCCCGAGTCCGTGGTCCAGAAACTCGTCGAGCAGATGTCGAGGAAGCCGGTGCCGGCGTTGTTCAGCGCGGCATCGCCGTTCTTGTCGGCCAGGAACACATCTCCACTGTCGTTGACGGCCAGCTGGTACTGCTTGACGTTGCCGTTCCAGCGCGGCTTTCCGTTGGCGTCCGGACGGAACATGCCGATGAAGACCTGGTTCAGGAAGGTGCCTTGCGTGTTGACGCTCACCGGCAGCGACGCAGAAGCGAACACGCTGTTCTTCGCAAGGATCTTGTTGAAGATGGATTCGAAGGCCTTGATGAGCGCGTACAGGTCACCGCCGACCTCGTAGTAGCCGCTGCCGCTACCTGCCCCGCCCACTTTGGCGATGCTGGTTAACAGCTCCGTCTGGTCGGCGTTTTCCTGGGCGTTGTACACGTTGACGGCGTAGGTCACCACGGTTTGCTGGCCGTCCGTCTCATGCACGTCGGTGTTGGCGAGAAACTGCGCCCACTCGTCGGCATAGCGCATCTTGTTGGCAGCCGTTGCCGTCACCTGCCCGGTGCCCGCGTAGCCCAGGTTCTTCAGCATCTTGTCGTACTTCGGCGCCGTGTTGTCCTCCACCTCGAGGTTGGGGAATCCGTTGCCGACGAGCACGAGGTAGTTGCTGCCGCAGGCGTCCGTGATCGGGCTCTGGTAGGTCGTCTTGCCCGCGGAGGTGAATGCGTCGCCGTCCTCGTGCGCGTACGCGGCCGTGTAACGATCCGGGCCGAAAGCCGAAATGCTCACCGGCGTGCCGGCGGATCCGCTCGGCGCATTGGCCGGGTTGGTGTAGCCGCCGAAGTACTTGAAGGCCTCGAACATCGCGCCGCCGTAGTTGGCGTTCGAGGCGGCCTTGTAGGCTGGTGCCGTGATCTGCTCGTCGATGTCGTCGAGGGCTTCCTTCAGGCTGGTGCAGTCGGAACCGACGGCCTTGCGGATCCAGCCGCCGACCCACGAGTTGTCGGCACCGCTGATCGAGCCCTTGTTGGCACTCATCAGCATGAGGCCGATGTTCACGGCCGGTTCGGCATCCGCGTCCTCGGAGCAGATCAGCTTGTCGATGACGAGCTTCAGCGCACGCAGCTCCACCTGGCCTTGCTTGAGCGACGTCTCGGCGCCAAACACCTCATCGACATACCCGAGACACGTGGCGTCGCCACTGCACTTGGTTGAGACCGAGGCCTTGGACCACGCCTGGTTGTTCGCCGACCAGTTGGACGTGTTGTCGAGCAGGAACAGCACGTTGGGCGCCGTACTCTCGCCGCTGCCCAGGGTGTAAAGGTCGATGTCCTCCGCTTTGGCGGGCGACGACGGCAGCACGGCGGCCGCCAGCAGCAGCGCGGCCAAAGCCAGCGGCAACCAGGCAGTGCGCGCGAGGCGGGCAGTTGCTTGCATGGGGGTCTCCTTCGTGCGCAGGGCGCCTCTCACTCGCATTTGTTCTCGGCCTCGGTGATTTCCATGCGCATTTCGATGCCCTGGTTCACGGTGACCGAGGCGCCGGTCTGCGCGTCTTCGACGCTGGCGGACACGTCCCACAAGGTGGTCACGCACAGCGAGTTGTCTTCGATGCTGCCGGACACGGCGGCGTTGACGATCGTCACGCCGGTGGACGGCACGCCGGTGATGCAACCAGCGTCGTCTTCGTCGACGGTGTAGACGTACTCCGTGCCGCTCTCTTCGCGCTTGACCAGCTCGCTCTTCTTGATGAACCGGTAGCGCGAGCACTCGGGGTCGCTGTACTGCACGACCATCGAGACGCCTTCGTCTCCATCGCCGGCAACGTTCACGGTGACCGGGTTGGCGGACAGGTCGATCTCGGTGAAGTCCTCGTTGTTGATGACGAGATCCAGCGCGTAGTTGGCCGCATTCACGGCCTCGGCCTTGAACTGCTCGTTGCCCACCACCTGCACGTGCGTGGTCGACATGCGGATCGCCGCCACGGCGATCAACGTGACCAGCAGCAGCATGATCAGCCCGACGATCAGCACGGCGCCCTGCTGGTGGCGCCTTCCCGGCGCCCTTCGGTGCAGTTGTTGGATCCTGTGCATGGCGCTACTCCCGGATTCCCTGGGGCGTGATGAAGGTGACGAAACTCGAGAAGACGTGGCGCTTGTAGCGATCCGTCGAAGCGGGCGACACCGAGACGTCGCCCATCGCGAAGCTCTTGGCCTCGGCACGCGATCCCTCTTCCTCCGAGCGGGCGAGCACCCACAGGCGCACGCCGATCACGTCGGACCAGGCCGTGGGGTCGGAGTCGTAGGTGTCGGGCGCGGCGTTGCCGTCGGTGTCGAGCGCGTACTCGAACTGCAGGTTCTCGACCCCGCTGGTGATCAGCACCGGGTCGCCCACCGCGGTGGTGCCGACATCGACGTAATACAGCCCGTCGTCGGTGCCGACGTAGAAGATGCGCCGGATGAAGCGGCGCACCGGCGCGGTCTTGCTGACCACGCATTCCTTGGTGCGCAGCACGAAGGGCGAGTCCTCGTCGCTCGTCGTCGCGACCTCGGCGACGAAGGGCGTGGTCGAGTATTCGTCGCCGCAGCCCGAGACCTGCAGGTAGGGCACGCCTTCGGTGAGGGCATCGCACCCGGTGTCGCCGGCGGCGCAGGTGGCGGCACGTTGGATGAACACCGCGTCGGTGCCGTCCTTGCGTGCGGTGCCTAGGCACGAGAACAGCGTGCTTGCGTCGTCCTGGTTGCTGCCGCGCACGTGGAGCGCCAGCGAGTCGCGCCATTTGGTGATGTCGGTCGTGCACGGTTCATCGGTGGTGCCGCTGACACTGACCAGCGGCCCGTAGAAACCGGCATGCGCCAGCTCGTCGCGCAGGTACTCGAGCGCGTAGCGGCCCGACTCCTGCAATTCGGCAGAGCGGTCGAGCTCGCGGCGGGCACCGCTGGTGTTGACGAACAGGGTGACCAGCGCAGCCAGCAGCACGAGGCCCAATGCGAGGGCCACCATCAGCTCGACGAGCGTCAGACCGCGGGAACGGCGACGGATCGTGGTGCGGCGCACCGAGGCGGGAGTGGCGTGGAGCATCTCATCCCTCCAGCTTGGGCACCAGCACGCGCGAGCTGACCGCCCGGCGCAGGCCGGTACCGTAGTTCACGTCGCCGGCACACGTGTCGCCAGGCGTGCCGTCGGGCGGGTCGGCCGTGGCGGACATGCCCTGCCACACCACCACGACGAAGAACTCGGCCACCGCATCTTCGGCCGGCAGCGCCTGCGCCAGCACGCAGCCCCGGGCGCCGATCATCGCGCCGGTATTCGCGCCGGCGGCGGTTTCCGCCGCACCGAGCAGCGAGTCACTCCACTGGCAGACCTCGCGCAGCGCACCGGTGGCGCCTTCGCAGTCGACCTCGGAGCCGGTGCCGAACACGGCCGGATCGGCGGCATCGGCGTAGCCCTCTCGGAACGTGGTGTCGAACTGCGCGCGGTTGGTGCGGATGCGCGACTCCATGTCCTTCAGCAAGGCCAGCGCCTGTGCGCGCTGGTAGGCCTCGATCTCGACCACCGTGGCCCGGCTTTGCAGGCCGAACATGCCGAGCAGCCCGATCAACAGCACGAGGATGGTGACCAGCACCTCGATGAGCGAGAAGCCCAGCTGGCGGCGAGCGGCGGCGTTCATGTGCAGGCCCCCCTCAGCATCTTCGGCCGGGCTGCGGCATCGAACTTGATGCAGCGGCTGCCGCTGCCGTCGGTGCCGGACACCGTGAGCTTGACGGCCGCAACCCCGTTGACCAGCCGCCCCTGCGAGTTGTATTCGAACTCCACGCTCTCGGCGTCACCGCTGATGGACACCTGCAACCCGGAGAAGCCGTCCTGTTGCAGCAGCACCGTATCGGGATCGTCGACCAGGACGATGGTCCAGCCGTCTTCGATCGATGCGAGCGTGAAGCCGACCGAGCGGTTGCGCTTGATGGCTTCGCTGCGGGCCAGCCAGAGACTGTCCTGCAGGGCCGAGGCGGCAGAACGCGCGCGGGTCGACGCGATCAGGTCGGTGAAGGCCGGCGCGGCCACGAGTGCCAGGATGGTTGCCACGGTCACCACCGCCATCAGCTCGATGAGCGTGAAGCCGGATTGGGTGCAGGGACGGCGGGTCATCGCGGCGCCTCCGTTCACCAGCAGCGGTCGGTGGTCGGCGTCTTGGCGCCGGTACTGCTGACGCCCAGGGTGCCGCAGCTGTCGTCGCTCTGGCTGCCCTCGGGCGCGGCGGAAACGGACCCGTCCTCGTCGACATCGAATTCGTAATTGCGCTCCACGTCGGCCGGAACGAGCACGCCGAGTGCGGCCCAGTCGGCGGCATAGCTGCGCGTGTCCAGCAGGAGCTGCTTCTGCTTGGCAGCGCCGTCAAGCAGCACGGCCTGCGCCGCCGCCCGGTTCGAGCGAAGCACGTGCTCCTTGTAGGAGGGGTAGGCCACGGCAGCGAGGATCGCGACGATCGCCACAGCGATCATCAACTCGATCAACGTGAAGCCTTTGGAGGGTCTGGGCATGGTGCGCTCGGTATGTGCGACAAACTGCAGAAGCATCGTGGGCCATTTTCCCATTGGCGCCGCACTGATTCCGAGGAACGGTGCAGTTCCAGGGACCGGCGGCATCACAACTTCAGCAAATAGAGAACCAGTTCACGCTTTGTCGACGGGCCACCCCACGACCAAGGGGATGCGCATTTGAAAAAGGCGAGATCCCGGTTCCATGCGGCTATGAAAGAGGAAACGGCCGTTCTCCGCACGGACTTGCGCCGGCGCGGCGTGCAGGATTGCCGATATGGCGTGCCGGCCGATCAACGGCGCAGATAGGCGCGGACGATGGCCGCGCTGTAGCGGCTGGCGATGTCGCGGATGAAGGCGTTGAAATCGAGATGCGCCGTGTCGTCGGCGCGGTCGGAAATGGTGCGCAGCACGGCGCACGGCACGCCCATGTCGTGGCAGACCTGCGCCACGGCGGCCCCTTCCATTTCCACCGCCAGCGCACTGGGCAGCGCCGATCGCAGCGCCGCGCTTTCGCCGGCCGTGCTGACGAACCGGTCGCCGCTGATGACCAGTCCGGCATGAAGCGCAGGCCGCGCGATGCCGAATGCCGACAGGGTGTCCGCGCCCAGGTGCAGCGCGGCCTGATCCAGAACCTGCGCGGCCGCGTTGCGCAACCTCGCGTTCATGGTCGCGTCGGTCTCGAAGCGCGCGCGCCCGTAGAGCGGCACTTCCCAACGCGGGAAGATCGGCGACGCATCGAGGTCATGCTGCAGCAGCGTGTCGGCCACCACCACGTCACCGACCTGCACGCCGTCACCCAGCCCGCCCGCCACGCCGGTGAACAGCAACTCGCCGACACGGAACCGCTCCGCCAGCAAGGTCGCCGTGGTGGCGGCGGCCACCTTGCCGATGCGCGACAGCACGGCCACCACCTCCTGCCCGTCGAGATGGCCCACCCAGAACTCGCGGCCGGCGACCGTTTCCTTGTGCTCGTCCGGCATCAGCGCCAGCAGCGCGGCCAGCTCCTCGTGCATCGCCGCCATGATCGCGATACGGGTCATCTCGGGTGTGCTCCACGAAAAGAAAAACGGACCGATGTTGCCATCAGGCCCGTTCCCGCGATCGGGGGCTGCGCGAGCGAGTTGGTGCAGGCGCTTACTTGTTGCGCAGCTCGCGCCGCAGGATCTTGCCGACCGGCGTCTTGGGCAGTTCGGTGCGGAACTCGATGATCTTCGGGCGCTTGTAGCCGGTGAGGTTCTGCTCGCAGTAGGCGCGCACCTCGGCCTCCGTCAGCTGGGGGTTGTCGCGCACGATCACCAGCTTCACGGCCTCGCCGGATTTCTCGTCCGGCACGCCGACGGCGGCACATTCGAGCACGCCGTCCATCTGGGTGACCACGTCCTCGACCTCGTTGGGGTACACGTTGAAGCCGGACACGAGGATCATGTCCTTCTTGCGGTCGACGATCTTGAAGTAGCCGCGCTCGTCCATCGTGCCGATGTCGCCGGTGCGGAAGTAGCCGTCGGCCGTCATCACCTTGGCCGTCTCGTCGGGGCGCTGCCAGTAGCCGGCCATCACCTGCGGGCCGCGGATGCAGATCTCGCCGGGCGTGCCGATCGGCACGTCGTTGCCTTCGTCGTCGAGCAGCTTGAACTCCGTGGACGGGATCGGCAGCCCAATGGTGCCGGTGTAGGCCTTGCTGTCGGTCGGGTTGCAGCTGGCCGACGGCGAGGTTTCGGACAAGCCGTAGCCCTCGCAGATCGGGCAGCCCGTCTTCTCGAGCCACAGCTTGGCGGTGGCCTGCTGCACGGCCATGCCGCCGCCCACGCTGAGCGACAGGCTGCTCCAGTCGACGGTGTTGAAGTCGGGGTGGTGCGCCAGCGCGTTGAACAAGGTGTTGACCGCCGGGAAGCTGTGGAACCTGTGCTGCGACAACTCCTTGAGCACCGCGGGGATGTCGCGCGGGTTGGGGATCAGCACGTTGCAGCCGCCGATGCGCATCGACAGCATCATGTTCACGGTGAACGCGAAGATGTGATAGAGCGGCAGCGCGCAGATCGTCACCACCTGCTCGCCCACCGGCACCTTCTTCATCGCCGGGCTGTTCCAGGCCTCGGACTGCAGCACGTTGGCAATCACGTTGCGGTGCAGCAGCACCGCGCCCTTGCTGACGCCGGTGGTGCCGCCCGTGTATTGCAGCACCGCGATGTCGTCGCGCTTGATCTCGGGCTTGCGGAACGGCGCGCCGCGGCCGGCGGAGAGCGCTTCCTTGAAGCGCACCGCGCCGGGCAGGCTGAACGCCGGCACCATCTTCTTCACGTTGCGCACGACGTAGTTGACGATCAGCCCCTTCAGCCCGAGCAGCTCGCCCATCGACGTGAGGATCACCTTCTTGGTCGGCGTGTGCGCGTGGCACTCCTGCAGCGTCTTCGCGAAGTTCTCGATGATGACGATGGCCTTGGCGCCGGAGTCCTTCAGCTGATGCTCCAGCTCGCGCGGGGTGTACAGCGGGTTGACGTTCACCACCACCATGCCGGCGCGCAGGATGCCGGCCACGGCAATCGGGTACTGCGGCACGTTGGGCATCATGATCGCGACGCGATCGCCCTTTTCGAGGCCCTGGCTCTGCAGATAGGCAGCAAAAGCACGCGAATGGTCGTCAACCTGCCCGAAGGTGATGGTCTTGCCCAGGAACTTGTACGCGGCGCGGTCGCGGTACTTCTGGAAGCTTTCCTCCAGCAACGCCACCAGCGAGGGGTACTGATCCGGGTCGATCTCGTGAGGAACGCCCTCGGGGTAGTGCTTGAGCCAAACCTTGTTCATCCAGTTCTCCGCTAAGAGCCGCGATTCTGACGGAACGCTGACGGCAAACGCATCAGGTGTTTCGATAGCGAGACTTAGAGCGGCCTCCCCAGAGCACGCGGGCTCGATGTCGCGTGCGCGACTGACGCACCGCCCCGTGGCCGGGCACCTGGCACCGCCGCGGTGCACCATCGCCCTCGCACAGTGCTCCTGGCGACGGTGGCGCTGACCACGACACTGCGCTGCGGCACGCCCGGAACAAGGGTGGGCGCCGGGGTGCGCAGGCTGCAACGGCGCGGAGCCGGTCTTGGCACCGACCTTGCTTTCTGCCTCCACCGAGAGGGGCGATTGCATGCAGCAACGCTTCTTAGAAGGGTGGCTAGGGTTCCGGCCTCGCGCAATGCGGGGTGGCTGGTCCGAGAGCCACCGGCCTGTGCTGCCGGCATCTACCGGCCCAGGCTCCACGGCGGGACAAAAGCCCGGGAGGTTCGCTTCGTTTGCAAGCGCCTCTCGACCATGCCCGAACCGCTGCTCAAGGAGCCTGTGATGCGTGTGTTCTCTTCCCCGGTCTCATCGGCGCCGTCGCGCCGCCTCGCCGCCTGGTGCGGTGCCTTGCTGGTGGCGTGCGCCGCCCTGCTGCCACGGCCCGCGGCGGCCGAACTCAAGGTGGGCGTGTCGGACTGGCCCGGCTGGGTGGCGTGGTACGTCGCCGAGCAGAAGGGCTACTTCAAGAAGCATGGCGCCGACGTCAAGCTCGTCTGGTTCGCCAACTACACCGATTCGATCAGCGCGCTGTCCTCGGGCCAGCTCGACGCAAACTCGCAGACCTGGTCCGACACGCTCGGCCCGCTCGCCAAGGGCCTGCCGCTGAAGGCCGTGCTCGTCAACGACAACTCGGCCGGCAACGACGCGCTGATGGTGAGCCCGAAGATCAAGGGCTTCGCCGACCTCAAGGGCAAGTCGATCGCACTGGAGCAGTACAGCATCTCGCACTTCGTGCTCGCCACCGCGCTCACGAAAAACGGCATGAAGCCGTCGGCCGTGAAGATCGTGAACCTCGCGGCCGGCGATGCCGCCGCGGCTTTCATGAGCGGGCGCGTCGATGCCGCGGTGGTCTGGAACCCGTGGGTCAACCAGATTCAGGCCAGCGGCAAGGGTCGCGCGCTGTTCACCTCCAAAGACATGCCCGGCCTGATCCCCGACCTGCTGGTGGCGCAGGACAAGGCCATCCAGGCCAAACGCAAAGACCTGGTCGGCATGATCCGCGCCTGGTTCGACACCGAGAAATTCATCCGCGAGCAGCCGGCCGAGGCCGCGAAGATCATGTCCAAGGTGGTGGGCATGAAGCCGGCCGAGTACCAGGTCTTCCTGCCCGGCACCCGCTTTTTCGACGCGGCCGCCAACCGCGCGGCGTTCGATGCCGCGCAGCCGCAGTCGCTCGCCGCCGTGGCACCGACCATCGCCGGCTTCCTCTCCGAGCACAAGCTGATCGACGGCAAGCCCGACGCGGCCAAGGGCATCGACGGCTCGCTGCTGATCGAAGCCCTCGACGGCCTGAAGTGAGGCGCTGATGTGGGGCATCCGGCAGGCGATCCCTGCCCGTGCGTACTGGCTGCTCGCCGCCGCGGGCCTGGCGACGCCGCTCGTGCTGTGGGCGGCGCTTGCGGCCAGCGGCCGCATGGACCCGGTCTTCCTGCCGGGCCCCCGGCAGGTGCTGGAGCGCATCGGCAACTGGCTCACCGAAGACGACCTGCTCGGCGACATGTGGATCAGCACCTACCGTGTGGTGGCCGGCTGGGCGCTCTCGGCCGTGATCGCCGTGCCGCTGGGGCTGTTCATCGGCACCTGGCGCGCAGTGCAGGCGCTGCTGGAGCCGTTGACCGACTTCATCCGCTACATGCCGGCCGTCGCCTTCATCCCGCTGGTAATGCTGTGGGTCGGCATCGACGAAGGTGCCAAGGTGGCGATCATCTTCATCGGCACGTTCTTCCAGATGGTGCTGATGGTGGCCGAGGACGTGCGCCGCGTGCCGATGCCGCAGATCGAGGCCGCTCAGACGATGGGTGCCACGCGCCTGGAGGTATTGGAGAAGGTCATCGTGCCGTCGGCCAAGCCCGCGCTGATGGACACGCTGCGCATCACGATGGGCTGGGCCTGGACCTACCTGGTGGTGGCTGAACTCGTGGCCGCCAACTCGGGCCTGGGCTTCGCGATCCTGAAGGCGCAGCGCTTCCTGCAGACCGACAAGATCTTCGCCGGCATCCTGCTGATCGGGCTCATCGGGCTGGCGATCGACCAGGGCTTCCGGTGGCTGCACCGCCGCGCCTTCCCATGGCTGCAAGCGAGGCACGGATGAACCCCCGCATCGAATGCCGCGCGCTGTGGAAGTTCTTCGGCGAGCACGAGCCGCGCACCACCGCGCTGCAGGACGTGAACCTGCGCATCGCCGACAACGAGTTCGTCACGCTGGTGGGGGCCTCGGGTTGCGGCAAGTCCACGCTGCTGCGCACGCTCGCGGGGCTGGAACGCCACAGCCGCGGCGATGTGCTGGTCGACGGCCGCCCGATCGCCGGGCCGGGTCGCGACCGGGCCATGGTGTTCCAGCACTACAGCCTCTACCCGTGGCTGACGGTGACCGACAACATCAAGTTCAACCGGCAGCTGGCGGCTCACACGCGAGGCCGCACCAGCGCGGATGTGGAAGCGGCCAGTGGCCGTGCCGACGCCCTGCTGCAGCTGATGGGCCTCGCCACGGTCGCATCGGCCTACCCCAACCAGCTCTCGGGCGGCATGCAGCAGCGCGTGGCGATCGCCCGCGCGCTGATGGGCCGGCCGCAGATCCTGTTGATGGACGAGCCCTTCGGCGCACTCGACGCGCAGACGCGCGAGGTGATGCATGACCTGATCCTCTACCTGCACCGGCTCGAGCGGCCCACCATCGTGTTCGTCACGCACGACGTGGAAGAGGCGATCTACCTCGGCCACCGCGTGGTGCTGATGGCACCGCGGCCCGGCCGCATCGACACCGTCTACGACGTGCCGTTGCCCACCACCCGCACGCAGGACATGAAGCTCGCGCCCGAGTTCATCCGGCTGAAGGCCGAGATCCTCGACCGCATCCGCGAGACCTGCGGCATCAAGACCGACCTCGAACAGCTCGAACGGCTGACGCGCGGCGTCGCGTCCTGACGAGACACCAGGAGATGACATGACCCTGCCCCCCATCGAACCGGCACGCCTGCTGTGGGACGAGATCGTCCCCGGCGGCCACCACTGGTCCGGCCTGCTGAGGCGCGGCACCGTGCTGCGCCTGACCGACCTGCAAGGCGGTACCAACGCCTCGGTGCTGTGCTTCAACCACGAAGAGCGGCTCGAGCGCTACAACATGCCCGACACCTTGAAGTCGCAGCACACCGCCTTCCTGACGCGCGGCCACACGTGCCAGTCCGACATGGGCCGCGTGCTGTGCTCCATCGTCAGCGACACGGTCGGCTGGCACGACACCTGGTGCGGCGTCAGCGACGCCGCCATGGTGCGCGCGAAGTACGGCGAGAAGCGCTACCAGGAACACCGCAACGCGATGCACCGCAACGGCCGCGACGGGCTGTTGATCGAGCTGGGCAAGTGGGGGCTGGGCAAGCGCGACCTGGTGCCGACCGTCAACTTCTTCAGCAAGGCGGTGCCCGACGAAGCCGGCCGCCTGCACTACGTGAGCGGCCACAGCCGCGAGGGCGACGCGGTGGAACTGCGCTTCGAGATGAGCTGCATCGTCGTGCTGTCGACCGCACCGCACCCGCTCGACCCCAAGCCCGTCTATGCACCGGCCGGCGTGCGGCTTTCGGCCTGGCGTGGCGATCCGGCAGCGGCCGACGACGAGTGCCGCAACAGCTGCCCGCAGAACCAGCGTGCCTTCGTCAACACCGAGCGCTACCTCGCCGTCTGAAGGAGCCACCATGCCACTCGTCGAAAGCCCGCTCGACCCCGCCACCGCCGTGCTCGACCAGATCTGCCCCGCCGGCGAACCGTGGATGACCACCGTGCGCCGCGCCCAGACCTTGCGCATCCTCGACCTCGAAGGCAACCAGGCGGTCGACACGCTGTTCTACAGCGCCGACGACCCCGAGGAGCGCTACAGCGCGGCCGACACGGTCGCGCGCAACGCGTGCCTGTACCTGAGCGCGGGCAGCGTGCTCTATTCGAGCGAAGGCCGGCCGATGCTGACGCTGACGGCCGACACCTGCGGCCGCCACGACACGCTGGGCGGCGCCTGCTCGGCCGAGAGCAACACCACGCGCTACGCGCTCGACAAGCGGCCGATGCACAGCTGCCGCGACAGCTTCCTGTACGCGGTGTGCCATTGCCGCGAGGCCAGCGAGCGCCGCATGGGCAAGCGCGACATCGCACCCAACATCAACTTCTTCATGAACGTGCCGGTCACGCCCGACGGGCATCTGCAGTTCGCCGACGGCATCTCGGCGCCCGGCAAGTACGTGGAGATGCGCGCCGAGATGGACGTGGTGGTGCTGATCTCCAACTGCCCGCAGCTGAACAACCCCTGCAACGCCTACAACCCGACGCCGATCCGCCTGCTGGTCTGGAACTGACCCACGCCGCGGGACGACCCGCGGCGCCCGCGACCGTTTGCGGCAGGACGACCTGCCCGAGGCCCGACCCCCATGTTCGACACCGTCCTGATCGCCAACCGCGGCGTCATCGCCTGCCGCATCATCCGCACGCTGCGCCGCATGGGGCTGCGCTCGGTCGCGGTCTACTCCGAGGCCGATGCCGATTCGCTGCACGTGGCGATGGCCGACGCCGCCGTGTGCATCGGCCCAGCCCCGGCTGCGCAGAGCTACCTCGATGCCACGCGCATCCTGGCCGCCGCGCAGGAGACCGGCGCTGGCGCCATCCACCCCGGCTACGGCTTCCTCTCCGAGAACCCCGCGTTCGCCGAAGCGTGCGAGCAGGCCGGCATCGCCTTCATCGGCCCCACCGCTCGGCAGATGCGCGCCTTCGGCTTGAAGCACACCGCGCGCGAACTCGCGCAGGCGCACGACGTGCCGCTGCTGCCGGGCAGCGGCCTGCTGCAGGACCTCGCCGACGCGCAGCGCGAAGCCGCGCGCATCGGCTACCCGGTGATGCTCAAGAGCACCGCGGGCGGCGGCGGCATCGGCATGCGGCTGATCCGCAGCGATGCCGAACTCGCGCCCGCATATGAAGCGGTCGAACGCCTCGCACGCGCGAACTTCAAGGACGCCGGGCTGTACCTGGAAAAGTTCGTCGAACGCGCGCGCCACATCGAGGTGCAGCTGTTCGGCAACGGCGACGGCGAGGTGGTGGCGCTCGGCGAACGCGACTGCTCCGCGCAGCGGCGCAACCAGAAGGTGATCGAGGAAACGCCGGCACCGCACCTGAGCGATGCCACACGCAGCGCACTGCACGACACCGCAGTGCGCCTGGGCCGCGCCGTGAACTACCGTTCAGCCGGCACGGTCGAGTTCGTGCTCGATGCAGACACCGGCGCGTTCTACTTCCTCGAAGTGAACACGCGGCTGCAGGTGGAGCATGGCGTGACCGAGGAGGTGACGGACATCGACCTCGTCGAGTGGATGGTCCGGCTCGCGCGCGGCGACCGTTGGCCGCTGCAGGCTCCGACGCCTCGCGGTGCGTCGATCCAGGTGCGGCTGTATGCCGAAGACCCGGCCCGCAACTTCCAGCCCTGCGCCGGCTTGCTGACGCAGGTGGTGTGGCCCGAAGGCGTGCGCGTGGAAACCTGGGTCGCCACCGGCACCGAGGTGCCGTCGCACTACGACCCGATGATCGGCAAGCTGATCGTGCAGGCGGGCGATCGCTCGCAGGCGGTCGACAGGCTGCGCGCGGCGCTCGCCGGCACGCAGCTTTCCGGCATCGAGACCAACCTGGGCTACCTGCGCGCGATCACTGCCGACGAGAGCTTTGCCTCCGGTCGCATCGTGACCCGCACGCTGGCCGAATTCGCCTATCGGCCGCAAGCCTTCGAAGTGCTCGAGCCCGGCGTGCAGACCACCGTGCAGGACCACCCGGGCCGGCTGGGCTACTGGGATGTCGGCGTGCCGCCGTCCGGCCCGATGGACGACCTCGCCTTCCGGCTCGCCAACCGGCTGGTCGGCAACGCGCCGCATGCCGCGGGGCTGGAATGCACGCTGAGCGGGCCGGTGTTGCGCTTCCATGGCGACGCCACCGTAGCGCTGTGCGGCGCGACTATGGACGCATCGCTCGACGGCCAGCCGCTGCCGATGTGGCAACCGGTGGCCGTCACCGCCGGCAGCGTGCTGCGCCTGGGCACCATCGCCGATGCCGGCGCGCGCAGCTACCTTGCGGTGCGCGGCGGCATCGACGTGCCGGCCTACCTGGGCAGCCGGGCCACCTTCACGCTCGGCCAGTTCGGCGGGCATGCCGGGCGCACGTTGCGCACCGGCGACCTGCTGCATGTGGGGCGCGACAGCAGCGGCGCACCGGCCGCAGCGATGGTCGCCGCGCAGCAACCGGCCTATGCACATCACTGGGACATCGCGGTGCTGTACGGCCCCCACGGCGCACCGGACTTCTTCACCGACGGCGACATCGCCACCTTCTTCACGACCGACTGGCAGGTGCACTACAACTCCAGCCGCACCGGCGTGCGCCTGATCGGGCCGAAGCCGCAATGGGCGCGGCACGACGGCGGCGAGGCCGGGCTGCACCCGTCCAACATCCACGACAACGCCTACGCGATCGGCGCGATCGACTTCACCGGCGACATGCCGGTGATCCTGGGGCCCGATGGGCCCAGCCTCGGCGGATTCGTCTGCCCTGCGGTGGTGGTGGCGGCCGAGCGCTGGAAGCTGGGGCAGCTGCGGCCGGGCGACACCGTGCGCTTCCGGTGCGTCGATGCCGACACCGCCTTGGCGCTGCAGACGGCACAAGAGCACTGGATCGCCACGCTGCAGCAGCCGCGCCGCGAACACCGCATGCACGACGGCCCGATCGGCTCGCCGGTGCTTGCGCACAGGCCGGCGCAAGACCAACGCCCTGCGCTCGTGATCCGCCAGGCCGGCGACCGCTACCTGCTGGTCGAACTGGGCGAGTTGCAGCTCGACATCGCCTTGCGGTTGCGCGTGCATGCGCTGATGGAAGCGCTGCGAGCCCGCCGGGCCGCGCTGCCCGGCATCGTCGACCTGACGCCGGGCATCCGCTCGCTGCAGGTGCACTTCGACCCGCAGCGCCTGCCACGTGCGCAGCTGATCGACGCCATCCTCGATGGCGATGCGTCGCTCGGCACCATCGACGACCTGACCGTGCCGTCGCGCATCGTGCACCTGCCGCTGTCATGGGACGACCCGAGCACGCGGCTGGCGATCGAGAAGTACATGCAGTCGGTGCGCCCTGACGCGCCCTGGTGCCCGAGCAACATCGAGTTCATCCGCCGCATCAACGGCCTGGAGTCGATCGACGACGTGCAGCGCATCGTGTTCGATGCCAGCTACCTGGTGCTCGGGCTGGGCGACGTCTATCTCGGCGCGCCGGTGGCGACGCCGGTCGATCCGCGCCACCGGCTCGTCACCACCAAGTACAACCCCGCGCGCACCTGGACGCCCGAGAACGCGGTGGGCATCGGCGGCGCCTACCTGTGCGTCTACGGCATGGAAGGCCCGGGCGGCTACCAGTTCGTCGGCCGCACCTTGCAGATGTGGAACCGCTGGCGCGATGCGCGCGACGGCGCGCTGGAGTTCGAGCCCGGCAAGCCCTGGCTGCTGCGCTTTTTCGACCAGATCCGCTTCTACCCGGTCAGCGAAGAAGAGCTCGCGCGCATCCGCCGCGACTTCCCCGCAGGGCGTTACCGGCTGCGCATCGAACACGGCCAGTTCAGCCTGCGCGAGTACCAGCGCTTCCTGCATGACGAAGCGGCGTCGATCGCCGCCTTCAAGGCCGCACAGCAGGCAGCGTTCGAGGCCGAACGCGAGCGCTGGCGAGCCGCGGGACAGGCCGAGTACGTGAGCGACGAATCCACGACGCTGCCGCCGACTGCGAGCGACCTCCCCGCCGGCGCGCGGGCGGTATGCAGCCCGGTGCCGGGCAGCGTGTGGAAGCTGCTCGTGTCCGAAGGCGCACAGGTCGACGAAGGGCAGCCGCTGGTCATCGTCGAGTCGATGAAGATGGAGTTCACGGTGCACGCGCCGTGCGCGGGGCAGGTGTGGCGCCTGTCGTGCCGCGAGGGCGGCAGCATCGCGGCCGGCCAGGACGCGGCCGTGTTGATTCCTCACGCCGAGGAGCGCGGCCCGTCGAGCGCTTAAGGCAGCGTTAATCGACCCTGCAGAACATGGCCCCCGAAACGGCCCGCACACCCCGTGCGGGCCTTACCGAGGATGGCCCATGCTCATGGCTTTGCCCGCGCCTGACGGTGCGCCTGCTGCTGTTCGCCCCGCCGATCGCAGCCTGCCGACCCGGCGCCTCACGGTGCACCTGCCCGACTCGCCGCGCCGCCGGGAGGTCGAGGACTTCATCCGGCGCGTCTACGCGCGCCGATATGGCGCGGCGGTGCAGCAGTTCGCGCCGGCCCTCGTCAGCCTCGACGACGAACACGGCCTGGCGGCTGCCGCAGGCTATCGCCGGGCTGACGAAGCGCCGCTGTTTCTCGAGCGCTACCTGCAGGCGCCGGTCGAATCGGCGCTCCAGCAGCACGGGCTGGCCACTGCACGGCGCGCGGCCATCGTCGAGGTCGGGCACCTGGCGGCCGAGCGCGCCGGCGAGGGCCGCCGGTTGATCTTCCTGCTGGCCCCGCACCTGGCCGGCCACGGCTTCCAGTGGGTGGTGGGCACGCTGACCGAGGAATTGCGGCACCTGTTCTCGCGCATCGGCGTTGCGCCGGTTACGCTGGGCACGGCCGATCCCTCGGTGCTCGGCGCGGAAGCCGCGCACTGGGGAAGCTATTACGACCACCGGCCGCTGGTGCTGGCGGGTCACCTGATGCAGGCCCTGCACCGGCTGGCCTCGCGTCCGCTGCGTGCCGGGGAGTCTTCATGAGCGCGCCCGCCCTGGCCCTGCACGACGGCCGCAGGGGTTGGAGCCGCGCCGAACTGCAGCAGCAGGTCGATGCGCTCGCCACCGAGTTGCACAAGCGCCGCACCCGCGTGCTCGCGACCTTTCTCGACAACTCGCGCGCCTGGGTAGTGGCCGACCTGGCCGCCGTCGAGGCCGGTGTGGTGCATGTGCCGTTGCCGCTGTTCTTCAGCGCAGAGCAGCTCATGCATGCCCTCGCGCTCGCCGGGGTGGACACCCTGCTGACCTGGCCGCCGCTCGCGGCGAAGTGGCCGCAGGCTCCCGCGCAGGCGTGCGATGTGGCCGGTGCACCGCTCGTGTGGCTGCAGTTGCCCTCGGTCCCCGTTCCATTGCCCCCGGCAACGGCCAAGATCACGTTCACGTCGGGCACCACGGGCACGCCCAAGGGCGTATGCCTGAGCCAGGACGCGCTGTTGCGCGCCCGCGATGGCCTGATCCAGGCGATGGCGCCGCTGGGCATCGAACGGCACCTGTGCGCGTTGCCGTTCGCGGTGCTGCTCGAGAACCTCGCCGGCCTGATGGCGCCCCTGGCGCACAGCGCGACCTGCCTGGTGCGGCCGCTGCAGCAACTGGGCCTGGTCGGATCGTCGAGCTTCGATGCAGCACTGTTCCACGCCGCGGTGGTGCGCCATGAACCGCACAGCCTCATTCTGCTGCCGCAGATGCTGCGCGCGTGGACCGCATACCTGCACACCACCGCCCAGCGCGCTCCTGCAACGCTCCGGTTCGTGGCCGTCGGAGGAGCCGCGGTGGGCGAACGGCTGATCCTCGCGGCGCGCGCACTCGGCATCCCGGCGTACGAGGGCTACGGGCTGTCCGAAGGTGCCTCGGTGCAGACGCTCAACCTGCCCGGCGCCGACCGGCCCGGCAGCGCCGGCCGCCCGCTGCCGCACGCGCGCGTCCGCATGGCCTCCGACGGCGAGATCGAAGTCGCCGGCAGCCTGTTCTGCGGCTACCTGGGCGACCTGAGCGCGGCTCCTGCATGGTGGCCCACCGGCGACCTGGGCCACGTCGATGCAGACGGCTTCGTGCACCTGCGCGGTCGCAAGAAGAACGTGCTCATCACCGCGTTCGGGCGCAACGTCTCGCCCGAATGGGTGGAAACGGCACTGCGTGGCGAAGCCGCCATTGCACAGGCGGTGGTCTTCGGCGATGGGCAACCCGCGTTGAGCGCCGTGCTGTGGGCGAGCGGGCCGCAGGTCGACGAAACGGCGCTGGCTGCGGCCGTCGACGCAGCCAACGCCACGCTGCCCGACTACGCCCGCGTGGCCCGGTGGGTCCGTGCCCGCGCGCCCTTCGATGCAAGCAGCGGCCTCGCCACGGCCAATGGCCGCCCGCAACGGGAGGCCATCGGGCGGATGCACGCCGATGCGCTGTCCGCCACCCCTTCCCCCCTTCAGGAGTCCCGATGAGTTTCTACGCCCAGTTGCTCGACGGCACGGCCGACGCCCGCGCCGGCCTGCTGTCGGCCCCCATCATCCAGGGGTGTCTGCGCGGCGACGTGTCGCTGCCCAGCTACCTCGCCTTCCTTCGCGAGGCCTACCACCACGTGCGTCACACGGTGCCGTTGCTGCAGGCCTGCAAGGCCGCCCTGCCGGCCCGGCATGCCTGGCTCGACGACGCGCTGGACGAATACGTCGAGGAAGAACGCGGCCACGACGAGTGGATCCTCGACGACATCCGCGCGTGCAACGCCGACGCAGACGCCGTGCGCAGCGGGCCGCCCGGCCTCGCGACCGAAACGATGGTGGCCTATGCCTACGACACCATCGCCCGGCGCAACCCGCTCGGCTTCTTCGGCATGGTGCACGTGCTCGAAGGCACGAGCGTGTCGCTGGCGCTGCTCGCGGCCGACCAGATCCAGCAGCGTCTGGCACTGCCCGATGCCGCCTTCAGCTACCTGCGCTCCCACGGCACGCTCGACCAGGAGCACACCGCGCACTTCGCGCTGCTGATGGACCGCATCGACGATCCGCGCGACCAGGCGGACATCGTGCACGCGGCGCGCGCCTTCTACCGGCTCTATGGCGACGTGTTCCGCAGCCTGCCGCTGCCGCAGGAGGCTGCTGCATGAAGCCGCAGGAAGCACGTGTGCTGCTCACCGGGGCGAGCGGCGGCATCGGGCAGGCCGTTGCGCGCAAGCTGCTGGCCGCGGGCGCGTCGGTGCTGCTCAACGGCCGCTCGCCGGGCCGGTTGTCAGCGCTCGTGCGCGAACTCGACGCCCAACGCGGCACGCGGCCGAGCCTGCACGCCCACTGGCACGCCGCCGACCTCTGCGATGCCGGCATGGCGTCGGCGCTCGCCGATGCCGCCCGGCGCTGGGGTTGCAACGTGGTCGTCCACGGCGCCGGAGCCCCGGCCTTCGGCCAGCTCGTGGCGACCGACCCGGCCCGTCTGGCCCAGACCCTGCACACCAACCTCGTCGCGCCGATGCTGCTGACGCAGGCATTGCTGCCGCACCTGTGCGAGCAGGCGCGCGCGCAGGTGATCTGCATCGGCTCGGTGCTGGGCCGGATCGGGCTGCCGGGCTACAGCGTGTACAGCGCGAGCAAGTTCGGACTGCGCGGCTTTGCGGAGGCGCTGCGGCGCGAACTGCGCAACACCAGCGTGCGCGTGCAGTACCTCGGCCCGCGCAGCACGCGCACCGCCTTCAACGATGCAGCGGTGGAGCACTACAACCAGCGCACCGGCACCGCGATGGACGACGTCGACACGGTGGCCGAGGCGCTGCTGCGGTTGCTGCAGGACGAGGCGGCCGAGCGCTTCCTCGGTTTTCCCGAAGCGTGGGCCGTGCGGCTGAACGGCCTGGCCCCCGCCCTGATGGACAAGGCGTTCGACCAGCACAGCCTGGCCGCCGCCGACCCCGCCTCCGGCTCGCCACGAGCCGACACCCCTCTCGGAGCTGACAGATGACTTCACACCCCGCCACCCGCACCACCCGCCGCCGCGCGCTGGCCGCCATCGTGATCGCCATGACGGCGGCCACCGGTCTGGTGCCCGCCCACGCCGAGACGCTCGACAACGCGATCGCCGGGCTGCAGCACGACTGGGAAGTGATCCGCTACCAGACCCCCGCTGCCGAGCGCGAGAAGCGCTTCGAGGCGCTGGCGGCACGCGCGCACGACGTGGCGCAGACCTTCCCCGGCCGGGCCGAGCCGCTGGTGTGGGAAGGCATCGTCGTCAGCTCGTGGGCCGGCGAGAAGGGCGGGCTGGGCGCCTTGAGCCTCGCCAAGAAAGCCAAGGCGCTGTACGAGGCGGCGATCGAGATCGACGGCAACACGCTCGACGGATCGGCCTACAACAGCCTCGGCGTGCTGTATTACAAGGTTCCCGGCTGGCCGATCGGCTTCGGCGACAAGGCCCGCGCACGCGAGCTGCTGCAGAAGGCGCTCTCGATCAACCCGCAAGGGATCGACCCCAACTTCTTCTACGGCGAATACCTGGTCGAGACGCGTCAGCCGGAGTCGGCCCTGCCTTATCTCGAGCGGGCGCTGCAGGCGCCGGCGCGACCCGGGCGCAACATCGCCGACACCGGCCGCCGCGAGGAAGCGCGTGTGCTGATCGACAGGATCAAGGCCCGCTGAGCGAGGCCGCGCGCGGCGGCGCGAAGCGCAGCGTCACCCTCGTGCCGCGCCCCGGCTCGCGCGTGCCGAAGGCGATCTCGAGTCCGTGCAACGCCGCAATGCGCTGCGCGATCGAAACGCCCAGCCCGCTGCCGCCTTCGGCCTGCCCGTCGGGCCGATAGAACCGCTCGCCGAGGCGCGCGAGCTGCTGCGCCGTCAGCGGCTCGCCGTCGTTCTCCACCGACAGCTGCTGCGTGCCGATACGCACCGTGACGCCGCTCCCCTCGGGTGCGTAGCGGATCGCGTTGTCGAGCAGGTTGCGCAGCAGCACGACCAGCAACGCCTCGTCGCCGAGCAGCGGCAGCGGATGGCCCGCCTCGGGCCACTCGCACGCCAGCTCGACGTGCCGGCGCTCGGCCAGGGGCAGGCAGTCGCTCATCACCTGCTCCACGACCCGATGCCAGTCGATGTCTCGCGTCATCGACAGGGCCGACGCCGCATCCAGCCTCGACAGCGCCAGCATCTGCTCTACCAGCCGAGCCATGCGGTCGATGCCCGCGGTCAGCTTCGCTTCGGCGTCGCGGCGCTCGTCGGCGCTGCCGGCGCGGCGCACCACGTCCCACTGCGCCCGCAGCACCGCGAGCGGCGTGCGCAGCTCGTGCGCCGCATCGGCCGTGAAGCGCCGCTCGCGCGCCAGCGTGTCCTCGATGCGGTGAAACAGCCCGTTCATCGAATGCACGAGCGGCTTCAGTTCGGCAGGCGCGTGCTGCTCGGGCACCGGCTTCAGGTCGTCCGCGCTGCGCGAGCGCAACTCGCTCGCCAGCTGGTACACCGGCGCCAGCGCGCGGCGCACGCCCCAGGCCATCGCGACGAGCAGCACCGGCAACACCAGCAACCACGGCACCACCTGGCTGGCGGTGAGGTCGAGCACCAGCTCGTCGCGCTCGTACGACTTCTGGCCGGCGGCAACCAGCCACGCACCATCGGCCGACTGCAGGTAGTACACCCGCCACGGCTCACCCTCGAGCTGTTCGTCGACGAACCCCGAGGCACCCGGCCGCCGCACCAGCTGCACGCCCTCGCGGTCGGCCAGCAGCAGCTTGCCCTGCGCGTCCCACACGGCCACCGCAAGGTCGCGCACGTCGGACTCGCCCGAGCCTTCCGAGCCCTCGCCCGGAGGCGACGGCAATGCCGGTGTCGCACCCGGCGTCGTCGACACCAGCGTGACCTGCACCTGGCGGGCGAGACGGATCATCTCGGTATCGAACAGCTCGTCGACTTCGTGCCGCGCGCTCCTGACGGACGCGGCCAGTGCCAACGCCCACACGAGCGGTGCGCTCAGCAGCAGGTAGAGCAGCAGCCGCCGTTGCAGGCTCATTGGCTCTCCTCCGACCCGAGCGCATAACCCACCCCGCGCACCGTGCGCACGATGCCCGGCGCGATCTTGCGGCGCAGGTGATGCACGTGGACCTCCAGCGCGTTGCTTTCCGGCTCGGCGCCGCTCCAGTCGTAGAGCTTCTCCTGCAGGTAGGCCTTGGACAGCACGCGCTGCGGTTGCGCGAGCAGCACTTCCAGCAGGGCCGTCTCGCGCGCGGTCAGCTCCACCGGCCGCCCTTTCCAGAGCACCGACTTGGTGGCCGCGTCGTATTCGAGCGCGCCATGCCGCCAGGTGGATTGGGCCCGGCCCGAGGCACGGCGCACCATCGCGCGCAGCCGGGCTGCCAATTCGTCAACCGAGATCGGCTTGATGAGGTAGTCGTCGGCGCCGGTGTCGAGGCCGGCGATGCGCTGGTCGACACCATCGCGCGCGGTGAGGATCAGCACCGGCACCGACGTGCCCCGCGTGCGCCAGCGACCCAGCCAGGTCATGCCGTCGCCGCCCGGCAGGCCCAGGTCGAGCACGACCGCATCGTAAGGAGCGCTGGCGAGGGCGGCGTCCGCTTCACCGCCGCTGCGGAACCAATCCACCGCCTGCCCGAGCTGGCGGAGACCGGCTGCGAGCGCATCGCCCAGCTGGGGGTCGTCTTCGACGATGAGCACACGCATCTGAAAGTCCTCGGCGAGCTCCGTGTCGCCCCTGTGCGGATTATGCGAACCCGTGACGGCCGCCTCGTGCGGCACATGCGGTTGTGTCCGATTGTGGGGCGCCGCCCCGAGGTTCCCGGCGAGTGTCCTACAGCCACGTGGGGCTGCGCTGCCAGCCTGCGCAGCGCCTCCTGATGCACTCCGACACCTGTCCGCCGCGTTCCGACACGAGCAGCGTTACAGAAGTCGCGCCGCGAAAAGCCCCTCTCACGCCACACCGCCGACGATCGATGCGCACGGGCCGCAAGGCTTGCCTCGCGGCCTCTCTCGACACGGCTCTGCCAACCCATGAGGAGTGACACATGACCCGCCATCCCCTGATCCGCACCACCCTCGCCGCGCTCGTCAGCGCCGGCGCCCTCGGCCTTGCCACCGCCCAGGAAGCGACCTACGACACCGGCACGCGCGCCACGTTGCCCGGCTCGAACAGCGGCTCCGTGACGCCGAACTCGCCGCTGGCTCGCACGCCCGAGCCGAGCCCGGCCGAACTGCTCGAAACCGGTGCACCGGAGCCGGCCTACGGCACGTCGCCCGAGCCGGCTGCACAGCCTGCCGACGCCGGCAACACGACCTCGCCCACCGACCCCGAGGCGGGCGCGATCCAGATCGAAGGAGAGACGGCGCCCGCAAACCCGCTCGAGTGACGCGGCGCCCATGAAAAAGGGCGACCCTCGGGCCGCCCTTTCGTTCGCCATCGGGGCCGTTCTACTCGACCGCCTTGACCATGTCCTCGACGACCTTCTTCGCGTCGCCGAACACCATCATCGTCTTGTCCATGTAGAACAGCTCGTTGTCCAGGCCCGCGTAGCCGGCCGCCATCGAGCGCTTGTTGACGATCACCGTCTTGGCCTTGTAGGCCTCCAGGATGGGCATGCCGTAGATCGGGCTGCCCTTCACCTGCGCGGCCGGGTTCACCACGTCGTTGGCACCGAGAATGATGGCCACATCGGCCTGGCCGAACTCGCCGTTGATGTCTTCCATCTCGAACACCTGGTCGTAGGGCACCTCGGCCTCGGCCAGCAGCACGTTCATGTGACCCGGCATGCGGCCCGCGACCGGGTGGATCGCGTATTTCACCGTGATGCCCTTGTGCGTGAGCTTCTCGGCCAGCTCCTTCACCGCATGCTGAGCGCGCGCCACCGCCAGGCCGTAGCCCGGCACGATGACCACCGTCTCGGCATTGCCGAGGATGAACGCCGCGTCGTCGGGGCTGCCGCTCTTGACCGGGCGCTGCTCCTTGGCGCCGCCGGTCGCTGCGGCGGCATCACCGCCGAAGCCGCCGAGGATCACGTTGAAGAACGACCGGTTCATCGCCTTGCACATGATGTAGCTCAGGATCGCGCCCGAGCTGCCCACCAGCGAGCCGGCGATGATCAGCATGCTGTTGTTGAGCGAGAAGCCGATGCCCGCCGCCGCCCAGCCCGAGTAGCTGTTGAGCATGGACACCACCACCGGCATGTCGGCGCCGCCGATCGGGATGATGATGAGCACGCCCAGCACGAAGCTCAGGGCCAGCATCGCGAAGAAGGCCGGCCAGCTCTCGGTGAACATGAAGTACAGACCCAGCACGACGGTGGCGATGCCCAGCACCAGGTTCAGCATGTGCTGGCCGCTGAAGACCACCGGCGCGCCTTGGAACAGGCGGAACTTGTACTTGCCCGAGAGCTTGCCGAAGGCGATGACCGAACCGCTGAAGGTGATCGCGCCGATGGCCGCGCCGAGGAACAGCTCCAGCCGGTTGCCCGCGGGAATCGGTTGGCCCGTGCCCGTGATGCCGAAGGCCCACGGCTCGGCCACCGCGGCGATCGCGATGAACACCGCCGCCAGGCCGATCATGCTGTGCATGAAGGCGACCAGCTCGGGCATCTTGGTCATCTCGACCCGCTTGGCCATGATGGCACCGACGCCGCCGCCGATGACCAGGCCCGCCAGCACGTAGCCCATGCCGACCGCCGCCTCGCCGCTCAGCTTCACGATCAGCGCGGCGGTGGTCAGGATGGCGATCGCCATGCCGGCCATGCCGAACAGGTTGCCGCGGATCGACGTGGTGGGGTGGGACAGGCCCTTCAGGGCCTGGATGAAGCAGACGGACGCCACCAGGTACAGCAGCGTCACGACGTTGAGGCTCAGCTCCATTTACTTGCCCTCCCCGGCGGACTTCTTTTCCTTCTTCTTGAACATCTCCAGCATGCGCCTCGTGACGAGGAAGCCGCCGAACACGTTCACCGCCGCCAGCGCCACCGCCAGCACGCCCATGCTCTTGCCGAGCGTGGTTTCCGTGAGCGCGGCGGCCAGCATGGCGCCGACGATCACGATGGCCGAGATCGCGTTGGTCACCGCCATCAGCGGCGTGTGCAACGCGGGCGTGACGTTCCACACCACGTGGTAGCCCACGTAGATGGCCAGCACGAAGATGATCAGGTTGACGACAACCGGGCTGATGGATTCCATCGTCGCTCCTTAGAACTTGCGGATTTCTTTGATGCCGTTGCGCTCGTCGAGCAGCACGACCTTGGGCTTGTGGTCCCGCGCGTGGTCTTCGCTCATCGGCGCGTAGGTGCAGATGATCAGCAGATCGCCCACATGTGCCTTGCGCGCGGCGGCGCCGTTGAGCGAGATCGCCCCGGAGCCGCGCGGTGCCTTGATGATGTAGGTCGAGAAGCGCTCGCCGTTGTTGATGTTGTAGAGCTCGATCTGCTCGAACTCGCGCATGTCGGCGGCGTCGAGCAGGTCCTCGTCGATGCCGCAGGAGCCTTCGTAGTGAAGGTCGGCTTCGGTCACGGTCGCGCGGTGCAGTTTCGCGCGCAGCATCACACGGTTCATTTGCGGGTCACCTGTCCGTCCTGCGTCATGCGGCAGGCTGCCACGATGTCGTCTTCGAGGTTGATGTTGAGCGTGCCTTCCTTCGTGATCACGAGCTTGAGGAAGTCCAGCACGTTGCGGGCATAGAGCGCGGAGGCGTCGGCGGCCACCAGCGCGGGCAGGTTGGTCTCGCCGACCAGCGTGACGCCGTGCTTGACGACCGTCTTGCCGGGTTCGGTCAGCGGGCAGTTACCGCCTTGCGGTGCGGCCAGGTCGACGATCACCGAGCCGGCCTTCATGCTCCTGACCATCTCTTCGGTCACCAGCACCGGGGCGGGGCGGCCGGGAATCAGCGCGGTGGTGATCACCACGTCGGCCTGTGCCACGCGCTTGGCGACTTCGACCTTCTGGCGGTCGAGCCAGCTTTGCGGCATGGGCCGGGCGTAGCCGCCCACGCCCTCGGCCGCTTCCTTTTCTTCCTGCGTCTCGTAGGGCACGTCGATGAACTTGGCGCCCAGCGACTCGACCTGCTCCTTCACCGAAGGCCGCACGTCGGAGGCCTCGATCACGGCGCCGAGCCGCTTCGCGGTCGCGATCGCCTGCAGCCCGGCCACGCCGACGCCCAGGATCACGACGCGCGCCGCCTTCACGGTGCCGGCCGCCGTCATCAGCATCGGAAAGAAACGCTGGTAGCGGTCGGCCGCGATGATCACCGCCTTGTAGCCCGCGATGTTGGCCTGCGAGCTGAGCACGTCCATGCTCTGCGCCCGTGTGGTGCGGGGCGCGGCTTCGAGCGCGAAGCTGGTCAGGCCGGCTGCGGCCAGCCGCTGCAGGCCCTCGGCATCGAAGGGATTGAGCATGCCGACCACGGCCGTGCCGGGTTTCATCAGCGCGATCTCGTCGGGTTGCGGCGAACGGACCTTGAGCACCAGTTCGCAGCCGAACGCGCCGGCCCGGTCGGTGATCTCGGCCCCGACGGCGGCGTACGCCTCATCGGTGGCCGAAGCGGCCACGCCGGCGCCGGACTGCACCCGCACCGTGTGGCCTTGTGCCTTGAGTTTCTTTGCCGTCTCGGGCGTGACGGCCACGCGGGTCTCTCCCGCCAGCGTCTCCAGCGGTACGCCTATGAGCATGTAGCCCTCCTCAGATGTGGAGCGTGAACATTTCACGCCCGATTTGAACCGCCCGGCAGCTTACACAAGCTTACGGCCCGCGTCCGGGTAATTCAGTTTCAACTTTCAGTGAATTGACAGCTATCCCCAAAGCGACAGGCTGGTCGCGCCCCTCGCGGAGCAAACGGGGAGAGGTCAGGCGCGGCCGTCGGGAAGGGAAAAGCAGAAACCGGAATAGTGCGGCACGTCGTAGCCGTCGGTGTAAGGCAGTGTCATGGCCTTGCCGGTGTTTTCCCATTCGTCCAGCTTCACGTAGCCCAGCGCCCGGAGCTCGCGGATGAAGCCATCGCGCGACTGCACCCGGTAGGCGCAGAACGCGGTGCCGATGCTGTTGAGCGTGAAGAAGCTGCGCGAAGCATGGATCGGCGTCGTGTTGATGACGAGCCGGCGCGGCTTGCGCGGCAGGCCGGCGAGCAATTCGGCCAGCGACATGGGAAGGTACTGCAGGCTGCCCGACGCGAACAGGATCTCATGGTCGGCGGCGGCCTGGTAGTCGCTCGTGAACGTCAGTTGCCCGTGCGGCGCACGGCCGGCAGCGAGTTCCCTGCCGCGTGCCGCCACCGCCGGCACGTCGCAGACGGTCCAGCGCAGCGTGCTGGGGAAGTCGATCAGCCGGCGGTACCCGTAATACCGGACACCGACGTGGCCGCCCAGGTCGAACACGGTGCTCAGACCGCTCGCGATGGCCTTTTCCAGCCAGAAGACGGCCGGGTAGTCGCGCGGCTTGATGTCGGGCGAATAGGCGAGGTTGGCCGAGGCGTCGTTGTCGTAGCCCAGCGGCCGGACCGCGGGTGCGCTGTTCGCTGCGGCCTCGAAGCTGTCGAACACGCCCAGGAACATGTTGGCGTCGACATTGTTGGCAAAGCGCCGGCGGTAGCGCCGCATCGCAAGGTCTTTGACGCCCGGGGCGTGGGCCAGCCGGTCAACGGAACGGTGAAGCGCTTCGAGCCATCCCATGGCTTTCTCCTGGTGTACGCCTCTCCGCCTCCTGTGCAGTCTCTGCTTGCGTCGTCATTGCGCGCAAGGTCACCTGCATGGTGCCTGTGTACCGCGCCCCGCTGCATCCCCGATTTGAGGGAGCCCGCCGGGCATGACCACCTCGGCGCACGGCCAGGGGGCCGACGATAAACTGCCCGCCATGGAAGAACGTTGGAAACCCAGTGTCACCGTCGCGGCGATCATCGAGCGCGACGGGCGCTACCTGCTGGTCGAGGAGCACACCTCCGAGGGCTTGCGGCTGAACAACCCCGCCGGCCATCTGGACCCGGGCGAATCGCCCGAGCAGGGCGCGGCGCGCGAGGCGCTCGAAGAAACCGGATGCGTCTTCGAGCCGACACACCTGGTGGGCGTCTACCTGTCGCGCTTCCACCGCCCCGCCACGAACGAGGACGTGACCTACGTGCGCTTTGCCTATGCCGGCACGGTGAGCGACCCGGCCCCGGGCTGGGTGCTGGACGACGGCATCGTGCGCACGCTGTGGATGACGCCGGACGAGATCCGCGCCTGCGCCGAGCGCCACCGCAGCCCGCTGGTGCTGCGCTGCCTCGAAGACCACCTCGCCGGCCGCCGCTACCCGCTGGAGCTGGTCACCACCCACGCCACGGTGTTCGACCCGGAGATCAAGACCTCATGACGCGCGTGGTGGTGGGCCTGAGCGGCGGCGTCGATTCGGCCGTCTCGGCGTGGCTGCTGAAGCAGCAGGGCTATGACGTGGTCGGCATCTTCATGAAGAACTGGGAGGATGACGACGACAGCGAATACTGCTCGTCGCGCCAGGACTGGCTCGACGCCGCCTCGGTCGCCGACGTGATCGGCATCGACGTGGAGCACGTCAACTTCGCGGCCGAGTACAAGGACCGCGTGTTCGCCGAGTTCCTGCGCGAATACCAGGCCGGCCGCACGCCGAACCCGGACATCCTCTGCAACGCCGAGATCAAGTTCAAGGCCTTCCTGGACCACGCGATGCGGCTGGGCGCCGAGAAGATCGCCACCGGCCACTATGCGCGCGTGCGCGAAGCGGGCGGCGCGTTCCAGCTGCTGAAGGGGCTGGACCCGTCCAAGGACCAGAGCTACTTCCTGCACCGGCTGAACCAGGCCCAGCTGTCGAAGACGCTGTTTCCGGTGGGCGAGCTGCACAAGACCGAGGTGCGCCGCATCGCCGCCGAGATCGGCCTGCCGAACGCGAAGAAGAAGGACTCGACCGGCATCTGCTTCATCGGCGAGCGGCCGTTCCGCGAGTTCCTGAACCGCTACCTGGCCAACCAGCCCGGCCCCATCAAGGACGACCGCGGCCGCACGATCGGCGAGCACGTGGGCCTGAGCTTCTACACGCTGGGCCAGCGCAAGGGCATCGGCATCGGCGGTCTGAAGGAAAAAGGCGCGCCGCGCGGCGGCGGCGACCACGACCCCTGGTTCGTGGCCCGCAAGGACATCGAGCACAACACGCTGTACGTGGTGCAGGGGCACGACCACCCTTGGCTGCTGGCGCACACGCTGCATGCCGACGATGCGAGCTGGGTGGCCGGCGTGGCGCCCGCCCCGGGGCCGGTCGCCGCCAAGACGCGCTACCGTCAGGAAGACGCCGCCTGCACGTTCGCAACCGGCGCCTACGGGCGTTTTTCGCTGCGCTTCAACGAGGCACAGTGGGCCGTGACGCCGGGGCAGTCGGCCGTGCTCTACGACGGCGAGGTGTGCCTCGGCGGCGGGGTGATCGCGGGCAGCGAGGCGTGAAAACCGGAAACCCCGGTCAGCGGGGTGCCGCGACGTTCAGCGTCCAGTAGCGCCCGTAGGTGCTGCCGGCGCTGGCGGCACACGCCAGGCCCATGTGCCGGTAGCTGGCGCTCATCAAGTTGGCGCAATGGCCGTCGCTGCGCATCCAGCCGTCGACGACCGCCGACACGCTGCCGTATCCGGCCGCGATGTTCTCGCCCACGGCCGACCACGTGTAGCCCGCGGCCGTGACGCGTTGCGAGGCGCTGCTGCCGTTGCTGCCGGTGTGCGAGAAGAAGTTCTTGCTCGCCATGTCGAGCGAATGGCCGTAGGCGGCGTTGGCGAGCCGGCTGTCCCAGGTGAGCGCGGCAGCGGGCGGGAAGCTGCCGCGCGTGCCGCAGCTCGCGCCGGCTGCGCGGCGCTGGTTGACCAGTCGCAGCGCCTCGGCCTGGAAGTCGGCAAAGCCGCAGGTGCCTTGGGTGCCGGCCGCCGGTTGGGCACCGGTGCCCGCGCCGCTGCCGGCCGGAGCGCCGTTGCCGGTAGTGCCGGTGTTGCCCGTCGTGCCGGTCGCATCGGTCGATGCATCGGTGCTGCCCGCGGCCGTGTCGTCACCGCCCGAGCCGCCGCCCCCGCCGCAGGCACCAAGCACCACCAGCAGCGCGAGCGCCACACCCCAGCGACCTCTCATTCCTTGTCTCATCGAACGGCTTTCGTTGCCCAGCCGCCAGCATGCCCCGTACACCACCGGTACAGGTGACCACAGGCAACCGGGCTGGAAGGACTGCGGCAACCACCTGCGGGGACACGCTTTTCATCTGCATCGCAAGCTCCTGAGACCGCAAGCGGCCCACTCTGCCACAGCCCGCACGGCCGCGCCGAGCGGAGCCGTCTTCATACGCGAGTGATAGATTCCGGGCTGCCCGGTCTCTTCTTGCGCGTCCCAAGACGCGTGCATCGCAAGAAAACCCCGCGGCGGCCTGCCCCACGCCGGTCGCCCGGCCAGAAGAACAGTTCTTGTCCGGTGACCCCTGGCGCCGCTTCAGCCGGCAGGGGGTCGACGTCGTACCGCGACCGCACTGCCTGCCTCGTTGTGATGCCGTATGCCCTGCAGGGAGTGGCGTCGGGTGTCCGTTCGAGAAAGCGCATGAAACGATCGATCCTTGCCGCCGCGCTGGCGGCCGCCGCCGTCTCCCTGCCCGGCTGGGCGCAGGCCCCCGCCGCCCCTGCGGCTTCGGCCCCCGAGGCGGTGTCCGTGAAGGTCCAGCCGTTCGAGCAGCTCGCGATCCGCCCGCAGCGCGAAGCGCCGGCTGCCGTGGTGGCACGCAACGAGGCGCGGCTGTCGGCCGAGGTGGCCGGCCGTGTGCTGCGCTGGACCGCAGATACCGGTGGCCAGGTGGCGCGTGGCGCGCTGCTGGTCGAGCTGGACGCGACCGACTACCGCCTGGCGCGCGACCAGGCCCGCGCCGCGGTGGACGCCAGCCAGGCACGGCTGAAGCTGGCGGAATCGCAACTCGCGCGTGCACGAGAACTCGTGGCGCAGGGCTTCTATTCGCAGGAAGCACTGAACAGCCGCGAGACCGAGGTACAGCTGATGCGCACGGAACTGGCGTCGAACCGCTCGCAGCTCGCGGCCGCCGAACGCTCGCTCGCCAAGACGCGCATCACCGCGCCCTTTGCGGGCAGCGTGAAGGAACGGCTGGCGCAGACGGGCGAGTTCGTCGCCGCCGGCACGCCGCTGTACGTGCTGACGCAGACCGACGGCGCCGAGGTGAGCGCACGGGTCGCGCTGGCCGACGTGGGCAGCGTCCAGGCCAGCCCTCGGCTGGAGTTCGTGGGCGTTGACCAGGCGGTGCCCTTGAAGCTGCTGCGCACCTCGGCCACCGTGACGGCGCCCGCACGCACGGTGGAGGTGCGGCTCGCGCCGTCGCAGCCGATGGTGGTGGGCAGCGCCGGGCAGTTGCGCTGGACCGAGGAGCGGCCGCACGTGCCGGCCGCCGTGGTGGTGCAGCGCGAACGCCGGCTCGGCGTGTTCGTGGTCGACAACGGCCGCGCGAAGTTCGTGCCCCTGCCGGACGCGCAGGAGGGCCGTGCCGCGCCGGCCGCCCTGGCGCCCACCGCGCAGGTGGTGGTGAGCGGGCAGGCTGCGCTGCGCAACGGCCAGGCCGTCAGCGTGGCACGCTGAGACAGCGGCAGGAGCATGACGAGATGAAGCTGCTGCAGGCGCTGATCCGCAACCACCCGCTCGCCAACGTCACCTTCGTCGTCGTGCTGCTGCTCGGCGTGATCAGCTACGTGACGATGCCGCGCGCGCAGGATCCGGAGATCAACTTCAACTGGGTCGGCATCACCACGGTGCTGCCGGGCGCGTCGGCCGAAGACGTGGAGCGCCTCGTCACCAACCCGCTGGAAGACGGCATCAAGGGCGTGGCGGACCTGCGCTTCGTCGTCTCGACGAGCCGCGAGAACGTCTCCAGCATCCTGGTGCGCTTTCGCGAGATTTCGCCGGCCACCTTCGACAAGCGCATCAACGACCTGCGCCGCGAGATCCAGAACAAGTCCAACACGGAGCTGCCGAGCGAGGCCGAAGACCCGCTGATCCTCGAGATCACCACGTCCAATGGCTTCCCCACGGCGTCGCTGATGCTGCTGGGCCAGGCCAACGACGACACGCTGCGCGAGGCCGGCCGGCAGATCAAGCTGGACCTGGAGCGCCTGGGCGGTGTCGACCAGGTGTATGCCTCGGGCCTGCGCGACCCCGAGATCCTGATCACCCCGGACAACGCCGCGCTGGTGGCACGGGGCCTGAGTGCCACCGACCTGGCCGATGCGGTGCGCAGCGTGTTCCGCGACACCTCGGCTGGCACGTTGAAGACCAGGGGTGGCGCGTGGTCGGTCACCGCGCAGGGCATTGCGACCGACCCGGAGCGCCTGGCCGGCATCCCCATCCTCAGCCGCACGCAGCCGGGCGTCAGCGCCCGCCTGGGCGACGTGGCCCGCATCGAGCGCGCGCGCGAGCCGGCCAGCCAGTACGCCAGCATGGAAGGCCGCCCCGCCATCAGCCTGGCGGTGACGAAAAAGGCTCAGGCCAACACGCTGGACCTGGTGAGCCGCCTGCAGAGCTACATCGCCGAGCGCGGGCCGGCGCTGGCGGCGAGCGGGCTGACCCTGGTGCTCAGCGACGACCAGACCGTGCCGACGCGCGAGGCGATCGGCGTGATGGAGTCGAACGCGATCTTCGGGCTGTTCTCGGTGCTCGGCATCTGCTGGCTGTTCCTCGGCTGGCGCGTCGGCGTGCTGGTGGCGCTGGGCATCCCGTTCTCGCTGGCGGGCACGATGATCGTGCTCAGCGGCTTCGACCACACGCTGAACATCTCGGTGCTGCTCGGGTTGGTGATCGCGCTCGGCATGCTGGTCGACGATGCCGTGGTGATCGTCGAGGCGATCTACTACCGGGTGCAGCGAGGCGCCGACGTGCTGCACGCCTCCCTCGACGGCGTGCGCGAGGTGTTCGCGCCGGTGCTGGCTTCCGTGGCGACCACGATGGCAGCGTTCCTGCCGCTGATGCTGCTGCCCGGCATCGTCGGCAAGTTCATGTTCGTGATCCCGTTCGTCGTGACGATGGCGCTGCTGATCAGCCTGATCGAGGCCTTCTGGATGCTGCCGACGCACGTGGTGGCGATGAAGCTGAGGCTCGACCAGGACTCCCGCTCGCAACGCTGGCGCAACGAGTTCAACCGCAAGATCCGGCTGTGGTACGGCAAGTCGCTGGCCTTCGTGCTGCGGCGCGCGGTGTGGTCGGGCGTCATCTCGGCCGGCCTGGTGGCCGGTGCGGTGGCGCTGTTCATGACCGGGCTCGTGCAGGTGCAGTTCTTCGCATTCGATCCGCTGCGCATCTACTACGTCAACGTCGACATGCCATCGCAATCGACGCTCGAGCAGACGCTGGCCGAGACCGAGGCGGTCGAGCGCGCGGTACGCAAGCACCTGCGCGAGGGCGAGGCGCGGTCGGTCGTCTCCGTCGCGGGGCTGAAGTTCACCGAGACGGAGCCGGTCTACGGCGACCCCTACGGGCAGGTCTCGGTGTCGCTGAACCCGCGCGGCGCAGACGGTCGCGAGGTGGTCGAGATCGTGGAGGCGATGCGCCGCGAGATCGAATCACTGCCCGGCCCTGGCCGCAAGAGCTTCACGATGCTGTCCGGCGGGCCGCCCAAGGCCAAGCCGATCAACGTGAAGGTGCGCGGCGACGACTACGCCGAGCTGCGCCGCGCCACCGACGCGCTGAAGCAGGTGGTCGCCAAGGTGCCGGGCACCAAGGACGTGACCGACGACGACGTGCCCGGCCGCCCCAAGCTGTTGCTCAACTTCGACTACGACGCCGTGCGCAACGCCGGGCTGGACGCGGCGCAGCTCTCGCGCCTGGTGCGCATCCTGGTCGACGGCGAGGTGGTGGCCTTCACACGCGAGGAAGGCAACAAGATCGAGGTGCGCGTGCGCGCGAAGGACGAACTGCGCGACGACCCGGCCGCGCTGCTGAACGAACCGCTCACCTTGCCCGACGGTCAGGTGACCCGGCTCGGCGCGCTGATGAAAGCCAGCGTCGAGGAAGGCAAGGGCTTCATCCGCCACTACAACCTGCGCCGCACCATCGCGGTGGAGGCCAACCTCGACGACCCGAAGGACAACCCTGACGCGCTCAACACGCAGCAGGCCAACCAGCGCGTGCAGGAAGCCTGGAAGACGATGAGTGCGCAGTACCCGGGCGTGGACCTGGAGTTCTCCGGCGAGCTGGAAGACATCCAGGAAAGCCTGGACGCGATGGGCATGCTGTTCGCGCTCGGCGTGGGGCTGATCTTCCTGATCCTGGCGGCCCAGTTCGTCAGCTACTGGCAGCCGCTGATGATCCTGGTGACGGTGCCGCTGGCCTTCACCGGCGTGACGTTCGGGCTGGCGCTCACGCAGAACCCGTTGTCGCTGTTCACGTTGTACGGCGTCATCGCGCTGACCGGCATCGCGGTGAACGCGGCGATCGTGCTGATCGACGCCGCCAACGAGCGGCGCGCGCATGGCATGGGCACCCTGCACGCCACGGTGTGGGCGGCACGGCGGCGCGTGGTGCCGATCATCATCACCACCACCACCACGATCGGCGGGCTGTTCTCGCTGGCGACGGGGCTCGGTGGCCGCAGCCTGCTGTGGGGCCCGGTGGCCGCCAGCATCGTCTGGGGCCTGGCGTTCTCGACGGTGTTGACCTTGTACGTGGTGCCGCTGCTGTACCTCGCGTTCATGCGCGAGCGCAAGCGCCGCTGGCGCGACCGGCTGATGTTCTGGCGGCGCCGGCAGGCACCCGCCTGAGCATGCCGCGAGGGGACAAGGGGGCCCCGGCGGCGCTCGCCGCATAAAGTTCGGCGGGGATCGGCCGATAAGACCGGGGACGTCTGGCCGGCCCTGTGGCCCGGTGCGACTCCTGCTGTCACTTCGAGGTCCCGATGCCCCCGTTCCCCCGCCGTTTCCGCCGGATGAGTCATGTGCTGCACGCTGTACGCACGTTTGTGCTGGGCTCTGCGGCGGCGCTGCTCGGGCACGCCGCCCTCGCCGGCCCGGTGGTCGTGCTGGTCAAAGACGGCAACGGCCAGCCCCTGAATGACGCGGTGGTCAGCCTGTTCGCGCCCGGTGTCGCGCTCCGGGCGCCCGCCGGCACCCGCTCCGACATCGAGCAACGCGGCCGGCAGTTCGTGCCGCAGGTGAGCGTGGTGCAGGCCGGCACGGCGGTGTACTTCCCGAACCGGGACAAGGTGCAACACCACGTCTATTCGTTCTCGCCGGCCAAGACCTTCGAGCTGAAGCTCTACAGTGGCACGCCGGCGGAGCCGGTGGTGTTCGACCAGGCAGGCACGGCCGTGCTGGGCTGCAACATCCACGATCAGATGGCAGCGTGGGTGCGCGTGGTCGAGACGCCGTACTTTGCAAAGACCACAGGCGGCGCGGCGCGCATCGAACAGGTCCCTGCCGGCGACTACCGCCTGCAGGTGTGGCACGCCAGCTGGCCTTCGACACAGCCGCCGCATGAACTGCCGCTCACGGTGCCCGCCGCGGGCGCCTCCGTCTCGGTGCAACTGCCCGCCGGGCGTTGAAGCGCACGCGCATGACGACGCCACGACCCGCACCTTCCGCTGCCCCGGTGCCCGTGGGGAGCTGGCTCGCGCGCCGGCTCGGGCGGCGCATCGTCGCGTTGTTCCTCGGCCTGCTGCTGGTCGTACAAGGTTTCAGCTTCGTGGCCACGCGCCTGAGCATCGAGCGCAACGCACGCGCGACGATCGACGAAGAGTTGAAGATCGGCGAACGCGTGGTGCTGCGGCTGCTCGCGCAGAACGGCCAGAAGCTCAGCGACGGCGCACGACTGCTGGCGGCCGACTACGGCTTTCGCTCGGCGGTCAGCTCGAACGATGACCCGACGATCGAGTCCGTGCTCGCCAACCACGGCGAGCGCATCGGCGCGAGCGTCACCTTGCTGCTCGACACGAACTTTGCGCTGCGCGTCAGCGGCTTCGAAGGTGGTGCCGCGCTGCTGCCGGCCGTGCGGCGTTTGTCCGGCCGGCAGGCCGAAGGGGCGACGCGCGCCGCGTCCGAAGTGGTCGCACTCGATGGCCGTGCCTACCAGCTGGTGATGGTGCCGGTGCGCGCACCGGTGGTGGTCGGCTGGGTCGCGATGGGTTTCCCGCTCGATGCGCAGCTGCTGCGCGACATGCGCGACGTGTCCGGCCTGCACCTTGCGCTGATGGTGCGCGGCAATGGCGGCGGCACCGCGTGGACGTTGGCCGACAGCACGCTCCCCGAGGAGGCGCAGCGCATGCCGGCGGAGCTGCCGGCTTCAGGCTCGCTGCGACTTGCCGAGCAGGAGTTCGGCGTGCGCGCCGTGGCGCTCGACCCCGCCGACGGCGGCAATGTGCGCATGATGCTGGTGCGCTCCGTCGACGACGCGGTGGCGCCCTATCGCAACCTGCAGTGGGTGCTGGCCTTGCTCACGCTGGGCGGCGTGGTGGTGTTCGCGGTGGGCAGCGTCGTCACCGCGCGGCGCATCACCACGCCGGTGCGCGCACTGGTGCGTGCGGCGGAGCGGCTGGCTCACGGCGACTACCGCACCCCGGTGGAGGTGCACAGCGCCGACGAGATCGGTGAACTCGCACAGGCCTTCGACCGGATGCGCGAAAGCGTGGATGCACAGAAGCGGGAGATCGCGCGGCTGGCCTATTGGGACACCCTGACCGATCTGCCGAACCGGGTGCAGTTCCGCGACATGGTGCAACGCGCGATCGAGCAGGCTCAACCGCAAACGGCGATCGCGGTACTGCTGCTGGACCTCGATCGCTTCAAGCACGTGAACGACGTGCTCGGCTACGGCGTCGGCGACTCGGTGTTGCGTGAGGTGGCCCGGCGCCTGTGCAGTACCGGCGACACGCGCGCCAACCGCGTGGCCCGGCTCGGCGGCGACGACTTTGCACTGCTGCTGCCCGAAACCACCGCGCTGCAGGCGCTTTCAGCCGCCGAACGCATCGCACGCACGTTCGAGGAATCGCTGATCGTCGACGGGCAGAGCGTCGACATGGGCGCGAGCATCGGCATCACGCTCTACCCTGAGCATGCGTCCGACGCAGACGCGTTGCTCAGCCGGGCCGAGGTGGCGATGTACGCCGCCAAGCGCGCGGGCGTCGGCGTGATGCTGTACGACCACTCGGCCGATTCGAGCAGCGCTGAAACGCTGACCCTGCTGGGTGACTTGCGTCAGGCCGTGGAGCGCGGCGAGTTGCGGCTGTTCCTGCAACCCAAGGTGTTGCTCGAGAGCGGCAAGGTGGTGGGTGCCGAGGCCCTTGTGCGCTGGCAGCATCCGCAGCGCGGCATGGTGCCGCCGATGCAGTTCATCCCGTTCGCCGAGCAGACCGGTTTCATCCGCACCATCACCGGCTGGGTGGTGCGCGAGAGCCTGCGCACGCTGAAGCAGCTGCACGCGCAGGGGCGGTTGCTGACGCTGTCGGTCAACCTCTCGACGCGGGACCTGATGGACCTGCAACTGCCCGCACGCTTCGCTGCGCTGATCGACGAATTCCGCGTCCCGGCGCGCTTCGTGTGCATAGAGATCACCGAGAGCGCGATCATGGACGATCCGCAACGCGCGCAGACGACGCTCGACTGCCTGAGCGCGCTGGGCTTCCCTCTGGCGATCGACGACTTCGGCACCGGCTATTCCTCGCTCGCTTACCTCAAGCGGCTGCCGGTCGACGAGCTCAAGATCGATCGATCGTTCGTGATGCAGATGACGCGCGACAGCGACGACGCGAAGATCGTCCGCTCGACCATCGACCTCGCGCACAACCTGGGCCTCGCCGTGGTGGCCGAAGGCGTCGAAAGCGGCTCCAGCTGGCGCATGCTGCGCAGCCTGGGGTGCGACCAGGCGCAGGGCTACCTGATCGGCCGGCCGATGCCAGCCGCCGAGTTCGCCGGCTGGGCACGCCAGTGGGAAGACGAGAGCGGGCCCGCCCTGCAGCAAGCGCCCTCCACCTTCTTCGGCGATTGAGCGCCGTTCATGCGAGGCCGAACCCGGGCACACGCGGCTTCCGCCTGCGCATCACGTCGCCAACCGCCTGTGCTGGTGCGCACGTGAGTTGACGAGGCGCGCGGGCAACGCCAGCGAAGGCGCTGCGTTCCCTCGCTCGTGCATTGCCTCGCTCGGTTGCGCATGGGGCGAGTGGTCAGGCCGCCCGAGCCTCGGGCAGGGCGTCGAGCGCCCGGGCCGCGCCGAGCAGGCCGGGGGCGGCGGCCTGCACCACGTAGACGGGGATGGCCGAGAGGTAGTCGCGGAAGCGTCCCTTGCTGTCGAAGCGCTCCCGGAACGGCGACTGCACGAAGGCATCACCGAGCTTGGGCACGATGCCGCCACCGATGAACAGGCCGCCGCGCGCGCCGAGCGTCAATGCCAGGTTGCCGGCGACGCAGCCGAGGAACCCGCAGAACAGCGCGAGAGCCTCGCGGCACTGCGGGTCGTCGCCGCAGATCGCCTGGCGCGCCACCTCGGCCGCCTCGAGCGGCCGCGGCGTGGCGCGGTCGAGCGCGCACACCGCCAGATAGAGATTCACCAGCCCCGGGCCCGAGACCGCCCGCTCGGCAGACACATGGCCGAAGCGCCCGCGCAGCTGGGCGATGACGGCCGCCTCGCGATCGTCGGCGGCAGGCAGGCTCACGTGCCCCCCTTCGCCGTTGAGCGGAATCGCGTCGTTGCCATCGAGCGTGGGCAGGAGCCCCGAAACCCCCAGCCCGGTGCCGGGCCCGATGAGCCCGCATGGCGCGCCGGCCACCGGCGCGCGGCCGCCCACCTGGCGCAGATCGTCCGGGCCGAGCAGCGGCAGCGACAGTGCGAGCGCCGTGAAGTCGTTGACGACGAGGAAACGGGCCACGCCGAGGTCGCGCTGGACCTCCGAGATCGAGAACGACCAGTGGTGGTTGGTCATCTGCACGCGGTCGCCGACCACGGGGTTGGCGATGCCGATCGCGCACCAGTGCGGGCTGGGCTTGCCGTGCTCCGCGAGGTAGCGCTTCATCGCGTCGAGCAGCGTCGGGAAGCCGGCGGCCGCGTAGGTGGCAAGGTCGGCCGGCACGGCGCCGGGCCGGTCCACCCAGGCGAAGCGGGCATTGGTGCCGCCGATGTCGCCCACCAGCCGCGGGTAGGTGTGTGAGTCCATGGTCGAAAGATCGTCAAATGGGCGGGTCGCCGCAACCCCATGCGAGGAGCAGGGACTGCGCACAGGCCCGCCCGAGGGCATGAAGTCGAGCCGGCTGGAGGGCCGGTCCGCGATGGACCGCCCTCAGCGCAGGCAGACTTCATGCCCGCCGTGCACGGCACGCCGGCCGGTTTACCACCAGATCTCGACCTGGGCGCCGTAGCTCGTGCCCTTGGTGCGGCCGTCGCCGATCCCGGTGACACCGCCGAGGCCCGCCGCGGCATTGGCGGCGTCGTTCCACTTCGCGGTCGTCACGTACAGGCGCAGCTCGGGCCGCGCCCAGAAGCCGGAACCGGTCGACAACGTGGGCGCGAGCGTGAACTTCGTGAGCTTCTGCGTGTCGCCCCCATCCGGCTTCTTCTGCGAATAACCGAGTTCGGACACCAGCTTGAAGTGCTTGGTGAACGCATACGACGCGCGACCGCCGACCGAGATGCTGTTGCTCTTGTTGCCGCCGTCGTCGCGGTCCTGCTGCCACAGCGCCATGGCCTGCCCGCCGAAGCGGCCGACCTGCCACGTGAACCCGTCGACGATGCGCCAGCCCTTGGTGCTGGAGCCCGCCCCCAGGTTGCCGAAGCCGGTGTTCAGGCCGGCCGAGCCTTGTGCGTACTGCACCCACAGGTTGTTGTTGCCGCCCAGCCCGAACAGGTTGTCCTGCGTGTGCTGCACGGTGAGCGCCACGCCGTTCTTGCCGCCGGTGTAGGTGCCATCGGTCAGCGTGCCGACGAAGCGCAGCTTCCCGCCGGGGTTGGCCGCCACATCGTAGAACTCGGCGCTCAGGCGATTGCCGGGCTGGTTGCCGGCGGTATCGTCGTCGCCGTCGTCATCGCGGAAGTAGGCGACGGCGAACTTGCCGGGCCCCATGCCGATGTCCTTCACGCCGGCGCCGACGCCGTCCTGCTGCGTGAAGAAGGTGTCGACGATGTGCACGTCGGCGCGGGCGTAGTAGCGCTTGCCGATCCAGAACTTGGCCTCGGGGGCGACGTCGAAGCCCGTCCCTTCGACGAACATTTCCGCCAGGCCGAGCTTGGCATCGTTGCTGTCGGTGCCACCGTTCCACAGGTTGGGCGTGAACTGCACCTTGGTCTCGACCCCCTCCAGGTTGAATTTCTCGCTGAAGAAGAATTCGCCGTAGAAGTCGCACTCGTTGCCGAGCCGGTACTTCAGGCCGGGGCCCTGCAGGCCATAGCAGGCGCGGGCTGCATCCTTCTTGGTGGCGCCGGGGCCGGCGCGGAAGTAGCCGTTGCTCTCCAGCGCAAAGGCCGAACCGCAGGTCAGTGCGCTGGCCACCGCGACGGTGCTCAGTGCGGCGACTGGACGTAGACGTTCAAACATTGTTAAGACTCCTCATCGTTCTCGGTTGAATCTTCCGGAGTGGCTGCGCTGCTTCGCAGGCTCCGGGGCGGATTCTTTAAGGAGTCGTTAAACAATTAACTTAGTATTAATCCGAGTGTCAAACAAATGCCACAAATGAAACAAACCCAGGGGTCGCCCGCATGGACAGACCTGTACCTACAGTGGCAACACGCGCGTGCGGTACGCGCGCGAGGGCATGGAAAAGGGTCGGCTGCCCCGCCATCTCGCGAAGGACGTGAAAAAGGGCGAGACGCTCGTCGCGCTCGCCCTCTTGGCTTTGACGCTGACCGCGGCCGCAAGCCGCGAGTCGCATCAGGGAAGATTCCGCTCAGAACGGAATGTCGTCGTCCATGTCGTCGAAGCCGGTCGACGCCTTGGGCGCGGGCTTCGGTGCAGAACGGGGTGCGGGCGCCGACCGCTCGCTGCGGCCCCCGCCGCCTTCGCCGCTGTCGCGGCTGTAGCCACCACCACCGCCGCCGCCCATGTCGTCACCGCCGCCATCGCGGCCGCCGAGCATCTGCATCTGGTCGGCAATGATCTCGGTGGTGTACTTGTCGACGCCGTCCTTGTCCTGCCACTTGCGCGTCTTGAGGCGGCCCTCGACGTAGACCGGGCGGCCCTTCTTCAGGTATTCGCCGGCGATCTCGGCCAGGCGGTCGTAGAACACCACGCGGTGCCACTCGGTTTCTTCCATGCGCTCGCCGGAGTTCTTGTCCTTCCAGTTGCGCGAGGTGGCGATGGTCACGTTGCAGATGGCGGCGCCGTTGGGGGTGTAGCGCACCTCCGGGTCGCGGCCGAGATTGCCGATCAGAATGACTTTGTTGATAGAGGCCATGGTGGTCGGCTCCTGGTGTCGTTCGTTCAAAAAGGGGATCGGCCATTATCTCCCATGCACCTGCCGTCCCCCGGCCCGGACCTTGCATGCCACTGCGTGCAGAGAAGACACATGAGACAGCAAGAGCCCGACTTCCTCCAGAACCTGCGCAGCGAACTGGCCGACTGGCGCCCCTGGCTCGACCGCGCGGTCGTGCTCGCCTATGCCGCGGCCGCCGGTCTGTTCGTCGTCGGTTTCACCCTGCTGACCGAAGCCGCGCTGCGGCAGTTCAAGCAGTTGCATGCATGGCAGCCTTGGATGGTGTTCGTCTGGACCCCCGTCTGCGTGGTCGGGCTGGTGTGGATCACGCAGCGCTTCTTCCCCGGTGCGGCCGGCTCCGGCATCCCGCAGGTGATGGCCGCGCTGGACCCGGCCACGCCGCCTCAGCAGCGCGGGCTGTTCGTCTCGCTGCGGCTGGCCTGCGCCAAGATCGCGTTGACGGCCGGCGGCATGGCAGCCGGCCTGTCGATCGGCCGTGAAGGCCCGTCGGTGCAGGCGGCCGCGGGCGTGATGCTGCACGCGCGGCGCTGGCTGTCGCCCCGTTCGGGCGTCGGCGACCACGGCCTGCTGGTGGCGGGCGGCGCTGCGGGCATTGCCGCCGCCTTCAACGCACCGCTCGCGGGCGTCGTGTTCGCGATCGAGCAGCTGTCACGCAGCATGGGTTCGCGCAGCAGCGGCCTCATCATCGCGGCCATCGTGCTGGCCGGCTTGATGGCCGTGTCGGTGCTCGGCAACTTCACGTACTTCGGCGTCATCCGCGTGCCCAACCTGGAGTGGAGCCTGCTCGGCCCGGGCCTGCTGGTCGCGCTGACCTGCGGCCTGCTCGGCGGGTTGCTGGCGCGGCTGCTGGTGGCCTCGATCGCTGGCCTGCCCGACCGCGTCAGCGCCTACCGCCGCCGGCGCCCGCTGCGCTTCGCCGCCGGTTGCGGCTTCGTCGTTGCGCTGATCGGCTGGGTGGCCGACGGCACCACCTTCGGCGGCGGCGACGAGCACACCCGCCGCATGCTGGCCGGCGACCCGAGCCTGCCCGAGTTCTACGTGCTGCTGAAGTTCCTGGCCACCTGGGTGTCGAGCTGGTCGGGCGTGCCGGGCGGCGTGTTCGCGCCGTCGCTGTCGATCGGCGGCGGGCTGGGCAACGACGTGGCGGTGTGGACCGGCCACGCCGAGCATGCGCCGGCCCTCATCGCGATGGGCATGGCCGGCTTTCTGGCGGCGGCCACGCAGGCGCCGCTGACGGCCTTCATCATCGTGATGGAGATGGTCGACGGCCACGCGATGGTGCTGAGCCTGATGACCGTGGCCATGTTGAGCAGCCTTGTCTCGCGCCTGCTGAGCCGGCCGCTCTACAGCGCGATGGCCGAGCTGCAGATGCAGCGTCTCGCCCCGGCTGCACACGTGCCGTCTCAGGCCGAGGTGGCGTCGGCCGCCTCCACGGCCACGCGCTGACGCACCGGCGGGCGCATCGGCCACGCCAGCACCAGCCACACCATGGCGAGCACTGCGCACACCTTGAACACGCCGTCATAGCCCCAGACGGCGGCCACCTGCCCGCCGATCAGGCCGCCCGCGAACAGGCCGAGCGACTGGCAGGTGTTGAACACGCCGAGCGACAGCCCCTTGGCGGCCGGCGGCGCCACGCGTGACACGAGCGACGGCAGCGTCGCCTCGAGCAGATTGAAGCCAACGAAAAAGCACGCCAGCAACGCGATCAGCGCCACCGGGTCGGTGTAGCCCCAGGCGAGCGCCACCTGCACCACCGCAAGCAGGCCGATGGCCGCCAGGAACACGAAGCGAACGCGCTGGCGCCGCTCGCCCCAGAACATCGCCGGCAGCATCACCACCAGCGAGGCGAGCACCACGCCCACGTACACCCAGCCATGGTGCTGCACCGGCAGCCCCGCATGCTCGACCAGCGCGATCGGCACGACGACGAACATCGCCATCTGCACCGCATGCAGCAGGAACACCCCGCCGCTCAACCGCGCCAGCTCGGCATGCAGCAGCACCTGGCGCCACGTGGCGTCCGGCCCCGAGCGCGGCACCGAGGGCACGTCCGGCACGAGCCGCATGACGACAAAGCACCCCGCCAACGCGAGCGCCCCGGTCATCGCGAACAGCCCGCCCATGCCGATCAGCGTGTAGAGCCACGGCGCCAGCGTCAGCGACAACGCGAAGCTCAGGCTGATCGAGCCGCCCACCATCGCCATCGCCTTGGTGCGCACCTCGTCGCGCGTGCTGTCGGCGATCAAGGCCGTGATGGCCGCCGAGATGGCGCCCGCGCCCTGCAGCGCGCGGCCGATCGTCACCACCAGCAGGCTGTCGGCGAGCGCCGCCACGAACGAGCCGAGCGCAAACACCAGCAGCCCCGCCACGATGACCGGCTTGCGGCCATAACGGTCGGAGGCCCAGCCGAACGGGATCTGCAGCACCGCCTGCGTCAGCCCATAGATGCCGATCGCCAGGCCCACCAGCCCGAGCTGCTCGCCGCCCGCGAGCGAGCGCGCATGCAGCGAGAACACCGGCAGGATCAGGAACAGGCCCAGCATGCGCAGCGCGAACAGGCCCGCCAGCCAGCCGCTCGCGCGGCGCTCGGCAGGGGTCATGCGCAGGGGGGACGAAACACTCATCGGGGTCGATCGGGCAAACGGCTATTGTCGCCGAGCCCTCTGGCGGGGACGCTGTCGCGCCCTTCAAGGCTTGATGGATCTCAAGGTCGTTCGCCCTTCGTCCGCCGGGCGCACCGGGCACCGCGCGGTAGGATGCGAGCTTCGCGCGCGAGCGCCCGCTCGCCATTGCGCCCGCGTCCCCCATGCCCAGCACCGCCACCCGCCGCTTCGATTCCGCCTCCACGCAGCCGCTGCACATCCTCGACGAGGTGTTCGGCTACAGCGCCTTCCGCGGGCAGCAGCAGGCCATCGTCGAGCACGTGACCGGCGGCGGCGACGCGCTGGTGCTGATGCCCACGGGCGGCGGCAAGTCGCTGTGCTACCAGGTCCCCGCGATCGCGCGCCACCGGCGCGGACAGGGCGTGGCCGTGGTCGTGTCGCCGCTGATCGCGCTGATGCACGACCAGGTCGGCGCACTGGAAGAGGTGGGCGTGCATGCGGCCTTTCTCAACTCGACGCTGACGCTCGAAGAGGCGCAGCACGTTGAGCGCGAGATGATGAGCGGCCGCCTCACGCTGCTCTACGCCGCCCCCGAGCGCGTGACGACGGCGCGCTTCCTGGCCCAGCTCGACTCGCTGCACCAGCGCGGCCTGCTGAGCCTGTTCGCGATCGACGAGGCGCATTGCGTCTCGCAATGGGGCCACGACTTCCGGGCCGAATACCTGGCGCTCAACGTGCTGCACGAGCGCTACGCCGACGTGCCGCGCATCGCGCTGACCGCCACCGCCGACGAGCACACGCGCGCCGACATCATCGAGCGGCTGCAGCTGGAGAACGCACGCGTCTTCATCAGCAGCTTCGACCGCCCCAACATCCGCTACGCCATCGTCGAGAAGGACAACCCGCGCACACAGCTGCTGCGCTTCATCCGCGACGAGCACGAAGGCGAAGCCGGCATCGTCTACTGCCAGTCGCGCAAGAAGGTCGAGGAAACCGCCGCCTGGCTCAGCGAGGAAGGCATCCCCGCGCTGCCTTATCACGCCGGCCTCGACAGCGCCATCCGGCAGAAGCACCAGGACCGTTTCCTGCGCGAGGAAGGCCTGGTGATGGTGGCCACCATCGCGTTCGGCATGGGCATCGACAAGCCCGACGTGCGCTTCGTCGCCCACCTCGACCTGCCCAAGAACATCGAGAGCTACTACCAGGAAACCGGCCGTGCGGGCCGCGACGGTCTGCCCGCCGAGGCCTGGATGACCTATGGCCTCGCCGACGTGGTCAACCAGCGGCGCATGATCGACGACGGCACCGCCGGCGAAGAGTTCAAGCGCGTGCAGCGCGGCAAGCTCGATGCGCTGCTGGCGCTGGCCGAAACGCACGAGTGCCGGCGCGTCCGCTTGCTGGGCTACTTCGGTGAGGACAGCCAGCCCTGCGGCAACTGCGACAACTGCATCAACCCGCCTTCAACGTGGGATGCCACCGAGGCCGCTCGCAAGATGCTCTCCTGCATCTACCGCTTCCAGCAGCACGGCGCGAGCTTCGGCCCGCGCGCCTTCGGCGCCGGCCACCTGATCGACGTGCTGCGGGGCAAGCGCACCGACAAGGTCGCGCAATACCACCACGAGTCGCTCAGCACCTTCGGCATCGGCGCCGATCTGTCCGAGCAGCAATGGCGCTCGGTGCTGCGCCAGCTCGTCGCGCTCGGCCACGTGGTGGCCGAAGGCGAGTTCAACACGTTGGGCCTCACCGAGAGCGCCCGCAGCGTGCTGCGCGGCGAGGTGTCACTGCAGCTTCGGGAAGCCGCCGAAACGAAGCGCGGCCGCGGCGCCAAGGCCAGGGCACCAGGCAAGGGCTCCGGCCGCGGGGCGCCGGTCGACCTGGACGCCGCCGCATTGCAACGCTTCCAGGCACTCAAGAGCTGGCGCTCGGAAGTGGCACGCGAGCACAACCTGCCCGCCTACATCGTCTTCAACGACGCCACGCTCGCCGAGATGGCGCGCGTGCACCCCTCGTCACTCGCCGAGCTGAGCGAGATCAACGGCGTCGGCGCCAAGAAGCTCGACGCCTACGGCAGCGAGATCCTGCGGGTGCTCGGCGCTTGAACCGTCACTGTAGTGCCGCACCCCACAGGCGGCGCAGCACCTCGGCGGCCCAGGCGGGCAGCTCGTCCTCGAAGGGCTCTTCCTTCACGTAGTCGTCGCCGACGATCACGCCGTTGTGGGCCAGCTGGCCGGTGCCGCCCACGGTAAACGTCAACCAGCCGCGGCGGCCGGCTTCCCAGGTGAGCGTGATGCGGCCGTCGGGCTCCACCTGCACCACGGGCTCCGGCCAGCCGGCGCGCAGCAGCGTCAGCAGCTTCTGCGCTTCAGCGAGCGTGGCCTCGTTGGGCAGCGTCCAGGCGCGTTGCTCCGCGAGGGGGCGCACTTCCTCGATGGCAGCGGCGAGTGGAGGGGGCAGCACGGCGGACATCCCGGCATTGTGTACGGGCCGTGAAGCACGTGCCCAGCCCCTGAGCGCCTCAGGGCGGTAACACCGGGGAAGTGCCAATTCGTCTACGCTGCAACGCCCTGACGTCACCCAAAGGAGAACTGATGAAACGCAGCGCAAACGCCGTCTGGTCGGGCGGCCTGAAAGACGGCAAGGGCCGTATCTCCACCCAGAGCGGGCTGCTCGACAACGCGCAGTACGGCTTCGGCACCCGCTTCGAAGAAGGCCCCGGCACCAACCCCGAGGAACTCGTTGCCGCCGCCCACGCCGGCTGCTTCTCGATGGCGTTGTCGGCCCAGCTCGGCAATGCCGGCATGACCGCGCAGAGCATCGAGACCAAGGCCACCGTGACGCTGGACAAGGTCGGCGACGGCTTTGCCGTGACCGCGGTGCACCTCGACCTCGTCGCCAAGATACCGGGCGCTGACAAGGCCGCCTTCGAGCAGGCGGCTCAGCGCGCGAAGGAAGGGTGCCCGATCTCCAAGCTGCTGAACGCGCAGATCACGCTCGAATCACGCCTCGAGAGCTGATCCGCCCCAGCATTCACCTCACCAGGCAGGGGCGCTTCGGATCGAAGCGCCAGCCTGGGATCAGGTACTGCATCGCCACCGCGTCGTCGCGCGCGCCCAGCCCGTGCTGGCGGTACAGCGCATGTGCCCGCTCCACTTCGGCCATGTCCAGCTCCACGCCCAGCCCCGGCTTGGCGGGCACCTTCACGCGCCCGCCCTCGATGCGCAGCGGCTCGCGCGTCAGGCGCTGGCCGTCCTGCCAGATCCAGTGCGTGTCGATCGCGGTGATGCGCCCCGGCGCGGCAGCAGCCACGTGCGTGAACATCGCCAGCGACACGTCGAAATGATTGTTCGAGTGCGAGCCCCAGGTGAGGCCCCAGTCGTGGCACATCTGCGCGACGCGCACCGAGCCGGCCATCGTCCAGAAATGCGGATCCGCCAGCGGGATGTCGACCGACTGCAGCTGGATCGCATGCCCCATCTGGCGCCAGTCGGTGGCGATCATGTTGGTCGCCGTCGGCAAGCCGGTGGCACGCCGGAACTCGGCCATCACTTCGCGGCCTGAATAGCCGTCCTCAGCGCCGCACGGGTCTTCGGCATAGGCCAGCACGCCGTGCAGATCGCGGCACAGGCGCACCGCGTCCTTCAACAGCCAGCCACCGTTCGGGTCGAGCGTGACCCGCGCCTGCGGAAAGCGTTCATGCAAGGCGCGGATGGCGTCGACCTCCTCCTCGCCGCGCATCACGCCGCCTTTGAGCTTGAAATCGTTGAAGCCATAGCGCGCGTGGGCTGCTTCCGCCAGCCGCACCACCGCCTCGGGCGTCAACGCCTTCTCATGCCGCAGCCGGAACCAGTCGTCCGCCGCCTCCGGCTCGCTGCGATACGGCAGGTCGGTGGCCGTGCGATCGCCCACGTAGAACAGATAGCCCAGCATCTCCACCTCGTCGCGCTGCTGGCCTTCGCCCAGCAGTTCGGCCACCGGCACCCCGAGGTGCTGGCCCAGCAGGTCGAGCATCGCCGCTTCCAGCGCCGTCACCGCATGGATCGTGGTGCGCAGATCAAAGGTCTGCAGCCCGCGCCCGCCCGCATCGCGATCCGCGAAGTTGCGCCGCACGCTCTCCAGCACCCGGTGCCAGCGCCCGACCGGCTGCTGCAGCACCAGCGGCTTCGCGTCTTCCAGCGTCTGCCGGATCTTCTCGCCGCCCGGCACCTCCCCCACCCCCGTGTGCCCCGCGTTGTCCTTCAGGATCACCAGATTCCGCGTGAAGAACGGCGCATGCGCACCGCTGAGGTTGAGCAACATACCGTCGTGCCCTGCAACGGGCACGACGAGCATTTCAGTGACGACGGGAGAAGTCTGAACCGGGTGCATATTCATGCCGCAAACATTCGCAGAAGATGTGGAAAAGCGCAGCGCGCCGCACGAATCGAAGATCCGAGTGACACCGCGGATCCGGCTTGGCCGGTCCGCTGGTGTCGCCCCTTGAGGGGCGCGCGCAGCGCGTAGGGGTGGTCTTATTCAATCACTCGTGATCTTTCCCGTCTCGATCACCTGCTTCCACCGCGCAAACTCCTGCTGCTGGAAGCGGGCGAACTGCTCCGGGGTATTGGCCACGATCTCGAAGCCCACGTCCGTCATGCGCTGGCGCACCTGCGGGTCGGCCAGTGCGGCCACGATCGCCGCGTGCAACTTGGCTTTCACGTCGGCCGGCAAGCCTTTGGGCGCAGCCACCGCCTGCCAGGAGTAGACGTTCACGTTCTTCACGCCGGCTTCCGCCATCGTCGGCACATTCGGCAGCAGCGGCGAGCGCTTGTCGCCGGTGATCGCCAGCGCCTTGAGCTTGCCCGACTGGATGTGCGAGAGCACCGCGTTGATGTTCTGGAACGAGTAGGTCACCTGCCCGCCCAGCAGGTCGGAGATGGCCGGCGCCCCGCCCTTGTAGGGCACGTGGATGCCGCTCGTGCCCGTCTGCTGCCAGAACAACGCCGCCGTCAGGTGGTCGGACGAGCCGTTGCCCGACGACGCGAACGAGATGCGGCCCGGCTCCTTCTTCAGCGCCGCCACCAGGTCGGCCACCGAGTTGGCCGGGGCCGCGGGGTGGGCCACCAGCACGTTGGGCGCCTGCACGGCCACCGTCAGCAGGTCGAAGTCGGCGGCCGGGTCGTACTGCACGTTCTTCATCAGGTGCGGCGCGATCACGAAGGGCCCCAGTGACGAAACCAGCAGCGTGTAGCCATCGGCCGGCGCCCGCTTGACCTGCGCCGCGCCCACGGTGCCGGTGGCCCCCGCCTTGTTCTCGACCACGAAGCTCTGGCCCAGGCGCTCCTGCAGCTGGGTCGACAGGGTGCGGGCGATGCTGTCCGTCGAGCCGCCAGGCGGGAACGGCACGACCATCGTGACCGGCTTGGCGGGGTAGTCGCTGGCGTGCACAGCGGTGGCGAGAAAGAGGCTGGCACCCAGGGTGCACAGCAGGTGACGACGATTCATCAGAGTCTCCATAACAGTACGACCGACCATCTTGTTATCGTTAACAGGTCTCAGTGTTATCGTTAACAAAACCACCGTCAATGTCTGACAACTAGGTGTTTTCCCGAGAGATGACTAAGCGCTCGCGCGCTCGACGACCGAAAAGCCGATGTCGACGATCGGCTCCGGCACCGCCCGCCCCTCGGCGCGGGCCATGATGAATTCGGCCGCCGTTCGACCCACGCGGGTGCCGTCGATGCGCACCGTGGTGAGCGCCGGGTACAGGCTGGCAGCGAAATCGAGATCGCCCATGCCCACGACCGCAAACTCCGCCGGCACGTCCAGCCCCCTCGATTGAGCTTCGGTGAGCACGCCCAGCGCCACCAGGTCGGAGCTGCAGAACACGCTGTCGAAGCCGGCATGCCCGGCCAGCAGTTGCGCCAGGCCCTCGCGCCCCGCGGCAAGGCGTGCGGGTGCCGGCACCCACCAGGTCGGCACCGTGCCGTCGGCGCCCGCGATGCCCAGCCGGGCCGCGGCCCGCACGAAGCCCGCATGGCGGCGCTGCGCCCGGGCGTCGTCGCCGCTCACCAGCACCGGGCGGCGGCGCCCGCGCCGGTGCAGGTATTCGCAGACCGCCTCGCCCAGCTGCTCGTGCGAAAAACCCACCAGCATGTCGATCGGCGTGGGCGTCAGGTCCCAGGTCTCCACCACCGGGATGCCGCTGGCCTGCAGCCGGCGCCGGCCCTCGGGCGAATGCATGACGCCGGTCAGCACGATGCCGTCCGGGCGGCGGCCGATGATCGCGTCGAGCAGCGCGTCCTCGCGCGAGTCGGCATAGCCGCTCTGCCCCAGCATCAACTGGTAGCCGCGCTCGGCCAGCGTCGCGGTCAGCGCTTCGACCGTCTCGAGGAACACCGGGCCGGAGATCGTCGGCACCACCGCCGCCACGAGCCGGCTCTTGGCCGAGCGCAGCCCGCCGGCGAGCAGGTTGGGCACGTAGCCGGTGCTGCGTACCGCCTCGCGCACGCGCTGCAAGGTCTCGGGCGACACCTGTGCCGGCGTGTTGAGCGCGCGCGACACGGTGATCGCCGACACGCCGGCCAGCCGGGCGACGTCGTGCACCGTGACGCTGCCGCCGCGCCTGGCGCGCGGGGTCGCGGGGGGTGGAGGGGGCGTGTCGTCGGGCATGGCCGGGGTGGCAAAGGCCCCGATGGTACCGACGGGGCGCCGCGCCGACCGCGAGTGGCCCGTGTCAGGGGTTCACGGTCACCGTCACACCGTCGCTCTCGCCGCGGTTGTTGAATTCGTCCCAGGCGCGAGCGACGTATTCGACCGTGGTGCTCGACGTGACGGTCGGTGCCGTCACGTTCAGCCGATACGGCGAGGCCGTGTCGGAGCCGAGGAACACCAGCGAGCTGCCGTCGACCCGATAGAAGCGCACCTCGACGATGAAGCCGGTGCCGTCATCCACGCTGGCCTGCAGCTCCACCGTGCCGCCCGACGTGACGGTGCTCGGCACCGCGGCCAGCTCCACATCCGGGTCGTCCTCGCCGTCGATGCCGACGTAAAAGCCGCCGCCGCATCCGGCCAGCAGCAAGACACCGGCCAGCGCTGCCGTGCGGAAAGCCGTGGAACGAAGAAGGGAGAAAGACATGCAGCCGATGCTACGCCTTCCCCCCACGACGCGGCAAGGCAAGCATGCTGCCAGCTGGCGACAAGCCGCTTCACTATGATGGTGGGTTTTCCTGTACAGGCCCGCCTGCATGTCCGCGCGACCCAAATCCGCCCCGCCCCCGCCCGTCGACGCCACGCCCATGGCCCCCGAGAGCCCGCAGATCCGGGTGCGCGGCGCGCGCACGCACAACCTGAAGAACATCGACCTCGACATCCCGCGCCACCAGCTGGTGGTGATCACCGGGCTGTCGGGCTCGGGCAAGTCGTCGCTCGCGTTCGACACGCTGTATGCCGAAGGGCAGCGCCGCTACGTCGAGAGCCTGTCGGCCTACGCGCGGCAGTTCCTGCAGCTGATGGACAAGCCCGACGTCGACGTGATCGAAGGCCTGTCGCCGGCGATCTCGATCGAGCAGAAGGCCACCTCGCACAACCCGCGCTCCACGGTCGGCACCGTCACCGAGATCCACGACTACCTGCGCCTGCTGTATGCGCGTGCCGGCACGCCGTTCTGCCCCGAGCACAACCTGCCGCTCGAAGCGCAGAGCGTGAGCCAGATGGTCGACGCCGTGCTCGCGCTGCCCGACGACACCAAGCTGATGGTGCTGGCGCCCGTGCTGCGCGACCGCAAGGGCGAGCACGCCGAGCTGTTCCAGGACATGCAGGCCAAGGGCTACGTGCGCTTTCGGATCGACGGCACCACCTACGAAGCCGCCGACGTGCCCAAGCTGAAAAAAACCGAGAAGCACGACATCGACGTCGTCGTCGACCGCCTCAAGGTGCGCGCCGACATGCAGCAGCGCCTGGCCGAGAGCTTCGAGTCCGCCTTGCGCATCGCCGACGGTCGCGCGCTGGCGCTCGAAATGGACACCGGCCGCGAGCACCTGTTCTCCAGCAAGTTCGCCTGCCCCGCGTGCACCTACTCGCTGTCCGAGTTGGAGCCGCGGCTGTTCTCTTTCAACTCGCCGGTGGGCGCCTGCCCGTCGTGCGACGGCCTCGGCGAAGTGACGGTGTTCGACCCCGACCGCGTCGTCGCCTTCCCGTCGCTCAGCCTGGCGAGCGGCGCCATCAAGGGCTGGGACCGCCGCAACGCCTACACCTTCTCGATGCTCGAGAGCGTCGCCAAGCACTACAAGTTCGACATCCAGCTGCCGTTCGAAGAGCTGCCCAAGGCCGCGCGCCAGGTGCTGCTGTACGGCTCGGGCGACGAAGAAATCGAGTTCGTCTACCAGGCCGAAGGCAGCGGCGGGCGCAAGCGCACCGTGAAACGCTGGCACCCGTTCGAGGGCATCATCCACAACTTCGAGCGGCGCTTTCGCGAAACCGATTCGGTCGCCGTGCGTGAAGAACTTGCGCGCTACCAGAGCGCCAAACCCTGCCCCGAATGCGACGGCACGCGCCTGCGCCGCGAGGCACGCTTCGTGAAGCTGGTCGACGCCGACTCCGGCCACGCCAAGCCCATCTACGAGATCTCGCGCGCCACGCTGCGCGAGGCGCAACGCAGCTTCGAGACACTGCACCTGAAGGGCGCGAAAGCCGAGATCGCCGACAAGGTGGTGCGGGAGATCCGTGCGCGCCTGAGCTTCCTGAACAACGTCGGCCTCGACTACCTGAGCCTCGACCGCAGCGCCGACACGCTCTCCGGCGGCGAGGCGCAGCGCATCCGGCTCGCCTCGCAGATCGGCTCCGGCCTCACCGGCGTGATGTACGTGCTCGACGAGCCCAGCATCGGCCTGCACCAGCGCGACAACGACCGCCTGATCGGCACGCTCAAGCACCTGCGCAACCTCGGCAACTCGGTGCTGGTGGTCGAGCACGACGAAGACATGATCCTCGCCGCCGATCACGTGATCGACATGGGCCCCGGCGCCGGCGTGCACGGCGGCCAGATCATCGCGCAGGGCACGCCCGCCGAGGTGTGCGACAACGACGAATCGCTCACCGGCCGCTACCTGGCGCGCAAGCTCAAGATCGCGGTGCCGAAAAAGCGCCACAGCCTCGCCGAGAGCACCGACCCGCGCACGCTGAAGATCGTCAACGCGCGCGGCAACAACCTCAAGGGCGTGAGCGTCGACATCCCGGTGGGGCTGTTCACCTGCGTCACCGGCGTGTCGGGCTCCGGCAAGTCGACGCTCGTCAACGACACGCTCTACGCGGCCGTGGCGCGCAAGCTGTACCAGAGCCACCTGGAGCCGGCGCCGCACGACGACATCGAAGGACTCGACGCCTTCGACAAGGTCATCAACGTCGACCAGTCACCCATCGGCCGCACGCCGCGCTCCAACCCCGCCACTTACACGGGGTTGTTCACGCCCATCCGCGAGCTGTTCGCCGAAGTGCCCACCGCCCGCGAGCGGGGCTATGGCGCGGGGCGCTTCAGCTTCAATGTGGCGGGCGGTCGCTGCGAGGCATGCCAGGGCGATGGCGTCCTCAAGGTCGAGATGCACTTCCTGCCCGATGTCTACGTGCCGTGCGACGTTTGCCACGGCAAGCGATACAACCGCGAGACACTGGAGGTTCTTTACAAGGGCCGCAACATCAGTGAAGTTCTCGACATGACCGTCGAGGACGCCCGCGAGTTCTTCAGCGCCGTGCCCACCCTCGCGCGCAAGCTGCAGACCCTGCTCGACGTCGGCCTCGGCTACATCCGGTTGGGGCAGAGCGCCACCACCCTCTCCGGCGGCGAGGCCCAGCGCGTCAAGCTGGCCCTCGAGCTGAGCAAGCGGGACACCGGGCGCACCCTCTACATCCTGGACGAGCCCACCACCGGGCTGCACTTCCATGACATCGAGCTGCTGCTGCGCGTGCTGCATCAATTGCGTGACCATGGCAACACCATCGTGGTGATCGAGCACAACCTTGACGTGATCAAGACGGCCGATTGGATCGTCGACATGGGCCCCGAAGGCGGGGACGGCGGCGGCACGGTGGTCGTCACCGGCACGCCGGAAGACGTGGCAGCGCACAAGGGCAGCTACACCGGGCGTTATCTGAAGCCCTTGCTGTAGCCGCCACGGACCGGCAGGGAGGGCGGCTCGCCCCCCTCCTGGCGAACCGCCCTCCCCGGCCCCTCCCCCCAATGGATCTTGCTGTCGCTGCGACGCTCGCCGTCGCTCAACCGCCGCCTGCGCGGCCCGCCCTTGTCAGTCCCACTTGCCCCCGCGCCCGATGCGCACGAGGTCGATCTCGAGGCGGTTCAACGCCTCGGCGGCCGGCAGCTTGCGCGACAGCACCTGGTGCACCGTGTTCCAGAACGCCTGGCTCACTTGGTTGTAGCGCGGGCCGGTCGGCGTGGCGGGCCGCCCCACCGCGAAGGCGAACACGCCGTACAGCTCACCCATGAAAGGCGCTGCCTTCAACACGTCGCGGTCGCCGTACAGCGGCCACAGCGTCGGGTTGAACGAGCCCTTGATCGCGCGCTCCTTCTGCACCTCGGCGCTGGTCATGTACATCACCAGGTCGGCCGCGAGCGCCGCGTTCTTCGAATACTTCGACACCGCCAGCTGCTGCCCGCCCAGCGTGGCCGCGAACCGCGAGCCAGGCCCCGTGCCCATCGGCAGCACCGTGATGCCGACCTTGCCCTTCACCGGGCTGTCGGCCGCCTGCGCCAGCGACCACGCATAGGGCCAGTTGCGCATGAACACCGCGTTGCCCTCGTGGAACATCTTGCGCGACTCTTCCTCGCCATAGTTCAGCACTGCCTCGGGTGAGATCGTGCCGACCCAGGAGGCTGCCATCTCCAGCGCCTTCACCGCCTGGCTGTTGCGCACCGTCACGCCGCCGCTCACGTCGACGATGGTGCCGGCGCCATAGCTGATCAGCCATTCGAGCCCGTCGCAGGTCAGGCCCTCGTAAGCGCGGCCCTGCCACACGTAGCCCCACATCTTGCTGTTGCCGGCGGCGCGCTCGCCGTCCTGCACCGTCTTGGCGGCCTGCACCAGGTCGTCCCACGTCTTGGGCGCCTTCAGGTTGTACTTGGCGAGCAGGTCGCGCCGGTAGTACAGCAGGCCGGCGTCGATGAACCACGGCATCGCCACGAGCCGGCCGTTCACCGTGTTGTTGGCCACCACGCCGCCGAAGTGCTGCTGCTCGACGCCCTTCGAATACGGCTTCAGGTCGATCAGGTGGCGCTCCAGCAGGCCCGGCCACACCACGTCGATTTGGATCACGTCGATCTGGTCGGAGCCCGAGCCGAGCGTCTTCTGGTACAGCGCCAGCCGCTCGTTCGCATCGGCCGGGGTCGTGACCACTTCGACCGTATGACCGGTCTTCTGGGCCCAGGCCTGCGCCGAGCTCTTGCAGAGCTCCAGCTCCTGGCCGACAGCCCCGCACGAAACCTTGATGGTGGCCGCCTGCGCGGCACCGGCGAGCACGCCAGCAACCAGCCATGCTGCGAGTTTGAGGTGTCTCATGTCGTCTCCTCCTGCCCCTGCATCGAAAGCAAGGGCGGTACTGCTGCCTTTTGGTCTCCCCTCAGCCTCTACGAGAACTCGGAGACATGAACTCAAGGTTTCAAAGATTGCGCGCCACACCACAACACGCGACACGAACGCAATGCGGCACGGCCAGCAGGGTTCCTGCGACCCCGCTAGACTCCGCCCGGCACACCACAGGAGCCCATCTTGACCCTGACCGTCGACTACTACTTCGCGCCGCAGTCGCCCTATGCCTACCTGGGGCACGAGCGTTTTCAGCGCATGGCGCAGAAGGCCGGAGCCACCGTGCGGGTGCGGCCTGTGGACCTGGGCGGCAGGGTGTTCCCGGTGTCCGGCGGGTTGCCGCTGTCCAAGCGCGCACCGCAACGCCAGGCCTACCGGCTGGTGGAGCTGCGCCGCTTCGGCGAATACCTCGGCCTGCCGATCAACGTGGAGCCGCGCTACTTTCCGGTCGCGGGCGACGACGCTGCCAAGCTCATCATCGCGGTCGAGATGAAAGACGGCACCGAAGCCGCGATGAAGATCGCCGGCGCCGTGATGCGGGCGGTGTGGGTCGAGGAGCGCAACATCGCCGACGAATCCGTGCTCGCCGCACTGCTGGCCGAGAACGAGATGCCGGCCGCCCGGCTGGAAGAGTCGCACAGCCAGGCCGTGCACGAACGCTATGAAGGCAGCACCGAAGAGGCCATCGCCGCCGGCGTGTTCGGCGCGCCGACCTATGTGATCGACGGCGAGTTGTTCTGGGGCCAGGACCGGCTGGATTTCGTCGAGCGACGGCTGGCGAAGGGCTGAGGCGGCCTCAGAGGTTGAGACGCCATCCGGCGCGGCCGAGCAGCCTCCGTCATGGCGGAGTGCTTGCTTCTCGACCTCTCAGGGCAGATCGGCCGCCGACAGCAGCGGCGCCTGCTCGTCCTTGGGTGACAGCAGCGGCGGCTCACCACCCACCGGCCACGGGATCGCGAGCTGCGGGTCGTCCCAGCGGATGCTGCGTTCAGCCTCTGGGTGGTAGTAGTCCGTGGTCTTGTAGAGCACTTCGGTGCCCTCCTCCAGCGCGAGGAAGCCGTGCGCAAAGCCCGGCGGTATCCAAAGCTGCTGCCGATTGGCCGCGCTCAGTGCCACCGCCGCCCAGCGTCCGAAGCTGGGGCTGCCGCGCCGCACATCCACTGCCACGTCGAACACGGCGCCCTTGACCACGCGCACCAGCTTGCCCTGCGCATGCGGCGCGAGCTGGTAGTGCAGGCCGCGCAGCACGTGGCGCGCGGAGCACGAGTGGTTGTCCTGCACGAAGACGGGCTCGCTGCCGACGGCCGCGCGGAATGCGCGCTCGTTGTAGCTCTCGAAGAAGCATCCCCGCGCGTCGCCGAACACGCGCGGCTCGAGCAGCAGCACGTCGGCGATGGCGGTCGGCGTCACCTTCATCAGAACACCTGTTCCTTCAGGATCTGCAGCAGGTACTGGCCATAGCCGCTCTTTTCCAACGGGTGCGCCAGCGCCTCCAGTTGCTCCGCGCTGATCCATCCCTGCCGCCAGGCGATCTCCTCGGGGCAGCAGATCTTCAGGCCCTGACGCTTCTCGATCGTCTGGATGAACTGGCTCGCTTCCAGCAGCGAATCGTGCGTGCCCGTGTCGAGCCATGCATCGCCGCGGCCCATCAACTGCACGTCGAGTTCGCCTGCGTCGAGGTACACATGGTTGAGGTCGGTGATCTCGAGTTCGCCGCGAGCGCTGGGCCGCAGCTGCTTGGCAATCTCCACCGCCTTGTCGTCATAGAAGTACAGGCCCGTCACCGCGTAGCGGCTCTTGGGTTGCTTGGGCTTTTCCTCGATCGACAGTGCGCGTCCCTGCGCGTTCAGCTCGACCACGCCGTAGCGTTCCGGGTCCTGCACGGGGTACGCGAACACCGTGGCCCCCTGGGTCTTTTTCATTGCGGCGCGCAGGCGGGCGGCGAGGTCGTGGCCGTAGAACAGGTTGTCCCCCAGCACGAGCGCGCTCGGCGCACCCGCGACGAATTCCTCGCCCACGAGAAAGGCCTGCGCCAGCCCCCCCGGGTGGGGCTGCACCGCATAGCTCAGCGACAGGCCCCACGCATGCCCGTCGCCCAGCAGCTGCTGAAAGCGCGGCGTGTCCTGCGGTGTCGAGATCACGAGGATCTCGCGAATGCCCGCCAGCAGCAGCGCGCTCAGCGGGTAATAGATCATCGGCTTGTCGTACACCGGCAGCAGTTGCTTGCTCACGGCGAGCGTGGCCGGGTGCAGCCGGGTGCCCGCGCCGCCGGCGAGGATGATGCCTTTTCGCGCTTTGTTCACGGTCGGGACTCCCACGGTGAGAGCAGCAGTTCATCGAGCAGGCGCTCCACGCCCTGCTCCCAGGGCGGCAGCGCCAAGCCGAAGGCCTGCCGGAACTTGGAGGTGTCCAGCCGCGAATTGCGCGGCCGGCGTGCAGGGGTAGGAAAGGCGCTGCTTGCCACGGCGTGCAGCCCGCCGGGTTCGAGCGCCAGTGTCTGACCCTTGCTGCGCACGTGTTCGAACAGGTGGCGTGCATAGCCATGCCAGCTCGTCGCACCGCCAGCCGTCACGTGATACGTGCCGGACAGCGCCGGCTGCGACATCGCAGCCCGCAGCGCATGCGCGGTCGCATCGGCCAGCAGGTCGGCCCCGGTGGGTGCGCCGAACTGATCGTCGACCACCTGCAACGACGCTCGCTCGCGCCCCAGTCGCAGCATCGTCTTCGCAAAATTGCCGCCGCGCAGCGCATGCACCCAGCTCGTGCGCAGGATGAGATGCAGGCAGCCGCTGGCGCGCAGTGCCTGTTCCCCGTGCAGCTTGCTCTGGCCGTACACGTTCAGCGGGCCGGTCGCGTCGTCCTCCCGGTGCGGGCGGTCGCCGGAGCCGTCGAACACGTAGTCGGTGCTGTAGTGCACCAGCCATGCGCCGCACGCCGCGGCTTCGTGCGCCATCCGGCCCGGCGCCTGCGCGTTGCACAGCATCGTGCGCGCAACGTCGGTTTCGGCGCGGTCCACCGCGGTGTAGGCGGCAGCGTTCACGATGACGTCAGGCGCCACCGCCCGGATGGTGCGTGCCAGCCCTTCAGGGTCTTCAAGGTCACCGCACCAGCCGCGCGTCGCGTCGCCCGCGCGGTCGAGTGCAATCACTTCGCCCAACGGCGCCAGCGCCCGCTGCAGCTCCCAGCCCAGCTGGCCGTTCCTGCCGAACAGCAGGAGCTTCACGCCCCGGCTCCCTGCCCGTACTGCAGCGCCATCCATTCCCGGTAGGCGCCGCTCTGGACCTCGGACACCCACTCGCTGTGCTCCAGATACCACGCCACGGTCTTGCGCAGACCGGTCTCGAACGTCTCGGCTGGGCGCCACCCCAGTTCGCGCTCGATCTTGCGCGCGTCGATGGCATAGCGGCGGTCGTGCCCGGGCCGGTCGGCCACGAAGCTCAGCAACCGTTCGTACGGCCCCTGGCGGTCGGGTTTCAGCTGGTCGAGCACGGCACACAGCTCGCGCACCAGCTCCAGGTTGTTCTTCTCGTTCCAGCCGCCGATGTTGTACGTTTCGCCGGGCCGGCCGGCCGCCAGCACGCGGCGGATCGCCGCGCAGTGGTCCTTCACGTAGAGCCAGTCGCGCACGTTCTGCCCGTCGCCGTAGATCGGCAACGGCCTGCCCGCCAGGGCGTTCACGATCATCAGCGGGATCAGCTTCTCGGGGAACTGGTACGGCCCGTAGTTGTTCGAGCAGTTGGTGGTGAGCACCGGCAGCCCGTAGGTGTGGTGCCAGGCGCGCACGAGGTGATCGCTGCCGGCCTTGCTGGCGGCATACGGACTGTTGGGTGCATAGGGGTGCGTCTCGGTGAACGGCGCATCGCCCGGCTGCAGCGAACCATAGACCTCGTCGGTCGAGACGTGCAGGAACCGGAAACCGTCGCGCTCAGGTGCCGGCAAGCCTTGCCAGTACGCTCTCGCCGCTTCCAGCAGCGAGCAGGTGCCCTCGACGTTGGTGCGCACAAAGGCGGCGGGCCCATGAATGGAACGGTCGACGTGGCTCTCCGCCGCGAAGTGCACCACGGCCCGCACCCGGTGCTCGGCCAGCAGCGACTCCATGCGAGGGCGGTCGCAGATGTCGGCATGCACGAACCGATGACGCGCATCGCCTGCCAGCGAAGCGAGACTGCGCAGGTTGCCGGCATAGGTGAGGGCATCGACATTGACCACCCCTTCCTCGCCGGCTGCCAGCCAGTCGAGCACGAAGTTGCTGCCGATGAAGCCGGCACCACCGGTCACGAGAATCATGAGCGTCCCATCCGCCACGCGTATGGGACTCATGGTACCCGCGCCCCCAGCCCGCCAAGCGGCAGAAATGGCGGGGTTTCAGCCCCTTGCCCCGCTCATTGCGTATGGCCCGGCGACGGCAAGCGGCGCATCTCGCGCGCCGGTAAGGGCCCCAGGCAACCTGCACGCCCTCGGGTGTCGGTAGCGTGGACGGCAGGTGCCTCGGGCTCTTACCGGTAGGCAGCGCCGGTCAGCGCTGCTGCATGTTCCCTCCTGCGTGTTGCATGGCGGCAGCCCTGTAGGCCGCCCTCGCACACCGGCACTCTAAGCAGCGGCCGCCCCTGGTGCTGCCGGCGAACCGTGACAGCCCCTTGTCAGCAGGCTCCTACGCTTCGTGGCAATCTGCGGGCCTGCCTTGCACACTCAAGGAGCGCCTCATGCAGCCCCTGCGCCTGAAGATCCACCGCATCGTGGCTCGCGCCGGCTTGTACGCCGTGGTGTGGACCGCCCTCTGCGCCAGCGCGCAGACGCCCTACGACGGGCCGCTGTTCGACGCCCACCTCCACTACAACGACGACGCCCAGGCTCCGCACCCGCTGCCCGATGTGCTCGGCCGCATGCAGCGCAGCGGCGTGCGCGCCATCGTGGCCAACAGCCGCCCCAACGACGGCACCCGTGCCCTGGCATCCGCAAGCGAGGCCACCCGTGCGGCGGGCGTCACGGTGGTGCCCTTCATCCGCCTGTACCGCAACCGTGCCGACTACACCGGCTGGTTTGCCGACGAATCCATCCACCGGATGGTGCAGGACGAGCTCTCCCGAGGCACGGCGGCGGGGCCGTACCGTGGCATCGGTGAGTTCCACCTGTACGACAGCGCCAACGCCGATGGCGCCGTGGCCCGCAAGCTGATGCAGCTGGCGCAGCAAAAGAAGCTGGTGGTGCTGGCCCACGTCGACGGCGTCGCCATCGACAAACTGATGGCCCATGCGCCGGACGCGCGCCTCATCTGGGCCCACACCGGCATCGGTGGCGTGCCGGTGGAGCGCGTGCGCGAGCTGTTCGACCGGCACCCCGGGCTCGTCGGCGAGCTGTCGTACCGCCCCGGGCTCACGCAGGACGACGGCCAGCTCACGCCCGCATGGCGCGAGTTGCTGCTGCGCTACCCCCAGCGTTTCGTCATCGGCTCCGATACGTGGATCAACGCGCGCTGGCAGTACTACGAAGAGCTGATGCGCGGGTATCGCGTGTGGCTGGGCGGGCTGCCTCCGGAAGTGGCACGTCGCATCGGGTGGGAGAACGGGGCGGAGATGTTTGGGGTGAGGTGAGCATCGAGCCGACTTTCGTCAGAACCGATAACTGACCCCCACGCTCAACTGCGGCAGCACGCGGTACTTTTCCACCGCATCGCGCAGTTCGTCGAGCTCCTGTTCCACGTCTTCGTCCTGCACCATCAAGGCCGCCGGCCCGCTCACGTCGCCCCGCACCTTCGGCTTGCCATAGGACGCGCCCACGTCGAAGTGGAATGCCCAGCCGGTGGCGCCGGTGCGGTGGTGCCCGTAGCCGATGCCGATGTACGGTGTCACGCTCGGGTACTTCACTCGCACATCGAACCGGTCCGCCGCGGTGAACACATAGTCCTGCCCGCCGATGTTGATCGTGCCGCCATCGCCGCGCGCGGTGAGCTTTACCTTCGCATCGTTGAACGTGATGCCGCCCGTGATGCGAAAGCCGCCTTGCGCCGGGAACCAATCGGCAAACACGCCTGCGCGATGCAGGTTGATCTTGCCGTCATAGTCGATGCCCTCTTCCGTGCCATCGGCGCTGCGCGAGCCGAGCGTGGCCACGTCGGCGCGGATCGAGAACGAGTCGTTCAACGGCTGTGCGTAGCCGACGAACACGCCGGGCAGGCCGATGCCGCCGTAGACCTCGCCGGCGTGGGCCGATGCCGCGCAGAGCCCCATCCCTGCAACCGCAAGAATCGCGTGTACCTTCATCCGGATCTCCTCTCATGTGGTCAACGAGCGGACGAGGCTACCGCTTCGAATCCAAGACCGCACCTGATGAAACCGCCAGCCATTCGGGAGGCGGCGCACCACTCCGGCAAACGGCACGCCTGGAGGGCCGGATCAGTATGCGGTGTCGTAGTCGATGGTCAACGGCGCGTGATCTGAAAAGCGCTGCTCTTTGTAGATTGCTGCACGCTTTGCCGTGGCCGCCAACCCGGGCGTGGCGATCTGGTAATCGATGCGCCACCCGACGTTCTTGGCCCAGGCCTGGCCGCGGTTGCTCCACCACGTGTACGCCTCGCCGGTCGCTTCCGGGTGCAGGCGGCGATACACGTCGACCCAGCCCAGCTCGTCGAACACCCGCGTGAGCCACGCGCGCTCTTCGGGCAGGAAGCCCGAGTTCTTCTGGTTGCTCTTCCAGTTCTTCAGGTCGATTTCCTTGTGAGCGATGTTCCAGTCGCCGCACACCAGGATCTCGCGGCCCTCGGCTCGCAGCGCCTGCAACACAGGATAGAACTCGTCCATGAACTGGAACTTCATCTGCTGCCGCTCTTCGCCGGAAGAGCCGGAGGGCAGGTACAGCGAGATGACCGACAAGTTGCCCCAGTCGGCACGGATGTAGCGGCCTTCCGCATCGAAGCCGGCATGGCCGATGCCTTCGACCACGCGGTCGGGCTGCTTGCGGGCATACAGGCCCACGCCGCTATACCCCTTCTTTTCAGCGCAGTGGAACCAGCCCGTCAGGTCGCCCGGCTTGCGCACGGCGTCGACGATGTCGCCCGACTGGGCCTTGAGCTCTTGCACGCACACCACGTCGGCCTGCTGCTGGCCCAGCCAGTCGAAGAAACCTTTGGTGGTGGCGGAACGAATGCCGTTGAGATTGGCAGAGATGACTCGCAACATGGCCGCGAGCTTACTTCAGGTTCGCCCGTTCAAGGGCGCAGCGGCTGCACCTGGTCGTAGGCTTCCGTCGCGCCACTCAACGCAGAGTCGTTGGCTTGCCCGGCCAGCCGCGCCACACCCGCCTGGAGGGGCTGCACGGCATGGCGCGTCAGCGGCAGGTCCACCAGCGGCGCGGGCTGACTGATCATCGAGGGCAGGTCCTCGTGGTCCGGCACGGCGTGCAGCGCAAGCACATCAAGCGCCGGCGTTGCGCCATAGAAGCTGGCGTTCAGCTGCGTATGGGCCACCAGGTACTGCCGGAAGCGGTGGTACAGGCTCTCGTCGACCATGCCCGGCGCCTGCCAGAACGCTTCGAGCGGCCCTTGAAATACGAGCCCCGGGATGTTGTAGAAGCAATCGCCGAGCGTGATCACCGGAGTCTTGTGGAACAGCGACTGCAAGCCTGTGGTGCTGTTCACCGTGACCACGCCCTTGGCATGCTTGAGCAGCGTGGGCAGGTGCAGGTCGTGCACGTAGCGCACCCGCGCCGAGAGGCCGTGCACCGCAGCGCGCTGCTCGATGTAGCGGCTGTAGTTGCTGTAGGCCCGGTCCATCGGGTGGTGCTTGATCACCAACCAGTCGTCCTTGGCCGCATGCCTTGAGAAGGACGCCATCACTTCGTCGATCACCGCCTCCACCGTGCCGTAGCGCGAGTGGTGCACGATCTGACTGTCGTTGTGCACCTGCAGCGGCAGCAGGAACCAGCGCTTCGTCCGGGCTTCGGTGGTGAGCTCTCGCAGCACGCCATGCTCTTTGACGGCATACACCAGCTTGCGCCAGCCGCCCCGCGCCCAGCGCGCGGCTTCAACCAGCGGATGGAGAGGCCGGTGGTACACGTGGTGGCGGTAGCGCGGGCGCAACAGGGCGACGGCAGAGCTGTACATGGCCGCATACCACGCCATCACCGAGAAGCGTTGATAGGTGGGCTTCGTGCCCTTGGGCAACTCGTCGGGCAACGAGCCGTAGAACACCGGGCATCGTGGCACGCGCGAATAACCGTTGACGCCGCCGCATTCCAGCGTCACGTAGTCGGGCCGCAGATAGCCCTCCTCGAACACAAAGAGCTCGGCGCCCACTTCGCGCGCCACAGCCCGGGCCGCCGCATGCACCGGCCTTGTCTGACCGAACACCACCACCGCGTCGATACGCTTCAGGATCAGGAACGACCGCAGCCATTCAGGCCATTCGTCGTGCGTGCCCGTGTATGCCACGGTGCGTTTGCGGCGATAGAAGAACTGGTCGCCCCCGTTGAAGTTGACCTTGTAGACCGTCTGGTCGTGCTCTTCCAGAAAGCCGGCCAGCCTGGCGAAGAACGGGCCCATCGGCCCCTGCAGCAACAGCGTGCGCCGGTGCTTGAGCAGAGCAGTCAAGGAAGCGGGGTGAGGCATTGCCGAATGTTGTGTGAGGTCTGGCGCAGCCCACTGCGCGCCTCAACCAGACCTATAAAAGTGCGTTCTCCGAACTCCAGGGGGTGCATTGTTACCTATGCAATCGGGGTGTGAAGAAACATCAATGGAAAAACTTGCCATCCTCAGCGTGGCCGAGCGTGCGCATTTCACGCGCCTCGCCGCATTTACATCTTCTGGAACATCTACTTGACCGGAGTCAAGCACCGAGCGGTGTAGCGAAGGTTGCGATCGTAAATAGCAGGCAAGTGATTGCCAACTCTTTACCCCACCCCGAGGCATGTGGAAGCGCCTGCCCGAAGGGGTAGGCTCCCGGCACCCTAGTTGCGCCGGAGCCTCAAGACCCAGCGCAGAAGGCGGCGCCACGCAGGCAGCGTGGCGGGGCCGCGCTGTTTCCAGTCCAGCAGTTCGTCGAGCGCGCGCTCGGGCGTCGTGAACCGCTGCGTCACCCGGCTCACGTAGGTGGGGTAAAGGATGAGCGCCGCCGCCACCAGATCGTCGAGCGCCACGCGTTGTGTGCGCCGCTCGCAACGGTGCGCATCGTCGGTCAGGCCCCAGCCCGCATAGAAGGGCAACCCCTCGCACCGGACCCGCTTGCCGCGCAGCAGCGCCTCAAAGCCCGCGAGAGACGTGAGCACGTGCACCTCGTCGACCTGCGACAACAAAGCGTGGATCGGAACCCCCGTCACCACCTCGTCGCACAGCAGATGCGCCTCGGACTCCCGGCTGCCCTGCTGGCGCAGGCCGGCCACCACGTCGGGGTGCGGCTTGTAGACCAGGTAGGCATCAGGCGCTGCCTTGCGGGCGGCCTGGAGCAAGCCGAGGTTGGTGCGCACGCCCGGCGCGCCGTAGGCGATGGACGCGTCCGACTCCACCTGCCCCGGCACCAGCACCACCCGGTGCGCGCCGTGGGGGCGCTGCCAGTTGCCGGAGCCCACGTTGTATTTGGTCACGCCGGCGCTCACCAAGCGCTCACGAAGGCGGCGCGCCCTGCTGCGCAATGCATCGTCGAACGGGGCCTTTTGCAGCAGCGCTTCCAGGTCGGATGGCTGCGTTGCGTCGTAGTACATGCCCGAGCGGTCCTGCACCCACGACAAGGGCCGCACCAGGTCAGCGCCCAGCCCGACCGAGCGGAGGAATCCGTCCTCCAGCCGCACGACCTCACCCATGCGTTGGCGGGCAGCGGCGGGCACCTCGCGCCGACCCCACACAGCGAGGGTGGCGCCAGCGGGCGCCTCTTCGGCGCCACGCACAAACTGCACGTCGCTGCCGGAAAAGAACGCCCGGACGATGGGTTTCTTCCAGCGCGAAAATCCTGTTGCATGCACCTGTGGCGCGAACCGCCCGCGCATGCGGCGCTGCAGCGCCATCCACTCCATCAGCCGCTCCGGCTCGCACCTCGCGTGCGTCTCGGGGTCGATGTAGCGGGGGTAGCGCACCAGGCTGGCATGCACGAGCTGCTCGAGCGAGGCCGCGGCGCGACGTGGCGGAGCGGGCAACTCGTCTTCGGTGAGGCCCCAGCCGGCATAGAAAGGCATGCCGAAGGTGCGCACGCGCCGGCCCCATAGGAGCGCCTCGAAACCCATCTGCGACGTGACCGTGTACGTTGCCTGCGCGGACTCGAGCAAAGCGCAGGGATGCGCATCGGTACCCAACACGCGCACCCGTGCCGCCTGCCCCGGTGTGAGCGCGGCGAAGTGCCCACGCTTGCGCCCCGCCACCACATCGGGATGCACTTTCAGCAGCACCGGCAGGCCGGGGTGCTCGTCGAGCGCCGCTTCCAGCATGCGCGCAAAGCTCTCGGGCCCGGCCAGGCCATACGCAATGGATGCGTCGCCAAACGTCTGGTCCACCACCAGCACGTAGGGGCGGCTCAACGGTGGCGGCGGCACCTCACGGGTGTGGTTGTACTTGGAGAGGCGGCCAGCGCACCACAGTTGCCGCAGCGCCTGGGCCCGCGCCGCCTCTGCCGGGTCAAGAGGCGCGGCGATGAGCGCTTCGAGCCGCGACGGTGTCGTCGCGTCGTAATAGATGCCGAGATCGTCGAGCACCAGCGACAACGGCGGATCGCGATCACCAAGGGCGACCGAGCGCAGGAAACCGTCCTCCACCCGCCACACGGGCAGGCCGTGGCGCGCGGCGAAGGCTTCGGCGACCTTGGCGCTGGGTTTGCGCCCCCAGGCCAGGGCTCCGTCGACGCCATGCCGCGCCGCGTGTCGCGTGACGAGTTGAATGTCGTCGAGCAACGCCTGCAAGGTCGCGACACGGTGCAGACCAGCAGTCAGCACAGCCAAACTAGAGGGGAAAGAACTCAAGGAAGCAGGTCCGATCACAAAGAGAATGCCCCTCATTCTGGTCGAACCGACTTGCAAGCATGCTCAGGACCATTCACTGCCTCTTTTCCGCGGCTCTTCTTCTGTTCTGGAGTTCGTTGTATGCCGGCCCCATTGCCGACCCGCCCCGTGGGTCGATCGGCAGCGTGGAGTCGGGCTCGGCGAAGCGCCACGTTGAAACACCTCCTACTGAAGTGCTCGTCGACACGGTGTGGGCGGGCACTGGCGTGAACTACGACGCGCTGTCGATTGGATCGGTCGTGTATCTCGCCTACTACGACGCCGAGCGGTACCTCACCGTTGCACGCTTTGACGCACAGCGGCGATCGTTGACCAGGAAGCGGTTGGCGAGTCGATTTGATGGATGGGACGCGCACAACAACCTTGTCCTCGCAGTCGACCCAGCCGGCCATTTGCATGTGGCGGGAAACATGCACACATCACCTCTGGTCTACGCGCGCACGTTACGAGCCGATGACTTCGACAGCCTGACCCTGATGAACCGCATGATCGGGACCGACGAGGACTCCACCACCTATCCGCAGTTCTTTCGTTTTCCCAATGGCGACCTGGGATTCACCTACAGGTCGGGCCAAAGCGGCAATGGTGTCGAGCTGATCAATCGCTTTGACGGGGAGCGTTGGCACCGCGAGTTGTCCGACCCCATCTTTGCTCCGGCGACCCCGACCGAGCATGTCAACGCCTATCACACGGGGTACGTCCCAGGCCCGGACGGCAGATTTCACACCGCCTGGGTGTGGAGAAAGACACGCATGGCGGAGACGAACTTCCACGTCAACTACGCTTTCTCGCCAGATCTGCGCACCTGGTTTGACAGCGGCGGAAGCAAGATCGAACTGCCTCTGACACCCGCCAACGCCGACGTCGCCGATGCCGTTCCCCAAGGGGGCGGCCTCGCCAACAATGTTCGTCTTGGATTTGATCCCAAAGGGCGCCCGGTCATTTCGTATCTGAAGTACGACAGCGCCGGCCATACGCAGCTGTATCACGCCCGCCCCTCTCCGGAGGGGTGGCAAGTGGCATCGGCAACACAATGGGACTATCGCTGGGCCTTCGCCGGCGCAGGAACACTGCTCGGCGAAATCAGCTTCAGCGGGGTACGCTCCACCCCCGACGGCAAGCTTGTCGAAGAGGTCAGCCACCGAATCTACGGTCGCCTGCACATCGAACTCGACCCGAACGATCTTCGTGGCATCTCGCGCCCTGCCGCCCCACCACAAGTCCGCCCCACACCTGGAGCTGTGCGAGCAACGGGGCCGTTCCGCGCTGTTGGGCGCGCCGTGCGACAACAGTCGCATGGGGCGGTTGCCGCTGAGTTCCGGTGGCACACGCTTGGTGCAGCCAATAACGACCAGCCTCGGACCTGCGAATCGTTGAACCTGCCCGCAACGTGCCAGATGACCGGTCCGCTTCAACTCTGGATTTACTGAGTCGGACCTGCACGCGGCGGAGGTCGAGTGCATCGGCAGCGGCAAGGCACGCCAGCCCTACGAGTTCGGTGTGAAGGTCAGTGCGGCGGTGACCGCCAAACAGGGGTTGATGGTCGGTGCGCGCAGCTTGCCGGGCAACCCCTACGACGGCCACACACTGGCCGAGCAACCGGAGCAGACCACCGTCTTGCTGCAGGACCTGGGCGTCAAGCCGCACACGGCCATCGTCGACCTGGGCTACCGGGGCGCGGATGCCGGCGTCGGCGAGGTGACGTTGCTCCATCGCAGCAAGAGCCGGTCACTCACCCGCAGCCAGCGGCGCTGGCTGAAGCGGCGTCAGGCGGTCGAGCCGGCCATCGGGCAGGCCAAGCACGATCACGGCATGAAGCGCTGCTGGCTCAAGGGCGCTGAGGGCGACGCGCTGCATGCCGTGTTGTGCGCACCTGGATTCAACATCCGCTGACTGCTGCGCGCCATCGCCCGGCGGGGCATTGCGCCAGCCTTTTTGCGCTTGCGTTGGCTGCTGTCAGCGCTCGCTGCGTCCACGAATCGACTCGCTGCTGTTGCGCGCTCGGCGCTTCTCGTTGGCGGCACGAGATGAATTTCCCAGAACCGACTACTGAACGCCCGTTTCCGTCAAGCAGCGCGCAAGGTCCGCTCCACACACTTGCAATGCTTCTGGCACCGGGAACGGGCGGGCAACGGTCGCGCGAACGTCCCGCCCGATCAACGGCGTCCTCCCGGACGACACGGTCTCGATGTGCCACCGCGACCAGGCCTCCCAATAGGCAAGACGCTGCGGCGACATTCCGGATTCGGAATAGCCCGTGCCTGCTGCCGTCATGAGTGAGCCAGGGCGGTGGCTTCCCAATGCCAGGGGAGCCGAGATCTTCTTGATGGCGTTGGAACCGAACACCACTCGCAGCCGGGCCAGGAATTCGCTGTCTGCACCGGTTCTCACGCAGTCCCATGCCCCCGCCTCGCGCAGCACCCTCTCGCGGCGAAACAGCGGAGACGAGGGGTTGATACGCATCAGCGGGTGGACCGGCCGAGCGTAGAAGATACCGTCATCCTGCACTCGAACCCAGCTCGACACCGAGCACACGAGCCCCGGGTTCGACAGCATCGGCGCAACCTGTCGGGCGATCTTCTCCGGGTGCGACCAGTCGTCGGAGTCGTGGCAGGTGACGAACTCGCCGCTGGCGAATGAAAGCCCGATGAGCTTGGCGGCGTAGGTGCCCACATTGCGGGGCAAGGGAACGAACTGCGCCCGTGCGTCACCGGCCGTCGCAGCTTTCACGACAGCGGCGGTGTCATCGCGACTCGCGTCATCCACCACCACCAGCTGAATGTCGCGATAGCTCTGCGACAGCACAGATCGAATGGCCGCAGCCGCGCGAGCACCCGTGTTGTAGGTTGTCATCAGCACGGTCACGAGCGGCCCGCTGATGCCACTCGGTGCATGCGCTGCCTCCACGTTGCCGGGGGAAGGTGGTCGCGATGCGTCCAGCAGCCGCAAACCGGGCACGTTGTGGGTCGCCAGAAAGGCATTCAGCCGGTGCAGTTGTTCCTCGGGGGTTCCGCCGCACGCATTGGTACGAAGGAGATGCAGCTCCGGCCATGCATGCGCCGCCTGGTGGTCTTGCCGGTCCAGCAATGCTCGTGCTTCAGCCACCAGTCCGTTGCGCATGAGCACGGCAGCGCGCAACGCTGGCGACACCCCGTGCAGCCCGTCAAGCAACTGCAGCGCGTGCGCGGGCATGAATGGCGCCAGCGCATCTGCCAGTGCCGCCCTGCGCGCCGAGGAGTGCGAGCCCGCTTGAAACGCCGCTATGGCCTCCTCTGCCGCTGTGGTATCACCGCACGCTGCCTGCGAGACGGCTTTGGCAAACACGCCACGCCAACTCATTCGGGTGGCTGCAGGTGCGCGCGCCACCGTCTCGTACATGCCGAGGCGGTACAAGGCCCACAGCTCCCGATCGGTTCGCGTCTTGCCGTCCCAGGGGTTGCATACCGCCAACGCCCGTACAAAACGATTCTTGCGAAAGTGCCACAAGAACCGCAGCTCTCTCAGCATGCGCCCTCGTGCCGTTCAGGAGTCACCGCCAAAGAGGTCTCGCGTGTAGACCTTCTCCGGCACATCATCGAGATCCTGCGTGCGCCGGTTCGCGACGATCACATCCGAGATCCTCTTGAACTCGTCGAGGTCGCGCACCACCGGCGAGTTGAAGAACAGCGCGTCTCGCAACACCGGCTCGTACACCACGACATCGACGCCCTTGGCCTTGAGCCGTTTCATGATGCCCTGCACGCTGCTGGCCCGGAAGTTGTCGCTCCCGGCTTTCATGATCAACCGATAGATGCCTACCACCTTGGGCTGCCGCGCCAGCACGTCGTCGGCGATGAAGTCTTTGCGCGTGGTATTTGCGTCAACGATTGCCCGAACGAGGTTCTGCGGCACATCCCGGTAGTTGGCCAGCAGTTGCTTGGTGTCCTTCGGCAGGCAATATCCGCCGTAGCCGAACGACGGGTTGTTGTAGTGGCTGCCAATCCGCGGGTCGAGGCACACCCCATCGATGATCTGCCGGGCGTCCAGCCCATGCACCGCGGCGTACGTATCCAGCTCATTGAAGTACGCAACCCGCATTGCAAGAAACGTATTGGCAAAGAGCTTGATAGCCTCGGCCTCGGTGTTGTCCGTCAGCAATACCGGCACGTCCTTGCGCTCCGCCCCCTCACGCAGCAGGTCGGCAAAGGCCTGCCCGCGCACGGAGCGCTCACCCACGACAATGCGTGACGGGTACAGGTTGTCATGAAGCGCCTTGCCCTCTCGCAGAAATTCGGGCGAGAAGATCAGGTTGTCGCACGCCAGCTCCCGCTTCAGCCGCTCCGTGAAGCCCACTGGTACCGTCGACTTGATCACCATCACCGCACTTGGGTTGATGGCCGCCACATCGCGCACCACCGCCTCGACAGAGCGCGTATTGAAATAGTTGGTGTTCGGGTCGTAATCGGTGGGCGTGGCGACGATGACGAACTCCGCTCCTGAGTACGCTTCGCTCTTGTCGAGCGTGGCGCGCAGTTTCAGCGATCGATGCGCAAGGTAGTGCTCGATCTCGGAGTCGACGATCGGAGATCGCCGGCCGTTGATCATTTCCACCTTGTTCGCGTCGATGTCGAGCGCCACCACGTCGTGGTGCTGCGCAAGCAGAACGGCGTTCGACAGGCCGACGTACCCTGTACCCGCGATGGCGAGCTTCCTGCGGCCGCTCATGCGAACACGTCGGCCCGGCCCAGCAAGGCGCCAGCCTGATCTTTGGGAGACAGTTGCAGCTCCGCCTCCACCTTCGGCCAGGCGATTCCGATCTCGTCGTCGTTCCAGCGGATGCAGCGGTCGCACTGGGGGGCGTAATAGGCGGTCGTCTTGTAGAGAAAGTCTGCGGACTTGCTGAGCACGAGAAACCCGTGCGCAAAACCAGGAGGAATCCAGAACTGCCTGCGATTCTCGGCACTCAGCTCCACGCCCACCCATTTTCCGAAGGTGGGGCTGCTCTTGCGAATGTCCACCGCCACGTCGAACACGCTCCCGCTCGTCACACGCACCAGCTTGCCTTGTGGATGCGGCGGCAGTTGATAGTGCAACCCCCGCAGCACGCCCATGCTGGAACGAGAGTGGTTGTCCTGCACGAATTCGTAGTGCTGCCCCACCACCTCGTCGAACACACGCTGGTTGAAGCTTTCCATGAAGAAGCCGCGCTCGTCTTCAAACACGCGGGGTTCCAGGATCAGCGGGCCGGAAATTTCTGTCGGGATGACGTTCATCAGAAAACCTGTTCCTTGAGGAGTTGCTGCAAGTACGCGCCATAGCCGCTCTTGCCCAGCGGCTGCGCCAGAGTACGCAGTTGATCGCTATTGATCCAACCGTTGCGCCACGCAATTTCTTCAGGGCAGCAGATCTTCAGGCCCTGGCGCTTTTCGAGTGTGTGAATGAACTGGCTGGCCTCGAGAAGCGAGTCGCAGGTGCCCGTGTCGAGCCACGCGTCGCCCCGCCCGAGAACGGAAACATCCAGCAGACCGGCCTCGAGGTAGATCCGGTTCAGGTCGGTAATTTCGAGCTCACCGCGCGCGCTGGGCTTGAGCGACTTGGCAAACTCTACAACTTGCCCATCGTAGAAGTAGAGCCCGGTGACCGCATAGCGGCTTTTGGGTTGCTTGGGCTTTTCTTCCAGGCTGACGGCCTGCCCCTGCGCATTGAACTCGACCACGCCATAACGTTCCGGGTCGTTTACCGGATACGCGAAGACACTCGCCCCTCGCTGCCGCCGGCTCGCGGCCTGCAGCCTTCCTGCCAGGTCGTGACCGTAGAAGATGTTGTCGCCCAGTACGAGCGCGCTGGGTGCTCCGCCCAGAAACTGCTCGCCGATCAAGAAGGCTTGGGCCAAGCCGTCCGGGCTGGGCTGAACCGCGTACTGCAACCTCAACCCCCAGCCGTTGCCGTCTCCGAGCAACTGCTCGAAGCGCGGCGTGTCCTGCTGCGTAGAGATGATGAGGATGTCGCGGATGCCCGCCAGCATGAGCGCGGCGAGCGGGTAGTACACCATCGGCTTGTCGTACACCGGCAGCAACTGCTTGCTTACCGCCAGAGTCATCGGATGCAGCCGGGTGCCTGAGCCGCCGGCAAGGATGATGCCTTTTCTCTCTTGATTCATTTTCAGCCCCTCACCAGAAGAAGAACTCAGTTGCCCAGCCATTCACGCAGCATGCGGTCCACCCCGGCTTGCCAGGGTGGCATCCGTAACCCGAAAGCGCGCGTGAGCTTTTCAGTATTCAAACGCGAGTTGAGAGGCCGCCGTGCGGGCGTCGGGTAGGCGCTCGTCGGTATGGCCTCTACCGCCTCGGGCGCAACCTTCAACGCCTGCCCGAGTGTTGCTGCCTGCCGCAGCACATGTTGCGCATAGCCGTGCCAGCTCGTTTCACCGGCCGAGGCCAGGTGGTAGGTACCACAGGACGCCGGTTGCGCCATGGCCTGCCGCAGCGCGTGCGCCGTGACATCGGCGATGAGGTCGGCGCCTGTAGGTGCGCCCATCTGGTCGGCCACTACCCGCAGCTGGTCGCGCTCCGTGGCCAAACGAACCATCGTCTTGGCGAAGTTGCCGCCCCGTGCGCCGTACACCCAGCTCGTGCGCAGGATGAGGTGGCGCACGCTTGCAGCCCTGATCTGCGCCTCGCCGTCGAGCTTCGTGCGGCCGTAGGTGCTCAGCGGGCCCGTGGGGTCGTCTTCACGCCAGGCGTGTTGGCCGCTGCCATCGAAGACATAGTCGGTGGAGTAATGGATGAGCCACGCGCCAAGCGCCGCGGCCTCACGTGCCAACAGGCCCACGGCATCGCCATTGACCTGTTGCGCAGTTTGAGCCTCCTGCTCGGCCCGGTCGACCGCGGTGTAGGCCGCCGCGTTGACGATGGCTTGAGGGCGCAAGCGTCGCACGGTGGCAGCCAGACCCTCGGGCTGCGTCAGGTCGCCACACAACCCGCCCTCGTCTCCCCTGCCAACCGCGATCACCTCACCCAGCGGAGCAAGCGAACGCTGCAGCTCCCAACCCACCTGACCGTCTTTTCCGAGGAGCAGGATCTTCATGCCGCACCCGCAGTGTTGCCGTACTGTTGTGCGACCCAGTCACGATACGCGCCACTTTGCACCTGCTCGACCCATTCGGGGTTGTCCAGGTACCACTGCACGGTCTTGCGTATGCCGGATTCGAACGTTTCTGCCGGCCGCCAGCCCAGTTCGCGCTCGATCTTGCTCGCGTCGATGGCATAGCGCCGGTCGTGACCCGGCCGGTCGGCAACGAAGGTGATGAGCCTCTCGCGAGGGCCAGCGGGATCGGGACGAAGTTCGTCCAGCAGGCGGCAGATGGTGCGCACGATCTCGATGTTCGTCTTCTCGTTCCAACCACCGATGTTGTACGTTTCTCCCACCCGGCCTCGTTCCAGCACCACGCGGATGGCGGCACAGTGGTCCTTCACGTACAACCAGTCGCGCACGTTCAGCCCGTCGCCGTACACCGGCAAGGGCTTGCCCGCCAGCGCATTCACGATCGTGAGAGGAATGAGCTTCTCGGGGAAGTGGTAGGGCCCATAGTTGTTGGAGCAGTTGGTGGTGACCACAGGCAACCCGTAGGTGTGGTGCCAGGCGCGCACCAGGTGGTCGCTGGCAGCCTTGCTGGCCGAGTACGGGCTGTTGGGCTCGTAGGGATGCTTTTCGGTGAACGGTGGGTCTTGCGGCCCCAGCGAGCCGTACACCTCGTCGGTAGAGATGTGGTGAAAGCGGAAGGCGGCGCGCTCGGTGGGGCCCAGTTTGGACCAGTAGGCCCGCACCGCCTCCAGCAACGTGTATGTGCCTTCGATGTTGGTCTTGAGGAAGGCCCCTGGCCCATGTATTGAGCGGTCAACGTGACTCTCGGCGGCGAAATGGATCACTGCTCGCGGCTTGTGTTCGGCCAGCAGCCGATCGACCAGGGCGCGGTCGCAAATGTCGCCATGGACAAATCTATAACGGCTATCGCCATGCAGTGTTTGCAGATTGGCGACGTTTCCAGCATAGGTTAAAGCATCAAGATTTACGACGGAGTCCTCGTAACAGAGGGCCCAATCCAAGATAAAGTTGCTACCAATAAATCCAGCGCCACCAGACACTATCAGAGCCACGCATTGCCTCCTTTTTGAAGAGTTTTAAACAACTGCAATCTCAGCATAACGCCTAAGTGTTCGAATTTGATCACCCGAGAATGCTTTCCTCACAAGATCCCCATATTCCGGATGCAGCCGCGCAAGACTTAACTCGCCCTCTTTCACCAGTCTTGCTTTCTCGGTTCCAAAGGACGCGCTACGCTTGTGATATACGTAGGACCAGGGTGATAAGATATTTTTAAACCCCTTCTTCAAACCACGCATACAGAAGTCGTTTTCTTCCCCATATCCTCTTGGGAATGAGCGGTCGTCAAACCCCCCAATTGCATCGATTAGAGACCTGCGGATATACATGCAGAAACCATTTCCCGTTGGCAACTCGATCGGCCCAACTTCTTTACACGCCTCAATTATTCTTCGAGCATAAACCAAGCGCTCCGGCACCGTTGATGGCCCATTCTCTAGCCCTGCAATCGGAAAGGAGAACGCGCCAGCGTTGTTGCTCATGGCGGTGACGGTCCCAACATTCGGGGGCGAAGCAGCAAGACGAAGTCCAAAAAGCCAGCCGGGCGTCACTGCGGTATCGCTATTTAGCAGCACTACATCGCCAATCTCACACAGTTCGATTCCACGGTTGACTGTGCGGGTGTACCCCAAGTTCCTTTTGTTCTCCATTACTCTAACGGAGGGATGGTTTTCGTATGGTTTTAGCCGTTCAGCCACCTCAGAGTCAGTACTCCCGTCATTAATGATCAAAATTTCTGTCAATCGCAAATCGGTATACCGGAGCACACTCTCAACGCAACCAACAGTTTCCTCGATGGCATTAAATACGGGAATAATTACTGTGACTGGCCTAAATACCGCGTCAACCGAAATATCGAAATTTTTGCGCGCGGCAGCCAGAAGCGAGCAGTGTATTCCCGGTCTGTTTCCATATTTGTCATCCATCCTCCCGGCGTAACCGGAGATGTAGGCCTCGGAAAGGCCCTTTTCCAAAACCGGCGGGGAGAAGTTTGAGCCGACATAGTTACGGGCCTGCTCTCCTAGGAGAGGTATCATGCCAGGGTTACCGCACATCTCGATCACGCGATGCGAGACTTCATCGATATTCCGGTATTCAGCTAAGTATCCAGTTACCCCCGGTTTCACAAGTTCGTTCAAGGCTCCGTGGTCGTAAGCAATGACCGGTCGTCGCGCAGCCATTGCCTCAGCGACAGAGCGCCCAAAGGATTCAGCAACGTGAGAGAGACTTAATACGACATTTACCTCTTTCATTGCTTCCAGAGGCGTGCTCTTATAGCCCGGAAAAATTATGTTCGAAGGCAGTGTGCCGTTTTTCACTAGCTGCGCAATTCTTTCGATGTCTTTGTGCCCTGGTCCGCTTGTTGGTCCCACAAGGGCAAATACTGCATTTGGCGCAGCATCCTTGCATTTCCTCGCAACCTCCACAACGTCGTATATTCCCTTTTTGGCGATATTCGAACTTATCAAACCAAACACTATTCGCCGTGGATTGACCTCATTAACGATGTTCAACTCTGCTAGACGAACAATATTTGGAGCGAGAAACACTTTTCCGCCCTCCCCTAAAGCACGTGCTGTACAAGTAGAATTCGCGATGTAAAAGTCGGTGCGTTCCCCAAGCTCTTGCAGTATTTTTGAAGGGGCAAGCCCTATGTACTGGGCCAGCTCTCTATCTTGGCCTATCAACTCTCGCACGTGCATAAACGAGAGAACGCCCAATTGCTTGGCTGCCTCGAATGGCTCACGGAGCATGATGGTGTTCGCATGCACCGCAACCACCCTGTGAAACTCCATAACTGATTTAAAACGATTGACTGCATCAGTGCGGGGTTTTTCTCGCTCAGTCCAGTGCGAGTAAGCAAAACTGTAGACACCAACAGCCCTAGCCGTAAGTTGTTGCACGTAATTCCCATTGTTCAGCCCGGGAACCGTCACGACTACGTTGAATCCAATGCCATTCAGTGCGTCGAGCATGTCTAAGAAGCTACGCTCACCGCCGAAAAGGTGGGTCCCGGATGCGTGGGCACAGAGCAGCACCGTTGGCCGGCCGGCGCAGGGGCCCTTCTCGCCGGGGAGGTACAGATCGAATCGCCCTACTGCCCTCTCTGCCGTTGCGAATGAGAGAAAAGGCATGGCGCAAGGGCGCTTAGATTTCGCCCGCAGGGCGCCGCTGCCTAGTACGGGCTGGTACACCGCCACTCCATCGTCAACATTCTCTCGGGAGTCGAATTTCCAGTCGATAACGGGAACGTCGTCTAGCTGATAGTGTTGCTCATCGTCCGCTAACACCTCCGACGCCCAACGTCGAGCAAATTCCCGCCGATTTCTTTGTATGTACTTTCCTCTTCCCTCTGATTTTCCTTCATGGTGGAATACGAGGGCCTTCGGTTCGTATAGGCATCGCCGAGTCTCGCCATCAGTGATTCGTAAGCAGAGATCGACGTCCTCTTGGCCGTTTACGTATAGAGGGTCAAAACCGCAAGCATTCGCGAAATCTGTAGTGCGTAACGCCACGCAGGCGGCAGTAACCGCGCGCAACTCTCGCCTTCGATTCACTTGGGGGTCGTCAGGCTTGGCCCCCGCGTAAAGTGGATATCCAAGCTGGCTCCATCGTGAAAAGACAACTCCTGCACATTGAATGGTGTTGTCCGGAAATACTAGCTTCGGCTGCACGGCGACAATGGAAGGCGAGCCAAGTGGTTCAATAAGCGCGTCCAACCAAAAGTCGGTGACCGTGGTGTCGTTGTTAAGAAAGACAACGTACTCACCCCTTGCATTCTGGAATCCTAAGTTGCAGCCCAATGCAAAGTTCAGATTTTCGGCGTTCGATACAACGCTTATTCGACTACTCTCCTTTTGGAACCGATCAATGACCTGCTTTGTCTCATGCTCGCTGCCGTTGTCGACGAGAACCACCTCGAACGAAACGGACGTTCTCACTCTTAATACTGAAGCAATACACTGAGCTGTCAGAGAGGCTTGGTTAAAGATTGGAATTATTATGGAAACCAAGCCTGGCGTTCCTCTCCTGTCTTTCAGCCCCCTCCAATCAACCAGCACTTGGTTAAGCACGGCAAATCGCAAGTGCGGCCGGCGCTGGCGATCGCTCTCTGGATCCAAGCTCAAGCTTCGGCCCTCTCGAGCGCCGTGAGTAATATAGTGGACAAACGGTTCAACATTCGCCCCAACTACATCCTTATTTGCATCGATGTAGGCTCGAGGATCGAAAAAGCCATCCGGTGACGCGCCGGCGAATCGGCCGACAGTCAAGTAATGGACGACAGGATCAGCACCGATTCCGGCAATGTGCGGGCACTGGAGATAATAGTTATCTTCGTTAAACAAGGAGCTTTTTCGAATAATCTGTGCGTCAGCCTCCAGTTTCACATACTGACGCATTACGTCCCCGATACCAGACTGACTGATACCCGGCGTATTATTGCCAGGATAGACCGCCAGCGCGCAGCGATTTAATTCAACGCCCTTTTCGTGCAGCAATCCGAGCTGCGCGTCCGCAACATTAATAGCCAACCCGAGGGCGCGCTCAAGTGCATGCTCCAAGCCGCCATCTTTCTTATACTCCTCCGACAGCTCCTCGTGGGAGAAGGTCACTTTTTCTGCAAGTACACGGAGTAGACTTGGACGCACCCAAAACATGGTTCCCGCGAAAAAACCCCAGTCAGAATCGGGTAGCCCGCGGCCCCATACTAGCTGACTGACCGACGCCAGCTTTTCCCGATTTCCTAACATGAGCGCGGGGCCGGACTTGAACGTTCCAGCAGGCCCAGCGGCCGCGAGCTGAGGGTTTTCTCTAAACGCCTCTACAACAAGAGAAAAGTTCTCCTCAGAACCTATTAACGTCTCTAACATTACCTTACGCCAAATTCCCGCAAGCGAGCCGTCCCCCTTTTTTGTTTGTATTTTGCACGCAGCTTGATAACCCTCATTTTCCAAGATTGGGATAATAGAAAGAAACGGAACAATATCCATTCCCTTGTTTGGACCAAAGAAAAACCGAGCCCTAGGAAAATTTGGCAGTACTTCTTGGACGACCGAAGGAGCGATTGCTGCGGGCGCCGTCACAAACAGGTCAAAAGGACTTGAAAGCTTGGAGAGGTATGATGCAATTTCCCTCCAGATCTCCGGGTAAAAAAAATGAACTACAACCGCTGGAGGCCTAGACCCAAGAGGGATTTGCTTGCAATTGCCGAACCGATTCTGGACTTCATTATCGGCAGATTTTGACGCGTTGTGGACGTTGGCACCGATCTTCGCTGGCACCTCCCTCCGTCTTTCCTTCAACAGTATTTCAAGAGGAACTTGGAATAGGCGGCCTTGCACTTCCTCAAGAGCTTCAGCATATCCCGGATCGCATGTTCGCCCCTCGATTCGGTTAAGCACCTCCTGTAATCTTCGAGAATTAACCTCGAGTGACAGTTCTGCATTAAAGAATTTCTCGGATCGATCGCGCATCTTTTTGCGCGTTGCGGGCTCCGAGATGATCTCCACAAACAGTTTCTTAAGGTTGTCAAAAGAACTGGCAGCGCCTCCAACTGCTTCAAGGATATCTCTGGTACCTTCTGTTGGAATCCCGATTAATGGCAGACCTGCGCCGAGCACGTCACTTAGTTTTGCCGGCGTTTGGTAGCGGGCCATCTCTACCGCCTCGTCCAACATCGAGACGTGGACATCCGCTACAGCCATAAGCTCTCTAAGCCTTGCGACCGGCTGATTCTCAAGAAATAAAAAATTAACGGTCCTAATTGCTTTGAGCTCAAGTTCCAGGTCCGTATCGGCGAAGGTGCCGGCAATAAGAAATACTACGTCCTGCCTGCCCGCTCGCTCGATAAGACGCGCCGTTTCGATAAGTCCCTTGTGCCTGCGCGGCGTACCAACAAAAACGACAACGATGTCGTCGTTACGTAGCCCCAGTTTTTGGCGTGCCTTTTCTCGTAGCGTCCCAGTAATACAAGATGCTTCATGCCCGCGTGCGTGACGAACCATCGTGCCACCATATCGACGTTGCAAAGCCGAATTTGACACAGTAACGCCATCGAAGCAGTTCACCATTGCGACCGCAAATTGGGTCCATTCCTTTCCGGCCAATTTCTTCAACAGTGGCAATTCATACCGCGCATCAAGAAGCTCTCGAATGTCAAATGCCGGACCAGTTCCAACAATGGCAAGTTCTTCGTCATCTATATCGACAATGACGTTTGCGCCCCAAAACAGCTTATAGAGCGCAGCAATAATAATATTCGGAGCGCGGGGCTTTGATATATGCACAACGTCGAAGGGGCAAGCTTTAACAAGCTCCACCGCGTGTGCAAGGAACTGCGTCTCGTCGTCCACTACAAAGCTGTGCTGTGGAATTTCGATTTCTCGTATCGGACCCCACATTTCTCTTCCGTGCGTCGGAAAGATCGAGCCGATGATTTCCACATCAGCAAATGTTTGATACAGCTTGGCGAGTGTATACACACGACCAGCCGCATTGTGAGCGAGGTCCCATCCGCATACAGCAACGCTCACCCGTCGTTTTGTCTTCTGTTTGTCCTTATAGCGTGCACACGCAATCCGTAAATTGCCACGCACAATGGGCCACAAGCTAGGTGCGGTGATCAGCGTGTCGATGTAGTACCGAACGGCAAGCTCATATTCTCCGTTCCGCATTGCGCCGTTACCGAGCGCAAGCGCGGTAGGATTTTCCGACCTCAAAGGAAAATTCATCATTTTGCAGATCTAGACAAATTTGAAATCAGCCAACCGAATCGGTTCGTTGCGAGGCACACACCCCCGGTCCCCGTCAGGTTGCTCGTTAAACTGAAGCAGCAGCGAAAGGACATTATCTTGCGCCCATCGCGACCGATCTAAAACGGGCTCGGCATAGCCAAGGTCATCGGGCCAAAGTGGCGAAATCATCTTTGGCCGGCCTACGTGAAGCTCTGATTCTGAAGCGCCCAGCTTGATAACGCTCATACGCCCTAGCGTGAGATCTCCACGTAAGACGACAAACACATTGCCCCGGGTGTCGACCAGCACCTCCGGTCGACTTATTGGGATTCTTAGTGTCCCCCCCCCACCAAGAGTAAAAGGGCTTGTACGGCGAGTTATGATCTGGTGTTGCCATTCCCGGCCGTCGAAGCAGCTGTGATGGTACTGAGGTATGCTGTCGATATCGTTGCTGTAATAGACAATATGAGGCCTACCACGGTTATCGACGGCCATGCTGCTTTGGTTGATCAGATTACTACCCGGCGATACGCCTCGTATGGCTTCTGCATTCACTTGGGTAATGGGTAAGCCATAGGGTTTAGCTTGGGAAGTGAACCAGCTTTGCCCATTGTCAGGCGACCAGGCGTAGCAAATATTGACGTTGTTGACCAACTGCTGCTCGCCCAATGGATCTGTTCGCCAAACAAAAGACAAGTGTATTGAACCGTCGGTTCCGATCGCAGGGTGATTCCAATAGGGATTGCTCGTCCAAGGCTTATGGTCGGCACCGCTCAGAATTGGTATTGGGCGATCAATCCATATTTTCTTGTACTCGTCATATGTTTTCAGCCGCGCACTGCCTTTGTTGTACACACCGTCCCGATACAACAACGTAAGCGGATACCCCGCTCGCGGCAATATGAAGGTGGGGTAAGTGACCTTGTCCTCATTAACCCCCGACATTGAAAGTTCATCGGTCCAGGCATCAATGGCGTGTGGACGCGTGGCGCGTCGGTAGCGCAACCGGGTGGCGTGATGGTCGTAGCAGATATGGAGGCAGTCTTCGCGATCCACGCCCAGGCTGATGCAGTTGTGCGCGTCCCGTACGTTGTACTCGCCGACGAGGTCGTGCGTTTCTATACGGTTGGTTGACAACTCGCGCCGCACGAGGCGCAAACATCGCTCATCAACGTAAAAAGCGGTGTACTGATATTCACCCCAGGTGAGGATCCCGTGGTGGCGAAAGATGACCGTGTTGACGGTATTTCCGGCCCAGGCAGGCCCAAGGTCGATGGCCGCAATGCGCTCGATCTTCAGTTCGTCGGTCTGCTCGGTGATGAACGGCACCCAGGATTCGATGCGCGCTCGAGGGAGCTGCAGTTCCTCCAGTTGGTTGCGCAAACGGGCCTCGGTCAGTTGAACGCGCTCGCCTTCGGGCGCGAGCAGCTGCACTGAGTGCCTGGCGTGCTCGACGGCGTTGCGTCCGTCTCCCAGGAGCGCTGCCGCGCGGGCCAACGAGTTGTGCACGCCGGATACGAGCACGCGGCGCACAAGCTCTTCTGAAACGCCGGCGTGCCTCGCCTGCTCGATGTGCCGCCTTGCTTCGTCCGTGCGCCCTAGTTGCAGGCAGCCCGCGGCCGAGAGCAGGGCGGCAAAGGGAAAGGCCTGATGCGTGGGAGCGATGCGCTCCACGGTTTCGCAGAGCTGCGTCCAGTTGCCCAACCTCCAGCAGTCGATCACCTCGGGTGGCAACCCATGCGCGCCACCTTCCGTTAGCAAGCCTGCGTCTCGCGCGATGGGTCCGCGTTCACTCGTGCTGACCGTCTGGTTCACCGCTTCGGCTCCAGGAACAGCAGTTCCTTGATCAGGCTCAGTTGTTCTTGTGCCTTATCCAGCTCGCTTTGCGCCAATTCAGCCTTTGGGCCGTTTTCAGCGCTGAAAGCTTGCAAATCTCGAATTCGCTTTTCAAGCGCCAGTATCTGCGCGTGCCGCTCGTCCGCCCGCTTGGTGGCCTGGTCGCGGGCTTGCACCAGGCTTTCCTTTTCGCGCTGCAACGCCTCCTTCTGGGCCTGCAACTCCGTCGCGCGCTTCTGAACCTCGGCCGTCACCCCCTCTTGCTCGCGAATGCGCCTTTCAAGCGCAGCAATCTGCGCGTGACCGTCGTCCGCTCGCTTGGTGGCTTGGTCTCGGGCGTCTTCAAGCGCTTTCCTTTGCTGGTTCCAACTCTCTCGTTCTGCCTGCACCTCGGCTTTGAGCGTTGCCAGCGACTTCTCGAGAGCCGCACGCTGGTCGGCCGCTTCTCGGCTCTCGCGTTCGCGCGTTTCAGTCAGCGCCTGCTTCTCTCGCTGCCACGACTCCCGGGAGGTGTGCAGTTCGGCCTCTCGCTCCTGTACGGCGGCGCCAGCTCGCTTGAGTTCGGTGGACTGGCGCGCAATATCGCGGACATACAGCGCGTGCACCAACGCCGGGTGTCGCTCCGGTTCATGGTGCACGCAGGTCAGCCCTGCTGCGCGCAGCAGGGTGTCGGCAGCATCGGCGTTGGTGAACGGTGCGCCAGCTTCGGCATCGGCTACAAGCCTGACCAAGACGACGTCAAGTTGCGGCAGCAGCTCCGGCCCACCTTGCAACAACACATCGGCGGGCAAGCAGTCGAGGATCAACCAGTTGATGTCGCTCCCCGCGTCAGACAGCAACACATCCAAGGTAACGGGGGCCTCCGCGCGGGCTGCTTGCCTGGTGGTCAGGTTCGGCCACAGGCGGGCCAACTGCTCCGGTTCAAGGAGGCCGCTTTCCGCAGGGTTGCTGGCAGCGTAGAAGGTGGCGGCCTCTTCGCTCGCCGCAACGACATCGCGGCGAGGTGTCCAACCGCCGTTGCTCGGCACGCTGCGCAGCAAATGCTGGTACTGCGCGCCGTCACCTTCCACCGCCCAGACGGGGCTCACGCCACGTCCTTGAAGCCACTGTACCCACGGGCCATTGCCCGAGCCGGCACCCACTAGCAGCGTCCCGCGCGGGGGCATTGCCGAGCGCAGAACGTCGAGCCAACTCGGAAGCGTCAAACCGGATTCACGGGATTTCACTTGAGCCCCTTACCTTGGCGTGCCTGCCGGAACTCGAGCACCTGGCGTCGCAGTGCAAAAGGCAGCCGCATCCATCCAAGCGGTGACCTCCCGTGCTGAAGCAAGGTCGCTCCGAGGCGATACGACAAGTGTTGCTTCACCCGCTCTGCTTCGTGCGCGTCGCGGTACTTGTGAATGGGAGGCAGCTTGCCGGCAGGACGCTTGGCCACTTCATCGTGAAACGCCCTCACCTCAGCGGCAAGTGCCCACGGCATGCCGACCCAGCCTCCCACGCTGCGTGACCGGCGGATCATCACCTCGCCCAACCGATAGCTCAGCTGCCTCTTGATGCGATCGGCCGCACCGCTCGGCGCCGGCGGCTTCGGCGGCGCAACCCTTTGCTTGAGGCGCTGGTTCTCGAGGTAGTACCGCTCCAGTTCCTCCTGAACCTGATGCAACTGCTTCAGCAAGAGCTGGTTTTCTTCCTGAACCGCGCTGCTGCGCTTCTCGCGTTCGGCCGCTGCCTTTTCGTCACTGGCCCTTTCCGCGTGCTGCGCCTTGTTTCGCTTGTCGCTCTCAGCGGCCGCCTTTTCGAATGCCGCCTTCTGTGCTTCCAACGCAGCTTTCGCCTTGGCGGTTTCTTGTGCCAAGCGCTCGGCTTTTTCCTTGCCCTCGCGCTCCAGGCGGGTGGCAAGCTCCTCGAGCTCTTGCTTGCGCAGAAACTGGCGCTCCATCTCCTCCTGAAGCTGATGAAGTTGCCGCAACAGCAGTTCGTTCTCCTGAGCCTGCTGCTGGGCTTGACCGTCCCTCTCAGTCAGCGCGTTCGACAACTTCGTCATCTGCTCGCGCACGCTCTTCATTTTTTGCTCGTGCTCGGACTCCGCCTGTGCCAGCTGTTGCCGCACCTCGGCAAGCCGTTCGTCGAGCTTGAGGTATTCGGTATGCACCTGTGTCACGAGCTGCGCCATGAAGGCGCGGTGGCGAACCAGCGTACCCCACGCTTCTGCCGCCGATCGGCCGCCTCGTGAAGCCGGCTGCTGAAACGGGAGATTCGCCACGGATTGCAGCTCTGCGTACATCTGAAGAGCTGCAGGATGGTCAGCCAGCAGTTCATCGACGAGGAAATGCTCGGCGGCGACCGAATCCATCCGGCGTTCCGCCTCTTGCAACTCCACACCGGCCAACGTGGCGGCCAGTGCCAGCTTAGTAGGCAGCGTTCCCGCCGGTTCGCCAAGGGCCAACGCCCTTTCGTCTGACGCCGGCTCCAGCTTCTGCCCGTTTGCGGTCGCGGCTCGCTCAAGCCCATCGCGCGCGAGTGGTGTGTCCAGCAACGGTTGCAGTTGCTGCAGGTAGTGGTCTGCAGCACGGCGTACCTGCTGAGAATGCACCAGGAGGCAACGGCCGGGGTGGCGCAGGAAGAACCTCAGCAACGCGCCGTTGTAGGCCACCCAGTTGTCCAGCAGGCGCTGCAGGGTCTGCCCCGAGGGCGGTTCGGCGTCGGCACGCGCGGCTTGGAGCAGCACGCGGTGTGGCTCGTCGTAGACCAGAACGAAGGTCAGCTTCGGATCGAGCGACGCCCAGTACTCGAGCAGGAAGATCGATTGCGCATCGGCCCAGCCCCACAGAGGCTGGTCGAGGTTGCCCAGCATCAGGTCGAGCGCCATGCCGTGCCAGACCGCGCCGACCTGCAGTTGTTGCAGCTGCTCTTCGGCGGTGACTTGATCGACGCTCGGCAGGCCGTGCGCCTTGCAGAGCGTGGCGGTGATCTCTTGCGGGAGCATCCCCTCGCGCCGAGATGGCAGCGCCGCACTCATGCCGCATTGAAGCAGCAGTGATTCCACTTCACCGTGGCCGGAGTCCGGGTGTCCAACTATCACTATCTTGTTCATTGCCGTCGCTCGCTTAGCTCGCTGTCTGACTGTTACGCGTGTTGATCAAAGCCCGAGCAACACCTTGGCCGACACCGCAATTTGATAAAGGATCTGCGTGATCCCGCGTGTGATCTCGATGTTCTTGGTTTCGATCTTCGGCAGCACCATGATCTCGTCGCCCGGCTGCAGGTCTGCGTCGCCCTGGCTGGTGGCCACGCTGCCGTCTTGGCGCAGCACGACCACGCGCGCCTCGTCGGCGCCCTGGTTGTAGCCTCCGGCCTGCTCCACGTACTGGTCGATGCTGGTGCCGGGCTCGTACACCAGCGCACTCGGGAAGATCACCTCGCCGGTCACGAGCACGGTGTTGCTGCGCTCGGGCACGCGGATCAGATCGCCGTCTTCGAGCAGGGTGTCGGCGGCCTCGCTCTTGTTGGCCAGCACCACCTGCCCGCGCGGTTGCACGTTGCGCGCACGCTCGATGAACTTGAGGATCATCTCGGCCTCGCGGGTGCGCAGTTCGGCCTCTTCGCTGGTGGCGCTGCGGGCCGTGAGCGCATAGGTCTCCAGGCCGCGCAGGGAGTTTTCGAGCATCTCCTTCTGGCGCGCCGCGACCGACTTGCGATACAGCTGCACGGCGGCCACGTTGGCCTGCGGCGGTGCCTTCAGCCGGTCGAGCGCGTCTTTCAGGCGGGCGCCGTAGGGCAGCACCAGGGTGCGCTCGCCGAGGTGGGCTCCTTCTATGCGCACGAGGATGGTGCCGGGGTATTTGTCAGACGTGACCGTCACCTCGTCGCCGTCTTCGATGTTGACCTGCATGGCCTGGGCCAGCGGGTAGTACTCGCTGCGGCGCACGGTACCCACCTTGCGCACGATGCTGAGGTGCGTGGCGCTGGGGCGGGGCCGCGCCATGGCCAGCACGTCGGCCGCCGTCATGCGGCCCTGCGGGAACTCGAACACATACGGGTTCAGCACCTCGCCCGAGACCTGCACGGTGGCCTTGCGGGGGTAGGCCACGATGGTGTCGCCATCTTGCAGTTGCACGTGGTCGATCTGCCCGTCGAGCAAGAAGCGATAGAGGTTGAACTTGGCCCGCACCTGGCCGGCCCGCAGCACGTCCACCTCCAGGTAGCTGCCCCGGTCGGGGTCGATGCCGCCGGCCTGATCCAGGTAGTACAGGATGGAATCCGAAGACAACCCGCCATAAAGGCCGGGCGCGCGCACGAAGCCGGTCACATACACCTTCACTGGCTGGGCGGCGCCCAAGGTGGCATAGATACCGACGTTGGCGCGAAACACGCGCTTGACCTGCGCTTCGACCTGCTCGTTCAGCTCGGCATTGCGCACGCCTTGCACGCGCACCGGACCGACGTTGGGAATGAAGATGTTGCCCTGCGCATCGACCGGTTGCACGGCATCGAAGTTGAAGGCGCCCCACATGCGCACGTTGATGCGGTCGCCCACGGCGATCTGGTAGTTGGGGTTGAAACCGGCGAAGGGAACGGCACCAAAGCGCCCGGTGAAGATCTGCGAGCCGAACACCACGGGGCGCTGGGCGGTGAACGGGTCGGGCGGCAGCGGGGCCTTGAGGGCGGTGGCGGGGGGGGCGGTCTCCACCACCGCCGGCGATGCGCCCCGCACCCCGGCTGCGGCCTCGTTGACCCCGCCTTGCGTCGGGCTTGGTGCCGTTGCAGGGCCACGCGTTTCGACAGCGGGGTTGCGGGTCAGCTCCTGCGCCTGCGCCGTGGAGCACAGCAGAGGCAAGGCCAGCAGCATCGCCAAGGCGACGTCCAGGGCACGCGACAGGAAGGAGGAAGGTCGCTCAGCAGCGAAACAACGGCGCATGGTGGTCAATCCTGGTGATCGCGGATGGTGGCCACGATGAGGCGCGTGACCCCATAGAGCAGGCCGCACACGATCAGCAATGTGGCGAGGTTGTAGAGGCGGCGCGGATATTCGGCGATCTCCGGCTTGGCGGGCGGCTCGATGACGACGAGGCTCTTGAGCTTGCGGCTCGCATCGATGCGGGCGTTCTCGACGGCGGACAGCGCGAGCTTGTACGCGTCTTCGGCAAAGCCGGCCTGCAGGCGCAGGTCATGGAATTGCGCAGCCAGTGCGTTCAGGCGCTCGCCGTTCTTGCCGGAAGTGGCGCGCAGCCGCTCGGCGTCGAGCTGCTGACGCAGGGCGTCGACCTGGCTGCGCAAGGCGCGCACCTGGTAGGAGTCTTCCTGCAGATAGGTGAGCGCGTTTCTCAGCTCGGCCTCCTGCTTGGCAAGCGCGCCCTGCAGCTCGGCGGTGAGCGTGCCGGTGGCCTGCGCCTGCGCGAGCGGGTCGAGCAGCTTGTGCTCCGTCTGAAAGGCGAGCACCTGGGCCTTGGCTTGTTGCAGCTTGTCGGCAGCGCGTGCAAGTTCGGTTTCGGCAAACTGTTGCTGCTCGCGCGCCATGCGATGCGAAAGCTCGTTGACGAAGCGCTCGCTTTCTTCGAGCACGGCCCTGTTGAGGGCCTCGGCGAACTGGGGGTCGAAGCCCTGCACGCGCAAGGTGAGCAGGCCGGAGATGTCGTCCATCAGCACCTCGACCCGGCTGCGGTAGTACGCCAGGAACCACTCCTGGCTGGTACCGCCCCACAACCGCGACACGGGGTCGAGCTTTTCGGATTCGTAGTGTTCGCGCAGCTTGAGCCGCTGGTCGAGCCGCTTGAGCAGCCCCAGCGAATGCACGTATTCGCGCAGGTAGAGCGTGTCTTCACGCGAGCCGGGCGTGAGGCCGGCGAGCACGAGCGCCGCGCCCGGCAGCGGGTTGGCGGTGGGGTTGGACTGCCGCACGGTGACGACCGATTCGCTCACGTAGCGGTCGGCGGCGAACACGGCGTAGTACAGGCCAGCCACGGCCACCGGCACCGCCACCAGGGCGAGCTTCAGGTTGCGCGGCGTCAGGTAGGGGATGAGCTTCATGCGGCAGCCGCCTCTACCTGCCCCTGGTAGGCAGCAATGCCTGCTTGCACGTCTTCGTACAGCGTGGCTGTGCCGTGGTCGACCAGCACCACAACGTCGCAGTACTCCTGGATGTCGCTCATGTTGTGGGAAACGAGAATCATGTTGGCTTTTTCGATACGGCTCTGGAAGACGGTCTTGCTCTTTTGCTTGAATTGCGCGTCGCCCACGGCGAGCACCTCGTCGATGAGGTAGTAGTCGAAGTCGAACGCCATGCTGAGGCCGAACGCGACGCGCGAGCGCATGCCGGAGGAATACGTCTTCACGGGGAGGTCGAAGTGCTCGCCGATCTCGGCGAACTCTTCGACGAAACGGATCTTGGCGCGCATGTCGTCATGCGAGGCGCCGTAGATGCGGCAGACGAACTTGACGTTCTCGCGTGCGGTCAACGAGCCCTGGAATCCCCCGGCCAGACCCACCGGCCAAGAAATGCGCGCGTCGGTCACCACCTGCCCGTGGTCGGGCACGTCGATGCCGCCCAGCAGGCGCATCAAGGTCGACTTGCCGGCGCCGTTGCGGCCGATCAACCCGATGCTCACGTCATCGGGGAACCGAAAGCTCAGGTCGCGAAAGACGTACTTGCGCCCCAGCGGCGTGGGGTACGACTTGGTCACGTTGCGCAGCTCGATCACCGACTGCTTTTCCTCTCGAATCTGGTCAGGTGACGGCAATGAGGCGTTCGCGTCGCACGCGATACAACGACAGGGCCAGGCACGCGAACACCAGCGCCACGCCTGCCGGGTAGGCGAGGTTGATGCCGGGCAGCACGTGATACTGCGGAAAGAAGCTTGCCCGCGACAGCTCGACGAGGTGCAAGACGGGGTTGACGAGCAGCAGTGGCAAGAAGTTGGCCGGCACCGCATGGATGGGGAAGATCACGCCGGAGATGAAGTACAGCGGCATGGTGGCAATGCGGATCACGGCGCGTGCCTGCGGTACCTCGTTGGTGGCCACCGCAAACAGCACGCCAAGCGCCACGCCAAAGACGATGAGCACCGCGCTCACCGCCATCAGCTCCAGCGGCATCACCGGAAGAAAGTGAAACCCGAGCCAGCCAAGGGCGCACAGGGCCGTCAGGTACACCGCGCTCTGCAGCGCGATCTCCAACATGGTGCGCGACAAGAGGGTGTCCATCGGCTTGACCTGCCGGTAGCCGAACAGGGCGCGGTTGGAGTCGATCGCCTCCATGAGGCGCAGCACGAGGCCCCTGAAGATGAAAAACGGCATCATGCCGGTGATCAGGAACACCGGGTATTCGATGCTGGGCATGGTGGCGCTGTGCAGCACGCCGAAGATGGCCGTCATGAGCGCAACGTGCGCCATTGGCTCCAGCAGCACCCAGAAGACCCCCAGCCACCGGCCGCCCAACCGGGTTTTGAGCTCCCGGATGAACAGCGCAAAGATCACCGCTCGCTGGATCTCCCAGGGGCTGCGCTTGCGAGCGGCGCGGTCGGCGCCGCCGTGACCGATGTCCTGAGGACCGTTGTCCGACATATGTATAGAGGCTGGATCCCGTCGTCTGGCGCGACTCTCCAGTATGAACACCCTTGAAGACTGCCCCTCGCAGTCCATCTCAGGGTACGGAATTGCACGGTTTGCAGGGCTTGAGCCCCGAGCGGGAGAAAACGACCGGGCGGTACTCTGAACCGAGCCAGGGATTCTAGAACCGTTCCCGCGGCAGCCTGGACTGGGAATGCCCTCAGGTGACAGGATGTGCGTAGAAGTTCAGGGGTGAGGGTACTTTGCTTCCGCCAACCACCCTTCGAGCGCCCGCATGAGGCGTTCTCTTTCGAACTCGCGGGCGCCATAGTTTTTGCCCGCTGCGCCCATGGCACGGCGTGCATCGGCGTCCATTGCCGCCAGCGCTTCGACCTGCCGCGCCAGGGCGGCGCCGTCACCCGCGCCGCACACCAGGCCGGCGCCGCTCTCGGCAATGACCCGGGCGCCTTCGCCGTCCAGCATGCCGAGCAGCGGCAGGCCCGAGGCGAGGTAACTCTGCACCTTGCCGGGGATGGTCATCTCGAAGATGGGCTCGGCCCGCAACGACACGAGCAAGGCGCTGGCGCCGCGGAAGAAGGCGGGCATGCGTTCGAGCGGGTGACGCCCGAGCATCACGACCCGGTCGTTCAGGCCGCGGCGCTCGATCTGCTCGGCCACCCAGCCTGCGGCGCGTCCGTCGCCGACGATGAGCCACCGGATGTCGGTGCGGTGTTTCAGGCGTTCGGCCGCATCGAGAATGGCCGGAAAGTCCTGCGCCTCGCCGATGTTGCCGGCGAACATGACGTTGAAGCTGCCTTGGTAGGGGAGCACTTCCGGCGCCGGCTCGACGGCCTGCAGGTCGCCGGCAAACACCGCCTCGGCCCAGGCCGGGAAGTAGCGGATGCGCTGCACATCCCCACCCCAACGTTCGACGTTCGGATAGAAAGCGCGCGACTGCACCAGGATGCGATCGCACCGCTTGTAGATGAAACCGACGAGCCGGCCGACCCAGCCGAGCACACGGGGCGAGCGCACCACGCCGACGGCCGAGAGCGTGTCGGGCCACAGGTCGAGCACCCACATCAGCAGCGGCGCCTTCTTGAGCCGTCGCAGCAGCACGGCCGGCAAGGCCGACGTGATGGGTGAAGTCTCGAACATGAAGATGGCGTCGAAGCGCCGGCCGCGCAGCAGCCATGGCCCGAGCAGCGAGCCCCAGACGATGAAGCTCAGGTAGTTGAGCATCAGCCTCAGGCTGCCCTGCCCGCGCGGGCGCAGCGGTACCCGCAACACCTCGGCACCGGCATAGCGGCTGTAGGCCGCAGGGTCGCGCCGGTACTCTTCGAACACGGTGCCGGCCGGGTAGTTGGGGCGGCCGGTCAGTACGGTCACCTCGTGCCCGCGCTGCACCAGCTCTTCAACGATCTCGTTGACGCGAAAGACTTCCGGCCAGAAGTACTGGCTGACGACGAGCACCTTCACGGCGGTGCTTCAGTCGTACTGCCGCCAGACCACACGCTTCACGTAGTCGGTGTAGCTGTGGATGATGCGCACCACCTTGTCCGACACGTTGGGCATGCTGTAGTCGGCGACCAGCCGCAGCGTGCGTTCGTTGCCACGCCCTTGCGATGCGAGGATGGCCAGGCCCTGGCGGACGCGCTCGCGGTTCATGCCGACCATCATCACGGCCGCCTCTTCCATGCCTTCGGGGCGCTCGTGCGCCTCGCGCAGGTTCAGCGCGGGGAAGTTGAGGATGGACGACTCTTCGTTGATGGTGCCGCTGTCCGACAGCACGGCACGCGCGGACAGCTGCAGCTTCACGTAGTCGTGAAAACCGAGCGGCTTGAGCAGGCGCACCTGCGGGTGGAAGGTGAGGCCTTCGGCGTCGATGCGCTTTTGCGTGCGGGGGTGGGTCGACACGATCACCGGCAGGCCATGGTCTTCGGCCACGGTGTTCAACACGGTGGCAAGCTTTTGTGCAGCGCCCGGCAGGTCGATGTTCTCTTCGCGGTGGGCGCTGACCACGAAGAACTGCCCGGCGGCCACGCCCAGCCGCTCCAGCGCGTCGGATGCGTCGATGTTGGGCCGGTAGTGCGTGAGCACCTCGTACATGGGGCTGCCCGTCTTGATGACCATGTCGGGCGGCAGGCCCTCGCGCAGCAGGTACTCGCGCGCGATGTCGCTGTAGGTGAGGTTGATGTCGGCCGTGTGGTCGACGATGCGGCGGTTGATCTCTTCGGGCACTCGCTGGTCGAAGCACCGGTTGCCGGCTTCCATGTGAAACACGGGGATCTTGCGGCGCTTGGCAGGAATGACGGCGAGGCAGCTGTTGGTGTCGCCGAGCACCAGCATCGCGTCGGGGCGCGTCTGCTCCAGCACCTCGTCGACCGATGCGATCACCTTGCCGATGGTCTGGGCCGCATTGCCGCCCGCGCTGTTGAGGAAGTGATCCGGCTTGCGCACGCCCAGGTCGTCGAAGAACACCTGGTTGAGCTCGTAGTCGTAGTTCTGCCCGGTGTGCGCGAGCACGTGTTCGCAATGCTCGTCGAGCTTCGCCATCACGCGCGAGAGGCGGATGATCTCGGGCCGTGTGCCGACGACGGTGAGTACCTTCAGCTTTTTCATGGCTTGACCTTCATCGCGATGGTGTCGGGGCGCTGGCGGTCGAACACCTCGTTGGCCCACAGCATGACGATGAGCTCGTCGTTGCCGATGTTGGTGATGTTGTGCGTCCAGCCGGGCACGGTCTCGACGATGCGGCCGTCGCCGCCTTGGACCACGATCTCGTGCATCTCGTTGGTGACGATGTGGCGGAAGCCGAAATGCGCCGTACCGCGAATGACCAGGAACTTCTCGGTCTTGCTGTGGTGGTAGTGCTCGCCGCGCGTCACACCGGGGTGGGCGGTGAAATACGAGAACTGGCCGCAGTCCGGCGTCTTGAGCATCTCGACGAACACGCCGCGCGCATCGCCGTGCAGCGGCACCTGGTACGCGAACGACTCGGTAGGCAGGTAGCTCACGTACGTGGAGTACAGCGCGCGCACGAGCCCTGTGCCGACCCGGTCGGTCATCAGCGAGCCGCGGCTGTCGGCGAACCCTTGGATGGCCTGCGCCAGCTCGCCCACGGTCGTTTCGTGAACCGGCCCGGCTTCGACGAAGCCCGCGGCCGGTGGCGCGTCGCCCAGCAGGCGCAGCAGCGCGTCGACGACATCGTCCACGTACACCAGCTTCAACGGCGCGGAAGGATCGTTGACCGTGATCGGCAGGCCGCGCGCGATGTTGTGGCAGAAGGTGGCGACCGCGGAGTTGTAGTTCGGGCGTGCCCACTTGCCGAACACGTTGGTCAGCCGGAACAGGTAGACCGGCGCGCCCGTGGCGGCGGCGTAGCGCTGCAACGCTTCTTCGGCCTGGCGCTTGCTGATGCCGTAGGCGTTGTCCAGCGCTGCCTGGGTGGAAGACGCAAACGCCACCGGGGTGCGCCCGCCGCTGGCCTGCAGTTGCTCGCACAGCAACTGCGTGAAGCCGGCATTGCCGGACGCGAACTCGGCCGGGTCCTGCGGGCGGTTGACACCGGCCAGGTGGAAAACGAAATCGGCCGCCTTCAGTGCGTCGGCCAGTTCCTGCGGGCTGGTGCCGCTGGTGACGGGCACAACGTCTTCATGGCCGAGTTCCTTCAAACGTTGGCGCAGGTTGCGGCCGATGAAACCTTCGGCCCCGGTGACGACGATGCGCACGGCTTATTCCTCCGGCGTGGCCGCTTCGCCGCGCGCAATGCGCTGCATGAACGACAGCTTCAGCAGCAGTGCCTTCATGCCCGCCACGTCGAGGCGCTGGGTGTTGTGGGAGTTGTAGTCCTCGGCGTGGCTGATGCGCTCTTCGCCCTGCTCCACGAACTTCGCGTAGTTGAGGTCGCGCCCGTCAGGCGGCACGCGGTAGTAGTCGCCCAGGTCGTCGGCGCAGGCCATTTCCTCGCGGCTGAGCAGCGTTTCGTAGAGCTTCTCGCCGTGACGGGTGCCGATCTCGCGCACTTCGTGGTCCGGGCGCTGCATCACGTCGAGCAGCGCGTCGGCGAGCACGCGCACGGTGGCAGCCGGCGCCTTCTGCACGAAGATGTCGCCGTTACCGCCGTGCTTGAACGCATAGAGCACCAGCTCGACCGCGTCATCGAGCGTCATCATGAAGCGCGTCATCGACGGGTCGGTGATGGTGATCGGCTGGCCCGATTGCACCTGCTGCACGAACAGCGGAATGACCGAGCCGCGCGAAGCCATCACGTTGCCGTAGCGCGTGCCGCAGATGACCGTGCCCGTGCCTTCGAGGTTGCGCGACGTGGCTACCATGACCTTTTCCATCATGGCCTTGGAGATGCCCATCGCATTGATCGGGTAGACCGCCTTGTCGGTGCTCAGGCACACCACGCGGCTCACGCCCGCCGCAATGGCCGCGGTCAGCACGTTCTCGGTGCCGAGCACGTTGGTGCGCACCGCTTCCATCGGATGGAACTCGCACGATGGCACCTGCTTGAGCGCAGCAGCATGGAAGCAATAGTCGACGCCGCGCATCGCGGCCGTCACGCTGGCCGGGTCACGCACGTCGCCGATGTAGAACTTGAGCTTGGCACTGCGGTAGTGCTTGCGCATGTCGTCCTGCTTCTTCTCGTCGCGGCTGAAGATGCGGATTTCCTTCAGGCCCGAATCGAGGAAGCGGCGCAGCACGGCGTTGCCGAAGCTGCCGGTGCCGCCGGTGATGAGGAGGGTCTTGTCGTTGAACATCAGGGATTCCCGAACGGCGGGCGGAATTTCTCGTCCCGCTGCGCGGGCGTGGGGTAATTGATGAGGACCGCTCTGTAGGCGCCCTTGAAGACAAAAAGGCTGCCGGCCGATGCACCAACGATTCCGTTGCAGGCCCGCACGAGTTGCTCCACGTCGGCGAGCGAGCCTGCTCCGCCGAGCACCGTCAACGGCACACGCAAGGCCTGATGAAGGCGTTGCGCAAGCGCTAGGTCGTAACCCTTCATGGCGCCATCACGCTCTATGGAGTTAATGATGATCTCGCCAGCTCCGCGTTCCTGCATTTCAAGCGCAGTCTCGAGCAGCGGGCGTTTAGTGTTTTTCTTGCCGTTGTGGACATAGACATCGTGCTCGCTACCAAACAAGCGCTTCTTGTGGTCGAGCACCACTGCGACGCTCTGGCGACCGATCTCTTGCGCAATTTGCGACACCAGGGCCGGGTCTGCCACTGCAGCTGAGCTCACGCATACCTTCTCGACGCCCAACCCGATGATGCGTTTGGCCTGGGTGGGCGTCTTGACGCCGCCCCCGTAGGCCAAGGGCATGCGGCATTCAGCGGCGAGGTGGGCAATCAGCTTGAAGTCGGGCTCCCCGCCGTTGACGGTGGCGTCGATGTCAAAGACGGCCAGTTCGTCGCATTCCTTCTCGTTGAATATCTTGACGGCATTGATCGGATCGCCCACGTACTTGGGGTCCTTGAAGCCAACGGTCTTGACGAGGCCGCCTTCGTGCACGAGCAGCGTCGGGATGATTCGGGGTCGAAGCATGGGGGGTAGCTCAGAGCTCGGCAAAGTTCTTCAGCAGGGCCGCACCCCAGTGGTGGCTCTTCTCGGGGTGGAACTGCACGCCCATCACGTTGCGGTCACGCACCGCACAACTGAAATCAATGCCGTAGTGCGTTCGGCCTATCACGTGCTGCTCCGGTCGTGCGCACTCGAAGTAGAACGAATGCAGGAAGTAGAAGCGCGCGTCGGTTTCCATACCCTTGAACAGCGGCTCGCCCGAGGCACATGCCACGTCGTTCCAGCCCATGTGCGGAAGCGGCAAGGCGTTGACCGCGGCTTGCGAAGCAAGGGCGTGCACCCGCCCTTCAATCCAGCCGAGCCCGGACAACTGGCCCTCGTCGCTGCCGTTGGCCAGGATCTGCATTCCGACGCAGATGCCCAGAACGGGCAGACGACGCGACAGTACAAGCTCGTCGAGCGCTTCGCGCATGCCCGATTGCTGCAGCAACTCCATCGCATGATCGAAAGCGCCCACGCCGGGAAGGATCAGCCGCGTCGCCCCCTCGAGTTCGCCACTTGACCGCGCGACACCCACCTCGATATTGAGGCGCTTGTACATGTTGACGAACGCCTGGATATTGCCCAGACCGTAGTCGACGATCGTGATCATCTGATGATGGCTCGTTGTATGCCCAGCGTCCGCAGCACGGTGGTGCCCAGGTCGATCAAGCCCATCGCATTCTTGTAGTCCCGGTAGGTGCGATTCGGGCCGCTTTGCAGCGCCTTGAGTTCATCGACCGACATGCCCAGCTTGGTGGCGATGTACTCGAAGTCCTGCGCAACGGTTTCCGGGTCATACGCCGGCTTGGCGATCTTCTCCAGCGCCTCTTCGCGAGTCATTTGGCCGGTAAGGATCAGGCTCGAAAAGTGCGCGCGGCGCTTGTCATACCCGAACTTGGTAGGGAGCCAGTAGCCCTCGTAGAAGCGCGTGAAGCGGGATTCGTAGTGCTTGTGTGCGTAGCGCTGCCAGCCGAACCGATCAATCAGTTCCTGCATGGCCGCCTCCTTCACGTAAGGCACGTGGTTCAAAGGCTTGACGACGCGCACACCCTTGACGAAACGGTAATAGAGCTTGAACTTGAAGATGTCGGCCGTTGGGAATTTCTTGAGCGGCCGAGTGCCGAAGCGACGGTGGATGTCGCGAATCTGCCGCAGGTCGGACGCGTGGTAGTGCCATTCCAGCGGCTCGCGCACGCACTCGGTGGAGTAGTTGGCGCCGGTGAGGATGTACTTCACACCGTTTTTTGCGGCGAAGTTGTATAGCCCGGCGAAGAATGCATGGTCTTGCGGGGTGTCGAGGTGGGGCACCTGCGCCTTGAAGAAGGCGACCTGGAGATCGCGCATCTCAGGCCAATCGACCACTTCGGTGTATAGGTCGAGGCCCAACCCGTCGACCAACTTCTCGATATTGTTGACTGCTTGCTGCGTGTTCCATCCAGCGTCGACGTGATACAGCAATGGGCGAAGCCCGAACTTTTCTTTGGCGAGATACGTGACATAGGAGCTGTCCACCCCACCGCTCAGGCCGATCAAGCAATCGTGATCCCTACCTCGCCCATCGCGGCGGATTCTCTCGAGCACAGGCTCGAGCTCCCGCATGCCTTGCTCATCGGGGTGCCAGTTGGGCAAGATATTCGTGTGGTAGTTGTTGCAGTAGTCACACCAACCTCGGGCATCGAACACGATTCCCGAATCCGTCGTGTCCATGATGCAATTGGCGCAGATCTGATAGGGACGATTTGTTTGCATTACTAGTTCTCACTGTGTGAGCAGGCTGGTCCGCGTGGCGATGCAGCCTCGGCGTGACTCAGGCGCAGCATCACCTCGTCGACAGCTCGGTCGACGCTGCCGGCTTCCGCGATCGAGACCGTCGGAATTGCGTGCGCCCTGTACTCCTCCTCCATGGAAGAGCTATGGCTTACGAACAGCTTGCATTCGGGGCGCTCTTCTGGAGAACAGACGTGGGTGGCCAACCCGGAGAGTACCGCCATACGTCCATCGTAGCGGTGAGCAGGATGGAACTTGACAAGGATCGGGCGGCCGGATTTTACCTTCAGACGTCGGACCAACTCGATCTCGTCATCGATCCACGGAAAGGAGGATGCCAAGAAGATCGCGGAAGACGAGAACTCGTTAGGCGTGAGAGGCAGTGTCTGGCGTTGCAGCTCGACCTTGCCGATCTCGAAATAGCGGCCGAAAGCCGCCGCGCTTTCCTCGTCTCGGGCGTAGAGGACATGGAGGCGGCCATAACGGTTCGGAAACTCGATGCTTGCGTCTACCCGACCGTGCTGGACCACGTAGAGATCGCCGCAGTAGTGAGACAGCAGAAAGACCCACCGTTGGTGGTGATCATCCGTCACGACCTTTAAGTCGAGTTCGGCCTGGAGCGAAGACGACAGCAACAGGAGTCTGAACGAGTCTATTGAGTGGAGAAGCAGGTCTGATCTCTTCGCGCGATCATGCACGGCGCAGATTCTCTTGTAGAGCCTCAGGTGCAAGGCGATGCATTTGAAGACACCGCTCACACCGATTGCGGCACAGATTCTTCGGACGCTAAGCAGCCCTGCCGAGTGCGAGTTCGCAAGGTGCTCGCCACTCTCAGAGAGCACCGCCCTGATCAGTTGTTCATTCAACGGTGTGGTCGCAAAAACCAGTCGCCCGGTGCATCGCTGAGAGTGGCGAGACGCGATCGCCCACATCAAGGCGGGCAGCCACGCAAGCACTGAATAGGCAGGCACGAGCAGCATGCCGAGCCATACAACCGGCCCATACAGAAGGCCCAGTTGCCGCTGCAAAGCCAGTTGCTTCATCACCTTGAAGTTCGGCACGCGCGCGGCAATTCCGTGGACTTCGCGGAACCGAAGATCCAGACATCGCTCGTTCTCCAGCGCCATGAAAACCGCCAAGTCAGCGGTCAAGTGCGACTGCGCAGTGTCAGGCATTTTTCAGAAGAGTCTGACTCGCATTAGAAGGCTGCCTTTGCGCAATGGCGCGCCGACAGACGAAATAGGTGAACGCGTACTGGACGACATAAATGAAAACTTCCCAAGGTATCAGCGTACCGCGCAACGCACTGAATATCCTCTGAAACTCCATCATGAAGATCGGCAGCACCCACAAATTCTGGCGACTCACCCCTGCCGTGTACAGCTTCGAGACGAAAAACGCGTAGAGCAAAAGCGGAAGCCACGAAAGATAGAACCCGTAGTAGTTGAGATACAGCTCTGTATCCAACGGCCACTGCTGTGTAGCGCTTTCCAGCTCCCAATGCGAAGGAAAGAACTCCTTTGTGAGCATGATACTAATATCGAAGCTCTCGTTTGGCCCGACAAGTCCGAGCACTTGCAGCGGCTTCACGAAGATTTGCCAGACCGTCTGGAAGAGCCCCGGATCGCGGCTGACCACCACATAATCGTGCAGCTGGTGCGCGTTGAAGTAACCAATCAGCATTTCCAAAAAGTATGCTGGCGACGCATAGAACCCCTCCGACCTCACCAACGTCGCAAGATAGAGCACCGTGAAAAACAAAACCGCGGAAGCAAGCAGTGTTTTCACGCTCAACCGGATATGAAGCAAATACGGCGAGAAGAAGAGAATGAGCAGAAATATCAGACGCCCCTTGAATCCGTTCATATAAGCCTGGAGAAACACCATTGCGAGGCCTATCATCAACGGGCGCAACTTGTCTTTCGAGAAACAGAGGGATACGCCCATCAAGAAGATGACGACGTTGCCGACGGCGATGCATATGACATTGAGCAATCCATATCCCTTGCGTTTTGCAAGATACGTATAGCTGTAGTCAGTGATCCATGAATCGATGCCTGCAGTCAGCTGCAGGAAGCAAAGAACAAGAATCACGTTCCACACACACAGCTTCGATATGAACTCCCTATCCAGCAGGTTTTCATATGCGTGTGGAGATGACGCGACCTGGGTAACGCGCGAAGCATCCCGACAAAAGTGACGGAACGAAAAAAACAATACCAGGAACGTAAACTCCGCCTGAAGCAAGACATATTTTGATATGTCGTTCCAGTAAACGTGCTGCCCCCATGGAAGAACGTAGTCCCACTCCAAGAGATGAAGCACAAGATTCAGCGTGCTTGAAAGTACGACGTACAGGCCATAGAAGGCGAACAGCATGTTGTTCGGATGCAGGATTCTTGCTGGCCGGAACGCAAAGTAGGTGGCGATGATGATTGCGGAAAGATACGCACTTCCCCACTGCGCGACACCGACCAAATAGGTCATCGGCAAGAGCCATGCTGCATAAACGACGATGACCATCGTTTCACCTCCGAGCAGGAGAAGACTTACCCACGAGAACGGTAAGCGCCCGTCGACCCGACCAGATCATCAGTATCAACAACCCAAGTTTCACGGTTAGTTCCAGCGTCGACGGTAGAGGGTACAGCTTGAAAACAGCGAATACCCCTCCGAGAACGGCGATGCCCACCAACTCCTTGTAGATGCTGAGGCGGAACAACCGCACCTTGCTGTTGATCGCGGCCACACAGACGATGCTGAAAACCAAGTAGGCCGCTATCGTGGTCATGGCGCACACCTTATAACCGTAGATCGGCATCAACCAAATGTTCAAAACAATTTTGACGATCGTCGCGACGACAGCAGCAACAGTAATAAGGTAGGTCTTGTTTGAGTACCCGATCACTCGCCCCCATATTTGAAATATCACGGAAGCGAGACCCCCGATCGCAACGACCGGGATCAAGTCAAACGCGTCGCGATATTCGGAGGGAAGGACGACCTGCCCAAGCTCCTCCCCGAAAAGCACGATCGTTGCCGTGCAAAGCACCGCCACCGTGTAGGCCGCCCGGGACTCTTCGATGATCTGTCCATATCGCTGCTCACCCATCAACGCAAAGAAGCGGGGATTCACCGCGTTCAGCATGGCGGTCACAACCATTACAACCAGAATTCCCGCGTTGTACGACAAGCTGTAGAGCCCCGCCGCGGCCTTGCCGAACTCACGATCAATCATGACCCGGTCAAATTGGGACAGCAGTGTTAACGAAAGCATGTATGGGATTAAGGGAAGGGCATATGACAACGCGGCCCACAGCACCTTCCATTCGATCCGCCACTTCACGTGCGGCCATACCCAATAGATCAATCCCACCGTTATGACGGCACCACTCAGCGCGTCTGCGTACAGGATGGCCAAGTACTTGTCACTGTCATATGCAGCGATCAACAGGAGCGACAGCACCACGGTTCCGAGCGCACGTGTCGCTGTAACAAGCAATAGCAGGCCACTGCGTTCCCGCTGGATCGCAATCTGGGTGAAGATGGCCTCAGCCAGCTGCCCTATGACGACGAACAATAGAAGGCGCACCGCCAAAGGCGTCAAGCCGAGAAGAGAGGAGAGCGCTGCCGAGAAAAGCAAGGTGGCAGCGACGCAGACAATGGCGATGGCACCTATTGCCAGGAAGGCCGTGCCAAGCAACGCGTCAGTGCGGATGCTCTTGTCGTAGATGAGTCGGCCGACCGCAGCGTGGATGTTCAGCGACATGAGTAGCGCGAAGATCCACACATAGGACGTGAAGACGCTCAAGACGCCATAGTCTTCGGTGTCTAGAAAATAGCTGTAAAGAAATACTGCGGCCAACGGGCCGAACTTGCTCGCAACGACAACGCCCAGATGATTGAAAAGATGGCGAAACGCCGAGAGCTTCGAAATCACACACCACACTCGACAGTCGGCTAGAGCGAAAACCCGTCGTCAATGACAATGTTCTGGCCGGTTACCGCCGCCGCCCTATCGGACAACAGATAAACAAGAGCGCCGGCGATGTCACCAGGACTGAGCATTCCCTTCTGGCCGCAGTGATCTGCATAGGCAGCCAAGAAATCGCTTGGCTGTCGATCGAGTATCCCGCCAGGACTGATCGCATTGACCCGTACACCGCTCTTCTTGAAATATTGTGCGAAATATTTCGTGAGATGAATGACACCTGCTTTTATGGCGGCATACTCTACGGGCATCGTCATTGAAGTGCCGGCATATACCTCGAACCGAGGAGCAATCACTCCATATATGGAGGAAATGTTTACGATGGTACCCCCGCCCGCCGTTGCAAACAGCTCTGCGAACTTTTGCGACGCTAGAAAGTACCCCCCAAGATGCATGCCGAGGTTGTCGCAGAAGTCCTCATACGTGACTTCCTCAAGTCGCCTTCCATAGTTCGCGTTTCGAGGGTACGCATTGTTCACCAGGGCATGGATTGGGCCCGCGCGTTCATTGATCGTTCGAATCGCGTCTTGGATGGATTGCGCATCGGTGATATCGATGGCAACCGCAAACGCCCCGCCCTTTCTGATCCCGTCGAGGCGGAGTACAACCTCTTCTGCTTGCGTTTGGTTGACGTCGGCGACGATGGCCGTCCCCCCGTGCTCGACGATTGCCGAGCAAAACTCGTTTCCAAGGCGCCCCGCCCCGCCTGTAACAACCACCGTACGGCCCGCAAGAACAGTGCTCATGTCATCTCCGTCGTGGGCCGTTGGCCGTTGCGCGCCATCAAGAACTCGACGATCTCGAAGTCGAGTTCTGAATCGATGTCCAATGATCTTTCTTCAGGCATGACGTGGAGCTTGGTCTGAGGAAGAAACAGGCTGGTCGAAGCGAATAGGGTAGCCCGCCGCCATCCGTAGATGGAAGCATTCATGTCGAAACAGCGGGGCGCGTCTTGCCGTCGAACAAATGGGGGGCTGACGGGCTTGGAGAGGGTCACGCGCCCCTGTTCATCAAGCTCCACGAGATTGAAGTACGGTGAGCGCCTGGCGGGTGCCGCAGTGATCACGTTGGACGAATCTTCCATCTCCAGCAAAGAGACCACTTCCCGGATATCGTCCACCGAGCGCAACGGCGAGGTTGCGTCGAGATCGACGCAGAAGTCGAACTCGTGACCCACCTGCTTTTCTGCTTCTGCCACGCAATGCCGGATGGCCGGCAGCTTTGCCGCTGTGTCCGTGGCAAGTTCGGGGGGGCGCTCAATGATGAGATCCGCACCATGGTCGAGGGCTGCCTGCAAGATCTCTGCGGAGTCGCTACTCACGGCAATGGTGTCGAAAGCGCCGGACAGTCTCGCCTGCCGGATGCTGTGAGCGAGCAGCGGTAGGCCTCCTAACGGCCTGAGGTTCTTCCCCTTTACGCCTTTGGAGCCACCGCGGGCACAAATCGTACAAATCCTGTTCATGCTCGCACCCACATTCTTGTCTCCACGGAATTTCTCGCGGATTCGATGAGCCGCAAAGTCGAAAGCCCGTCACGAAGTGTGCAAACCTCGCCCTCGTTCCCCGTCAACAATGCATGGTGCATGGCCTTGTAGGACTCGTCTCGCGCGGCTTGCACCACACTGTCTTTTCCATTGACCGAAATAATGCCCTTCATGACATCTGCAACTATGGTGTTCCGTCTGGTGTTTATTATGAGGTTCCGCTTTCCAGGACGATCTACATAATTCATTTGGACGCAGACGGCCGGGCAGCGCTCCATCTCGAGCAGAAGCATGAATACGTCTTCTGAGTCGATTTCCAGGTCGCTGAATTTCCCGCCGAGGGCGCACACGGCCTGCCACTCCCCGAATAGCCATCCAAGGTAGTCGAGTTCGTGGCTGAGGTCGTTCAGGACACCACCGCCCCGGTTCCGATGCGCCGAGTAGCATTCGCGGTAGTCAACGCCTGGACGCCAATCGGGAAGGTACTGCCCGACATATCCCTGAACGGAAATGGCTTCTTCGTTGCGGAGCAGTTCTTTGAGCTGCTGAAGCACGGGGTGGAAGCGCAGGTTGTATCCGACGTGCACGCTTCTGAAGGAGTGCGGCGGTATGGGCAACACGCGATCGAAGGCTGGCTTCTCAAGGAGCACCGATCCATTGAAGCCCGCCGCCGCCAACTGCTGCAGGGTCTGGTGGTGATCGGCGGTCGCATTCGCGATCACAACATGGTCAGGGCTGCGCGCGGCGAGGGCGGTAGTGACGTCAGGAAAGACATGAAAATGGGGGATCTCCCGCGCGCTCACGATGTCCACGCTACATCCCATCTCCGAGAGAACTCGTGCGTGTCGTGCGCCGATGGAGCCGTACCCTATGACGAGCACGGTGCTGAGTGCATTCACCGAAACACCTGTCCGAAATCGTGATTGGCGCGCTCGTAGTCGGAAATCCGCCCGATGTCGAGCCAGTAACCGTCGACCGAGTGTGTGCGGGCCCGCATTCCTCGAGCGATCATTTCCGTGAACAGCGTGGGCATATCGAAGAATTCCGATGGAGGAACAAGTCTGAGCACCTCGGGAGACAGGACGTACATCCCAGCGCTCACCAGATGGGTCTGTACTGGCTTCTCCTCGATAGACGTGATTTGCCCGTTGTTCTCGACAACGACCCCGAACGGGACCTGCAGCTCATACGTCCGGACACCCATGGTGCCGTGCGCCCCCGAAGCCACATGAAGATCCACCATACGACCGTAGTCTTCTTTTGTGAGCAGATCAGCGTTGGTCACCACGATCGGCATGTCGGGTGACTCGGGCAGCAGGCTGAGGGCACCCGCGGTACCCATGCGCTGCTTCTCGCGAAGGTAGCGAATCTCGACACCGAACTGGGAGCCGTCTCCGAAGTGCCGCTCGATCTGCTCCGCCTTGTAGTTGACGGCAAAGTAGAACTTGGTAAACCCTTGTTCTGCGTAGCTGCCAACAATCGTCTCGAGAAGTGGCTTGGGCCCAACCTTCAGCATGGGCTTGGGTGTGTCACGGGTCAGGCTCTCGAGGCGAGTCCCGAGCCCTCCTGCCATGATGACGACCCAGTTCTCGCGCTGGGGTAGTGCCAGGTAGTCGTCGACTGTCTGCAGACCCAACACCACGCCGGAGGTGTCGAGTAGCGGCACTTGATGCAGGCCCAGACGGCGCATCTTGCCGAGAATGGCTTGCCTGTCGTCACCGAGACGCGCGCAGGTTGGTTGACGATGCATCGCCGACTGCACTTCGTCCTGCAGTGACTGCCCCTTCAGCAGTGCTCTTCGCACGTCGCCATCGCTCAATGTGCCGAGAAGCCGACGATGCTCATCAACCACAAGCGCGATCTGTGCCCCGGCCTGATTGATCGTCTCGAGTGCGGCACGCAAGGTGATGTGCGGGCCAATCAGAGTCTTTTCCCAACCGTTCATTTGGTTCTATTGCTTCGGGCGCGCAGGTGCGCCAATCAGGATGCCACCGCCATTGAAATCTCGCGTGACGACAGCGCCTGCCGCCACCAATGTCCGTGGCCCCAACCGTATGCCTTGCTTCAGCACGGCTCCAGCGCCGATGTGGCTCTCGTCCCCTATGTGGACGTCGCCGCAGACCACCGCACCGGGCGCCACGTGAACATACTCGCCGAGCGAGCAGTCGTGCTCGACGATTGCACCGGTATTGACAATGCAGCCTCTACCGACCGTTGCACCGATCTGGACAACGCAGCGCGCGAGCAACTGAACCGTCGCATCGACGCTAGCGCGTTGCGAAACGACTGCAGATCCATGGCGCACACCGACAAACTGCCACCCTTCGGCCTCCATCTGCTGTTGAATCTTGCGGCGCAGGCTGCCGCCGCCGACACCGCCGATGCCATTCACCAGCCGGACCCGTTCGGGGGTAAACGTTGCGAGAACTTGAGCATCAGACCCAAGTACGCGCAAACCGTACGCCATCCCACCGTGTAATGCGGCGTTCTCGTCTGTGAAACCCAACACGGCTTCGTCCGCGTTCAGCAGAACGTCTGCCAGCACCCTGGCATGCCCCCCGGCGCCGATGACGAGCACTTGATTCATCATGGCTCGATCAAATCGTCTTCGGTGTAGTCGCGGGTCGCGAGACGACCGTCCAGCGACCAGAGATCCATGGGCGAGATGCCGTTCCCCGGCCGCTTGCACGCGAGAGCATCCAAGGAGATCGGCTCTCCTTTGCTGATTCGTCGGCCAGCGACGACGCTTCGCCTCGCGACGGCACGGTTTGGAACTTCTGCCAGTGCGGGGGCCTTGATCGAGGACCCCAAGGCTCGCTCGATCACACGGACGCCACGTACCAATGAAGCCAGCTCTGCCGGCTCCAGCGAGGCAGCATGGTCGGGGCCAGGCAAGGTTCTATCAAGCGTGAAATGCTTTTCGAGCACCTTGGCACCGCGCGCCGCGGCAGCGAGCGACACCTCGATGCCTTCGGTGTGGTCCGAGTAGCCCACGGGCAATCCAAAGGCGGCACGCATGGTGTCCATTGCGCGAAGGTTGACTGCTTCGGGCGGAGCTGGATACTCCGTCACGCAATGCAAGAGCGTGACGTACTGCTGCAAGGCGGCGCGCCCCTGCGTACTGGCATATGCTGCTTCGAAATCCCCCCTGCCGGACGGTCCACGCTCGTTCACCAAACCGAAAGCAATGACGCCTAGTGCCTGCTCGACATCCGCCAGAGTGCACATGCCGGTCGACACGATCATGGGCTTGCGTAGACGCGCCGCCTGCAACAACAAGGGTGCACACGTGATGTCGCCCGAAGGTACCTTGATCGCCGGCATGTCGAGCGTCGACAGAAACGCCAGACTCTGCGCATCGAACGCGGTCGACATGAAGCGAATGCCGCGCTCGCGGCAACGCGCGAGCAATTGCTGATGCCCGGCCGCGTCCAGTTCCAACCGTTTGAGCATGGACAGCTGCGTGCCCGCGTCTTGCGTATTGGCAACCTGATACGCCGCCTTTTGCGCTTTCACGGTAGCAATATGCTCCGCCTTGAAGGTCTGGAACTTCACTGCATCGGCGCCGGCATCGGCTGCTACGTCCACCAGCCGCAGCGCCATCTCCAGCGAGCCGTTGTGGTTCACTCCGGCCTCGGCAATGATGAAGACTTCATCGCTCATGTCACTGCTCCAGCAGGTAAAAGGACTTCTTCAGAAGTTGGCTCGTCGGCGGTGCTTCTTTGAGAATTTCGACAATGCGTTCAGCCGTTCTGCCGTCGCCATATGGGTTGACCACAGTGCTGCAGTCCATCATTCGAGCCTGCCGCAGCGCTTCAACGATCGCGCCCCGCTCGGCCTCGCAATGGACAACCGAAGCAGCAGCAAGACGCCCCCGTTGGCGTTGACCAATGTCGATGGTTGGAATCCTGAATGACGGCGCCTCGTAGAGGCCGCTTGACGAGTTGCCGACCACGGCATCCATGTGCGCCATCAGGCTGAGATAGCGCACTTGGCCCAAGGACGCGTAAGCGCGGACGTGCCCCGGCCGTCGCGCCGCCCATTCATCCACCATGGCCGCAAGCGCTCTGCCGCCCGTATCAGCGTTGGGCTTGGTGCACCAGATGGAGGCATCGGCTTCAGCCTCGTCCAGTGCAGCGATCAGTTCTGAGAAGTGCCGTTCGCTGCCACCTGGATCGAGGGTCTCGGGATGAAAGGTGACGAGTAGATTGCGTGCACCCAGCACGGCGCCCAGGGATTGCTCCAATGCGTGGCGGTCCAGCAACGGAGTGCGGCGCAGATGATCCAACCCCGGACTGCCGACCACGAAGACACGCTCCGGCTGCTCTCCCAGTTGAACGACTCGTCTGGCCGAGATGGTGTTGGTGACGAAATGCAGATGCGACATCTTTGTGATGGCGTGTCGTATCGCTTCGTCGTAGGCTCCTTCGGTCGTGTCGCCCCCGGCGATGTGCGCGACCGGAATGTTGAGGAGCAGACAGGTCTGTGCGACAGCGAGGATCTCGAAGCGATCGCCCAGGATCATGACCATGTCGGGTTGCAGCTCCGCCAAGGCGTCCGCCATGGCGATCACACCCAGCCCCACGGACTTTGCAGTGGCAACCGCAGCGTCACCGGCGAGTAGCATGTGCACTCTGCGCGCGATGCGGAAGCCGTCGCGTTCGATCTCTTCGACGGTACGTCCGAATTCCGGTGCCAGATGCATTCCGGTGACGATCAATTGCAGGTCGAACAACGCCGATGCCTCAATCTCTCGGAGCACCCAGTAGAGCAGCCCATACTCGGCGCGACTACCGGTGACGACGCAGAGCTTGCGCTTCATGTGCCCGCTCCCCCAAGAGAGGCGCTGCTAGGCAGGTTGACAACGCGCGCCTCCATGCTTTCGGCCACCCGCAGATCGGCCCTCGGACACGATCGGTACATCGGCAGGCGATGCATCAGTGTCCATATTGGACGGGACATGTACCGCTGGTCGTTCAGCGCCGCCAGCAGCGGATCGCGGAGCCCAGCGTACGGTTCGTCCAGCACCAGCGCGTTCAGCCAGTAATTGCCCTGCGTGCCGGCTGGCTCCCTGAGAAACTTCACCCCTTCGACGTCGGCCAGAGCTCGCGCATACCGTTCCGCCAAGGCGCGCTTTCGCGCAAGCATCGACGGAAGGCGCTCGAGTTGTGCGCAGCCCAGGGCGGCGTTCAGGTTGGGTAGCCTGTAGTTGTATCCCACTTCATCGTGCAGGAAGTTCCAGCGATGCGAAGTCCTGGCGGTCGTGGTCAGGTGCTTGGCGCGCCGACCCAGTTCGATGTCGTTGGTGAGGACGGCACCGCCCCCGCCGGTCGTCACCACCTTGTTCCCGTTGAAGCTCAGGGCCGCCAGTTGCCCGACATTTCCGGTGTGCCGACCGTCACGGCCATATGAACCGAGTGACTCTGCGGCGTCTTCGATGAGGACCAGGCACCACTTCCGAGCTACCTCCGCAATGGCATCGAGGTCTGCGGGATGGCCGAACACGTGCATCACGATCAGGGCCCGCAGCGGGGCGCCTGTCAGACGGTTGTAGCTGACCCCGTCCCTCAGCTCGGCAATCTGTGAAAGATGGCAATCGAGTGCTGCCGCGTCCACCCCGAGTGAAACGGCTTCCGAATCCACGAAGTGGGGCGTCGCGCCAACATATGCGACGGCGTTCGCGGTCGCCACGAATGTCAGGGCCGGGACCAGCACTTCATCGTTTCGCTGCACGCCTGCAAGCAGGAGGCATGTATGCAGAGCGGCCGTTCCGTTTGATGTAGCGATCGCGCACTTGGCACCGGTGAAGCTCGCCAGATCCCGCTCGAAGCGATCCACGTAGGCCCCGACGGACGAGACCCAGCCCGTGTCGAGACAGTCCTTGACGTACTCCCATTCGCGACCGGCAAACTCAGGCTCGTGTAGCGCAAGCGTGTTCGACGGCTCGCCTAGTACATCACGGACGGCGGCTACCACCGCGTCAACTACCGGCTGCGCCGGCTCAGCTCGTGGATGGGCGTTCATACAGCGACAGCTCAGATGTTGTACAAGCCTGCCTTGTAGCGGCGCAGGTTCTCGGGGCGCGAGAACCAGTCGATGGTTTCGCGCAGACCTCTCGCCAGGCCGTCACGTTGCCCGTATTGGGGGCGCCATCCGGTGAGAGACAGTACACGCTGGTTGTCCGCCCACAACCGCTCGACTTCACTCCCGGCAGGTCGCAAACGCTGCTCATCGCTCTCGAACTCGATCTCCTGCCCCATCAGTTCGGCGATCAGCGTTGCCGTTTCCCCGATCGAAATCTCGAAATTGCTTCCGACATTCAGAACCTGGCCAATGGCGGCGTCGCACTCTGCAACGGCCAGAAAGCCTCGCACAGTGTCTTGTACGTAGTTGAAGTCTCGTGTCGGATGGATGGCACCCAGCTTGACACGACGCGCCCCTGAAGCCACCTGCGTGATGATGGTCGGGATAACCGCTCGCGCGGACTGCCTGGGACCATAGGTGTTGAACGGCCGAATGACAGCAACCGGGGTGCCAAATGACAGCTGGAAGCTCAAGGCAATCTGATCGGCTCCAATCTTGCTGGCCGAGTAAGGTGACTGCCCTTGCAGAGGGTGCTCCTCGCTGATCGGCACAAAACGGGCGGTTCCATACACCTCACTCGTCGACGTATGGACAACGCGTTGCACACCCAACTCGCGAGCCGCTTGAACCACGTTCAACGTTCCCTTGATGTTGGTGTCGACGTACGTATCGGGCGAGTGGTACGAGTAAGGGATCGCAATGAGCGCTGCGAGATGAAAAACGGCATCGCATCCTTGCATCGCGGTTCGGACGCCATGCGGATCCCGGATATCGCCCGCAAAAACATCGAGCGAGCGCTTCACCTCGTCGTCCGCCTCATCCAACCAGCCCCACGAATTGAAGCTGTTGTAGTAGACGAAAGCGCGCACGTCCACGCCGGCGCGTACAAGATGTTCTGTCAGGTGCGAGCCGATGAAACCGTCGGCCCCCGTCACCAGCACCTTTTTACCGGTCAATTTCATTTCAAAACCCTTGTGTGTTGCCCGATTGCCCGCTCAGTTCGCTCTGCTTGAAAGGCTGCGACGGAGACTGGTCCTCAAGCGATGCAATCTTGCATGACCGTCGGGGGTAGACATCACCCGGCGGAACTTCGCCCGCGCCAAGACCAGCGTGACGCAGCCGGCAAAGGCAACCAGCATTGCGAGGATCGCGATGCTTGCGCGTTTCGGTCGGGCTTGTCGCTCGGGCGGCGTGGCAACGTCGACAACCTGCACCAGCGTTCCCTCTCGGCTCTCGTCGAGGCGGGCCGACTCGTACTGGCTGGCAAAGAGGTCGAACAGTGCGGCCTGATACTGGAACTCGTCATAGCGATCCCACTGAGAGTCAACCGAGTCGCCCTTGGCTGCCGATTCAACCTCGTTCAACTGCTTCCTCAGTCGCTCCAAGCTGCTTCGCGCGTTCTGGTATTCCGGTGCCTGCTCGCCGACGTAGTCGCGCATTGCCAGCAGTCTTACTTCGCCGGCAGCCACCTCTGCCCGGAGCCTCGAGTACGCTTCGGCGGCCGTCTCCGCCCCGCCTTCGGCGCCACTTGCCTTTGGCGTAGATCCATTGAGCGATCGCGCCGCCTCTGCCAGTTTGCCGCTGGCGTGCGACAACTCCCTGGCAAAGAATTCCCGCCGCTGCTTGACCTCGTCCGAAGCCAGTTGGGCGGTAAGCGCTCTCAGTTGTCCGACGTAGCTATTCGCAATCGCCGCGGCTCTAACAGGGTCGGTGTCATCGACCTCTATGCTGATCAGGCCGTCCTTTTTCCCGGTCGAGAAGGTCGTATTTGCTGATAGTCGCCGGCGCGCCTCGGCTTTCGATGAGGCGCCGTACGCTTTCTCCAGCGCGTACTCGTCAATCAGCCGGTCCATCACGTTTGCCGATTGCATCAAGCCGATGTAACGGTCCGCCTGGCTTTTTGCCATGCTGTCGATGTTCGCAAGATTCGCCAACACACCGAGCGATTTGGCAGCGGCAGCAGCCGAACTGTGGTATTGCGGCGGAAGAAGCAAAGTCTTCGCCGTGTACGTGGGCGGAACCAGAAAGGAAGCGCCGTATGCTGCAATGCCAACGAGCAACGGAAGCAGGACGACGACCCTCAGATGCTCGACGAGCACGAGAAGCGAATCGGCGATGCCCGACTCGGCAGGCGGTGAGCTGTTTTCAACGGCGTTTTCGTTCATGATCAAATGCAAAAGCGAGCAGCGGAATAATTCTCAATCGCAAATCACTCCGCCTATAGCGAAACAGCGAGTCGCGGGTGCGCGCGTCGTGACGTAATCGGCAATAATGCAACCCGTCTTTTGCCCCCGCCTATTGATTTTCGTTTATCAATGGCCTCAAGCAATCGCGCCGGCAAGACCTGCAACTTGCGCGCTGCTGCGCGACAGGCACCCCCCTCCGACGAGGGCGCTCTGCGCGACACTGCCGACCCTGATCGCTAAAAGGCCGGAAGACCGCAGCGATAATTCCAGGCAAACCGACATTCTCTCCCACAGACGCCGGTGTTCGCAACTTCGTGCAACCGAAGCACACCGCGCCCCCCAAAGGGATGAAGACAGAGCAGCGTGTCGTGACCGACAATGCCGGGTCACGCGCGAGCACCCGCGAGTAAACAGGCTGAGCCTGCGCGGCAAGAGCACCAGGGCAAATCCAAATGATCATCTACGGCGTATTGGCTTTCATCGTTGCAGTAGGAGTGACCGCCGCTACCGTCTGGTTTGCACGAGAAGACAAGGTACTCTTTGCGGACAATGACTTCTCCGGTCCACAGAAATTCCATCATCTTCCCGTACCACGCGTTGGCGGCGTTGGCGTGGTTGCAGGGATGGCGGTTGCACTGGCCGTTGCGGCTATGCAACTCCCTTTCGGTACTTCATACCTGCTAGAACTGACAGTCTGCTCAAGCCTTGCCTTTGGCGCCGGCCTGCTCGAAGACGTCACGAAGAAGGTCTCCGCACGCCAGCGTTTGCTAGCCACCCTGGCTTCCTCGGCCCTTGCCGTGTGGATGATGGGGGCCGTCATCGATCGGACGGATCTTCCTGTTTTCGACTGGATCGTCAGTCAGCCGGCCGGCGCGGTCGCCATGACCTTGCTCGTGGTCGCCGGCGTGTCCAACGCCATCAACATCATTGACGGATTCAACGGCCTTGCGTCGATGTGCGTCGTGCTCATGCTGGCGGGCATTGCGTGGGTTGCGTTTCAGGTGAACGACGGCCTCTTGTTGTTGTGGTCGATTGTTGGAGTCGGGGCAACCCTGGGCTTTTTCGTCTGGAACTATCCCGCAGGAAAGATCTTCCTGGGTGATGGAGGCGCTTACTTCCTCGGCTTTCTGGTTGCCATCCTGGGCGTCATGCTGATCGTGCGTCACGACGATGTGTCGCCCCTGTTCGCCTTGCTGCTGGTGACCTACCCTACGTTCGAAACCATGTTTTCGATCTATCGCCGGGTGGTGCTTCGCGGCCGATCCCCCGGCTCGCCCGACGCAGCGCACCTGCACACTCTGCTCTATCGTCGCGTCGTGTCGTGTGGACACACTCGCAGCGACCCTCGCATCAGCACGCAACGCAACTCGCTCACCGCCCCCTATCTCTGGGCGCTGTGCGCCATGACCGTCGTGCCTGCCTGTATTTGGTGGAACGATTCGATCGTATTGACGGGCTTCATCATTACCTTCTATGCCAGCTACATCTGGCTGTATTGGCGCATCGTGCGTTTTCGCACTCCTGCCTGGATCGTGCGTCCTGGTCGATTGAAGCGGTCCACAGGGCACTCAGCAGCAGCTGACCTTTGAACTCTCGTTGCATTTCCGCATTGTTCGCCGAACCGTAGGTGCGTCAGCCGATCACAGGCAGGCGCAACGTCCGTTTGCCGACTTCAGACGTCGCCGTTTTCATGACTGAGCCCCAACTCCCCGTTCCGCAACACATCGCCGTCATCATGGACGGCAACCGTCGCTGGGCCCGTCAGCGCTTCATGCCGACGGCACTCGGGCATGCAACTGGCGCAAAGCGGGTGCGTGGAATAGTGCGCAACTGCTCGGACCGAGGAGTCCGCTTTTTGACGCTTTTCGCTTTCAGCACGGAGAACTGGGGCCGCCCAGCTGATGAAGTGTCCAGCCTGATGGAGTTGTTTGTGCGCTATCTCAGGAGCGAGATCGACAGCATGAGCAGCGCAAACATTCGGTTGAAGGTGGTGGGAGATTTCGCACGGTTCAATCCGCTCCTGAGGCGGTTGATATCCGAAGCACAAGGAAAGACAGCGGAGAACACCGGGATGACGCTCACCATTGCCGCCAACTATGGCGGACGGTGGGACATGGTGCAGGCGATGCAGGCGTGGCAGTCTGCCAATCCTGGCCTACCTTTGTCTGAGGCCAATGAGCACGCATTGAGCCCTTACCTGGCTACCAGCTACGCCCCCGATCCAGACCTCCTCATTCGCACCGGCGGAGAATCTCGCATCAGCAACTTCCTGCTGTGGCAGATGGCGTACACCGAGCTGTATTTCACGCCGACGCTGTGGCCCGATTTCTCCGCGGCCGAGCTCGATGCGGCGCTCGCCTGGTACGCCGGTCGCGACCGGCGCTTCGGCGCCTGCAGCAGCTCGCCGGGGCTGCGTCTGGCGGCGGTCGGCTGACGCCGCGCCCGCTCTCCTAGAATCGGCGGCTCGCACATTCCCTTTCTGCCATGTCCGCCCAGCCTTCTTCCCTCGCGCAGTCTTTCGTCAAGTTCTCGGTCGACGCCGGTGTCCTGCGCTTCGGCGAGTTCAAGACGAAGGCCGGCCGGCTCAGCCCTTATTTCTTCAACGCCGGCCTCTTCAACGACGGCGCCAAGCTCGGGCAGCTGGCCGAGTTCTACGCCAAGCGGCTGGTCGAATCCGGGATCGAGTTCGACATGCTGTTCGGCCCGGCCTACAAGGGCATCACGCTGGCCGCCGCCGTGGCGATCGAGCTGGCGCGCCTGGGCCGCAACGTGCCTTTTGCCTACAACCGCAAGGAAGCCAAGGACCACGGCGAAGGGGGCGTCCTGGTGGGTGCCCCGGTGCAAGGCCGGGTGCTGATCATCGACGACGTGATCTCCGCCGGCACCTCGGTGCGCGAGTCGATCGCGATGATCCAGGCCGCAGGTGCGACGCCGTGCGGCGTCGCGATCGCGCTGGACCGACAGGAAAAGGCGACGGAAAACGGCAGCGATGCGCCATATTCGGCGGTCCAGTGGGTCGAGCGACAACTCGGCCTGCGCGTGTGCGCGATTGCCACGCTGTCGGACTTGTTGCAGTATCTGCAGTCCAACGCCGACGCGCAGCTGGGCACGCATTTCGCAAGCGTGGCGGCCTACCGCGATCGTTATGGGGTGTAACGGCGGCGCAAACGACACCAAGATGCCGATGAAATTCGCAGAGGCGACAAGCTGGTTCCGGGCCTGCGCTGCCTTCGTGGCGTGCGCGGCCTGCCTGCCCGCCGCCACGGCGCAGGGCATCTACACCTGCACGGATGCGAAGGGCCGCCGGCTCACGTCGGACCGCCCCATCATCGAATGCCTCGATCGCGAGCAGCGCGTGATGAACAAGGACGGCTCCACCCGCAGCGTGCTGCCGCCCAGCCTGACCGCCGACGAACGCGCGGAGCTGGAAGCGAAGGAGCGCCGCAAGGCACAGGAGCGCCTGGCGCAGCAGGACGCGGTGCGCCGCGACCGCATGCTGCTGACGCGCTACCCCACCGAGGACGAACACCGCCGTGCGCGGGAAGCTGCGCTCGACGACGTGCGCAAGGCGGTCGAGAACTCCCAGAAGCGCATCTCCGAGCTGGAGAAGGAGCGCAAGCCGCTGCTCGAAGAGGCCGAGTTCTACAAGGGCAAGCCGCTGCCGGCCAAGCTGCGGCAGTCGATCGAGTTCGTCGACGTGGCGGTCGACGCGCACAAGACGCTCATCGCGAACCAGCAGGCCGAGATCCAGCGCATCAACTACATCTTCGACCAGGAGCTGGAGCGGCTGCGTCGCCTGTGGGCCGGCGCAACGCCCGGCACCCTGCCGCCGCAGGCCGACGAAACCGGGAACCGCAACGCCACCGGCACCCGCGTACGGTAGGCGGGCTCAGTGCCCGGCGCCCGGCCGGCGCGAGTTGTCGATGTCGATGTAGTGCCAGAAGTCGCGCGAGAACGGATGTGACCGGTAGCCCACCACCCACGGGTGGGCGAGGGTTGTGCCGATGCGATGGGTGTGCACCTTGTAAGGCATGTAAGCGATCAGCATCTTCTTGGCCTGGTCCATCACGGCCAGCCGTTCCGGCGTGTCCGGCATGCCCTGCTGCCGTTCATAGAGCTTGTTGAACGCCGGCAGGTCGAACCGCGCGTGGTTGCCGGAGCCCTTGTTGGGCCCGTACGCGATCGACAGGAAGTCGTCCCCGTCCGGCGCCGTCGCGCTGTAGCCCACGCCCCACATCATCAGCTTGCCGGCGCGCGAGGCCTTCAGCTGCTCCGGCCATTTGGCGATGCGGAAGTCCAGGCGGATGCCGATCGCGTCCATGTTCTTCTTCCACAGCTCGTTGAACTCGCGCGCAAGCGAATCGGAGCCGGTGGCCATTTCGAGCACGAGCGGCGAGCCATCGGGCATGTCGCGCCAGCCGTCGCCGTTCTTGTCGACGTAGCCGAACATGTCGAGCAGCGCCTTGGCCTTGGGGCGGTTGAACTCGCTCATCTCGCTGCGGAAGTCCGGGTCGTAGCCGAAGGTCATCGGGGGGATGGTTGATTGCCCGGGAATCGCCTGGTTGCGCCGGGCCAGGCGGATCTCCTGCTCGACGTCGATCGCCAGCGAAATGGCGCGGCGCAATGCCACCTTTTCAGGCGTGTAGCCGCCGACGATGGGATGCTCCATCTGGAAGTAGGTCAGCGTGATGTCGGAGCCGAGCGACCGGTCCATCCGGATGCCGCGCTTCGCGAGATTGGGCGCGAGCTCGCCGTTGGGCACCGCAAGATTGGCGAACTCGAGGGGCACGCCGGTGAGGTCGATCTCCCCGTTCAGGAAGGCCAGCCAGCGGGGCTGCGACTGCTCGATGATCGACACCTCCACACGGTCGACCTGCGGCAGCCGCTTGCCTCGCATGCGACGCGCGATCTCCTGGCCTACCGGGTCGTCGGCCGCGGGCTGCGCGTTGTAGAACTCCTCCCGATAGTTGGGGTTGCGCTCGAGCACCATCAGCGATGAGCGCCGCCACTGCGCCAGACGGAAAGGCCCGGTGCCCACCGGGTGCTCCATGATCGCGTCGCCATGCGCCTCGACCACCTCGCGCGCAACGGCGCCCATCGTGCCCGGGTCCGCCAGCACGAAGTGAAAGCGCGGGCTCGGCTCGGCGAGTTTGATCTGGAACGTGTAGCGGTCGAGGGCGCGCAGGCCGGCAACCTCGGTGTCGTACGGGAACGGCTTGCCTCGCTTCGTGACCTGCTCGCGCAGCTCGCTCATGCCGACGATCTTGGCGTTCTCGAGCACGTAGACGCTGGGGCTCTTCCAGCGCGGGTCGTAGTGGCGCTTGATCGAGTAGACGTAGTCGTGCGCGGTCAGCTCGCGCTTCTTGCCCTTGAACGCCGGGTGGTCGTCGAAATGGATGCCGGGCCGGATGCGGAACGTGAAGGTGGTGAAGTCGGCCGAGATCTCCGGCATGGCAGCCGCCGTCTGCGGCACCAGCTTCGCAGGGCGCGCGAGGTAGTCGTAGGTGAGCGGCGCCTCGAAGATGTGCGCGGCGATCACGCGGGAGTAGAGGTCGGAGATCTGGGCCGGGTCGAAGCCGGTTTCGGCGACGGGGAAGGCGTACTTGAGCACCTTGGGCTGCGGGGCTTGCGCATGTGCAACAGCGCATGCCAGCGACAGCAGGGTCGAGACAAGCAGCAGGCCGAAGCGGCGTCGCATCATCGGTAAGGTCTCCATCGGAAGGCCGGAACAGTCTATCCACCTTTGCGCTACTGGCCATGCGTCGGAGTCCGGCGTGCAGGAGTGGTTCCGGCACATCGGTTGCTTGGGGTCTGTTCACCCGGCGAAGGGGGCACTTGCCCCAATGCGGGGTGAGGGTGTGCCTCGACTAGACTTGCCGGCACTCGCGAACCAAGGAGAGCCCCCAAGCTCATGGCTGCCTACCTGCTGCGCCGCCTCTGGCAGATGATCCCCACGCTGGCGGGCGTGATCCTGCTGGTGTTCTTCCTCTTCAAGGGCTTTGGTGGCGACCCGGCGGAGATCCTCGCCGGGCTTGCCGCCACGCCGGAGCAGATTGCCGCCATTCGACAACAGCTCGGTCTCGACCGCCCGCTGCTCGAGCAGCTGTGGATCTTCGTGAAGCAGATCCTGAGCTTCGACTGGGGCCGCAGCTGGGCCACCAACGAGTCGGTGGCGTCGCTGTTCGCAAGCCGCCTGCCTGCCACGCTGACCATCATGGTGCCGCTGCTGGTGCTGGAGGTGGCGCTGGCGGTTCCGCTGGCGCTGGCCGTGGCCGCCGTGCGCGGCAGCCTGACCGATCGGGCCATCATGGTCGTCACGACGGTGGCGCTGTCGATCTCCTTCCTCGTCTACATCATCGTCGGGCAGTGGCTGTTCGCGTTCAAGCTGGGTTGGTTCCCGGTGCAGGGGTGGACGGACTCCGTGTGGACCAACCTGCGCACCTATGCCCCGCTGCCGGTGCTGCTGGCGGTGGTGGTGTCGCTGGCCCCGCAGACACGGCTGTACCGCAGCTTCTTCCTCGACGAGATCGGCCAGGACTACGTGCGCACCGCCCGCGCCAAGGGTTTGAGCGAGCGTACGGTGCTGCTGCGCCACGTGATGCGCAACGCGATGATCCCGATCCTCACGAACATCGGCGCGGGGCTGCCGGGCGTGTTCGTGGGGTCGTTCCTGATCGAGGTGTTCTTCTCGATCCCCGGGCTCGGCCGCGAGGTGCTGCTCGCCGTGAACCGCAGCGACTACCCGGTGATCCAGGCCGTGACGATCTACCTGGCCGTGCTCACGATGGTGATCAACCTGATGACCGACCTCCTCTACAAGTGGGTGGACCCACGGGTGGTGATGCGATGAACCGCCCGCTCGATCTGCCCGCCACGGCACCGGCGCCGGCCAACACATCGACCACCGGGGTGTGGGGATTGGCGTGGCGGCGGTTTCGCAGCGACCGGGTCGGCATGGTGTCGCTCGCGGTGGTGCTCGCGTTCTTCGTGATGATCCTGCTGGCTGCGCTGGGCCTGCTCGCAAAAGACTGGCAGCGCGAAGTGGGCCTGCCCTCCGCGCCGCCCAGCTTCCTGGGGCCCGCCGACACCGAGCAACAACAGGCCGTGCAACTGCCGAGCGGGCCGATGGCGGACCTCTCCAGCGTGGACCCATTGGCGCCCTATTACGACGAGTGGAAGGACAGAGCGTCGAAGTTCGAGAGCGTCGAGGTCGAACGCGCGGCCACCCTGCCGCTGGGCGGCGACCGCCTCGGCCGCGACGTGCTCGCCAAGGCGATCAAGGGCGCGCAGATCTCGATCTTCGTCGGCGTGCTCTCTGCCGTGGTCGCCACCGCCATCGGCACCGTGCTCGGCGCGCTGGGCGGCTTTTTCGGCGGCAAGGTGGGCGACTTCCTCGAGTGGGTCTACAACGTCTTCACGTCGATCCCGGGCATCCTGCTGATCTTTGCGTTTGCGGCGGTGTTCGGCCGCGGGGTCGGTACCGTGGTGCTGATCCTGGGCCTCACCGGCTGGACGGGGGTGTACCGGCAGATGCGCGCGGAGTTCATCAAGCATGCGGTGCGCGAGTACGTGCGTGCGGCGCAGGCGATCGGTGCGGGGCGGCTCTCGCGCATGTTCCGGCACATCCTGCCCAACGTGAGCCACGTGACGCTGGTGCAGTTGTCCATCCTGGTGGTGGGTTTCATCAAGGCGGAGGTGATCCTGTCGTACCTGGGGCTGGGCGTGCCGATCGACCAGGTGTCGTGGGGCACGATGCTCGGCGAGGCGCAGAACGAGATGCTGCTGGGCCACTGGTGGCAGCTCGCGGCGGCAACGGCCTTCATGGCGGTGTTCGTCACCGCGTTCTCGCTGCTGACCGACGCCTTGCGCGACGCGCTCGACCCGAAGTTGCGGGGGCTGGAATGAGCTTGCTGAGCATCGAGAATCTGCGGGTGGTGTTTCGCATGGAACGCGGCACGCGCGTGGAAGCGGTGCGCGGCGTGAGCTTCGAGATCCCGGCCAACCGCACGGTCGCGCTGGTCGGCGAGTCAGGCTCGGGCAAGAGCGTCACGGCGATGTCCGTCGTCAACCTGCTGCCCGACAACGCCGAGCGTGAGGGCCGGGTGCTGTTCGAAGGCCGCGACCTGCTGCACGCCACGCTGCCGGAGTTGCAGGCGTTGCGGGGCCGCGAGATCGCCTGCGTGTTCCAGGAGCCGATGACTTCGCTCAACCCGGTGTTCACGGTGGGGCGGCAGATCGCCGAACCGCTGGTGCGGCACCTGGGGCTGTCGCGCCGCGAGGCGTTGGCGAAAGCCGAGCACCTGCTGCACGAGGTGGGCCTGCCTGAGCCTAAGCGGCGGCTGGCAGCCTACCCCCACGAGCTCTCCGGTGGCCAACAGCAACGCGTGATGATCGCGATGGCGCTCGCGTGCGAACCCAAGCTGCTGATCGCCGACGAACCCACCACGGCGCTCGACGTGACGATCCAGCGGCAGATCCTGGAGTTGCTGGCCCGGCTGAAGGAGCAGCACCGCATGAGCATGCTGTTCATCAGCCACGACCTGGGCGTGGTCGGCGAGATCGCCGACGAGGTGGTCGTGATGCGGCACGGGCAGGTGCGCGAGCAGGGCCCGGTGGAGCGGCTCTTCACGTCGCCGCAGGACGCCTATACGCAGGCGCTGCTGTCGTGCCGCCCTCGCCTGGACGCACCACCGGCGCGCCTGGCCATCGTCGACGACCACATCGCCCGGCGCATCAACGAAACGAAGGCCAAACCCAAGGATCCGAACGCACCGGTGGTGCTGGAAGTGCAGTCGCTCGCCAAGAGCTTCTGGTTCAAGGAGGGGCTGTTGCGCCGGCGCGAGTTCAAGGCGGTGCAGGGCGTGAGTTTCCAGCTGCGCCGGGGGCACACGCTGGGCGTGGTCGGCGAATCGGGCTCCGGCAAGACGACGCTCGGCCTGACCTTGCTGCGTTTGCACGCGCCGTCCAGCGGGCCGGTGTCGGGCGCGGCCACCTGCCACACGCAGGGCGCCGCGGTCGACCTGCTGGCGCTGAGCGAGGCGCAGTGGCAACCGATGCGTCGCCGGCTCCAGATCGTGTTCCAGAACCCGTACGCGTCGCTCAACCCGCGCTTCACGATCGGCCAGACACTGCTCGAGCCGATGCAGATCCACGGCATCGGCGCCAGCGCCGCCGAGCGCGAGCAACGCGCTCGCACGCTGCTGCAGAAGGTGGGGCTCGACGCGGCGGCCATGAACAAGTACCCGCACGAGTTCTCCGGCGGCCAGCGCCAGCGCATCGCGATTGCCCGCTGCCTGACCCTGGACCCGGAGGTGCTGGTGCTGGACGAGGCGGTTTCCGCGCTCGATGTCTCGGTGCAGGCGCAGGTACTCAACCTGCTGAAGGACCTGCAGGACGAACTCGGCCTCGCCTACCTCTTCATCAGCCACGACCTCGCGGTGGTGCGCTTCATGGCCGACGAAGTGCTCGTGATGAAGGACGGGCAGGTGGTGGAGCAGGCCGGCGCCGCCGAGCTGCTGGCCGCGCCGCAGCAGAAGTACACGCGCGATCTGCTCGCCGCGGTGCCGGGTGGCCTGGCGCGACGCAGGCTGGAGCCGGCTGGCGCATGAGAGCGCTGGTCCTCGCCTCGATGCTGGCTGCGGCCGCCCACGCGCAGCCCGCCGGGCAATGGCGGCTCAATCCGTTCGGCGACCCCTTCATGCGCGCCACGCAGGGGCTGCAGGCGTGCCCGGTGCCACTCGGGCCCGTCTACGATGCTGCGGGCATGCGGCAGGAAGCCCACCAGCGTGCCGAGCGCGGCACCACCTGCTGGCTGGAGAAGAAGTGCGCGAAGCCGAACGCCTACCGTTACGACATCGGGATCGCCGAACGGGCCGTGCAAGCGCTCCAGAGCGACCCTCGCTTCGAACGCAGCTCGGTGTGGGTCACGGTGCAACGCCGCTTCGTCTACCTGGAAGGGTGCGCGGCAGACCAGGACCAGGCCACGGCAATGGAACAGGCGGTGCAAGCCGTGCCGGAGGTCGACCGCGTGCTGCCAGTGCTGATGGTCGGGCCGGGCGGGTTGCCGCCGTATCGCACCGTCGAGCGGGTCGGGCCGCCCTGACGCGGTTCAACGATCCGACGAACGGCGCTTGAAACTTCGCACGACCGTGCTAAATTCTCGCCCATGGAAGCCAAAACCGGCCGCAGCGAACTCACCCGCGCGGCCATCCTCGATACCGCCTTGCTGATGGCAGCCGCCGAAGGTCTGGAAAGCCTGACCATCGGCGAAGTCGCCAAGCGGCTGGGCATGTCCAAGAGCGGCGTATTCTCGCGCGTCGGCTCGCGAGAGGCACTGCAGGCCGCGGTGATCGAGGAGTACGACCGCCGCTTCCTGCAGGACGTGTTCGTGCCTGCGATGCGCGAGCCGCGTGGCTTGCCGAGGCTGAACGCCATCACCCGCCTGTGGCTGAAGCGGGTGCAGGAAGTCGAAATGCGCACCGGCTGCATCTACTGCGCCGGCGCGTTCGAGTTCGACGACCGCGAAGGTCCGCTACGCGACCTGCTGCTCGACGGCGTGATGCGCTGGCGCGCGACGCTGCGGCGCACCGTGATCCAGGCCATCGACCAGGGTCATCTGCGTGCCGACACCGAGGTCGAGCAGCTCGTCTTCGAGATCGACGGCATTTTCATCGCGCTGATGCGCGATGCCCGCTTCCTGCGCGACCCCCGTGCCACCGAGCGCGCGTGGAAGGCGTACGAGCGGCTCGTCGCCGCGCATCTGGCTGCGCCACCGCAGGGCTGACCATGTTGTTCCACCGCACCCACAAGGTGCTTTTTCGTGAAGAGACTTCGCACGATCGTGCGAAATAGGAGATAGCCATGTTGATCGTTCTGGGTCTGATCGTGTTCGGTGCCGCGGTGCGGCTTGGTTTTGCGGCGGCGGCCCTGGCGCGAGCGGTGCCGCGGCGCAATGAAGACTTCGGGCTGCTCTGACCCGCCCGCCTCGAAAGGACGCCCGATGAGCGACGCCACCACACTCGCCACGCCCACCGCCCGCAGCTTCACGGCGAACCGCCTGTTCCCGATGCTGCGCGCCGGATTGCGCACCGCAGAAACGATCGGCCCTGCCCCGGCCGCCGCCCGCGTCGCGGCGCGCGTGTTCTGTACCCCCGTGCCGACCAAGCTGGCCACGCGGCACCTGCGGCCGCCGGCCGGCGTGAGCGTCGAGACCATGCCCTTCGAGAACGCCTCGCTGACCCTGTACCGCTGGCCTGCCGCGAAGGACGCGCCGCTGGTGCTGCTGACCCACGGCTGGGGCGGCTGGGGGCTGCAGATGGCCGCCATCGCCGAAGGGCTGGCGGCGCGCGGCATGGCGCCGGTGGCGATCGACCAGCCTGCTCATGGCCGCAGCGCCGCCTGGCACAGCACGCTGGCGCAGTTCGCCCGCGCGCTCGGCTACCTCGGCGACCGACTGGGGCCCTTGCGCGGCTTGGTCGGGCACTCGATGGGCGGCTCGTCGGCCGCCGTCGCTGCGGCGCGCGGCCTGGCCACCGAACGGCTCGTGACGATCGCCTCGCCGACCGACTTGGTGCAGGTCACGCGCGACTACGCGGGAGCGTTCGGGCTGCGCGAATCCACGCGGCAGGCGATGGTGCGGCACCTGGAAGCACGCGAGGCGGTGGTGTTCGAGCAGCTCTCGGCGGCCAACACGGCGCCGCGCCTCGCGCTGCCCACGCTCGTGGTGCACGACCGCAGCGACACCGCGGTGCCGGTGGTCGAGTCGCTCAAGCTGCAGGCCTTGTTGCCGCAGGCTGACCTGATGCTGACCGACGGCCTGGGCCACCGGCGCGTGCTCAAGGATGCGGCGGTGGTGGATTGGGTGGCGGCCTTCCTGGCCTGAGAGGTTGAGACAGCTCAGACCAGCCAGGCGAACACGAAGATCCCGATCATCATGAAAGCCAGCACCACTTTCACGATGGTGCCGACCAGCAGGCCGATCCAGGTGGCGATGCCCACGCGCGTGGCGCGGTCGGCATCGCGCCGGGCCCAGTACTCGCCGGCCATCGCTCCCACGAGGGGCATGAACAGCAAACCGATCAGGCCGGTGAAGATGCCCAGCACGGTGCCGACGGCCGCCCCGGCCAACGCCAGCGGGCTGGCACCGGCCTTGCGGGCGCCGAGCAACGCCGCGACGTAGTCGGTAACCCAGGCGAGGATGGCGAGGAATGCCAACACCCCGACCGTCCAGCCCGACACCCTGACAAAACCGTCGATCCAGGCCCCGACCACCACGCCGGCCAGCACGAGGATGGTGCCCGGCAGCGCCGGCAGCACCGTACCGAGGACGCCCAGGGCCATCAACGCGATCGACAGCGTCCACCAGACGGCGGGGGGAGCGATCAGTCCGAGTTCTGTCATGCGGGCACATCCTTTGGGCGCGAACGGATGGCGCATGATGCCCCGCCCGACCGGCGCGTGCGGCGAAAACCGCGCAGCTTCAGGTCGATGCTTGACACAAGAGGTGCACACCCACCACCTGTGACACGCCCTGCGCTGACCATTCGCGCCATAACCGCAACAAAAAGTACAGGCCTGAGTGCAGGCTTCCCAGGGGAAAGCGCTCGATTCCCGCGGTTTTGGTTACTCGCAGGGGGCTTGGCACAAAAGATGCGCGTAGCTTGGCACCGCAGTCAGTTCAGGCAGAACGAGATGTCTCACCAGGCTCCCAAACGACGCTCCGGCGCCCAGTCGCTCGCCGGCCAGGTGGCCCGTCGCAGCCGTGGTCAGTTGCACCCGGCCGCGCTTCCCAAGAGCCGGGGCGGGTGGTCGTCGCTGCTGCGCCTGACGCCGTGCAACGAAGAAGCGGGCAAGCGCAGCCCGTGGCCCACGCTGTCCAAGTTGTTCCGCTCGCCGGTCAACACGCCGGCGTTCCTGTGCACCGATTTCGCTCCCAGCCAGTGGTTCAAGCCATGAAACACTTCGCCGCGTCCGCCAGCGCGTCCACCGTCCTGGCCCAGCATTCCAACGCCCGTGAAGCACAACGGCCGGCAGCGTCCTCGTCTTCTACTGCCACCGCGCCCGCCGGGCTGCGGCAGTACCAGGTGCTGCAATCGCGCAGCGAGCCTGCACAGCGCACGTTGGCACTGAAGATGCGCTGACGCGCACCAACGCACGCACCACACAACGCGTTCCAGTCCCCAGAAACCCGCAACTATTTCTGGGACGTCGAGGGAGAGGGTGGCGGCCGGAGTCGGAGAGAGCGAGAGCTCCGGCCGCCTATCCTGATTGGCTCCCCCCTACCGGCTGCGCCGGCCCCCTCGAGGGGGCTGAGCCCGGACACGAACAGTCCCTGCGGACTGTTCGTGCCTGGCGAAGGGCCGGACCGTCCTCGGTCCGGCGCGGCCTGCAAGGCACACCAGCAGACCGGCAGAGCCGGATCTGCGGTGTTCGTTGGGCCGGCACAAGCCGTACACGAATCCAGGCTCATCCTTTGCAATTGCCGGCTCGTGCAACCAACTTGCTCCTGCACACCGGTGCGCTACCCGGGCTTTCCGGGTGTTGTTCTTGCTGGCCAGCTCCTACACTGCCGACCGCATCAACGCACGGTCGTGCGGTGCATCACAACAAGGAGCTGGGTTCATGAGCCTCTTTCCCCAATGGCGCGAGAAGACCGAGGGCATCGTCGCGCCGGATGAGCGTCTGCCGTGGCCGCAGACGTTCGCGATGGGCGTGCAGCACGTCGTCGCGATGTTCGGCGCGACGGTGTTGGCGCCGCTGCTGATGGGCTTCGACCCGAACGTCGCGATCCTGATGAGCGGCATCGGCACGCTGATCTTCTTTTTCATCGTCGGCGGCCGGGTGCCGAGCTACCTGGGGTCGAGCTTCGCGTTCATCGGCGTCGTGATCGCCGCAACGGGCTATGCCGGCTCGGGTGCGAACGCGAACCTGGGCGTCGCGCTCGGCGGCATCATCGCGTGCGGCGTGCTCTACACGCTGATCGGCCTTGTGGTCATGGGCACCGGCACCGGCTGGATCGAGCGCTTCATGCCGCCAGTGGTCACCGGCGCGGTGGTGGCGGTGATCGGGCTGAACCTCGCCGCGATCCCGATCAAGAACATGGCACCGACGCCGTTCGACGCATGGATGCAGGCCGTCACCTTCATCAGCGTCGGCGCAGTGGCGGTGTTCACGCGCGGCATGGTGCAGCGGCTGCTGATCCTGGTGGGCCTGATCGTCGCGTCGATCATCTACGCCGTGCTGACCAACGGCATGGGGCTGGGCACGCCGATCGACTTCTCCAAGGTGGCCGCCGCACCGTGGTTCGGCCTGCCGGGCTTTGCCGCGCCGGTGTTCGATGCGAACGCGATGCTGCTGATCGCCCCGGTGGCGGTGATCCTGGTGGCCGAGAACCTCGGCCACATCAAGGCCGTGAGCGCGATGACCGGCCGCGACATGAACCCCTACATGGGCCGCGCCTTCGTCGGCGACGGGCTGGCCACCATCGTCTCGGGCGCGTCGGGCGGCACCGGCGTGACCACCTACGCCGAGAACATCGGCGTGATGGCCGCCACCAAGATCTACTCGACGGCCATCTTCGTGGTCGCGGCGCTGATCGCGATCGTGCTCGGCTTCAGCCCCAAGTTCGGCGCGCTGATCCAGACCGTGCCGCTGGCGGTGATGGGTGGCGTGTCGATCGTGGTGTTCGGCCTCATCGCGGTGGCGGGCGCGAAGATCTGGGTCGACAACAAGGTCGACTTCGGCAACAACACCAACCTGATCGTCGCGGCCATCACGCTGATCCTCGGCACCGGTGACTACACGCTGCGCATCGGCCAGTTCGCACTGGGCGGCATCGGCACCGCCACCTTCGGCGCGATCCTGCTCTACGCGCTGCTGAACCGCGGCAAGTAGCCCCGGCACGCGGGCGCAAGGCTTGCGCCCGCACGGGGTCTCTCGGGGTGCGCCGGGCAAGGCGCAGCCGCCTCGGCTAGAGTGTCGGCTTCGGTGCCGCAGCCGCGGCCCCGTTCCAAGGAGAGACCCCATGTTTGCACTCGCCACCCGTGGCGGGCGTGACGCAAGGCGACTCCTGCCTCGCGTCATCGCCCTTGGGCGCCGTACCGGCGCACCCCGCGCACAGCTGTCGTGCGCCGAGCGCTGGATCACCCACCGCTCGCCTTTCAGCATCCCCGACCGTTAGCGACGCTGCGCTTCGCGCTGTCGCGGCTGTTGCCGCGCGTTCGCTCGAACCCCCGTGCCGCCCTCGCCGGACCGCCATCCTGCGCCGTCCGTGGCGCGGCTCGCCCATCGCTCACGTTCCTCGTTCGGAGATGCACATCATGTCGTACCGTGACTACCTGCTTTCGCCCTTCCTGACCCTCAAGCGCTGGCGCGCCGGCGACTGCGCCGCCGTGGCGCTGAAAGTGCTGCTGCCCTATGCCGGCGCAGCACTCGTGCTGCTCGGCGCACAGTTCAGCTGAGCGCCGCCGGCGCGGTGCCGGGGCGACGCGCCCAGCGCTCCAGCGTCGCGTGCAGCCGTTGCAGGTCGATCGGCTTGGCGACGAAGTCGTTCATGCCGACGGCCCGCGTGCGCTCCTGCTCGGAGACGAGCGCCGCCGCCGTCAGCGCAATGATGGGCAGCGCGTGCGCGTCGTACCGGCGCCGCAGCAGCTGCGTCGCCTCGTAGCCGCTCATGCCGGGCATGTGCACGTCCATCAGCACCGCATCGAAGCGGCCCTGCTCGGCGTCGATCACGTCGAGCGCCTCCTGGCCGGTGCGCGCCTGCACCACCTCCACGCCCCATTGCTCGAGCATCGCCACCGCGATCATCATGTTGACGGGGTTGTCCTCGACGACCAGCACGCGCGCCCCTTCCAGGCTGTCGGCGGGCGGCGCGGCTACCGAGGCCAACGGCGCAGCGCTGCCATGCGCGGCCGGCAGCGGCAATTCGGCCCAGAAGGTGCTGCCGCTTCCGGGGGCGCTGACGACCCCCACCTCGCCGCCCATCAGGTGCGCGAGCTCCCGACAGATCGACAGGCCCAGCCCGGTGCCGCCATAGCGGCGCGAGATCGATTCGTCGGCCTGCGTGAACGGCATGAACAGGCGTTGCTGCACCTCGGCGCCGATGCCCGGGCCGGTGTCGCGCACTTCGAAACGCACGCGCTCGGCGCCGAACGCGCGTGCCTCGATCTCGATGCGGCCGGCCTCGGTGAACTTCAGCGCGTTGTTGAGGAAGTTGCCGAGGATCTGCTGCGTGCGCACCGGGTCGCCGATCACCAGCCGTGGCAGGTTGTCGGCCGTCTTGAGCACCAGTTGCAGCCGCTTGGCCGCTGCCTGCTCGGCGTAGGACCGGTGCAAGGTATGCAGCAGCTCGTGCAGGTCGAACACGATGGACTCGAGCCGCAGGTGGCCCGCCTCGATCTTCGAGAGGTCGAGGATGCCGGAGATGATGGCCGAGAGGTTGTGGGCGCTGTCGAGTATGCGCCGCAGGTAGTCCTCGCGCCGCGCATCGTCCACCTCGGTGCCGAGCGCCAGTTGCGCCAGGCCGAGCACGCCGTGCAGGGGCGTGCGGATCTCGTGGCTCATGTTGGCGAGGAAGGCGCTCTTCGCATGGCTGGCGGCTTCGGCCTGCTCCTTGGCGGCGGCCAGGTCTTCCGCCGCGCGGCGCTGTTCGGTGATGTCTTCAACGATCCAGATCGTCGCGCCGCGGTCGGTGTCCGCATCTTCCACGCGACGCGCCCGGCAGCGTGCCCAGAAGCGGGTGCCACCGCGTCGGAACATCTCCCACTCGAAGTCCAGCGGCTCGTGGCGCGACAGCACGTCGCGCGTGAGTTGCGAGACGCGCTCGAACTCGGCGTCCGAGCCCCAGATGGCCCGCACATGCTGGCCGATCAGCTCGCCCTGGCCCCAGCCCATCATCTCTTCGAAGCGATGGTTGGCCTGGTGGAAGCGGCCGCGGTGCACAAGCGCGATGCCGACTGACGCGTTGTCGAGGATGGCCTTGTACTCGGCACGCGAGCGCTCCCGCTCGGTCACGTCGCGCGCCAGCACCAGCAGGTAGCGCTTGCCTTCGACCTCGAAGAATGCACCCGACAGCTGCACGAGCACGGTGTGCCCGGCCTTCGCGCGGTACGGCAGGAGCAGGTCCTGCACCGAACCGTGCTCGCGGATCTCGGACAGGAATCGCTCGCGCTGCTCCTGGCTCTGCAGCAGGCCGAGCTCGAGCACCGTGCGGCCGATCACCTCGTGCGGCTCGTAGCCGACCACGCGCGTGAAGCCGGGGTTCACCATCACGTAGCGGCCGGTATCGGGGTCGGTGACGGTGATCACGTCCGGGCTGGACAGGAACAGCCGCGACAGCATCGCCTCGGAGTGCAGCAGCGCCGATTCGGCCTGCCGCCGCTCGGTCACGTCGAGATAGATCGACTCGATGGCCGGCCCGTCGGGCAGGTCGACCCGGGAGCCGGTGGCGGTGACGTCGATCGGCGCCCCATCGCGCCGCACCGCGACGAGGTCGACCACCGGCAGGCTTTCGCCGAGCGGCAACGACTCGATCTGGACCAGCCGCTGCTGCACGAGCGCGTGCGAGGCCGGCTCGTAGAGCGACAGGAACGGCACGCCCGCCAGGTCGTCTTCGGACGCATAGCCGAACAAGCGGGCCGCAGCACGGTTGGCGTAGATGATGTGCCCGTCGCGGTGGATCACCAGCGCCAGCGGCGAGCGCGAGAACAGGTTGCGATAGCGCTTCTCGCTGGCGGCCAGGGCGTGCGTGGCAGCACGCTGCTCGGTGATGTTCTGCCCCACGCCCCAGTAGCCGAGGAATTCGCCGTCGCCATCGAACACCGGTTCACCGCTGACGGACAGGTGCACCACACGGCCGTCCGCCGTGTGCCTGCGCATCACGAAATCGCGGAACGGCCGGTGCGCCTCGAGCGTCGCGCGGTGGGCGGCCCATTCCTGCGCGGAAGCCTCCACGCCCGGGATGTCCCAGCGGCGCTGCCCCAGCACGGCTTCGGGACTCACGCCGCTGATCTCGCCGAACGATGCCGACAACCGCGTGAAGCGGAACTGCTCGTCCTGCTCCCAGTACCAGTCGGCGACGATGCCGAGCAGCGTCTTGAAGCGCGCTTCCTGCTCCGTGGCCAGCAGCAGCGCACGCCGCGTCAGCGTCGACAGCGCCCACGCAAATCCGAGCCCGCAGCCGATCACGAGCGAGAGCGTGGCCGCGCGGTTGAACCATGCACGCGACGGCACCGCCTCCACCCCGGGCAGCAGCCCGCGCAACTCCATGCCGGCCAGGACGAGCACGCATGCAATGCCGGTGAGCGCGAGCGCGGCAGCGACCCGCATGTCGCGCAGCAGGCCGGCGACCATCACGAGCAGCCCGATCATCGCCAGCACCATGGTGTGCACGCCCTGCCCGGAGGCGACGGCGATCGCCACCACCACCGCGACTCCGCCGAACAGGCCGAGGGTCAACGCACGCTTCGGCGCATAGCGCGGCGACAGGTAGCCCACCAGGGCGAACAACCCGGCGCCGGCCGCGCCCGCGGCCATCGTCACATAGCGCTGCAGCGGGCTGAAGCCTTCGTAGACGGTGCCGATCAGCACGGTGCCCAGCAGGCACAGCAGCGCCCCTGCGGCATAGAAGTACCGGGCGACCGCGGTATCGACCACGCTCGACGGCAGCAAGGATGGGTAGTGCTTGTTGCTCACAAATGGGGCCGGAGAAGCGTACGGAACGCGGACGGCTTCGGCGGCAAGGACAAGCGGCGATTCTAGGGACCTGATCCGGGCCGAACGCCCCCATCAACCCTAGGATCTGCCCGCAGGGCCGAGGCTGTGCGAGCGTGCCCGCCACGCCGTAGCACAAGCACGAAGCGTGCGTGCGGGCATCGGCGCAGCAGCCTCACCGGGAAGCGGGAACTGCGCCGTGCGGCCTGCAGCCATGCCGGCGCTTGCGTACCGTGGCGATCCCTGGCAACGCCTCGCGGCTTGCCGCGATCGCACGAGGACATCCATGCCCACCCTGTTCGACCCCATCCGCATCGGCGACATCGAGCTCGCCACCCGCCTGGTGATGGCGCCGCTCACCCGCAACCGCGCCGCCGCCGGCCAGGTGCCCGGCCCGCTGGCCGCCGAGTACTACGCCCAGCGAGGCGACCCCGCCACCGGCGCCGGCCTCATCGTCACCGAAGCCTCGCAGGTCAGCCCGATGGGCCAGGGCTATCTCGACACGCCCGGCATCCACAACGCCGAGCAGGTGGCCGGCTGGAAGAAGGTGACAGACGCCGTGCACGCCCGGGGCGGGCGCATCGTGATCCAGTTGTGGCACGTGGGGCGCATCTCGCACGTATCGCTGCTGCCGGGCGGGCAGGCGCCGGTGGCACCGTCGGCCATCCCTGCCAACACGAAGACGTTCACGCGCAACGGCTTCGAGCCGGTGTCGACCCCGCGCGCACTGCGGCTGGACGAGATCCCCGGCATCGTCGACGACTACCGCCGCGCGGCACGACTGGCCCTGGAGGCGGGCTTCGACGGCGTGGAGGTGCACGGCGCCAACGGCTACCTGCTCGACCAGTTCCTGCGCGACGGCAGCAACCGCCGGGCCGACGACTACGGCGGCCCGATCGAACACCGCGCCCGGCTGTTGCTCGAGGTGATGCACGCCGTGTGCAGCGAAATCGGCGCCGGCCGCACGGGGCTGCGCCTGTCGCCGGTCACACCCTCCAACGACGCCAGCGACAGCAACCCGCAACCGCTGTTCAACCACGTCGTGGAGCAACTGGCGCCGCTCGGCCTGGCCTACCTGCACGTCGTCGAGGGCCACACCGGCGGCTTGCGCGACCTGAGCGCCGAGGGCCGGCCGTTCGACTACGCCGCGCTGCGGCAACGCTTCAACGGGCCGTGGATGGCCAACAACGGGTATGACCGGCAGATGGCGCTCGATGCGGTGGCCAGTGGTGCGGCCGATCTGGTCGCGATCGGCCGACCGTTCATCAGCAACCCGGACCTCGGCCGCCGCTGGCGCGAGAACGCACCGCTGAACGCACTGGACACCAAGACGCTCTACGGCGGGGGCGCGCGGGGCTACACCGACTATCCGACGCTGGATGTCGACGTCACAGCCTGAGACCCATCCAGCGGCCCCACTCGTGGGCTTCGAGCGTCTCGAAGCCCTGCGTCTCGTAGAAAGCGATCGCCCCGGGGTTCAACGCCGACACGCCCAGGTGCACACCCTGCACCCCCCGCTCGCGAAGGGCTGAGAACAGGCGCTGCATCAGTTCGCTGCCCAGCCCCCGGCGCTGCCCACGCGGCAAAAGGCCGATGTGCAGGTGCGCCGGATACCGCGGCACAAAAGGCATGTCGGTGGGCACCCCCTGGTGCAACGCCCGCACCAGGCAGGCGGCCGGGCGCTCGTCGTCGGGATCGGGCAGCGGGTAGCGGCGCCGCAAGGCCGGCCACCAATCGGACTCGGTCCGGCGCGCAAACGCGGCCGTGTCGGCAGCACCCACGACGTGCCCGACGACGCCCAGCCCGTCTTCGGCCACGAACACCAGGCCGGGCTCGAACGCGATGTACGGGCCCGCGAAGATCTCGCCCAACAGAGCGCGACAAGAACAGTGTCCGCTCGCATCGCCACCATGCCAGCCGGTGCGCAGGCTGACCTCATAGAGCCCATCGCGGTCGCCTGGCCGGCAAGGCCGCACCAATGGCGCTCGCGGCCGCCGCGGTGCGCGGCTTGGCTGCGGCGAAGCAACGGATGGGGTGCAGGACGGAACCATGAGCGCATTCTTCAAGCGAGGCGCCCAACTTCTGTTAACAAACGTTTTCCATTTTTCTGCGCCAACCCCCAACCAGCGGGGAATACCGCTTCTGCCAGCCATGGGAAACTCGGCGCCGCACAAGAGAAGGCCGCCGCCCGGTGGCCATACCGAGAACAAGGCTGGGAGGAATCCATGCTCGATCACCGCGCGATGGCGGCATCCGCGATCCAAGATCTTGCCCGCGCACTGGGCGTGAGCTTCACCGCCGAAACGCGTCTGTACGAACTGCAAGGCAGCGAGTTGTTGGCGGGTTTGCTGGTCGAATCCTTCAGCGCCCGCGAAGCCCTGAGCGAGCTGTTCGACTACCGCGTCACCGTGCTGTCGACCTCCGCGCACGTGGACCTGGCCGCGCTGCTCGGCGAACAAGCGAGCCTCGCGATCAGCCTTGCGGATGGCAGCCGCACCACCCGCACCGGCGTCATCGTCGCGGCTTCCGCCCTGCAAAGCGACGGCGGCTTGGCCCGCTACGAACTCGTCGTGCAACCCTGGTTGAGTGCCCTGGCCCTGACCCAGCGCAGCCAGAGCTTCATCGACAAGACCGTCATCGAGATCGTCGAATCCATCTTCCAGCCCTACGCCTCGATCGCCGCGTGGGCCTGGTCCCCCTGCGTCAGCCAGCACCTCGCGTCCGTGGCCGCGCGGCACTACTGCAACCAGTTCCGCGAGACCGACCTGTCCTTCGTCAGCCGCCTGCTCGCCGAAGAAGGCATCGGCTGGCGCTTCGAAGAAGACGAATCCGCCCCCAAGGGCCACAAGTTGATCTTCTTCGCCGACAGCCCCGCGCTGCCCGAAGACGCCAGCTCCGCCGCCGGCGGCGGCATCCGCTACCACCGCGCCAGCAGCCAGGAAGACAGCGACGCGGTGCAGGCCTTCACGCAGGCCCACCGCCTGCGCCCGGCGGTGGCCACCCTGCAAGCCTGGGACTACGCCGCCAAACGCAGCTACACCGCCAGCGTGCCCACCCGCGAGTTGAACGGCACCGCCCCGCGGCTGGAACACTACGACCCCGCCGGCAGCCTGGACCACCACGCCGGCACCAGCAGCTTCCAGGCCGGCCACTACGCCCGCGTGCTGATGGAATCCCTCGAAGCCTGGCACCAGCGCCACGAAGGCTTGAGCACCGTGCGCACCCTGCGCCCCGGCACCCGCTTCAGCCTGCGCGAGGCGCCGCTGCCCCAAGGCCAGAGCAGCTTCCTCGCCACCGCGCTCACCAGCGCCGGCATCAACAACCTGCCCAAGGACCTGAACGACGCCATCGCCCGCCGCCTGGGCCCCGCCGGCTTCACGCACGAGCTGCCCGAAGAAGTGAAGACCCAAGCCCAGGCCAGCGGCTACGGCAACCACTTCACCTGTCTGGCCGAGTCCCTGCCCTGGCGCCCCAGACTGCAAGACGACACCGGCACCCGCCTGAACCCCAAGCCGCGCGTGCTGGGGCCGCAAAGCGCCCTCGTTGTCGGCCCCAACGGCGAGACCAGCCCCAGCGGTGCGGAGGAGATCCACACCGACCGCTGGGGCCGCATCCGCGTGCAGTTCCACTGGCAGGCGCATGCCAGCCATGCCAACGCCAGCAACCACAGCATCTGGGTGCGCATGGCCCAGCCCTATGCCGGTGCCGGCATGGGCAGCCAGTTCATCCCCCGCATCGGGCAGGAAGTGCTGGTGCACTTCGAAGACCTGGACATCGACCGGCCGATTGCGATCGGGGCGTTCTACAACGGCCGGGGCGAGGCCGGCATCCCCGCGACGCCCGGCGGCCTGGCCGCCGAAGCCGACCTCGACGCACTGACCCAATCCACCGACCACCGCACCAGCGCGCAGGGCAACCTGGCCAGTGGCCACAGCCCCGCATGGCACGGCGCGGCACCGGGGCCGGACCACCAGGCCAACGCCGCAGCACTGAGCGGCTTCAAGACCAAGGAGTTCGGCGGCGACGGCTACAGCCAGCTCGTCTTCGACGACACCGATGCCCAACTGCGCGTGCAGGCCAAGACCACGCAATACGAGACGCACCTGAACCTCGGGCACTTGCTGCACCAGGCCGACAACCACCGTGGCAGCTTCCGCGGGCTGGGGCTGGAACTGCGCACCGACGCGTATGGCGCCGTCCGTGGCGGCAAGGGCGTGCTGCTCAGCACCTACGGCATCCCTGCGGCCACCCCGGCTGGCGACAACGCGCCCGGCATGGCACTGGCCAAGCAGATGGTCCAACTGGCCCAGACCTTCAGCGATGCGGCGAAGACGCACGAGACGGTGCAGCTCGCAGGCCACATTGGCAGCCACAAGGCCGGTCAGAGCGCGATCGATGACAAGGCGGCGCCGCTGAAGGCCTTGCACACCGCGCTCAGCGGCACGGTGGCCGAGCGTGGCTTCGACACTGCACAAGAAGACGCGGCAAACAAGCACACCCAAGCCAGCGACGACAAGCTGCCGCACACGACCGACCCGGTGGTCGCGATCACGGCCAAGGCCGGCTTCGGGCTGACTGCGGGGCAGGACATCCACATCGCTGCGGGCGAGACCATCCACACCGCCTCGGGGCAAGACACGCATCACGCGATCGGTGGGCAAGCCAGGCTGCACACCGGCCAAGCCATTGGCGTGCTCGCTGGAGCAATAGGCCCAGGTGAAGGCGCTGCAGGCAAGGGCCTCACGATGATCGCGGCCCAAGGCAACGTCGACGTGCAGGCGCAGGCCGGGCCGATGCAGGTCGCAGCCAAGGGGCTCATCAACATCAAGAGCAAGGCCTCGCACATCGACTGGGCCGCGGCCAAGAAGATCGTGCTCGCGACCGAAGGCGGCGCCAGCATCACGATCGACGCCAGCGGCATCGTCACGCAGTGCCCGGGCAAGATCACCGTGCATGCCGGCAGGAAGAGTTTTGTGGGGCCGGGCGCTGAGGACTACCCGGTCCCGCCTTTGCCTCGCAGCGTGTTAAAGCTTTGCCTGATGAACTCCGCCGCCGCTGGCGACAGCGTCACGGCCAAGGTGTGAGGTGGCGATGAGTACAGCCGTGCGCAGCATCGGCGAGCAACCCCGGACCCGCTTCGATTCGCTCGCACATCATCTGGTGCTTGGGGCTACCAGCGAATCGAGCTATCTGTTGATTGACCAGAGGCACACCCCGGCACAGTGGTCCCTGATCCGCGACATACCTCTTCACGCCAAGGTATGCCTATGGGAAGGCTCCAGCATGGCATCCAACGCTGCACTGGCTCCCTTGCTCGTACGGGTCGCGCCCGAACAAGCTCCGGCCGAACTGTTGCACCGCTTGCTTGAAGATGAGTCCTGTCCACACTGGAGCTTTGTCCTGCTTCGCAGTCCGCTTGACCTTGAATCTCTCTCGCGACACTTTGTCGCGTTCAAGGACTACTCGGTGCAGGGAGCCGAATTCGAGTACGTGCTGCATCTTGCGGACAGCCGGGTAGTGCAACGCTTGCCCCTCGCGTTTGAACAGCACCGTTGGCAAAGCTTCCTCCGCCCGCTTTCCCTCATCGCCTATCTCGACCGCTTGGGCTCACCGCATCAAATCAAAGGGCCTGCCGAACTGCAGATATTCACGCTGCCCGCTCACCAACCGGTCATGCAGCTGGAGCCCTCCGAACACCGCGCGCTGGTCGACTTGGCATACCCCGACAAGCTCACCGCCCAACTGCGTGCTGGGCATGGCGATGCATTGCAGGAGCATGACTATGCGAGCCTGTACTTTCTTGTCGAAAACCTGCTGCAGGAGGCGAAGCAATTCGGCTTGAAGGATGAAACGGATCTGCAGACGTATGTCAAAGCAGGCGTTTTTCTGACGCCCCGTTTCAGCGAGCACCCTGCAGTAGCTAAGCTGCTCTCGGCCGCGGCCTCACCCGGAAGTTTTGCTTCTGCCTTTCACCAGCTTCCTGTCGGTACGTTGGAAGAAATCGGGGAAGGGAGCGCCTAGCAAACGCCAAGCTGAAGTGCGCTGCAAAGACGAAGCCAACTGAAAAGACGGAAAACATGATCTCATTTAGGTTGAATTCATTTGCAAAAATCGCCGCGGTGCTTGTCGTTGCACTTGCAGCGACTTCGTGCAGCGATGTCACAGAGCCCACTTACAAAAACACGACATCAATAACACTCAACTACACGCCACTCAATATTGTCAACGTTGTGGTTTCCGATAAGTACGGAAACAAACTCTTTGGCTCCGACCCAGGCCCTGGCGGCGGTGAGGGCGCATTCAACTGCTGTTACTCGCTGAAGGGTCGCGAAATGCAGATCAGCTGGCAGACATACGATCGCGCCACTTATCCAAAAATGGAAGCCAAAACAGCAACCGCTTCGGTAGCGGAAGAAAACAGCAGCTCAAAAAAGAAGTATCTTCATATCCACATCTTCCCAGACGATCATGTCGAACTGGTGCACAGCTCCAAAATGCTGGGCGTAAGCAAGATCGATTTTTTCGAAATTGATCGTCAATTGATGATGCTGCCGGAGTTTCAGAACAAAAACCCGTCTGAATTTATGTTCATTTCCGCCCAAGTAATTGGCGATGCGTGGAAAAAATATAAGTTTACCGAAACAAGCGATCTCGTCGAATACGTGTACACCGCCTTGGCAGTTCACCCCAGGTTTGATGAGCATCCGGCAATTGCTCAAAACATTCGGGATTCACAAGGCAAACCGGGAGCCTTCGCTGCCTCGATGAAAAAGTTAGACGCAGTGACGATGAAAGACCTGAAATCTAATGGGTTGAAATATCGTCGCCCCGCACTGGAATTATCGGATGTTCGAAAATGAGCCCAAATAACTCTGCCCCCGCCAAAACACGCGCCCCGGAAGATGCCTTTGATCGCACGCCTAAGTGGGTAGACGTAAGAACACCGCCCGAGGGGAAGCTATCGCCAGGAGAATGCGCGACGTGCGGATTGATCATCAAGATCGGTTTCTTCTTTGATGCGTTCGGACGTCACCGCGATCTTGATTCCCCGGCGGATCGTCAATCCAACGTTGCGAAATTGTGGTTAGCACACAAAGACAACTCCACTCGCGGCCGCCCTCTTCAGCACATATATCTCAAATACTACTACTCCGGGCTCGGCACCCCGCTTAACTCGGATGCTGGAAATAACGCAGCTGCAGTTGCCGCGAAGGCAATTGCAACAAAGGCCATTTCCACGATGGGAGAGAATATCGCTGAAGCCATCAAGAAAGATAGTGGCGCAAAAGACTTGGCCGCTGCATGGAAAAAGGCGAACGACCCATTCTCAACCGCAAAAGATTTCGCAAAGGATTGGTTCATCAACGGCAAATCGACGAGCGAGACATGGGGGGAAATAAAGGAGAACGTGAAGAGCACCTCCACGAAGGTGATGAAGGTACTTCGCTTCGATTGGGACGAGCTGTGGCAGGGAATCAAGGCTGAATCCGTCGACAAGTTCAAGGGCTTCTGGTACGACATTACCAAGCGCCCGCTTCAAGCCGCCAAAGGGGCTGTTGTCGGTGCCATTTCGTATGTAACGGTCGAAAATGTACCCTTTCTAAGAGACAGCAAGACTGTCTCAGCCCTTACTGGAATGGGCATGGACACGCGGCTTGACGCCGCCGAGGCGCAACTGCGCGAAGCGCTCGCAACAATAGGTGTGGCACCAGACAACGTGACAGGCACAAAGACACAGCGAATCGAGGTGTCAGTGTTCGGCGCCGACAGGGGCTGTGTGTTAGCCCGTGCATTCGTGAATCTCATTAACGAAAAGTTCCGGCTGGTGAAGTCGCCAACCGGCTTGGGCTATGCCGGTGTCCCAATCGAGATCAAATTCGTGGGATTGTTCGACGCCGTTTCCTCCCTCATGGAGAAGAATCAACTGGTCAGCATCATTCCACACCTTGCATTCGTGAAACAGGACCACTCCGATCGAAAATTAAGCATTCCACCCGGTATTGAATGCGTCCACATGCTGGCCGCGCATGAGCTGCGCTTCTACCAGCGCGTTGACAGTTTGGAGCTGACGCGCGGTGAGCAATTCGTTTTCCCTGGGAGTAGTGAAGACGTGGTGGGAGGCACTCCGCCGGGGAGATCGGGCCTCAGGAACGCTCTTGCCCGAGTCCCCCTGCGGGAAATGCACATGCGAGCAATGGCAGCCGGGGTGCCACTGTATCGAATGGAGCGCCTGAAGCATGAGTCACTCGACCTGTTTCAACGATTCTCTTTCGCGCCCTTGTTCTATTCGGGTGGAAAGCCATACCGAGTAGATCAGCTCATTGACGCCTACCGCAAGCACACCAAATCCCACCGCGCAGAAACCGGGGCAGCACTCAAGCCTATCCTGCTTGCGCATACCAAAACCTTCCTGTGGTGGCTGGGCCGGCGCTACATGGACGGAACCTTCTGGGACAAGATCGAAGGTGAATTGCGCGAGAAGCGCAAGCCTTACACGGATTTATATGAACAGTCGTTGCGTGACGAGGCGGCTTTTCAAGACCATATCAACGCCCACGGGCATATACCGCAAGACGAGCAAGCACGTGAGGAGCGGCGCGCATTGGCGTTGAAGAAGCGCAAGTCCAAGGCGGATTTCGACGCGATCCTGCGGCAGTTCAATGAAGACTATGCAATGCGGCCCGTGCATGGCATCTGGGGCCGCTTGATCCACGAAGCGGTGGAGATGCGCGACACGCGCGACGAGGCCGCCCGCCGCAAGCCCTACACGGACGCGCTGCAAGAGCAGGAAGAGGCAGAAGCAGAATTCAAGAAATTCCAGGAAGAAGACTTCAGGCTGGGCCCGGGGCGGCATACCCCCGAGCGTGACAAGAAGCGCGTGGAGCTTGCGCGCAGGAAGCAAGCGGCCGAGAAGCGCGTGCGAGAACTGCAGCGGTCTTCCCAGTCCAGTGACTACGCGGCCAGTCGCTTGACCGCCAATGAGGAGTACAAGGAGAAGCTCGAACTGCTGCAGGTGTTCGAGGATGGGGTGCTCGACAGAAACTCACCGCCGCCAGAAGTGCTGACGCTTTTCGACGAGTTGGTACATGACACGTTGTTGACCAGTTGGCACGATCACATCCTGGCTCACAACCTGTACTTCAGGACACGTGCGATCGACCACTTTGGCGAAACCGACAAGGCCGCCGAGGAAAAGCAGAAGAAGGACGACGAGTGGCTGCGAAAGCGAATGGAACAACAGGAGAAGTCTTTGCGCCCACCCTCGATGCCCGGGCAACCGAAGGCTGGCGCCGTCGGCGGTCAGCCACAGTCCGGTGCGTCAGCACCGCTTCCCGAGGCGCCGATAGTTCGGTTTCCCTGAGGGAGTGCAGCTTTGCTGTCGACTTCACCGGCGCTACAAAACAACCACAAGCCGCCCGACCACTCCGTTGATGAGGTGATGTTGCCGGGCGTCATCAGTGTGCGGGCAGTAGGACCGCTTCTGCGGGCTGTGGACCGGCCCGAAGTCGCCCATCATGAAACTGCCACCCTCCACGAACACCAGGTTCTTCAGCGTCCTGGCCTTCAGTGCCTCGATGCGTTGCTGCAACACGGGTGACGAAGCGGCCTGCGGAGCGGGGCCGTGCGCCTGACTGCCTGCGCTCAAAGCGGTCAACGCAGCGAGCATCGATGTTTGATGTGGTGGTGATCCAGTGCAGCGAATCATATTTTCCTCCCCTGCTGAAGTGGTGCCCTAGCGGCGGTGAATGGGAGACAAGGCACCGATTCTAGGAAAGCGAACGCAGGCCTATATGTGCACCACGCCTTCCATAGCGCATGCCGAGGATCCTCGATGATCTGAATATGGGACAACGGCTACCACCGCGAGGTCGCGCCCCCGCCTGCGTAGCTCCCACCCCCACCCGACTCCGAGCTGCTCGAGGAACTCGACGAGGAGCTGTCCGAAGACGAGCTGCTACTGCTGCCCGTACTGTGGCGCCAGCCATACCCCGAATCGTCTGAACGGCCCGAGAAGCTGAAGCTGATCCCCGTCCGGTGGGTGAACTCACCATTCCGACGCATGCGTTCGAGCAGGCGCCAACGCAGCGCCCAGAGCGACAGTGCGATCGCGCCGATGAGCAACCACCGGTAATGCGGGTTGTAGGGAGGCAAAGCGTATGTGCTCTTGAATCCCAGTTCGAGGCCCAGCACCATGCCCGCACTGCACGCTATCGCGATGATGAGGGCCACCCATTTGAAACCGATGGCGCTCGTGACGACCCACGCAATCACCCAACAGAGAAGAGCCGCCCCACCCAGCTCGAGAAGTGCCCGCCCCGTCAGCGGTCGCTTGCTCATGTCGTCATGCGAAGAGGTAAGCGGCGTGTCGAGCGCCTCACTGTCGAGGCAGACCGAGGCGATCGCATTGAACACTTCGTCGAGCGTGTCCTCGATCCCCGCCCGTATGCGCCCCTCTCGCAGGGCGGGCTTGAGTTCGTTGCGCAAGATGCGGCCTGCCAGCACGTCGGGCAACAGCGGCTCCATGTCGCGCGCGACCTCCAGCCGCATCTCGCGGTCCTGCATCGCCAGCACGAGCAGCACACCGTCGCCGACACCGGGGCGGCCGAGCTTCCACTCATTGGCCAACGCGTTGGCGTAGGCCTCCATCGAATACGGACGCGTCGAGTCGATCAGCACCACGGCCACCTGGCTGCCGCAACGGGCCTCGAACGCGTTCAGCTTGGCGGTCAGTGCAGTTCGATCCTCCGCGCTCAAGCTCCCGCTGACATCGACGACTGGCCGGTAGATCAGCGCGGGCCGCTCCTGCGCGGTCGCTGCACCGGTGAAGAGAACACATGCCAGCAATGCGACCTTGGCCGCAATGGCCATGCATGGCCGCAGCAGACGCTCGATGACCCTCGGCTGACTGCTTTGGTACCCGCGGCGTTCTGCGGCTGAATGGTTCATGTCCCCCCCCTGTATGCACTTGTGATGCGCACTTTCATCCGTGTGTAGCGCGGGCAACCTCATCTGCATGCGCTGCAATTGCGAGTTGAGCAAACCTCAAGCTTCATGCGCCCACGAGCGGAGGTGCTTGACGTTCTTGCCCAGTTGCGGTGTGTTCGACCTGATCCGCGGAGGCGATTCTAGGAGCGGGCTTTTGCCTGGCACGCTTGCCATACACCCCGTTCCAGGGGGTTCCGTCGCTGGCTGTCAAGATGCTTGTTGCCGAGAATCAGCAACTCGGCGAACGCAAACCCGTCTCGCTTCGCAAAACAATGAAAAGCCGCGCGGATGCACGTGTCACAGCACAACAAGGGAGGCTCACAAATGAACCAGCGCACCATTCGCAGGTTCTTGAGAACCACGAATGGGTCCTCGGCCTCGCCACGCTTCATCGCGGCTGTGGCGGACAGCGCGTGCCGCCCTAACAGGAAGCCCTTTTCTGCTTACCCGATCACGCTTCTTCTCGTTGTCATCGCAGCATTTTCTGGAGCGAGCGTTGCGCAAGAACCAGGCGGACCCACCGCGGAAATCGGCGTCTCTCATGTGCCATACAACTTCACCCCTTATACGATCGAATATCGCTTGGGTGACAACGCGGGCGGTCAGGCATTGCTTTACCGTCAATCGGGAGGGGGTGCGAACGGCGGGACCATCATCTGCTGCTATCAAGCCCCCCGATCCGCGAAAACTCTAGAGATCTCGTGGAGGTACATCACCGGCCCCTATGAAGGGACGCCATCTGATGTCTACCACTACAAGGTGACGATCCCGCATCCAATCCGTGTACCGAATGCGACGGCATTGACAGTTCGCTTCTACGACAAGGGCCGAGTCGCGGTACGTTTCACTCGAAAACCGGAGATGAGTGATTTTGGCAACGTCGGTCCCGACTTGCCTGGAACCGGCTGGATTGAATCGATCGGAGCGCCTGTACAAAAAAGCGAACAGAAAGGCGGTTGACGATGACGACGCACACACACCGGTCCTGTGGTGATCGGCAGAAGGAGCTACCCAGCGTCGTCGAAAGACATGTCAGTGGTCGATCAACTACGAACTGCGCCCACACCGCATTCAAGGGGGCACGGCGGCTTGGTCGCGAGGGGTGCGTTGCAGAAAATCAACCGTTTGAAAAGCATGCGGCGCACGCCCTGCAGCGCAAAGAGAAGAATCAGGAGGACCCACCCATGAACCATCCCAGCGACCACCCGGTGGTTGAAGACCTCAAGAAAGCCGTCGACCTCGCCAAGTCCCACGGCCCCTTGCGCCCCGGCAAGGGCATGGTGAGCGGCATCATCGCGCTGGCCCTGGCGGACTTCAGCATCCTGGGCGTGCTGATCCTGCACTTCCCGGCCTACCTCACCACGCCGGAGGTGCGCGCCTATGTGAGCTTCGACACCTTCCGCGCCATCCTGTTCTGCGCGATGGTGTTGTCCGGCGCCATCGCGATCACCAACTTCGCGCTCGGCCGTGTGCGGCGGCTGTCGCGCTGGGCCCTGTTCTGGCTGACGCTGGCAGCCATCGGCGGCGGTGCATGGGTGCCGGTGGGCGAGTTGCCGTTGAACACGCCGCACCTGGGGCTGGACTGGTTCATCCTCGACCTGCTGGCCACCAGCCTGGTGTTCATCGCGATCGAGAAGGCGCGGCCGCTGAACAAGAGCATGCCGGTGTTCCGCGACGACTGGCAGACCGACTTCACCTACTTCGTCGTCGGGCACCTTGCCGTGGGCCTGATCCTGCTGCTGGTCAGCCTGATCGTGCGGCACCTGCTCGGCTGGATGGCGATCGGGCCGCTGCAGCAATGGGTGCAGAGCCTTTCGTTCTGGCCGTCGCTGTTGCTGCTGATGCTGGTGACGGACTTCTACCGCTACTGGCTGCACAGGGCCTATCACGAGATCCCGTGGGGCTGGCGCCTGCATGCGGTGCATCACAGCACCGAGCACATGGACTGGCTCTCGGGCAGCCGCACGCACGTGATCGAAACGGTGATCTCCAGTGCGGTGATCATCGCGCCGTCGGTGCTGATGGGGTTTCCGCAGGCGGTGATCAACGTGTACATCCTGATCGCGGGCTTCCAGGCGGTGTTCAACCACGCGAACGTGTCGGTGCGGCTCGGCCCGCTGCGCTATCTGATCGTGATGCCCAACTTCCACCACTGGCACCACAGTCAGGACGAAGAGGCGCTGGACCGCTGCTACGCCGCGCACTTCGCGTTCTGGGACTACTTGTTCGGCACCGCGGTGCCTGCGAACGAGGCGAAGAAGTGGCCGCACCGCTACGGCGTGGTGGGCGACTACGTGCCGCGGGGGTTCTGGAAGCAGCAGCTGTTTCCGTTCAACTGGAACGGCAAAGAACAGAGAGGTGGTTGACGATGACGACTCCACCACGCCAGTTGGCATCTGCGGCCCCCACCGGCACGCTGGCCGCCTCCTCTGAAGCTCTCGCCTGCCTCGTGCTCGGCCTGCGCGAGGGCCTTCGGCCCCGGCTTGCGTTGGCATCGGCCGTTGTCGCCGTGGTCTCGGTGCTCACGTGGCTGGTGGTCTTGCTGCTGGCGCGCAACCCGGTGTGGCGCGCCGCAGAAGCGGCGGCTGCCTGGGCATTGCCTGAGTTCGCCCTGGCGTTGAGCGGCGTGGTGGCCTTTGTGCTCGTTGCCACCACCTTCGTGCTGCTGGTGGTGCTGAGCATCCGCGTGTACCAGGCGCTGTTCCTGATGTCGCGCATCCAGGCCCAATGCCTCGTGCAGTACCCGGCGCTTGCCGCAGGTGCCACGGGCAGCTGGGCGGCCGACCTGAGTTCGACGCTGCGGCAGTTTGCGGTGATGCTCGTCAGCTTCCCGCTGCTGCTGATCCCGTTGCTGGGCGGCGTGCTCTATCTGCTGCTCGGCTGCTATCTCAACGTGCGCGGCCTGATGGACGACGCGCTGGAGAACCTCGCCACGCCTGCCGAGCGAGAGCTGATCGTGAAGAGCAGCCGGTGGTCGATCCTGGGGCTGGGCCTGGCCACGGCAGGCTTGCTGCTGATTCCGTTTGCGGGCTTGTTGATGCCGTCGGTGCTCGGCGCCAGCGTGTGCCATCTTTGCCTGCGCGCATTGCAGAGGCTGCGCGCGCAACAGCAGCGATGAGCAGCCCCATCTACTTGCGAGACCACGACACGTACAGCCGCGTGCTGGAGTACCACCCGGATACCGGTGAACACCGCCTGCTTGCGCGGTAAGCGCTCCCCGGCTCACTCTCTTCAAGCCCGTTCCCGCCACGCGCGGCCATGCCTGCCGGTTATGGCCGCTCTCCAATTTGGCAATGGTGTTCGGCGAACACGTGTCCCAGACTGCGCTCCATCGCGCCACTGGAGGACACCATGCCGTACCGTCCATGCCCGCACCGGCCCACCCTGCTGCCGGCCCTCGCTGCCCTGCTGGTCTCGCTGGCTGCAGCGGCCGCGAGCCACGCAGACACCTTGGAGCGCATCCGCTCGCGTGGCGTGGTGGTCATCGGCCATCGCGATTCGTCGATACCGCTGTCCTACGTGGCGAACGGACGCGCGCTGGGCTACAGCGTCGACGTGTGCCACAAACTGGTGGACGCGATCGCGCGGCATCTCTCGCTCGCATCGCCTCGCATCGAATACCGGCCGGTGACGTCGGCCACGCGGTTCGATGCGATCGAGCGGGGCGAGATCGACCTCGAATGCGGCTCGACGACCAACACCGCGCAGCGGCGTGAACGCGTTGCCTTCACGATCGCGCACTTCATTGCGTCGGCGCGCATCATGGTGCGCTCCTCGTCGCCGGTGGAGCGCATCGAGCAACTCGATGGCTCCACGGTTGCGTCCACGGCGGGCACCACCAACGTCGAGTCGCTGCAGAAGGAAGCGCGGCTGAAGGGCATCCGCCTGGACGTGGTGGCCGCGAAGGACCATGCGGAAGCGGTGTCGTGGGTGCTGTCGGGCAAGGTGCGCGGCTTCGCGATGGACGACATCATCCTGTACGGCCTGCAGGCGAGTGCGCCGGAACCGGGAGCGTTGAAGATCGTCGGCAAACCGATCACGATCGAGCCCTACGCGATCGCGTTCGAGCGCAACAACCCGCGCTTGAAGGCGGTGGTCGACGCCGAGATGCGCCGCTTGATCTTCAGCCGCGAGTTGCACGCGCTGTACGACAAGTGGTTCGTGCAGCCCATCCCGCCCAAGGGGATGTCGCTGAACATGAAGATGTCGCACCTGCTGTCGGATTCGCTGAAGTTCCCGTCCGACTACGTGCCCAACTGAAGGCCGACGATGCCGTGCGACCCCGCGCCGTCATGCACCGGCCTGGCTGCGTTTCCAGGCCACGTGAGCCGCGGCCAGGTCGGTCAGGCCGATGCCCACGCTCTTGAACACGACGATCTCGTCCGCGTGGCTGCGCCACGGTGCTTCGCCGGCATAGATCTGCGGCAGGTCGACGATGCGTGCCGCATCGAGCGCGCCGCTTGCCAGGCCTTGCACCACCTCGCCTGCCTCGGTGTTGCTCTGCGGCTGCCATTCCACGATCACGCGGCCGGCCGCCGCGAGCAAGGTGTCGTCGAGTTCGCTGCCGGTGGGCAGGCTCGTTCCCACAGCGGCAACGAAGGCGCCCGGCCGTACCCATCGCCCATCGAACACCGGCTGCTTGGAGCGCGTGCAGGTGACGATGATGTCGGCGCCGCGCACGGCCTGCTCCGCACTGCACGGGCGCACGTCGATGCCGAGGCGGGCCGACGCCTCTTGGCACCACCGGTCCACCGGTGCCATGTCGACCACCCGTATCTGCTGCAACGGCAGCGCCTGGGCCAAGGCTTCAGCGTGCGCCCGACCTTGCAGGCCTGCGCCGAACAGCGCCGCGGTACACGCGTGCGGCATGGCCTTCATCGCAGCAAGCGTGGTCAGCGCGGGGGTGCGGCAGCGGGTGAGTTCGTTGGCCTCCATCACGGCAAGCGGCAGGTTGCGGCGGATGTCGAACAGCGTGAACAGGAACGAGAAGCTGCCGGCCACGGTGGGGTACACCTTCTCGCCGGCAACACCGGCATCGCGCCAGATGGCGCCCATCGAGCTGAGCTTGACCTCGGCGCAGTCCACACGGGTGCGCGGCTTGATGGCGGCGCCTCGGCGTGCCAGCGAGGTCAGTGCGGCGTCGATCTCCTCTCGCACCGAAGGCACATCGATGAGGCGGGCGATTTGGGCGTCATTGAACAAGGCAATCATGGCAGGAGCTCGTGCGTGAAAGGCCTGCAGGCTACCGGCCGCCGCCGCGCTGCGGAACTGCCAAAACGCAGTGCTCCCATAGCCCTGGCGCATGGGGTGCTGCGGGCCAAGGCAGGCGGGTGAGCGCATGCGCATCCGGTACATCGAAGTCTTCTATGCCGTGATGCAGTGCGGCACGGTCAGCGGCGCGGCGAAGCTGTTGAACGTGAGCCAGCCTGCGGCCACCCGGCTGCTGCAGCAGGCCGAAGCACATGTGGGCGTGGCCTTGTTCCAGCGCGTGCGCGGACGGCTCGTGCCCACGGCCGAGGCCTTGCAGCTTTATCCGGAGGTGGAGCAGCTCTACCTCAAGCTGGACGCGGTGCGGCGTGTGGTGGCCAGCCTGGGGCGGGAGTCGAAGACGCTGGTGCGCGTGTTGTGTGTGCCGGGCCTGGCGCTGGAAGCGCTGCCGCCGGCGATGGCGCGCTGTGCGGCGGCCGTTCCGTCGGCCAGCTTTTCAGTGCGCACGCTGCACTCGCGCCAGATCTGCGAGAGCCTGGTGCTGCGCGAGGCGGAGGTGGGCTTCACCTTCGAGCCGCCGTCGCACCCTTCGCTGGTGAGCCGGCCGATCGCAGAAGGCTGCATCGTGAGCGTGGGGCCGGACGTGCCGAGCGGCGGATGCCCGATCGAACAGTTGTCGCAGCACGAAGTGATCGACCTCGACCCGACGGACCCACTTGGTCGCCTGCTACATGCCACCTGGCTCGGGCGCGGCGAGGTGAAGCGCTCGCGCGTCGTCGCGCAGACGTACCACGCAGCGATCGAACTGGCAGCGCAGGGCTTTGGTTGGGCCATCGTCGACAGCATGACGGCCCGGCATGCACGCCGGCACCCGGGGCTGCGCGTGGCACCGATCACGCCGCCGCTGCCGATTGCCGTGCATGCGGTGAAGTCGCGCGACCTGCCCTCCAACCACGCGATCGATGCGCTAATCGCCGCGATGGCCGCCGTGCTGGCGGCATGAGTGCGCGGTGTCGCTACATCCGGTGCGCGGAAGATGCGAGCTTCAGCCCGAGGCCCATCATCACGCCGCCAGCGGCGCGGTCGATCCAGTGCTTGAAGCGCAGATAGGCGCGGCGGGGCCGCTCCGAGGAAAGCCCCAGGGCGACCAGCGCATACCAGGCCGTCTCGATGAACAGCACGAGCGCCAGGATGGCGGCGATGAGCCCGATGTCGGCCGCCTTCGGCATGAAGGCCGCGAACACGCTGCCGTAGACGATGGCCGTCTTGGGGTTGCTCACCTGGGTCATGAGGCCGAGCGCAAAGGCACGCCAGTGACCGGCCGGACTCGCGGCGGAAGGCTCCGCGGTGACCGCGAGCGGCTGCCTGGCACCGCGCCAGATGCGCAGGCCGAGGTAAGCCAGGTACAACCCGCCACCCACCTTGAGCACGACGTACAGCGACGGCACCGCCAGCAGCAGCCCTTGCAGGCCGGCCAGTGCAGCCACCGCGAACAGGAAGCCACCCAGCCCCATGCCGACCGCTGCGGCCATCGCATTGCCGCGGCCCGAGGCCACCGCCGTGCGGGCGATCATCACGAAGCTCGGCCCAGGGCTCACCACGCCGACGGCGAGGGCGCTGCCGATGCCCAGCAGGGCGATCCAGTCATTCATCGTTGCTCCTTGGCGTGTACAGGCGGTGCGTCAGGCGGGCTTCTTGTCGCGCGGCACCCGACCCAGCAGATAGAACTCGTCGTTCGGCCGCAGGCTGATCAGGTTGGCCATGCGGTTGCTCAACCCGAACAAGGCGGTGATGGCGCCGATGTCCCAGATGTCTTCGTCGCTGAAGCCGTGGGCGTGCAGGGCGGCGTAGTCCGCGTCGGTGATGTTTGCCGAGTCGTTGCACACCTTCAACGCGAAAGCGAGCATGGCCTTCTGGCGCGGCGTGATGTCGGCCTTCAGGTAGTTGGTCGCCACCTGGTCGGCAAGCTGCGGCTGCTTCTCGTACACGCGCAGGATGGCACCGTGCGCCACCACGCAGTAGAGGCACCGGTTGGCGCCCGACGTGGCGACGATGATCATCTCGCGTTCACCCTTGCTGAGGCCGCCCTCCTTCAGCAGCAGCGCATCGTGATACGCGAAGAAGGCACGCGCTTCATCGGGCCGGTGGGCCAGCGCAAGGAACACGTTGGGCACGAAGCCGGCCTTCTGCTGCACCTCGAGGATGCGCTGGCGGATGTCGTCCGGCAGGTCGGCGATCTCGGGCACGGGGTAGCGGCTGATGGGTGGTGGCATGGTGGGTTGATGCGTATGGAAGATGTGTGAGGCCGTGCGGCTCGCACGCTCAGCCGGGCAGCCGCTCGATCACGGTCGCGGTGGCCATGCCATGGCCGATGCACATCACTTGCAGGCCGAGCGTGCCATCGGTGGCGTCGAGCCCGCTCAGCATCTTGGCGAGCAACGCGCCGCCGGTGGCACCCAGCGGGTGGCCGTGCGCAATGGCGCCGCCCCACGGATTGAGCTTGTCCATGTCGGGCTCGAACTCGCGCGCCCAGGCGAGCACCACGCTCGCAAAGGCTTCGTTGACTTCGATCCAGTCGAGGTCGCGCACCGACACGCCCGCCCGTTTGAGCGCCTCCTGCGTGGCGGGGATCACGCCGGTGAGTTGCATCACCGGGTCGGAGCCGCACGCCACGCGCGCGCGAAAACGTGCCCGTGCACGCAGGCCATCGGCCGCTGCGGTGTCGCGGTCGGCGATCAGCACGGCCGAGGCACCGTCGGAGATCTGGCTGGCATTGGCGGCCGTCACGACGCCCTCGCCCGGTGGGCGGAACACCGGCTTCATCGCAGCCATGCGGGCGTCGTCGATCACATCGCGGATGCCCTCGTCGCGCACCGCCTGCACCGGTTGCCCCTGCGCGTCGACACCGGGCGTCGGCACGATCTCGCGGTTGCACCCTGCCTGCGCGGCGCGGTGCGCGCGACGGTGGCTTTCCTTCGCGTAGTCATCGCATTCGGCGCGCGTGAGCCGCCAGTGCTCGGCCACGCGCTCGGCGCTCTCAACCTGGTGCACCAGCGGATAGCTTTCGAGCAGCTGCGGGTTGAGCAGGTCAAAGCCGCTGAACTCGCTCTTGCCCAGCGTCACGTCGAGGAACATCGGCACCCGGCTCATGCTCTCGACGCCACCCGCAATGACGTACTTCGCATCCCCCGCCGCGACCGCCTGCGCCGCGAAGTGCACCGCCTGCTGGCTGGAGCCGCACATGCGGTTCAGCGACACGCCCGCCACGCGGGTGGGCAGCCCGGCGAGCAGCACCGCCAGCCGCCCCACGTTGGCGCCCTGCTCGCCCGCCTGGCTCACGCAACCCGCAATGAAGTCGTCGAGCCGCGCATCGTCGACCCCTGTGCGTTCCACCAAAGCCCGCGCCACGAACGCGAGCAGACTGTCCGGGCGCGAGTCGCGCAACACGCCATTGCGCTTGCCGAACGGCGTGCGGATGGCATCGACGATGACAGGTTCAGACATGACAACGGGCTCCTGTAGAGCCCGTTCATCTTATGCGGCACCTCACCACTGCGCCATCGGATCAACACCCACTGCCCCAATCCGAGTGCCACCGCGGATCCGGCTCCGCCGGTCCGCCAGTGGCGCCCCCTTGAGGGGGCCGGCGAAGCCGGTAGGGGGTGGTCCTATTGCTCCGCGAACGCCCGCTCGATCACGTAGTCGCCCGGCTTCGAGGTGTTGCCCTCATGGAAGCCGCGCTCGTCGAGCATGTGCTTCAGGTCTTTCAGCATCTGCGGGCTGCCGCAGATCATCACGCGGTCGTGCTCGCGGTCGAGTTGCGGCAGGTGCAAGTCGTTGCACAGCTTGCCGGATTCGATGAGCGTCGTGATGCGGCCGCGGTTCACGTACGGCTCGCGCGTCACGGTGGGGTAGTACATCAGCTTGCCGGCGGCCAGCTCGCCGAGGAACTCGTGCTCGGGCAGGTCCTTGGTGATGAGGTCCTGGTACGCCAGCTCGGCCACTTCGCGCGTGCCGTGCACCAGCACCACCTTCTCGTAGCGCTCATAGGTTTCCGGGTCGCGGATGATGCTCAGGAAGGGCGCCAGGCCGGTGCCGGTGGACAGCAGGTACAGGCGCTTGCCGGGCAGCAGGTAGTCGAGCAGCAGCGTGCCGGTGGGCTTGCGGCCGACGAGGATGGTGTCGCCTTCCTTCAGATGCTGCAGCCGCGAGGTGAGCGGGCCGTCGGGCACCTTGATGCTGAAGAACTCGAGGTGCTCTTCGTAGTTGGGGCTGGCCACGCTGTAGGCGCGCAGCAGCGGCTTGCCGTCGACCTTGAGGCCGATCATCGTGAAGTGCCCGTTCTGGAAACGGAAGGCCTGGTCACGGGTGGTGGTGAAGCTGAAGAGGCGGTCGGTCCAGTGACGCACGCTCAGCACTCGTTCTTCGTTGAAGGCACTCATGGTGGATGACGACGGTGAAGGTGACTGCAAGGCGCCGGAGCCCCGACGCCCCGGCCACCGGGAAAACCCGGTACGGAAGTCGCGATCATACAGACACGAAGGAAATGAATCACCCCTATCTAAATAGCTCATGTGTATAAGTAGAGGCTTTCTTGATGCCGATCAGCGAGGCGGGCGTGCTGCCTTGAAATCAGCGGGCGCCACGCTTCGGAGCTGTTCAGGCGATTTGCGGCGCTGCACGGCGGCGGGCGCTCACTCCGGGGCCCAGCGGAACACCACTTCGAGGTCGGGGACCACCGCCTCCCGCGGCTGGCCGTCCTCGATGTAGGGCTTGAATCGCGCTTCGCGCACCGCCCGCACGGCCGCTTCGTCGAGTCGACGGTAGCCCGAGGAGCGAGCCACCGTCACCTCCGCCGGGCGCCCCTGGGTGTCCACCACCACGCGCAGCAGCACGGTGCCGGATTCGCGGGCGCGCTGGGCGGCAGGCGGGTAGAGCGGCGCGGGCTTGCGGAGGTAGCTGATGTCCTGCGCCTGCACGTTGCGCGGGCCGCGGGCGGCGGGCGCTGCCGACTCTGCCGGCGCAGCCGGCTTCTCGGAGCGCGGCGGTGCACCGATCGCCGCAACGCCCTGGTTCGACGGTGAAGGCGACTGCGGTGGCGCAGGCTCGGACACCGCAGGCGCCGAGGTCGTGGGCGTGGCGGGTGTTGCTGGTGCGGCTGGCGGTGCTGCCGTTCGCGGTGGTGCAGCAACCGCTGGAGGTGGCGCACGCTCTTCGCGCGGCGAGGGCTGCGTCGCCGGCCTTTGCGGGCGAGGCGTTGGCGCCGGTTTGGATCGCCGCGCTGGCGGTGGCGCCTGCGCAGCCGGCTCCTGCTGCGCGCGTATCGCGACGAGCACCGGGTCAGGGTGAGGTGGAGGCCGGCGCTGCTCTGCCGCGCGCCACAGCACCATCACCACGCCGGCATGCGCCGCCACCACGCCGGCGAGCAATGCAAGGCGCAAGGCCCACGGTGGAGCGGTCGCGCGGGTCGGAGAGTGAGGCTGTTCCACGGGTGGCACCCCGGCCAGGGCTGGCCGGAAAGCCGCAGTGTACGAAGGCGGGGCAGCGCGTCTTGAGCGCCGGGCCGCTGTTCAGCTGGCGAGCCGCAGGTTGCGCGGCGGTGTGCCGGTGCGCTGCGTGTCGCGTGCAAGCGGTGCCAATGCCTGGGCCAGTCGTTCCAGCCGCACCGGCTTTTCGAGCACCTGCAGGCCCTTTTCGCGTGCGTCGGCGAGGCGCTTGTCTGCCGCGTCGCCGGTCAGCACGAGTGTCAGTGCCTGGGGCTGGGACTGCCTGGCGCGCGCCACCACGTCGAGCCCGCAGTAAGTGGGCAGCCGGTAGTCGGCCAGCACCGCATTCCAGGCCTGGGACGCGTCGTCGATCATCTCGAACGCCTCTTCGGCCGTGCCGACCACCGACACGTGCAGCCCCCAGGAGCGCAGCAGATCCGCGGTGCTCTCGGCCACGAGCAGGTCGTCCTCGACCAGCAGCGCACGCCCCTGCAGGTGCAGGCTGTCGAGGTCGGGCGCGCGGCGCTCCAGGCGCTGGGCGCGCGGCACCGCGATGCTCACGGTGGTGCCCACCCCCACTTCGGAGTACAGCTGCACCGGGTGCTGCAGCAGCACGCTCATGCGCTTGACGATCGCCAGCCCCAGGCCCAGTCCGAGCGACGGGTTGCGCTGCGGGTTGCCGAGCTGGCGGAATTCCTCGAACACCTCTTCCTGCTTGTCGGCCGGGATGCCTGCGCCCGAGTCGGCCACGACGATCTCGATGCGGTCGACGCAGTCGCGGCACGAGACCTTCACCCAGCCGCCGGTGTCGGTGTACTTGATGGCGTTGCTGACCAGGTTGCGCGCCATGCGGCCCAGCAGCACCGGGTCGCTGCGCACTGCGGCATGGAAGGGCTCCACGCTCAGGTGCACGCCCTTCTGCCGCGCGGCGGCCGAGAACTCGTCGGCAATCGACTGCAGCAGCGTGTCCAGCCCGAAGTCGGAGACGTTCGGCTTGATGAGGCCCGCATCGAGCTGCGACACGTCGAGCAGCGCATTCAGCAACTCCGCCAGGCTGCCGACCGAGCGGCGCAGGCGGTCGATCGTGGCGGAGTCCGGCCCCTGCCCGTGGCGGGCGGCAAGCAGCGCGATGTTCAGGTTCATCGCCTGCAGCGGCTGGCGCAAATCGTGGCTGGCGGCGGCGAGGAAGTGCGTCTTCGAGAGGCTCGCCTTCAGCGCCTCGTCGCGTGAACGGCGCATCTCTTCGTTGGCGGCTGCCAGCTCCTGCTGCCGCGCGTGCAGGTTCTCGGCCATGCTGTCGAGCGTGGTGCCGAGCTGGCGGAACTCGACGTCCTCGACGCGCGCCAGACCGGTGCGTGCGGTGAGGTCGCCTTCGCTCCAGCGGCCGGCTGTGTGCGTGAGCATCGACAGCGGTCGGTACAACTTGCTGCGCGCGACGAACCACGCGAGGAACAGCCCCAGCCCGATGGCCGCCGCCAGCGTCAGCCCATCGCGCAGCGCAGCCTGGCGCACCGGCGCCAGCACCATGTCGCGCGGCAGCGAGAGCGCAACGGTGAGGCCCTTGGGCCCGGCGTCGATGGGCACATAACCGACGATGCGCTCATTGCCCTCGGCGTCGATCCAGGAGGCGGCACCCGGCTGGCGGCGCTGCAGCAGCACGCTGCGCAGCTGCTCGTGCACCGGCTTGCTGACGTTGCCCCGCTCGGGCAGCTCGATCAGCACCGTGCCGCGGCGGTCGGTCACGGTCAGGCGCGCGCCCGGCGACAACGGGTTCTCGGCCAGCCGTTCGGCCATCCACTTCAGCGACAGCGACGCCGCGAGCACGCCCTTGGGCTCCTGCGTCCTGGGGTCGATGATGGGGTAGGCGTAGTGCAGTACCGCGTCGCCCGGGACGCGGGCGAAGGCATGCTCGCCCACGACGAAATCGCGCGTGTCGAGCGCCTGCCTGAAGTACGGCCGGTCGGCGTTGTTGATCGCGCGGCCGTGCAGGTAGGGCATGCCCAGGCAATAGACGTTGCCCTCGAGATCGGCGGCGCCCAGCGTGAACGCGCCCCGAAATTGCTGCTGCAAGTTGTACGTGTAGGCGTTGCAGCGCTCGCTGTCGCCCGCCTGGATCGCTTCGGCCGCCGCAACGGCTACCAGCAGCTCCCGGTAGCCGGCGGTGAACTGCACCAACTGACCTGCCACCAGTTCGGCCCGGTTCTGGGCCTCGCGCAGCGCGATCTGCTCCTGCTGGTTGGCCCGCTCGAACTGATCCGCCAGTTGCACCGCAATCACCGGTGCCAGCGTGACCAGGACCAGAACCACCAGACGATTGCGTAGTGTCATGTGCCGCCGCTTGAACGCTTTGCGCGCATCATGCTGCACAACAGGCCGACTGAAAAGGCTGGGCATTCCGGCAGTTGCAAAGGCGTGCGAGGACGATTTAGCCGCGGTCGACATCGAACCTCCGCACGCCCCTTTTCCCAGGTCAGGTGCCGCTTACATGCACCAGGCCATCTTGGCGCCGAGGGCGGCGCGGCCGGCCCCGGCAGGACGTGCGGCCTCGGCCGTGCCCACGTCCAGCGGCTCGCCGAACTCCTTTTCATAGAGCGCGCTCATCACCCACGAGGCCTGCTCGTGCCCGGCCTCGTCCAGCTCCTCGTCGCCGAGCGACGGCACGTGGTGCAGCAGGCCGCCGAACAGGGTGTCGCAGTCCTCGGCGTACTTGCGCGTGTCGAGGATGTGGGCATGCCAGAAGGTGTCGATGTCCAGCGTGGGCGACATCTGCACGCCCGGGTACTTGGCGCGCAGCGTCAGGTAGCGGCGATAGCCCTCTTCAGCGCGATCGGCGCGCTCGGCGGACCAGCGGTACTCGCCCTTTTCGTGCACCAGGCGGCGCTTGACGGATTCCAGGTCGAGGTTGGCGATGGCATCGACAACGCGACTCAGCGAGGACTTCTTCTCGATGTTGAGTTCCATTTGCTTGACTCCTGAGGGGGTGGAAGGGTTGCGGGCCCCGGAGCGAGGAGGAGCAGAGCAGGCCCGCTCAACAACTTTCGGCCAGCGGCAAGCGGCTTGAGGTAACAGTCGGTGTCGCAAACCTGCAGGAACCCGAGATGCGTTCGTCGCATCTCCAGCGTTGGTAGCAAATTGCGATCCCGTTTCAGGGTGTTGGAGGATGTGTCGTGCCAGCGCTGGCGCGGGCATGCGGTGAAGTGAAGCCCCGCTAGCCCATGCGCGAAAGCCGGTTGACAGCCGGCGCAGCTAGCATCGGGGCCAGCCTTTATCGGAAACCCTTCCCCCCAAAAGGGGGCCCCGTGCCGTTCCCTCGCCGTGCTGTCTTCCCTTGATCGGCCCCGTCTCGCGCGCGTGGCACTGACGCTGGCCGTGGCAGGCCTTGCCGCCTGGCTCTGCCAGGCGCTTGGAACGCCGTTGCCGTGGATGATCGGCCCGCTGCTCGCCACTGCCGCCGGCTGCATGGCGGGCGCACCCTTCGCTGCGGCCACCCCGCTGCGCAATGCCGGGCAGTGGGCGATCGGCACGGCACTGGGCCTGTACTTCACGCCTCAGGTGGTGGCCACGGTCGCGAGCCATTGGGTCGCCATCGTGGTCGGCATCGCATGGGCATTGGCGATCGGCGCGGCCTTCGGCGCCTTCCTGGCGCGCAGCAATCGGCAGATCGCGGGGCTCGACCGCGCCACCACCTACTTCGCCAGTGCCGTCGGCGGCGCCTCGGAAATGGCGGTGCTGGCCGAGCGCCACGGCGGGCGCATCGACCTGGTGGCGTCCGCGCACAGCGTGCGCATCCTGCTGGTGGTGCTGATCGTGCCGTTCGGCTTCCAGTTCGCCGGCGTGCACGGGCTCGACCCGTTCGTGCCCGGGCCGCGGCAGGTGCACCCCGGCGGGCTGCTGCTGCTCATGGCCGCCACGGTGGCCGCCTCGCTGCTGCTGCGCCGCCTGGACAAACCCAACCCGTGGGTGCTGGGCTCGCTGGCAGCCGCGGCAGCGCTCACCGCGAGCGGCATCGAGCTGTCGGCACTGCCGCAGTGGATGACCAACCTCGGCCAGTTGTTCATCGGTGTCGCACTCGGCATCCGCTTCACGCCCACCTTCCTGCACACCGCGCCGCGATGGCTGGTCACCGTGAGCCTGGGCACCGTGCTGATGATCGCGGCCAGTGGCGCGTTTGCACTCGCGCTCGCGCGGTTCGCGGGCATCCACCCCGCCACGCTGATGCTCGGCACCTCCCCTGGCGGCATTGCCGAGATGTGCATCACCGCCAAGGTGCTGCAGCTGGGGGTGCCGATCGTCACCGCCTTCCACGTGACACGCATGGCGGCCGTGGTGGTGCTCGCCGGACCGCTGTTCCGCTGGTCACAGCAGCGGGCCCGGCCGGCCTGAGCGGCAACGGTTCGAGGGTTCGCGGCGCGCTCAGCCGCGCCGCATGCGCGCCTGGAACAGCTCGCGGATCGAGACGTCGCGCGGCCCCGGCACCAGTTCGTAGGTTTCGCCGGCGGCGATCCAACCCGGCTCGCGCACCGCGAGGTAGAAGCCGCAGTAGCCCGACTGCGACATCATCTTGCTCGCCTGCTTGAAGCCCATCGCCGCGTCGAACTTGAAACAAGGGTGGCGGGGCGCGCTCACCGCCAGCGCACAGCGCGGAAAACGCAGCACATCGCCCACCCATACCTGCGACTCCAGCAGGCCGAGCAGCGTGAGGTTCTCGCCGAGGCTGCCCGGCGGCAAGGCGGTGTCGAGGTCCTGGTCCCACAGGCCGGCCTTGGCCTGCGCACGCACGGTGGCCCAGAACGGATAGTGCTCGTGCGGGTAGGCGTAGACCGCCTTCTCGAGCCCACCGTGCACGCTCAGGTCGGCCTGCTCGTCGCCCTGCAGCCCGAGCGGCCGCACTTCGACGGCGCCGGCGACCGCGCGTTTGCCATAAGCGGTGGCGACCTTGCGGCCGTGGATGTCGGCCTCGCGCACCTGCCCGGTGTTGACGGCGATCACACGCCGTGGCGGAGCCGCCGTCATGCCGCCTTGGCGCGGAAGCCGCCCGGCGCACGGTCCACCGCCCGGCGGCCCGTCGGGCCGGTCAGCCAGTTGACAAACAGCTTCGCGGCCGGGTGGTTGCTGCGGAAGGAACGCATCGCGTGGTAACGATCCGCCAAGCGTGCGTCGCCCTGCACCAACATGGCGAGCGCGCCGCGTTGGCGCGCGGCCGACCACGTGCCGCGGTCGACCAGCACATAGGCCTCCTGCGCCACGGCCTGCGCCAGCGTTTCGCCCATGCCGCCGCCCGACTTGAGGTACCACGCGCCCTGCGGCGCCACGCCCGCCGCCTTGAACAGGCTTGCCTCCTTCAATTGCGCACCGGAGCGGTCGACGCACGACACGAAACGCGCCTGCCCCTGCGCGCCCGCGGCGGCGATCGCTGCCAGCGCCGCAGCCGCATCCGTTGTGCCGGCGAGCCCGAGCGCATCCTTGCCGCGCTGCTTGCCGGCAGCGGCCACCGGCCCGGCGATGACGAAGTCGTTCGCTGCAACGAAGCGGCGGTCATGCACGAGGCCCTGCTTGTCCAGCGCCTCCTCGATCTCCGGGGCATGCGTGATCGCCACGTCCAGCTCGCCCTGCTCCAGCAGCGCGAGCAGCTTGCCGCTCGGCCCCGGGGTGGCGACGAAGCCCAATCCGGTGTCGCGCGCCAGCGCTTTCTGGATGTGGCGCACGAAGCCGCTGTCGACCAGGGAGGTGGCCACGCCGACCAGCATCTGCTCCTTTTGAGGACGACGCTGCTGCGCATGGGCCACCGGCCAGGAGGCGGCAAGCAGGGAAGCAAGCAAGAGGCGGCGGGACGGCGTCATGGGCAACCGGTGGGTGGGTGATCAGCGCTGCGATCTTACTGAGCCACCCCGACACGCGTCGGTGCCCGAACGAGCACAACGTCACGGTGTGCTGCGCCCGTGGCGGCACAAGCCGGCGCGTCAGCCCGCGAAACGGTTGACCGGCAAGCCGGTGGCGTTGGTCTCCACCGCGAACAGCGCGCCGGCCAGCGGCTGCGCGGCGAGCTTCTGCGCGTCCAGCTCGAAACGTGCGGTGGTGATGAACAGCGTCGACAAACGCGGCCCACCGAAGGCGACATTGGTGACGTGGTCGGTGGGCAGTTGGACGCGCAGCAGTTCGGCGCCGTCCGCCGGGTCGTGGCAGGTCACGCAGGCGGCACCCCAGTGCGCAATCCACAGGCGGCCGGCGGCATCGGTCGTCATGCCGTCGGGGTAGCCCTGGCCCGGCCCGAAGCGGCCCCACAGCCGACGGTTCGACAGCGTGCCGCCGGCGGGGTCGAAGTCGAACGCGTAGATGTGGTCGCGGGCCGTGTCGTTGACGAGGATGGTGCGGCCGTCGAGCGTCCAGGTGGGCCCGTTGGTCACCGGGTAGCCCTCGTCGAGCGCGCGCACGCAGGTGCCGTCCGGGTCGTAGCGATACAGCGCGCCCGTCGGCGCTTCACAGGCGAAGTCCATCGTGCCGCCCCAGAACCGTCCCTGCGCATCGCACTTGCCGTCGTTGAAGCGGTTGCCCGGCCGCTCCGGCTCGGGCTCGACCAGGCGCTGCAATTCGCCACGGCCCTCGCTCGCATCCGGGTCGAAGAACGCGAAGCCGCGGCGCAATGCGACGATCAGCCCCGGCCGCTGCGCGCACTCGGCGACTGCGGAGATGGTGTCGTCGAAATGCCAGGACTCGCGCTGCCCGGTCGCCGGCGTGTAGCGGTACAGCCAGTGCTGCAGGATGTCCACCCAGTACAGCGCCTGGCGCTGCACCGACCAGCAGGTCCCCTCGCCGAGTTCCGCACCGGCGGCCCACACGGCCCTCGGTTCGTCGAGCAAGGCGGGGGCATCCGGGCGGCTGGCGCTGGTCATGACGTGAGCAAGGGCTGTGAGCGAAAGAGGCGTGCATGCTACGCGTCTCGGCAGCGGCCGCGGCGCGTAATCTGCATGTATCAGTGCGAATCGCGCGGCACGCCGGCACCGCTGCCGCCGACGAGGAAGTCCAGATCCGCCCCCAGGTGCGCCTGCTGCACGTGGTCGACATACAGCTTGTACCAACCACGCTTCGGCGGCTCGGGCGGCTGCCAGTCGGCCCGCCGTCGCGCCAGCTCCTCGTCGCTCACCTCCAGGTGCAAGCGGCGCGCGGCCACGTCGAGCTCGATGATGTCGCCGCTGCGCACCAGGGCCAGCGGCCCGCCCGCTGCGGCCTCGGGCGAGGTGTGCAGCACCACGGTGCCGTAGGCGGTGCCGCTCATGCGCGCGTCCGAGATGCGGACCATGTCGGTGATGCCGCGTCGCAGCACCTTCGGCGGCAGCGGCATGTTGCCCACCTCGGCCATGCCTGGGTAGCCGCGCGGTCCGCAGTTCTTCAGCACCAGGATGCAGTGTTCGTCCACGTCCAGCGCTTCGTCGTCGATGCGCGCATGGAATTCCTCGATCGTCTCGAACACCACGGCACGGCCGCGGTGCTTCAGCAGGTGCGGCGAGGCCGCGGAGGGTTTGATCACCGCACCGTCCGGTGCCAGGTTGCCGCGCAGCACGGCAATGCCCGCCGCCGGCTTGAACGGCTCGGCATAAGGGCGGATCACCTCACGGTTCCAGCACGGTGCGTTGGCGATGTTCTCGCCGATCGTCTTGCCGTTCACCGTGAGGGCCTGTGGATGCAGCAGGTGCTGGATCTCGCGCAGCACCGCCGGCAGGCCGCCGGCATAGAAGAAGTCTTCCATCAGGAAGCGGCCCGAAGGCTGCAGGTCGACCAGGCACGGCACCTCGGAGCCGAGGCGGTCCCAGTCGGCCAGGGTCAGCGGCACGCCCATGCGCCCGGCGATCGCCAACAGGTGGATCACCGCGTTGGTGGAGCCGCCGATCGCCGCGTTGGTGCGGATCGCGTTCTCGAACGCCTCGCGTGTGAGGATCTTCGACATGCGCAGGTCGTCTTTCACCATCTCGACGATGCGCCGGCCGGTCAGCTGCGCCAGCCGGTTGCGCCGCGTGTCCGCCGCCGGGATGGCCGCGTTCTCGGGCAGCGCCATGCCGAGCGCCTCGACCATCGACGCCATCGTCGAGGCCGTGCCCATCGTCATGCAGCTGCCCTTGGAGCGGTGCATGCAGCTCTCGGCTTCGGTGAACTCCTGGAACGTCATCTCGCCGGCGCGCACCATCTCGCTCATCTGCCACACGCCGGTGCCGGAGCCGATGTCCTGCCCGCGGAACTTGCCGTTGAGCATCGGCCCGCCGGAGAGTCCGATCGTCGGCAGGTCGCAACTCGCCGCGCCCATCAGCAGGGCCGGGGTCGTCTTGTCGCAGCCCATCAGCAGCACGACGCCGTCGATCGGGTTGCCACGGATCGACTCCTCCACGTCCATGCTTGCCAAATTGCGAAACAGCATCGCGGTCGGGCGCAGCTGCGTCTCGCCGAGCGACATGACCGGGAATTCGAGCGGAAAGCCGCCGGCCTCGTACACGCCGCGCTTGACGAACTCGGCCAGCTCGCGGAAGTGCCCATTGCAGGGGGTGAGTTCGCTCCAGGTGTTGCAGATGCCGATCACCGGCCGGCCGTCCAGCAGGTCATGCGGGTAGCCCTGGTTCTTGATCCAGCTTCGATGCACGAAGCCGTCGCGGTCCTGTCGACCGAACCAGGCCTGGCTGCGGCGAAACGGCTTGTCTTTCGGGTCCTTCGGGTCGTCCATGCGGCGCGTCTTTCTTGGTGAGGCACTTGACGCGGGGCATCCTATCGCTGCACATTGATATTAGAAAAATAAAAAGAACGGCTTTATTGATATCGAAATTCGTATGCCTATAACAACCTAGGAGATCCCGTGGACACCCCTCCCCCCGCCACTGCCGCCCGTTATCCCAGCCTGCGCGACCGGCCGGTGTTCGTCACCGGCGGCGGCATCGGCATCGGTGCCGCCATCGTTGCTGCCTTCGCACGGCAGGGTGCGCCGGTCGCCTTCGTCGACATCGCCGAAGCTCCCAGCGCCGCCCTCGCCCGCCAGTTGCAGGACGAGGGCCACCGCGTGTGGTGGCTCGCCTGCGACGTGCGCGACGTGGCCGCACTGCAGGGCGCGGTGCACCACGCCGCCTCCGAACTGGGCGACTTCCACGCGCTCGTCAACAACGTCGCCAGCGACGACCGCCACACGCTGGAATCGGTGTCCGCCGAATACTGGGACGAACGCATGGCGGTCAACCAGCGGCCGGCGTTCTTCGCGATCCAGGCCGTGGTGCCCGGCATGCGCCGACGCGGCGGCGGCGCCGTGATCAACCTCGGCTCGACCGGCTGGCAGACCAAGGCCAGCGGCTACCCGTGCTACGCGGTGGCGAAGTCCTCGGTCGACGGACTCACCCGCGGGCTCGCCGTGCCGCTGGGTCGCGACCGCATCCGCATCAACACCGTCTCGCCCGGCTGGGTGATGACCGAGCGGCAGGTCAGGTTGTGGCTCACGCCCGAATCCGAAAAGGAACTGGAACGCACCCAGTGCCTGCCCGACCGCCTGATGCCCGAGGACGTCGCCAACTTCGTCCTGTTCCTCGCCTCGGACGAAGGCCGCATGTGCACCGCCCAGGAGTTCAAGGTCGACGCCGGCTGGAGTTGACCCTCCGACAGCAGCGCCACCGGGACGGCAGGGCACGCGGGCGCGGGACTGTCCCCCGCTCCAGCGCAGCTAAGAATCCAACCGCGCCCCATACACCGACACCGCCGCATTCCGCACCGCCTGCAGCATCACCTTCGCCGCCGGCGACAACAACCGGTCGGTCCGCGTGATCAACCCGAACGCATCCATCTTGCACGGCAGCGCGATCGGCAGCACCGCCACCAGCCCGTGCTCGGCGTAGTAGCGTCCCACGTCGGCCGCCACCACCGCCACCATGTCGCTCTGCTGCAGCATCTTGGTGACGAACAGCAGTGCCGGGCTCTCGATCAGGTTGACCGGCGCCTCCAGCCCTTCCTCCTGGAACATCAGCTCGAAGCGATGCCGCAGCACGCTGCCCGCCGGCGGCACGATCCAGCCGGTATTGACCAGATCACGCAGGCCCAGCCTGGCCACGCCCAGCAACGGGTGCCCTGACCGCACCATCGCGCACACCGGCTCCTCCGCCAGCGCCTCGTAGCGCAGGTCGCTCTTGTCGTGCCGTTCGAACAGCCGGCCGATCATCAGATCGAGCTTGCCCTGGGCCAGCCGCTCCATCAGCACGTCGCTCGTCTCGATCGCCACCGACACGCTCAGGTTCGGGTGCTCCTGCTTGACCTGCGCCACCGCCGCCGGCAGCAGGGCCATGCCCGGCGCCGTGATGGCGCCCACGCTCACCTGTCCGAAGCGCCCTGCCTTCAGCGCCTCGATCTCGTCATGTGCCTGCGACAGGCTGGACAGCGCCATGCGCGCGTGGCGGATCATCGTCTCGCCATACCAGGTGGCCCGCATGCCGCGCGGCAGCCGCTCGAACAGCTCCACGCCCAGCATCTCCTCCAGGTCCTTCAGCAGCTTGGAAGCGGCCGGCTGCGTCATGTTGAGCACCTGCGCCGCGCGGTGGATGTTGCCCTCCTCCTCCAGCGCGATCAGCAGCAGCAACTGCCGGGTCTTGAGCCGGGCACGGATGAACCAGTGGGTGTAGTTGGTCATGTCGGGTCGCCTGATGTATCCAAAATCGTATATCGATCAGGCCGGAAAAACTATTAGAAAGTTATCGATCGCGTTCGTACGATCCGGCAACCAAGAAAACGAGGCGCCCAGAACGCGCGATGCCGGCCCGGCCGGCTCTCATGGAGACAAGATGCGACTGATCCAGTACCGCGATGAGCGCGGCCGCTGCTGCGTGGGCGTGGTGGCCGACGCGGGCCACGAGGTCCGCCCGGTGAACGGCGCCGAATCGACCTACGCATTGGCTCTGGCTGCCATCGAGGCCGGCACCTCGCTGGAAGCGCAGGTCGAGGGCCGGCTCGGCACCCCGCAGCCCTATGCCCCGCTGCTGAAGGAAGGCCGGGTCCTCAACCCGCTGTCCCACCCCGATCCGGCGCACTGCCTCGTCACCGGCACCGGCCTGACGCACATGGGCAGCGCCGCGACGCGCGACGCGATGCACCAGAAGGTGGCCGGCGACGAAGCCAGCCTGTCGGACTCGATGCGCATGTTCAAGTGGGGCATCGAAGGCGGCCGCCCCGCCCCAGGCACGCCGGGCGTGCAGCCCGAATGGTTCTACAAGGGCGACGGCAGCGTGGTCGCCGCGCCCGGCGCGCCGCTGCTATCGCCGGCCTTCGCGCTCGACGCGGGCGAGGAGCCGGAGCTGGTCGGCCTGTACGTGATCGGCCCGGACGGCACGCCGCACCGGCTCGGTTTTGCGCTGGGCAACGAGTTCTCCGACCACGTGACCGAGCGGCAGAACTACCTCTACCTCGCCCATTCCAAGCTGCGCGCCTGCGCGGTGGGCCCCGAGTTGCGCACCGGCGCGCTGCCGGCCGACCTGCAGGGCGAAAGCCGCATCCGCCGAGGCCAAGAGGTCGTGTGGCGCAAGCCCTTCGCCACTGGCGAGGCCAACATGTGCCACTCGATCGACAACCTCGAATACCACCACTTCAAGTACGCGCAGCACCGCCGCCCGGGCGACGTGCACTTGCACTTCTTCGGCACCGCCACCTTGAGCTTCGCCGACGGCGTGCGCGTGCAGCCGGGCGATTGCTTCGAGATCGAGCTGCCCGCACTCGGCGCGGCGCTGGTGAACCCGCTCGCGGTGGACGAGCGGCGCTTCGAAGCCGGCAGCGTGCGCGCGCTGTGAAGGACGCCGCGATGGGCCAACTGTTCAAGCACTACATCAACGGCCGCTGGGAAACCGGCGTGACCATCGGCGTCAGCGACAACCCGTCGGACCTCGACGACCCGATCGGCGAATTCGCGCGGGCCGACGCCAACCAGACGGAACAGGCCATCCGCGCCGCCGTCAACGCCCGCGAAGCGTGGGCCGACAGCACACCGCAGCGGCGCTTCGAGGTGCTCGACGCGATCGGCAGCGAGCTGCTCGCACGCCGCGAAGAACTGGGCCGCCTGCTGGCGCGCGAAGAAGGCAAGACGCTGCCCGAAGCCACCGCCGAAGCCGCGCGTGCCGGCACCATCTTCAAGTTCTTCGCCGGCGAAGCGCTGCGATTGCGCGGCGACAAGCTGCCGTCCGTGCGGCCGGGCGTGGAGGTGGAAATCACCCGCGAACCGGTGGGCGTGGTCGGGCTGATCGCGCCGTGGAACTTCCCGCTCGCGATCCCCGCCTGGAAGATCGCGCCGGCGCTCGCATGGGGCAACACCGTCGTGTTCAAGCCGGCCGAGCTGGTGCCCGGCTGCGCGTGGGCACTGGCCGAGATCATCAGCCGCTCGGGCCTGCCGGCCGGCGTGTTCAACCTGGTGATGGGCAGCGGCCGCATGGTCGGGCAGACCCTGGTCGACAGCCCGATGGTCGATGCGATCAGCTTCACCGGCTCGGTGGGTGTGGGCGAAGGCATCCTGAAAACCGCCACCGCGCGACGCGCCAAGGTGCAACTGGAAATGGGCGGCAAGAACCCGCTCGTGGTGCTGGCCGACGCCGACCTCGACCAGGCGGTGGAGTGCGCGGTGCAGGGCTCTTATTTCTCGACCGGCCAGCGCTGCACCGCCTCGAGCCGCTTGATCGTCGAAGCCCCGGTGCACCAGGCCTTCGTCGACCGGCTGCGCGCACGGGTGCGCGCGTTGAAGGTCGACCATGCGCTGAAGCGCGGCACTGAGATCGGCCCGGTGGTCGACGCGCGCCAGCTCGAGCAGGACCGCCACTACATCGAGATCGGCCGCAACGAAGGCGCCGAGTTGCTGTGCGGCGGCGAGCTGCTCGAACGCGAGACGCGCGGCCACTACCTGGCGCCGGCCCTCTTCCTGGCCGAGCCTCAGCACCGCGTCGCGCGCGAAGAGATCTTCGGCCCGGTCGCCTGCGTGCTGCGCGCCGACGATGCCACCCATGCGCTGGCGCTGGCCAACGACACACCGTTCGGCCTATGCGCCGGCATCTGCACGACCTCGCTGAAGCATGCGACGCACTTCAAGCGCCATGCGCAGGCCGGCATGGTGATGGTCAACCTGCCGACCGCCGGGGTCGACCCGCACGTGCCGTTCGGCGGACGCAAGGGGTCGAGCTACGGGCCGCGCGAACAGGGCAGCTATGCGGCCGAGTTCTACACCACGGTCAAGACGGCCTACACGATGTCATGACGCGACACTCATGATCGACACGCCGCGCGAGCCGACATCGGGCTCTCGCGGCACCATTGAAGCAAGAAGAGGAGACACCGATGAATGCAAACAGACGTCATGTGATCGCGGGCCTCGCAGCCGCCGCGGCGGCCGGTGCGGTGCCGCTTTCGGTCTTCGCACAGAAGAAGATCGTGCTCGGCTTCAGCCAGATCGGCGCGGAGTCCGAGTGGCGCACCGCCAACAGCGAGTCGATCAAGTCGGCCGCGAAGGAGCACGGCGTCGAACTGAAGTTCTCCGATGCGCAGCAGAAGCAGGAGAACCAGATCAAGGCGCTTCGTTCGTTCATCGCACAGCGCGTGGACGTGATCGCGTTCTCGCCCGTGGTGGAAAGCGGCTGGGGCACGGTGCTGCGGGAAGCCAAGGCGGCCAAGATCCCGGTGATCCTGACCGACCGTGCCGTCAACGAGAAAGACGAGTCGCTGTGGGTCACCTTCATGGGCTCCGACTTCGTCGAGGAGGGCCGCAAGGCGGGCCGCTGGCTGGTCGACAAGATGAAGGACGTGAAGGGCGACGTGAACATCGTCGAGCTGCAGGGGACGGTGGGCTCCGCACCGGCGATCGACCGCAAGCGCGGCTTCGAAGAAATCATCAAGGCCGACCCGAAGTTCAAGATCATCCGCTCGCAGACCGGCGACTTCACGCGTGCCAAGGGCAAGGAGGTGATGGAAGCCTTCCTGAAAGCCGAGGGCAAGAAGATCAACGTCCTCTATGCGCACAACGACGACATGGCGATCGGCGCGATCCAGGCGATCGAGGAAGCCGGGTTGAAGCCGGCGAAGGACATCACGATCATCTCGATCGACGCGGTGAAGGGTGCGTTCGAAGCGATGATGGCCGGCAAGCTGAACGTCACTATCGAATGCAGCCCGCTGCTCGGGCCGCAACTGATGCAGGCGGTGAAGGATCTGAAGGCGGGCAAGACGCTGCCCAAGCGCATCGTGACCGAGGAAGGGATCTTCCCGATGGAAGTCGCGGCCAAAGAATTCCCCAACAGGAAGTATTGACCCACCCCTACGCGCTTCGCGCGCCCCTCAAGGGGCGGCACTGGCGGACCGGCGGAGCCGGATCCGTGGTGCCACTCGGAAGAAGCCGAAGCGCTGGTTGGCGCTCGCGTGAGCGGGCCGCACATGAGAAGGAGACAAGAGAGTGAAGACGTTGATCAAGGGCCTGGTGGCCGTGTTTGCGTTGGGTGTGGCGCTGATGCAGCCTGCGGCGGCACAGAGCAAGGGGACGGTGGGGATCGCGATGCCGACGAAGTCGTCGTCGCGGTGGATCTCGGATGGCGAGAGCATGGTGCGGTACTTCAAGGAGCGGGGCTATGCGACCGACCTGCAGTACGCGGAGGACGACATCCCGAACCAGCTCGCGCAGATCGAGAACATGATCACCAAGGGCGTGAAGGTGCTGGTGATCGCAGCGATCGACGGCACCACGTTGTCGAACGCATTGCAGAAGGCCGCGGACCGGGGCATCAAGGTGGTCGCGTACGACCGGCTGATCCGCGGTTCGAAGCATGTGGACTACTACACCACGTTCGACAACTTCCAGGTCGGCGTGCTGCAGGCGAATTCCATCGTCGACAAGCTGGGCCTGAAAGCCGGCAAGGGGCCGTTCAACATCGAGCTGTTCGGCGGTTCGCCGGACGACAACAACGCCTACTTCTTCTACGACGGCGCGATGTCGGTGCTGAAGCCGTACATCGACAACGGCAAGCTGGTGGTGCGCAGCAAGCAGATGGGCATGGACAAGGTCGGCACCTTGCGCTGGGACGGTTCGGTGGCGCAGGCACGCATGGACAACCTGCTGTCGGCCTATTACGGCAAGTCCCGCGTCGATGCAGTGTTGTCGCCGTATGACGGTCTGTCGATCGGCATTCTCTCTTCGTTGAAGGGCGTGGGGTACGGTTCGTCGGAGCAGCCGATGCCGGTGATCACCGGGCAGGACGCCGAGATCCCTTCCGTGAAGGCCATCGTGCGCGGCGAGCAGACCTCCACCGTGTTCAAGGACACGCGCCACCTGGCCAAGGTGACGGTGGAGCTGGTCGACGCGGTGCTGACCGGCAAGCAGCCGACGATCAACGACACCAAGACCTACAACAACGGCGTGAAGGTGGTGCCCTCCTTCCTGCTCAAGCCGATCGCGGTGGATGCCTCGAACTGGCAGCAGGTGCTGGTGGCGAGCGGCTACTACAAGGAAGGCCAGATCAAGTGAGCACGGCGGTGGCGTCAGCCGCCGCTGCAGCATCGGCGCACGAGACGCCGGTGCTGCTGGAAATGCGCGGCATACGCAAGACCTTTCCGGGCGTCGTCGCGCTCGATCACGTCAACCTCAAGGTGCGCAGCGGCGAGATCCATGCGCTGGTGGGCGAGAACGGAGCCGGCAAGTCGACGCTGATGAAAGTGCTGAGCGGCGTGTACCCGCACGGCAGCTATGAAGGCAGCATCGTCTTCGACGGTCAGGAACGGCGCTTCCGCGGCATCGCCGACAGCGAAGCGGCGGGCGTGATCATCATTCACCAGGAGCTGGCGCTGGTGCCGTTGCTGTCGATCGCCGAGAACGTGTTCCTCGGCAACGAGCAGGCCCGTCGCGGTGTGATCGACGAGGTCGCCGCCTTCGTGAAGACGCAGGAGCTGCTGGCCAAGGTGGGGCTGAAGGCCTCGCCGCGTACGCTGGTGACGCACCTGGGCGTGGGGCAGCAGCAGCTGGTCGAGATCGCCAAGGCGCTCGCGAAGAAGGTAAAGCTGCTGATCCTCGACGAGCCCACCGCCAGCCTCAACGAAACCGACAGCCAGGCGCTGCTGTCGCTGCTGCTGGAGTTCAAGCAGCAGGGCATCACGTCCATCCTCATTTCGCACAAGCTCAACGAGATCTCGCGCGTGGCCGATGCCATCACCGTGCTGTGCGACGGCAGCACCGTGCAGACGCTCGATTGCCGCCACAACGGCGAGCGAGTGCCGGTGAGCGAAGACGTGGTGATCCGCCACATGGTGGGCCGCGCGCTGACCGACCGCTACCCGCCGCGCATGCCGCAGATCGGCGAGGTGGTGTTCGAACTGCGCGACTGGCGTGCGCACCACCCGGTGCACGCGGAGCGCGAGGTGGTCAAGGGCGTGAACCTGCAGGTGCGCCGCGGCGAGATCGTCGGCATCGCCGGTCTGATGGGGGCTGGCCGCACCGAGCTGGCAATGAGCGTGTTCGGCCGCTCGTGGGGCCAGCGCATCAGCGGACAGGCTTACCTGCAGAGCCGCCCGGTCGACCTGAGCAGCGTGCAGAAGGCGATCGACGCCGGCATCGCCTACGTCACCGAAGATCGCAAGGGCCTGGGCCTGGTGCTCGAAGACGACATCCGCCACAACATCAGCCTGGCGCATCTGCCCGGCGTGTCGCGGCGCGGTGTGCTCGATGCGGTGCGCGAGCATGCGGTGGCGAACGACTTCCGGCGCAAGCTCAACGTGCGTTGCGCCAGCACGCTGCAGAAGGTGGTCAACCTCTCCGGCGGCAACCAGCAGAAGGTGGTGCTGGCGAAGTGGCTGTTCACGCAGCCGCAGGTGCTGATCCTCGACGAGCCCACGCGCGGCATCGACGTGGGCGCCAAGTACGAGATCTATTCCATCATGGCGGCGCTGGCCGCCGAGGGCAAATGCATCGTGATGATCTCCTCCGAGATGCCCGAGCTGCTGGGCATGTGCGACCGGATTTACGTGATGAACGAAGGCCGTTTCGTCGCCGAACTCGACCGGGCGCAGGCCTCGCAGGAGTCCATCATGCGTGCCATCGTGAAAGCGGACCATGAGTGAACAGGCGATCGCCGAGCCGACCGGGCTGGCACCGGGCAAGAGCTACGCCGGCTTCCTGAAGAACAACATGCGCGAGTACGGCATGCTGCTGTCGCTCGTGGTCATCATGGCGTTCTTCGAGTGGATGACCGACGGCGCGCTGATGCAGCCGTTGAACCTGACCAACCTCGTGCTGCAGAACAGCTACATCGTCATCATGGCGCTGGGCATGCTGCTGGTCATCGTGAGCGGCCACATCGATCTGTCGGTGGGCTCGGTGTGCGGCTTCATCGGCGCGCTGGCCGCAGTGCTGATGGTGCGCTACGAGATGCACTTCCTGCCGGCCGCGCTGCTGTGCCTCGCGGCCGGTGCCGTGATCGGCGGCATCCAGGGCGGCTTCGTCGCCTTCCTGCGTATTCCGTCGTTCATCGTCACGCTGGCGGGCATGCTGGTGTTCAAGGGCCTGGCGCTCGCCATCCTGCAGGGCCAGTCGCTCGGACCCTTCCCCGAAACGTTCCAGCGCCTGAGCTCGGGCTTCATCCCCGACCCGCTCGGCGGCAAAAGCGTGCGGCTCACCTCTCTGCTGCTCGGCGCACTGGTGGCCGCAGCCATGGTATGGATGCGCCTGCGCGAGCGCCGCCTGCACATGCGGCACGGCATGGAAGACGAGCCGTGGGCCTTCTTCCTGCTCAAGACCGGCGTGTTCGCGGCGGCCATCCTGTTCCTCAGCTATCTGATGGCCTCGTACCGCGGCCTGCCCAATGTGCTGGTGGTCATGTTCGTGCTGATGCTGGCCTACGACTTCGTCACACAGCGCACCACCGTGGGCCGCCGCCTGTATGCGCTCGGCGGAAACGAGAAGGCGGCCCGGCTGTCGGGCGTCAAGACCGACCGGCTCGCCTTCCTGGCCTTCGTCAACATGGGCATGCTGGCCGCGCTGGCCGGCCTGGTGTTCGCCGCGCGGCTGAACACCGCCACACCCAAGGCGGGCCTGGGCTTCGAGCTGGACGTGATTGCCGCATGCTTCATCGGCGGTGCGTCGGCCTCCGGTGGGGTCGGCAAGGTAATGGGCGCGGTGATCGGGGCCTTCGTGATGGGCGTGATGAACAACGGCATGTCCATCCTCGGCGTCGGCATCGACTACCAGCAGGTCATCAAGGGGCTGGTGCTGCTGGCCGCCGTGTGCGTGGACGTCTACAACAAGAACAAGTCATGAACGCCCCGGTGCTCGAACTCGACGGCATCTGCAAGCGCTTCACCGGCGTGCAGGCGCTGAGCGGCGTGCGCCTGGCGCTGCGTGCCGGCGAGGTGCATGCGCTCATGGGCCAGAACGGCGCCGGCAAGTCGACGCTGATCAAGGTGCTGACCGGCGTGCACCGGCCGGATGCCGGCAGCATCCGCCTCCAAGGCCGCGAGGTGCAGCCCGGCTCGCCGCTGGAGGCTCAACGCCTGGGCATCAGCACCGTCTATCAGGAAGTGAACCTCTGCCCCAACCTGTCGGTGGCCGAGAACATCTTTGCCGGCCGCTACCCGCGCAAGCCGTGGCATGGCGCGTGGCGCATCGACTGGGCGCACATGCACCGCGAGGCCGAAGCGCTGCTCGCGCGGCTGGACCTGCACATCGACGTGACGCGATTGCTGTCGACCTACTCGGTCGCCGTGCAGCAGATGGTGGCGATCGCACGCGCGTTGAGCGTACACGCCCCGGTGCTGGTGTTGGACGAGCCGACCTCCAGCCTCGACGAAGACGAGGTGCGCCGACTGTTCGAAGTGCTGCGCCGGCTGCGCGGCGAAGGCCTCGCGATCCTGTTCGTCACGCACTTTCTTGACGAGGTGTACGCGATCGCCGACCGCATCACGGTGTTGCGCAACGGCTCGCTGGTGGGCGAATACCCAACGGCCGAGTTACCCGCCGGCGCGCTGATCACCGCGATGGTGGGGCGTGAACTGGCCGCCGCCGGGGCACGCGCGGCGAAGCCGCCGCAAGACAGCCCGAGCGCGCAGCCGATGCTGCAAGCGCGCGGCCTCACCCGCAAGGGCCAGGTGCACGAGGCCGACCTGGAACTGCGTCGCGGCGAAGTGGTGGGCTTGGCCGGCCTGCTGGGCTCCGGCCGCACCGAACTCGCCCGGCTGCTGTTCGGCCTGGACCGTGCCGATGGCGGCACGCTGCACATCGGCGGCCACCCGTTGTCGCTCAACCACCCGGCCGAGGCGATCCGCCACGGCATGGGCCTGTGCCCGGAAGACCGCAAGAGCGAGGGCATCGTCGGCGAGCTGTCGGTGCGCGAGAACATCATCCTCGCGCTGCAGGCACGCATGGGCGTACGCCGCACCTTGAGCCGTGCCGAGCAAGTCGCGCTGGCCGAGCGCTACATCCAGCGCCTGGGCATCAAGACGGCCGATGCCGAAACGCCGATCGCCCGGCTGTCCGGCGGCAACCAGCAGAAGGCGCTGCTCGCGCGCTGGCTCGCCACCAACCCCGCGCTGTTGATCCTCGACGAACCGACGCGCGGCATCGACGTGGCCGCCAAGCAGGAGATCATGGACGAGATCCTGCGCCTGGCCGGTGAAGGCATGGCGGTGTTGTTCATCTCGTCGGAACTCGACGAGGTGGTGCGCGTGTCGGACCGCATCGCGGTGATGCGCCACCGCCGCAAGGTGGGCGAGTTGCCCGCCGGCACCAGCGAGCAGGAGATCTGCGACCTGATCGCGGCGGGAGCATGACGATGAAGAACCTCTTGTCCCGCTGCACCGCGCACCGGCTGTTCTGGCCGCTGGTGACGCTGGGCCTGCTGTTGGTGGTGAACGCGGTGCTGAACCCCGGCTTCCTGCGTCTCGAATGGCGCGACGGCCACCTCTACGGCAGCCTGATCGACATCCTCAACCGTGCGGCGCCGCTGGTGCTGGTGTCGCTGGGCATGACGCTGGTGATCGCCACGCGCGGCATCGACATCTCGGTGGGGGCGACGGTGGCCATCAGCGCCGCCACCGCCGCGCTGATGATCGGCGGCCAGCTCGTCATCGTCGACGGCGTGCCTACGCATGTGAGCCGCTTTCCGATGTGGGCGGCCATCGTGGCGGCGCTTGCCGTGGGCGCGGCCGCGGGCCTGTGGAACGGACTGCTCGTCGCGAAGGTCGGCATGCAACCGATCATCGCGACGCTGATCCTGATGGTGGCCGGCCGCGGCATCGCGCAACTGCTGACCAACGGGCAGATCCTGACGATCTACTACGCGCCGTATCACTACCTCGGCAACGGCTTCCTGCTCGGCCTGCCGTTCGCGATGTTCGTGGCCGGGGCGGTGTGGCTGCTGGTGCACCTGGCGCTGACGCGCACCGCGCTCGGCCTGTTCGTGCAGGCCATCGGCGTCAACCCGCAGGCCGCCCGCGTGGCGGGCGTGAAGTCCGGCCTCATCACCGTGGGGGCGTACGTGTTCTGCGGCTTCGCGGCCGCGGCAGCAGGCTTGCTGATCAGCGCCAACGTGAAAAGCGCCGACGGCAACAACGCCGGCCTGCTGATGGAACTGGACGCCATCCTGGCCGTGACGCTGGGCGGCACGCTGCTGGCGGGCGGCCGCTTCAGCCTGGCCGGCAGTGTGATCGGCGCGCTGATCATCCAGACGCTCACGTCGACGATCTATTCGATCGGCGTGCCGCCGGAAGTGAACCTCGTCGTCAAGGCCGCCGTCGTGTTCGTCGTGATGCTGTTGCAGTCGGCCGAATTCCGCGCCCTGGTCAAGCGCATCGCAGTGAAGCCGCAGGGAGCCGCCGCATGAACACGCCTGCCAGCATGGCCGGCGCAGACGACACGCTGCGCGCGCCGACGCACGACCCGATGGTGCCGCTGCCCACCGCGCGCCGCCTGCGGCTCGATCCGCAGCACGTGCCGGTGGCCGCCACCATCGCGCTGTTCTTCGCGATGGCGAGCTTCGGCTCGTTCACCTACGACGGCTTTTTGTCGCCGCAGGTGTTCGTCAACCTGCTGATCGACAACGCCTTCCTGTGCATCGTCGCGGTCGGCATGACCTTCGTCATTCTGAGCGGCGGTATCGACCTGTCGGTGGGTTCGGTGGTGGCCCTGTCGACGATGATCTCGGCCGCGCTGGTCGAGCAGCACGGCTGGCCGCCGCTGGTGGTGATCCCGCTCGTGCTGCTGCTGGGGTTGTGCTTCGGTGGCCTGATGGGCTGGCTGATCCAGCGCTTCAGGCTGCAGCCTTTCATCGTCACGCTGGCGGGCATGTTCCTCGCGCGCGGGCTGTGCTACCTGATCAGCATCGACTCGATCAGCATCACGCACGAGTTCTATGCCTGGGCCGGGCAGTGGCGCATGCCAGTGTGGGGCGAAGAAGCGTCGATCTCGCTGAGCGCACTGCTGGCCGTGGCGGTGGTCGCGCTCGCTGCGTTCGCCGCGCACGGCACGCAGTTCGGCCGCACGGTGTATGCGATCGGCGGCAGCGAATCGTCGGCCCTGCTGATGGGCCTGCCGGTGCAGCGCACCGTCGTGCAGGTCTATGCGCTCAGCGGGTTGTGCTCGGCGCTCGGCGGCGTGGTCTACACGTTCTACATGCAGTCCGGCTACGGGCTGCACGCGATGGGGCTGGAGCTGGACGCAATCGCCGCGGTGGTGATCGGCGGCACGCTGCTCAGCGGCGGCGTCGGCTACGTGCTGGGCACGCTGTTCGGCGTGCTGATCCTCGGCATGATCCAGACGCTGATCATGTTCGACGGCACGCTCAGCTCGTGGTGGACGCGCATCGTGATCGGCGCGCTGCTGTTCCTGTTCTGCCTGCTGCAGCGGCTGTTCGAAGCCGGCCGCAAAGACCGATGAACCCCGCCCACTGGATCGGCATCGACTGGGGCACCACGCACCGGCGCGCGTGGCACTTCGTCGGTGGCGAACTCAAGGCCCGCCACGCCGATTCGCAAGGCGTGCTGGCCTGCGCACCACGCTTTGCCGAAGCGCTGCAGCACCTGCTGCAAACGCTCGATGCGCCGGCCGATACCACCGTCGTGATGGTCGGCATGATCGGCAGCGCCACCGGCTGGCAGGAGGTGCCCTACCTCGACGCCAACTGCCCGCTCGACGAATGGGCACGACACCGCGTGCCGGTGCACGGCCACCGCAACCTTTCCATCGTGCCCGGCTGTCGCTGGAGCAGCGGTGACGAGGTCGACGTGATGCGCGGTGAAGAGACGCAACTGCTCGGCGCCTGGTCCATCGACCCCGCTGACGGCTGGTATGTGCTGCCCGGCACGCACAGCAAGTGGGTGGAGCTGCGCCAAGGCCGCGTGGTGCAGCTGCACACCTTCATGAGCGGTGAGCTGTATGCGCTGCTGTCGCAGCACGGCACGCTGGCGCCATTGATCGCGGCCCCTACAGACGCAGACCCCTTGCAGCACCGCGAGGCCTATGCACGCGGTGTGCGTGCGGCGCAGCGCCGTGCGCTCGCGCACGAGCTGTTCGGCTGCCGCGCGCAGGTCGTCACCGGCCGGCTTGCGCGCGAAGAAGCAGGCGCCTATTTGAGCGGCTTGCTGCTCGGCGCCGAATGGCACGAAGCCCTGGCGCGCGGGCTGCCCGCCCAGGAGGTGGTGCGCATCATCGGCAGCCCAGCGCTGGCACGGCTGCATCAGCAGACGGCCGCGCAAGTGGGCGCCGCTGCACTGGCGCTCGATGTCGAGGCCGTGCAGCTTGCCGCGTGGCGCACGCTGCGCGCCGCAGTGACCGCCACCAAGGAGATGCCTGCATGACCGCGCCCTCGTCCATCGCCCAAGCGCCACGCCTGCCCGACGGCCCACCGCTGGTCGCCATCCTGCGCGGGCTGGAGCCCGCGCGCGCCGTGGAGGTCGGCACGCTGCTGCACGAGGCGGGCTTTCGGATCATCGAAGTGCCGCTCAACCGTCCCGGCGCGATCGAGTCGATCGAACAACTGTGCCGCCTGAACCTGCCCGACACGCTGATCGGTGCCGGCACGGTGCTCGACGCAGCGCAGGTGGATGCCGTGCATCAAGCCGGTGGCCGGCTGGTGGTGATGCCGCACGGCGACGCGGCCGTGATCACGAACGCATGCGCGCGCAAGATGGTCGTTGCGCCCGGTGTGTTCACCGCCACCGAGGCATTCGCCGCATTGAAGCTCGGCGCGCATGCGTTGAAGCTGTTCCCGGCAGAGGTGCTCGGCCTGGCGGGCCTTGCGGCGCTGCGCACCGTGTTGCCTGCTTGTGTGCACCTGTGGCCGGTGGGCGGTGTGACGCCGGAGTCGATGGGCGCCTGGGTGCGCGCCGGAGCGACGGGCTTCGGCATCGGCGGCGCGTTGTTTCAGCCCGGCGTTGCGAGCGATGAACTGGCGCAGCGGGCGCGAAGGTTCGTCGCCGCGTGGCATGCCGGCAGGAGCGCCTGACACGCACACGCTGGTTGCTCGGGCGGCATATCAGGCCGTTGTACCAAGCGCCACGAATTCGCCCTCGAAGTGCCCCACTTCCTGACCTTCGTACAAGAGGGTCGACGCCACCGAGATCCGCGCCCGCCCCTTGCGCTCGAGCATCCGCGTGAACGCCTGCCACTGCACCGCGGTCGGCGACGATGCGCACGCGGTGAAGTCGCCAAGGATCGCCTGCTCATAGCTCATCGCATTGCGCTGAATGACGAGCCGCGTCTTGTACCCACCCGCCGTGAGCTTCACGTGAAGCAGCGACCAGGCCGAGAGGATGGCCAGCGCCGATGCGCTGCCGCCGAACACGGTGTCCCGGTGATTGATGTTTGGGCCCAGTGGCGCACCCAGCACCACCAGCTCGGGTGTCGCCTCCTCGACGCGAACTTGCATGGCGGCCGAGATCGGTATGTGCTCGTGGAGATAGGTCTGGAGTTCGCTGGGTGTCACTGATCGTGCTCCTTGGGCACCTTCGAATGTATGGGTACGAGCGGTTGGGGCCGCGGCTTGTCGGCGACTGTTCGGAGCCGGAATTGGCGAGGCTATCGTCACCTGTCAGGGAAGACAACCCGGTAAACGGTCTTCCCTTCGTGCCAGTACGAGGGCGCGTGTCGAACAGGAATCTTCTCGTGTGTAGAGCCGCCGATAGTGTCGCCGTCCTTGATGACCGGGCCGTTCTTGATCAGGTAGTCTGCCGTGGACACAGCCAGTGTGAAGAGCTTCTTGCCGTCGACATTCGCGTCCTTGCTCTCGATCTCATAGAGATCAAATTCCTCCATTCCGTCGGTGGAAAGCGTCCAGCCCTTCTCGAGATCGCTGGTTAGGCGGAAGTTGATCCACAGCCAGATCGGCAGCGTCTCTCGTGAAGCGTAGGCGCTTTGTTTGAGAAACGACTCGCGCGAGTGCAGGCTGGTGCGCCAGTAGCTGGCGATCGCATTCGCATCCGAATCCATCAGGGACGCTACAACGTGGGTCTGCAGCAGAGCCGCACCCACTTTATCGAGATCGGTTCCGAGGACGGCAACATGAAGGTGCGCTCTGTGAGACGCCATCACATCGCACGCCGCTCGCCAGTACCACGCCCACTTGCATGCGAACTCGAGTTCGTCCTTCGGCAGCGGTGCATCCAACAAGCCGACCATGACCGTGCCACCTCGGATCCGGAACAGGATGACCTGTTCTTCGTCGGTCTCCATGTCGGCGATCTTCATTGCGCCGAGCCGTTCCTGGAGCGCAGCGCGCACGCTCGCCGCCGAGGGAAGCTTTGGTTCGGCAAGGGCGACGAACGAGAGCACTTTGATGCTGCTCGATTCATCCTTTGAAGGCTCGGCAGCATGGACCAGACCAGACAAGGCGATTGCGAGAAGAGCGCAAACGACAAAACGCATGGATGGCTCCCTAGGCCAAGCGGATGACATGAACGATAGACACAGGTGCGAAACGCACCGGCGCCCGCATGCTGCGCCCCAGACACGGACGAGGGCGTGCTCTTGGGCTCAACTGCCCAGATGCATCTCATATGCGGGAACGCCTTGTTCGAACTCGGTGCCCAACAAATGGAACCCCTCGAAGAAGCAATGACCCTGGGCGGCGAGCTTTTCGTGAACCTTCGCATGAACGCCGTACAACAGCTCCGCGTAGCTCGGTGGCGACGCGCGCCTGATACGCACCAGTTCTTCGACGTATTGCCAGTCTCCGGACGAAGCCCGCACTGCGTGCTCGTATCTCACGTCCACGGACGAAACGGGCAGCCGAGCATGCAAGAGTGCTTCTTGAAACGGCACGTCGATGTCGCCTGAATAGTTCCTCAATGCGGCAACAAAGGCGGAGAACGTTTTCGGTGTCGGCTCTTTGAACGACCAAGCGAGATTGGGAAGGACGTGCGCTGGTAGCTGATGCATCCGGCTCTCCGTTGGGTGCAATGCCCTGTCAAGCTTCACCGCAGCTCTTCCCAGCCGGCCGGCGTCCACCGGAGCACCACGGGTGAAAGCGGACGGGTGGATTCTCGAGCCTTCTCGAGGCCGTACTTGCGCAAGACGTCCACGGCCATCGGCGTCGAGCCGTCGCCATAAAGAAGAAGGTCCGGCGTGGGCACCATCACGACGAGCTGACCATTGAGTTCTTCAGCCAAGCCTCTCCATTCCTCATGGAAGACGATGCGGCTGGAGGCGTATTCCTCACCTGCAATCGTCCCGAAGGCATTGCCGCTCGGAACCGGTGTGACCTGTGCGAGCGGCTTCATCCCGGCGCGAACGTTCTCCTCCCCGAGCTTGAAGATCTCTTGCTCCGAGACACCCAGCTTCGGAAGGTCTTTCTCGCTGACAAAGCGCACCGACCGAGAGTAGTCAAGCGCGGGAACAACGGCCAAGCTGCCTCCGAGGGGTCGGCTGTACAGCGCTGCTGGACCGGTGCCCATCGACTTCCTGATGCGCTCAACGTACTCGGCCGGTCGAACGACCACTCGGACCATCGACTTCTCGATCGGGCGGTCGCGCTCCTTGATCACTTCTGCGACGCCCTTGGCGTACTGGTCCAGCGCGGCACTGCAGTTGCGGGTGTTTCTTGCGCAAAACGTGTGCACCCTGTCCAGGCTGATCTGCCCCGTGGACTCGCCGTCGGACCGCTTGCCTTCCAAGGTGAGACGCGATGTCGGGTCGATCCGGTAGTCCGGCAGTTCACGCTGAACCCGCTCAGCTGCCACCTTGGTGAAGGCTTCTTCGTCGGTGGGGATGTCTTGGCCATGCGCAAGGGTGCTTGCAAGCAGTACGACCAGTGGGAGGAGGCGCTTCGACATAAGACGTGCGAGGAAGGGGCTGTGTTGTGTTGCGTATGGGACTGGTAGGTGTGCCGTTTGCCGCCCCTCAAAGGCCGGCCATGCCAGTTTGGGGACGAGGAACTATTCTCCAAACCTGGAAGATATCCCGAACAGGACACACATCAACCAACCTATCGCATTGAGCCCGGGTTGGACGTTCAGCCTGTCGAGTTCTGCCGCTCCTGCGAGCGGTTGGCGGCCACTTTCAACGAACGCCGTCCGATGAGCCTCCATTTGCTTGCATGTCGGCTGCACAGGGCATCCACATGTACCGCGCGCGCGACTCGACGGGGCATTCGAGGTGCCGCATGCAAAGCAGGACCATTCATAGGTTGGCATCGCGGCGCTTTTCATCGGTTTATCTTCCATGTGGCGCGAGAGTCGGAGGGATGAGATGAACGGTGGGAAGGCATCCGGAGAGTTTATGCAGCCCTTGCTCAGGAACCGCCATTGAGTGCTTGTACGTGCGCCGCGAGTTGTCTGCCAGCGATGAAGGTGCGATGGCTGCGCGAGAGCATTCCGCCCACAGATCTATCGGTATATGCCACCAGCTTGGCGAAAATGCGCCGACCGCTTGTGGCTTTCACCATTCGATTGTTTCCAACAACACCCACGACACCTACAAGAACATGATTCACAAGAGTCTTTGCACCTTGCTGTATTGCCTGGCGCTACCGCTCGCAGCGTCCGCGGTGGAAGTTGTTCCACCCCACTCGAAGACGCCGCACATGGCAGCCGAGTGGTGGCAATGGGCTCTGTCATTCCCGCGGGGCAGCGGCCCTGTGGCTGACGTGACGGGCGAACGGTGCGCCCTTGGTCAGCGCGGCGATGTCTGGTTTCTGGCAGGGGCCTTTGGGTCGTCGAAGGTTCGCCGAACGTGCTCGATCCCTGCCGGAAAAACGCTGTTCTTTCCCTTGATCAACATGGCTTACTGGCCAAGCAGAGATGCCACGAACTTCACCTGCAATCGGGCAAAGGAGCTGGCGGCGCTGAACAACGAGACCGCCCTCGACCTCTTCGCGGAAGTTGACGGCGTCTCGCTGCCGAACCTCGAGCGGTTGAGAGTCGCATCAGTGCGGTGCTTCGATGCGTTCGCTCGGGTGCCTGCCGATGAGAAGCCCTACAAGGCCTACCCAGCTGCGACGGACGGCTATTGGCTCCAGCTGAAACCGCTGCCTCGGGGTCAGCACACGCTCAAGTTTGGTGGCCGATACAACCGAGAGTCCGGCCCCTATGCGCGCATGGTGCAAGACATCGAGTACGTGCTGGTGGTCGATTGAGCGCAGTTCCCCGAAGGCTGTTGATGGACTGGTCCATGATCCTCAACGCCGCCGATGCCCGCTGGCGCGTCGTTGGGCTGCTCTACCTGTGCAGGGAACGGTATGCCGTCGAAGCTTCTGAAGCGGGGCGCTTGCTCGCGTTGGAGAATGGCGGCGCTGCATACGCCGACGAGTTGATCTCCGAGGCACGCAAATATGCGCTGCCCGGCAGCCCAGCCCTGAACCAGGGGAGCTGGATGGCAGATGAAGAGGCTGTGCGCTACCTGCGGGATCTTGTCGTCGCCTATGAAACGCCGCACCGGTCGTGGTCGCTCCAACGCGTCAAACGCTTGTGGAGGCGCTTCCGCACCCGGCACTGGCCGGGCTTCGATCGGCTACCCAAGATCACCTCAGGCCCAACCGAGAACAACTGATTCAACCAGCAGCCGCTACGGCCCGCTCCGCCCTCACCGCACTCGGCGGCTGCCCGATGATCCTTTTGAACGCCCGGCTGAACGACGCTTCCGAGTCGTAGCCCAGCCGGCTGGCCGCCACGGCCACGCGCATGTTGTCGTGCGCGATCCAGCGGCGGGCCTGGAACATCTTCACCTTGGCGACGTACTTGGCCGGGCTTTCGCCCACGGTGCGCGTGAAGGCCTCGGCGAAGCTGGAGCGTGAAGCGCCCATCAGGTCGGCCAGCATCGGCACCGTCCAGTCGCGCTCGGGTTCGGCGTGGATGGCGGCGAGCACCTTGCCGACCTTGGGGCACTGAACTGCGGCGATCCAGCCGGTGGGGTTGTTGCAGCCGCATTCCACCCACGCGCGGATGATGCTGGCGGCCAGCACGTCGGCCAGGCGGGCGAGGATGCCGCAGGCGCCGATGCGGTCGAGCTCGACCTCGCGCTCCATCGCTTCCAGCAGGGCCGGCACGGTGGCGTCGCGCTGGGCGAGCGAACGGGCGCGCATCACCTCCGGCATCATCGTGACCAGCGGGTGCAGCGGGTCGAGGTTGAAGCGCAAGGCGCCGCAGAACATCACGTCGGGCGCGGGAGCTTCGGCCTCGGTGCCGGCCCGCTGCGGCGGGGGCGCATCGCCACGCACGAGGTAGATGTTCTCGCTCACCGGTTCGCGTGCGAGCGTGTCGATGTCGACCGCCGGGACTTCGGGCGAGCTGGCGAGCACATGGAAGCTGCCGCTCGGCAGCAGCACGGCGTCGCCCGGGTCGAGCCGCATCCACTCGCTGGTTTGCGTGCGCAACCAGCAGCCGCCACGCGCGACGAAGTGGAACCGCGCGGACCGCTGCGCGGGAAAGGCCACCGCCCAGGGCCCGTGCATCAGGCAGCGGCCGTACTCCACGCCTTCGAGCCGCAGGCCCAGCAGGATGCGGGTGAGCGTGTCGGGCACGCCGGGGGCAGGCGTCATGAGCGGGGCGGCAGCCCCTGCAGGCTCGGAGGAATGGACAAGCATTTCGGTTTTTCCGGCATGGAAACGCCGAAATCTTACGCCTAAGCTGGCGCCTCTGTTCAACAGCTCATGTCGCCACCGTGTCTGCCAACCCCTGCTCCACCTGCATCGATGCGCCCGCCGTGGGCGCGCCTTCCGCCCCTGCCCCAACCACCCATGCACCACGCCCGGCCGCATCGGCCCGGTGGCCGGCCGTGGCGTCGCTGTCGCTCGGCGTGTTCGGGCTGGTGACGGCCGAATTCCTGCCCGCCAGCCTGCTCACGGCGATGGCGGCTGACCTGGGCATTTCGGCCGGCGCGGCGGGTCAGGCGGTGACGGCGACGGCGCTGGTCGGCGCCGTGGCCGCGCCGACCATTCCGCTGCTGACGCGGCGCTTGGACCGCAAGGCCGTGATGCTGGCGCTCACGGTGCTGCTGGTGCTGTCGAACGTGCTGGCCGCCACCGCGAACAACCTGCCGGTGCTGCTGGTGGCGCGCGTGATGCTGGGCATTGCGCTGGGCGGCTTCTGGTCGATGTCGGCGGCGCTGGCGATGCGGCTGGTGCCGGAACATCTGTTTGCCCGCGCGATGTCGGTGATCCTCACCGGCGTGTCAGTGGCCACGGTGTGCGCGGCACCGGTGGGCGCCTGGATGGGCGACGTGTGGGGCTGGCGCAGCGCCTTCGTGGCGGCAGGCGTGGTGAGCGTCGTCACACTGCTGGCGCAACTTGCCACCTTGCCTGCGCTGCCGCCACGCGACAACCCCAACCTGCGCGTGCTCGGCGAGCTGCTGACCCGTCCCCACGTGCGGGTGGCCCTGCTGGCGGTGCTGCTGGTCATCTCGGGCCACTTCGCCGGCTTCACCTACATCCGCCCGTTGATGGAAGACGTGACGCGGCTGTCGGTCAGCGCGATCTCGGCGGTGCTGCTGGCCTATGGCATCGGCGGTTTCTTCGGCAACTTCGCGGGGGGCTTCATCGCGCAACGCAGCGAGCGGCTGGCCATCGTGGCCGGCGGTGCGTTGATCGCCACGCTGGCAGCGAGCCTGCTGATCGCAGGCAGCTCGCCTGTCGTGACCGGCATCTCGGTGGCGCTGTGGGGCTTTGCGTTCGGTGCGTTCCCGGTGGGCTTCCAGACGTGGATCGTGCGGGCCGCCCCCGACCAGGCCGAAGGCGCGGGCGGGCTGCTGGTGGCGGCTTTCCAGATCGCCATTGCCAGCGGGGCCATCGGTGGCGGGTTGCTGGTCGACTACATCGGCGCGCTGGGCGGCCCGGCGTTCGCGCTCGCGACCCTGCTGCTCGGCACGCTGCTCACGCTGCGGTATGGCCCACGTCCGGCGCGCGCGTGAAGCCCTCTGACTCCATGGAGGAAACCCTCATGCCTACTGACCGCACCCATCGCCGCATCACGCTCGCCGCGCGCCCGCGCGGGCTGCCGACCTTGCAGGATTTCCGTCTGGAAACCGTGCCCCTTCCGGAACCGGGCGACGGCCAGGTGCTGCTGCGCACGCTGTATCTCTCGCTCGACCCCTACATGCGCAACCTGATGGAGGAGGTCGGCCCCGGCTATGCACCGCCGATCGCACTGGGTGCGCCGATGGTGGGCGGCACCGTGAGTCGGGTCATCACCTCGCACCACCCGCGGTTCAAGTCAGGCGACCTGGTGCTCGCCAATGCGGGGTGGCAGGAGCACGCGTTGTCCGACGGCGCCGACCTGCTGCCGCTGGGCGACATGCCGCAGCCATCGCTCGCCTTGGGCGGACTGGGCATGCCGGGCTTCACGGCGTATGTGGGTCTGCTCGACATCGGGCAGCCGCGCCCCGGTGAGACGGTGGTCGTTGCCGCAGCCACGGGGGCTGTCGGCTCGATCGTCGGGCAACTCGCCAAACTGAAAGGCGCGCGCGTGGTCGGCATCGCCGGCGGCGCCGACAAGTGCCGCTACGCGGTCGAGCATCTCGGTTTCGACGCCTGCATAGACCGGCGCGATCCTCGGTTCGAAGCACAGCTTGCTGCTGCCTGCCCGAACGGCATCGACGTCTACTTCGAGAACGTCGGCGGCCCGGTGTTCGACGCCGTGCTGCCGCTGCTCAACATCGGCGCGCGTGTGCCGGTGTGCGGGTTCATCTCGCACTACAACGAGGCGGAGCCGTCGGCCGGGCCGAACCGCGTGCCGCAGTTGATGGCCACGCTGCTGCAAAAGCGCGTGCGCATGCAGGGCTTCATCATCCTCGACCACTATGGCGAGCGCTTCGACACCTTCCGGCGCGAGATGTCGCAATGGCTGGCATCGGGCGCGATCAAGCTGCGCGAAGACGTGGTGGACGGGCTGGAGAACGCGCCGGCTGCCTTCATCGGGATGCTGCACGGGCGCAACTTCGGCAAGCTGGTGGTGCGGGTGACGCGGGAGTGAGCGGGCGGGCGGACGCCGCTTCGCCTGCTGACGGTGCCTCTACACTGCGCGGCAATTTCACTGCCGCCAGCTGCAATGCTCCAAGTTCCCGGTGCCCCAGAGTCCGTTCAGTCCGCATTGGCCGAGTTGTGTGACAGCCTGGAGAAGACAGGCCCGTTGAGCGGCGTCGTCCTGTATGGCGGCCTTGCTCGCGGCCGCTTCCGTACCGGGCGCAGCGACGTGAACGTCGTCGTGCTGCTGCAGCGCATCGATGCCGAAGTGCTGACGGCCATCGGACCGGCCCTGCAGGCGGCTCGGCGGTCTGCGGCGATCGACGCGATGCTCATGACACCGCCCGAGGTCCCGCTCGCGGCACTCGACTTTCCGACCAAGTTCCTCGACATCCAGCGCCACCACCTGCTGCTGGCGGGCGACGATCCGTTCACGTCGCTGCAGATCCCTGCGGCGCACGTGCGCCGCCGCGTGGCGCAATCGTTGCGCAACATGCTGCTGCGACTGCGGCACCGCTATGTGGTGCAGTACGACGACGTGCTCGGCTTGAAGGCCGCGCTGGCAGATCTCGCCCGGCCGCTGGCGATCGAGTTGTCGGCCTTGCTCACGGTGGGCGGGCACGCCGGTGCACAGGAAGACCGTACAGCCGGCATCTATGCCGCCGCGGCAGCGGCTTTCGGGCTCGACGCCGCCGCGCTGACCCAACTGGCGGCGCTGCGCGAAGGGGTCGAACCGGCCTCGGTCCCTGCGCTTGCCGGCGGGCTGCTGGCTCTCTTGTCGGACGTGGCCACGCAAGCCGACCGACTCGCCATGGGGGCGGCATGAACCCACTCGACCTGCCTGGCCCGTGGTTCCTGCTGCTGTACGTCGTGGCGTTCGGGGGAGCGCTGGTGCTTCGGCGCCATCTGCGGCGCATGTGCAGCGCTGGGGTGAGGCTGCCGGATCGCCTGCCAAAGCTGTCGCCTTATGAGGTGGCATGCGTGGTGGGCGGGCGGGAGCGGGTGATGGAAACCGTGCTCGCCAAACTGGCACGCGATGGAACCATCGCTGCCGCTACTCAACGTGGCCGGTTCACAGTGCAAGCGTCGCTGCAACCTGGCAGCCTTCCTCTTGTCGGCGAGGCTCGTGACCACATTCAGGCCGGTTGGGACAACATGCATGGGCTGTGCGCCAGGGCATCGTCATCGCTGCAGGCCCTGGAGACGCGGCTGCAGCAGGAGAGCGTGCTGCTGGCGCCCGACTCGCGTGAAGCCCGGTGCTACCGGCGCGCCAGCACCTGGCCTCTGTGGGCCTTGCTGGCGTTCGGCACGGCCAAGCTCGTGATGGGTGCCTCGCGCGGCAAACCCGTGGCGCTGCTGGCGGTGCTGCTGGTGATCACGTTCATCACCCTGCTGTTTTCTCGTGGCGTGCCGCGCCTGTCGGCGCTGGGCGCCCAATTGGTGCCGGCACTGACGCGCCGCAACTCTGCACTCGGCACCACGGTGCGCCGGCGCGCGCGCGAATTGAGTGAAGCCGACTTGCTGCTGGCGGTGGCCTTGTTCGGCTCCACGGCGCTCTCGGCTGGCCCGCTCAGTTGGTTGCATCAATCCTTGTCCGCACCACACGTCAATGCCACCAACGGCTCGTCAGGCGGTGGCGGCACTTGCAGCAGCGGCGGCAGTTCCTGCAGCAGCGGTGGCGGCAGCGGATGTGGCGGTTGTGGCGGAGGCGGTGGAGGCTGCGGTTCATGACCCACCCGCCACAGCTCGGCCTGGGCCTGGGCTGGCGCCCCGAGCTGGCCTTGATGATCGACCGCTGCACCGACCTCGGTTTCGTCGAAGTGGTGGCCGAGCACTTCTTTGCGCCCCATGGCGTGCCAACGGCGGTGCACATGTTGCGCGAGCGGGGGCTGCCGGTGGTACCGCACGGCTTGTCGCTTTCGCTGGGGAGCGCCGAGCCGCTCGAGCGCGACCGCCTGCGCGCGCTCGCCGCCGTGGCACGAGAGCTGGACGCACCGCTCGTCAGCGAGCATCTGGCTTTCGTGCGGGCCAACGGCATCGAAAGCGGCCATCTGCTGCCTGTGCCGCGCACGCGCGAGGCCCTGGAGGTGGTCGTGCGGCACGTGAAGGAAGCGCAGGCCGCGCTACCCGTGCCGCTCGCCATCGAGAACATCGCCTCGCTGTTCGAGTGGCCCGAAGCCGAGTTCGGCGCCGCAGATTTCCTGAACGAGGTGCTGGACCGTACCGGCGCCTGGTTGCTGCTCGACATCGAGAACCTGTATGCCGACAGCGTCAACCACGGCCTCGACGCGCATGCCTTCCTGCAGCGCCTTGACCTGTCCCGGCTGGCGTACGTGCACGTGGCCGGCGGCCTCGCGGATGCGCAGGGTTTCTATCACGACACCCACGCACACGCCGTGCCCTCGCCCGTGATGTCGTTGCTGGCCGAGTTGTGCAAACGCTGCCGCCCGGCCGGCGTGATGCTGGAACGCGACGACCTCTTTCCCGACGACGACGTGCTGCTGGCCGAACTGGACGCAATGCGGGCCGCGACCGGACACGCCGGCCCTCTTCGACATGAGCCTGGCTGAGCAGCAGTCGCGATTGCTCGCAGCGCTGGCCAGCGGAGGCCAGGTGCCGCCCGGCTTCTCGCGGGAGCACCTGGGCCTTGCTTCCCGAGTGCTTGCGCACAAGCGAGCACACACTGCCGCACGCGCGTGGCCCGATGTCGCGCCATGGATGGCCACGCACTTCGAAGCCTATGCGCGGGACGTCCCACCGCCCCACCACGGCGGCCCGCTCGCCGATGCGCGGTTTTTCGTGCAGTGGCTGGAGGCCCGCGGCGCCACAAGCGCCGAACTGCAGCGCCAGGCGCTGGCGATCGACCTGAGGCACGCGCGCCGCGGGCATGGGCTGGTGCCGCGACGGGGGCCGTACGTCAGGCTCGTGCGTCTGCGCGGAGGGGCCGGCTATTGCATCGGCTTGCGGCTGTGGGGAGCCGGCACCACGCTGCTCACCTGGATGCGCTGAGTCGCTGCCCGGCGTATCACCCGGCGACAGCCTCCTGAAAGCCACCCGCGCCAAGCGCATGCGTCCATTCCGTATACGCATAACCCGCAGGACCACTTAGGTTACCTCGCGATTACACTGACTCTTGGCTGCCCCTTCCGGCGCTCGCTTCGGCATACCAGCCGCTGAAGCCGCACCGCATCTCGCCCGGAGCTGCGCACGACGCTTGCTCATCCGGTACCTGAGGCGGCCACGGCGCCCCGAACCTGGGGGTAACTCGCCGAAACCGCTCCCTGCGCGGCATCCGGAAAGCCGCGTGGCTGCCTGGGTGCGTCGCTCCCCCGCTGCCGTCGGCTTTCCAAATTCCGTGTTTTCAATGTTTGGAGAGTTCCGATGAACCAGCCTGTCATGCAGGGGCTGCAGCTGAATGCGCCCGCCTACGTGAAGAACGCCAAGCTGCTCGCCTGGGTGGCCGAGATCGCGGCGCTGACGCAGCCCGAGCGCATCTACTGGTGCGACGGCAGCCAGGAAGAATATGACCGGCTGTGCCAGCAGCTCGTCGAGGCCGGCACCTTCCGCAAGCTCAACGAAGCCAAGCGCCCGAACAGCTACCTCGCCTGGAGCGACCCGAGCGACGTGGCGCGCGTCGAAGACCGCACCTTCATCTGCACGGCGAAAAAGGAAGAGGCCGGCCCCACCAACAACTGGATGGCCCCGGCCGAGATGCGCGCAACGCTGCAGACCGGCGACAACGCCCTTTTCAAGGGCTCGATGCGCGGCCGCACGATGTACGTGGTGCCATTCTCGATGGGCCCGCTCGGCTCGCCGATCGCGCACATCGGCGTCGAGCTGTCCGACAGCCCGTACGTGGCCGTGAACATGCGCATCATGACCCGCATGGGCCGCGCCGTGTACGACGTGCTGGGCGTGGACGGCGAGTTCGTGCCGTGCGTGCACACCGTGGGCGCACCGCTCGAGCCCGGTCAGAAGGACGTCGCCTGGCCTTGCAACAAGACCAAGTACATCGTCCACTACCCCGAAACCCGCGAGATCTGGAGCTATGGCTCCGGTTACGGCGGCAACGCGCTGCTGGGCAAGAAGTGCTTCGCGCTGCGCATCGCCTCCACGATGGGCCGCGACCAGGGCTGGCTGGCCGAGCACATGCTGATCCTCGGCGTCAGCTCGCCCGAGGGCAAGAAGTACCACGTCGCGGCGGCCTTCCCGAGCGCCTGCGGCAAGACGAACTTCGCGATGCTGATCCCGCCGGCGAGCTTCGAGGGCTGGAAGGTCACGACCATCGGCGATGACATCGCCTGGATCAAGCCCGGCAAGGACGGCCGCCTCTACGCGATCAACCCCGAGGCCGGCTACTTCGGCGTGGCACCCGGCACCAACACGCTGACCAACCCGAACTGCATGGCCTCGCTCGACCGCGACGTGATCTTCACGAACGTGGCGCTGACCGACGACGGCGACGTGTGGTGGGAAGGCATGGGCGAAGCCCCGGCGCATTGCATCGACTGGCAGGGCCAGGACTGGACCCCGGAGATCGCCCGGGAAACCGGCCGCAAGGCCGCGCACCCGAACGCGCGCTTCACCGTGGCCGCCACCAACAACCCGGCGCTCGACGACGCCTGGGACGACCCCAAGGGTGTGGCGATCGACGCCTTCATCTTCGGCGGCCGCCGCTCGACCACCGTGCCGCTGGTGACCGAAGCGCGCAACTGGACCGAAGGCGTCTACATGGCCGCCACGATGGGCTCGGAAACCACCGCCGCGGCCGCCGGCCAGCAAGGCGTGGTGCGCCGCGACCCGTTCGCGATGCTGCCCTTCATGGGCTACCACATGGCCGACTACTTCCAGCACTGGCTGGAGCTGGGCCGCAAGCTCGAGGCCAGCGGCGCCAAACTGCCCAAGATCTATTGCGTCAACTGGTTCCGCAAGGGCGACGACGGCAAGTTCGTGTGGCCCGGCTACGGCGAGAACATGCGCGTGCTGAAGTGGATGCTCGACCGCGTCGAAGGCCAGGGCGCCGGCAACGAGCATGTGTTCGGCGTGTCGCCCCGCTATGAAGACCTGGAGTGGAGCGGCCTGGATTTCAGCCAGCACAAGTACGAGCTGGTCACCCGCGTCGATGCGATCGCATGGCAGCAGGAGTTCCGCCTGCACGACGACCTGTTCCGCCAGCTGGGCGAGCGGGTGCCGCGCGCACTGCAGGAGGTCAAGCGCCTGTTCGAAGCCCGCATGGGCTGAGCCGCAACGCGCTCGACCAGGGCACCCGGCGGGTGCCCTTTTCGTTTGCGTCATCGCACGGTGGCGTGGAACGAACTCACTTGTCAGCAGCTGTATCCGAACGTTGTGAGCACACACTCCCCTCGATAGCATCGCAGCCACCCCGGAGCGCTCCGCGTCCGGGGCAACTACAAAGCTGTGGAGGGTTCCATGCCTCGTTCGTTCCGCCTCGTGTCGCCGCTGCATGCGGTGATGCTGCTCGCCGCTCTCGCGGCTTCCACGGCACAGGCCGGAGGCGGACTGCCGCATCTGCCCATCACCCCGTCGGCGGCGTTCGGTGCCCGCGCGGCAGCGCCGGCCGGGCGCCCGACCGACCAGCTGATCGTGAAATACCGCGAGGGTGCGCTGCAGCGCCGTCAAGGCGCGCTGTCACTGCCGCAAGCGGCCGCGACGATGGCGAGGCTGGCCGTGCAGATCCGCGAGCGGCGCACGCTCGGCAACGGAGCGCAGGTGCTGAAACTCAGCCGCGCACTGAGCCCGGATGAAGCCACCCGGCTGGCGCGCGACCTGATGGCCGACGATGCGGCGATCCAATATGCCGAGCCGGACCGGCTGATGACCCGGCAGGCCATGCCGACCGACCCCCGTTTCGGCGAACAGTGGCACTACCACGAGCCCGCCGGCGGTATCGACCTGCCTGCCGCCTGGGACCAGGCCACCGGCTCCGGCGTGGTCGTGGCCGTGCTCGACACCGGCGTGCGCTTTCACGCGGAGCTGCGCCCCAACCTGCTGCCGGGCTACGACTTCATCGACACGGGCTTCGTCGCGAACGACGGCGATGGCCGCGACCCGGACGCCAGCGACCCCGGCGACGCGGTACGGGCGGGCGAATGCGGCGACGGCCAACCGGGGGTGGACGAACCGAGCAGCTGGCACGGCACTCACGTGGCCGGCACCCTGGCAGCGGCGGCCGACGGCGTCGGCGTCGTCGGGGTGGCCTACCGGGCGAAGCTGCTGCCGGTGCGCGTGCTGGGCCGCTGCGGCGGCTACACGTCCGACATCGCCGAGGCCATCGTGTGGGCTGCCGGGGGCAGCGTCGCCGGCGTGCCGGCCAACCCGACACCCGCGCGCGTCATCAACCTGTCGCTCGGCGGACCGGGCACCTGCGACCAGACCACGCAGGCCGCCATCGACCAGGCCCGGGCGCTGGGCGCTGCGGTGGTGGTGGCTGCCGGCAACTCGGCGCAGGATGCGGGCGGCTTTTCGCCGGCCAATTGCCGCGGCGTGATCGCCGTGGGCGCCACCACGCGCGCTGGCGGGCGTGCCTACTACTCCAATTTCGGCTCGACGGTCACGCTGTCGGCGCCGGGCGGTGAAGTGATCTACCGGGAGTCGGACGGCGTGCTCTCCACGCTGAACACCGGCTACGACGCCCCGGTGGCCGACAGCCACGCACACTATCAGGGCACCTCGATGGCGACCCCCCACGTGACGGGCGTGGCGGCGCTGGTGCTGGAACGTGCGCCGACGCTCTCGCCCGATGCGCTGGCCACGCTGCTGGGCAACACCGCGCGGCCGTTCCCCGTGGCCTGCGAGGGGTGTGGGCGCGGGATCGTCAACGCCCGCGCGGCCGTCGAAGCGGCAGCCGGCACCCCGACCGACGGCGGTGATCTGGCCGAGCTGGAGCCCAACGACACGCGCGCGCAGGCGCAGGTCGTCGCCTCCACCGGCAGCCAGGTGGCCGGCACGATGAGCAGCCGCACCGACCGCGACGTCTATACCGTCTCGGTGGCTGCCGGGCGCACGTTCACCGTCACGCTGCAACCCAACCCGCGGGCGGACTACGACCTCTTCGTCTACGACGGCGACGGTCGACTGCTGGGACGCAGCCTGCGCGCCACCGGGCAGCGCGATCGCGTCTCGCTGCGGCGCATGGCGGGTGGCAGCTATTACGTCGAAGTGCGCTACTACGTGGGCGGCACCGGCTTGCAGGCCGGCCGCTACACGCTCGACTTCAGCTTCTGACCCCCCAAAAACAAAACCCGCCACGAGGGCGGGTTGCGGGCAGCCGTGGGGCGGCGCTTTTCAGCGGTCAGTCTCGGCGTCGAAGCGGCAGGCGGCGGCACGCAGGTCGGCCGCGAAGCTCGGCTGGCTGTGCTCGTACTGGCGCGCCATGTTGAGCACCGCTTCGATGGCTTCGTAGCGGGTCGGCTCGCGGTTGAACAGGCCGGCAAGGCGCTGGGCCAAGTTGCGCACGCCGAGGTAGGCGGCGGCAGCCAGGTTGCCGAGGGGGCGGGCACCGCGCGGAGCAATCTCGCGGGCGGCGACGTGCAGTTCCACAGTGGTAGCAGTCATGTCTAACTCCTTCGCGAGGGTCGATCAGCGGGCCAGCGCAGCCGCGAGATACGCACGCGCGGCTTGGCGCAGTTCAGCCGCCTCGCGCGGCTGAGTGGCCTGGTAACGGTTGGCCAGCATGTTCAGCTCGTGCGCCACGCGGTTGGCGTGCGGGCGGCTACGGAACAGCTTGCCGACGAACTTGATGGCGCCTGCGAACGCGGCGCCGAGGAAAGCGGCGCCACGCGGCGTGACGTCGCGGGTAGCGACATGCACTTCGATCTTGGTGGCGGTCATGGTGTGGTCCTTGTGGGTGGGTTGATGGAACGAAGTATGGGGTAAACCCTAGGTATGCCGCTAATGAATTTTGTGAATCCTTGGCATTCACGAACGGCATAACATTTCCGCGCCATGAACTTCCGCACCCTGGACCTGAACCTGCTGCGCGTGTTCGACCACGTGATGGCCGAGCAGAACCTGACGCGCGCCGCCGAGCGGCTCGCGATGACGCAACCGGCCGTCAGCAATGCCCTGAAGCGCCTGCGCGAAGCGCTCGGCGACGACCTGCTGGTGCGCACCGCCTTCGGCGTGAAGCCGACTCCGCGTGCCGAGGCGCTGTGGCCGGAAGTGCGGGCAGCTCTGGCCCGGCTTCGCGAGGCGATCGAGCCGAGCGACTTCGACCCGGCCACCACCGAGGCCAGCTTCCGCCTGGCCATGGCCGACGCCACCGCCGCCACCTTGATGCCGCCGCTGGTGGCGGACATCGAACAGACCCGTGCGCTGGTGAATCTGCGCGTGCTGCCGTTGACCACGCGCGACCCCCGGTCGCTACTCGAACACGGCGAGGTCGACTTTGCGATCGGCTACTTTCCTGACGCGGTGGCTGCGTTGTCGTCGCAAGGCAGCCATGCCACGCTGCACCATGAGCGCCTGTGGGACGACGAATACGTCTGCGTGATGCGCAAGGGCCACCCGCTCGCGCACGACGAGTTGACGCTGGACGCCTTCTGCGCCGCCCACCACCTGCTGGTGAGCTTTTCAGGGCGTGCGCACGGCTTCGTTGACCAGGCACTGGCCGCGCTCAACCGCACGCGCCGCATCGTGCTGACGGTCAACCAGTTCTTCACTGCAGGCCGGGTGGTGACGCACTCGGATCTGCTGACCGTGCTGCCGCGCCGCTTCGTGCCGGCCACCGGCCTGGCCCACGAACTGGCGCTGCAGCCGCTGCCGCTCGCATTGCAGGGCGTGCACGTCGAAGTGCTGTGGCATCAACGCCACGATCGTGACCCGGCGCACCGGTGGATGCGGGAGCACGTCTTCGCTGCTGCTTCTTCTCTGCAGAGAAAGTGAGCATAAGCACACATGCCTTTTCACATCAACCCTTCTTTGTCGGCTTCAAGTCAGCGCGAGCAGGTGCCGATAGCGCGAAAGACGTGCCGTGAGCTGCGGCGCGCATCGTTTGCAAAAAATAAGGAAGCCCGATGAACCTCCTCGCCAACCTGCGCTTTCGCCAAAAGTTCGCGGTGCTGGGCCTGCTCGCCGGTTTGGCGACGGCCTTGCCATGCGTGCTCTACATCCGCGAGGCGGAACAGGACGTGCGCTTCACGGCCCGGCAGGTCGACGGTACGCCCGCCATCTCGGCGATGTACGAGGCAATCCGCGCAAGCCAGGAGCACCGCGGGCTGTCCACGGCGGCATTGGCTGGCAACACCAAGGCCGCTGAAGCCCGGCCCGGCAAGACCTCCGAGGTGGAGCAGGCCATCGCGGCCGTTGCCAGTCATTTCGACGAAGCCACGCTGGCCAAGGAATGGGGGGAGATGGCCCAGGCATGGCAAGCGCTCAAAAGCGAGGCGGCGGACGGCAAGCTGGACGCGGTGCAGAACTTCAAGCGCCACACCCAGCTGATCGACCAACAGCTCCACGTGCTTGACCGGGCCGTGGACCATTACAACTGGGCGCTGGACCCGGAGGTGGCTACCTTTTTTGCGATGCAGGCCACAGCAACCGACGGCATCCAATTCACGGAGAAGCTGGGGCAGCTGCGCGCCGTCGGCGCACGGCTGCTGACGCAAAAGCAGGCCACGCCGCAGGAACGCCTGCAGGCCCACGCGCTGCTGGTGCAGGCGCAGGACTACCATGCGCGCGTGCTTCGGGAGCTCGACAAGGCTGTGGCCGCCGACCCGAAGTACCAAGCCGAGCTGGCACCGCGCATCGAAGAACTGAAGCGGCAGGTGACTGCTGCGCTGGCGCTGGCGCAGGCCCAGGTGGTGGAAGCCGAAGCGCTGGAGCACGATCCAAACGCCTACTTTGCTGCCGCGACTGCAGCCATCCGCCAGCAATTCGAACTGAACGCAGCAACCACTGCACTGATCGAAACCACGCTGGGCGACCGCGCGCAGTCTTTGAGGGTGCGTGAAGCGCTGCTCGGCATCGCGGCACTTACGCTGGCGCTCGCATGTGCCACATTCGCCTGGAGTTTCGCGCGCTCGACGATCCGCAGCCTCGACGAAGCACGGCGTGCCGCGCATGCGGTGGCATCAGGCGACCTGCAAAGCCGGATCGAGCCCGCCGGGCGCGACGAGGTCGGCCTGCTGATGATGGCGCTGAAAAACATGCAGGACAGCCTCGTGCGGATGGTGTCGCAGGTGCGCGTGAATGCCGACAGCGTGGCCACCGCCAGCCAGCAGATTTCGGCCGGCGCACTGGACCTCAGCGCGCGCACCGAGCAGCAGGCCAGTTCGCTCGAGGAAACGGCCGCCAGCATGGAAGAGCTGACCGGCACGGTGGCGCAGAACGCCGGCAATGCGGAGCAGGCCGACCGACTGGCGCAGGAAGCAGCCGCGGTGGCACAGCGCGGCGGCGCGGCCGTGAGCCGCATGGTGGACACGATGCAGGACATCCACCACAGCAGCCAAAAGGTGGCCGAGATCATCGGCGTGATCGACGGCATCGCGTTCCAGACCAACATCCTGGCGCTGAACGCCGCCGTGGAAGCCGCGCGCGCCGGTGAGCAAGGGCGAGGCTTCGCCGTCGTTGCAAGCGAGGTACGCAGCCTCGCTCAGCGCAGCGCGGGCGCCGCGAAGGAGATCAAGACATTGATCTCCGCGAGCGCGGAGCGCATCGAGTCCGGTACCTCGCTGGCGGGAGAAACCGGTGCCAGGATGCAGGAGATCGTGACCTCCATTCAGCGCGTGTCGCAGATCGTCGGCGAGATCTCCACCGCGTGCCGCGAGCAGAGTGCGGGCATCGGGCAGGTGAGTCAGGCGGTGGCGCAGATGGATGAGAACACGCAGCAGAACGCGGCACTGGTGGAGGAGTCGGCAGCTTCGGCGGAGAGCTTGCGCGTACAGGCCTCACAGCTTGCGAACACGGTCGGTGCGTTCAAGTTGCCCGCCGCACCGGACACCGAAAGCCCCCGGGCGCACAACCGCCCGTCTGGCCTCTCGCGGCTGCGCGCCGGCACAAGCCGGCAGCTCCGCCCCGGCGCTGGCATGAGGCCGGCAGGGGTTGTTCGGTCGGCCACGGCATGAGGCACGGCCGCCGCAGCCCCCGGCTGTGTCAGCTGCGCCGCATTTCCTTCGACACCTCGCGCAGCGCGTCGAGGTTCTCGATGCGCGAGATCTGCTGCATCAGGTGGTCGGCGATCGCGTCTTCGACTTCCTTCAGCAGCGCGTCGTCGGCACCCAGCGCTTGTGCATAGGCCTTGACCTTGGCCTGCTCGCCTTGCGAGTACTTGCCGTCGGCATACCCGAGCAGCACGCACGACTGCAGGAAGGCCGCCTTCAGGTCGGCGGACGGAAAGGTCTCGGCCAGCGTCGACAGGTCGAGCGGCACGCGGATCAATTCCTCGAACGTGGTGAGCGCGCCGGTCTCGCCCTGGCAGCTGTCGTAGAAGCCGCGCAGCATCACGCGCTCGGCGTCATGCTGGCCATCGGTGAGCGACAGCTCGTGCATCGCGCGGACGATGGCCTGCACGTGGTGGATCTCGAGCGGGTACTGCGAGGTGATGAAACTCATGGGGGTGTCCTTTCGATGGAAGGATGATGCGGGCTGCGCGCGCTCACAGCTTCAGCTGCGACCTGAGCTCGCGCAGGCGGCGGTTGAGGTCGGCGGCATCGAGCTCGCGAAAGCGCTCCGGCAGCATGCTGCGCCGTGATGCCTCGAAGACCGCGAGCATCTCCATGTAGCTGAGCATGGTCGCGTCGCGCGAAGGCATGTAGTCGGCGACCGCGGCGCGCAACTCTGCCGCGCCCACCGGCCGCTCGCCAGCCTGTGCCACCGCGAGCAGCGTCACCGCTTCGAGGTCGGCGTTCGAACAGCCGACCAGCGGCGCTGACACGTGCTCCCGCTCCTGCACCCAGTCGACCGCGGCCACGCCGTAGCGCTTGAACAGCGCGTCGAGCACGCTCTCCACTTCCTCGGGCCGCTCGGCATAGAAGAAGGGGATCTTGCGGTCCAGCCGGCCGGCGCGCTTGATGTCGGTGTCGAGCTTGTCGGGCCGGTTGGTCATCAGGATGAACAGCACGACGCCGCGGTTGTCGGGGTCGCTCATGAACTCCTTGAGCTTGGCGATCACGCGCGACGAGGTGCCGCCGTCGCTGTCTTCGGAGCCGGAGCCGAAGCTGCGGTCGCCCTCGTCGATGATGAGGATGATGGGCCCCAGCGCCTTCACCATCGTCAACACCTTGTCGAGGTTGGCTTCGGTGGAGCCGACCCACTTGGAGCGGAAGTTCTTCAGCGTGACGGCGCTCAGGCCGGAGCTGGCCGCGAAGCATTTGGCCACGAAGGTCTTGCCGGTGCCCATCGGGCCGACGAACATCAGCCCCATCGGGCAGCGCTTGCGATCGCCGCTGCGCACGTCGGCAGCGATCTGCATCAGCTCCTGCTTGATGGCCTCGTTGCCGCCCACGGCCTCCAGGCCCAGCCCGGTGCTGGTGAACTCGATCAGCCCGGCGCATTCCTTCTCGATGATCTCGCGCTTGCGGCGGTGCACGAGCTGGATCAGCTCGTCGGACACATCGCCTCGCTTCGGCTCGTCCTGCAGTGCACGCGCCGGATCGATCAGGTGGCGGATCTCCTGTGCGTCCATGCCGCGCGTGAGCGCGGTCAGCTTGTCGGCCCGGGCTTCGGCATCGGGCGAGTCGCCGAGCAGGCTGCGCACGTAGCGGCGGCGTTCCTCGTCGGGCAGGCTTTCATCGGGCGCGGGCGTCAGGATCTGCGCGATCTGCACCGCGCGCAGGCCGCTGGTGTGCGAGGCGAGGCGGCGCACCTGCTCGTCGGTCAGCGACTTGTCGGCCTGGCGGATCACCTCGGTGCGCAGCGCGAGGTCGGGCAGCGGCAGCTCGACGGCGGCGACGCGCGGGTTGGCGACGATCTTGGCGTTCAATTCGGCCAGCGATTCGGTGAGCAGGAAGACGACGTTGTCGCGCCGCTTGAACTGGGGGCTGAGCGTCCAGCGGTGCAGGCGGATCGCGGCGCGCCGGTCGGATTCGTTGAGGAAGTTCTCCTCGCCCGGCGGCACCACGCTGCCGGCATAGGGCACGATGAGCGCCATGCGGTGGCGCACCATGATCTCGTCTTCGAGCTGCGCCAGGGTCTGGTCGGCGCTGGCGCCTTCGGGAAACGCGGGCTCCGGCAGGCTGCTGGTGCGCTTGGCGTAGCGCACGCCGGCGGACGGATCGAACACCGCCACGGTGTCCTTGTTGTCGTGCAGCAGCACGTCGCACAGGAACTCGACCAGGTGCCAGTAGCGGCCGTTCCAGAAGATCTCGTCATACACGTTGCCGTGCAGCACGAACATCGACGCCTCGTCGCCGATGTACTTGCGCCGCACCGCCTGCGCCCACTCGGGCAACGGCGGACGCGGGCCGCTGGGCGCGGGGCGGCTGACCGGGACGGGCTCGTGCATCACCGGCGCCGGTTCACATCTGCTTGGTGCTGCTCTGCTGAGCCGCGGCCCGCTGCCGCTTGAGCTCGTCGAGCTGCGCTCGTGCCGTGATGTTGCCCGCCTGCTGGCGCAGCTTGTTCAGGCGCACGTCGAGGTCGGACTCGTGCAGCTCCCTGCCGAGGTTGGCTTCGGCAATGGTGTTCTTGATGTGCTCGCGCACGCGCTCCAGCGCCTGCACGTCGGCGTCGACGCTCAGCCCTTCGAGCTGGTTCTGGATCTGCACGCGGGCCTTCGCGCTCTGCATCTTCGCGAGCATGCGATCGCGCTCTTCCTTCAGCTTGCCGATCTCGCTCTTGACGGACAGCAGCGCGTTCTTCGCGTCCTCGGCATCGGCGCGGGCCTGCTCCGCCTCGGTGGCGAGGCCGGTCAGCTCGGTTTCGATGGCCGACTTCTTCTGCAACAGCACCAGCGCGAGGTCGTCCTGGTTGGTGACGAGGGCGGCCTCCAGCTCGGTCGAGACCTGCTCGAGTGCGGTGCGCTGCGAGCTGACTCTGGACTCGATCTCTTCACGGCGTCGCACGATGGCGGCGGTGGCATTCTTCAGGCGCGAGTACTTGGTCACCATGCCGTTGATCGCGTTCTCGTACGCGATCTCGGGATGCTCTTTCTCGACGTCGGCGACCCAGAGAGAAACAAAGCCCTTCCACAGGTTGTTCAGTCGAGCGAAGAGGTTGATGTCCGCCATGGTGTGCTCCTGCGTTTGGATGCGGGTGGGGTGTAGGGGCTGCAACAACCGGCGGCTTCAGGCCGGTCGCAGATGAGGGCCGACAGGGGGGCGGCAGACCGCGGCCGCGGCGTCGAGTGCTTCGATGCGGCTTTCCCGGCACGTCGTGCCGTATGGATTCGAGCACTGCGCGCGTGCTCGATGCAGGCTGTTTTGGTCGCCCTTTGCATTCCCCGCCATCCCGTGTTCGATGAGCGGGCAGTGTAGAGCAAGCCCCCGCAGGACACACGTGCCGTGTGCCCTCCGTTCGGGGTGGTGCCGCCCGCAATGGGGCCGGGTGCAAGGAATGTCGCCCACTTGCCGGGGCGTTGCCCAGGCAGGCGAGGCGGTGCTGAAGCGTCAGGCCGGAACGCGCTGGCGCTTGGGCGCGGCGAACGCGCCCGCCTCTTCGCCGAAGAAGCCGAAGTCGAGCGCCGGGCGGCGCCCGCTCATCAGCTCGGCGAGCGCGCGGCCCGAGCCCGCACCATGCGTCCAGCCCAGCGTGCCGTGGCCGGCGTTGACCCACAGGTTGTCGAGCCGGCTGCGGCCGATGTAGGGAATGTTGGTCGGCGTGCTGGGGCGCAGGCCGGTCCAGTAGTTGGGCTCGGTGGTGTCGGCCACGCCGGGGAAGATCTCTTCGTACCGGCGGATCAGGGCCTCGCAGCGCACGCGGGCGGTGGGTGTGTCGAGCCGGGTGTCGAAGCCGGCCAGCTCGGCGGTGCCGGCGATGCGCACCCTGTCGCCCAGGCGCGAGATGGCGATCTTGCGCGCGTCGTCGATCATGCTGACGACGCTGGCCCGCTCCGGGTGCTTCAGCCGCAATGTGGCCGAGTAGCCTTTGGCCGGGTAGATGTTGAGGTGCACGCCGAGCGGGCGCAGCAGCGGCGCGGTGTAGGAGCCGAGCGCGGCGACGAAGGCGTCGGCCTTCAGGCGGCTGTCGTGCCCATCGGCACGCCGGCTGACGTGCACGGCGCTCACCCGGGCGCCGTCGCTGTCGAAGCCTGCGATGTCGTGGTCGAACAGGAATTCGACGCCGGCCGCCTGGCAACGCCGTGCCAGGGCCTGCGTGAACAGCAGCGCGTCGCCGGACTCGTCGCTCGCGGTGTAGGTGCCGCCGGCGATGTGCGGCGCGAAGTGCGCCAGCGAGGGCTCGATCTTCAGCACCTCTTCACGGCTCAGCACCTGACGGTCCACGCCGTACTTGCGCATCAGCTCGGCACCGGCGGCGCCGGCCTCCAGGTCCTTCTGGCTGGAGAAGAAATGCAGGATGCCGCGCTCCAGCCGGTGGTACTCGATGCCCGTCTGCGCCACCAGCGCCTTCAGCGATTCATGGCTGTAGCGGCCCAGCGCGACGAGCTGCCGCACGTTGCGCTCGAAGGCCGTATCGGAGCACTGCATCAGGAAGCCCAGACCCCAGCGCCACTGCTGCGGATCGAGCTTGGGGCGGAACAGCAACGGCGAGTCGTCGCGCATCAGCCACTTCAACACCTTCAGCGGCGCTTCGGCGCTGGCCCAAGGTTCGCAGAAGCTGACGGAGATCTGCGCGCCGTTGGCGAAGCTGGTTTCGAGTGCGGCGTCGGGTTGCCGGTCGATCACGGTGACCTCGTGGCCTTCCTGCCGCAGGTACCAGGCGGTGCTGACGCCGATGATGCCGGCGCCGAGGACGATGACTCTCATGCTGTGGCTCCTTGTGAGTGCTTGAGGCTCGAGTCGGTTTCAGAGTTGTAGCGGTTGCAGGGCCAGCTGGGCGGCCATCCAGAACATGACCCCGGCGATGGCAGCGTCGATGCCGCGCCACACCCCGGGCTGCCGCAGCCAACGCGAGGCGGCAGCCGCGCCGAAGCCGAGCGCCGAGAACCACAGCGCCGATGCCAGGCCGGCCCCGCCGACGAAAGCCATGCGCGCCTCGCCTGCATGTTGTGCACCGAGCGTGCCCATCAGCACGACGGTGTCGAGGTAGACGTGCGGATTGAGATAGGTCATGGCCAGCGTGGCGGCCACGGTGGGGCCCAGCCTCTGCGCCGGCCCGGCGGCGACCAGCGCCTCGGCCGGGCCTTGCCACGCCTTCCATGCGGCGCGGGCGCCGTAGGCGAACAGGAATGCAGCGCCGGCATAGCGGCAGGCTTCGAGCCAGAAGGGCGACGCTGCGATCAACGCGCCGAGCCCGAAGACGCCGAGCGCCGTCAGCAGCCAGTCCGACACCGTGCACAACGCCACCACCTGCCACACGTGCGTGCGGGCCAGGCCCTGGCGCAGCACCAGCGCGTTCTGCGCGCCGATCGCAACGATCAGCCCGGCCATCGTGAGCAGGCCCTGCGCACCGGCGGAGGCGGCGGCGTGCTGGGCGGCGAGCGTGTCGGCAAAAGTCATCCGGCCATTTTGCTCCTCGCGTAACATTGATGAAGCGAGATGAATATTTCTCGCTCAACATTAGCGAAGCTTATGCAGAACTTCGATCCCGCTGCGCTCGAATGCCTGGCCGCACTGGTCGACGAAGGCAGCTTCGAACGTGCCGCCACGCGCCTGTCCATCACGCAGTCGGCCGTGTCGCAACGCTTGCGGGCCCTGGAAGCGGCGGTCGGCCAGCTGCTCGTGGTGCGCTCCCGCCCATTGCGCCTGACCGAGCCGGGCAAGGTGCTGCTGCGCTTCGCACGGCAGTGGCAGGCCTTGCGTGCCGACGCCGAGCGCGAGCTGGAAGCCGCCGCCCGGCCTGATGAACGGCTGCCGATCGCGGTGAATGCGGACAGCCTGGCCACCTGGGTGCTGCCCGCGCTCGACCCGCTCGTGCAGGAGGGCGTGTCGCTCGAACTGGTGGTCGACGACCAGGACTTCACGCATGAATGGCTGCGCCAGGGCGCGGTGCTCGGCTGCGTCACCACGGTGGGGCAGGCGCTGCGCGGGTGTCGCGTGGCGCCGCTGGGCGTGATGAGCTACATCGCGGTCGCCAGCCCGGCGTTCATCGCACGCGAGTTGCCGCGCGGGCTGCACCGCGGCAACTTCGCCAACGTGCCCTTCCTCGTGTTCAACCGCAAGGACGACATGCAGACGCACTGGGTCGCACGCGCGTTCGGCCTGCCGTCGCCCCGGTTGCGCGAGCGCTTCGTGCCGTCGTCGGAGGCCTACGTGCGCGCGGTGCGCATGGGCTGGGGCGTCGGCGTGGTGCCGCAGGTGCAGGTGCAGCCGTGGCTGGACAGCGGCGAGCTGGTCCCCATCCACCCGGACGTGACGCTGGAGATCGCGCTCTACTGGCACCGCTGGCGGCTCGGTGACGAACTGCACGAACCCGGCGTGCGCGCCGCGTTGATCAGCCGCATCGGCGACGCACTGATCGAAGGCGCGAGCGCCGCGCTGCTGCCCTTTCCAGAACCGCCGACCGAGGGCACCGAATGAGCACCGACGCCCGCCAGATCACCGGTGGCATCGTGGCCGGGCTGGCCGCTGGCGCGTTGTGGGGCCTGGTGTTCGTGCTGCCCCGGCTGGTCGACGCCTACGGCAGCGTCGAGGTCACGCTCGGGCGCTATGCCGCGTATGCCTCGATCTCGGTGGCCGGCATGGCGTGGGCGTGGCGCCGCGCCCGTCCGCACCTGCAGCCGCGCGTGCTCGCCGCGGCCTTGCTGCTCGGCTGGCTCGGCAACAGCCTGTACTACCTGCTGGTCGTCTATGCCGTGCGCTGGGCGGGCACCGCGTTGACCGGGCTGATCATCGGCACCATCCCGCTGTGGCTGCTGTGCATCGGCCGGCCGCCCGGGCTGCGGCTGGCACGGCTTGCACCGGGGGCCCTGTGCACCGCGGCGGGCCTCGCGCTGATGCATTGGAGCGCCACGCACGGCGGCACCGGCCCGATGTTCGGCTGGGGCCTCGCCTGCGCAGTGGCCGCGCTCGTCAGCTGGACGGCCTTCGCGCTGCTCAATGCGCGCTGGATGAAGCGCCACCCGACGCTGCCCAACGATGTGTGGACCAACCTGCTGGGCGTGGCGACGCTGCTGGGCCTGCTGCCGCTGGCCGTGTTGGCCGAGCCGGGAACCGCCAGCCCCGCGGCGCGAGATGCGCAATGGCCGCTGTTCCTCGCCGTCTCGCTCGTCATGGGGTTCGGCGCCTCCTGGGTCGCGACCTGGCTGTGGAACCTGGCCAGCCGGCGCCTGCCGACCTCGCTCGCCGGGCAGCTGATCGTCAGCGAGACGCTGTTCGCGCTGGCCTACGGTTATGTCTATGAGCAGCGCTGGCCGGTGCTCGCGGAATGGGCGGCAGCGGCGCTGTTCGTCATCGGCATCGTCTGGGCGATCCGGCACCACCGGTGACGGGCACGGCACAAGCGCACACCGTCGGCTGACGGGTGTGAACCAAGCCCGGCGGGCCGGCTCACAATCCAGGCCTGCCGTTTTTGCCGCCGATGCACCGCCGCCACGCCCTCACCCTCCTGACCCGCAGCGCCGCCGCCGTTGCACTGGGCAGCCTGTTCACGGCCTCCACCGGGCCGCACGCGCGGCCGCCTGCCTTCGAGAAGCCCCGTTTCACCGACTACCCGTTCACGCTGGGTGTCGCCAGCGGCATGCCGCGCCCGCACTCGGTCGTGCTGTGGACACGCCTTGCACCCGAGCCCTACGAAAAAGGCGGCGGGCTGCCGGAGCTGCCGCTGCCGGTGCGCTGGGAACTGGCCGACGACGAGCACTTCGGCAAGGTAGTGCAGCGCGGAGAGATCGCGGCGCACCCGGAGCATGCGCACAGCGTGCATGTGGAAGTGACCGGCCTGGTCCCCGGGCGCAGCTACTTCTACCGCTTCATCAGCGGCGAGGCGGTCAGCCCGATCGGCCGCACCCGCACCGCGCCGGCCGAAGATGCACCGCTGCAGCGGCTGCGGCTCGCGCTGGCCTCGTGCCAGCACTACGAGCAGGGCCACTACGCGGCGCACCGCGAGATCGCCTCGCGCGATCTCGACTTCGTGCTGTTCGTCGGCGATTACATCTACGAGTCCACCAACCCGGACTACATGATGCGCGCACACGAAGGCCGCCCGCCGACGCGGCTGGAGATGTTCCGCCGCCGCCACGCCACCTACAAGCTCGACCCCCACCTGCGGGCGGCGCACGCCGCCCACCCGTGGGTGCTGACCTGGGACGACCACGAGGTCGAGAACGACTACGCCGATATGCACTCGTGGACCGGCCGCGACGCCGAGGCCTTCCTGCGGCGCCGGGCGTCGGCCTACAAGGCCTACTTCGAGCACATGCCGGTGTCGCCGTCGATGGCGCCGAAGGGCCCGTCGATGCGCATCCACGACCGCTATGCCTGGGGTCAGCTGGCCGAACTGTGGACGCTGGACGCGCGCCAGTTCCGCAGCCTGCAAGCCTGCAACGTCGACGAACTGGCCGGCGGGCGGCTGCTGCACAGCTGCCCGGCCTTGGCCGACGAGACCCGCACCGTGTTCGGGCCGGAGCAGGAAAGCTGGCTGCACGACGGGCTCACCACCAGCGCGCGCACCTGGAAGCTGCTCGGCCAGTCGAGCCAGATCAGCCCGTGGGGCATCGACACGCCGCTGGGCCGCAGCGTCTACAGCGACAGCTGGGACGGCTACCCCCGCGCCCGCGAACGGCTGCTGCGCACCATCGCCGAGGCCGGCGTGCAGGACGTCATCGCGCTCGGCGGCGACGTGCACCGCCACGTGGCGGCGCAGCTGCGCGTGCACCCGAACGATCCGCGCTCACCGGTCGTCGCCAGCGAATTCGTCACCAGCTCCATCACCACGCGTGGCTTGCCCGACGCCGTGATGAGCGTGATCCGCTACGCCAACCCGGACCTCGTGCATGCACGCAGCGACGAGCGCGGCTATGCGCTGGTGGAGCTGCGGCCCGAATCGGCGCGTTGCGAGTTCCGGGCCACGGCGTTCCCGGTCGCGGCCGAGGCACGGCTGCACACGCAGGCAGTGTTCGAAGTGGAACGGGGCCGCGCGGGCGTGCAACGCGACGCCTGAGTCCGCCGCCGTCACATCGAGTGACGCCTGCGCGCCACGCTCCCCCATGAACTAGGGGTGAACAACGGGGGGTTGTCCCCCCATCTCGGGATACCGGAAAACGGGCGAGGCGCGCACACTCGTTTGTACTGACTCAAGTCCCACCGCCCGTTCGCCGAAAGAGGTTTCATCATGGGCAACTTCGAACTCCCCTCCTGGATGCAGTCGCTGGTGCACCGCGAAGCGCCTGCTCCCGAGGTCGACCCTGCCGATCTGGGCACCGTGCTCGGCCTCGAGGCCAGCCTGGTGCCGCTGGAACGCAGCTTCGCGCCCGCGAAGAAGTCGATCGCCGAGAGCAAGACCGACTTCGGCGACCTGTACCGCTACTGATCGTCCCAGCGACAAGCGTTGCCGGTCACTCCGGCAGCAGCACCTTGTCGACCACGTGGATCACGCCATTGCGCGCGAGCACGTCGGTCGCCACCAGGTTCGAGCGCCTGCCCGCGCCGTCCGTGATCGCCAGATCCGCTCCCACCGTGAACGTACCGCCCTGCAGGCTCGTCACCGGCTGCCCGATCGGCACCTGCGCCTTGAAGACTCGCGCGTTCACCACGTGATAGGTGAGCACCTGCGTCAGCAGGTCGGTGTTGGCGAGCAACTGATCCTTCGTCACGCCAAGTTCGCCCAGCAGGTCGGCAAAAGCCGCGTTCGTCGGCGCAAACACCGTGAACGGACCATCGGCCTGCAGTGCCGACGTGAGGTCCGCGGCCTCGAGCGCTTCGATGAGGATGCTGAACTCCGGGTTGGCCGCGGCCGTTGCGGCGATGTCCTTGTCGCCGGGCAGGAGCACCTTGTCGATGGTGTGCAGCACGCCATTGCTCGCCCGCACGTCCGTGGCCGTGATCGCTGCCACCCGGTTGCGTTCGTCGGTGACGGCGAGCCCGTCGCCCTGCGCCTCCACCTTGAAAACGCCGCCTTCGAGCGTGGCGATCGGCTGGCCGAGCGGCACGTCGGCACGAGCGACCTCCCCGCTCACCACGTGATAGGTCAGCACCTGCGTCAGCAGCGCCTGGTCGGCCAGCAATTGCTCCTTGGTCACGCCCAGCTCGGCCAGCAATTGCTGGAAGGCGGCGTTCGTCGGCGCGAACACCGTCAGTTTGCTGCTGCCGTTCAAGGCCGCCGCCACCGAAGGATCGGCAGCCTGGACGGCGGCCAGCAGCAGGCTGAAGCCATCGCCGTCCGCGTCGGTCTTGGCCGAGGATTGCACGGTCTGGGCAAGCGTCGCGGACGCGGCCTCGTCGTCATCATCACCGCCGCCGCCGCAGGCGGCGATCAGGGAGGAAGCTGCCAGTGCGAGCAGCAGTCGCAAAAGTGCCATGGGTATCTCCTTGAGTGGACAACACCCTCCCCCCGCCAGCCGGGGCGCTCATCCGGGCGCCTTTTGCGCATTGTGACTGATCAGTATTAATTTTCAACTTGTCAGTTTTAGCAACGACCAATCGGTTTCATTTCAATACTGATTCGTTCTCATGCGCGCGCCGCGGCATAGAATCCGCCCCATGGCTCGCCTCTCATTCAAGGAACAGGTGCTGCGTGCACGCGAAGACGCGATCGTCGCCTCGGTCAACCGCTTGCTGGCCGAGAAGGGCTTCGATCTGATGACGGTCGACGAGGTCGCCGCCGATGTCGGGATCGCGAAAGCCAGCCTCTACAAGCACTTCACCTCGAAGGAAGAGCTGGCGGCCGCAGCGATGATCCGCGTGCTGCAGCGCGCCATCGAGTTCGTCGACGGCTTGGCCGCCGCATCCCCGCAGCCTGCTCCGCTCGAGCAATTGCGCGCGGTGGCCCGTTGGACGATGGAGGTGCAACTCGCTGGTGAAATGCCGTCGCTGCCGGCCCAGAACTCCAGCCTGCGGCAGGCCCTGGTCGGCAACAGCGAATACATGAACCGGCTGTTCGCGCTGAGCGACAAGCTCGGCGGCTGGATCACCGAGGCGCAATCGGCCGGCAGCCTGAACAGGTCGGTGCCGGCCGAAGTGGTGCTCTACACGCTGTTCGCGCGTGCATGCGACCCGGTACTGGGGTTGCTGAAGGCAGGCGGCCAGTACAGCGACGAGCAGATCATCGAGTACCTGCTGTCGACCTGTTTCGATGGCCTGGCAGCACGCCCGGCCGCCTGACACCCCCTGGGTGCGTCAGCGCACCAGCAGCACCGGCACCTTGCAGTTGGCCAGCACGTTGGTCGCCACCGAGCCGAGCACCAGGTTGCCGAGTGCCGAGTGGCCGTGCGAGCCCATCACCACCATGTCGAACTTGCCCTGGGAGGCGGTCTTCGAGATGGCGTCGGCGGGGTGACCCACCTTGAACGTGGACTTCGCCTTCAGGCCCTGCTTCTCGAGGAAGGTCCGCACCGGCTTGAGCACCTTCTCGGCTTCTTCGGCGTAGTAGTCGGTCAGGGTTTCCTTGTCGATCACGGCCGCGGCGCGGGGCGGCACGGCGGGCACCGCGGTCAGCACCGTGTACTCCTGTGCCGGGCCGAACAGCTCGTCGTGGGCGGTGACGTAGGCCAGCATGCGCTTCGTGAAAGCGCTGCCGTCCACGGCGATCAGTATCTTCATGGCGAACTCCTTGTTGTTGGATGAGCAGGTGAGCGGGCTGCGGCGCTGCCCGGCACGATGTGCAGCATCGCACCGGGGCAAGCTCCGCTCCTTGACGCCGCTCAAGATCATAGACAAGGGGCGCGTGGGGCTTGGATGTGGGTAGTGCGCATCGCTTTTTAGCTCGGTACGCCCTTACCCAATGACGCGATTTAGCCGTCTCGGTTACCAACGCTTGCACATTCGTGGTCCCAAAAAGGCCCCAAACGCCTTGCGCTCCCTCATCTGAGGGATGCGACCCCCGAGGGCCACGATTACAGTTTCTGCATCTGCTGTCACACGGAATTTGGGTTCTTGGACTGCGCACGAAAAGACGCGACAAGACCCTGCGAATCCCAACGACGTCCTTCTTACCAAGGACTTCAAACAGCCCGCCCGGGTTATTCGGGCGGGCTTTTTTTTGTCCGCGCGACCACGCTCACGCGGCGAAACGATTTTCCGGGCCCTCGTAGCGCCCCTGCGCGTCGAGCCTGCCTACGATGTAGGTAGTTCCCCCTGCTCGACGCCAGCCCCTCTCCGTGGAGGAGGCATCTCCATGAGATGCCGACCGGCTGTTCCACCTCACCCCGCTGCATGCCGGCCAGGCCTACCGCCACCGGCCACCCGTCGACATGATCGTTCTCAATGCTTCCAGCCCTCCCGCCGGCGATATCGCGCGGGCGCTGCCTTCGCCGCAATCTTCGACCCGCGTCCCTGCGCAGGCAGGAGGCCGACCTCCCGCCTGGCTCGACGCGGCGAAATCCGTGCAGGGCAGCGAGCTCTATTCGGCCTGGGAGACGGCGCAGAAAAACCTGGAGAAGCTCCCCGCGAGCGCCGACAAGGAAGGCGCACGACGCGCGGCGCAGGACGCTTGGACAAGGATGCGGGCCGATGCCGGCTATGCCCGCTTCGAGATGCTCTACGCGGCAGAACAGGCTCGCGCCAGCCGGGCTGCCGCGGCCCGGCTCCCGGTGGCGCGGCAGGCGGAAGCGAAGTGGTTGCGCGACCAGGCCACCGTGTTCGATGCGGCGCACTCCGAAGCGCAGGCCCGGCTGCGCATGATCGAAGCGGCGAAGCGCTTGGACGCCGTTCCGCAAAGCGATGTGCTCGCCGCGCGACAGGCATCGCTGCAGGCCCAGGCGGCCAAGGCTCAGGAGCACTACAACCGGCAAGACGCATCGAGCCAGAAGGCGCAGGCCAGCCACCAGCAGGATCTGAACGCGGCGACGGGCTCGGGAGGCGGGTTCGGCAGCGGGTTCGACCTGTTCGGCCTTTCCAAGAGCAAGAAGCAGCAGCGCGAGGACAGCCTGCCCGTGAGATCGAAGGCCGCGCAGCAGGCCAAGGCCGAGCGCGATCGCGCTCAACAGGAGCTCGACGCCTTCCAGCGCGAGTTGCCGCAAGAGTTCGTGAGGGCGCAGACCGCGGTGCGCGAGACGCAATCACGCTGGCAGCAGGCTGCCGCCGCGCTGAAACTGGCAGAAGCACGCGGTGGCCCTGCAGCGCCCGGCGACGCCGCCCGGCCGGCGGGCACGGGCGCCGAATTCGAGCGCAACGCCCTCGCCGACGTCGCCCAGGCGGACGTGCACGCCGCCCTCGTCGCCCACGGAGATCCGCTGGATCCGGCGGTGCAGGCGCGAGCGTTCATGGCCGACCCCGCGCGCATGGCCCAGGACTGGGCGTGGCACGTCCATCGCCACCTGGGCAACCAGGCGCACCGTGCGGGCGATGAGGACGCGCTGCGACGACTCGTGGCCGACAGCCAGGCCTTGCGTCCCGAGTTTTCGGCACCTGAGGCTTCGGCGGAGCACAACCGAGTCGTCGACGCCGTCGTTCGACGCCTGAAGGATGAAGGCAAAGCGCTGGGCGGACCGGGCTATCGCATCGTGGTCAGCAGCTACAGCTTCGCGATGCAATCGAAGGACCATGGCAACGGCCGCGGAAACGGGCTGCTTTACAGCCTGCAGGACGAGCAGGGCCGCACGCACGCAGTCGTCGACGGGCTGGTCGCCGAAGGCGCCGAGCAGGCCGACCGCTACGACAGCATCGATGCCTTCGTCGACGACAACACCCTGCCCGGCTCGGACGCAGCGCTTGCAGTCATGGAAGACGGTCGGGCCCAGGTCGGTACCGACGGCCGCATCGCGATGCGCGTGCTCACCGGCGGCGCACACGAAGAAGAAGCCTTCGAACGTTGGACGCGCCAGAACCCCAAGCTTGTCACGGGTCTGACCGTGGCAGCCCTGTTGGTGATGACCGCGACACCGTTCATCCCCGTCGGCCGGGGCGTTGCGGCTGGCGCGGCCGGCACCGTGGGCGCGCGCGCCGCGGCACCGACTGCGGGATCGACCGCCGTCACGGCGCTGCAGGGCACGCTGGTCGGTGGCTTGACGCTCTACGGAGCTGCGTCGTTCAGGCAGATGTACCAGCAAGAGCGTGCGCGGGGCCAGTCGATGAGCGCGGACACCGTCATGCAAGGCATCACCGTCGTCTCGTCTCTGGCTGCACTGACCGCGCTGGGCGGGGCCTTCGCGCACGGCGCCCGGGCACGCGCCACGCCGGGTGGAGGCACCACCGCCGCGCAGATTGCCGTCTGGGCCAACCGCGTCGCCTGGTCGGGATATCTGCCGGTCGCGCGGGATATCCACCAGCTCGCCAGCAAAGGCGCGGGCCAAGGGCTGCGCGCAGGCGAAGAAGAGCAGTTGTGGCTCAGCCTCGCGATGGACCTGGTGCCCGAGCTGGCAGGGCACGCCGCGGCGCGCGCAGCAGGCGGGCGCGCTCCTTCTACAGCCGCGACTCCCTCTGTGTTGTCGCCCGCCGGACACCCACTGCCCGGATTGCCGGGCTCGTTGCTGATGCCGGCTCCAACGACGCTCGGCGCAACGGCGGCCGGCACGCCCGGTTCGAACGGCACGCGCACCAGCCAGACGAAAGCACCCCCACCTTCGACCCCGTCGACGACCCCGGCACGCACGCCCTTGCGTGTCGACCAGAGCCGGGCCCTGGTCGACACCCTGGCGCTGCTGAACCTGAGCGAAGCCTCGTTGCAGCTCGCTGCCGTGCCGCCTGGTCGTCGCAGCCATGACACCCGGGAGGCCACGGCGGGCCACGCGGGCCCCACGCCTTCGTCTGTCCCCCACGGTTCCCGCGCGGTGCGTGCGGCCCCGGCCCATCTGCGTGCTGCGACAGACAGTGGGCCCCACGGCGCAGCCCAGCCGGTGAGCCCGTCGTCGGCATTGAAACGCTTCGTCGATGCACATCGCCTGCCCTCGCCCGGTGAACTGGAGGCCAGGGTGGAGGCGCTCGCACTGGGGGGCAGCATCGAAGCCGCGCGAAGCGAACTGGCCCGTGCGCGTGCCAGGTTCGACGCGTTGCCCCCCAACGTTCGCGGCGCAGAAGGTGGCGGCGCCAAGGGCGCGCGGCAGTACGGCGAGGCGCTCGAACTGCTGGGCGATTACCTTCCCCGGCTCGCGCAGGCGCAGTCCTGGTGGCCCGCGACGCTGCGGGGCCGCAGCTCGATGGTCGAAACCCTGCTGACAGAGGGCACGGGCGCTGCCCGGCAGCAATGGCAAGGCGCTCGGCAGCAGGTGAACAACTGGCGCTCGCTTGGCTTCCGAGGCCCGTTGCGAGCCGAGCTGGAACAGGTCGCCAACGAGCTGCCGCAGCAGTTCGACCTGATCCAGCTCGACGCCAGGATCGCGCGTGCCAGCAGCATCGAGAATGCCACCGGCACCAGCCGGCGGATCGAACCGGGCACCGAAGAGGCGCAGCAGATCGAGGCGCTGCGCCGCGATGCGGTGCCCACCGGCCTGGGGCCCGAGGTCGACCGCATCCTCGCCCTCTATCCGGCACTGCAGCAGCACTTGAAACGCAAGCTCGCGGCGGGGCTCACGATCCGCTACGGCGATACGCCGGACGGTGCTGCCGCGACCTACGACCCCGTCTCCCAGACCACCATCGTGTCGCGCGTCAGCCGGGGCCCGGACGGCAAGGATCGCGTCTTCACCCCGGAAGAGATCGCGTCCGTCGTGGGGCATGAACTGAGCCACGACGAGGTGCCGAACGTCGGGCATGCCGCAGACGAGCACAGCTACCTCGACGCCCACTTCCGTGAAGAGTCGCGCGCCTGCCTCGCACAGTGGAAGCTGCGCGAGGAGGTGCTGCTGCGTGGCGGACCGGAGCTGCCGGCTCCCATTCCGCAAGGCATGCCCGAAGCGCGCTTCCTCGACATCTATGCGCGCTTTCTGGAAAGCGGCGATCTCGAACAGGCCACGGGCGAACTCGCGCAGTCCATGCTGGACAACCCCGACCATCACCACGCGCATCACTATCGCCAGCAATACCAGTCGCACGTGGCCGGAACGCCCCACGCGCGACGTCATGGCACGGTCTACGACGGCCGCACCGCCGACACGCCCGACAACCCCCTGACCGAGACGAACCCGAGGCGGGCACCACAACCGGTGCTCACCACGCGCCCCTTGTCCAACGCTGCGCCCGGCGTCGAGGGCCCACGGGGTCACACCCCGGGGCGAACGCAGGACCCCGTGCCGCCGGCCATCAGCAGCGACGAACTCGCCGGACTCGGCGGGGCGGAGGACATCGAGTTCGGGCCCGCTCTCACCACGGACGACGCGCCTCTCTCCAAGGCGATCGGCGACCTGCTCCAGGCCGTCGACGAGATCGACAACCCCGTCATCGCGCGCCGCGTCGAAGCGGCGATCGACCGGCTCGCGCAGCAGATCGACGAAGACCCTCAAGGGGCGGTACCCGACGACGTGAGGCGGTTGATCGAGGTCGTGACAAGGCAGGAGCCGGCGGCCGGTGGCTCGCCACAAGCGCCGGACGACTCGGCCGACGCACGGCCCCGTCACACGACGGAGCCGCCGGACGGTGCGCCACCCGCCTCGCCGCCGCCCTTGCTGCCGCGGCGCCAGCGTCGCAGCCCGATGGCCGAGGTGCGCTTCTCGAGGTCCGAATCCGGTCACGAACTGCACGCGTCCGCGCCGGAGTTCGAGGTGCACGTGCGCGTGGAAGTCCCGGGGCAGGAAGGTTCGCCCACCCTCACACCGGGCCCCAAGGAAGAGATTGTCGTCACGCACATCTTCCGGGGCGCCCTGCCGCCCGGCAGCGGCAGCCGCTTGCTGGTCGATCTGCTCCAGCACTACGGTGTCTATCCGACCCAGCGGCTGGTGATACGCGACGTGCAGAACGTCGAGACGGTCTTGACGTTCGAGCAGGGTGGTGACGCGGCCCGTTCGGTGCTGGGCAAGACCGGCCTGCGCGCGCTCGATGCGATGGGCATCGACGTGACCGAGGTCAGCTTCCGCGGCTCGGGGCGGAAGGACCTCGAACTGGTGTTCGAGCTCCGGCGTGGCGACGCCGGCGAAAGCCCGAGCGCGAGCGGTCGGGACGCGTCCACGCCACAGTCCGGGCCGCACATCACAAGCGGCGAGCGGCCCGCGCTGCCCCGGCAACCGACGAGCGAGACCGGCCCTTCGGACGGACCGCCTGCCGCTCACGCCTCGTCGAGCACAGGCGCCATGCGCATCCGCCGTCTTGAGGGGCTCGGTCTCTACCAGCTCGACATACCGGGCGGGTTCCTGCTCGGCGAGCTGAAAGACGGCCCCAACGGTCCGCAGGCCGTCATCAAGCTGGTCGAGGTGGATGCGGAGCACCGGGGCACGGGCAAAGGCCGGCGGCTGGTCCACGGTTTCGCGGAGTTCGCGCGCAGACAAGGCGCCACCGAGCTGGTGGGCGACATCGCGCACCCGGCAGCATTGGCGATCAGGGAACGGCTCGGGGGAGAGGCGATCACGCTGCCTCCGGGCTTCCGCTCGATCGACGAGCTGCGCAACTACCTGAGACGGCGAGACGAACTGGGCGACGACTTTCGCAGCCCGCGGGTGACGACGGACCTGACCCATGCAGAGGTGCGCAGACGGCTCGAACTCGAGCCTCCGCCAGTGCTCGATGCACCGCCGGTCGACGTGCCGGGCCCGCTCGCGCCGACGCACCGGTTTGCGAGGCCACGCGTCGAGTTCGACGCGCCTGGGCGTTCGGCGACGGACATCGAAGGGTGGTTGCGCCGCCGTGTCGACGAGATCGAGCGCGGCGGCGTGCCGGGCGAACTCGTCATCGGTGTCCCGCGCGACCAGCTCGACGACCTCGGCGCGGATCCCGCGCGAAGGTCGGCCGACGACACCTTCGTCGGGTCGCTGGCTCGTCGCATCCTCGACGACCTGTGGCTGGACGATCTCGAGATGGTGTTCATCCGCCGCGGCGACGGCTCGTGGGCCCTGGTGGTGCGCATCGACCCGCGCTCGGTGACCAGTCCACCGAGCACCGAGGTCGATCCTTCCGGCGGGCCGCAGGCACCGTCGCCTGGAGCGACGCGCGAGCGGCCGCCCCTCGCGCTCACCGGCGGCGGGGGCGCAAGTGCCCGGTCGGTGGCCGAAAAACTGCACCATGCGAAGGAGCAACTCGAGCACCTGCAGCGCTTGCAGTCGGCCTCCGAGCTGAGGGAGGTGCATGCCCTTGCATCCGGCACGCTGGACGGTGCCGACCCGGACGTCGTCGCCCAGGTGGACGGCACGTTCCTCGAGGTGATCGACAAGGTCGAACTCGCACAGCGTTCGGTGAGCGAAGCACAGGACGAGTTGTACCGGTACGCCGGGCTGCTCGAAGAACTGCGGGCCACACTGCCCGCCGAGACGACGCACCCTCACCTGGCCACCCCCGTCTCCGGCTTCAATGCCGGACAGCGCGGATTGATCGAGAACACGCAGGAAGTGCTGGGCGGAACGGCGAACCAGTTGATCGACCAGCTGCGGGCCATCGACATCGACGCGCTGCATGAACAAGCCGGCGTTGTTCAACAGCTGCTGGAGGACGCCCCTGCACACACACGATTGCTCGTCCAAGCCGAGGACCTGCTGCAGCTTGCCCAGACGGTGGCACGCGAAGACAAGGCGCGGGTCGATCGGGCAGAGGAACAACTCGCCGAGCTGCGTGCGTCGCACGACGAGCTGGAGCGCCTGACGGCTGCCGCGCGCGAACAAGCGCAGCAGGCCGCCGCCGTCGCTCGCCAGGGCGACACGCTGCTGCAGCAGCTTCGCGAATCGGCACGGGCCGCTCGCCAACAGAGCGAACAGGCGGCCGCACGGTATGAAGCGGCGGCCGCCGCCGCGAATGCGGCCGTCGCACAGGCGCAGCAGGCCCTCGGCGCGGCACGCGGCGGCAGCATCACGCCTGGCGAGTACTACGGTGCACAAAGCCGCGCGCAGGAGCTGCTGGCCGAGGTGGCGCGGATCAAGCCGCTCGCGCTGCAGGCGGCAGCGCATGCACGCACCGCTGCCGGCCGGGTGAAGCCAGCACAGGAAGCAGCGGCACGTGCAGCCGAGCTCGCGGCCCAGGCGGCCGCTCGCCTGTCGGAGCTCGAAACGATGCGAGCCAGCCTGGCTCCGGCACTCGAGGAGGCGGTGGCGGCACTGCGCCCGCTGCTCGCTCAACAGCAGGCCTCGCAAGACGTCGCGTCGGACGCTGCATCGCACGTCCAGGCCGTCAGGCAATACGGCGGGGCGGCCGATGCGTCCGCCAGCGGAGCGCTCGCGGCGATGACACAAGCTCGTGCCTTGTCTGGCGAAGCGCAGAACGGCATGCAGCTCACCGTCGAGCTGATCGACGGCTACGTCACGCGCATGATGGCGCCGGGACAAGGAACTCCGGGAACAGCAGCCCGCGCCACCGACAGGCCATCAGGCCCTGTCAATGAAGGCCCAGCCGTGCACGGGAGTCGCTCGGAGCGTCACTTCAGCCTGGACGAACTACCGCCGATGAACGAGAGAAGCCGGGAGAAAGAGATCTTGGTCAGCCCTCGCCTTCCTTCCGGTGAGCACGATCGGGACGCCGGTTCGCACGGTACGGGCAGCGCGCGAGCCTCGCTGCTGCGTCGCGCCGACACGCCGGCATGGTCGGCGCCGTCGGAGGCCGCACGCCCGCGCGGTGATGCCGTGGCGATCAGCAACGTGGGATCGGTCGCGGAGGCCACGCGCCAGGCGGTTCAGGTGCTCGCGTCCGATGCGACGGCCCGTCCCCTGCAGGTGTTCGAACCCGGCTTCAGCCGCAGCGAGGCTCAACAGCTCGCCGACCGCACGGGGATGCCGGTCAACGTGGACGGCCGCGACGTGACGCATCTGCCTCGCCTCGTGCTGAGCAATGCGAATGCGGAGTTGCCGGCCCGCGACAAGACCGGCGCCTTCGAGCAAGCCTTGCAGATGCTGAAGCAGCGCGGCGTTCACGCATCGGGCGTCGTGGTGCCGCACAGCATGCTGCCGGCGCGCAGGGGCGAGCGTGATCAGTGGCTGCAGCGGGCTGCCGACGAACTCGGCGTACGCGTCACGGCACTCGACCGCAGCGGTCGTGAACGGGCGCTCTACCTGCCGGGGGAGACACCGCAACCCGACCTGCCCGGCGAGCGGGGTCTGCGTCCGTTGACACGGTACTTCCGGCCCACGTTGGCATGGATGGCACGCGCGGTGCAACGCGGCTTCGACGAGCGCTTCGCCGACTATCGCCCCGATAGTGCCAAGCCTCCGGCAGCGCGCGACGTGTTCACGCGCAACCCGCAGCGCTATCTCGATCTCCGCTACCCCGGCGGCGTCCCGGACGAGGTGCTGAACGCGCATGGCGGTGTTTTCGGCCCGCGCGACCTGTGGGGGAGCGTGGGCGCATTCCACGACCGTGACAGCGGACGCATCGTTCAGCGTCGCACCTGGGGCGGGAGCATCACCAACACCGTCAGATTGCGTGCTCATGAAGAAGCACACCGGCGTCAGCACGACGCCTTCGGCATGACCGCTGGCACGCCGCTACCCGACAGGCTGCGCGACGTGCTCCACGAAGGCGGCGCCAATGTGGTGACCGAGATCTACTTCGGCGTGCCGCGCATCGACGGTACCGACTACCCGCGCAGCACCGAACTGATGCGCAAGGTGAAGGACCGGGTGAGTGAGGAGACCTTCCTCAAGGCGTACTTCCAAGGCGACGAACGGGCCAACGTCGCCGTCGTCGAGGCGCTGCGAACCGAATGGCGGGCCGGCGGCAGACGGACGGGCGACATCGATCCGCTGGCCCCGTTCCGGCTCCAGGGCCCTCAGGGCTACGCGTCTTCGTAGCTTGTGCGCGGCGGCCTCGTTCGGGATCATCGAGACCCATCGCGAAGGCGATGTCGCGCACCGTCCGGCCAGGTTCACGGCCTGGCGGCGTGGCATTGCTTCAACGAAGCTCGTCCATCGGAGTCCTCGATGAGCCTCTGCCCGCATGCCACCACTCCCCCCGACTACGCCACCCAGGTGCTCGACGGTGAAGGCGATGACGACTACGCGCGCTACATGCGCACCGACGCGTTGCTGTCGCTGCAGCGGCGGCCGGAGGAGATGGTCCATCGGGACGAACTGCTGTTCCAGACCGTACACCAGTCGACCGAGCTGTGGCTCAAGCACGCGTGCTTCGAGCTGGCAGCCGTCGAGCAGGCGATGGCCGACCGGCAGATCGAACCCGCCATCCGTTTGCTGCGTCGTGCGGTGCTCGGGGTGGAATTGCTGACGCAGCAGTTGGAGATGCTGCGGCACCTGCCGCCATGGGACTTCCAGACGCTGCGCACCGCGCTCGGACACGGCTCGGGATTCGATTCGCCCGGATGGCGGCAGGTGCGCACGCAGACACCGCGGCTGGCTGCCGGCTTCGAGCGGCTCGTCGCACAACACCGCACCACCCTGCCCGAGATCTACATGGGCGATCCGCACCACGGGCTGTTCCGGCTGGCGGAGTCGTTGCTCGATTGGGACGAGGCGATCGCGCTGTGGCGCACGCGGCACTACAAGCTGGCGATCCGCGTCAACGGCCACGGCGCCGTGACGACACAGGGACGCACGGTCGACATCCTGGCCAAGCTGGTGGGCTCGCGCTTCTTTCCCGCGCTGTGGGACGTGCGCAGCGAACTCACGGCCCTCGGCCCGATGGGGCACCGGCAGCCGCAAGAGGCCCCTCGATGAGCGCGCCGGCCGCCGGCCACCTCGGTGCCGAAGCATTTCGTCGCCAGTTCCCGGCGTTGGGTGAGGCGGCCTACCTCGCGAGCTGCAGCCTCGGTGCACGCCACCGCGGCCTGGACGCCGCGTTCGCCGAGATGCTCGACGAAGTGCACCGCACCGGCACGCCGTGGGCCGCGTACGAACACAAGGTGGAGGCGGTCCGCGAGCAGGCGGCCGCGCTGCTGCGCACCACGGCCGAGCACATCGGGCTGATGCCGAACGCGAGCATCGGCGCGTACCAGGTGGCGTCCACACTGTCGTTCGAGCGCAGGCGGCGCATTGTCAGTTGCACCGAAGAGTTTCCGTCGATCTCGCACGTGTGGCTGGCCCAGCGCAGCCGGGGCGCGGAGGTACTGCACGTCGAACCCGGGCACGGCGACGCAGAGAGTGCCTTGGCGCCATGGACCGCGGCGATCGACGAACGCACCGCGCTCGTCTCGGTTCCGCTCGTGTCGTATCGCACCGGTGCCGTGCTGCCGGTGCGGCAGATCGCCGCGCATGCACACGCCGCGGGCGCGAGGGTGTTCGTCGATGCCTACCAGGCGGCCGGCGTGCTGGCGGTGGACGCGCCGGCACTTGGTGCGGACCATCTCGTGGCGGGCACGAGCAAGTACCTGCTGGGACTCGGCGGCCTCGCATTCCTGTATGTCCGACATCCCGGCACCGAAGACCTGCCGCCGTCGCTCACGGGCTGGATGGGTCGCGTCGCGCCGATGTCGTTCGATCCCACGCGGCTCGACTTCCCCGCCGAAGCGCGGCGCTTCGAGACAGGCACGCCTTCGGTGGCCGCGCTCTATGCCGCCGATGCCTCGTTGCGGCTGCTGCTGGCACTGCACCCCGAGGAGGTGCAGGCCCACGTGCTGCATCTGGCACGACGTGCCCACGCGCGGCTGCAGGCCGAAGGCGAGCAGCTCGCGGGCGACGACCCTCCGGCCGGGCCCATGGTGGCCGTGCTCGACGCAGACCCCTCGCGCCTGGCGCAAGGGCTGGCGGCGCACCGTGTCTATGGCAGCCCGCGGGGTGCCGCGCTGCGCATCGCTTTCCATCACTACAACAACGAAGCCGACGTGCACGCGCTCGTCGACGCACTGCGCATCCACCGCAGAACGGCGCGCCCGACGGACCACAGCGGGGAGGGGTCACGACCAGGAGCATCACGTGACGATCGACGCATGGATCGAGAACCCGCAGCGCAGCGCCTTTCCATTTGACGCGGTACTGCGCGAGTACTGGCGGGTCGGCAAGCATTTCGTCGAGCGGCCGATGCTGGAGGCCCTGGCGCGGGCTCGCCGACTGGTGCACGGCGAGGCCCCGATCGCCGGCTGCCGTCGCACGCTCGCGGCGTTCCTCGACGTCGTGCTCGACAAACACGACGGCCGCTACGACTACCGAAGCTACCTCGCGCTGGCACTGCTGCCGCTGCCCGACGGCGGCAACGGCCGCCACCGCGCCGCTGCAGCAGCAGCCCAGCGCGACCACCTGTTGACGCTGCTGGTCACCGACCTGCTGGCGTTCGAGCTGCGTGTGTTGTCGGGCGAGCAGGCACTGCTGCTGCCCGGCATGCGTCCCGATGGGGCCTTGATCGCCAAGCGATGCCGGCTCGGGCTGCGGGCGCTGTCGCCGGTGCTGGCCCGCTCCGGCTACTCGGTCCTGCCGGCGCCGGACGGTGCCGACGATCCGCTCGCGCAGGCCCGGGTGCTCGTGGCCGAGGTGAACGGGCAGCGCTCGACGGAGGACGCGGCGCTGCTGCAGAGGACGATGCTGCCGGTCTACACGCTGCACGACGAATACTTGTTCCTGCGCGTGCTGCAATCGTTCGAGACCTGCTTCTCGTTCGTCTGCACCGCGCTCGAGGCCACCATCCGCGCGCTGCACGACGGGCAGGCGGCCGACGCCTGCCGGCGACTGCTGCAGTGCGAAGCGGCCTTCGAGGAGGCCGCCCCGCTGTTTTCGCTGATGGCGACGATGCGCCCCGAGGCGTTCCGCGTGTTCCGGCAGTACACGGAGGGCGCCAGTGCCATCCAGTCGCGGGCCTACAAGCGCATGGAAGCGCTGTGCGCGCGCCCCTGTGCCGCGCGTCTCGACTCCCCCGGCTACCGTTCGGTGCCGGAGTTGCGTGCGCAGATCGACGACCAGTGGCCCACGTTGCAGGACGCCTGCCGCGCCGCGCGCATGTCGCGTCGTATCGATGCGTCCGAGCACGCGGCCGTGCAGCAACGCATGGCGGACTTCGAAGCCCGGGTGCTGGGCTGGCGCAAGATGCATCATGGCCTCGCGGTGCGCATGCTCGGCCCTGTGAGCGGAACCGGCTACACCGAAGGCACGCCCTACCTGCGGTCGGTGATGGCCGCGCCGCTGTTCACCGCCTCTTCAGCGCACACGGCCCTGCCGGACGAGCATTCGATGGAGCACGTCTGACGTAGCGTCATGCGGTCTCACGGCGTGAACCCGCCCGCCAGCACCTCACGCAGGTAGGCCACCAGCACCTGCACCGCCCGAGGCACCACCGGGCTGTACGGCCGGATCGCGTAGATGCGCTCGCCGAACGCGCCGACCGGGCGCCAGCCCGGCAGCACCGGCTGCAGACGCTTCGCACGCAGCGCCGCCTGTGCGCTGAAGTCGGGCAGCACCGCGAGTCCGAGCCCGTCGAGCACCGCTTCGCGCAGCACCTCGCTGTTGTTGGCCGCGAAGCTGCCGCGCACCGGCACCGTGACACGGCGCGCCTCGCCGCGACGGCCGGCTTCCTGCATGAACGACCAGGTGGGCGTTTCGCCAGGGCGGAGGTAGGGCAGGCATTCGTGTCGGGCCAGTTCCTCGGGCGTGCCAGGTGCGCCGCGCCGGCGCAGGTAGGCCCGGCTGCCGACCAGCCACGAGCGCGTCTCGCACAGCACCCAGGCCACGTGCGTCTCCGGCGCCGCGGCGGTGTGGCGGATCGCGAGGTCGAATCCTTCCTGCGCGAGCGGCACGATGCGGTCGGCGAGATCGAGTTCGATGCGCACCTCCGGATGCCGCCGCAGGAAGTCGCCCAGGCGCGGCACGATCTGCTGCCGCCCGAGCGCCACCGGTGCCGTCACCCGCACCAGCCCCCGGGGCTCGCCCGCCGTGTCCTTCACGCCGGCAAAACTGCGCTCGATCTGCTCGAAGGCCTCGCGCGTGGCGTCGACCAGCTGCTGCCCCGCCTCGGTGAGCCGCACCGAGCGCGTCGTGCGCATCACCAACGGCACGCCCGCCGCACGCTCCAGCTCGGCGATGCGCTGGCTCATCGCCGCCTTCGAGATGGCCAGCCGTTGCGCCGCAGCGGTATAGCTGCCCTGGCGTGCCAGCACACCCAGCGCATGCAGGTGGGACCACAGGGCCTGGATGCGGGCACCGTCCATGTTTGTCTCCAATGGCAAGGGCCCTATTGTTCACCACAGTGAACAATGAAGTCAGAAATCGCGTCTTGGTGGCCGAGCCATCGCGGCCTAGACTGCTTCATCGCATACGACTGAAGGAGACCGCCATGGCTGCCACCCCATTGCCCCTTGCCGACACCGTCCAGCACTGGATCGGCGGCCAGGTCGTGACCAGCACCAGCAACCGCGCCCAGGAGGTTTTCAACCCCGCCACCGGCGCAGCGGCCCGCAAGGTGTCGCTCGCGTCGACCGACGAGGTGCATGCCGCAGTCAAGGCGGCGCGCGATGCATTCCCCGCCTGGGCCGACACACCGCCGATCCGCCGCGCCCGCGTCCTCAACAGGTTCCTGGAGCTGTTGAACACGCACCGCGACACGCTCGCCGCGATGATCACCAGCGAACACGGCAAGGTGTTCACCGACGCGCAAGGCGAGGTCACGCGCGGCATCGAGATCGTCGAGTTCGCGTGCGGCATCCCGCAGCTGCTGAAGGGCGACTACACCGATCAGGTCTCCACCGGCATCGACAACTGGACCCTGCGCCAGCCGCTGGGCGTGGTGGCCGGCATCACGCCGTTCAACTTCCCGTGCATGGTGCCGTGCTGGATGTTCCCGGTGGCGCTGGCGTGCGGCAACACCTTCGTGCTCAAGCCCAGCGAGCGTGACCCGTCGGCATCGCTGTTCATGGCCGGGCTGCTGAAGCAGGCGGGGCTGCCGGACGGTGTGTTCAACGTCGTGCAGGGTGACAAGGTGGCCGTCGACGCACTGCTCGAACACCCGGACGTGAAGGCGCTGAGCTTCGTCGGCTCCACGCCGATCGCACGCTACATCTACGAGCGCGGCGCCCACTTCGGCAAGCGCGTGCAGGCGCTGGGCGGCGCCAAGAACCACATGGTGGTGATGCCCGACGCCGACCTCGACCAGACGGTCGACGCCTTGATCGGCGCAGCCTACGGCTCGGCCGGCGAACGCTGCATGGCGATCTCGGTCGCGGTGCTCGTGGGCGACGTGGCCGACCGCATCGTGCCCCGCCTCGCCGAACGCGCGCGCACGCTCAAGATCAAGAACGGCATGGAGCTCGACGCCGAGATGGGCCCGATCGTCACGCGCCAGGCGCTCGACCGCATCTGCGGCTACATCGACGACGGTGTGAAGAGCGGCGCGCACCTGGTGGTGGACGGCCGCGGGTTCACGGTGCCCGGCCACGAAGGGGGCTTCTGGCTCGGCGGCACCTTGTTCGACCACGTCGCGCCCGAGATGCGCATCTACAAGGAAGAGATCTTCGGCCCTGTGCTTTGCTGTGTGCGCGTGAAGGACTTCGCCGACGCGGTGAAGCTGGTCAACGACCACGAGTTCGGCAACGGCGTGGCCTGCTACACGCGCGACGGCAACATCGCCCGCGAGTTCGCGCGTCGCATCCAGGTCGGCATGGTGGGCATCAACGTGCCGATCCCGGTGCCGATGGCCTGGCACGGCTTCGGCGGCTGGAAGAACAGCCTGTTCGGCGACATGCATGCCTATGGCGAAGAAGGCGTGCGCTTCTACACGAAGCAGAAGTCGGTGATGCAGCGTTGGCCGGAAAGCACGGCCAAGGGCGCGGAGTTCGTGATGCCGACCGCGAAGTGAGCCCGGGCACGGCGCGTTGAAGACCGCGGGAGCGTACCGCTCCCGCTCGGTGCTTACCCTGCCCCCCACCTGCCGGACTCAAGCCGCCGGTCGCGCTGCCGATACCCGTAGAGCACCCCTGCCGCGTGCAAGAACAAGGAGCTCGACGTGCGTTGGACAAGTTCGGTTCGTATCTGGCTGGCGGTCCTGTTCGCCGGCTCCCTGCTGTCGGTGGCCTACCTCAGCATCTCGGCCGCGCTGTCCAAGCAGGACATCGTCGCCGCCGCGGACGACGTGGGCATGGCCAAGGACCTGGTGGCCGACATCCTGCCGCCGCCGATGTACATCATCGAGGCGCGCCTCGTGCTGAGCCAGACGGCCGAAGGCACGATGGAACCGGCCCGGGCCGCGTCCGAGCTGGAGCGGCTGCGCAAGGAGTACGACGCGCGCGCCGTGTATTGGCAGGCCACCGATGCCCACGGCCTGGAAAAGTCACTGCTCGGCGAGCAGCACAGCGCCGCGCAGCAGTTCTGGCAGCGACTCGAACAGGCCCACTTGGCCGAGCTGAAGGCCGGACAGGCGGATGGCATCAAGGCCGCGCTCTCCGAGTTGCACGCGCTGTACCTGAAGCATCGCGCGGGCGTCGACGGCACCGTTCAACTCGGCAACGCGTTCGCCCAACAAACGGCTGCCAGCATGCGCGCCACCGCGGAGCGTTCGCAGCGCCTGGGCCTGCTGGTGGCGCTGGCATGCGCTGCCGTGATGGCAGGCGTGTTCGCCACCGCCTCACGCACCATGTGGCGCCTGCTCGGTGCCGAGCCCCTCGTGGTGCGCGACGTGGCCGACGCCATCGCGGCCGGTCGGCTGGACGTCGAGGTGCCGGCGCAACGGGCTCACGGCAGCAGCGTGATCGCCTCGCTCGAGACCATGCGCCGCTCGCTCGGCGCGATGGTGCAGGAGATCCGCGGCAGCGGCGAGTACGTGACCCAGGCGTCGGTGCAGATCGCCGCCGGCGCCCAGGACCTGTCGTCGCGCACCGAACAGCAGGCAGCCGCGGTGGAACAGACCAAGGCCACGACCGACGCGATGGTGCATGGCTCGCAGGACTCCGCACACCGCGCCACGCGCTGCGCCGATGACGCGCAACGCGTGCGGCAGGAGGCCGAACAGGCCCGCAGTGCCGTGCATGGGGCCGTCGAGTCGGTGAGCCAGGCAGCCGGTTGCGCCGGAGACATCCGCAAGGTGGTCGACACCGTGGAGGCGCTGGCCTGGCAGACCAACCTGCTCGCCATCAACGCCGCGATCGAGGCTGCCCGGGCGGGCGAAGCCGGCCGCGGCTTCGCCGTGGTCGCGCAGGAGGTGCGCCAGCTCTCGCAGGGGACCAACCAGGCCGCGGGCACCATACGCGAGCTGGCATTGCGCACCGAAGGCTCGCTCGCCGAAGCGAAGCAGCGAGCCGACGCAGCCGAGCAACAGGTCAGCGGACTGGCCGACGGCATCGACCACCTGTCGCAGGAGGTCGGCGGCATCGCGAGCAATGCGGGCCAGACGATCTCGGCGCTGGCGGAAACGGCAGCAGCGATGCGCCAGCTCGACGACATGACCCAGCGCAACGCCGCACTGGTCGAGCAGACGGCAGCCGCTTCGGAGTCGTCGCGTCAGCAGGCGCAGCGCCTGATCGAGATGCTCTCGCGCTTCAGGCTGGCTGCGCACGCGTAGCGTGCTGGCCCGAATCACCCTGTCGTATGCTGCGCCCACACAACGACAGGAGAGGTCCGCATGCATCGGTCGCGCCGCCAGTGGCTCGTCGCCACCTCACTCGGCCTGGTGCTTGGCGCTGCACACGCCGAGCGATGGTCCGTCGACACCGCTCAACTCGTACGCTCGGCACGTGAGCAGGTCGGCGTCACCCTCGGCTACGACCCGCGCTACCAACGCCTGAGCTACCCGGGCGGCGACGTGCCGATGGAAACCGGCGTGTGCACCGACGTGGTGATCCGCGCACTGCGAGCCCAACGCATCGACCTGCAGAAGGAAGTGCACGAAGACATGCGAACGCAGTTCGGCGCGTATCCGAAGCACTGGGGGCTCGCCCGGCCCGACCGCAACATCGACCACCGCCGCGTGCCCAACCTGATGACGTTCTTCAAGCGCCGTGGCCATGCACTTCCCGTCTCGCGGGACGCAACGGCCTACCGGCCCGGCGACATCGTCACCTGGGATCTCGGCCGCAACACGCCGCACATCGGCATCGTGTCCGATCGCAAGAGCGCCACTGGCGAGCCGCTGATCATCCACAACATCGGCGCCGGCACACGCGAAGAGGGCGGGCTGTTCGCCTACCGGATCACCGGGCACTACCGGCTGGCGAATTCGCGCTGAAGGTCGGCGCCGGGGGACAGTCCTGCGCCTGCGTGCCCCGCCGTCGGGCCGGCTCGCTCTGGTGCAGGAACTTCGTGTACAGGTCGCGCGGCGGCGCCAGCTGGATCGACTTCAGCACCTGGCCGACGTTGCCGCGGTGGTATCCACCGTGCGTGATCACGTGCAGCAGGATCTCCTCGCGCGACATGCGGCCGCGGTCGCCGTCGGTGAACGTGAAGTCGACGACCTCGGCCAGCTGCGGCTCCGCAAGCTGGCCGACGTGGTCGACGTACCACGCGTCCGTGGCCGCGACATCGGCTCGCAACGCTTCGAGCGATGGGGTGTCCTTCGTGTTCGTCGCATCGAAAGGCCGCGCCTCGCCGGCAAGGTGCGCCCGGAAGATGCGGTCGACGACGTAGATGTGGTTGAGCGTGCGGATGCAGGAATGGAGCTGCTCCGCATGCTGCGCGGGCAACGTGGCGAGCAAGGCGAACAGTTCCGAGTTGGCCCATGCCTTGTAGGCAAAGAGCGACTTGAGCGTGGAAGCGGACATGAAGGGACTCCGGTGGTGAAGCGGGTGCGAGGTCAGGGCTGCGCGGGCCGGCGCGCCCGGCGCATGCCGGCCAGGCCGATCGCAAACCAAAGGCAGCAACCGGCCAGCGCAGCGCCGGTTGCCGCCTCGAACCAGATGGTCGCGTTCATCACCCAGGTGTGCTCGGAGCACAGCGCCAGCGTGTAGTGCGCCAGGCCGTCGAGGCCGAATGCGCCGTAAGCGGCGAGCACGAGTGCTGCGGGAAGCCGCCACCGGCCGAGCGACAGGGCCACGCCCGCAGCGCCCACCGATGCGATGGCGAGCCACACCAGGTACACCGTCTCGCGGGTGATCCACGCCGGCATGTTGGGGTAGTACGGCAGGTACTCGGCGTTGTGCGTGAAGTGGATCAGACTGGCGCACGTGTAGAGCGCAATCAGCGCCCACAGGTGCGCGGGCAGGTGTCGCGTGGAGCGAGAGATGAGCATGGCGTCGAGCGTCTAATGGAAGACGCGAGTATCCATGCAACCCATGCCGGCGCCGCCCTCGGCGCTCGCGGTCGCGTCTACTGCAGTTCGTGCATGGCGCCACGCTCGAGCAGCGCTTCGACGTCCGGCATTTCATACAGGCGCGCGAGCGCCAGCGCGGACTGATCGCTGACGCCTGCGCGCGGGTCTGCCCCGGCATGCAGCAGTTGCCCGGCCGCATCGATGAGCTGCTGGCGCCGGGCGGGGTCGGCGGCATCGGCGATCTCGTGCACCACGCAGGCCAGCGCCGTGCTTCCACCCACGTCCAGCGCGTCCGGATCTTCGGCGTGCGGCAGCAGCATCGGCAGCAGCTCGACGTGGAACAGCACCGCGGTATGCAAGGCCGTGTTGCCGGTCAACAGGTCGGGCGCGTCGACGCGAACCCGCAGCGCGAGCAACTTGCCGACATAGTCCGCATCGCCCTGCTCGATGGCCGATACGAGGTCCGCAACGCGAGAAGTCACCAGAGGGTCCATGACGGGTCGACGCTCCTGCTTGAGAGACGATGCTGCGCCTCGCCTGTTCGTGGCCGATCAGGCGTCTGCGCGACGGGGGATGAGCGTCATGTTACGAATGCGGGTGCGCCGGGGCAACCGCGAGACTGTGGCAAAGCACCGGTTTCGAGGAATCGATACCCGGGGTACGGCAGACCGGCAGGCAGGCGCGGCAGGAAGCCTCAGTCCGGCGCCATGTGGAAGGCGCGAACGTGGCTGCCGCACGCTCGCGTGTTGAGCCAGGCATCGACCTGCGGCGTCAAGGTCGCCACACGCATGGCAAGGGCTGCGTAGCGGGTCCTGTCGACCCCGAAGCTGCTGAACGAAAAACCACGGAACAGCGTGCCGTCGTCGGAGTCCGGGTCTTCCAGCCGGGCACGGTCGGCGGTCGGCAGGTAGGCCACGTCGAGCTTGGCTTCGGGCACGATCTCACCCCAGGACGTGTGCAGATCCCCGCGTTCCCTGCGTCCGAACTCCAGGATGAAGCTGCCGCCGTACTTCCAGTACTGGATCGACAGCAGGTCCTGCGCATGCGGCAACAGGCGCTGGAAGTTGGACGCCTTGCCGACGAAGCCCAGCGCTTCGAGTGCCGGCAGGAGGTGGCGCTTCAGTTCGCGCCGCATCAAATCGCCTTCGGTCGCCATGTCTTTGCTTGCTGAGGTGCGGTGGCTTTCATGGGAGCGTGCAAGGCCGCCGTGAGGCGGTGCAAACGCGCGCTCATCGTAGCCGCACCGGTGGTACGTCGGCCTGCCGGAGACGATGGATTGATGCGGGATAACCCGGTGTTTTCGTTCAATGCCCCCGTCAGTGCGTTGAATGACGCAACAACCGTGCGTCCCGTGCGCGAGCATCGCACCAGATCACATGAAAACTGCGCGCACCGGCCCCTACAGTCTTGACCCATCGCAAGGCCACCTTTGTCGGACGGCCTTGTGCCGACAAGGACCGAGATGACCGTGCCCGCGTACGACGACACCGTGACCCGCCTGTTTCTCGAAGGCCGCACCTTCAGCGCCTGGGAGGACCGCCCCGTTTCCACCGAGCAGCTCCAGCAGCTGTACTACTTGGCGAGCATGGGCCCCACCTCGGCCAACTGCTGCCCGGCGCGCATCGTGTTCGTGGCCACGGCCGCCGAAAAGGCACGCCTGCTGCCTGCGCTCGACGAAGGCAACCGCGCCAAGACGCAGGCGGCACCGGTCACCGCGGTGATCGGCTACGACGTCGACTTCGCCCGCGAGCTGGCCACGCTGTTCCCGCACGAACCCGACGCGCCGAACTGGTTCGCGGACGCCGACGCGGCCCGCACGACTGCGTTTCGCAACGGCAGCCTGCAGGGCGGCTACTTCATCCTCGCGGCACGCGCGCTGGGCCTGGACTGCGGGCCGATGTCCGGCTTCGACGCCGACGCGGTCGACGCGCTCTATTTCAAGGGCACCTCGATCCGCACCAACTTCCTGTGCAACCTGGGATACGGCGACCGCCGCCGGTTGCACCCACGCCACCCGCGGCTGCCGTTCGAACGCGCGTGCCGCATCGTGTGAGGGCGTGATGAGCCAGCCCGTCCGTCTCACCACCGCGCAGCGCGATGCCTTGCTGCCCACCCTGCCCGGCTGGTCGCCCTGCCCGCCGCGTGACGCGCTGCGCAAGGTCTTCGTGTTCGACGACTTCAGTGCCGCGTGGGGCTTCATGAACCGCGTCGCGCTCGCCGCCGAGCGCATGAACCACCACCCCGAGTGGTCCAACGTGTGGAACCGCGTCGAGATCGTGCTCACCACGCACGACGCGGACGGCCTGTCGATGCTCGACGTCGAGCTGGCCCGTTTGATCGATGCCTATGCGGCCGCACGGCCGGATGGCGCAACAGCGGGTTGAAACGTGGACGGCCCGGTTCTTGCGAGCCGGCGGGCCATGCACAACCGGCATGCGTTGGCGCAACGGGCCCATCCCGCCCGGAACACGCCACGCAGCCACACGCTCAGACCCAGCGGAGAAATCATGGCCCTTGTCCCCCACGCCGCCCAAGGCACCGCGCAGCGCCTGCCACGCTCGATCGAACACTATGCGCTGTGGACCTCGCTCTACGAGCGGCAGGTCAAGGCGCTGGAGCACACGGCCTGCAGCGATTTCATGAAGGGCTTGTGGGTGCTGGACATCCGCAGCGACCCGTTCCCCGACACCAACGCACTCAACCGGCGGCTGCGCGCAGCGACGGCATGGCAGGTGGAGCCGGTCGAAGCGCCGCCCCCGCCGGGCGCGTTCTTCGAGTACCTGTCGCAGCGGGTATTTCCGGTGAGCGACTGGATGCGCCACCGCAGCGAGTTGAACGGTGTCGTCGACGCCGATCTCTTCCACGACCTGTTCGGCCACGTGCCCATGCTGGCGCAGCCGGTGTTCGCCGAATACCTTCAACAGCTCGGCAAGGCAGCACGGGCGCAGGGCACGCCGGCTGCCGGCGTGTTCATGCGTCACTTCGAGCACACGGTGGAACACGGCGTGGTGCGCACCGCGCGCGGCTTGCGTCTGTATGGTGCGACGCTGCTGTCCGAGTCGACGGGCCTGCTGCACACCTCTGGCGCATCGGCCCAGCCCGGCGCACCGACGCGCCTCGGTTTCTGGGCCCGCGCGCGCCAGCCGATGGAGCTGGGCAGCACCTGCATCGTCGATCGGTTCGATCACCTGCTGTACACGCTGCCCGCCGTGACGCCCCGGCATCCTGCGCCGAGCGCGGGCCCGCGTTCCTCGCATGGTCGCGAAAGCCGGGGGTTGAGGCTCACGCGGGTGTGACGTGCCCCAGGGCGCGGCCGGGCGCTCAATGCCTCGTCGCGCTGATGACCTCCGTGACGCTGCGCGTCGCATCGGTCGAGGCCACCTCGGCAAAGTCGCCCCGCAGCACCTTCAGTGCATAGCGTTCGCGGTTGATCTCGTCGGCCGTCCTCACGCCGAGACGGCGCAGCACCGGCAGCGGCGGGCACCAGCCCTGCAGCGCGTGCTGCAACAGGAAGCCGGCCACCGTGGCCGGCAGCAGGAACCACTTGCGGTTGACGGTGGCGCCGAGCGCCATGCCGACCAGGCTGATCGAGGCGGCGCCCGTTTCGAGGCAGCGCTCCACGTCCCACTCGCGGTCGAGTTCCTGCAGGCGTTGTTCGATGTATTCGGGGCCCTGCTGGGCCGCATACGCGATCTGCGCTTCGGTACGGCGGCGTATGCGCTCGTTGCTGTCATCGCTGGTGTGGCGAGCGACGCGCTCTGCGGTGATGGCGATCTTGTTGCTCATGGGCCGGGTCTCCTTGCACGGTGCTGACGGCCCTTGATCAGCAAGCGATATTCCTGCGGCGGGTGCCTGCGGCCTCAGCCGTCGGAGACGACCGTGCGGTTGCGGCCCTCGCCCTTGGCCTGATAGAGCGCCCGGTCGGCGCGGGCGAGCATCTGCTCGATCGTGTCGCCCCGGCGCGCGAGCGTGGCGCCGATCGACACCGTCAGCTGCAAGCCCGGCGCGATGGCGCCCCAGGCGTGCTGTTCGACGGCACGGCGCGCCCGCTCCAGCGCCGCATGCGCCTCGGCCACATCGCTCACGCCATGCAGCAACAGCACGAACTCCTCGCCGCCGTACCGGCCGAGCCGGTCGACGCAGCGCAGGCTGGCGGACAGCGTGAGCGCGAAGGCCCGCAACACCTCGTCGCCAGTCAGGTGGCCGTGAACGTCGTTGATGCGCTTGAAGTGGTCGAGGTCGAGCAACGCCACGCCATACGGCCCGCCGCCGCGCTCGAGCCGCTGCTGCTCGGCGTCGATCAGCTCCATCAGCGCGCGACGGTTGAGCAAGCCCGTCAGCTCGTCGTGGCGCGCCAGTCGCTCGACCGTCTCGTAGGCTCGCGCCAGCTCCTGCCGGCTTTGCAGCATGGCGATGCGGATGCGGGCACCGTACAGGCCCACGATGGTGCAGCGGCCGAACATCAGCGTGATCCACAGCGCCGAGACGAGGCGCTCGCCCGTGGTGCGCGCGGGCAGGGACAGCCGGTCGCCCACCATGACGATGGCCACGCCCATCGCCACGGCGCTGGCGGCGGCGCCGAGCATCACCTCGCGCGTGCTCGGCCGCAACGCGCAGAACGCGCCGATGCAGAAGAACACCGTCATCACCAGCACCCCGACCTGCGGCACGGCCACCGTGAAGCCGACGCAGATCGCCGAATGCACGAACATCTGCAGCAGCGTGAGGTAGTGGTCGGTGAAGCGTTCGCTCCAGCCCGTGTCGAATGCCACGTAGAAGCCGGCCAGCGCCGTGCCGGTGGCCGCCGCATAGGCCAGCGGCACGGGGGCGTGCACGGTGCCGGTGAACACGAGCGCGGCAAGCAGCAAGGTGTCGACCGCATAGCTGCCGGCGATCATCTTCAGCATCCGCAACCGCATCTGGCGGCGGCGGGCCAGCCGTTCGGCAACCGGTTCCGGGCGCACGGGGCCTGGCGCGGGGTTCAAAGCTTTTCCGTCTCCCCGGCGCGCGGCTGCCACTTCATCAGGCGCCGCTCGACCCAGCCGACCGCGGCGTCGAGCACGAGCGCAAAGGCGGTGAGCACCAGGATGCCGGCCATCACGGTGTTGATGTCGAAGCTGCCCTCGGCCTGCAGGATCAGGTAGCCGACGCCGGCGGACGAGCCGAGGTACTCGCCCACCACCGCACCGACGAAGGCCAGCCCCACCGAGGTGTGGAGCGAGCTGAACACCCAGCTGGTGGCACTGGGCAGGTACACGTGCCGCAGCAGTTGCCGCCGGCCGGCGCCGAGCATGCGTGCGCTCGCGAGCACCACCGGGCTGACCTCCTTCACGCCCTGGTAGACGTTGAAGAAGACGATGAAGAACACCAGCGTGACGCCCAGCGCCACCTTGCTCGCGACACCGAGCCCGAACCACACCGCGAAGATGGGCGCCAGGATCACGCGCGGCATCGAGTTGAGCGCCTTGATGTACGGGTCGAAGATGGCCGCCGCCATCGGGCTCAACGCGAGCCACAACCCCATCGCCAGGCCGAACACGGTGCCGATGCCGAACGCGAGCAGGGTTTCGAGCAGCGTGATCCACAGGTGGCCGTAGATGTCGGCCGCGACGAAGAACCAGTTCCACACGCGCCCGAACACCTTGAGCGGCTCGCCGAAGAAGAAGGCCGCCTGCTGGTCGTTGTCGAACACGAAGGGCGGGACGAGCCCCGGCGCCGTCATCACGTGCCAGAACACGAACACCGCGACGAGCAGGCCCACCTGCCAGACGCGCAGGTTGCGGGGAGTGGGTCGAATGAAGTGCCACATCGTCGTCACGCCGCCAGTTGCTGCTGGTAGCCCTTGAGCACCTCTTCGCGCAGCACGTTCCAGATCGCCTGGTGCAACTCGACGAAGCGCGGCGCGGTGCGCACCTCGGCCACGTCGCGAGGGCGCGGCAGGTCGATCGCGAACTCGCCGATCGGGTGCGAGCCGGGGCCGGCGCTGAGCACGACGACGCGGTCGCTCATCGCGATGGCTTCGTCGAGGTCGTGCGTGATGAACAGCACCGCCTTGCGCTTTTCGGCCCACAGCGCGAGCACTTCGTTTTCCATCAGCTGTCGGGTCTGGACGTCGAGGGCCGAGAAGGGCTCGTCCATCAGGATGATGTCCGGGTCGAGCACCAGCGTCTGCGCGAGGCTGGTGCGCTTGCGCATGCCGCCCGAGAGCTGGTGCGGGTAGCGGTCGCCGAAGCCGCCGAGGCCGACCCTTCGCAGCCACTCGTCGGCCTGCGCGCGGGCCTCGGCGGGTGCCGTGCCGCGGAACTCCAACCCCGCCGCCACGTTTTGCAGCGCGGTGCGCCACGGCATCAGCGACTCGGCCTGGAACATGTAGCCCGCACGCGCATTGATGCCGCCCAGCGGCTGGCCGAACACCTGCACGCTGCCACTGCTCGGCGCGAGCAGCCCGGCCGCCACGTTGAGCAGCGTGCTCTTGCCGCAGCCGGTGGGCCCCACCACCGAGACGAACTCGCCCGGCGCGATGTGCAGCGTCACGTCGCGCACCGCGGTGTAGCGCTGGCGCTTGTCGTCTCGGCTGACGAAGGTGCAGGTGACGTCCTGCAGCGAAAGGGCGGGTGCCGTCATCGGTGGGTTCACGCCTTCGGGTACTTTGCGTTGGCCTTCTTCACGAACTCGTTGGTGTAGACGGCACCGAGGTCGAGCTTCGCGGTCTTCAGCGACTCGTCCACGCTCGCCAGTGCGCGCAGTGCCGTGGCCGGCCCCTGCTCGGGGATCAGGCCGTCCGGCGACAACGCGCCCTTGCTCTTCAGGAAGGCATCGATGTAGACGGCCCGGTCGCCCAGCAGGAAGCCTTCGGGCACCACCTCGATGATCTCGCGCGGGCCCGCCGCCTGGATCCACTTGTCGGCCCGCACGATGGCGTTGGCGAGCGCCTGCACGGTGTTGGGGTGCTTGTCGACGAAGGCTTGCGGCGCATAGAGGCAGGCCGCCGGCATCGGGCCGCCGAACACGCGGTCGGCCTCGGCCACGATGCGGGTGTCGGTGACCACGCGGATGTCGCCCGCACGTTCAAGGATGGTGATCACCGGGTCGAGGTGCGACAGCGCGTCGATCTGCCCCTGCCGGATCGCGGCGATGGCGGCATTGGTGGCCCCCACGCCGATGAAGCTCACATCGCTCGGCTTCAGTCCGGCTTTTGCGAGCACGAAGTTCGCCATCACGTTGGTGGACGAACCCGGGGCCGTGACGCCGATCTTCTTGCCCTTCAGATCGGCCACCGACTTGAAATCGGGCATCGTCTTCCTGTTCACCGCGAGCACGATCTGCGGCGCCCGCCCCTGCAGCACGAAGGCACGCATGCGCTGGCCCTTGCTCTGCATGTTCACGGTGTGCTCGAAAGCTCCCGAAACCACGTCGGCGCTGCCGCCCACCACCGCGCGCAGCGCCTGCGAGCCGCCGGCGAAGTCGACGATCTGCGCATCCAGCCCTTCGGCCTTGAAGTAGCCGAGGGTTTCGGCCACGGTCAGCGGCAGGTAGTACAGCAGGTTCTTGCCACCGACGGCGATCGAGACCTTCGGCTTCTCGATCGATTGCGCATGCACCCACCCGGGCGCGGCGATGACCCCGGCCGCGGCGGCGGACGAAGCGAGGAAACGACGGCGCTGCATGGAGCCTCCTTTTCTAGAAGATCTGAACGAAATGCACTCTACCGACCCGCGTGTGCCGCACGTAGCGGGGTTGCCCTAGCGTCATCGACCGGTCGCCGCAAGGTGGTTTTCAGGTGCATTGCAGCAGCAGCACGACCGCCCCTATCGCAACCGTGTGTATCTCCGCGCCTCCAGTGCCGCGCGATGTGCGTACAGCAACAAGAGGGTCGAGCACGGTGGCCAACGTCCGAGGCTCTCGATCTCGTCAACCGAAGGTTTTTCATCCAAGGAGATATGTCATGAGCAAATGGGCTGCTTTCGTGGTCGCCGCTGTCGCGGCCGTGGGCTTTCAACTGGCGTCGGCGCAGTCGACGGGCACGACGTTGACGCCGGTGCCCGGCGGATCGGACCTCAGCAACTTCACGTGCAACTCGAAGACCGGGCAGTGCAAATGTTCGGGCCGGCAGGATTGCTTTGACCTGGGCAACTCCGGGCTGTGCAAGGACGGCTCGGTGATGGACGGCAACCTGCCCGATACGCTGATGTGCGAGTTCAAGTTCAAACGGCCGGTGAGAGCACCGATCATCGAGTAAGGCAGGGTCGCCCCTTCCCCATGGGAGGCGATTCCGCTCAAAATCGCCTCCCATGACCCCCATCACCCTCATCACCGGCGCGAGCCGCGGCATCGGTGCTGCCACCGCGAAGCTGTGTGCGCAACAAGGCCACCGTGTGGCGATCAACTACGCCCGCGATGGCTCCGCCGCCGAAGCGGTGGCCGAGCAGGTCCGCGCGCTCGGCGCCGAGGCCCTCACGCTGCAGGCCGACGTGTCCAACGAGGCCGAGGTGCTGCGCATGTTCGCCACCATCGACGAGCGCTGGGGCCGGCTCACCGGCCTCGTGAACAACGCCGGCGTGGTCGACGTGAAGGCGCGCGTCGACGAGATGTCGCTCGAACGGCTGCAGCGCATGTTCGCGATCAACGTGTACGGCTCCTTCCTCTGCGCGCGCGAGGCGGTGCTGCGCATGAGCACGCACAAAGGCGGCATCGGCGGCTCCATCGTCAACGTGTCGTCGGTGGCGGCACGCGGCGGCGGCTCGAACCAGTACGTGGACTACGCCGCCAGCAAGGGGGCGATCGACACCTTCACGATCGGTCTGTCGAAGGAAGTGGCGGCCGAGGGCATCCGCGTCAACGCCGTGCGCCCGGGCATCACCGACACCGAGATCCATGCCTCCGGCGGCCAACCCGACCGGGCGTGGGGCCTGGCCTCGCAGATCCCGATGCAGCGCCCCGGTCACCCGGAAGAGATCGCGCATGCCATCGTGTGGCTGCTGTCGAGCGGCGCGAGCTACACCACCGGCGCGCTGCTCGACGTGGGCGGCGGACGCTGAAGCCGGCATGGACCTGCTCAAGCCGCTGATCGCGCTGCTCGCGATCGTCAACCCCATCGGGGTGGTGCCGTTCTTCATCCACTTCACGCAGGGCTTCAATGCCGAACAACGCCGGCACACGATCCGCGTCGCTTCGTTCACGGCCTTCGTCGTCGTGGCCGTCAGCGCCATCGCGGGGCTGAAGATCATCGAGTTCTTCGGCATCTCGATCGCGTCGTTCCAGGTCGGCGGCGGCATGCTGCTGCTGATCAGCGCGATCCAGATGCTGCAGGCGCACCCCGCCGAAACGAGCAAGGACGACGTCAACGAAGGCGCCTCGAAAGCCGACGCCGGCGCCAGCATCGCGGTGGTGCCGCTGACCATTCCGCTGCTCACGGGCCCCGCCACCATCTCGACGATGGTGATCTACGCACAGAAGACCCGCCACTGGTGGGAGCTGGCCGTGCTGGTGGGCTACGGCATCGTGATCGGCGCGGCAGCCTTCCTGGCGCTGTCGGCTTCCGGCCGCATCGCCAGGCTGCTGGGCCAGACGGGCATCAACATCATGACGAGGCTGATGGGCCTGATCCTCGCCGCGCTCGCGGTGGAGATCATGGCCGACGGCCTCGCCAAGCTGTTCCCCGCGCTGGCGGGCTGAAGGACCGTCAGCCTTCCTCGCGGTGCGGGCTGTCCAGCAGGAAGAAGTTGCTCTGGTTGCCCGCCTTCATGTTTTCCTGGAACAGGAAGACGAGTTCGCGCTCTTCAAACGTGCCGAACCACGCGTCCCACGACACCGGCTGCAGGCCCTTGTCGTAGTTGGGGAAGTCCAGGCGCAACACGCGCGGGCGCTCGGTGTCGCCGCCGGGGCTGGTGGCCGGGTGGGCGCCGCGGGCGTCGGCCCAGGCCTTGATCACTTCCGGGCTGCGCGTCGCGAGGGTCTGCCCGTCGTGGTCGGCATGCTCGTCCGGCGAGTGGATCCACTTGGCGCGCTGCGTGCTCTTCGACAGCTCCCCGGCGTGCTCCTGCAGGTACTGCTCGTCGTCGACTTCAGGCTCGTGCATCCCATTGCTCGCCGGGGCCTCGGCCGCTGCGCCGTCGGCGGGGGCTGACTGGGTGCCCGAGCGCCGTTCCTGCAGCTCCTGCCCCAGCGCCTCCAGGTCCACGCCGGTCTTTTCGATCTGCGGAAAGATCTCGCCTTCTTCTTCCTTCACGTGGTGCTCGACGTACTCGCCGAGCACCTTGACCATCGCCTGGAAGCGAGGCGTGCCGGGTTCTTCCTGCTGCAGACGCTCCAACAGGTCTTTCGCGGCCTGATGCTCGATGTTCGCTTCTTCGAAGAGGTCTTCCCGCGCCGTCGCTTCGCGCAGGAAGGGGTAGACCACACCTTCTTCGATGTCGGTGTGCAAGGTCAGCTCGCTGACGATCTCGTCGCACAGCTCGCGCTGCTCGTTCTCGTCCTCGGTCTTCTCGAAGCGGTGAAAGAGCGTGAGAACCTTGCGATGGTCCTGCCGCAACAGGTCCAGGGCGTTCGGGGATCGGGGCATGCTGCTCTCCTTGGGTTGGCGTTCGACCACCCCGAAGCGGCAAGCCCCGTTCCCGTGGGGTTTCAGAACACGCGGGCTTTCAACTGCAACGCCACCGCGCCGTCGACCCGTCCGCCCACCGTGGGGATGTACACCACGTTCAGGCCGACCCGCTTCCATTCGACGGACAGCACCGGCACCAGCGTCGGGAAATAGCCCCCGTCGCGGGCATTCGGGTAGCCGTTGACCACGCCCAGGCTGGCGCCGGCCCGCAGCCGCCAGCCGTCATCGGCCCCGAAGGCCACCGGCATCCAGCCGACCTGGAAGTAGTTGCTCGCGCGCCCGACCGAGTTGTTGTAGTGGCCGGCGTTGAGCTGCCATTGCCGCGCGAAGCGCCATTCGGCACCGATGCCGCTGTTGCCTTGGCGATATTGATCGCGGTTGCGCACGTGATAGGAAAGGAAGCCGCTCGCCACCCAGACTTCTTGCTTGAAGCCTGCCGGTTCACCCGCGGCTTGCGCCCGGGCCGGCGTTGCTGCCAGACAAGACAACGAGCACACCAGGCCCGCCACCCACCGGATCGACGACTTGTTCATGGCCGCCCCTTCCTGTTGAAGTCCACACGTCCCGCGTTCGGCGAGAAGAGGCCTCGGATTGAAACCTTCTGTCACACATATCGAATGCGGACGAAGCGGCTTGAGGGGTGCGTTACATCCTGCCCGCGCGCTGTGCGCACTGGGTCACGGATCTGTCATCTGCGGGAGGCGCCGCGCTGGCGCCGAGGGGCTATGGCTTCTGCGCTGCCCTGAGGGATCAGGCTATGGAGCGGCGAGTGGGGTCGCGGCTGTCAGCGCGAGCGGCGCCGCGGCTTGGCCTGCCGACCGACGCGCCGCAGCAACTCATGGGCAAGACGGCCGGCTTCCTGGGCCGCAGGCTGGGGCGACCGGCAGAGTCCGGCCCGCGCATAGTGCAGGTTCTCGTACAGCTGCCTCGCCGCAGGAAATTCGTCGAGCAACGCGAACAGCGCCGCGTCGGACCGGACCGACGCAAAGGCCTCGGTGAGGCACTGGACGACGAAGTCGTACTGCTCGGCGTCGGCGCCGTCGATACTGTGCTCAAGCCGCTCGAGGCGTCGGGCCAGCATGAAGAGCACCGTCAGGCGCGCCGGAACTTGCGGGAAGCTGTAGAGATAGTGCACGGTCAGGGTCCGCTCGAGGGTTACGGATGGAGCCATTGTTCAGATCGGCAGCTCGCACCAAAACTTGAGAACAACCGGCTTTGCCGTCGCTGTAACCTGGTTTCGTGCGCGGCGCAGGCACGGGTTCTGCTGGCCGGCAAGTTGTCAAAACAAACAGTTACGGCGTGAGCGCGGCCTGCTCAGAATCGCAGCCTTGGGCACCAATCAGGGAAGAGGCCGCCACAACGAAGCAGCCCAGGTGATTGGCGGCCCCCGGCCTCACGCGCGGCTCCTCTCTCCGTGCGTTGGGGTGGGGGTTCGCCAGCACCCGGAACGCAGTACAGCTACAGCGGTCGCCTCGCTCGGGGAGTCGCGCGGGCAGCCGGAGCGGCCCGGTCGGTCAAGCACCGACGGGGTCGCCCGGCTGCAGCCTTTTCACGCGCGGGCCGCGGCGGATAATCCGTCGGCAGGAGAGGTCCCGATGGTCCAGGAAGTCCCCATACCCGCCGGCAGCGACATCGCTCGCCACACCCCCGGCGCCTACTTTGCCGACGCGTTCTCGACACCGTTCGCGGCCGCCCACACACCGGCATTGCAGATCTACCTGGACCAGATCGCCGACATGCCGCCGTGGGTGAGCCGCATGATGCGGCTGCGCAACAAGATCGTGCAGCTGGTCGGCCTGAAGGACCTGGGCGGTTTTGCATTGCAGCCCGGGCAGTCGCGCCAGCCGCGGCCGGGCGACCGCATCGGCATCTTCACGCTGCTGTCCGTGCGCGACGAGGAGATCGTGCTGGGCGACACCGACAAGCACCTCGACGTGTGGCTCTCGGTGCGACGGCCCGGCCCTGAACACCCGGGCCAGCTGGTCGTCAGCACCGTCGTGAAGGTGCACAACGGGCTGGGCCGCTTCTACATGTTCTTCGTCGGTCCGATGCACAAGCGCATCGTGCCCGCGGTGCTCGCTCGCGCCGCGCGGCGCTGAACCGGCCGCTTCACGCCCACTTCACACACTTCATGCGCCGCGCACGCGCGGCTTCGACACTCCGCGGCTCTTGAGTGAAGGGACGCTCCCTGAGGAGCCGTCTCGACCAACGCCACGGAGGAACCACATGAGGAACATATTGCTGGGCAAGGCGAGCGCCGTCCTTGCCATCGTGCTGCTGTTGCTGCTCGGGCTGGGCTACATCGACGACCTGGTCGACGAGCGGCACCAGCGCCAGCAGGAAGCGCAATGGAGCGTAGAGCAGGGCCAGGCCGGGCGGCAGACGCTGCTGGGGCCGGTGCTGCATGCCAGCTGCACCGAGGAATGGGACACGCTGGTCGGCGAGGGCGCCACCCGCAAGCAGGTGACGAGCAAGCGCGAGTTCATGCTCGCCGCTGTGCCGGCGGATCTCACGGTCACGGCCGACGCCGCGCTGGAGGCACGCTACCGCGGCCTCTTCAAGGTGAACAGCTACGCCGCCAAGACCCGGCTGCAGGCACGCTGGCCCAACCTGGCCGATCTGCAGACGCAACCCCAGCAGCCCGGCGGCCGCCTGCAATGCGGCGCACCCGTGCTGATGGTGGCGCTCAGCGACGCCCGCGGCATCCGCGTGGCGCAGGTGCAGGTCGACGGGCAGCGGCTCGACGTGAAGTCCGGCACCCGGCATGCCAGCTATGAGCGCGGCTTCCATGCGGTGCTGCCGGCCACCCAGGACGCGACCGCCCCGGTGACTGCCGAGGTCACGCTGGAAGTCATCGGCACTGCCGAGCTGTCGCTCGCACCGGTGGCCCACACGACCCAGGTGGAACTGAAGTCCGACTGGCCGCACCCCTCGTTCGGTGGCCGCTTCCTGCCCGCCACGCGCGAGATCCGGCCCGATGGCTTTGCCGCCAGCTGGCGGCTGTCGTCGCTGGCGACCACCGCCGCGGCCGACTTCCTGCGGGGCCTGCCGCTGTGCGCGTCCTCGGCCACCGCATCGTTCGAGAGCGCCGCCCGCAGCGGCGACAACGGCACCGGCTGCATCGAAGCCTTCGGCGTGTCGTTCTTCGACCCGGTCAACCCTTACGTGCTGGGTGACCGCGCCACCAAGTACGGCGTGCTGTTCATCGTGCTCACCTTCGTCGCCGTGGCGATGGTGGAGCTGCTGAAGCGCCGCCGCGTGCACCCGGTGCAGTACCTGCTGGTGGGTTGCGCGCTCGTGCTGTTCTTCCTGATGCTGGTGAGCCTATCGGAGCACCTGCCGTTCGGCGTGGCATATGCCGGCGCGAGTGCGGCCTGTGCGCTGCTGCTGGCCTACTACGCCAGCCACATGCTCGGCGGCTGGGGCGCGGGCCTCGGCTTCGGCGCGGGGGTCGGCACGCTGTATGGCGCCTTGTATCTTCTGCTGCAGATGGAACAGACCGCGCTCGTGATGGGCTCGCTGCTGCTGTTCGCGGTGCTGGCGCTGATCATGATCGTGACCCGTCGCCTGGACTGGTACGGTCTCTCGACCAGCATGGCGCGCCCGGCCGCGCCGGCGGGCGGCGCCAAACAAGTCACGTGACCCGCGGCTGGAACGTCCGTCTGGCACCACCCGCTTGCTGTTGTTGCATTCAGTAACTGTTACAACCCATGCCCTTGCACCATGCTGCGCACATTGCGTGCCGCCGTTTGGCGGCGAGGGTTCGCGGCAAATGGCCGCACGGGTCGGAACAGGACAACAGCAAATGGCACGTTGGGAATTGCGTGGAGCCGCGCTGGCTCTGGTGCTGGGCTTGGCCGCGTGCGGCGGCGGGGGTGGTGGCGGTGACGGCGGTGCGCAGGCGCCGCAGGAGCAGCCCACGCAACCGCAGCAGCCGGAACCCCCCGCCGACACCTCGGCGCCCAGCACGCCGGGCGCCCTCACAGCCACCGCGAATTCGGGCACACAGGTTGCTCTTTCGTGGTCCGCCAGCACCGACAACGTGGGTGTCTCCGGCTACGAAGTGAGCCGTTGCGCCGGCAGCGGGTGCACGCCCGCCACCGTGGTCGGCAACCCGGGCACGCCAGGGCACACCGACAACGGTCTCACCGCCAGCACCAGCTACACCTACCGCGTGAGGGCGCGCGACGCCGCCGGCAACCTCTCGGCGGCCGTCACCGCGTCGGTCACCACGCCGGCTCCGACGCCCGACACGACCGCGCCGTCGAGCCCGACCAACGTCAGCGCCACCGCCATCTCTTCCAGCCAGGTCACGCTGAGCTGGACGGCGGCCAGCGACAACGTCGGCGTGAGCGGCTACCGCGTGGAGCGCTGCCAGGGCAGCGGCTGCAGCAGCTACTCCCAGGTGGGCACGCCCTCGGGCACCAGCTACAGCGACACCGGCCTCTCGGCCAGCACCAGCTATTCGTACCGCGTGTTCGCGCGCGATGCGGCCGGCAACGCCAGCACCGCCTCGTCGGTTGCCAGCGCCACCACACCCGCCGCCAGCACGGGCGGCCCCAACGCCACGGTCGCCGGCGCAGTGAGCACGCCCTACCCCACCTTGCAGAACCTGACGGTCGAATGGGCCATCAGCGGCGACGACAACCACAACGGCGTGGTCTCGGTGCGCTACCGCCCGCAAGGCACCAGCACCTGGCGCCAGGGCATGCCGCTGCGCCGCGTGCCAGCAGGCAGCAACGCCGGCTTCTCGTGGGCCAACCGGCACTCGGGCAGCGTGTTCGACCTGAGCCCCGCCACGACCTACGAGATCGAGCTGACGCTCGACGACCCCGATGGCGGCTCCACCACGCGGACGGTCACCGCCACCACCCGCGCCGTGCCTGGCCCGGCCACCGGTGGCACGGTGAAGGCGGTGACGCCGAGCAACTTCGCCAGCGTGGCGGGCTCGGCCAACCCCGGCGACATCCTCGAGCTTGCCGCCGGCACCTACAGCGGCTTCAGCTTCGACCGCAGCGGCACCGCGTCGCAGCCGATCGTGATCCGCTCCTCGGCCGGTGCGGTGATCAGCGGCAACGTCGACATCATCGGCCAGTCGCACGTGCAGCTCCACGGCCTCACGGTGAACGGGCGCATCCGCTTCAACAACGCCGACCACATCGCGATCACGCGCTGCATCGTCAACACCTCGGGCGACGGCATCGTCACCTTCATCGGCTCCGAGAACGCCTACATCGCCGACAACGTGCTCACGGGCGCCACCACCTGGGCCGAAAGCTCACTGGGCGTCAGCGGCAACAACGTCGGCGAGGGCATCCTCGTCACCGGGCCGGGGCACGTGATCATGAACAACCGCGTGCGCGGCTTCCGTGACGGCATTTCCTTCCTCGAACAGAGCGAAGCGGTGGCGCAGTACAGCATCGACGTGCTGAACAACGACATCACCAACGCCGCCGACGACGGCATCGAAGCCGACTACTGCTTCCACAACTGCCGCGTGATGCGCAACCGCATCACCAACGCCTTCCAGGGCATCTCGTCGCAACCCAGCCTGGGCGGGCCCACCTACTACGTGCGCAACGCGATCTACAACGCCGTGCTCAGCGCCTTCAAGCTGAACAACACCAGCATCGGCGACGTGCTGTTGCACAACACCGTGGTCAAGAACGGCGACGGCTTCGGCGTGTATGCCGGCGTGCCGGTGCGGTGGCTCCATGCGCGCAACAACCTGTTCATCGGCGGCCCCGGCGGCACCTACAACGGCTACAGCAGCGGCAGTGGCCGCGTGGTGTCGCTCGACACGCTGGAAGTCGCCACCTCGTCGCTCGACCACGACGGCTACGGTTCGTCGAACGGCAGCTTCAACGGGCGCATCGGCAGCACCAACTTCACGAGCCTCGCCCAGATGCGCAGCAGCACCACCGAGAAGAACGGCGTGCAACTGGGCCTGGACGTGTTCAACGCCAGCGTGGCCTACCCGTCGGCACCGATGACGGTGTTCAGCCACCCCGACCTGCGCATCAAGGCCGGCTCGCTGGCCGAGAACGCCGGCGCGGTGATCCCGAACATCAACGACGGCTACAGCGGCGCCGCGCCCGACCTCGGCGCCTACGAAGCCGGCGCCTCGCTGCCGGTGTACGGCCCGCGCTGAAACGCCCTGACGCGAACGCTGCATCCGCTTGCACGCGTGGGCGTGCAAGCGTGCAATGTGCGGGTTTCAACCACACCCGACGGGCACACCGATGCAGCTCGAAGGCTCCTGCCACTGCCAGGCCGTGCGGTTCAGCGTCGAATCGCACGAGCCCTACCCCTTCATGCGCTGCTACTGCTCCATCTGCCGCAAAACGGCAGGCGGCGGCGGTTATGCGATCAATCTCGGCGCCGACTTCCGCACGCTGAAGGTGCGGGGCCAGCGCTTCCTCGGCGTGTACCGCGCGCGCATGAGCGACGACCCTGAGGCCGAGCCGAGCACCGGCCAGCGCCACTTCTGCAAGCGCTGCGGCAGCGCGCTGTGGCTGTACGACCCCACCTGGCCCGAACTCGTGCACCCGCACGCGAGCGCGATCGACACGCCGCTGCCAGCGCCGCCCGAGACCACGCACATGATGCTGGGCTCCAAGGCCGGCTGGGTGGAGGTGGTGCAGCACGTCGGCGACCGCTGCTTCGACGGCTACCCCGACGAATCGCTCGCCGAATGGCACGAGCGCCACGGTCTGCACGGACGGTAGTTTTTTCTGGCCGCTGCAACTCTTGCAGCGCGCCCCGCGAACGGCATGCGTGATGTGGCGGCCGGCAGCGCCGCCGCCCTCTGGCACGGAATGCGCTACCACCTTGGGTTGCGAACCGAGGAACCAGCATGAAGATCGACCTCAAAGGCAAGACCGCCGTGGTCACCGGCGCCACCCACGGCATCGGGCGGGCAGTCGCCAAGAGCCTGCTCGAAGCGGGCGCGAGCGTGGTGATCAACGCCCGCTCGCGCGATGAAGTGCATGCCGCCGTCGACACCCTGCGCCGCACCGCGCTCAGCGTCGAGATCCGCGGCGTGGCCGCCGACCTGGGCACGCCCGACGGCTGCGCAGCGCTCGTCAAGGCCGCCCCGGACACCGACATCCTCGTCAACAACGTCGGCATCTACCAACCGCGCGATTTTTTCGACACGAGCGATGACGACTGGCAGCTGCTGTTCGACGTCAACGTGATGTCGGGCGTGCGGCTCGCGCGCCACTACCTGCGCGGCATGTTGCAGCGCAACTGGGGGCGCGTGGTGTTCGTGTCTTCCGAATCCGGCCTCAACATCCCGGAGGAGATGGTGCATTACGGCTTCTCGAAGACGGCCCAGCTCGCCGTCTCGCGAGGGCTGGCGAAGCTGACGCGCGGCACGCACGTCACGGTGAACGCCGTGCTGCCCGGCCCCACCCGCACCGAGGGCGTGGAGCGCATGCTGGAGGCGATGGCGCGCGAGCAGAACCGTACGGTCGACGAGGTGGCGGCCGCCTTCGTGCGCGAGCACCGGCCCAGTTCGATCATCCAGCGGCTCGCATCGCCCGAGGAGGTGGCGCACATGATCGTGTACGCATGCTCGCCGCAGGCGTCGGCCACCAACGGCGCGGCCTTGCGCGTCGAGGGCGGCATCGTCGATTCGATCGGGTGAAGGCAGGCCCTAGCGTGCTGCCCCTGCAACGCCGTAGAGGAAAGGACATGACCATGACCACACATGCAGGCCGTACGGTGCTCGGGCTGATCCTGGCGACGGCGTCGCTCGTCGCGCTCGCGCAAGGGCCGGCGCTCGACGACACGCCACCCCCGCCGCCGCAGACCAGCGTCTCCGAGATCCGCTCCGACCCGACCCTGGGCCGCGAGATCCGGCTGCGCGGGCAGCTCGTGCGGCAGATGGGCGACGGCGTGCACCTGCTGACCGACCACTCCGGCAGCATCCCGGTCGATGTGAACCACACCGCCCTCAAGGTCGATCGCAGCGTGCAGGAACCCGCCGAAGTGGAGATCGTTGGCGAACTGGTGGGCCCCACCGACGCGCCCCCCACCGTGCGGGCGCGCAGCGTGACCGTGGTGGCACCGGAGCCGCCGGCCGCCGAGTGATTCACATGTGAGAGACTCTCGCCGGGAGGCAACCCGTCATCAGGCCTGCCCGGCAGAACACAGCGCCACAAGCACACCCAAGGCGCGGCCGGTGCGCGAGCCGAGGAGAGCGTACCGTGGCCCAGACGCCCCAGCCTGAGTCGCCCACCTTCGACTACATCATCGTGGGCGCCGGCACCGCCGGCTGCCTGCTCGCCAACCGGCTGAGCCGCGACCCGAACCGGCGCGTGCTGCTGCTGGAGGCGGGCCGCAAGGACGACTACCACTGGATCCACATCCCGGTGGGTTACCTGTATTGCATCGGCAACCCCCGCACCGACTGGCTCTTTCACACCGAAGAAGACCCCGGGCTCAACGGCCGCAAGCTGCGCTACCCGCGCGGCAAGGTGCTGGGCGGCTGCTCCAGCATCAACGGCATGATCTACATGCGCGGCCAGCAGCGCGACTACGACCACTGGGCCGAGCTGACGGGCGACGAGAGCTGGCGCTGGGAACGCTGCCTGCGCTACTTCAGGCAGCACGAGAACCACTGGCGGCTGGACCCCGAGCACGCGGCACACGCCAGCGACGCCTTCAAGACGCTGCACGGCCACGGCGGCGAATGGCGCGTGGAGAAGCAGCGCCTGCGCTGGGAGGTGCTGGACGCCTTTGCGCGCGCTGCCCAGGAGGCCGGCATCCCTGCCACCGACGACTTCAACCAGGGCACCAACGAAGGCGTGGGCTATTTCGAGGTGAACCAGCGCGCCGGCTGGCGCTGGAACACCGCCAAGGCATTTCTGCGACCGGCCATGCGCGAGCGCAGCAACCTGACGATGTGGACCGGCGCGCACGTCGCGAAGCTCATCACCGAAGGGGCCGACGACGGCAGTGCGCGCGTGACCGGCTGCCAGGTCGTTACGCCGCACGGCGTGCAAACCGTGCGAGCCGCGCGTGAGGTGATCCTTGCCGCCGGGGCGATCGGCTCGCCGCAGATCCTGCAGCTGTCGGGCATCGGCCCCGCAGCCTGGCTGCACGAGCACGGCGTGGAGGTGGTGCGCGAGCTGCCCGGCGTGGGCGGCAACCTGCAGGACCACCTGCAGATCCGCGCCGTCTACTCCGTGGACGGCGTGAAGACGCTCAACACGCTGGCCGCGAACTGGTGGGGCAAGGCCCTGATCGGCCTCGAGTACGCGTGGCGGCGCAGCGGCCCGATGAGCATGGCGCCGTCGCAGCTCGGCGCTTTCACGCGGTCGTCGGCCGAACACGAGTGGCCCAACATCGAATACCACGTGCAGCCGCTCTCGCTCGATGCGTTCGGCGAGCCGCTGCACCCGTTCAACGCCTTCACCGCGAGCGTGTGCAACCTCAACCCCACCAGCCGCGGCTTCGTGCGCATCCGCTCGCCGCGGCTGGAGGACGCGCCCCGCATCATGGCCAACTACCTGTCGACCGCCGAAGACCGCAAGGTGGCCGCGGACTCGCTGCGCGTGACACGCCGCATCGTCGCCCAACCCGCACTGCAGAAGTACCGCCCGCAGGAAGTGAAGCCCGGCGTGCAATACCAGAGCGACGACGAGCTCGCCAAGCTGGCCGGCGACATCGCCACCACCATCTTCCACCCCGTGGGCACCTGCAAGATGGGCCGCGCCGACGATGCCAGCGCCGTGGTCGATGCCAGGCTGAGGGTGCACGGCGTGAGCGGCCTGCGCGTGGTGGACGCGAGCGTGATGCCGACCATCACGAGCGGCAATACGAACTCACCGACGCTGATGATCGCGGAGCGGGCGGCCGAGTGGATCGTGCGGGAGCATGGGTAAAGGGCGCGCCAGCCGGCCGATCAAAGCGCATCGAGCGGGCTGCGCACGCCACGCCCTCCCTTGTTGAGCACGTGCGTGTAGATCATGGTTGTCGCCACATCGGCGTGGCCCAGCAGTTCCTGCACGGTGCGGATGTCATAGCCGGCCTGCAGCAGGTGCGTGGCGAAGCTGTGGCGCAACACGTGGGGCGAGCATGGCTTGACGATGCCCGCGCGGCGCGCCGCGCCGGAGACGGCCCGCTGCACCGAATGCTCGTGCAGGTGGTGACGCCGCTCCTTGCCTGAACGGGGATCGACCGAGCGCTGCGGGCTCGGGAACACGTACTGCCAGCCCACCGATCTGGCCGCATGGCGAAACTTGACGTCCAGCGCATCGGGCAGGTGCACCTCGCCATACCCGGCGTCCAGGTCTTTGCGGTGCCACGCGCGTGCATGCTCGATCTGCTGCTGCAGCGGCTGCATGAGGTTTTCGGGCAATACCGTCACCCGGTCCTTGTTGCCCTTGCCCTCGCGGATGAGGATCTCGCGGCGCTCGAACTCCACGTCCTTGATGCGCAGGCGCAGACATTCGAGCAAGCGCATGCCCGTGCCGTACAGCAACGCCGCCACGAGCCACATGGTGCCGTTCATCTGCAGCAACAGTTCGCGCGCTTCGCGTTGCGTCAGCACCACCGGTAGCCGGCGCGGCACCTTCGCCGCCACCACGTCGTTCAGCCAGGGTAGATCGAGCCCGAGCACTTGCCCATAGAGGAACAGCAATGCGGCCTTGGCCTGGTTCTGCGTGGACGCGGAGACGTGCCTTTCCACCGCGAGGTGGGTGAGAAACGCCGCGACCTCGGCAGCGCCCATGTCCCTTGGGTGCCGCTTGCCATGGAAGAGGATGAACCGGCGCGCCCAATCGACATAGGCCGCCTCGGTGCGCAACGAGTAGTGCAGCACCCTCGTGCGGTGCCGGATCTGGTCGAGCAACCTGGGCGGCGGAGCTTCGGCGGTGCTGGGATCAGCCTGCGCAAGGGGTGAGTCCATCCGTGAAATATTAGGCGGCCTAACGCATGGCGCGCATCCCGCCAAAGGGGGTGCAAGGCAGACTGAGCGCGGCTTCCCCTGCAAGAGGGGATGGATTTAGATCGCGAGGGTCGCTACGCTTGCGGTTATCTAATAAACGTTAGGCCTGCATTCAGCGTTCATGCGAACTGCTTGTCCATCAAAGAAGCGCGTGTTAAATGCAGCCGCTTCGACGTGTGGAGCGAAGCTCATCACCGAGGTAGGCACTGGGTCTCATGCGAAGGCTGAGGCGGGCCGTCCGTCCGCTGGCGGCCGGCGGACGGTGGAGGCGGTTCACCAGTGCCGCGCAGAGGTGTCGTCAGGCATCGGCGTGGAAGCAGTGCAGGCGCTGTATTCCGTCGGGTCGGTTGTGGTCCATCGGTCGCGGTCACCCTCGGCTTGCCAATCAAAGGGCAGCGAGTGTCAAATGCACGCCTAACCCTGCGGTCGAGCGGACGTGCCAAATGGCGCGCTGTTGCTGGGCCTTTGGCAACGTGCCTTCGCTCATCGGTGTGGCACGCCGCTCACCACCAACGTTAAGCACCTCAATGCAGCGCGCGCTCTCAGGGAAAGTGCTCGAAGGCCTCACTCAGAAGGCACAGGTCGAAGTGGCGCTCGTTGCGGCTCGGCTCGCACTTCCGTTTTGGCGCCGTGCGTTTCCTGAGAAGGAGCTGCAAGCGCCAATGGTCTCCGCGCTCCACGTCGTGGAAGTCTTCTGCGCCTCTGGGCAATTGGCAGCAGGCGCAAAGGCAATCGCAGAGGCTGCATACCAAGCGGTAAGTTCCTGCGATCTACCTTCTGGTGATGTACAGCGCTCTTCAGGCTTTTCCGTAGCACACCTCGCAATGGTCCCGTGGCTTCTCTCGGTAGGAAGTGAGCCAAAGGCAAGGCACAACCTCATGGTCGCCATCAACTACAGTGAGTCAATTCATGGTTGGGCTGGTCGCCTCCCGGAACTCGAGGGGTCGCTTGCGCGCCGTGCGCATGAGCTCCGAGGTGCCTAACCCCTTACAGGGACTCCCCTCACAGTCAAGCACTTGATGGTCTGCATGGAT
>NZ_CAMLJQ010000005.1 GCF_946480305.1 uncultured Caldimonas sp.
TAGGCCGTGCTCTTCTCGGCTTGCGGTTCGCGGGCGCAGTAGGCCGTGCTCTTCTGGGCTTGCGGCTCGCGGGCGCAGTAGGCCGTGCTCTTCTCGGCTTGCGGCTCGCGGGCGCAGTAGGCGGTCGCATCGAACGGCAATTCTTCGCCGAACTCGGCCATGTACAGCTCGCTCATCGCGTCGCCTGCATCTTCCTGCGCCTGCGCGTCGTCGTCGTTCAGGCCGAGGTACGGATAGTGGTGCACGAACTCGCCGAAGATGCGTTCGCAGTCGGCCGCGTACTTGCGCGTGTCGAGGATGTGGGCGTGCCAGAACGTGTCGATGTCGCGCGTGGGCGCAATCGTGCGCTCGGGGTACTTCGCCATCAGGACGAGAAAGCGCTTGTAGGCGACGGCGATGCGCTCGGCGTGCTCACGGCTCCAACGGTACTCGTCCTTCTCGCACGTCAGCTTGAACATGATCGGAGCAAGATCCAACCCCTCGATCCCGGCCAGGATGTGGTCCAGGTTATGTTGTTGCATGTGTCAACTCCAAGAGTAGATAGAGAAGAAAAGAAAACGCCGGGAGACGGCGAAACATCCCGGCGGGACAGGGTTGCCGACGGTGGCGGTCAGGCCGCCACCGTCGGGCCCATCAGGTTGCGCAGGTCGACCGCCAGGAAGCGGCTGATCTCCTCTGCGGCAATCGGTTTGCTCAAGTAGTAGCCCTGGATCTCGTCGCAGGCGTTGGAGCGCAGGTAGGCGAGTTGCTCGACGGTTTCGACACCCTCGGCCACCACCTTCATGCGCAGACGGTGCGCGAGACCGATGATCCCGGCCGTCAGCGAGGACGCATCGTCATCGCCCGGAAGATCCTTGATGAACGACCGGTCGATCTTGAGCGTGCTCAAGGGAAAACGCTGCAGGTACGACAGCGACGAGTAACCCGTGCCGAAGTCGTCGATCGCCAGCGACACCCCAAGACCGCGCAGTTCCTGCAGCAGCGAGGCCGCGCGGTTGGGGTTGTGCATCACGCCGCTCTCGGTGATTTCGAGCTCGAGCAGCGCCGGGTCCAGCTTGGCGTTGGTCAACACCTCGGCCACTTCCACCGCGAGTTGCGGGCGGTTCAGTTGCCGCGCCGACAGGTTCACGCTCACCTGCACTGGGTGGCCTTCGTCGCGCCAGCGGCAGGCATCGCGACACGCCACTTCCAGGGCCCACCGCCCGAACTGCTCGATCAGGCCGATGTCTTCGGCCAGCGGGATGAACTGCGCGGGCGAGACCAGCCCCAGCGCCGGATGGCGCCAGCGCATCAACGCCTCCACGCCGGTGACCTGGCGGGTGCGCAGGTCCAGCTTGGGCTGATAGACCAGGAACAGCTCGTTGCGCTCCAGCGCGCGCCGCAGATGGCTCTGCAGTTCCAGCTGCTCCTGCCCGTGTGCGTTCATCTGCGCCGAATAGAAGTGGTAGGTGCTGCGCCCCTTTTCCTTGGCACGGTACATCGCCGTGTCTGCGTTCATCAGCAGCGTCTCGACGTCCTGCCCGTCTTCAGGGTAGACGCTGATGCCGATGCTGGCGGTTGCCGGCAGCTCGCGGCCGTTGACCACGAAGCTCTCGCCGCAGCGGGCCAGCAGCTTCATCACGGGCGTCACCGCATCGGCGCCTTCGTGCAGGTCTTCCAGCACGATCACGAACTCGTCGCCGCCGAAGCGCGCCACGGTGTCCGTCTCGCGCACGCACTCCTTCAGGCGCTGGGCGCAGGTCTGCAGCAACGCGTCACCGGCACTGTGGCCCAGGCTGTCGTTGATGAACTTGAACCGGTCGAGGTCGAGGAACAGTACCGCGAGCCGCTTCTCGTGCCGCTCGGCGCGCTTGATCGCCTGCGCCAGCCGCTCGTGCAGCAGCGGGCGGTTGGCCAGCCCGGTGAGCGTGTCGTGGCTCGCCAGGTGCCGCAGGGCCTGCTCGGCCTGCTTGCGTTGCAGGTACTGCCCGAGCTGGCTCGCGATCGACTGCATGAAGCCAAGGATGTCGCGGTCCACGGCCACCGGCTCACTGCTGAAGAACTCGAGAGCCGCCAGTGGCTGTCCCGCAATGACCGGCACGGTCAGTGCCGTGTGGAAGCCCGCCTGACGCGCCAGGTCATCGGGCACGTGCACCGCCTGGTGCACCGGGACAGCCCGCCAGAGGATGTTGCCCGAGTTCCAGGCCGCGACAAGGTTGGTGCCCGCGGCATCACCCGACCATTCTCGAACCGACGTGGCAAAGCCGACCGCCTTCGCGCTCGTGCTGACGGACCAGTTCGCCGTGCAATTCACCTGCCCTTGTGCATTGACCGACCAGCACACGGCGGCATCCCACCCGAGCAACTCGGCCGAACTGCGCAGCACGAACCGGATGGCGCTGCCAATTTCGATGTCGCCCGCCAGCTGCCGCGCGATGGCGTGCGCCACCTCGAGCCGCAGGGCTGCCTTCTTGCGGGCGGTTTCGTCACGCACGGTGCCTTGCACCGTGGTCTTGCCGCCTTCGGTCACGCGTTGCAGGTTGATGTGGACCCAGCGCTCGGTGCCGTCGGGCATGGTCAGCTGATGCTCGGTCTCCACCTTGGCATCGCCGCGCTCGGCACTCTCGATGAGCGCACGCACGCCATCGCGTTGCGCCTCAGGGATCAGTGCCATGAGCTGGCCCAGCCTGGGCAGGCGTTCGGTCAAGGTGAACCCGTAGATGCGCCGGGCCTCCGGTGAGCATTCGAGCACCCCGGTGTCGACATCCAGCACCCAGCTGCCCACCTTGGCGAGGCTTTGCGCTTCGGCGAGGCGGCGCTCGCCGGCACGCAGGCTGTGGGTCATCACGTGGGCGATCGATACCGCACGCCGGTGCGAGGTCAGCAGCGAGAAGAGCACCCCGCCGAGCAGGGCACTGATGATCGCCCCGCCCGCAAGGACGATGAGCGGCACCGCACGGTCGAAGGTCGAGACGCCCTGCCCCGCCGGAATCGAGGCCTCCACCAGCCACTGGCGGCCCCCAAGCGAAAACGCTTCCACCCGGGACATTGCGGCCTCGTCAGCCGACTTGTTCTCCGCCTCGAGCTGCTCGACCGGCCGGGCTCCGCCATCGGGATCGCGGGAGTCGAACAGCAGCTTGTCGTGTGGCAACTGCCATTTGCCTTGCTTGCTCGCGCCGTCCACGCGGCCGCCGTCGTACAGGCGCAAGCGCAGGCCATCGAGCTCGCTGTCGAGGCCACCGAACATCGTCGAAATGCGGACACCAGCACCCACCGAGCCTGCATAGGCGGCGCGGCGCTGCTCGACGGTAGCGGTCGGCATGCCGACGCGGTAGATGGGCAGACGAAGCGCGAGCCCGACGTGCGCATCAGGGCCTTTGACCTGCACGGCCTTCCCGGACGAGGTCAGCTCGCCGGAGTCTCGCGTCCCCTCCAGTACCGGCAACACGCCCGGCACTGCCGCCATGTCCTTGCCGAGAAGAAATTCGTTGCCCTGCAACGGCTCGATGTAGGTCAGCGGGTAGTGGACCGAACGGACCCCGGGGGGCGTGATCGCGAACTTCTGGCGCAAATCGGGCGCCAGATCAGGGTCGGCACGCACCGCTGCCTCGAATTCGGCGCGCTGGGGCCCCGGCACATAGGGCGCGTAGTTCAGCACCTGGAAACCAGGAAACTTCTGCTTCAGCTCCAGGTTCTGCGCATAGCGGCGGAAGTCCTCACGGCCCACTTCGCCGGTGGCGAAGAGGGCCCGCAGGCCGTACAGCACTTCCACGTAGCCGGTGAATCGGCGTTCAATTTCGTTGGTCGACCGCACTGCCGCGGCGTCGAACCGCGAGCGCGCAGCCCGCTCGGTTTCCTGCTTGGCTGACCGCGCAGCCAGCAGCGACAACGTCAATCCCACCAGGAACACCATCAACGGGACGCCGACGTTCTTCCAGTGAGATCGCATGGCGGCCGCCACCACGCCCATGGGTTGACGACGCGGAATCGATTCCGCTGACACGAGCCCGCCCGGTTTGTCCCCGCTTTCGGCGGCCGCGCCGGGCTCGCCCGTGTTGTCCGTTTTCATCTCATCCCCTTGGTGCCACGCTCGAAACCCGTTCCCGCGTCGGAACCGCTGACAGCCGGCTCATGATTGCGGGGATCGGTCGGCGTCCAACCTTGCGGGTTTGCCCCCAATGACCGATAGGCGAGGACTGTAGAAACACCGGCGTTTGCGGTCTGTAGGGAGTTCTCCAACACCCTTGTGAGGCAGCGTCGGTCCGCCCCGTAGGAAACGCAAGCGCGCGGTGTACGCGCACGCGAGGTTCGTGAAAAACTCACGCCCGCCAGGAGGAGCGGCACCGGCTGGAACGAAAACCCATCCCGCCAAGGGCAAGACGCGGCGGGCGCGGCAGACGTGTAAGGCAAGCACCCGACGCGACGCGCCGAGAATGCCTGACAGACACGTCGCGTGCCGGCGCGTAGATTCGCCCGCATATCGCCAGCGTTGTTTCATGTCCCCCGCCCGATCCTTCCAGCCGACACTGCTGCCGCGCGCCAAGGCAGGGTGGGTGCCGTCCGTCGTCCTGCTGCCAGCCGACGGCCTGGGGCAGATGCACATCGCACGTGCCTGCCGCTACTTCGAGCCGCACGCCCGCGTACACGTGTGCGCCGACCTGGCAGATGCCTTCTACAAAGTGGTGTCGCGCGGCCCGGACCTGCTGATCCTCGACCCCTCGGCGTGCGACGACAAGCTGCCGGCACTGATGCAGCACGCGCGCCGCCTGCGGCCCACGCTGACGATCGCGCTGATCGGCTCCATCCACATGGTGCGTTCGAGCGAGCCGCAGGCCATGCGGGCCGACGCGGTGCTCGACTGGAGCGAGTTGCCGATGTGGCTGGGCCAGACGTTGCCGCGCCTGCGCTGCCGCGCTGAACTCGCAGCGCTCACCGAAGACCCGTTTGCCGACACGACACAGCCGATGGACGTGACGCCGGCCGCCTGACCGTTCAGGGTCAAGGTGCCGCTTGTTCGGCCTGCTGCCTGCGGATCAACGCCTCGAACTCCTCCGGCTCCACCGGCCGGCCGAGGTAGTAGCCCTGCGCTTCATGGCAACCGTGGGCGCGCAGGAAGTCGAGCTGCTCGCGCGTTTCCACGCCCTCGGCCACCAGCCCGACCTGGAGCGTGTGGGCCATCGCGATCAGCGCGGCGGCGAGCCGCGTGTCGCTTTGCGACGAGGGCACGGCATTCAGAAACGCCCGGTCGATCTTGAACTTGTCGACCGGCAGTTCGCGCAGGTACGACATGCTCGAATAGCCGACCCCGAAGTCGTCGATCGCGATGGTGATGCCGAGCGCACGCAGGCGCGTCAGCACGTCGGCCGTCGAGAGCGTGTCGCGCACGATGGCGCTTTCGGTGATCTCGAGCTCCAGCCGCTCGGGCGGCAGCCCGCATGCCTGCAAAGCCTGGGAGATGTCGTCGGCCAGGTGCTCCGCTTCGAGCTGGCGCGGCGAGAGGTTCACCGCCACGCGCAAGGCCATGCCGGTGCGCTCTTCCCAGGCGCACGACTGCCGGCACGCCTCGCGCAGCACCCAGGCGCCGATCGCGACGATGAGGCCGGTGTCTTCGGCCAGCGGAATGAAGTCCACCGGCGAGACCATGCCGTACACCGGGCGGCTCCAGCGCAGCAGTGCCTCGGCGCCGACGAGCCGGCCGCTGGCCACCTCGAACTGCGGCTGGTACAGCACGCGCAGTTCGTCGCGCTCGAGCGCTTGGTGCAGGTCGTTCTCCATGCGCAGCCGCTCGGCGGAGTCGCGCGTCATGCTTTCGTCGTACATGCGCACCGAATTGCGACCCTGGGCCTTGGCGTGGTACATGGCCGCATCGGCCGCGCGCATCAGCGTCACCGGGTCGTCGCCGGCCTGCGGGAAGGTGGCGACGCCGATGCTGGGCGTCACGCGCAGCTCGTAAGTGCCCACCTGCATCGGCTCGCCCAGCGCGCTGATCATCTTGCGCGCCACGAGCTCGCAGTCTTCCAGTTGCGCCACCTTCGGCAGCAGCACCACGAATTCGTCGCCGCCCATGCGCGCCACGGTGTCGGAGGCACGCACCGACGCGCGCAGCCGCTCGGCCACGATCTTCAGGATCGAGTCGCCGACGTGGTGGCCGAGCGAGTCGTTGATGTTCTTGAAGCGGTCGAGGTCGATGAACATCAGCGCCATGCAATCGCCTTCGCGCTTGGCCCGCACCAGCGCGGCACCCAGCCGCTCCTGCAGCAGCGCGCGGTTGGGCAACGACGTCAGCGCGTCGTGGTGTGCCATGTGGCGGATGTGCTCCTCGGCGCGCTTGCGCTCGGTCACGTCGTAGGCGATGCCCATGTAGCCCACCGGCTCGCCGCTGTCGCTGACCATCGCATTGACGACCAGCATCACCGGCACGCGCCGGCCGTCCTTGCGCACGTAAGTCCACTCGCGTTCGTCGGGCCGGCCGCGACGCGCCCGTGCCACCAGTGCCTCGAAGTTGGGCTGCACGGGCTCGCCGAACTCGGCACTCAGTTGCGCCGCCCGCAGCGCCAGTTCCTGCCGGTCGTGGAAGAGCTCCGGCGTTTGCCGGCCCACCAGTTCGTCGGGGCTGTAGCCCAGCAGCATCTCGGCGGCCGGGTTCATGGCCTGGATCACGCCACGCAGGTCGGTCGCGACGATGGAGAACGGCGCGCTGTCGTAGACGTTGCGCCGCAGCGCGTCGGCGCGGCGCAGCTGGCGCTGCGTCTCCTCGTAGGCCAGCTCGGCCATGCGGCGCTCGCTCACGTCGCGCAGCATGCCGACGAAGTGCCGCTCGCCGTCGAGCTGCACCTCGTTGACGCCCAGGTCGATCGGAAACAGGCTGCCGTCGCGGCGCATGCCCGTCACCTCGCGGCCGGCGCCGAACACGGTGCCCTTGCCCGTCTTGAGATAGCGCTGCAGGTACTCGTCGTGCTGGCGCGAGTCGGGCGGGGGCATCAGCATCGACACGTTGCGGCCGAGCATCTCGTCTTCGGCATAGCCGAACATGCGCAGCGCCGCCGCGTTCACGCCGGTGATGTGGCCACTGACGTCGATGGTGATGATCCCGTCGACGGTGCTGTCGATCACGTTGCGCAGCCGGGCTTCGCTCTCGCGCGCCTGGCGGCTCAGCCGCTGCGCGAGTTCGGCGGCGCGGCTGTAGCGCGTGGCAAACACGCGCAGTGCAGACCACAGCGCCACCGTGCTCACCAGGCCGCCCAGCAGCACCGCCACCGCCGACGGCTGGCCGTAGGACTGCACGGGCCGCCGCGTCACCGTCAGCTCCCACAGCCGCCCACCGGCGTGCAACAGCTCCACGTGGCGGTCTTCGGGGTGGGCGCCGGGTGGCGGCAGGTAGCCGCCCGGCCACAGCTGACGGCTGTCGAACATGGGGGCCGGGGACTGGGCACCGGGCAGGTCGCCCTGCTCGCCGATGTCGGTGATCAGCACGTGATAGCGGTGCACGTCGTGATCGGCCAGGGTATGACGCAGCAGGTCGTCGGTGCGCACCACCACGCTGACCTGGCCGAGGTAGGCCGCCCGCCGTGCCTCGATGCTGTCGGCCGGCCTGGCCGTGCGGTAGACCGGCGCGCGGATCACGAATCCGCGCAACCCGCCCTGCTGCACCAGCGTCAAGGGTGCCGAGATCGCCGGCCGCCCGTTGTCGCGCGCCCGCTCCATCGCGCGGTGCCGCAGCGGCTCCGCGGCGGTGTCATAGCCCAGCGTCGTCTCGTTGCCCTCGAACGGCTCGTTGTAGAGCACGGGCAGGTAGGACGCGCGTTCGCCCTCGGGGTGAATGCGGAAATCGGGCAGCCCGCCCGGCTGCAGGCTGGTGTCGGCCCGCACGACAGCTTCGAAGGCGGACTTGTCGGCATGCAGCACCAGCGGCGCGAACTGCAGCGCCTGCAATGCCGGGTAGCGCTCGTCGGCCCGCAGCGAGCGGAAGTGATGGTGAAACTCCAGCCGCGTCAGCTCCACGCTGGCATGGAACACCGCGGCCAGGCCGGTGGCCAGGTCGGTGTAGCGGTCGACGGCCTCGCCGATCTGGCGCGACAGCGACGAGAAGGTGTTCTGGAAGGTGTCGTCCTCGCGCTCGCGCAAGCCCGTGGCGCTCAAGTGCCAGATCAGCAGGCTCGCCGCCAGGCCGAGCACCAGCACGGCGTCGGCCAGCCGGCGGTACAGCGTGTGCCGGGACGCAGGGTCCGGTGGAGTCGGTTCGTCGGGGCTGTGGTTCACGGCCTCGCGGCGTCAGGCGCAGCATGTTGAACTCATGCCGCATGCTACCTGGGTGCGCAGCGGTGCGAGGTGTCGTTCAATCAACCAGTGCGGCAAAACTCGAGTCCCGCCGGGGAGGCTGCAGGCTGGCCACCATGGCCCGGAAGTCTTCGGCCGGCATCGGCCGCCCGAGCAGGAAGCCCTGTGCCTCGTCGCACCGCAGGCTCTTGAGCTGCTCCAGCTGGTACGGCGTTTCGACGCCCTCCGCGACGATACCCACTTTGAGGCTGTGGGCCATCGCGATCAATGCGCGCACCAACCGGGTATCGCTGCCGGGGCCGCGCAGCCGCGCGATGAAGGAGCGGTCGATCTTGAACTTGTCGACCGGCAGCTCCTGCAGGTACGACAGGCTCGAATAGCCCACGCCGAAATCGTCGATCGCGACGCTGACCCCCAGCGCCCGCAGCCGCTGCAGCGCGAAAGCCGCCTGCTGCGTGTCGCGCACGACGGCGCTTTCGGTGATCTCGAGCTCCAGCAAGGTGGCCGGCAGGCCGCTGCGCGACAGCGCCTGCGCGACGTGCTCTATCACTTCCGCCGCCTCCAGTTGCCGGGGCGACAGGTTCACGGCCACGCGCACCGGCCACGGCAGGTGCACCTGCCAGCTCAGCGCCTGCCGGCACGCCTCGACCAGCGCCCACTCGCCGATCGGCACGATCAGCCCGGTCTCTTCCGCCACCGGGATGAACTCCGCGGGCGACACCAGTTGCCCGCCCCGTCGCCAGCGCACGAGCGCCTCGGCGCCTACCAGCTGACCGCTGCGGCAATCGAACTGCGGCTGGAAGTGCAGCAGCAGCTCGTTGCGCTCCAGCGCACGGTGCAGGTCGTTCTCGATCAGCAGGTGGGCGGCGGTGGTCACGTCGCGCTCCGGCGTGAATACCTTGAAGGTGTTGCGGCCTGCTTCCTTCGCGTGGTACATGGCGCTGTCGGCATGCCGCATCAGGTGGGTCGGGTCGCTGCCCCCTTCCGGGTAGGTGGCCACGCCGACGCTCGCGGTGATGCGCAGCTCGTGCGCACCGGCGATCATCGGCGGCACCATCGCAGCGAGGATCTTGCGTGCCACCAGTTCGCAGTCCATCGCGCCCGCCACATGAGGCAGCAGGATCACGAACTCGTCGCCGCCCATGCGCGCCACGGTGTCGCTCTGCCGCACCGAGCTGCGCAGCCGGTGCGCCACCTCGCACAGCACCTGGTCGCCCACGTGGTGACCCAGCGTGTCGTTGATGTTCTTGAAGCGGTCGAGGTCGATGAACAGCAGCGCCATCGGCTCGCGCTCGCGGCGCGCACGCTCCATCGCCACGCCGAGCCGGTCTTCGAGCAGCATGCGGTTGGGCAGGCCGGTCAGCGCGTCGTGCTGCGCCATGTGCCGGATGCGCTCTTCGGTGCGCCGCCGCTCCGACACGTCACGCACGATGCCGACGAACTGGTGCTCGTCGCCCAGCCACATCTCGTTGAACGCCACGTCCACCGGGAACTCGGTCCCGTCGCCGCGCAAGCCCGTCGTTTCATGCGCCGAGGAGCCCAAGGCCGCGCCGAACGAGCCCTCGATGAACTCGCCGATGGGCCGGCCGATCATCTGCTCCTCGGACAAGGCGAACATGCGCTGTGCCGCCGTGTTGGCGCTGCACACGATGCCGGCCGCATCGAGCGTCACGATGCCGTCGACGGTGCTGTCGATCACCGTCTTCAGGCGTGAAGCGCTCTCGCGTGCCTCTCGCCCGAAACGGCGTGCGATCTGCGTGGCGCGCTCGTAGCGCACCGCAAAGCTCATCAACGCCGCAAAGCTCGCCAGCGTGACCAGCACGCCGCCCAACAACACGGCCACCGGGTACGGCTGCCAGCCGAAGTTGACCGGGGCACGCGCCACCTGCACGCTCCACAGGCGGCCCGCCACCACCATGCCGTGCTCGCGCATGTTCTCGAGGGCAGGCTGGAAGGCGCCTTCCTCGGGTGCGCTGTCGTACAGGAGGCTGTGCGCTGCCGCGGGCTCGTCGACCTCGTACTGGATGGGGCCGGCGTCCTCCACCCTCACGCGATAACCCTGCAGCGCTTCCGGCAGCACCTCGGCCATCACGTTGACGGCACGGAACACGCCCGATATCTGCCCGACGTACGCCGCACGGCGCTGCTCCACGTTCTGCAGCGGCATACCGGGGCGGTAGACCGGCAGGCGCATCACGATGCCCGTGTCGCCCTGCAGCAGCACCACCGGGGCGGAGGCCACCGGCTCGCCGCCATCGCGCGCACGGCGCGCGGTCTCTCCATGTTCGGGGCTGCCCATGCTGTCGAAACCGAGCGACACCTCGTTGCCGGCCAACGGCTCGCAGTACGCCACCGGCAGGTATTCGGACCGGTCGCCCAGCGGGTGAACCGTGAAATGCGGATACCCCTCGTCGCGCAGGCTGTGGTCGGCACGCATGCGCTGCTGAAACGATTCCTTCTCCGCGTGCGCGACGAGCGGCGAATACTGCACCGCCAACACGCCCTGGTAGCGTGAATACACGTTCATCGCCGCGAAGTGCTGCTGAAACTCCCGGCGCGTGACCTGTTCGCTGGACTGGAACAGGCTCTGGAAGCTCACCAGCAGGTCGGTGTAGCGACCGAAGCGCTCGTCGATCACCACCGCGGTGCGCAACGAGAACTCGTCGAGCGCGGCATCGGACTGCTCGCGCAACTGCTCGACCGACGACCGCCACAGGAACAGCGCGCCCGACAGGCCGACGCACAGCAGTGCCCAGGCCAATGCCTTGTAGGCATTGCCCCGCCGAGGCAGCTGCTCCAGTGAACCGTCCACGCTCTGACCCTTTCTGGTGCACCCGCGGCAAAGCTGCCGCGAGCACGGCCTAGGCGTGTATTCGGCGCTGCAGCGCCAAAGTTGAGAGCGGTTGGGGGAAATGCTCAGCGCGAGCGCATCGCGCGGGACAACAGCACGACCGGCAGCAGGCCCACGAGCACGATCGCGAGCGACGGCAGCGCCGCCTCGCCCAGCCTTTCGTCCTTGGCCAGCTGGTAGGCCACCACCGCGAGGGTGTCGCTGTTGAACGGCCGCAGCACATAAGTGGCCGGCAGCTCTTTCATCACGTCGACGAACACCAGCAGCGCCGCCGCCAGTGCCGAGCGGCGCAGCAACGGCAGGTGCACGCCGAGGAGCAGCCTCCAGCGCGGCGTGCCGAGCATGCGCGCGGACTCGTCGAGTGTGTGCGGTATGCGCGCATAACCCGATTCGACCGACTGCAGCGCCACCGCCGAAAAACGCACGAGGTAGGCATACATCAGCCCGAACAGCGTGCCCGTGACCACGGCCGCCGCCCCGCTGCCGGGCCAAGCCGCCTGCAGCCAGCCCGCGGGCAACAGGATGCCCACCGCGATCACGGCACCCGGCACCGCATAGCCCAGCGACGCGACGCGGGCCGCGAAACGCAGCCCCGGGCGCGGCCTGAGGCGCAGCGCAAACGCCAGCACCAGCGCGAGTGCCGCCGCGAGCAGCGCCGCGAGCCCGGCGAGCTTGAAGCTCGTCCATGCCCACTGGCCGAAGCGGCCCCACGGCACGCCGAACTCCGAATGCTGCGCCTCGCCCCACAGCAGGTGCAGCAGGACAGCCACCGGCAACACGAAGCCCAATACCACCGGCACGCCGCACACCCCCCATGCCAACCAGCGACGCCCGCCCTGCAGCTGGGAAGGACGCGCCTCCTGGCTGCTCGACACGCCCCCGCGCCCGGTCGCAAAGCGCAGCCGCTGCTGCGCGCGATGCTCGAACCACAGCAGCAGCGCCACCACCGCCAGCAGCACGGTGGCCAGCTGCGCCGCCGCCAGCCGATCGTCCATCGACAGCCAGGCCTTGTAGATGCCCGTGGTGAACGTGGTCAGCCCGAAGTACGACCCCACGCCATAGTCGGCCAGCGTCTCCATCAAGGCCAGCGCCACGCCGGCCGCCAGCGCCGGTCGCGCCAGTGGCAAGGCCACCTGCCGCACGCGCCGCACCGTGCCGGCCCCCAGCAGCCGCGCGGCCTCCATCAGGTGCACGCCCCGTTCGCTGAGCGCGGCGCGCGTCAGCAGATAGACGTACGGGTACAAGCAGAAGATGAACATCGGCACCGCGCCGCCCAGGCTGCGCACGTCGGGCAGCACCGCACCTTCCATGCCCGTCATGGCGCGCACCGCCGTTTGCAGCGGCCCGCTGTACTGCAGGAAGTCGGTGTAGGCATACGCCATCACATAAGCCGGCATCGCCAGCGGCAACAGCAGCGCCCACTCGAAGAAGCGCCGGCCGGGAAAGTCGAACAGCGTCACGGTGGCGGCCGTCACGCCCCCGACCGCCGCCACGCCGAGTGCGACGAAGGCCGACAGCAGAAACGACGTCCACGCGTACCCCGGCAGCACCGTGCCGAGTTGATGCGCGAGCACCGCATAGCTGTTCTCGTCCAGCGCCGCCCACGAGCCGAGCACGCCCAGCACCGGCAAGGCGAGCAGGAGGGTGAAAAACGTGATCAAACGCATGGCGCGGGCATTCGCGGAACTGCAGGGGCGCCAGCGTGAGGGACAGCGGGGCGTCCTGGCTTGAGGAGCGTCAAGGGAATCTAAATGAGAAAGGTATGCATTTTCGCTGGAAAGTCGGGATGGGGTGCATCAACGGCCTCGGGCCAGGGGACGGCGATGCAGCGGCGTCGCCGGCCGCACAGGTTCATCACGCTCCCCCGCAGTTCGCGCCCGCTTTCGCGCCGGCGGGGCCGCACCCACAGTCGCTCGACTTCTGCGGCCCAGCCGGGATCGCGCACGCACGGCGGCGGCGCCGGACATGCCAGACCGCTGCCGCCATCGCGCCGAGCGCGAGCGCGGCGAGCGCCAGGGGCCATCCCCCCGCCACACCCAGCACGCCGGAAACGGCCAGGCCACCGATCATCGGCAGCGCCAAGGGGATTGCGCAACACGCGGCGCATGCAGCGCCAACGCCCAGCAGGGCCAGCAAAGGTCTCATCGTGTGTCCTTGTTCCAGGGTTTGACAGCGGGCGACCGCCCGTACACTGGACTGTGAGACCTCAAGTCACTTGAGATGCAAGGGGTGGGCAGATGAAAAATTCAGGCGCGGAGGGGCCGGTCACCATCGGTGTGCTGGCCGAGCAGACGGGCGTGAACGTGCCGACGATCCGCTACTACGAAGAGATCGGCCTCATTCCACCGGCGCAGCGGCGGCCGAGCGGTCATCGGGTGTATGGCCCGGCCGCGCAGGAGCTGCTCACGTTCATCCGCAGTTGCCGCGACTTCGGTTTCTCGATCGAACAGGTGCGTGCGCTCGTGTCGTTGACGCGCGACGCGGGGCGGGACTGCGTGGAGGCACGCGACATCGCGCAGCGGCACCTCGACGAGGTACGCAACAAGTTGACCGAACTTCGCGCGCTGGAGCGCAGCCTGGCGCGGTTCGTCACGTCATGCACGACCGCGTGCGTCGGCGGGCCCGCCCCCAAGTGCACGATCCTCAAAGACCTGGGCAGGGCCGCAGCAGCGACGGCAGCGCCGTCCGCGTGCTGCCAGCCATCGGGTATCAGCGCGGCTGGAACGTGATGTTGCCCATGCCCGCCGGTGCGCCCGCAATACACGCGTCGTGCCGTGAGGCTGGCGTGATGAGCGAGCCTGAGCGCAGGACTCCCCGGCTTTCAGTCGAGGGCGGAGTCGAGCAACCCGTTCCAGCCCTCGATTTCGTCGTCCACCGCCCGCTCGGGCAGTTCCTTGCCTGCGCGGTCCGACCACAAGGCCGCCGCCATGTCCGCAGCCTCGTCCTTGCTGAACGAAGGCCGGACGCGTTGCAACCGCGCCTTCGCGCGCGCGATCCAAGCCTCTCGATCCAGCACATCCATGATTCGGCTCCCGTCGACATGTGCACTGTGGTGACGGCACGTGACGGTTGCATGACAGTGGCGCGCGCCTGGGGCGCCTGCTTGCGGCGGGGCCGCGAACGGAAAGGCTAACGAAGATCCCCGGCTCGGGCAGAGGCGGCCGGCGCATGCGTGCGCAACCAAAGCAGCAGCCCTGCCAGGTCATGCGACGAAATCGGCTTGCCGATGACCTGGTCGAACCCCGCCGCGCGACACGCCTCCAGCATGTCGGCGTCGGCAGCGGCGGCGGTCAGCGCCACGAGGCGCGGCTGCTCGGCGCCCAGTTCCGCGCGGATTCTTCTGGCCAGCTCCAGCCCGTCGATGCCGGGCATGCGGATGTCCAGGATGGCGAGGTCCGGCTTGCTCTCGATGATGAGTCGATGCCCGGCGTGCCCGTCATAGGCCGCATACGGCCGGTAATTCAGCAGCGACAGCAGCGCGACCAGCGTGTCGGCTCCGTCCCGGTTGTCGTCGACCACCACGATGGTGCGGCCATGTTCATCGTCCATGTGCATAGCGACGCAAGTGTCGTTCCCAGTAGGCCCGCATCACCTGTGGGCTGAAGGTTGGCTGAACATCGAGCTCAGCAGCGGCCCGAGCGTCGACTGCGCGGTTGCAGCTTGTCGAGCTCGGCGAGCTGCTGCTTCAGCAGGAGCACCAAGGTGCGCGCATGTTCTACCGGCAGGCGCAGGCAGCTGCTCGGTGCAAGGTCATCACGCGCCTGGCGCGGCGACACCAAGGCGTCGGCGGCAAGTTCGATCACGCCCTTGTCGTGCTTTACCGATTTGAGGCGCTGCACGTCGATGTCGTAAGTCTTCACAGGCTGTCTCCTGGAATGAGGCAAGAGCGCATTGTCGGTCCAGCACGAGCCGCCCCGCCGACGCGATTGCACGCGCTTGCACGGAGGCAGTGGGCGGCGGTAGCCTCGCGCCCGATGGATTCCCTGCTCACTGCCGCCGCACGCGCCCTGGCCTCGGGCGACACCTTGGGCGCGCTCAAACGCGTTTCGCTGCGCACCGATCCGCCGGCCCTGGCCTTGCGCGGCATTGCGATGGCGCGCCTGGGCGAACTGGTGCGCGCCCGCGAACTGCTGCGGCAGGCCGCGCGCGGCTTCGGTGCCCACGAAGAGCTGGCGCGTGCCCGCTGCGTGGTGGCCGAAGCCGAAGTGGCACTGGCCATGCGGGACGTCGCCGGCTCGCCGCGCTCGCTGGCGGCAGCAGCCGCCGCGCTGGAAGCGCGTGCCGACCGTGCCAACGCGGTCCATGCACGGCTGCTCGCGGTGCGGCGCCTGCTGCTGCTGGGCCGGCTCGTTGAAGCAGCCGAGCTGCTCGGCGAGCTGGACCTGCAAGGCCTGCCCGCGGCCCTCACCGCCGTGGCGGCCTCTGCCTCGGCGGAACTGGCGCTGCGTTCGATGCAACCCGATGCAGCCAAAGCGGCACTGGCCCGCGCACACGAAGCGGCCGTGCGTTCCGGTGTGACTGCGCTCCTGGCCGAGGTGGACGAGGCCCGTGCTGCGCTGGAGCGCCCGGCCGCACGGTGCCTGCAGGCAGGCGCCGAGCACATGCTGCGGCTCGACGAGGTCGCCGCGCTGCGAACCTCCGGCGCGTTGGTGGTCGACGCGTGCCGGCGCGGCGTGAGCATGGGCGACCGGTGGCTCTCGCTCGCGCGGCGGCCGGTGCTGTTCGCGTTGGCACGCGCGCTGGCCGAAGCATGGCCGGCCGATGTCGACCGTCATGCCTTGATCGCCGGCGCCTTCCGCACACGCCATCCCAACGAAACGCACCGGGCACGTCTGCGCGTCGAGATCGGCCGGCTGCGGGCCCTGGTGGCAGGCGTGGCCGGCATCGAGGCCACGGCACGAGGCTTCGCGCTCAAGCCGCACGAGGGGCGCGAGGTGGCGGTGCTCGTTCCTCCCATCGAGGGCGAGCAGGCGGCATTGGTGGCGCTGCTGGCCGACGGCGCGGCGTGGTCCACCTCGGCCCTGGCGCTGGCGTTGGGGGCCAGCCAGCGCACCGTGCAACGCGCGCTGGCAGAGCTCGAAGCGGCGGGCGAGGTGCGCGCCATCGGACGCGCCCGTGCAAAACGCTGGCTGGCGCCGCCGCCCGCCGGATTCACGACGATCTTGTTACTCCCTGCCACCCTGCCGGTTGAGGGATAGTCGTTGCACGGCGCCGATGCAATGCGCCACGAGGAACCCGACATGAACCGCAAGATTGCTCCCGACAGCGCCCAACCCTCCGTCCGCCCCGCAGAGATCGTGCGCGAGTACGGCCCGTTTGCCGACGCGGACCGCATCAACGGCGTCACGCACGACGGTCACCATGTGTGGGCGGCCACCGGCACGCGACTGGTCGCGTTCGAGCCCGGCAACGGCGAACCGGCCCGCACGCTCGAATGCGCCTGCGATGCGGGCACGGCCTTCGACGGCACCCACCTGTACCAGATCGCGGAGGCCCGCATCGACAAGATCGACCCCTCCACCGGCCGCGTGCTCGCCTCCATCCCCGCCCCGGGGCATGGCAGCGATTCCGGGCTCGCGTGGGCCGAAGGCAGCCTGTGGGTGGGGCAGTACCGTGACCGCAAGATCCACCAGATCGACCCCGCCACCGGCGCCGTGCTGCGCACCATCGAGTCCAACCGCTTCGTCACCGGCGTCACGTGGGTGGACGGCGAACTCTGGCACGGCACCTGGGAAGGCGACGAAAGCGACATCCGCCGCATCGACCCGCGCAGCGGCGAGGTGCTCGAACGGCTCGCCATGCCGGAAGGCACCGGCGTCAGCGGGCTCGAGTCCGACGGCGGCGAACTCTTCTACTGCGGTGGCGGCATGAGCGGCAAGGTCCGCGCCGTGCGGCGCCGCCCCACCCCACGCTCGTAGCCGCGCGACAAGGCCCGCACGGACCACTTCGCGAGCCGCGGCCCGGGCCGACTCCGTTTCCCGATCGAAGACGAACGCACCGCCCGCACGGCGGCCGGCGGTGCATTGCCACGACCCCAACCGGCTCAAGCAGCCAAGGAGCACACCCATGAACGCCCCACTTGCCCCGACGAATGCCGCTCATCACCCCGTCGTGCCACCCGACCAATGGCTGGCCCGGCGCCAGGCCCTGCTGGCGCGCGAGAAGGAACTGACACGCCTGCAGGACGAACTCGCCCGTGAGCGGCAGGCGCTGCCCTGGGTGCGCGTCGACAAGCGCTACGTGTTCGACACCCCCCAAGGCCCTCGCACGCTGGCAGAGCTGTTCGAAGGACGCCGCCAGCTGCTGGTGCAGCATTTCATGCTCGGCCCCGGCTGGTCCCAGGGCTGCCCCAGCTGCTCGTTCATGGCCGACCACACCGACGGCATGACGGTGCACCTGGCCCAGCGCGACATCAGCTTCGTCGCGATCTCGCGTGCACCGCTGGCCGAGATCGAACGCTTCCGGCAGCGCATGGGCTGGCGCTTCACCTGGGTGTCGTCGCACGGCAGCGACTTCAACCACGACCACGCGGTCAGCTTCACACCTGAGCAGGTCGCCGAAGGCGAGGTCTACTACAACTACAAGATGCAGCCCTTCCCGGCGGAAGAAGCACCGGGCATCAGCGTGTTCGTGCAGGACGACGCCGGCAGCGTCTTCCACACCTATTCCACCTTCGGCCGCGGCGTGGAAGCCATGATGGGCACCTACCGCCTCATCGACCTCACGCCCAAGGGGCGCGACGAGCGCGACGTGCCCAACAAGATGGAGTGGGTACGCCATCACGACCGCTATGACGCCACACCGGCCGTGAAGCCGCAGGCCACTGCAGGCAGCGGGTGCTGCCACGCGGCCGGCTGACCGCTGCGCCCGTCCGCTCGGGAGACGCACAGATGGCAAGCCTCTGGCCCTGGCTCGCGGTGGCCGGCATGGGCGCGCTGCACGGCTTGAACCCGGTCACCGGCTGGGCCCTTGCCGCCGCTTGCGGCGTGCGCTCGGGCGACAGGCGGCAGGCGCTGCGCGCGCTGGGGCCCGTGGCCCTGGGGCACATCGCGTCGGTCGTGCTCGTGGCCGGTGCCGTGGCCCTGTCTGTCGAATCCGGCATGCGCATCGACGCGTGGTGGCTGCAGGCGGCGGCCGGGGTGCTGCTCCTGTTCGCCGTGCTCCATCGGCTCGGGCACGGCGCGCCACTTGCCCGGGTGGGCACGTCGGGCTGGCAGGCCGGGCTGGCGCTGTGGTCCTTCATCATGGCCACGGCGCACGGCGCCGGCTTGATGCTGGTGCCAGCGCTCATTCCGTTATGCCTGAGCGATGGGCCGGCGCGCGAGATCACCGCCTCCGGTTCGCTGGTGCTGGCGCTCGCCGCGGTGGCCCTGCACATGGCCGCGATGCTGGCCGCGGCCGGCGTTGCGGCCCTCGGCGCGTGCGGAGGAATCGAGGCCGCCCGCCGCCTCCTGCGCGTCGGCAAGCTGCCACCGTGGGCGGCCCCGGCCCGCTACTCCAGCCCGACGAAGAAGTAGCTGTACAGCGCCTTGCGCAAGCGCAACGCATCGCCGTCGCCGAGCAAGCGGGGCAAGGCATCGCGGATCAACGCCACGGCCCGTTCGCGCGCGGCGGCCTCCGGCGCCGAAAGCGGCCTCAGCGCCCCCAGCTCCTGCCATGCCTGCAGGTTGGTGCCGGGCCAAGTGGCCGGGAACGGGGCCGCTTCCGTCTGCCCGCGCTCGGCCATCCGTGCGGCGGTGAGCGCCAGCGCGCGGTCTGCCTCCCCGACGAACGCATGCCCGCCAGGCAGGGCCTGCCTCAGCGCGACGAGACCCGAGACGATGAACCCGTGGTATTCGAGTTGCTCGTTGTGCGGGTCGAGCGCGTCGCCGCTGGGGCCGATCAAGGGCAGGATGCCTTGCCGGTGCAGGGCCACCGCCCGCTCGAGATACCGTGCATCGCCGGTGGCCCTCCATGCGAGGCTGAGCCCCTTCGACAGCGACGACAGATAGTTGACGTTGCGCGTGAGCGGCTGGTCCAACGCCCAGTCCGCCCCCTGGCGCACGGCCGGCAACAGCGCCGGGTTGCCGGTGCGCTGGTAAGCCCGTGCCACCGCGGCGAGCGCATGGCCGTGGTCGTAGTACAGCTCGGCCACGTCACCCGCAGGCAACGTGATGATCCAGCCCTGGTGCACGCAGGCGGGGCAGCGCTGCATCACCTGCGCCACCTTCGACCCGAACTCGGGATGACGCACGTCCGCAGGAAAGCCGAACACGCCCGTGCCCCCCTCGGCCTGCGCGCGCAGCAGGTAGCCGATGGCCTCTTCCGCACGGCGGCGGTACACCTCGCCCTGCACCTGCCCGCCCCGCTGCGCCAGCGCGCCGTACACGTCGGCACGCCAGGCCGCGTCCCGCAATGGCATGCGCCAGCCGTGGCGCTTGCAACCCCAGGAGCCGTTGCCGTCGTAAAGAGCCTCACTCGCCGCGTGCAGCGGCTCGAACAGGTCGTTGGCACGCGCGGGGGCCAGCCATGCGAGGCAGGCGGCCAGCAGCACAGCCACGGGGCGCAGGGTGTCGATGAGGGGCATGGGCCGGGATTCTTCGGGCTGCCTCTTGCTGCAGCATGTCATTCGTTGCAACACGCCTCGCGCCGTGCGCCGGGCTCGCTCCGACGCGCTCCGCCACCGCACGCCCGTGCGGAGGAAACCGGGCCGCGGCGACCAGCATGCGATAGTTCAGGGCTGGCGCCTCACTGCGCCGCAGCGTCTTTTTCCAGTCCCTGTCCCATGTTCCTCGAACTCGACCACGTCACGATCCGCTACCCCGGCAGCTTGTCAGCCCACCCGGCAGTCGACCACGTCTCGCTCACGCTCCAGCCGGGCGACATCGGCGTGCTGATCGGCCCTTCCGGTTGCGGCAAGACCTCGCTGCTGCGGGCCATCGCGGGGCTGGAGCGCATCCACGACGGCCGGGTGGCGATTGCCGGGGAGGCGCTGAGCGACGCGACGCAGCCCGGGCGCCCGGTACACCTGGCGCCCGAGAAGCGGCAGATCGGCATGGTGTTCCAGGACTACGCGCTGTTCCCGCACCTGAACGTGCACGACAACGTGGCCTTCGGGCTGCCCAGGCTGGGCAAGGCGGAACGCACGCAACGCGTGGAGCAGATGCTCGAGCTCGTGGGGCTGGGCGGGCTGGCGCAACGGTTCCCGCACCAGCTCTCGGGCGGGCAGCAGCAGCGCATCGCGCTCGCCCGCGCGCTGGCGCCGCAGCCCCGGCTGCTGCTGCTGGACGAGCCCTTTTCCAACCTCGATGTGGAGTTGCGCGAGCGACTGGCGCACGAGGTGCGCACCATTCTCAAACAAGCCTCCACGACGGCGCTGTTCGTCACGCACGACCAGATGGAAGCCTTCGCCGTGGGCGACGTGATCGGCGTGATGCACCGTGGCCAGCTCGAGCAATGGGACGACGCCTACCACCTCTACCACCGGCCGGCCACGCGCTTCGTCGCCGACTTCATCGGGCACGGCGTGTTCACGCCGGCACAGATCGTCGAGTCGCCGACCGGCCCCGTGGTGCGCACGCCCCTGGGCGACCTGAGCGATGTGGAGGAATGCCCGCTGCCGAGCGCCTACCCGGGCGGCGAGTGCGAGGTGCTGCTGCGGGCCGACGACATCGTCCACGACGACGCGAGCCCGGTCAAAGCCCGCATCGAGCGCAAGGCTTTCCGGGGTTCGGAGTTCCTCTACACGCTGCGGCTCGCCACCGGCGAACAGGTGCTGGCTCACGTTCCCTCACACCACGACCATTCCCTGGGCGAGTGGATCGGCATCCGCCCCGAGGTGGATCACGTCGTGACATTTCCCCGCGAAAATCGGCCGTAACGCCCCGAAAAGGCCCCCCGATGAGGGGAACTCCCTGCAACTTTCCGGCCATTTGCCGCATCGAAGCAGCAGGCCAGCGGCCTATACTCAATTCCACTTCCCTTCAAGGGCAAGCGAAAGGACTGCGCGCACATGGGTGCCAAACTGAAGATTGCTGGATGGATCTCGCTCGGAGCGGTGGCGGGCGCATTGACCACCATGAATCTGCAGGCGACCGCGAGGAACGGCCTCGCCCCCCTGCCGCTGGAAGAGCTCCAGCAACTTGCCGCGGTCTTCGGCATGGTGAAGTCCGATTACGTCGAGCCGGTCGACGAGAAGAAGCTCATCACCGACGCGATCAGCGGCATGGTGTCGGGCCTTGACCCGCACTCGCAATATTTCGACAAGAAGTCGTTCAAGGAATTCCGCGAAGGCACCACCGGCCGCTTCGTCGGCGTGGGCATCGAGATCGGCATGGAAGACGGCCTGGTCAAGATCGTCTCCCCGATCGAAGGCTCCCCGGCCTTCCGTGCCGGCCTGAAGAGCGGCGACCTGATCACCAAGATCGACGACACGGCCGTCAAGGGCCTGACGATCGACCAGGCCGTCAAGCGCATGCGCGGTGAACCGAACACCAAGGTGCTGCTGACCATCTTCCGCAAGGCCGAGAGCCGCACCTTCCCGGTCACCATCACGCGCGAAGAAATCCGTGTGCAGAGCGTGCGCGCCAAGATGGTCGAACCCGGCTATGCCTGGCTGCGCGTGAGCCAGTTCCAGGACCGCACGGTCGACGACTTCGCCCGCAAGCTCGAAGAGCTGTACAAGCAGCAGCCCGACCTGAAGGGCATCGTGCTCGATCTGCGCAACGATCCGGGCGGCCTGCTCGAAGGCGCCGTCGCGGTGGCGGCCGCCTTCTTGCCGAAGGACGTGACGGTGGTCTCCACCAACGGGCAGATCGCCGAGTCGAAGGCTGTCTTCAAGGCCAGCCCCGAGTACTACGTGCGGCGCGGCGGCGGCGACCCGCTCAAGCGCGTGCCGGAGGCAGTGAAGAGCGTGCCGCTGGTGGTGCTGGTCAACGAGGGCTCGGCTTCGGCCAGCGAAATCGTGGCCGGCGCACTGCAGGACCACAAGCGCGCGGTGATCATGGGCTCGCAGACCTTCGGCAAGGGCTCGGTGCAGACGGTGCGGCAGCTCACGCCCGACACGGCGCTGAAGCTCACCACCGCCCGCTACTACACGCCCAGCGGCCGCTCCATCCAGGCCAAGGGCATCGTTCCGGACGTGATGCTCGACGAAACCGCCGAGGGCAACATCTACTCGGCACTGCGCATGCGCGAAGCCGATCTGCAGAAGCACCTGATGAACGGCGACGAGAAGGACGACAAGGACCCCGTGCGCGAAAAGGCGCGCGAAGAAGCCCTGAAGCGCCTGGAAGAAGAAGCCGCCAAGCAGCAGAACAAGGCCAACGCCGCACCGAAGCCGCTGCCCGAGTTCGGCAGCACCGAAGACTTCCAGCTGCAGCAGGCGCTGAACCGCCTGAAGGGCAAGCCGGTGCTGGTGTCGAAGACGCTGGTCGAGCGCAAGGTCGACGAGACCAAGGCCAACTGACGCCGGGCTCCCCCCGCCCGAGCTGACGCCCGCCACCGCGCGGGCGTCGTCGTTTCTGCGCAGGGCTGCAGATTGAGTATGCTGGCGCGATGAACGACGACCAGCTCCTGCGCTACAGCCGCCACATCCTGCTCGACGAACTCGGTGTCGAGGGCCAGGACCGCATCCTGGCCGGGCATGCGTTGGTCATCGGCGCCGGCGGGCTGGGGTCGCCCGCGGCCTTCTACCTCGCCACGGCGGGTGTCGGCCGCCTCACGATCGTCGACCCCGACGAAGTGGATCTCACCAACCTGCAGCGCCAGATCATCCACGACATGACCCGCCTCGGCACGCCGAAAGCCGAGTCGGCCGCGGCCCGCATCGCGTCCGTCAACCCCGAGGTGAACGTTCGCCCGATCGTGCTCCGAGCGGACGCCGCCCTGCTCGACGAACTCGTCGCGCAGGCTGACGTGGTGCTCGACTGCAGCGACAACTTCTCGACGCGCCAGAACGTCAACGCCGCCTGTGTGAAGCACCGCAAGCCGCTGGTCAGCGGCGCAGCGATCCGCTTCGACGGGCAGGTCTCCGTCTACGACGCCCGCCGGCCGGAATCGCCGTGCTATGCCTGCGTGTTCCCGCCCGACCAGCAGTTCGACGAGGTGCGCTGCGCCACCATGGGCGTGTTCGCACCGCTGGTCGGCATCATCGGCACCGTGCAGGCCGCCGAAGCGTTGAAGCTGCTGGCCGGCATCGGTCACTCGCTGGCGGGCCGCCTGCAGATGCTCGACTCTCGCTCGATGGAATGGAGCGAGATCCGCGTGCCCCGGCACGCCGGCTGCTCGGTATGTTCCGGCCTCCGCTGAATGCGCAGCCCCACGCGGCAGTAACGTCGCGAATCGGCCCCCTTGCCTACCTGGGCTAAGCTGGCGCCCTGTCTCTTTGAATCACACAAGCAAGGTGCATCGATGAACAACAAGCGCCAGAACCTTACCGCCCGCAACTTCCCGTCGGCACAGGAGGATGCCGCCGCCGCCACCGAGCTGCCGCGATACGGCGGGCCCGAGAGCGCATACCGGCTGGCCTTCACCGACGACGAATTCCTGCTACGCGACGAACTGCGTCCGGTGCGCATGCAGCTGGAACTGCTGAAGCCGGAGCTGGTGCAGCGCGAGCACAACATCGAATCGACCATCGTCATCTTCGGCAGCGCGCGCATTCCGCCCACCGAAGTGGCCCAGGAGCTGCTCGCCGAGGCGAGCAAGTCCAACAACCCGTTGCTGATCAGGCATGCCGAAGCGCGCGTGCGCATGTCGCGCTACTACGAGGAAGCACGGCGCTTCGCGGCGCTGGTGACCGAGGCCTCGAAGCGGCTCGACCCGCCGATCTACGTGTGCACTGGCGGCGGCCCCGGCATCATGGAAGCCGGCAACCGCGGGGCCTTCGAAGCCGGTGGCAAGAGCGTCGGCCTGAACATCGTGCTGCCGCACGAGCAGGAGCCCAACCCCTACATCACGCCCGAGCTGTGCTTCCTGTTCCACTACTTCGGCCTGCGCAAGATGCACTTCCTGATGCGCTCGATCGCGCTGGTGTGCTTCCCCGGCGGCTTCGGCACGATGGACGAACTGTTCGAGGTGATGACGCTGGTGCAGACCGGCAAGTCGCGCAAGCGCCCGATCCTGTTGTTCGGGCGCGAGTTCTGGACCAAGGTCATCAACTTCGAGACGCTGGTCGAGGCAGGCATGATCTCGCCCGAAGACGTCGAGCTGTTCGAGTACGTCGAAACCGCCGAAGAGGCGTGGGAGGCCATCTGCACGCACTACTCGCTCGATGCGCCGCCCAGCATGACCGGTGCCTTTGCCGACGACTGACCCATCCATCGCAAGGAAGCAAGCCATGCCCATCCCAGTGAGCCTGATCGGCGCGCCCACCGACGTGGGTGCAGGCGCGCGCGGCGTGTCGATGGGGCCGGAGGCCCTGCGCGTCGCCGGCATCCAGCCCATGCTCGAAAGCCTGGACTGCACGGTGATCGACCGTGGCAACCTCGCCGGCCCGCCCAACCCGTGGCAGGCCCCCGTGGAGGGCTATCGCCACCTGAGCGAAGTGGTGGCCTGGAACAGCGCCGTGCACGATGCCGTGTACGACGAGCTGCAGCAGAACCGGCTGCCCATCCTGCTCGGCGGCGACCACTGCCTCGGCATCGGCTCGATCAGCGCGGTGGCACGCCACTGCCGCGAGCGCGGCAAGAAGTTGCGCGTGCTGTGGCTCGACGCGCATGCCGACTTCAACACCAGCCTGCTCACGCCCAGCGGCAACATCCACGGCATGCCGGTGGCCTGCCTGTGCGGCCATGGGCCGGAGGCGCTGATCCGCATCGGCGGCCACGTGCCGGCCATCCTGCCGGGCATGGTGAGGCAGATCGGCATCCGCAGCGTCGACGAAGGAGAGAAGCGCTTCGTGCACGAGATGGGGCTGGAAGTGTTCGACATGCGCTACATCGACGAGATGGGCATGCGCCACACGATGGAACTGGCGCTCGCGATGCTCGACAGCAACACGCACCTGCACGTGAGTTTCGACGTGGACTTTCTCGACCCCGACGTGGCGCCCGGCGTGGGCACCACCGTGCGCGGCGGCCCCACCTACCGAGAGGCACAGCTTTGCATGGAGATGATCGCCGACAGCGGGCGCATGGCATCGCTCGACGTGATGGAGCTGAACCCCGCGCTCGACGTGCGCAACCAGACGGCCGAAGTCGCGGTCGACCTGATTGCGAGCCTGTTCGGCAAGTCGACCCTGATGCGGCGGTGACAGCGCCGCACCGCCGCGCCCGCGACCCGCTCACCCACTGCACCGTCCTGTTCGCCGGGCTCGCCGTTTGCTCGGGCGGCGCGGCGCAGCCGGCCACACCCACGGCAGGCTCAACACTCGAACCCATCGTCGTCACCGGCTCGGTCACCGAGCTGCGTGTGTTCGACGCGCCCTATGCCATCGGCGTGGTCGACCAAGAGGCACTGCGCAGCAGCGGGCCGCGGGTCAACCTGTCGGAAGCCCTGGCCGTCGTGCCGGGGCTCGCCGTGCTGAACCGCCACAACTACGCCCAGGACCTGCAGATCAGCTCGCGCGGCTTCGGCGCGCGAGCGAGCTTTGGTGTGCGGGGCCTGCGGCTCTACACCGATGGCATCCCCGCGACGATGCCCGACGGCTCCGGTCAGGTCACGCACTTCGACCTCGCCGGGGCCCAGCGCATCGAGGTGCTGCGCGGGCCGTTCTCGGCCCTGTACGGCAACAGCTCGGGCGGCGTCATCTCGCTCGTCAGCGCACCGGTGAAGGAACGTCGCGCGAGGGTCGACGTTGACGCGGGCAGCCACGGCATGCGCCAGGTGCGCGGCAGCTACGAAACCCGCCTTGGCGAGCAATGGGACCTGCGTGCCGGCCTGTCGGCGTTCACGACCGATGGCTTCCGCCCGCACAGCGGCGCGCAACGCCTGCTCGGCAACCTGCGGCTCGGCTGGCGCGATGGGCCCGACACCGTGACGGTGCACGCCAACGCGATGCAGCAGGATGCCGACGACCCGCTAGGCCTGACCCGCGAACAGTTCGCCGATGACCCCTACCAGACGACGCCGCAGGCCAGCGAGTTCGACACGCGCAAGAAGGCCGACCAGCATCAGCTGGGTGTGCAGTGGAAGCGCCGCTACGAAGGCAGTGCCTTGAGCGAAACCTCCGTGATGGCCTATGCGGGGCAGCGCAGCGTCAAGCAATGGCAGTCCATTCCCGTCGGTGCGCAAGGCAGCCCGACGCATTCGGGCGGCGTGATCGATCTCGACCGCCGATATCACGGCGCCGATGCCCGTGCCGTGTGGCGCTTCAGCCGGGGGCAATGGGTGGCCGGCGTCTCGCACGAACGGCAAGACGACCGGCGCCGCGGCTACGAGAACTTCATTGGCAGCGGCGCCACGCAGCAACTCGGTGTCACCGGCGCCCTGCGGCGCGACGAAACGAACGCCGCACACACCACCGACCTCTACACGCAAGCCGAGCTCGACCTGAACGAGCGCCTGGTGGCCACGCTGGGCGTCCGCAGCGGGCGCGTGAAGTTCCGCTCCGACGACCGCTACCTCGCCAACGGCGACGACTCGGGTTCGCAGAGCTTCCGGTACACCAACCCCGTGGCAGGGTTGCTGTGGCGCGCAACGCCGCAGCTCAACCTGTATGCCAGTGCAGGCCGAGGCTACGAGTCCCCCACGCTGAACGAACTGGCCTACCGCAGCGACGGCAGCAGCGGTTTCAACGACGACCTGGAAGCACAGAGCAGTCGCCAGGTGGAGCTGGGGGCCAAGTGGCGTGCGCCGGACGGCAACACCTCGGTGGACATTGCGCTCTTCCATGCCCGCACCGACGACGAGATCGCGGTGCAGCGCAACACCGGCGGGCGGGCCATCTACACGAACGTGGGCCGCACCCGTCGACAGGGTGCCGAGCTGTCGGCACTGTGGCGGCCCCTGCCCTCCTTCAAAGCACGCATCGCCCTCACATGGCTGGACGCCACCTACCGCGACAGCTTTCTCGTCTGCAGCGGCACACCCTGCGTTGCGCCGAGCACGCTCGTGGAGGCCGGCAACCGCATCGCCGGCACCACGCCCCGCAGTGCATTCGTCGATCTGGCGTGGCAGCCCGCCGCAGGGCGTGAACTGGCGCTGGAGTGGCGTGCGCACGCCGGCACCGCGGTGAACGACGTGAACAGCGACTTTGCCGGCGGCTACGGCGTGTTGGCCCTGCGCGCACGGGCCCGCTTCGGCGGCGAGCAGGGACCGCAGGTGTACCTGAGGGTCGACAACCTGCTCGGCCGCCGCCATGCCGGCAGCGTGATCGTCAACGAAGGCAACGGCCGCTACTTCGAGCCGGGTGCGCCGCGGACGTGGACGGCCGGCCTGAGCTGGCCGCTCTGAACGGCTGACCCCTCAACGCACCGGCAAGCGGGCCGGCATTTCGCACTCGCCGTGCCAGCGGCGGAACACCTGCGGCGGCATCGGATCGCGTTGCGAGAACAACCCGCGGCGGGCACCGCGTGCGGCACGCTCCTGGTCGGCATACGGGCCTGGGCCGCGGCTGGAGCGATAGCTCCACGCATGCCCCTCGTGCACCATCCATGCCGACACGTCGTCACCGTCCATCCACAGGCTGGCGAGCCAGCGCCGGTAATCGTCCTGCGCCTTCAGCACCACCTGCACGCGCCGGCCCTTCACGCGGGAGGTCAAGGCCTGGGTCGACTCGGGGCCCCAGGGTTGGCAACTCTCCGGCGCGTCGATGCCTTCGAGCCGCAGCTTGATCGGCTTCTTGTGGCGCTCGTCGTCCAGGCGCAGCCACAGCGTGTCGCCATCGCTCACGCGCGTGACGGTGCCTTCCACACGCTGCCCTGCCTCCTGGGCCGCCACGCCGATGGTCATGCCGGCGAGCAGCACAGCGATCAGCGCCCTCATGCCCCCGAACGCGACGCCAGCCACCAGATCAACAGCCCGAACAGCGCCAACCAGAACACCACGATGAACACGGCGCCCCACAGCAGCCGCGGCAGCTTCTCGCGCGAGACCTCGGCCTCGCGCAGCAACTGCTGCCACAACGGTTGCGGCGTCAGCCTGGCGACCAGTGCCACGCCGAGCGGCACGAGGATCAGGTCGTCGAGCTGGCCCAGGATGGGAATGAAGTCGGGGATCAGGTCGATCGGGCTCACCGCATAAGCGAGCACCACGATGGCCGCGATCTTCGGCGCGCGCGGCGTGCGTGGGTCGCGGAACAGCTTCCACAGCGCAATCAGGTAGGTGGCGAGCCGCGCGGTGTTGGCGGTGCGCACCAGCTTGGTCAGTTTCATGGTGCTTTCTGCAGAGTTTTTTCGGCGTCGCGGAGGATGCGATCCAGCCGGTCGGCCAGCTTCTCGGTGGTGAGCTGCTCGCGGAAGCGCTCCACCATCAGCGGCAGCGACATCGGGCTCGGGTGCTTCAACACCACCTCGTCGACGCGCTTGGCGCTCATGGCCTTCAGCGTGGCTCGCAGGCGGCGGATGTCCAGCTCCTGGCTCAGCACTTCACGCTCGGCCTGCGCGAGCAGCAGGTTGCCCGCATCGTACTTGCGGAACACCTCGAAGAACAGCGAACTCGATGCCTGCAGCTGCTTCATGCTCTTGGGCGCGCCCGGGTAGCCGCTGAACACCAGCCCCGCCACGCGCGCAATCTCGCGGAAGCGCCGTTGCGAGAGTTCCGACGAATTGAGGCTCGCCAGCACGTCTTCGAGCAGGTGCTCGGTGGAGAACGCGCGCCCGTCGAGCACGCTGCTCACGTCGACCTCCAGCGCACTCACCAGTTCCAGCCCGTAGTCGTTGAACGACAGGCTGAAGGTGTTGGGCCGGTCCTTCGCCAGGCGCCATGCCAGCAGGCTGGCCAGGCCCATGTGCACGTAGCGGCCGGCAAAAGGGTAGAGATAGAGGTGGTAGCCCTCGCGCGACTTGTAGCGCTCCACCAGCAACGTCTGCGGTGTCGGCAGGTGCGACAGCCGCCGCTGCGTGACCAGCATCGGCTCGGCCGCCTGCAGCTCGGGCTCGAAGAAATCGCCCTGCTCGGCGCTGCGCAGCACCTCCAGCATCATGTCGGCCAACTCGTTCGAGAGCGGCATCTTGCCGCCGTTCCAGCGCGGCACCGCGCCGCTCTTGCGCTCGGCCTTCTTCACGTACGCCACCAGGTCCTGCACGCGCACGAACTCCAGCAGCCGGCCGCCGAACAGGAAGCAGTCGCCCTTCTTCAGGCGTGCGATGAAGCTCTCTTCGATGGTGCCGATCTTGCCGCCGCTCATGTACTTCACCTGCATCGTCGCGTCGCCGACGATGGTGCCCACCTGCAGCTTGTGGCGCCGCGCGATGCCGCGGTCCGGCACGCGGTACACGCCGTCGACGAGCTGCACGCGGTGGTACTCCGGGTAGGCATGCAGGCTCTCGCCGCCACGTTCGACGAAGTTCAGCGCCCACTGCCATTCCTCGCGCGTCAGCTCGCGGTACGCATAGGCCGTGCGCACCTCGTCGTAGAGATCGTCGCTGGTGAACCCGCCGCCCAGCGCTACCGTGACGAGATGCTGCACCAGCACGTCGAGCGGCTTGTCGGGCGACTCGCGCTTTTCCACGCGGCCCGCGTGCGCCGCACGGCGCGCCGCCACCGCTTCGACCAGCTCCATCGTGTGCGTGGGCACCAGCGTCACGCGGCTCGGCCGGCCCGGCGCATGCCCGCTGCGCCCGGCGCGCTGCAGCAGCCGCGCCACGCCCTTGGCCGAGCCGATCTGCAGCACGCGCTCCACCGGCAGGAAGTCCACGCCCAGGTCGAGCGACGAGGTGGCCACCACCGCCTTGAGCCGCCCTTCCTTCAGGCCCAGCTCCACCCATTCGCGCACTTCCTTGTCGAGCGAGCCATGGTGCAGGGCGACCAGCCCCGCCCAGTCGGGCCGCGCTTCGAGCAGCATCTGGTACCACAGCTCCGCCTGCGACCGTGTGTTGGTGAAAACCAGCGTCGTCGCCGAACCTTCGATCTCCGCGATCACCGGCTGCTGCATCTGGTGGCCCAGGTGCCCCGCCCACGAAAACCGCCCCGGATCGTGCGGAATCAGCGTGTCGATCACCAGCGACTTGTCGACACGCCCCTGCACCAGCGTGCCATGCCCGCCGCCCAGCAGCACCTCCATCGCCTGGCCCAGGTTGCCGAGCGTGGCGCTCAGGCCCCAGGCGATGAGCTGCGGGTTCCAGCGTCGCAGGCGCGCCAGGGCCAGTTGCACCTGCACACCGCGCTTGTTGCCGATCAGCTCATGCCACTCGTCGACGATGACCGTGTGCACATGCGCCAGTTCGTCGCGCGCGTGTTCACGCGTGAGCATCAGGCTCAGCGACTCGGGGGTGGTGACGAGCGCCGTAGGCCAGCGCCGGTCCTGCCGCGCGCGTTCAGCCGACGGCGTGTCGCCGGTGCGCAAACCGACCGTCCAGTTCGGCGCCATCTCCGGCAACGGCGCCTGCAGCGCGCGTGTGCTGTCCGCGGCCAGCGCACGCATCGGCGTGATCCACAGCACCTGCAGCGGTGCCGCGCCCCGGCTCGGCGGCGCCAGCCGCTGCCCGCGTAGCAAGGCGCCCAGCCAGACGGCGTAGGTCTTGCCGGAACCCGTGGTGGCGTGCAGCAACCCGCTGTGGCCCATGTGCATCGCCTGCCACACCTCACGCTGGAAGCCGAAGGCCTGCCAGCCGCGGGTGGCGAACCAGGCGTCGGCGGGGGTGAGGGGGCTGTCCATGGGGGGCATTATTCGAGTGTTCTCCAGATTGCGGGGTGGTCGAGGTGAACGGGTGGCGTGAGGCTGCAGTTGCAGGCGGGCGGTGGTGCGGGCTCAGGCGCGGGCGATGGGCGGTGGGCCGGCGGAGCTTCGATGCGCAGCCCCCCACCCGCGCCTTCGCTGGCAACGCTGCCGGCACGCGATGCCTTTCTCGTTGGCACACGTGATCGCTTCAGTCCTCGAAGCAACGGCTTGGCGCGGGTCGAGACGAGGATATGGGCGCACCTGTGCGGTGATTGCGAAGGTGTGGGCGGACGGCCGGCGGCGCGCCTGTGCGGACGGCGAGGCGCGCAGGGCTCGTGGCCCGCGCGCTTGCAAAGCGCGCTTCGTGGTCAAACTCGCGGCGGTTGTCGGAGCGCAGCGGCGTGAGCCGCGTAGCGAGTTCTGCCGCGCGGCCACGAGCCCGAGCACCGCAGCGAACCCTCGCGCCAGCGAGCGCGCCGCACCGAAGCGCCGACGGCCGCCCGCCCCGCCTGAGCTCGCGCTCAACTTCGTGCACCCAGCGCAACTTCGGGGTCAGACCGCGATCTCTGCGTCGGTTGATCGAACCGGTGATCGGGATGATCTATCACCGGAGCATGGAACAGAGAGCCCGCTCGTTCATAGCATGGGCTGAGACGGCACAGCATGAATAGAACTGCTCACCTCGTCTCGCCATTCCTGTGAGACGGTCAGCTGGTCGCGCTACGTCGGGTGCAGCGACCCGCACACCGGATCGGTGTGACCTCGAAGCTGAGTTAGCCTCTTGATGTCCATTGAGTGCTTCACGGGCCTTCTTGTGCGTATCCTCCGCTACCTTCTACAAACGGTCATCCTCTTGCTCGGCAGTGCCACACTGGCTGCTCTGGCGTTCTCGCGGCAGTTCGAGCCACTGGCCTTCATCGTCCTCCTCGGGTTCTTCGGTTTTTTGTTTCTTCTCACGCTCCTTCTGCGTGAGGCCACCGAAACGCGGTTGGTCGTCGGTCGGCAAACAAGCATGAAGATCACCGCCGCGTTTCTGTTCGTCGTGGGCCTCGGCATCTGCTCGCTGTCTGTCAGCATCCTCAACGGTTATTCGGGATCGCAGTCGCGCCGGGGCGCCCTCCTGCGCACAGCGATCGAACTCCTCGGCCCATGGCCACCGGCCATGTTTTTCCTGGTTGTTGGATTGTTCGTTCTCGGGCTCGCTCTTCGCAGTTTTCGCACGAGGTGATCGGCGATCGCACCGGGCCGGAGCGCTTCGAGGAAAAGAAGAACGGTGGCAGTTCTGGAAGTAGCGGCCGCCCTCGCGCCAAGCACTTGATTCCCGTCAATGCGCCCGCGCATGCCGCAATGCAGCATGCGGGGCATGTCCGCCCCTGCCCCTGAACCCGTCTTCCGCGCCCGCGGCCTCACCAAGGTCTACCGCACCGGGGAGGTTGAGGTGCATGCGCTGCGCGGGGTCGACCTCGACATCTACCGCGGCGAGTTCATCGTGCTGCTTGGCGCCTCCGGCAGCGGCAAGTCCACGCTGCTCAACATCCTGGGCGGGCTGGACGTGCCCACCGCCGGCGAGGTGCGGTTCGCCGACCACCGACTGACCGACGCGGACGAGGCCGAACTGACGCGCTACCGGCGCGAGCATGTGGGCTTCGTGTTCCAGTTCTACAACCTGATCCCCAGCCTCACGGTGCGCGAGAACGTGGCGCTGGTGACCGACATCGTGCCCCACCCGATGCCGATCGACGAGGCGCTGGACATGGTGGCGCTGTCGCATCGGCGCGAGCATTTCCCGTCGCAGCTGTCCGGCGGCGAGCAACAGCGCGTGGCGATCGCGCGCGCCATCGTCAAGCGGCCCGAGGTGTTGCTGTGCGACGAACCCACCGGCGCGCTGGACTATGAAACCGGCAAGCTGGTGCTCGACGTGATCGCCCGCATCAACCGCGAGCTGGGCACCACGGCGGTCGTCATCACGCACAACGCGGCCATCGCCGGCATGGCCGACCGGGTGATCCGGCTGGGCGACGGGCGCATCCTCAGCATCGAGAAGAACGAACACAAGCTCTCGCCGGCAGAGCTGGCGTGGTGAGGCCGACGTGAAGGCGCTCGACCGCAAGCTGCTGCGCGACCTGGTGCGCATGTGGAGCCAGGCGCTGACGATCGCGCTGGTGGTGGCCAGCGGCATCGGCGGCTTCATCACCAGTTTGAGCGCGGTCGATTCGCTGGCGCTGGCGCGCGACCGGTTCTATGCCAGCGGCCGGTTCGCCGACGTGTTTGCGCACGTGAAGCGTGCGCCGAATGCACTCGAAGCCACGCTGCGCACCGTGCCAGGCGTGGCGGATGTGCAGACCACCACCGAGCACCTCGTGCGTGTCGGCATTCCCGGCATCGTCGACCCGATCGTCGGGCGGCTGATCGGGGTGGACCGGCTGGTGCCGCATCGCATGAACCAGGTGATCCTGCGCAGCGGGCGGGCCCTGTCGGCCGACGGCATACACAGCAATGGCGACATCGACGCGTTGCTGTCGGAAGGCTTTGCGTCGATGCGTGGCATCCAGCCCGGGGATCGGCTCAGCGCGCTGGTGAACGGCCGGCAACGCATGCTGCGCATCGTGGGCATCGCCCTGTCGCCCGAGTACATCTTCGCCGGGCTGGGCGGCGCGCCGGACCAGCGCGGGTTTGGCGTCTTCTGGGTCGACCGCGAGGTGTTGAGCGCGGCCTACGACATGGAAGGCGCATTCAACCAGGTGGCGGTGAAGCTCGCGCCCGGTGCGTCGGAACGCGACGTGGTGGCCCGCCTGTCGCGGTTGCTGGCACCGTATGGCGCGGGCGAGGCGCATGGCCGCGAAGACCAGGTCTCGCACGCGATGCTGGATGCCGAGATCAAGGAGCAACAGGTGCTCGGCACGGTGCTGCCGACCATCTTCCTCGGCGTCGCGGCCTTTCTGCTGAACGTGGTGGTGTCGCGCATGGTGGCGACACAGCGCGAGCAGATCGCGGCGCTGAAGGCGCTGGGTTATCCCAACCGTTCGATCGCCGCGCATTACCTGAAGCTGGTGCTGGTGATCGTGCTCGTCGGCCTGGCGCTCGGCGTGGCATTGGGCGACTGGCTGGGTGCGGCCTTCACCCGGCTGTATGCGGAGTTCTTCCACTTCCCCACCTTCGACCACCGCATCGCGCCCTGGCTGCTGGTGGTCAGCGTGGGCGTGACGCTGGTCACCGCGGTGGCCGGCACGTTGAACGCCATCGCCTCCACGGTGCGGCTCGCACCTGCCGAGGCGATGCGGCCGCCCGCACCGGGGCGCTACCGCCGCACGCTGCTCGAAAGGCTGGGTGTGCAAGGCATCAGTGCGGCGTTGCAGATGATCCTGCGCAACATGGAGCGCAAGCCGTTGCGCACGGCGCTGTCGATCGGCGGTGTGGCGGCCGCGGTGGCCATCGTCGTGATGGGCAACTTCATCCGCGACGCGATCGACCACATCGTGCAGACGCAGTTCAACCTGGCGATGCGCAGCGACGTGATCGTCTGGATGGCGGAAGCGACGAGCGACACCGCACGGCATGAGCTGGCACGGCTGCCGGGTGTGCTCACGGTGGAGTCGGGCCGCGACGTGCCGGTGCGCTTCGTCAACGGGCACCTCAGCGAGCGGGGGTCGATCCAGGGCTATGCGCAGCAGCCGGAGCTGCGCCGCATCATCGACGTGGACGGCCACCTGACCGCGCCTTCGGCCGACGGGCTGGTGCTCACCGACCGGCTCGCGAACAAGCTGGGCCTGCGCGTGGGCGACAGCGTGCGTGTCGACGTGCTGGAAGGCCGGCGCCAGACGCTGGCCGTGCGCGTCGACGCGACCGTGCGCGAAATGATGGGCCTGAACGCCTACATGACGCGCGAGCACCTGAACCGGCTGGTCGGCCAGGGCGATGTGGCCTCGCAGTATTCGCTCGCGATCGAGCGCGGCAGCGAGGCTGGGGTGCTGGAAGCGACCAAGGAGCTGCCGCGCGTCGTGGGAGCCTTCAGCAAGGCCACGCTGCTGCGCAACATGCAGGAAGTCAGCGCGCGCAACGTGCGGCTGATGAGCACGGTGCTGACGCTGTTCGCCAGCGTGATCGCCGTCGGCGTGGTCTACAACAACGCGCGCATTGCACTGTCCGAACGGCTGTGGGAGCTGGCCAGCCTGCGCGTGCTGGGTTTCACGCGGGCCGAGGTCTCGGGCCTGTTGCTCGGCGAGATGGCGATCAGCATCGCGATCGCGTTGCCGCTCGGCATGCTGCTGGGCTACGGCCTGGTGCACCTGATCGCCGAGCTGCTGAAGTCGGACCAGTTTCTTTTCCCGGTGGTGATACAGCCGCGCACGTATGCGTGGGCCGGGTTGTGCGTGGTCGCAGCAGGTGTTGCGAGCGCGATGGTGGTGCGTCGCCGGGTCGACACGCTCGACATGGTGGCCGCCCTGAAGACGAGAGAGTGACGTGATGAACAAGAAACGCATGCTCTACATCGGCGCCGCCTCGGCGGCGATCGTGGCCGTGCTGGCGTGGGCCTTTGCGCCGCGGCCGGTCGAGGTGGAGGTGAGCGCGGCGAGCGTGGGCCGCTTCGAGCGCACGATCGACGAGGACGGCAGGACGCGGCTGCGGGATCGCTATGTCGTGTCGGCACCGTTGGCGGGCCACCTGTCGCGCGTCACGCTGCGCGAGGGCGACACGCTGGCGGCCGACGCGCCGATCGCCACGCTGACGCCTGCGCTGTCGCCGATGCTGGACGAGCGCACCGTGCGCGAGCTGCGCGCCCGGGTGGATGCGGCGCAGGCCATGGTCAAGCGCGCAGGCGCACGCATCGGGCTCGCGCAGGTGAGCCGGGAGCAGGCGCGCAACGAGGTGCGCCGCAGCGAGGAGCTGGCGGCGCAGGGCTACGTGTCGGCCACGAAGCTCGAGACCGACCGCCTCGCGTTGCGCGCAGCGCAGAAGGAATACGAAGCCGCCGAGGAAGACCACCACGTGGCCGAGTACGACCTGGCCCAGGCACGCGCCGCATTGGAGGCGATCCGCCAGCCGGGCACCGGCGCCACGCGCGCTTTTGTCGTGCGTTCGCCCATCGCCGGCACCGTGCTGCGCGTGAGCCAGACCAGCGAGGCGATGGTCGGCCTGGGAGCCCCGCTGGTGGAGGTGGGCGATACGCGCCGGCTGGAAGTGCTGGCGGAGCTGCTCACGTCCGACGCCTTGCAGACCCCACCCGGCACGTCGGTGCGCATCGAACGCTGGGGAGGCGAAGGCGTGCTCGAAGGCCGGGTGCGGCTGGTCGAGCCTTCCGCGTTCACCAAGGTCTCGGCGCTGGGGGTCGAAGAGCAGCGCGTCAACGTGCTGATCGACATCACCAGCCCTGCCGAGCAATGGCAGGCACTGGGCGACGGCTTCCGCGTGAGCGTGAGCCTGGTGGTGCAGAACGTCGACCGGGCCTTGCGCGTGCCGGTCAGCGCGGTGTTTCCGCAGCCGGCTCAGGCCGGCATGGCGGTGTTCACCATCGACGGTGGCCGCGCGCGCCTGGTGCCCGTGGAAGTAGGCGCGCGCAATGGCGTCGAGGCGTGGATCAAGAGCGGCCTGGCAGCGGGGACGCAGGTGATCGTGTATCCGCCGTCCAGCGTGACCGAAGGCGTGCGCGTGAAGGCGCGCAAGCCCTGAGCGGCTGGGTGAACCACAGCACCACGAGCAGCGCCAGCACCGGCACGTTCTTGATCAGCGGCCCGCAGTGGTCGATGGTCAGCTCCGGCATGTTGACCGCCGCGGTGACCGTGTAGCCCACCACGGCACCGCACTGCACCGCATAGCACCAGGCGGAGGGCTTCGTCACGAGCCACAGGCCGAGCGCGGTGTTGAGCGTGCAGGACATCCACATCATCGCCACGCCTGCCTCGCCTTCGAAGCCGCAACGGGCCAGCAGCGCCAGCACGTTGGACTCGTGCGGGAACAGCGCCGTGATCAGCGAGGTGTAGAGCCACATCGCCGCGATCGACCAGCGCAGCGCCGCTTGCAGCGGAGCGGGCATCGCGGGCTGCGCCTGCGGCAGCGCATCGGCCAGCGCAGTGGGGGCCCGCCCCAGCCAGGCAGGCGCCGCGTTGCGGGCCGAGAGGTTGCCGTTCTCCAGCATCGCGAGCGTGTCGGTGCTGAACACCTGCTGGGGCAGGTGCTCCGCGACCCGTGCACCGAGGCGCATCAGCGACATCGGCACCGGCAGCCAGATGGGGTCGGCCAGCCCTTGCGCGCAGCGGTAGGCGGCCAGCATCTCGCGGTAGGTGATGGGCTGCGGGCCCGCGAGTTCGACGATGCGGCGCAACGGAGCGTCGTGCTCGATCAGGCGGCACACCACCTCGGCCACCTCGTACACGTGGATGGGTTGCACCCTCTGCCCGCCCCCGCCCGGCAGGCTGACGACCGGCAGGCTGGCCAGCGTCTGGAACAGCGCGGCGCTCTGGCTGTGCGGGCCGAACACCAGCGACGGGCGCACGATGGTCCAGTCGAGGTCGCTGTGCATCAGGGCCTCGTCGGCTGCGAGCTTGGTCGTCGCGTACGGGGTGCGCAGGTGACCGGGCTCGCGGCCCACGCCGAGCGCCGACACCTGCACCACGCGGCGCACGCCGGCCAGCGCCGCGCCCCGGAACAGCTCAAGCGGCCCCTGTGCATGCAGGCGTTCGAAGCTCTGTTCGCCGTGTTCCATCAGGATGCCGACGGCATTGACCACCGCATCGATGCCTCGCAGCCGCACCGCCCAGGCCTCGGGAGGCACTGGTTGGGTGTAGTCGACATGCAGCCCCCCTGCTGCCGGCCGTCGCCCCCCTTCGACGACCTCGTGACCATGCGCCCTCAACGCGGCAATGACCGCACGGCCGATGCACCCGCTCGCTCCACAGACCAGTACCCTCATGACCTTCCCTCCTTCGCTTGTCGTGTCGTTTGAATGTCGGGTGGCTTCAGCGCCGCTGCACGTCGCATTGCCCGTCGTGGCAGGCGCGCATGCGGCGCGTCATGCGCCAGGCTTCCAGCGCCTCGACCGCAGGCGCCAGCACCCGCGAGATGCCGTAGCGGTTGCGTGCGAACACGCGGTAACCCACCTCGAACACCGGCCGCAACAGCGGCCAGCCGGTGGGCCGCAGCACCCAGCCGAGGCCTGCGGCGGCATAAGCCAACCGCAGGACCTCGACCCCCCTGAGGGTGCGTCCATCGGCAGCGATGCCGTGGATGACAGCGTTCATTTCATCGAGCGTCGCGCCATAAGGTGACGGATCGAACCCCGGTGCCGAGATGTCGACGAACTGCAACCGCCCATCGGTGCACCGCTCGCGCAGGTGGTCCATCTCGAGCCGGCACACCGGGCAGGAGGCGTCGTACAGCAAGGTCAGCGGATAGGCGGTGCTCATCTCATTTCCTTCCAAAATTTCTGTCAACACAGAAATCAATCGCCAAAAAATTTTGGCCTCTCAAGGCCCCAACAGGTCGGCCGGCGAAGCGCGGCGCTCCTCGTCGGACTCGGTGCCCTGCTGCACGTCGCGGCCGAGCAGCTTCTTGATCTTCGCGCCCAGCTTCAGCACCTTGCTCAGCGTCGCGGTGTCGAGCCGCAGCATCTCGTCGCTCCACATCGTGAGCGTTTCCAGCAGGTCCAGCGTCTCCTTCATGCGCAGCTTGGCTTCGGCCGGATCCTTCGCGATGGCCGGATCGGCCAGCAATTCGCGCAGCACGGCGACGGTCGGTGCGATCTCGCGTTGCTGGCGCTCGCGCACGATGGTGCGCAGCAGCTCCCACACCTGGGTCGAGGTTTCGAAATGATCGCGGCGGTCGCCAGGTATGTGGACCAGCCGCACGAGCTTCCAGCTTTGCAGTTCGCGGATGCTGGTGCTGACGTTGGAACGTGCGATGACCAGGGTTTCGGCGATCTCTTCCGCATGCATGGGCCGACCGGTGATGTAGAGCAGCGCGTGGATCTGCGCGACGGTGCGGTTCACACCCCACCGGGTGCCCATTTCGCCCCAATGGAGCACGAAGCGGGAGAGGGTCGGAGACAGGTTCATGGCGCCCACTCTAGAAGCGTCTGAAATTTCTGTCAATACAGAAATTTCAGATTCACGCCGTCAGGATCCACCCTTCCAGCGGGTCCGCATCCAACGGCTTGCCCCAGTTGGGGTGGCCCAAGCCCCACGCCGCCTGCATCATGCACAGCACGGCATCCAGGCTGTCGGCCATCGGATCTGCCGCGAGGCGGTCGCGTTGGGCGTGGGTGATGCGCAGGCGCAGGCCCAGTCGGGTGCGGCCTTGCTCCAGCGCTTCGAGCATGTCCTTGCGGGCGACGAGCCGCTCCGGCGTCTGCTTTGCCTTTTCGTCGGCCTTGTAGCTGCGCGAGCCGATCAGCTCGCGCGCCAGCAGGCCGGGGTACCCCTCCAGCGCGACGCGACTCGTGTCGCCGTCGTGCAGGCCCGGCAGGTGCACGCCTGCCTCGAGCAGGCGCGGCACGCCGGCATGCAACATGAAGGCCACCGGCGGGTTGACCCATTTCATCGAGGGCGACGAGCCGGCCGGTGCATCGCAGGCGCGGTGCGCGAATTTGCCGCCCACCGGGCGCGCTGCGCAGAACGCGGCAAAGGTGTCGCGGATGGTCTCGCGCGACAAGGAGGTGTAGTGCCGGATCATCGGCAGCCACTCGACTGGCCAGCCGAGATGCTCGACCAGCTCGCGGGGCAGGCCGAACGGAAAATCGAACGCGCCGACCCATGGCCCGGGCGCCGCGAGCCAGTCGGCAAAGGCCGCATCAGTCGGCAATGCCAGCAACTCCTTCAGCTGCACCACGTCGCCACTGCGTTGCCCGCGGGCCACGGTGATCGGCTTGGTACGGGTGGGCCGGCTCGTGAAATCGACGCCGACCACCGCGATATCGGAAGCGTTTGCGACATCCATCCACCCGATTGTGTGTGATGAAAGGCAACCGCCTCGCACGCGGCGACTCGCTCCTGCAGAATCGATTCCTGTCGTCTGCCCCTCTGCCATGAACACGCCCGTCCCCCTGCCCGCCTCCGCCCGCCGACGCCGCTGGCTCCTGATCACCTTGGTCGTGCTGCTGACGCTGGGCGTGCTCGGCGCCGTCGCTTTTCACGTCGCGGTGCAGCAGCTGCAGCGCCAGATCGAAGCGGCGCTGGGCCCACGCAGCAGCGTGGGCAGCCTCGACGTGACGTGGGCCGGCGTCGAAGCGCGTGACGTGCGCGTGCGGGGCAGCAAGACCGCCCCCCTGCGCTGGCCGGCCGAAGACGAACTGCGAGCCGAACGGGTGCTGGTGGTGCCCGAACTGCGCGGCCTGCTGACGGCAGACATCCGCATCAGCCGCGTCGTCATCGAGGGCGGATACGTCTCGATGCTGCGCACGCGTGACGGCAAATTGAAGGTGCTGCCTGCCCTGACCGAGCCCGACGATGCGCCCGTGCGCAAAGTGTCGAACGAGGCGGAGGCACCCGGCCTGGCGGTGTGGATCGGTGCCATCGAATTGCGCAACGGCACGCTGGACTTCCACGACGCCTCGGTGCGACGGCAGCCGGTGAAGCTGCGGCTGGCACAGTTGCAGGCAGAGGTGGGCCCGCTCGACCTGCCCCGGCTCGCCACGCCCACCCGCATCCAGTTCGATGGATTGATGAAGGGCGTGCAACGCGACGGTCGCATCCACATCGGCGGCGACGTGACCATCGCCACGCAGGACTCGGACCTGCGGATCCGGCTCGACGGCGTCGACCTGGTCGCGCTGCAGCCCTATCTCATCAAGGTGTCGGAAGCCGGCGTGAAACGGGGCGCGATGGACCTGCGGCTCGACGCGACGGTGAAAGACAAGCGGCTGCATGCGCCCGGCCACCTGACCCTGATCGACCTGCAGCTCGAAAGCAGCGGCCTGCTCGGCACCTTTGCCGGCGTGCCGCGCCAGGCAGTCATTGCGTCGATGAGCAAGAACGACCGCCTGGAGCTCGACTTCACGCTGGAAGGCAGGCTCGACGATCCGAAGTTCTCATTGAACGAGAACCTGGCGATACAGGTGGCCGCAGGCCTGGCCACCGCGCTCGGCGTCAGCGTGGGCGGCATGGTGGAAGGCGTGGGCGACGTGATCAAGGGCCTGTTCGGGCGCTGACCGGCGCAACGCCCCGCTCAGGTGCGGCAGATGATGGAGGCGGTGGCGATCAATTCGTCCAGCAGGGCCATCGACGCCTTGCCCGAGACACGGTAGGGGTCGAGCACCGGCTTCTCCGAATACTTCAGCAGCAGCGACGGGTTGATCTTGGCCAGGTTGACCTGCCCCATCGTCCAGCCGGCGAAACGGCGCTCGGCGATCTCTTCGTAGTGCAGCATGACCACGTCGCGGTGCCGCTCGTCGCAGACGATCTGCTTGTAGAGCTGGTTGACCGCATCGCGCCCGCCTTCGAGCACCTGCATGAAGATGTCGCCCCCATAACAGAGGATGCCGGTGATGCCGAGCGCCGGGTTGTGGGCGCGCGACTGCGCAAGGATGGCCTCGATCGCCTCCTGGCTCAGCGGCTGCGCAGCACGGCTGGCGTAGAGCAAGCGGATCAGCATGGGGTTCGCCTCACTTCCGATGGTTCAGCAGGGAGAGGAATTCGCGTCGCAGCGAGGCGTCCTTCAGGAAGGAGCCGCGCATCACGCTGTTGATCATCTTGGAGTCCATGTCCTTCACGCCGCGCCACTGCATGCAGAAGTGATCGGCCTCCATCACGATGGCCAGGCCGTCGGGCTGCATCTTGTCCTGCAGCAGGTCGGCCACCTGCGTGACGGCCTCCTCCTGGATCTGCGGACGGCTCATGATCCACTCGGCCAGACGCGCGTACTTCGACAGGCCGATCAGGTTGGAGTGCTCGTTCGGCATCACGCCGATCCACAGCTTGCCCAGGATGGGGCAGAAGTGATGCGAGCACGCACTGCGCACGGTGACCGGGCCCACGATCATCAGCTCGTTCAGACGCTCGACGTTGGGGAATTCGGTGACCGGCGGGATCTTCACGTAGCGGCCCTTGAACACCTCCTGCAGATACATCTTGGCGACGCGGCGCGCGGTGTCCTGGGTGTTGTGGTCGCCCTCGGTGTCGATCACCAGGCTGTCGAGCACGCCCTTCATGCGGTCCTGCACCTCGTCGAGCAGCGCTTCCAGCTCGCCCGGCTCGATGAAGTCGGCGATGTTGTCGTTGGCGTGGAACCGCTGCTTGGCGGCCCGGATGCGTTCGCGGATGCGCTGGGAGACCGGCACGCCCTCGTCGTGCGCGGCTTCGCTGATGGGAGAGACGGCTTTCATGGCGGGCAATTCTTGTGGCGTGCCAGGCATGCTAGCAGCGATCGGCCAGCGTGAAGGGGCTCAGGGTCATGCGCCCGCCAGCAGCGACTCCAGCGTCTGCAACGTGTCGGCCTCGTGCAGCGGTTTGTCGGTGCGGATGCGCAGCATGCGGGGAAAGCGCACCGCGATGCCGCTCTTGTGCCGCGAGCTGCGGTTGATGCCTTCGAAGCCCAACTCGAACACCAGCGTGGGCTTGACGCTGCGCACCGGGCCGAACTTCTCCAGCGTGTGCCGTCGGATCGTCGCGTCGACCACCTTGAACTCCTCGTCGGTGAGGCCCGAGTAGGCCTTGGCAAACGGCACCAGTTGCAGGCCGCCCTCCGTGGGCGGATCGCGCCGTTCGATGGCGTCGATCACAGCCTGGGCTTCGTCCGCGTTGGCGGGCGTGCGGCTCCACACCGCGAAGGTGTAGTCGGTGTAGAGGCTGGCGCGCCGGCCATGACCCCGCTGCGCGTAGATGAGCACGCAATCCACGCTCATCGGATCGATCTTCCACTTCCACCACGTGCCTTCGGCCTTCGTGCGGCCCACGCCATAGCCGGCCTCGCGGTGCTTGAGCATGAACCCCTCGACGCCACGCGCCCGCGACTCCTCGCGCAGGGCGGCGAGCGATGGCCAGTCTGCCGCCTCGACGACCGGAGACACCGGTACCGGCAGCGTGGTCAGCAGCTCGCGCCGCTGCCACTGCGGCTGCGCGCGCACGTCCTGCCCCTGCCACTCCAGCACGTCGTAGGCCATGAAGCTGACCGGCGCATCGGCCAGCACCTTCTTCGTCAAGGTCTTGCGGCCGATGCGCTGCTGCAGCAGCGAAAACGGTGCCGGGCGGTCGTCCTTCCAGACCAGGATCTCGCCGTCGAGCACGGTGCCGTCGGGCAGTGGCTGCGCCAGCGCGACGACCTCGGGGAAGCGGTCGGTGACCAGCTCTTCGCCACGCGACCAGATCCACACCTGCCCCGCGCGCTTGACCAGTTGCGCGCGGATGCCGTCGTACTTCCATTCAACCAGCCATTGCGAGGGGGCACCGAGCCGGGGCTCGAACTGCTCGAGCGGCAGGTCGATCTGGTGAGCGAGGAAGAACGGGTACGGCTGCCCGCCGTCGGCCGGGCCATCGGCCTCGGGCGACAACAGCGCGGCATAACGCTCGGCGGAGGGCGTGGCCTCCCCTTCGCTGACCATGGAGGTGAAGCCCATCATGCGCTGCGCCACCAGCTTGGCGTCGATGCCCGCGTGCTCGGCCAGCGCCCGCGTGACCAGCAGCCGCGACACGCCCACCCGGAAGCCGCCGCCGATCAGCTTGGCCAGCAGGAAGCGGCCGGCCCAGTCGAGTTCGTCCCAATACGTGCGGATGCGGGCTGCCTGTTCGTCGGCAGACATGCCGCGCAGCGGCAACAGGCGCTGCTCGACCCACTGGGCGAGACCGAGCTGGGTGTCCCCTCGGCCGGGGGGCAGCACATGGGCGATGGTCTCCGCGAGATCGCCCACCGCCTGGTAGCTTTCCTCGAACAACCAGTCGTCGATGCCTGCCACCTGGCAGGCGAGCACGCGCAGCTGCTGGGTGGGCACGACCTGCCGCGGCCGCCCTCCCGAGAGGAAGTACACCGCCCACGCCGCGTCGGCCGGCTGCGCGTGCTCGAAGTAGCGCTTCAGCGCGGCGACCTTGTCGAGCGTGCTCGTGGACGCGTCGAGTTCGGCATAGAGGCGCGCAAAGAGCTTCATCGCGGTAGCGTCATGCCTGCTCGGGCGGCGGGAACAGCCGCTGCTTCAGTGCTTCGAAGTTCTCGTCGCGGTCGGAGTACAGCGCGCGGATGCGTTGCTCGTCGTCACTGCGCAGCTGGCCCACCAGGCGCTCCAGCTCCACGTGGTGATACGGCGACAGGTTGCGGTCGGTCAGGCGCACGATGTTTGCGATCAAGGCCCAGTCGACGGGCTCGGTGGCCAACCACACCTTGGCGCCGCCGGCAGGCAGGTGGCTCACGAGCTGCAGCAGGGCGGCCTGCGAATCGGGCGAAGCGATGGCGGCCACCATGGGCCAGCGCGGCAGCACCGGCACGCCGGCTTCCAGCGGCTCCCACAGCGCGACGAGGTAGTGCGCAGGGTAGCGCTCGATGCGCTCGGCCAGCACGATCTCGCCCTCGCCAAAGGCCTGTCGGATCGCGCCGATGTAGACACCCGGCGCATGGTCGGTGCACAACCGGCGGGTCGCCTGCACGAAGGCGGAAGTGCTCATGGTGGGGTCTCCTGAGGTGAGGCGTCCGCGGGGGTCGCTTCCTCGATCGCCTCGTCGCTGTACTCGGTGCGGAAAGCCCCCGCCTGCAAGCCTTGCTGTTGCAGCCAGCGGACCATCACCGCTTCATAGCCGTGGGTGACGATCACGCGCTGCGCACCGGTGGCACCGATGGCCTGCATCAGCCCGGGCCAGTCCGCGTGGTCCGACAGCACGAAACCGCGGTCGACACCGCGCCGGCGCCTCGCGCCGCGCAAGCGCATCCAGCCACTGGCGAACGCATCGCTGGCATTCGCAAACCGGCGCTGCCACGTGCTGCCCTGAACGCTGGGTGGTGCAAGCACGAGTGCGCGCTTGAAGTCGGCCTTGTCCGCCACCTCGCTGACCAGGCGAGTCGGCGGCAGGTCCACACCCGCCGCGCGGTACGCCCGGTTGAGCGGCTCCACCGCGCCGTGCACGACGATCGGCCCGATGCTCGCGTCCACGCCGCTGAGGATGCGTTGCGCCTTGCCGAAGCTGTAGCCCATCAGCAGGCTGGGCCGTCCGGCAGCGGCGTTCGCGGCCCACCAGGCGTTGATGTCGGCAAACACCTCGGCCTGCGGCGGCCAGCGATAGATCGGCAAGCCGAAGGTCGACTCGGTGATGAAGCAATGACAGCGCACCGGCTCGAAGGCCGGGCAGGTCGCATCCGCCTCGACCTTGTAGTCGCCCGACACGACCCACACCTCGCCGCCGCATTCGATGCGCACCTGCGCCGAGCCGAGCACGTGCCCCGCCGGATGCAGCGAGACCCGCACGCCCTGGTGCTCGACCACGTCGCCATACGCCACCGTCTGCAAGGTGATCTCGCCCAGCCGCGCGCGCAGCACGCCCTCAGCGGGTGCCGCCGCGAGGTAGTGCCCATGCCCCACCCGCGCATGATCCGCATGCGCATGCGTGATGACCGCCCGATGCACTGGCCTCCAAGGGTCGATATAGAAATCGCCCGGCGGACAGTACAGGCCTTCGGGGCGTTCGATAACGAGGTCCGTCACGAGCAACCTCCCGTCATGCACCTGCCCGTAAGGCCCTTCTGGCGGGCAGTGCGTCCAGCGCAGCCCCCAGATCCGAGTGACGCCGCGGATCCGGCTTTGCCGGTCCGCTGGTGTCGCCCCCTTGAGGGGGCCGGCGAAGCCGGTAGGGGGTGCTCCAACCACTCAATCAATACCTCCCGGTTGCCCCGGCAACACGCAGGTAAACGTGCGCGCACCAGGCCACGAAACCCCGCCGCAAACGGCTCCACCACGTCGGCATCCCGAGTTCGGGGCGCGTCACCTCGTGGGATTGGGCCACCGCCTTGTCGATCTCGTGCGCCAGTTCATCGACGAACTCGCGGTCCCGCACGATGACGTTCGCCTCCAGGTTCAACAGCAGCGACAGCGGGTCGATGTTGGAACTGCCCACCGTCGCCCAGTCATCGTCGACGAGCGCGACCTTGGCATGCAGGAAGGCCGGCATGTACTCGTAGATGTGCACGCCGTTGGTCAGCAGTTCGTCGTAGAGCACGCGTGCCGCAAGGCCGGCGATGCGGTAGTCGAGCTTGCCTTGCAGCAGCAGCCGCACCCGCACGCCACGCCGTGCCGCAAGCCGCAAGGCGCGCCGGAAAGCGCGCCCCGGGTAGAAGTACGGCGAGACGAGGTCGACCCGCTCCCGGGCGTTGCGGATCGCTTCGATGTACACGCGCTCGATCGTGCGCCGCTGTCGCAGGTTGTCGCGCACGACGAATGCGGCGCGCACCGGGCGCATGTCGGCGAGGCTCCGCTCCAGCCCGGCCCAGCGTGTGCTCTGGATGCGCCGCATGAAGCGCTTCGCACGGCTCATGCGGTGCGGGCTGCGGGCCAGCGCGACGAGTTCGTCGCGCCAGTCGCGTCCGAAGCAGGCCCGCGTCCACACGGCACGCGCCGTCTGCTCGATGGGCATGACGACCGGCCCGCGCACCTCCACCGCATAGTCGAGCCGGGGCGAGTCGCACCAGCCGTGGCGCAGATCGAGCAGATCGTCGATCACGTTGATGCCGCCGACGAAGCCCACCTCGCCATCGACCACGCACAGCTTCTGGTGAAGCCTGCGCAGCAGCCCCGGCTTGAGCCAGCTCCACCAGCCGCGGATGGGGCGGTAGACCACCACGCCGGCACCTGCTTCGCGCAGGTGCTTGATCAGCTTGGGCAGCGTCGCGAGCGAGCCGAAGCCGTCGATGATGACCCGCACCCGCACGCCGCGGCGTGCGGCGCGCTCCAGGCTTTCGCGCACGCCGACGGACGCGTCGTCGTCATGAAAGATGTAGGTGGCGAACCAGACTTCGTGTCGCGCCCGGTCGATCGCCTCCGTCAGCGCCGGGAACAGCTCGCAGCCGCCACGCAACAGCCGCACCCGGTTGCTGCCCATGAAGTGCGCGCGCGACTGGGCATACCAGGCCAGCGGCCCGGTGCTCAGGTGGTCGGGCAGGCGGGGATCGGTGGGCCACGCCATAGGAGCTCAGTGCGCGAGTTGCAGCTCCGCCACCAGTGGAAGGTGGTCGGACATGCGCGCCCAGGTCGTGCCGCGCGGCACGAAGGTCGACACGCACTTCAGTCGGCGCGTGTAGATGCGATCGAGCGAGAACACCGGCACGCGTGAGGGAAAGGTCAGCGGACGCTTGCCGCTGGGGGCCGCTGCACGCGTGAGCCCGCACTGCGACATCGGGCCGTCGAGCTTCTCGCCCCAGTCGTTGAAGTCGCCGGCCACGATGAGCGGTGCTCCGCGCGGCACGTTCTCGTCGATGAAGCGGGCGAGCCGCTCGACCTGCCGCACGCGGCTCGAATGGATCAAGCCGAAATGGGCAACGATGGCATGCAACTCGACGTCCTGCCACTGCACCGGCACGTGCAGCAGCCCGCGCTGCTCGAAACGATGGTCGGACACGTCGTGGTGGCCGACGTCGCCGATCGGCCAGCGCGACAGCAGCGCGTTGCCGTGTTCGCCGCCGCGCGTGAAGGCGTTGGTGCGATAGGCCACGGCGTAGCCTTCGGGCGCGAGAAAGTCCGCCTGCGGCAGCGTGGGCCAGCCGAACGAGGTGCGCTGGAACTGCCTCGCCTCCAGGTCGTGGAAGCTGCGCACTTCCTGCAGGAACACGAGGTCCGCATCGAGCGCCTCGACACCCAGCCCCAGGTTGTGGATCTCCAGCCGCTTGCCGGGGCCCACGCCGCGCACCCCTTTGTGGATGTTGTAGGTGGCCACCCGCAGCAGGTTGTCGTCAGCGGACGCGCCGGTGGTGTGACCGGAAGGCAGGACCGAAGAGTTGAGCGGGTTGGTGGCCATGCGTGTCAGACGAATCTCGGCAATTGAAGGATCGCCTCCGCATTGGACGGCGAGAAGCACCGGTCGGCCGCCTCGCGCCAGGACAGCCACTCGAAGCGCAGGTGTTCACGCGGCGCCAGCACGACCGGGACGTTGCGCGGCACGCGCAGGCCGAACACGTGCTCGGTGTTCTGCGTGACGCCGGGCGCATAGCGATGCCGCCACACCGGGTAGATCTCGTAGACGTTGCGCAGGCCCCAGTCACGCAAGCCGGCGCGAGCGACTTCGGGCTCACCGGCGCGGGGTGCATCGACCACGCGGATGCCGGTCTCCTCGCCCACCTCGCGCACCGCGGTGAGCTCGGCAGGCTCGTCGGCGCTGTCTTTCGAGCCGGTCACGCTCTGCCAGAAGCCGGGCTGGTCGGCCCGCTCGAGCAGCAGCACCTGCAGGTCGTCGGTATGGATGACGACCAGCACGGACTCCGGGATCTTGTAGGGACGGGCACTCACGTCGACGGTCTTTCCTGATGCAGCGCGGCAATCGGTTGTGCTCGGCCGATTGTGTCGTAGATCACCGCCGCGCGGCGTCAGCGCAACGCCGACGCGGGTTGACAGGCGTCAAACGAAAAAGGGCGGCCGAAGCCGCCCTGGGTGCCGGCCGGGCTCGCCCGGGCGTCAGGCCTTCGGGGCCTCGGCGGCCGCCTGAGCATTGCGCAGGCGGATGTGCAGTTCGCGCAGCTGCTTCTCGTCGACCACGCTCGGCGCGCCGGTCAGCAGACACTGGGCGCGCTGGGTCTTGGGGAAGGCGATCACGTCGCGGATCGACTCGGCCTTGGTCATCAGCGTGACCAGGCGATCCAGGCCGAAGGCCAGACCGCCGTGCGGCGGGGCGCCGTACTGCAGCGCGTCGAGCAGGAAGCCGAACTTCATCTGCGCTTCCTCAGGCCCGATCTTCAGCGCGCGGAACACCTTGCTCTGCACCTCGGCGCGGTGGATACGCACGGAGCCTCCGCCCAGCTCCCAGCCGTTGAGCACCATGTCGTAGGCTTTGGCGATGCACTGGTCGGGGGCGGAGTCCATCAGGTCCTCGTGACCGTCCTTCGGTGCCGTGAACGGGTGATGCACCGCGTTCCAGCGTTGCTCGTCCTCGTCGAACTCAAACATCGGGAAGTCGACCACCCACAGCGGGGCCCAGCGGTCTTCGAACAGCCCGCTCTTCTTGCCGAAGTCGCTGTGGCCGATCTTCACGCGCAGCGCCCCGAGCGCGTCGTTGACGACCTTGGCCTTGTCCGCGCCGAAGAAGATCAGGTCGCCGGTCTTGGCGCCGGTGCGCTCCAGCACCTTCTGCAGCGCCGCGTCGTGCAGGTTCTTGACGATCGGCGACTGCAGGCCCTCGCGGCCCTTCGAGAGGTCGTTGACCTTGATCCAAGCGAGACCCTTGGCGCCGTAGATCTTCACGAACTCGGTGTAGGCGTCGATCTCGCCGCGGCTCATCTCGCCGCCGCCCGGCACGCACAGTGCAGCCACGCGCCCGCCCTTCATCGTGGCCGGGCCGGAGAACACCTTGAACTCGACGTCCGCCATCACGTCGGTCAGCTCGGTGAACTCGAGTTTCACGCGCAGATCGGGCTTGTCGGAGCCATACAGGCGCATCGCGTCGCCGTACGTCATGACGGGATAGTCGCCCAGGTCCACGTCCATCACGTTCTTGAAGACGTTGCGGATCATGCCCTCGAACATCTGGCGGATCTCCTGCTCGGTAAGGAAGGAGGTCTCGATATCGATCTGGGTGAACTCGGGCTGGCGGTCGGCGCGCAGGTCCTCGTCGCGGAAGCACTTGGTGATCTGGTAGTAGCGGTCGAAGCCGGCCACCATCAGCAACTGCTTGAACAGCTGCGGCGACTGCGGCAGCGCGAAGAAGTGCCCGTCGTGCACGCGGCTGGGCACGAGGTAGTCGCGTGCACCTTCAGGGGTGCTCTTCGTGAGCATCGGCGTCTCGATGTCGATGAAGCCGTTCGCGTCCAGGAACTTGCGCACTTCCATCGCCACGCGATAGCGCAGCATCAGGTTCTTCTGCATGTAGGGGCGGCGCAGGTCCAGCACGCGGTGCGTCAGGCGCGTGGTTTCCGACAGGTTCTCGTCGTCGAGCTGGAACGGTGGCGTGACACTGGGGTTCAGCACCTCGAGCTCATGGCACAGCACCTCGACCTTGCCGCTCGTGAGGTTGGCGTTCTCGGTGCCGGCCGGGCGCGGGCGCACCTTGCCCGTCACCTTGAGGCAGAACTCGTTGCGCACGCCTTCGGCGGTCTTGAACATCTCGGGCCGGTCGGGGTCGCACACCACCTGCACCAGGCCTTCGCGGTCGCGCAGGTCGATGAAGATCACGCCACCGTGGTCGCGGCGACGGTGGGCCCAGCCCATCAGGGTCACGGTCTGACCCATCAGCGCTTCGCTGACCAGGCCGGCGTATGTCGTTCTCATGGATGCACTCCAATTTGCAGGTTCTGAGGCCCTGGCAGCTGGGCTGCAGGGCCTGGATGCGGTGGCGCTGACGGACTGTGTTGCAAGCCCTCAGAAGCTGTGAATGGATCCGGCGCACCCGAGCGGGCTGTCCAAACGGGGCCAATCAAGGCGCAAAGCACAGCCATAGCCCGGGCTATGGCGAGCATTTGCAACGCCGAGTGGCTCCGTTTCGGTGGGCCGAGCGGGGGTGTCGGATTCGTTCATAGCTTCTCCGGGTTGAGCGGGAGCCGGCCGCTCAACCCTGTGGATTTCGCGGCAGCTCGACCAGGGGTTTGGCCTCGCTGTCGAGGATGGCCGGCGGCGCCACCACCCCCATCGAAATGATGTACTTCAACGCTTCGTCGACGCTCATCTTCAGCTCGATCACGTCGGCGCGCGGCAGCATCAGGAAGAAGCCCGAGGTGGGGTTGGGCGTGGTGGGCACGTAGACGCTGAGGTAGTCCTCAGGGTGCAGGTGCTCGCCCACCTCGCCGCCTGGACGACCGGTGACGAAGGCGATGGTCCACGCACCATGACGCGGGTACTGGATCAGCACCGCTTCGCGGAACGCATTGCCGCTGCTGGAGAACAGCGTGTCGGAGACCTGCTTTACCGACGAGTAGATCGACTTGACGATCGGGATGCTCGACAGCAGGCGGTCCCACTGCTTCAGCCACCACTGCCCGAAGATGTTGGCGACGAACACCCCGGTCAGCAGCATGCCGACGACCATCAGCAGCACGCCGAGGCCCGGGATCTTGGACAACCGTTCGAGCCAGGGATGTGCCGTTTGCGGGGTGATGGCCTGCGCGGTGTGCAGCATCCAGGCAAACACGCCGTCGAGGAGCCCGACGACCCAGAGCAGCACCCAGATCGTGATGGCCAGCGGCAGCCACACCAGCAGCCCGGTGATGATGTACTTCCTCACCTCCGCCCCGAGGCTGGGGCGGGGCGCAGGCAGGTGGCCCGCCTCGCGAGGGTCAGTGACAGGCACAGGAACTGCCGCAGCTGCCGCCGGACGCGGGCGAGGCGTCGGCCTTGGCTTCGCTCTTGGAGGAAGACGACTCGGAAGAGGTGGACGACGACGCGTTCCCGTCGGAGGACTTGGCGGCACCAGCGGAGCCGTTGGACGAGCCACCCCGGAAATCCGTCACGTACCAGCCGGAACCCTTGAGCTGGAAACCCGCCGCGGTGAGTTGCTTGCGGTAGGTCGATTGCCCGCACTTCGGGCAGTCGGTGAGCACGGGATCGGAGATTTTCTGGAGCACGTCCTGCCCATGCCCGCAGGACTCGCATTTGTAGGCGTAGATTGGCATCAGGTCACCTTGAGGTGTTGGACGCAAAACCGGCAATTATAAGGAGCCGTCTGCGAGCGACGGCCCCCTGCGGCGCACCGAAGAGGCCAAAAAGCACGAAGCCGGGGCGCGGCCCGGCTTCGCAAAGCATGGTGAGCAACCGCTCACATCTGGCAATCAAGCCATGTGATGCTTCATCTCGGTACGGTCGATCATGAACTGCGGCGCCAGGGAACCGAGGATCATGGCTCCCATCGATGCGAGCACGCCGGCAAGTTGCGCCGGGAAGACCTCACCCCACTCGGGCACTGCCAGCAGCGCGACCCACACACCGATGCCGAGCACGATGGACAGCACCGCCCCCTGCGTCGTCGCGCGCTTCCAGTACAGCCCGAACGCGAGCGGCACGAAAGCCCCGACCAAGGTGATCTGATAGGCCGACGACACCATGTCATAGATGGGCGTGCCTTCCATCAGGAGCGCATAGGCCAGCACGAACACCGTGAAGCAGACGACGGTGATGCGCATCGTCAGCAGGAAGGTCTTGTCGTCCATGCCCGGCTTCAGGTGCTTGAAGATGTTCTCGACGAAGGTGGTCGACGGAGCGAGCAGCGTCGCCGAGGCGGTCGACATGATGGCCGACAGCAGTGCGCCGAAGAAGAACACCTGCGCCACCAACGGCATGTGGCTCATGATCAGCGTCGGCAGCACCTTCTGCGGATCGTCGGCGAGCAGCGCCTTGGTCTCTTCGGGCATGATCAGCAAGGCACTCGTCACGATGAACATCGGCACGAAGGCGAACAGCAAATAGAACGTGCCGCCAAGCACGGGCCCCAGGCGGGCGGTCTTGGCGTCCTTCGACGACATCACGCGCTGGAACACGTCCTGTTGCGGAATGGAGCCGAGCATCAGGGTGACGGCTGCGGCGATGAAGAACAGCCAGTCGTGCAGGTTGGGCTCGGGGAAGAAGCGGAAGAAGTCCTGGCTCTGCGCCAGCTCGATGACCTTGTCGGAGCCGCCGGCCAGGTTGCCCGCCATCACTGCGATGGCGCCAAGCCCGACCACGATGATGATCATCTGGAAGAAGTCGGTCAGCGCCACCGACCACATGCCGCCGAAGAGCGTGTAGACCAGCACGATCAGCGTGCCCATCACCATGCCGGTGGTCACCGGGATGCCGCCACCGGACAGCAGGTTGAACACGAACCCCAATGCCGTGATCTGTGCCGCCACCCAGCCGAGGTAGCTCAACAGGATCATGATCGAGCACAGCACCTCGACCGTTGCGCCGAAGCGCTTGCGATAGAAGTCGCCGATGGTCAGCAACGTCATCTGGTAGAGCTTGTAGGCGAAGAACAGGCCCACGAAGATCAGACAGAAGGACGAGCCGATCGGATCCTCGATCACGCCGCCGAGACCCTCCTGCACGAATTTGGCGCTCACGCCGAGCACCGTCTCGGAACCGAACCACGTCGCAAACGTGGTGGCCACGATGATGTAGAGCGGCAGGCTGCGGCCGGCCACGGCGTAGTCGGTGGAACTCTTGACCCGAGTGGCCGCGTAGAGGCCGATGGCGAGGGACGCCAGCAAATAAAGCCCGATGAAGCCGATCAGCGTCGTGTTCATGGTGTTGCGGTTGAATTGGCAGGCAGGAATGAAGAAGCTCGCCCTAGCAGCATTCAGGCCACGCGGGCGCCGCCCTCCCCCATGAGCGACCGGGCGGCCGCTCACTGGGGCGCGAGTGTATCCGGGTATGTCCGCTGTCGGAAGCCGGTCGCAACCCTACTCGGTCCTGCAAGGAAATACAGCCGGTGGAGCGGCACGGCTTTCACCAGAACCCGCCGGCGAGCAGCAGTTGCGCGACGGCCACCGCGAGCAGCGCACCCAGCAGTCCGCCAGCGACGGCGAGCATCCGGTTGGTGCGCCGCCGCTCGGCGATGAGGTCGTCGAGCTGCGCCTGCAGCATCGGCACCTGCACCAGGGCGTTGTGCGTCAGACGCGGCAGCTCGGGCAGCAGCTTCGCGTAGCGGGGCGCCTCGTTTTTCAGGCGCTCCAGCATGCCGCGCCAGCCGACCTGCTCGTTCATCCAGCGCTCGAGGAAGGGCTTGGCCGTGCTCCAGAGGTCGAGGTCGGGGTCGAGCTGGCGCCCGAGTCCTTCGACGTTGAGCAGCGTCTTCTGCAGCAGCACGAGTTGCGGCTGGATCTCGACGTTGAAGCGGCGCGATGTCTGGAACAGCCGCAGCAGGACCTGCCCCAGCGAGATGTCTTTCAGCGGCTTGTCGAAATGCGGCTCGCAGCAGGCGCGGATGGCGCCTTCGAGTTCGTCGATGCGCGTGTTCGGCGGCACCCAGCCACTCTCGACGTGCAGCTCGGCCACACGCTTGTAGTTGCGTCGGAAGAACGCGATGAAATTCTGCGCCAGGTATTCCTTGTCGTACTCGGTGAGCGTGCCGATGATCCCGAAGTCGAGCGCGATGTAGCGCCCGAACGTGGCCGGATCGAGACTGACCTGGATGTTGCCGGGGTGCATGTCCGCGTGGAAGAAGCCGTCGCGGAACACCTGCGTGAAAAAGATGGTCACGCCGTCTCGCGCGAGCTTCCTGATGTCGACGCCTGCATCGCGCAGGCGCTGCACCTGGCTGATGGGCACGCCCTTCATGCGCTCCATCACGATGACCTGCTCCGTGCAGAGGTCCCAGATCATCTCCGGCACGATCACGAGGTTGAGCCCGTCCATGTTGCGGCGCAGTTGTGCGGCGTTGGCCGCCTCGCGCACCAGGTCGAGCTCGTCGTGCAGGTATTTGTCGAACTCCGCCACCACCTGCCGCGGCTTCAGTCGCTTGCCGTCGGCCCAGACACGCTCGACCGCACCCGCCAGCGTGCGCAGCAGGCCGAGGTCTTCGTCGATCACCTTCAGCATGCCGGGGCGCAGTACCTTGACCGCCACCTCGCGCCCGTCTTTCAGCACCGCGAAGTGCACCTGGGCGATCGAGGCGCTGGCCACCGGCGTGCGCTCGAAGCTGGCGAACACCGCGTCGATGGGCCGGCCGAACGCTTCCTCGACCATGCGCATCGACACGTCTGCAGGGAACGGAGGCACGCGGTCCTGCAAGTGCGCCAGTTCCTCGGCCACGTCCAGAGGCAACAGGTCGCGGCGCGTGGACAGCACCTGCCCGAACTTCACGAAGATGGGGCCGAGCCGCTCCAGCGCCATGCGCAGCCGCGCGCCGCGCGGTGCATCGAGCCGTCGGCCCACCGCCACCACTCTCGACAACCCCCTCAGCAGCGGATGCCGGAGGCTGCCGAGCGCCATCTCGTCCAACCCGTAGCGCAGGACGATCAGCGTGATGAAGACGAGGCGCAGCAGCCGTCTCATGAGCCGCGCCGCTCCGGCACCAGGCGTGCCAGCGCCGCCAACCCCTGGCGCACGGCGCCCGAAGCCCCACGCACCAATTGGGCGATCTGATGCGCCGGCATGGGGCCGAGCACGCGGGCGAGATCGTCTTCGTAGTCCCAGCGCAGGTTGTCCATCAGCCACCCGATGTCGGTGGCGAGCTGTGCGTCGCCCTGAATGGAGACCGAGGGCCGCTGCCCTGTCAGTGCAGCCTGTACCAACGCGGCGGGGTTGGACAGGTCCACCTCGATGCGCAGGTCGCTCTCGACCGGTGCATCACCTTCATGGGCCTCCAACAGGCCCGCAGGGGTGATACGAAACGCAAGAAGTTCAGGCGCTTGCAACAGAGTCGGCAGGCCTTTTGGTAACACTTGAAGCAATCTGCCGGCGTGCGGTTTGAGCCGTTCAACGGCCATCGCCTCAGAGGCAAGAACGTGGTTGAGCGCGAGGGTCAGACGCTCGATCAGAAGGGGGCCGACCCAGCCTGAAAGTTGTTGCAGCATTCAACGATTGTAGGGACACGGCCACTGTCGACCCCGCGATCGCGTGACCAAAATGACATAGCGCTCTGCGAGAATCTTTTTGCACTTGCGCGGCACGGTCGCGCCACCGCCTTCTTTCAGGTGGCGCAAACATTGCGAGGTGTCCCGTGCAGCCAGGGAGGCTGCACGCGCGCAGCCCCGCGAGACCACTTCTATGAGTTCGCTGCTTCAGTGATCGCACTGGCAGCACGTGGGCTTTGCGGGCTCGACAGGGTGGACGGGCAGTTCCATGTTTGAAGATCGAACGTACACAAGAACCTTCTATAGCGCTCCGCAGTCCGTCACGTCCTTCGTGGCGGCCTTTCTGGAGCCGGCAATCACGGTGGCCTGCTTCCTGGCCATCATGCAGTACTACGACCAGCTGGTGGACGGCGCCGCGATGACGCTGTGCCTGCTGGTCTTCGCCCTGTCATTCCCGGGGCGCAACCGCTTCAAGGACCCCAACCTCACCGCGGTCGTCGACATCGCGACCTCCTGGGTCAGCCTGCTCGCGATCCTGGCGTTGTGCGGCTATGCCACGCGCAGCCTCGACCAATTCGACGAAGAGGTGCTCGTTGCCTGGGCGGTGTTCACCCCGTTGGTGCAGTGGGCGGCTGTGGCCGCAGGGCGCGAGATCGTCAAGATCAACGCGCGCAAGCCCGAAGCGCGGCGCTCGGCTGTCGTCGTCGGGGCCGGTCCGTTGGGGCTCAAGGTCTGCAAGGCGCTGGAAGGGCATGAAGGCTTCGGCGTCGACTTCCTGGGCTTCTTCGACGACCGCACCGACATGCGCGTGCACCAGGATGCGTCCGAGAAGGTGATCGGCCGCCTCAACGAGGTCTCGTCCTACGTGATGGAGCATGGCGTCAAGGAGGTCTACGTGACGCTGCCGCTCACCTCGCAGCCGCGCATCAAGGCGCTGCTCGAATCGCTGCAGGAAACCACCGCCTCGCTGTTCTTCGTGCCCGACGTCTTCGGCATCAGCATCATCCAGGGCCGCCTGCAGGACGTGAACGGCGTGCCGGTGGTCGGCATCCTCGAAACCCCGTTCACCGGAACCAACGCGATGGTCAAGCGCATCAGCGACATCGTGCTGGCGTCGATCATCCTGGTGCTGATCTCGCCGCTGCTGCTGGTGGTCGCCATCGGCGTCAAGCTCAGCTCGCCGGGCCCGGTGATCTTCAGGCAAAAGCGCAACGGCCTCGACGGCGAGGAGATCACCGTCTACAAGTTCCGCTCCATGCGCGCGATGGACAACGGCCCCGTGGTCAAGCAGGCCACCAAGGGCGACCCGCGCATCACCAGGTTCGGCGCCTTCATCCGCAAGACCTCGCTCGACGAACTGCCGCAGTTCTTCAACGTGCTGCAAGGGCGCATGAGCATCGTGGGCCCGAGGCCCCATGCGGTGGCGCACAACGAGCAGTACCGCAAGATGATCAAGGCCTACATGGTCCGCCACAAGGTCAAGCCGGGCATCACCGGTTGGGCGCAGGTGAACGGCCACCGGGGCGAGACCGACACCATCGAGAAGATGGAGGCGCGCGTCGAGTACGACCTGGAGTACCTGCGCAACTGGTCGCTCGGGTTGGACCTGCTGATCATTGCGCGCACCGCGCGACTGATGTTCTTCGACCGGCACGCCTACTGAAGGCCGCCTGAGCTGTTTTCCCGCCGGCAATCACCATACGACAGAGGAGGTCGCATGTCATACCTGTTCGTCCGTTGCGCGCTCGTGCGCCAGCTTCCCATTGCCGCGGCGTGCGCGCTGCTGTCGGCAGGGGCGGCCGCCGAAGCGAACCCCTATTACCTGAAGGCCAAACAGGCGTTCACGCACGACAGCAACATCTTCCGCAACCGCGAAGGGGCGGAGCAAAGCGAGCGCATCTCCACGACAGGGCTCGAGGTGGGCTTCGATCAGCCCATCAGCCGACAGCGGTTGATGGCCAACGCGCACGTGCAGCGAAGCATCTTTCGGGACAACGACCAGCTCGACAACACCTCGTACGGCGTGGGGCTGCGTGCGCATCTCGAAACCGTCAACCGCATCTCGGGCGGACTGCACTACAGCAACGACCGCAGCCTCGCGAGCTTCGACACCTACACGGGCGCCACGCGGGTCACCGAGCGCAACATGGTGACGCAGCAGGAATACGGCGCGCGCATCCAGTACGGCGCCGCCTCGTTGCTGGTGCTCGAAGGCGGCTACACGCACCGCGACCAGGACTACTCGGCGGAGGCTTTCGCCAGCCGCGAGCAACGCACCGACACCGTGAACGCCGGCGTGCGCTACCGCCCCAGCGACCTGATCTCGTTCGGCGTCGCGGGCCGCTACACCCGCGGGCGCATTCCGAACTACACGCCCACCACGGCCGACAAGTACAAGCGACGAGACATCGACTTCACGACCACCTGGGTGCCGACCGGTCTGAGTACGCTGAGTGCGCGGGTGAGCCTGACGTCGACCGACCACGACCAGGCGGAGGCCCGCGACTTCGACGGCCTGACCGGCGCCCTCACCTACGGCTACCGCCCGACCGGCAAGCTCGGCTTCAACGTGCAGCTGGTGCGCGAAACCAACGACGAGAGCGGCTACTACCTCACCGAGACGGACACACCCGAGCAACAACCCATCGAGCTGACCCCGTTGCAGGAAACGCGGCTGATCCACTCGTTGCGCCTGGGTGCCTCGTACGAGGCCACCGCCAAGATCCGTCTGACCGGCGGCGTTCGCTACACGGACCGCAGCATCCGCGTGCAAAGCGGCAGCGGCTCCGACCGCACCACCGGCGTCGACCTCGGCGCCAGCTATGCGATCTCCCGGGCCTGGCTGGTGGCCTGCAACCTGGGCTGGACCAAGCGCTCCGCCGGCGAAGGGTCGGCTGACGTAAGCTTCGACTACAAATCCCGCACGGCCAGCTGCATGGCGCAACTGGCGTTGAAGTAACCCAACGAAGCTTTCCATGCCCACCATCTTGCTCACCGGCGCGACCGGCTACATCGCCTCCCACACCTGGCTGTCCCTGCTGCAAGCGGGGTTCGACGTGGTCGGCGCAGACGACTTCTCCAACAGCTCGCCCGAGGTGCTCAAGCGCCTGGAGCGGCTGTCCGGCCAGGCACCGGTTTTCCATCGGCTCGACGTGGGCGATGCGAGCGCACTGCGCGCCGTGTTCGAACAGCATCGCATCGATGCAGTGGTGCATTTCGCTGCTTTCAAGGCCGTCGGCGAGTCGACGAGCAAGCCGCTGGCCTATTACCGCAACAACCTCGGCAGCCTGCTCACCGTCTGCGAGACGATGAACGCTTTCGGCGTGCATCGCATCGTGTTCAGCTCGTCGGCCACGGTGTACGGCAAACCCGAGTCGCTGCCGATCCGCGAAGACTCCGCTCTGTCTGCCACCAACCCGTACGGCGCGACCAAGCTGATGAGCGAGCAGATCCTGAACGACCTGCAGCGCTCCGACTCTCGCTGGCTGGTCGCCTGCCTGCGTTACTTCAACCCGGTCGGTGCACACGAAAGCGGGCTGATCGGAGAAGACCCACGCGGCATACCGAACAACCTGATGCCGTACGTGGCGCAGGTGGCCGTGGGCCAGCGTGCGAAGCTGCAGGTGTTCGGCAACGATTACGACACGCCGGACGGCACCGGCGTGCGCGACTACATCCACGTCGTCGACCTGGCCGAAGGGCATGTGGCAGCACTGCGACACCTGTTCGACAAGCAGCAGTCCGTCACCGTGAACCTCGGCACCGGACGCGGCTACAGCGTGCTGGAGGTGATCCGTGCCTACGAGCGCGCCAGCGGCCGCCCGGTGCCTTATGACATCGCCCCCCGCCGGCCCGGCGACATCGACGCCTGCTATGCCGACCCCGCGCTGGCCCGATCCGTGCTGGGGTGGCAGGCGACCCGCGATCTCGACGCGATGTGCGCCGACTCGTGGCGCTGGCAGAGCATGAACCCGTCAGGCTTCGGCGACAGCGGTTCGCCGGGCTGACACCCCGTATTTCCTAGGGAGCTAGACAATGAATCAAACCGTTCTTCCCGTCGTGATGGCCGGTGGCTCCGGCACCAGGCTGTGGCCGCTGAGCCGGGCCTTGTATCCCAAGCAGTTCCTCGCGCTTTCGGGCAAGGACACGCTGTTCCAGCAGGCCGTGCGCCGGCTGAAGGGGCTGGCGAACGACACCATCGAACTGGCCGGCCCGTGCATCGTCGGCAACGAGGAGCACCGCTTCCTGACGCTCGACCAACTGCGCGAGATGAAGGTCACCCCCTCGGCGGTGCTGCTCGAGCCCACGGGGCGCAACACCGCGCCGGCGTTGACACTGGCGGCGCTGTATGCGCGCGACGAACTGCAGGAGGCGGAAGACCCGATCCTCGTGGTGACACCTGCCGACCAGACCGTCACCGACGCGTCCGCCTTCACGGCCGCACTACGCCAAGCCATCGATGCGGCCGCAGACGGCAGCATCGTGATCCTCGGCATCCAGCCCGACCGGCCCGACACGGGCTTCGGCTACATCCGCACGCGCTCGGACGGCGCCGTGCAACCGGTGGCGGCCTTCGTCGAAAAGCCCGACCTGGAGACGGCCAAGCGTTACCTCACCGAAGGCTGCTACTACTGGAACAGCGGCATGTTCGTGCTGCGCGCGTCGACGTGGCTGAAGGCGCTGGCGCATTTCCGTCCCGACATCGCCGAGGCGACCGAAGCCGCCTGGCAGGCCAAGAGCACGGACAACGGCTTCATCCGTCCCGGTAAAGCGGAGTTCGCGACCATCCCCAGCGAGTCGGTCGACTACGCCGTGATGGAAAAATGCCCGGCCGAACCGAAGGCCGGCTTCACCGTGAAGATGGTGCCGCTCGACGCAGGGTGGTCCGACCTGGGCGCCTGGGAAGCGGTGTGGCAGGTCAGCGACAAGGACGAGGACGGCAACGCGGCGCAGGGCGATGCGGTCATCAAGTCGAGCCGCAACACGCTGGTGCACGCGACGAGCCGGCTGGTGAGCGCCGTGGGCCTGGACAACGTGGTCATCGTCGAGACGCCGGACGCCGTGCTGGTGGCCGACCGCAACCGCAGCCAGGAAGTGAAGAAGATCGTCAACGAACTGGAGCAGCGCGAACGCAGCGAGTGCACGCTGCACCGCATGGTGCACCGCCCCTGGGGCTGGTACGACAGCATCGACTGCGGCTCGCGCTTCCAGGTCAAACGCATCATGGTCAAGCCGGGCGCCAGCCTGTCGCTGCAGATGCACCACCACCGCGCGGAACACTGGATCGTCGTCTCCGGTACCGCCGAGGTCACCTGCGGCCAGAAGAAGATGCTGATCTCCGAGAACCAGAGCACGTATATCCCGCTGGGTGAGACGCACCGATTGGCGAACCCCGGGACCATTCCGCTGGAGATCATCGAGGTGCAGTCGGGCTCGTATCTCGGGGAAGACGACATCGTGCGCTTCGAAGACACCTACGGGCGCACGGCGGCGGCCTGAGTCAGCGCGCCACGCGCTGGCGCCCCAAACGAAAACGCCCGCAGTCGCGGGCGTTTTTCATCGGCACTTCAGCGGGGTCAGGCGCGGCCGATCCCGTGGTACTCGACGCCCAGCGTTTTCATCAGCTTGGGCTCGTACAGGTTGCGCCCGTCGAACACCGTCTTGTCGGCCAGCGCGTCGCGCAGCCCGTCGAAATCGGGCGTGCGGAACTCCTTCCACTCCGTCACGATGACCAGCGCATGCGCACCTTCGAGCGCAGCCCGTGCCGAGTCGGCATAGCTCAAGCCGGCAGTGCCCTCGAGCACGCGCTGCGCTTCGTGCGTGGCCACCGGGTCATACGCCTGCACCTTGGCGCCACGGCGCGTCAGCTCGGCAATGACCACGCGGCTCGGCGCATCGCGCATGTCGTCGGTGTTGGGCTTGAAGGCCAGTCCCCACACCGCGAAGGTCTTGCCGGAGAGGTCTTCGCCGTAGCGCGCGACGATCTTGTCGACCAGCACCAGCTTCTGGCGGTCGTTGACCTCTTCCACCGCCTGCAGCAATTGCAACGGCTGGCCGGCGTCGGCCGCCGTCTTGACCAGCGCCTTCACGTCCTTCGGGAAGCAGGAGCCGCCGTAGCCGCAGCCGGCATACAGGAAGTGGAAGCCGATGCGCGGGTCGCTGCCAATGCCCTGGCGCACCAACTCGATGTCGGCGCCCAGCTTCTCGGCCACGAGCGCCAGCTCGTTCATGAAGCTGATGCGGGTGGCCAGCATGGCGTTGGCGGCGTACTTGGTGAATTCGGCACTGCGGATGTCCATCACCATCATGCGGTCGTGATTGCGCACGAACGGTGCGTACAGCGCCTTCATCAGCAGGATGGCGCGCTCGTCGTCCGCGCCCACCACCACGCGGTCCGGGCGCATGAAGTCGGCCACCGCCGCCCCTTCCTTCAGGAACTCCGGGTTGGACGCCACGGCGAAGTCGAGCTTGAGGCCGCGCTTGTTCAACTCGTCCTGGACGGCAGCCTTGACCTTGTCGCCGGTACCCACCGGCACCGTGCTCTTGTCGACGATGACCTTGAAGTCGGTCATCGTGCGGCCGATGTTGCGCGCCGCGGCCAGCACGTATTTCAGGTCGGCCGAGCCGTCCTCGTCGGGCGGCGTGCCGACCGCGATGAACTGGATGGTGCCGTGCGCGACGGCCTGCTCGACGTCGGTGGTGAACTGCAGCCGCCCACCGGCCACGTTGCGCTGCACGATTTCGAGCAGCCCGGGCTCATAGATCGGAATGCCGCCCTCTTTCAGGATGCGGATCTTCTCCGGGTCTACGTCCAGGCAGACGACGTGATTGCCCATCTCCGACAGGCAGGCGCCCGTGACCAAACCCACATACCCGGTGCCGACGACCGTGACCTTCATGATGTTTCAACCTCGGTTTTCAAATGTTTGTGTTCTGTGCGGTTCGAGCCGTTTTCAGCGGCCCCGGGCCGCCTCCCGGCGCGACACCAGCGCCGGCAGCATGCGCATCACGAAGATGCTGTTGGTGACGAGATAGCGCTTCCACAGCCGGCGCGGTTCGCTCAGCAGCCGGTGGAACCATTCCAGGCCCGATCGCTGCATCCACAGCGGCGCGCGCTTGATGGTGCCTGCGTGGTAGTCGAACGCAGCGCCGACGCCGACCATCACCGCGTTCACGCGGCCCCGGTGAGCGGCCATCCACTTCTCCTGCTTGGGGCAGCCGATGCCCACGAACAGCACCGCCGTGCCGGCGGCGTTGATCTGGTCGGTGTACGCCTGGTCTTCTTCGGCCGACAAAGGCCGGAACGGGGGCGACACCAAGCCGCCGATCTTAAGCCCTGGAAAAGCCTGTGCCATCGACTGGCGCAACTTCTCCAGCGTGTGCTCGGTGCCGCCGTAGAAGAACACCACCTGGCCGCGTCGCTCGGCTTCGGCGAGGTACTTCCACATCAGGTCCGGGCCGTTGATGCGCTGCTGGCCGCCGTAGCCGGCGCGGCGCAGGGCCCAGGCGACCGGGGCGCCATCGGGTGTGGCCATGTCGGCCTGCTCGATGACGTTGCGGAACTCCGCGTCCTGCGTGGCGGTGACGACCGAATGCACGTTGCAGATGCAGACGTAGCGCGACTCGCGCCGCCCGCCCCACTGCACGAGCCGGTCGACCGCGTCGTCCCAGCTCACGGCGTCGATGAACGAGCCCAGGACGGGCGCCCCGTCACGCGACCTGACGGGCACCCTGACGGACATGCTCGATGGCGTCGACATAAATCTCCATCAACTGCTGATAGTTGCGCTCGGGCGTGTAATGAGCATCAAACGCTGCGCGAGCCGCCCGGCCCATCTCGCACATCGCCTCGGGGTGGTCTTCGGCCCACTGCAGCTTGTGGGCCAGGTCCTGCGCGTCGCCGGGTTCGAACAGCAAGCCGGTGACGCCGTCGGCGACGATCTCTGCCAGCGCCCCGATGCGACTGGCAATCACCGGCAGGCCGCACGAGTAGGCCTCGACGATGGTGCGCGGAAAATTCTCGTACCAGATGCTGGGCACCACGAGGTACAGCGAGCGCCCCATCTGCTGCAGGATCTCGCCCATCGGCTTGAAGCCGAGGTAGCGCTCGCCGAAGGCCGCGGTGGCCAGCGTGGCGAGGTCACCGCCGCCGATCACCGAGACCGGGTTCGACGGCAACTGCTTTACCGCGGCAGCCAGCACGTCGACGCCCTTCTCTTCGGACAATCGGCCGACGAACAGGCCGCCGCTGCGCTCGCTCCACTGCGGCCGCGCATCGCTTTCGATGAAGTTCGGCTTGATGCGGATGCGCTCGGCGGGCAGGCCACCTTGCACGAACTTGTCGCGGCAAAACTGGTTGAGCGCCACATAACGCGTGACCTTGTGCCGGTACGTGCCGAGCGCACGGTGCAAGGTCACCGCGCCGGCCAGCACCCCGCTTTGTGCCACGGAGCCGCGGTAGCAGCCGCGCGCGACACCACGCCACGGCAAGTGGCCGAGGCAGTCCTCGCAGACCTTGCCTTCGCGCAGGAACATCGCCTGCGGGCACAACAGGCGGAAGTTGTGCAGCGTCTGCACCACCGGCCGGCTCGCGCGATCGGCCGCCCAGTACAGCGATGGCGAGATCAGCGGGAAGGTGTTGTGCACGTGGATCACGTCGGGATCGAATTCGCGCACGAGACGGTCGACATCGTGCGACGTGCGGCGCGACCACACGGTCTGCATCGCAAGGGCCGCCTTGCCTTGGCCCGCGATCTCGTCGTTGTGTCGGCTGTAGAGCAGCACCTCGTGGCCACGCGAGCGCAGCAGGTCGACCTCGGCCTGCGCGACCGAGTCTTCGCCGCCGCGCTGCTGGTAGGCGTTGTGAGCCACGAGCACTCTCATCGCGGCCTCACCACGTCAAGGCAACGGGCGATGCCGTCGCCGAAGCGTTGTGTCATGTTCTCGACCGTGTAGCGCTCGGCGCTGCGGCGTGCGCCGGCACCGAGTTGCATCGCCTGCTCCGGCCGGGTCAACAGGCCGGCCACCGCATCGACGTAGGCGCCGAGGTCGTTCGCCGTCATCAGCCCGTTCTCGCCGCTCTTCAGATAAGCGATCTCGGGCGAGTGCAGGCCGCAGTCCGTCGTGACGATCGGCAGGCCTGCAATGAACGCATCGAGGATGCCGAGGCCTACGAGCCCGGGGTTGAGCACCACGTCGGACACGGCCAGCAACTCCATCTTCTCGCGTGCATGCTTGGGGCCCAGCACGCGCAGCCACGGGGCGCCGGCTGCGGCCTGCTCGACGAGTGCGCGGTCCGGCCCGTCGCCGACCACCAGCAGCGTGAAACCCGGCAACCGCTCGTGCAACCGCCGGCCGGCATCGACCAGGAAGTCGAGCCGCTTGTCCGGGTACAGCGAGCCGATGAAGATGCCGGTCGGACCACCGGCCAAGCCCAGCTCGCGGCGCACGCGGGCACGGTCGTCGTCGGTGATGCCGGCCTGCAGGGCGCGCAGGCCGGCGGTGTCCACCGCGTTGTCGAGCACGGTCACACGGTCTTCAGGGAAGCCGTCGCCCACCACGAAATCGCGACTCAACTCGGTGTAGGCGAACCACCAATCCACGCGCCGCGTGGACCAGCGCTTGAAACGCTCGCGCAGCGCCTGCGGATTGCCGGCCTGCATGTTGCGGCCATGCCCCCAGAAGGCAATGCGGCGCGGGCGCGCGACCGTCATCGCGAGCAGGTTGTAGACCAGCTTGTTCTCCTGCGTGATGACCACCAGGTCGGCGTTCTTCGTCATCGGGCCGAAGTTCTGCCAGCACACACGGTCGCGCGCGAGGTAGCGAGTTTCGCAACGCTCGGCCCAGGCGAGCTGTCCGCTGTCTCGCTTGCGTGCTTCCATCGGCGTGGGGTCGCCGTGTAGCAGCCGCAGACGCACGCCTTCGCGGCCGAGCCGCTCGCGCAGTTGTTCGAACACCGGCAGGCGGTAGTGCGGCAGCCGGCGCTGCACGATCACCACCTCGGGCCCCGGATGCGACTTCATCCCCGGCCTCCTGCCATCTGCGCAGCCACCGTCGCTGGCCGATCGAGCGCGTCGTAGAGCTGCTTCCACTTGGCGACGAAGGCCTCGCGCGAGTACTGCTTCACCGCCGCCTGTGCGGCCGCCGCCCAGGCCGGCAGCCGCCCGCGTTCAGCCACGGCCCGTGCCATCGCTGCACGCACCCCCTCGGCCGTGCGAGGCACGAGCCAGCCGTTCTCGCCGTCGCGCACGAATTCCTCGGCGCCGTACAGCCCCTGGCTCACGATGGTCGGCAGCCCGGCGGCTGCGGCCTGCAGGATGGCGAGCGAGAAGATCTCGTACAGCGAAGGGAAGGCAAACACGTCCGACGCCCACAGGTAGGGCCGCACGTCCTTCTGCAGTCCGACGAACACGACCGCATCGGCCACCCCGTGCCGTGCAGCCAGGGCCCGGTACTCCTCGATCTCGCGCGGCTGCCCGCCGATCACGAGCACCTGCGCCTGCTGTTGCTGTTCGGCAGGCAACCCGGCCATGGCTTCGATCACGAGGCCCAGGCCCTTGCGGGCAAAGTCGCCGAGGGCCATGAAGCTGAAGACCACCGCCTCGGGCCGCAGGCCGACGGAGGCACGGAACCCGGCACGGTCGAAATCGGCCTGTGGTGCAAAGCGCCCGATGTCGACCGGGTTGGCAATGGTGACGATGCGTTCGGCAACCGCGGGATATTGCTGCGACAACTCACGCGCCAGGCCGAGCGAAGGCACCACCACGCGCGAGGCGCGGTGGAACGCGCGCTTCTCGAAGAAGGCATTGAAGCCGTGGTTCAGCCGCCGCGCCAGGCGCCGCACGCCCTGTACAGGCGACGACTTCCATGGCCCGGCGAGGTAGGCCCCATGGCAGAAGTGCGCGTAAGCGATGTCGGCTCCGGTGTACTGCCCTTGTGTCGTCTGCACCTGGGCTGCCTTGCCGCCGCGCAGGCGCCACACCGCGTAGAGCACGGGCGCGAGCACCTGGAACGCCACATAGCGCAGCACCAGCGGCCCCTTGGGCAGCGGCACGCGCACCCAATCGATGCGGCCGGGCTCGGCGATCTCGCAACGGTCCGAGAACACCGTCACGCGCCGCGTTTCCGCCAGGCCGGCGATCTCGGCCAGCACGCAACTGCCCGCCGGGCTGGCCGCAGCAATGGCCTGGTCGAACACCACGAGGCTGGGTTCGCTCATCGCGTGCTGCCCTTTCATGCGGAGCGCGCCACCAGCACCACGCCGGAGACGATCAGCAGCGTGCCGAGGATGCGGTTGGTCGACAGCGGCTCGCCGAAGAACCAGTAGCCCATCACCATGGTCAGGATGAAACCCAGGCCGACGAACGGATACGCCGCGCTCACATCCACCTTGGCCAGCACCGCGAGCCACACCACCGCACCCAGCGCATAAAGCGCGAGCCCGCCGACGACGAACGGGTTGGTCGCAAACGCCACCGCCACCGGCGCGGCGCCATCGAACGGCCCCTGCATGCCCGGGCGCGACATGCCCAGCTTGAGGGTGATCTGCGCGAGCGACGACATCGTCACGCTGGCGAGGATCAGTAAAAGCAATCTTGCGGTCATACGACTTCGTTCCTTCAGTCTCTTGTTCAGGATGCGGTGTGCCGCACCGTCACCGTGGTGCCTGCAGGGAATGCCGGCCCCAGGCGCACCGGGTGGCGCTGCCCGGTCAACACCACCTCCACGCGCGAGCCGTCCCAGCGCCAGTCGACCCGGCCGCCGCGCACGTGGATGCCTTCGGCGCCGATCGGCGACTTCAGCCACTCGGGCCTCACGCCGGCACCGATCACCACCTCCGGGCCCGCCTCGGTTTCGTCGAGCATGGTGAGCATGTCGAGCTGCAACGCGAGCACTTCGGCCGCCGTCCAGTAGTGCGGCGTGACGTGCTTCGGCGCGACCCAGCCCCGCACCGAGTGCCATCCGTAGGAGCTGTTCTCCTCGCCGTTGCCTTCCCACCAGGTGTAGGCGCCGGGCGTGGCCGGGTGGCGCCAGTAGCGCTCGAGCGTCTCCCAGGCGCGACCGGCATTGCCGAGGTACAGCGACTGGTGCGCGAGCGCCACGTCGAAGTAGGTCCACATCGGCAGCGGCTTGCCATCGACCGGGCCTGGCACCGGCTGCTTGAACAGCCGCTCGGCGAAGGACTGCTTTGCCCCCCGCGCCACCTGCGTCGGCCACACGGCCGAAATGTAGGTGCGTGGATTGTCCATCTCTCCGCCGGCCTTGCGACTGCCGGTCCACAGTTTGGCCGCATTGCGGGCTCCGTAGAAGCCTTGCTCGGCTGCCACCGCGCGCAGCCACGCCAGTGCGTCGTCGCGCGTCGGCAACGCGCGGGCATGCGTCATCTGGTCGTTCCAGGCCGCCTGCAGGCGCTGCGCGGCCTGGGTCCACTGCGCGGCCTGCGCATGGTGGCCGAGCCGCGTGGCGAACGCAGCCGCGTCGGTCAGGCCGCGGTACGAGAAGGCGGTGAGGTACATGCGCGGCACGTGCCAGTCCATGCGACCGGCGATCAGATCGCCTTCGGACGGCAGGCAGGCCAGCTTGCGTTCCTGCGTCGTGGCAAAGCGGCCGAGGAAGGGCCCTTGCGGCTCGGCGAGCAGCGCGCGGTCGGTGTCGAGGCAGGCAACGATCCACTGTGCCTTGCGCTGCACGTCGGGCCACACCGCCCGGTCGAAGCCGGCGTCGCGCAGGCGCGAGGCCACCTCGTGAAGCGCCCACAACGACATGCCGGGGCCATCGGCTTCCGAGCCGAAGCCGCCGAAGAAGTCGCGCTGCGCGAGGTCGAGGGCCATCTCGCGCACCAGCGCGAGGTTGCCGGCATGGGCCAACGCGGCCACGACGTACGCGCTGTCGCGCAGCCAGGCGTCGCCATAGTTCAGCGGGTCGCCGGGACGGGCTTCGCGCCCTTCGACCGACATCGCGAGGTGGTGAATCTGCGCGCGCAGGCTGTGCACGAAAACGGTATCCGGCAAGTCGACGCGCGGCTCGGACACGGCAGCCACCGGCTTGGCGGCCGTGGCGCGGGCCACCGGCTCGAACGAGATGCTGCTGCGAGCGGCCAGCGTGACGCGTGCATAGGCCCACCCGGCGGCGCTGTGCACCGAGCCCGCATTGCGCGGTGCACTGAAGCCGTCCGCGTGCTCGTCACCCAGCTGCACCCGTGCGGCAGCGGGCAGCAATGCGCGCCAGCGGCCGTCGATCGTCAGCGTGCGCGACGCTTCCTGCCATTCGATGCGGCGCACCGGACCGGCTGCGGGGCCGACACCGCGCACCAGGACCTGCAGCGACTGCGTGACCGGCAGGTCGCCCGCCGGCTCCACATCGAGCTGCCATGCGCCGTCGTCGAACTGCTCCCAGCGCCCCACGTAGAGCGGTGTCGTGAACGTGACGAACGGCAGGCGCCCCTCACGCAGGCCGACCTGCTGGTGCGTGTCGTTCAGGGGAATCTGGTCGCTGGTGGCACGCACCGCACCGGCGCTGTCGACGGCCCAGAGCGAGACGCCGAACGACCCGATCCATGGCGAGAAGCTGCCGCCGGCCTCGAAATAGGCCTTCGATGCCAGCGGGGCGCCCGGCACCCCGAGCAGCAGATGTGCTTCGCCGCGTGGCCAGGGGCCGAGGGGTCGGCGAGCCATCTCGTCGATGAGTTCGGTGCGCTCGGAACCGAGTTGCTCGGCATGTGCCTTCGCGGCGTTCAGCACCTGTGCATTGTTGAACCCGCTGAACGCCAGCAGCGCAATCAGCGCGCCGCGCAGCACGCCCCGGCGGTCGCGCCACTCGAAGGCAAACGAGGCGAGCACCACCAGCAGCGGCAGGAAGTGCAGCGCGTAGAGGAAAGTCTCCTCCCCGTAGATGAGGTGCAATCCCCACTGCCCCAGCAGCCCGCCCACCAGCACGAGCTTGAAACCCTTGGGCACCGAACGCGACCGCGCCAGCCCGATGGCGCCAAGCACCAGCAGCGCAGCCCACAACCCCACGGCAGGCCAGCCGAGCAGCGACCCACTGCCGGGGGCGCTGCGCTGGAACGACAGGCCGCGCCAATGCGGGTTGGGCCCCACCTGCTCGGCCTGCGGCGCCACCACGGTGTCCAACCAGAAAACCTTCGAGATCAACAACGGCCCGCCCGCGTCTTCCTTGAGGATGAAGGAGTTCTCGCTGGTGCCGCCCGTGAACATGGCCGTGGTGGGCATCAGTCTGGACTGCACCCACGCCAGGGCGACGATCAGCGCGAGCGCCGCCACGGTGGCGGCAGCCGCCTGCAACGGCCGCAGGCGCGTGACGGCCACCAGCCAGCCGAACATCCAGTTGGTCACGGTGATCGACAGCGTGGCCGCGCTCACGAGCGTGACGCGCAGCGCTTCGCGCCAGCGCGACGACGCGACGGGCGCGGCAGCGAGGTACAGCGCCAGTGCGATCGTCAATCCGCCGAGCTGGAAGCTCTCGGGCACCGTGTAGAAGAACAGCCACCCGGCACTCACGCATGCAAGCAGACACAGCAGCGCCGACTCGAAGCGGCTGCGATGCAACCGGCGCAGCGTGAGGTACAGCAGCGCCACCGTGCCGGCCGCCGTGGCACCCGAATAGAGCGCCACCGCCACGCGCGCATCCACGCCGAGCAGCATCTGCAGCAGCACGACGACCGGGATCGTCACCAGCGAGAAGATCGGGTGCACGCGCGCGCGCTTGTGGTCGCCGTCCCATTCGGCCATGTCGCCGAACACGCGCAGCACGTCGGACTGGAACCAGCCGTTGCCGGCATCGGACCAGAACAGCAGCGTCTCCGGTGCGAACAGCCGCGCCGGCGCCATGACGCCGAGCACGAAGGCCAGACCGAAGGCCAGCGACGCAAGACCCAGGCACAGCCAGCCGTCGAGGGTCAAGCCGAAGCGACGCGCCATCGGCACGACGCCATGCTCCTGCAAAGGCACGCTCACGGGTGTTCCTTCGCAGTCAATGGAGGAAGCCGGATGCCACCGCGAGCGACGCTGCGGCCAGTACGGCGACGAACTGGCTGGGTCGGTCGGTCACGGCAAACACCACCGGGTCGTCGTGCAGCTCCATGCGGCTGGCCTTCAACCACACGCGGCAGACCCACAGCAGCACGAGCGGGCAGATCAGCCACAGCGCCTGCGGGCGCGTGAAGTGGCTCGCGGTGACGGGGTCGTTGACGTACATCGCGAACACCAGCACGGCCACGAGCCCCGCGGAGGTGCCCATCGATTGCACGAAGGGCATGTCAGCCACCTGGTAGCCGCGGCCGGCCACCTTCTCGCGGTCGCTCTGCGCCAGGTCGCGCAGCTCCACGTAACGCTTCACGCAGGCAAGGCTCAGGAACAGGAACATCGAGAACGAGAGGATCCAGAACGAAGGCATGGTCTGGATCGCGGCGGCGCCCGCGATGATGCGCAGCGTGTAGAGGCCGGCCAGCATCAGCACGTCCTGCAGCACGCGGCGCTTGAAGTACATCGAGTACGTGAGCGTGGCGACCCAGTACACGGCAAGCACGCCGACGAAGTTCCAGGGCAGAACCGCCATCGCGAGCGCGAATGCACCCAGCAGCATGCAGCCCGACAGCATGACGCCGGCCTGCAGCGACAACGCGCCCGAGGCCAGCGGCCGCTTGCACTTGCGGGGGTGCGCGCGGTCGGCTTCCAGGTCCATCAGGTCGTTGAGCAGGTAGACGCTGGAAGCACACAGCCCGAAGGCAAAGAAGCCGAGCAGCAGCGCAAGCCATTGCGGTGCTGCCACCTGCCCTGCGATCGGCAGCGCCGGCAGCAGCAACAGCATGTTCTTGGCCCATTGATGCAGGCGGATGGCCTTGAGCCAGACCTTGATCCCTGCACGCGCGGGCGGCACGTGCAGCTCTTCTTCGGTCACTTCACGTGCGAGCTTGCGCACACCGGGGTTCGCGTTGACGACGATGGCCGAGCGGGCTTCACGCCAGATCGTCACGTCGATCGTTTCGTTGCCTGCATAGCTGAAAGGGCCGTCCGCGTCGGTGCGGATCGCTTCCAGCTTGTGCACGCCCTTGCGGTTGACCCGACCGTCGGTGGCGATCACGGCGTCGAACACGCCGAGGTGATCGGCGATCTGGCGCGCGAACTTCTCGTGGCTCGCCGTGGCGAGCACGATGCGCCGGCCGAGCGCCCGCTGCTCGCGCAGGAACTCGAGCAGTTGCTGGTCATAGGGCAGCCGGCTCACGTCGAGATCCACGGCCTCGGCCAACTCGGCCTTCAGGTGTGCCCGCCCGCGCAGCAGCCACGCGGCCAGCTTCCATGCCTGCATCGGCTGTGCCGCGACGAAGCGCAGCGCAGACTCCAGCAGCAGGTCGGAACGGATCAGCGTGCCGTCGAGGTCGACATACAGCGGTGCCGCGCACGTGCCGCCGCCGTCACGAGGTCGAGTGGAGCCGGAAGGCCCGGCCTCCAGCAGTTGATGTGCGATGTGCATGCGCTCCCTGCATTTCGATGGCAGCCCCGGCGGCGCGGATCACGTTCGCGATGAACGCGCCACTGTTGTTGCGCCGGCAACGGCCATGACATCTGATGGACTGAAGCCGTAAGCATCAGGCATGCCAGTGGCAGCGGTGTGTCAAAGCGTTCATCGGCGGCCGCGATGTGCGCCCGCTGCGGGGCACGCGAAGGAGCGGGCGGTCGGCCGCAAGCATCGCGAGACACAGGCGCTTTCACAACCGGCCGCTCTCGTGCATGCGCGCACAACAGCGGGGCGTCGCGCAGCAGAGCAGCCCGGTGTGCACGATGCCTGCGCGTCGCGAGCAGCCGTGCCGCGGTTGCTGCAGGCCGTAACGACGCGGGCCTGCGGAGTCGTTCGTGCCCATGCACGGCCGGCCCTCGGATGTGGGGGAGGTCACCCCCGCGAACGCGCGGGTGGCGTCGACACATTTGAGTACGACCGGTCAAACACGCACTGCATGATGTCGCGCCGAGAAGACGCCCCGGCCCTGCCGTACCCCACCGTACCACCTTGCCCGCAAGGATGCTCCCGTGACGCTGCTCCCTTCCCTGCACCGGCTGCTGCTGCCAGCGGCGGCCGTGTTCGTTTTCCTGTGCCATCCGCTCGTCGCTCGAGGTGACGATGTCATCGATCTGCCAGCCGCTTCGGCCGAGGTCGCCGCCCCGGCAGAGACCGCGCGTGCATCCGCAGGCGGAGCCGCCTTGCGTGCGAAGGTCAACGCATGGGGCAAGCGGGCCGCCAAGTACCAGATCGACACGCACGAGGGCGCGGTCAGGTTCAGGCTCGTCGATCGCGGAGACGGCGATGCCCACCTGGTCTACCCGCATGCCTTCAAGGCTGGCGCCTCCTACCGCGCCACGCTGCGCATCCGCAGCGACGACAAGGCCCGCGTCGAGGTGATGCTGCGGCGCGACCAGCCGCCCTGGGACATCTTCGGCGCACGCACGGTCGAGACGAAGCCCGCATGGCAGACGGTCGAGGTCGAAGGCACCGTGCTGACCTCCGGCCCCGCCTCCTTGCGGCTCGCTTCGCAAACGCCCGGAGCAGACATCCACGTCGACCGCGTTTCCATCGTGGAGGTCGGTGAGAACACGCTTGCTCCCGTGCTGAGCGGGCCCATTTCCGACCAGTTCTTCGGCATGCACCTCAACCGCCTGGGCACGCACCGCAGCTGGCCCTCATTCCAGCCGGGCGTCATACGGCTGTGGGACACGGGCACGAGCTGGAAGGACCTGCAGCCCGAACCGTCGCAGTGGGATTTCTCCGGCGCCGGATGGAAGCGGCTCGAGATGCACGTGGAGCACGTACGCCGCAACAACCCGTCGACCGAGATCATCTACACGATGGGCCAGTCGCCGCGGTGGGCATCCAGCCTGCCCGACTGGCGCAACGGCTACGGTTATGGGCACGGCGCGCCCCCCGCCAATCTCGAGGACTGGCGTGAATACGTCCGCACGGTCGCCCGCCGCTACGCGGGCCGCATCCGCTACTGGGAACTGTGGAACGAAGCCGACTACTCCGCCTTCTACAAGGGGTCTGTCGAAACGATGGTGGAGATGGCCCGGATCGCGCACGAGGAGTTGCGCGCCGCCGATCCGCAAGCGCGCATCCTGTCTCCAGGCCTGACGGTCGGACAAGGGGTGCAGTGGCTCGATCGATTCCTGGCAGCGGGCGGCGGACGGTACGTCGACATCATCGCCTTCCACTGGTACTACGACGTTTCGCCCGAAGGACTGGCCGGCTCGATCGACAACGTGCGCCGCGTGATGCGCAAGCACGGCGTGGGCGACAAGCCGCTCTGGAACACCGAGGGAGGGCTGGTCTGCAACCCCAGGAAGCAGGACTGCAAGCCCTCGATGACCTTGACCGACGCGCAACGACGCTCGGTCAACCTGCGCGCGATGCTGACGATGTGGACGCGCGGCGTCAGCAACTTCGACTACTACTTCTGGGAGGGGCGCTCGCCTCATGAGGCATTGGTCGAGCGGGATTACCGCACGCCCACGCTCACGGGCGAGGCCTACGCAAGGGCCGTCTCCTGGTTGCGCGGCGCCCGCGTACTCGATGCCTACCGGTTGCCGTCGGGCGTCTTCGTCTTCCGACTCGAACGCGGCGGCACGCCGGTCTACATCGCCTGGTCGGCCGAGCGCGAGACACAGGTGCGGCTGCCCAAGGCGTGGAGCGTGACGCGGGTCGCGCACATGGACGGAGAAGTGCTCCCCTTGCCATCGTCGCGTGAACTGCGACTCGGCAGCGAACCCGTGATGCTGCAGTAGCCCGTCCGCCACCGACACGCTGCCGTATCGCGGCAGCGCAGCGGCAACCGGCTTCGCTTCTTTTGCTGCCCCGGCAGCGAGAGACGCCTCGTGGCCGCGGTCCGGCAAGCCGCCACGGTGCGTGCTCCGCACGCACTTCAGACCCGCTGTCCAAACTCGTCACTTTCCGCGCGCTCGCAGCGCGGCATGGACCTTGTTTGCATAGAGGGAAATGCAACACGTACAGGACACATAAATGCACTCGTCCATTCACCGTTGGGTCGTCTCACTTTCCATCGTTCTGCTCGCCGCATGCGGCGGCGGATCCAGCTCGACGCAAGACTCCGCGCTTGCTGACGCCTCCACCACCGAAGACTCCACCGCCCCGAGCGGGGACCATGGCCCCGACCAGCCCCCGGTCGAAACCGATCCGCCGACAGCCGAAGAATCGTTACCGGAGTCGTTACAGCCAGACAACACTGCGACAGAACAGGAAATGGCGCTGACAGGGAGCGACAACCTTGTTACCGCCGCGACCTCCACGTTTGAAGGCACTTACACACGGATGGCACCAGGCTGGACCGTGAACTGGTGGGGCGACGTGCAATGGAACACCGCCCGCGAAACCCGCTCCGGTTACATTCACGGCGGCACGTCGTCACTGCGGTTCAAGGTCGGCAGCCGTGCCTCGGGCGCCAACGCCCACCTCATCTACCCGTACGGCTTCGTCTCCGGTCGCACCTACCGGGTCGTCGTGTACCTGCGCACCGACAGTGCCGCCAGCGTGGACGTGCAGCTCCGGCGCGATGCGGCGCCATGGAACGTCGCTGCGCGCAAAACGGTCACCTTGGGCAGCGGCTGGACCCGCGTGGAACTCGAGGGCGAGTTCCTCTGGGACAGCCCGGGCTCCGTCCGCATCGTCTCCAAGACCGTCGGCGCCAACATCTACGTCGATGACATGACGCTGCTCGAGGAAGGCCCGAGCGGCAGCAGCGGCGCGTTGGCCGTGCCCGCAAGCGGCGGCAGCTCGACCTCGCTGAAGACCGTCGCCAGCACCAACTTCGACGAGGCCTTCACCTACACGGCCAGCGGCTGGAAGTTCAACTACTGGGGCGCGCCGACACCGACCTTCGAAGGCGCGCGGGAAACCCGCAGCGGCTACGTCCAGGCCGGCTCCGCATCGCAGCGCTTCCGCACGAACACCGCGGCGACGAACGAAGCCCACCTGATCTATCCGTTCGCCTTCGTGAAGGGGCGGACCTACCGTGCCAGCGTCCATCTCCGGTCGGACGTCGCCGCGAAGGTCGAGGTCATGATGCGCCGCGACGCTCACCCGTGGGACGGCTTCGGGCGCAAGACCGTCTCCGTGGGTACCAGCTGGCAGAAGGTCGAGGTGCAGGGTGTCTACAGCGGCGACGTGGGCGGATCCCTGCGCATCATCTCGAAGACGCCGGGCGCCAACATCTGGATCGACAGCATGACGCTGTCCGAGGTCAGCTACAACGACCTCGCCCCCGTCAACACCGGCGCCATTCCAAGCACGATGTTCGGCGTTCACGTCAACAAGCTGGGCACCCACTTCAACTGGCCCACGCTCGGACAGGGCATCGTGCGGCTGTGGAACACCGGCACGACCTGGCGCGATCTGGAGAAGAGCAACAACGTCTGGGACTTCTCCAACGGCAACGGCAAGCGGCTGGAGCTCTACGTCGACTACGTGAGCAAGAACGGCGGCCAGATGCTCTACACACTCGGCCAGACGCCCCAGTGGGCCTCGAGCAACCCGTCCGTGACGGGGCTCTACGGTGCCGGGGCTCCGATGCCACCGTCCAACATGGAAGACTGGCGTGACTATGTGCGCACGCTGGCACGCCGCTACTCCGGAAAGATCAAGTACTGGGAGCTGTGGAACGAGTCCGACTACTCCGGCACCTATGCCGGCTCGGTCGAGAAGATGGTCGAGATGGCTCGGATCGCGCGTGAGGAGCTGAAGGCTGCCGACCCGAACAACGTCCTGGTGTCGCCGGGCTTGACCACCGGACAAGGCGTCGCCTGGCTCGACCGCTTCCTGGCCGCCGGGGGTGGCGCCCATGTCGACAACATCGGCTTCCACTGGTACTACAGCATGCAGCCGGAAAAGATCGCGGCGTCGATCCAGAACGTGCGCGAAGTGATGCGCAACCACGGCGTCGACCACAAGCCCCTGTGGAACACCGAGGGCGCGCCGCTGTGCAACAGCGCGGTCCTGAACTGCGCCACGTGGGTGCCGTCCGCGGCCGAACAACGTTCCGTCAATGCACGGGCGGCCTTGATCATGTGGGCCAAGGGCGTCAGCAACTTCAACTACTACTTCTGGGAAAACGGCGAGCCGCAACGCAAGCTGGTGCATACCGACAACGTCACGCCGACCACCGCGTCCCATGCGTATGCGGAAGCCATCCGCTGGATGAAGGGCGCCCGCGTGACGGACGCGTTCCGGGTGGCCGACAGTGTGTACGTGTTCCGCATGAACCGCGGCACGGAGAACTACAGCGTGATGTGGTCCACGAAGGCCGGGCAGGCGATCTCGGTACCGTCGGCTTGGGGCGCCTCACGGGTCCGCAACCTGGCCGGTCAGGAGTCCGGCATCAGCGGCGGCGTCATCACGCTCGGGCTGGAGCCCGTCCTCGTGAAATAGCGCACGCGCAAACGCTGAAACAAAGGGCTGCTTCGGCAGCCCTTTTCATTGGATCCGTCGCAAGGTTTTCCCGCGACATTGTCATGGTGGCCCGATCCCCGCCCGGCAGCGCCCGGGCATCAAAGCGGTACGCTTTTTGTTACCCGATACACACCAGCGTTGCATTTGACGCCGCAAGCGGACGCGAAGACCGCCGTTGACTACAGCATCGCATTGGTGAACGACGCTCAGGCCCTCCGCCTGACAACACCGTAGCGGGCAGAACGACGCCACGTTCCTCACGAACGTCACACCGACTTCCGGTCGGTCACCCCTCGCTCCTGCGCCCGCATCGAAGCCTGACTTGCTGCGCGCACACGCCCTGTGGCGCCCGCGCTGAACAAGTCCTGGCCCGTCAATGCACACGATTCAGGATCTGACATGAACGCTTCCGTGACCCGTTGGGCAGTTTGCTCCGCTGTGGTTCTCCTCGCCGCCTGTGGCGGCGGTTCCGGCACTTCCACCTCCGATTCGGACGAATCCGTCGTCGCGGCCGACGACCAAGTGGATCAGGTGGCCGTCGAGTCCGAGGCTCCCTCTTACGACAAGGTGCTGCCCGAATGGCTGCAAGCCGAGTTGGACGCCGCTACGCCCAGCTCGAATCCGCAAAGCTCCGAACTCACCACGGCGTTCGAGACGGCCTCCAGCACCGTGATCGCCCTGCCCGCCGCGGGCGGCGCATCGACCTCGCTGAAACCTGTCCTCAGTTCGAGTTTCGACGAGAGCTACACCACGCTCGCTCCCGGCTGGAAATTCAACTACTGGGGCACGCCGACCCCCAGCTACAGCTCCGCACGCGAAACCCGAAGCGGGTATGTCTATTCCGGCGCGGCATCGCAACGCATCCGTACGGTGACGACCAGCACCAGCCACGCTCACTTCATTCGCCCTCACACCTTCGTCAAGGGGCGCACGTACCGCACGACGCTGTACCTTCGCGCCGACAGCACGGCCACCGTGCAGGTGATGATGCGTCGCGATGCCCATCCGTGGGACGGCTTCGGCACCAAGACGGTCACGCTCGGCACCACCTGGCAGAAGGTGGAGATCCAGGGCGTCTACCAAGGCGATGGCGCAGGCTCGGTCCGGGTCATCTCCAAGACGCCGGGCGCCAACGTGTACATCGACAACATGACCCTGTCGGAGGTCCACTACAACGAACTGGCCCCGGTCAGCACCACGGCGACGATCCCGAGCACGATGTTCGGCGTGCACGTCATGAAGCTCGGCAGCCATTTCAACTGGCCCACGCTCGGCCAGGGCATCGTGCGGCTGTGGAACACCGGCACCACCTGGCGCGACCTCGAGAAGACCAACAACGTGTGGGACTTCTCGACCGGCAACGGCAAGCGCCTCGACATTTACGTCGACTACGTGACGAAGAACGGCGGCCAGATGCTGTACACGCTCGGCCAGACGCCGCAGTGGGCATCCAGCGGCCCGACGGTCACCGGCCTGTACGGTGCCGGCGCGCCGATGCCCCCGTCCAACATGGAAGACTGGCGCGACTACGTGCGCACGCTCGCCCGCCGCTACGCCGGCAAGATCAAGTACTGGGAGCTGTGGAACGAATCCGACTATTCCGGCACCTACGCCGGCTCCATCGAGCAGATGGTCGAGATGGCCCGGATCGCTCGCGAAGAACTTAAGGCAGCGGACCCGAACAACGTGCTCGTGTCGCCGGGTCTGTCGACCGGACAAGGCTTCTCGTGGCTGGATCGCTTCCTGGCGGCTGGCGGCGGCGCGTACGTCGACAACATCGGCTTCCATTGGTACTACAGCGTCGAACCGGAGAAGCTGCTGGCGTCGATCCAGAACGTGCGCGAGATCATGCGCAACCACGGCGTCGACCACAAGCCGCTGTGGAACACCGAAGGCGCTCCTCTGTGCAACAGCGCTGTGGTGAATTGCTCGACCTGGGTCGCCTCGACCGCGGAGAAGCGCTCGGTCAACGCGCGTGCCGCGATGATCATGTGGATCAAGGGCATCAGCAACTTCAACTACTACTTCTGGGAAAACGGCGAATCGCAACGCAAGCTGGTCGAATCCGACAACCTCACACCGACCACGGCCTCGCACGCCTATGCCGAAGCCATCCGTTGGCTGAAGGGCGCCCGCTTCACCGACGCCTACCGGGTGGCCGACAAGGTGTACGTGGTTCGGATGAACCGGGGCGGTGAGAACTACACCGTCGCCTGGAGCACGGTGGCCGGCACGCAGGTGAGCCTGCCCGCCAGCTGGGGTGTGACCCGCGTGCGTGACCTGGCGGGTGTCGAGTCGGCTCTCTCGGGTTCCACGCTCACGCTGGGACTGGAGCCGGTGCTGCTCAAGTAATTCCAGGCAAACGCAGGCCGGCAACGGCCAGCACATGAACACAAGGCCTGCCGGGCAACTCCGGCAGGCCTTGCCGTTTGCCCGGCGCGCTTGCTATTCGAGCAACAGCGGAGCGACAGTAACGAGCAGCCTGCGGCCGGGCGGCAGCTCTGCCGCCCGGCCGTCGAGGTGCGCGATCCGGGAGACCATCCAGCCCTCGGGCACCTGCACCCAGCGAGACTCGCCAGTCGCCCACACGATGTACGAGGTCCGCTCCCCCCGTTCGAGCTTGATGACGTGTAGCCCCTCGGCACTGCGGTAACCGTCGGTCAGGCGAGCGCCTTGCACCCATGCAGCCGCGCGCAGGTAGCTCAGGCCGGGCTCGGTGTAGTCGCCGAAGTCCTTCGTCCGCATCCTCTCGCCCGGCAGACGCCCCTCCCAGAAGTAGTAGGCAAAGGCGCTGACACCGCGCGACCACATCACCAGCATCGCGCGTGGGGTCAGCCCGCGCTGCTGGTCGTCCGGCAGGGTGACGGGTGTGCCCGAGGCATCCTTCGTCGGGAAGACCAGGCCGCCCTCGGTGTTCCACAGCGGCTTGTGGTCCACACCGTGCGTGCGCATCACGCCCCGCACGTTGTCGATGAAGGGGGCCATGGCTTCGGGCACCGTCGAGTAATACCAGTGGAACCCGATCACATCGACATATCGCCCGCCGCCTGCTTGCAAGAAGCGGTCGAGCCAGCGCAGCCCTTGCCCTGCTGTCAAGCCCGGCGAGACGATCACATTGCCTGGATCCGCTGCCTTCAGTTCCTCGTGCGCGATACGGGCCATCTCGATCATCGCGTCCATCGAGCCGCGATAGAACCGGTGATAGTCAGGCTCGTTCCACAACTCCCAGTATCTGATGCGTCCGGCGTAGCGGCGGGCCAGGGTCCGCACATACGCACGCCAGTCCTCCATGTTCTTCGGAGGTGCGCCGTGCCCCGGACCGTAGGCATTCGGCGAGTCGGGTTGGCTCGACGCCCAGCGCGGCGTCTGTCCCAGCACATAGAGAATCTTCGTCGCCTCACTGTGCTTGCGGATGTGTCGAACGTAGAGGTCAAGGCGGCGAAACCCCGGGGTGGAGAAGTCCCAGTCGCCACGCTCGGGTTGCAGGTCTTTCCACGTCGTGCGTGTATCCCATAGACGCACGAGCCCTGGGTTGTGGCGAGGCCAGTGCTCATGCATGCCCAGGCGCATCAGGTGCAATCCGAACAGGTCCGCGGAAATCGGTGTACCGTGCACCGGTCGGTAGTCCTGCGCCGGCCCGGCTTCGATCTGCACCTTGTCGACCCAGATGTCGACGCCCAGCTCGCCGGGTATGACGCGCAACGAGCCCGCCTCTCCGGCAACCGGCCGGCCCTCCATCTCGATCTGCTGCCACGTCGGTCCGACTTGGACCGTGCGCAGGGCGAATGGATCGTAGGGATGCACATCCCGGCGCATCATCACCTCGACCTGCATCGGCTTGGCGGCACGGAGCCGCAGCGACGCGCGATACAGCCGGCCCGGCTCGTAGGCAAAGCCATAGGCAAGATGAGCCGCGCCTTGAGCCAGGTCCGTCACCCGGAAGCGATCCTGCGCTGCGGCGGCATCGGCGTCATGCGGTGCCGCCTGCAAGCGCATTGCCGGCGTGTGTTCGAAGCGCGCGTTGCCCCAGGCATTGACCCGCCCCGTCACCTTCAACGGCGTGTGTGTGGGAGCGGCCATGACTTCCGCGGACGAACGAGGCAGGACAACCGCAGCCGGCTCGTCGTCAGCCCCCATCGCGCCACGGGCGCCCTGGACGGCCAAGAGCAGCGCCATCATGCCGACGCATGCATGGCGCCAGACTGCAGCGAGGCAGGTCGGCGCCGCTTGGTTCCACACGCGTGACACGGAGCAGATCTCCTCGAATGACCTCACCGCATGCCGCCGGGCTTGCCGAGCCGGACGTCGACTTCAGGTGGTGATGCGATCAAGCCACGGCACGCGGCGAAACAGGATCTGCTTCACAAGCACCGGCCCCACCACGCCTGTGGCGAGCAGGATCGCGAACGCCAGCGGGAACCGGTCATGAGACCACCCGATGGTTTCGAGCAACATGAGCTTCACGACGCCGATGACGATGGTGTTGAGCAGGTAGATGCTCAGCGTGTAGCGGCCCAGATATGCAAGAGGGTCGACGCGCATGTCCGGCAGGGCCTGCATGAGCCCCAGCACCGAAAAGATGGACAGCGCCGCACATGCACGCACTTCGAACGGTGCCCTGGCTTCGGGCAGATACCAGACGAAAGCCAGCAGCATCACCGGCCACGCAAGACGAAGCAACCTCAAGAAGGTGTCGTGGTGGCGCGCCAGCAGTACACCCAGCACGAAGTACGCCGAAAACTCCCGCAGCTTGTCCCACGCCAGCACCGGCGACGACGGCAGCCACCAGAAGGCGACGCAAATCACCAGCATCGCGAGCACCTGCCCTCGCAGGAGCACGTGGAGCACCGGGAAGGCAGCGAAGATGAGCGTCAGCGCGTAGATGTACCAGAGGAAGGAAGTGAAGCTCTTGGATGGCGCGATCAGCAGCCCGAGGAACGAATGCCATCCCTGAACCGGGTTGTCGACGACCGCAAACTGCTGCACGGCAAGTTTGCCGACGAAGATCAACGCACCGAACAGCAGGTAGGCCGGCAACAGGCGCGCGACGCGGCGGCTGAGATCCGCAAGATAGTCCCGCACGTGTGCGGGCGCCTGCCACTTCAATCCGTACACCATGCCGCTCACGCACATGAACAGCGGCATGTGGAACACGTAGATGCGATTCTTCAGCCACAGGTACCACTCGCTTCCGGGCGGTCCTTCGCGTGCCACCACATGCCCGAGCACCACCAGGAAGATGGCAAGGCCCTTGGCACGGTCGAGGTAGACATGCCGCGACGTAGCGGTCATCGCCGGCCGTGCGGCGTCGAGGGGTACATCGGCGATCTTCGCCTTGTCGTAGGCCTTCACTGTCTGCTCCCTTCAGGCGGACAAGGCGGCCGACGCCGGCTGCCGTTCGGGATCTCGCAGTGACAGCCCGCACAGACACATCGAAAACACCAACCACGGATAGATCAGCGCGTTGTCCGTCATCAGCAGGACGTTGAAGTAGGTCCACAGCAACCGTTGGCCGGCCGACTTCATGCGGAACGCGAACACCGAAAATGCGACGAAGGCGATCGCGCCGTACTCGAGCAGGATCTTCAGCAGATCACAGTGAAGGTTCTTCTTGCCGAGCCAGGAGAAGCCGCCTTTCATGACCTCGTAGATCTGACCCGGACCGGCCCCCAGGAACAGGTATCGCTCGAAGTGCTCCGAGATCTCGCGAGCGGGAAAAGCAAAGGCGTAGCGGCGCCCCATGCCGAACTGGTTGGCGCTTTGCCCGGTCCATTCATAGATCGTGCGATCGAACGCGCCACTCCCATACAGCACGGCCAACGCAACCACGGTCAGATTGACGACGACCATGGTGACGGGGTTGACGAGCAGATTCCGCCACCGCACGGGCAGCACGGCGACAGCAAAGCACAACAGCGCGCCGAGCAGCGCGATGCGTTTCAAGGTCAGGGTCGTCATCACCAGCGCCAGAAGAAACGCCTTCCAGCGTCTCTCCGCTGCCGCCCAGACCGCCAGCATGCCGAACAGGAACGAGAACGGCGACTCCAGCGGAGAGGTGGAGTTCATCAGATCGAATTCGACCCCCCCTCCATTGCCTCCCGTCAGCCGCCGCATCGCATACGAAAGCGCCATTCCGGCTATTGCAACGATGAACATCGAGCGCCACGACACCCTCAGCTTCAGCCCGATCGCGAACGGCGTGATGCCGATGAGCATGAGGTAGACGTCCTGCCATCCGCGCTGAGTGGCAAGCGGTGCGGTTGCCACGGCGAACACGACCAGCACCGCGAACGGCCACACCATCTCGGGCAGGCGAAACCGGCCCACTGCCAGGCAGACGATCAGCGCAACCAGCGGAATGGAATAGCTCAGAAATCGCAGCTGCCCGACCGTGATGCTCAAAAAAAGCAGCGCGCAGCAGAACCACGTGAACAGCTGCTCGACCGTCACCGCCGGCTTCCACACAGCCTCCTGCCCGCTTGGGTAATACCGGAGCGATTTCATCTGTGAGGTCCTCGATCAAAGTCGACGCGACGTGGGGCTGGCCGCGCGCTGCGCCGCCATGGAGAGCATGCCCGCCACGACGCCCTGGCGCCCAGGAAGCACCGTCATCGGGCGGCCTCGCGCGCCACAGCGGAAACCGTCGGCGCGACGTCGGAGAAGCGTTGCGGATACAACCACCGAAGGGCCGACTTGAGGGTGTGACGCCAGGCATGATCGGCCACCGTGGCGCGCACCGCAGCGCGATCGAGCGGGCGCGGGCGCGCGAAGTACCCGCGAAGCGCCGCCTCCACTGCCTCAGCGCTCACGTCCTCGATGAACACACCGTTGTGCTCATTCACCGTCTCGCGAAAACCTCCGACCCGGGTGGCGGCGACAGGCACGCCGAGCGAAAGCGCCTGCAGCAACACCCCGCTCTGATCGATATGGCGGTAGGGCAAGACGACGAGATCGGCGGCCGCGAACACGCGGGCGATGACGTCCTCTTCGACGTACCCGTCGAACCAGCACACGCGCCCCTGGTCGCGCAGTGGCTCGAGCCGTGCACGAATCGAATTGCCATAGCCGTCCGGCGTGCAGCGGCCTGCGACGAGCAGCGTTGCCTCGGGCATCCGCTCGAAGGCATCGAGCAGCAATTCGACACCCTTGAAGGGCGAAACATGGCCAAAAAACAGCAAGGTGCGCGCGTCGGCCGGCAGGCCGAGGCCGACCTTGGCGTCAGCCGGCGACAAAGGCAACGGCGTCACGGCGTCGTTGAGTCCGTGGGGCACCAGGAGGATCCTCTCGGCCCGTATGCCGAACTCTTCGATCAGCGCCTCACGGGTGGCTGCGGTGTGCACCAGCAGCGCGTGCGGAATCCGGTAGATGAGCCAATACACCGCCTTCATCACCCGGGTATGCCGATCGTGCGGCAGCACGTTGTGCACCGTGAGCGTCAATCGCCGAGACAGCAGCCGCAGCAACGGGGCTTCCAGCAGGCCGAGCAGCCATTCGGGGCGCAACATGCCGATGATCATGAAGGTCGAACCACGGTGCCGCCACGCTTCGCGCAGCAGCTTCAGGTGGTAACCCAGCATGTCCGTCAACTTGCGCCATTTGGGGCGTCGAGAATCCTGGGAGCCGCGGATGTTCTTCAGCGTCACGCCCCCGTGCAGACGCTCGCGCAGCGTCGTGTCCGATCCGAGCAGTACGACCGGCAAACCGTTGTCTGCGAGGCCGTTGGCAACGCCGAGTTCGTAATGCGACTGAAAGCCGTGCGAAATCAGAACGACGGCCTCAGCGGGATGGGATGACATCTCGTTCACATTCATCATCACTGTCGTTCACAGTCCAAGGACGTGCCCGGCCATGCGTCCCGCCCGGCTGGCGGGGAGCCGCCCCTTCAGTGCAGAGCGCAAGTCCTCGGGCACGAGCCTTCCGCGTGTGACAAGCACCGCCAACGCGACCACCGCACCGGCGGCCGCCAACTGCAGCATCGGCGCAAAAGCATGCTCGGATGCAGGAACAACGAACCGCATGCCGTACCAGCTCAGCACGCCCAACACCGCCAGTGCCGCACCACCCGCAACGGCCCTCAGCATCCGCAGGTGCGACAGGCCGATGCGGCGGGCCAGCAACCGGTAGATCAGTGCCGCGCGCAACAGATGGGCCGTCGGCACCAGCCACACGGCCCATGACAAGGGCATGGCCCCCATGACAACGAACCCGGTCACCAGCATGGCGGCCACCAGCACCTGCGAGATCAGCTCCTTCCCGACAGAGCCGGTCGCCCACATGAACGAGGCGGTGTTGGCGGCCAGGATGTAGAACGGCATCGTCAGCGCGAATGCAGCGAACATGGGCGCCGCCTCCGTCCACCGGTGCCCGTACAGCAGCAAGACCACGGGTTCTGCCGCAACTGCGAGAAGCGAGAACACGGGCAGGAGCACCATGGACAAGCCGGCCGTCACAGCGCAGTACCCGAGGCAGAGCCGGGCGGGATCCTCCTGCAGGCGCGACGCCATGGCCAGCGACACGGACTGCACCGAGTGGCTCAGCAATGTTGCCGGCGCTCGCGCGAGATTGAAAGCCGCCGAGTAAGCCCCCAAGGACGCCACGCCCCAGACACGACCCACGACCGCGCGGTCGAGGTTGTCCACGGTCCACGAGGCAACCGCGCTTCCGAGCACCTTCGCGCCGTAGGACCGCAGATGCGGGCTCATCCGGAAGGATGGCCGCAGAGGATGGCGCACCGCAAGGTAAGCGGCGGTGATGGCAATCGCGGTCTGCAGCGCGAACGCAACGATGAGCGACCACAACCCCCATCCTGCAAGCGCCAGCGTGATCCCCACGACCCCGAAGCTGAAGGCGTACGCGCCGACCTGAATGATCTGCCAGCGCTTCATGTCGAAGTTGCGCCGCATCAGGCTGGCCGGGATGTTGCACAAGCCCTGGACAACAACCAGCGGCCCGCAGACCATGAGGGGCACGGTCAGCGTCGGGTCTTCAAACAGTCGTGCCAGGAAGGGCGCCGCGAAGATGATCGCCAGCCCCACGAGCCCTCCTTGCAGCAGCACGCCGCCAATGGCTTGACGGATGGCGTCGTCGTCGAGTTCGGGCATCTGGATCAGCGCTGCGCCCATGCCGCTCTCGGCGAGCAACCAGCCGAAACTGATGACCACCAGCACGACGGCGAACTGCCCGTAGACCTGAGGGCCCAGTACGCGTGCGAGGACCACTTGCGCACCAAGCTGAGCAAGCGCGCGCAGGATGGCCCCTGCATAGTTCCAGACGACCGCCGACAGGCTGCGTTGGGCGATGGTGGCCGTGTTCATAACTTCTGTGCCAGGAACTGACGTCTCGGACTGCCGGTCGCCGGGAGTCTCAGCCCTCTGCACGGAATGCCTGATACGCGGCGGCCAAGCCGTCCCGCAATCCGGTCTTGGCCCTCCAGCCCATCGAGTGCATGCGCGACACGTCCATCAGCTTGCGTGGCGTGCCGTCGGGCTTGGTGGTGTCGAAGCTCAGGTCACCCTGGAACCCCACGACTTCCGCCACCGTTTCGGCCAGTTCGCGGATGGTGACGTCTTCGCCGACACCCACGTTCACGAGCGGCGGTTCGAAGACGCCGGTCTTCGACTCGTCACTGCCGAGCAGCGAAACGTACCGGTCGTCGGGCAACTGCATCAGGAACACGCAGCCGTCGGCCATGTCGTCGCTGAACAGGAACTCCCGGCGAGGCGTGCCGGTGCCCCAGACGGTGACCGTGCGGTCGCCGCGCTGCTTGGCCTCGTGGAACTTGCGGATCAGCGCCGGGATGACGTGGCTGGTGGTGAGGTCGTAGTTGTCGCCCGGCCCGTAGAGGTTGGTCGGCATCACCGCGAGGTACTTCGTGCCGTACTGGCGGTTGTAGCTCCAGCACATCTCGATGCCCGCGATCTTGGCCAGCGCGTAGGGTCGGTTGGTCGGCTCCAGCGGGCCGGTCAGCAGCGCGTCCTCGCGCATCGGTTGCGGTGCGAGCTTGGGGTAGATGCAGCTGGAGCCCAGGAACAGCAATCGCTTGACACCGTGCCGGTAGGCAGAGTGGATGACGCTGGTCTGGATCGCGAGGTTGTCGCGAATGAACTCGGCCGGGTAGCTGTTGTTGGCCACGATGCCGCCGACCTTGGCCGCCGCGAGGAACACGTAGTCCGGCTTCTCCTGGGCGAAGAAGGCATCGGTGGCCCGCGCGTCGGTCAGGTCGAGTTCGGCATGCGTGCGCAGCAGCAAGTTGCGATAGCCGCGCGCCTGCAACTGCCGCACCAATGCGGAGCCGACAAGGCCGCGGTGCCCTGCGACGTAGATCTTGGCGTCTTGATGCATCACTCGTGGTAGTCGTAAGCCTGGAAGCCGGCCATCTTGACCAGCGAATCGCGGCGTGCGGCGGTGTAGTCGCTCTCGATCATTTCCTTGACCAGTTGCTGGAAGGTGGTCTGCGGCGTCCAGCCCAGCTTCTCGCGGGCCTTGGTCGGGTCGCCGAGCAGCGTCTCGACTTCCGTGGGACGGAAGTAGCGCGGATCGACACGGACCACCACGTCACCCACCTTGCACTTCGCGCGGTTGCCCTTGACCTCGGCCACGACGCCGATCTCGTTGACGCCCTCACCTTCGAAGACGATGCCGATGCCGAGTTCCTTGGCCGCGGCCTCGACGAACTGACGCACGCTGTATTGCACGCCGGTCGCGATGACGTAGTCCTCGGGCTGGTCCTGCTGCAGCATCATCCACTGCATCTCGACGTAGTCGCGCGCATGGCCCCAGTCGCGCAACGCGCTCAGGTTGCCGAGGTAGAGGCAGTCCTGCAGGCCGAGCGCGAGACGCGCGACGGCCCGTGTGATCTTGCGCGTGACGAAGGTTTCACCGCGCACCGGGCTCTCATGGTTGAACAGCACGCCATTGCAGGCGTACATGCCGTAGGCCTCGCGGTAGTTCACGGTGATCCAGTAGGCGTAGAGCTTGGCCACCGCATACGGGCTGCGCGGGTAGAAGGGGGTGGTCTCCTTCTGCGGCACTTCCTGCACCAGGCCGTACAACTCGCTGGTGCTGGCCTGGTAGAAGCGAGTCTTCTTCTCGAGGCCGAGAATGCGAACGGCTTCGAGCAGTCGAAGCGCGCCGATACCGTCAGCGTTGGCGGTGTACTCGGGCTCTTCGAACGACACCGCCACGTGGCTTTGCGCCGCGAGGTTGTAGATCTCGTCGGGCTGCACCTTCTGAACGATACGCACCAGGCTGGTGGAATCGGTCAGGTCGCCGTAGTGCAGGATGAAGTTGCGGTTGTCGACGTGCGGATCTTGATAAAGATGGTCGATGCGGTCGGTGTTGAACAGCGAGGTGCGGCGCTTGATGCCGTGCACCTCGTAGCCCTTCTTGAGCAGGAACTCCGACAGGTATGCACCGTCTTGGCCGGTCACACCGGTGATGAGAGCCGTTTTCTTCTGAGTCATCGTCGTTGTATCGTTGGACGTGTAAGAGGCCGCTCCCGCGGCCGCCCCTTCAGAGGGCGGCAGAGCCGAACACGCGGGCTTGGTATTGCGGAGCGATCGAGTCGGCAATCTCACGCAAGAACTCTGCCTGCGTGGCGTACGCCTTCTCGTTGTCCGGACTGATGCTGGACACGCGCACCAGCATGCCGTCCGGGATGCGCCCGCGCAGGCCATAGGTGAGCTGCGCGAGCTTTTGCTCGGTATTGGTGCCGACCACCTGATTGCCGACGACGATCCAGTACATCACCGGCTCGTTGCGGCTGCCCAGGCGCGTCAGCACCTTCTGCACCGGGATGTCGCGCCCCGCGAGTTGTTGCACCTCGCCGCGGCGGATCGAAAGCACTTGAAACCCCTGGGCGGGGTAGCAGATCTCCGGCCGGTGCACGCCCATGCCATCCGACTGGTCGCCGCCGTAGGCAACCGACAGCATCACGCGCTCCCCACGCGAGTTGACATAGGTGCGGGCAAGCACCTGGCTGTAGATCTTGTCGAGCTGCGCCTGCACGTCAGGCGACGGCAGCACCACCGGCATCCGGTCGTCGATGCGCCAGTCGGCGAACTGCTTCGGAAAGATGGTTTCGAGGTCGACGGCCGGGCCCTGCTCGGCCATGCGGATCGAAGGCCGGGCAACGACGGCCATCGCCGAAGCCAGGCACATCAACCCGGCCACGATCCAGACGCGAGGTTTGATCATTTCGCCTCCTTCGCCATGCGCATGCGGCGGTCGAACAGGCCGAGCAACCCATCGAAGGTGAACAGCAGCACGAGCGCGATCACGAACAGCACCATGCCGGCCGCCCCGTGAATGAAGCCCTGCCCGGCCTCGTCGCCGAGGTGATAGGTCACGAGCACGAGGATCATCACGCGGATCGCGTTGGCGACAAAGGCGATCGGCAGGATGCTCAGCACGATGGCGACGTTGCGCCAGCGGCTCTGGTGCTTCATCAGGTAAAGGTAGAGCAGGCCGAGCGCCGACAGGCTGAACATGCTGTTGAGGCCGGAACACGCATCGGCCACCAGCAGTTGGTACTGCCCGATCGACAGCACCACGCCGCTGCGTGCAATGGGATAGCCCAGTTCGTACAGCACCGTTTCGGCAACCACCGACACCGTGCGCTTCAGCGGACCGGTCATCGAGTCGATGATGGCCGCAGGCAGTGGCGCCATGAAGGCGAGGAAGAGCAGCGGAAAGGCAACGACCTTCACCGCGCGCCAGCCGAACAGCACGGCACCGCCTCCCGCCAGCAGCGGGATCTGCGAGACCACCTCGAACAGGATGATCTGCTGCGAACGACCGAGCACGTAAAGCAGCAGACCGAAGGCCAGCAGCAGCCAGCCGGTCACGGACTTGCCGCCGTCCTGCGCAGCCGCCATGAACTCTTCCCGCTTCTGCCAGAACAGCCACAGCGACACCGCAAGGATCAGCGGGCCATGGCCCTGCTCCTCGCTCTTCCACACGGTGCGCGACAACTCCATGATCGTCGGCACGTACATCAGCAGCAGCCCCGCCACCAGCGGCGCTGCCATCATGAGCCAAGGCCGGCGAGCGTCGGCTATGGGCATGGTGGTTTGCATCGTCAATACTCGTTCATGATCACGCCGGCCAGCTTGGCGGGGCTGCCCGTCAGCGTGCCGACCAGGTCCTGCAGGCGATCCACGCGCGACTTGCCCTGCCGAGCAACGACAAGCGCCGAACCGCATCGCGCCGCGATCACGCTCGCATCGGAGCCATAGGCTGCAGCCGGCGTGTCGACGATCACGTGGTCGAATTTGTTGAGCAGCTCTCGCATCAGCAGACCGAAGGCCGGCCGCTCGACCAGTTCGAGCGGGTTGGGCGGCGTGATGCCGACCGGCAGCACGAACAGGCTGGGCAGGTTGGGCACATGCTTGATGACGTTGGTCTCCGCGCGCCCCGAAAGGATGCCGGACAGCCCCGATGAGGTATCCAGTTCGAACACCTCGTGCTGCCTCGGCCCGCGCATGTCGGCATCGACGAGCAGCGTGCGCCCGCCGAGCTGCGACAGCACCACGGCCAGATTGGCGGCGAAGAAGGTCTTGCCGTCGCCCGGGTCCGGGCTCACGACCGCGAGCGCGCGCCGCGGCTCCTCGGCCGTGAACAGACGCATCATCAACTGGCTTCGGATCGCACGGAAGGCTTCGGCCTGGTGCGAGAAAGGCTGCGTCGCGGTGACGAGTTCCGAGCGCAATTCGCGCCGCTGATCCGGCGCGTAGGGGTAGTGGAACTGCTGAGACAGCGCGAACAGCACGTCTTCGTCGCTGGCAAGGCCGAGCGCGACAGCGGCCTCGCCGAAGCGCACGCCCTTTTCGCGTTGGAACTGCAGCACCTGATCGACCTGTTCGGCCGACAGCTTCTTCTTGCGACGGATGATGTCGCCGATCGGCCTATCGTGGATGGCCGTCGGCTTGACGTCTTCCACGTCGTTCGGGACGGGATGGAGGTGAGGCGCCGCATTGGCGTCACGGAAGATCGCCATTAGACCCCCTTAGGACGCGGCAGCTGACCAAGCACGCGCCGCGGAATCATTGGATTGCTCTTGCGGCCCAACAACATGCCGCGGCGGACCGGCTTGGGCACCACGCCCAGCACTGGCAGACCGAGCAGTTGCACCACGTCGGCAAACGAACGCACACGTCGGTCGAGCAGTTCAAGCAAGAAACTTGCCGCGATTGCGAGCACCAATCCGACGCAGGTGGCCAACAAGGTGTTCAACAGGATGTTCGGCGACGAGGGCAGCGTGGGTGGAACGGCTGCACTCAGCACTGACGCATTCGTGAGGTTCGTGTGGCTCTCCAGCGTCGTCTGGTTCAACCGCGCCAGAACCGCGTCGTACGCGCGCTGCGCGTTCTCCACGTCCTTGACCAGCACCGATGCCTCATCGCGCTGCTCGCGCAGCTTGAGCAGCTTCTCTCGCTGAGCGTCGAGAGCGGCTTTGATCTCGGCCTCGCGTTGCCGGTTGATCGTGTTGCTGACCGACACACCACTGGTCACCCTGCGGGTTTCCGCTGCGATGCGATCGCGCAAGGCTGCAATGCTGGCTTGGGCCTCGATGACCTGCGGATGATTGCTGCCATAGCGCGCACTCAACTCCTGCAGTCGCGCTTCCTGTCGGTTGAGGTCACCCTTCAAGCCCGAGATCAGCGGGTTCAACAGCACTTCCTGCATCCGGTCGGCAGAGGTTCCGGTCTGGTTCTGCCGGCTGGTGGAGTCGACTGCAAGCGCTTGTATGGCGACGAGTTGAGACGACAGTTCCTGCAGCCGTTGGCTTTCGACGTCGAGGCGCTCGTCCGTCGCCACCAGTCCGTGCTGCTTCTGATAGGCAGACAAGCGCGCCTGCGCGGCTTCGAGCTTGTCGCGCAGCTCTTTTGCCCGCCCGTCGAAGAACGACGAGTATTGCTTTGCAGGTTCGACGCGCAGATCCACATGGGTGTCGATGTAGCCCTGCACGAAGGCGTTGGCCATCAGGGCCGAGAACTTCGGCTCGACCGACGTGTAGCTGACCGACAGCACCTGAGAATCGCCCGAGGGTTTGACCTCCACGCTGCGCAGCAGCGCCTTCGCGAGCCACGACTCGATGTCGACCGCACCGTCGGTCGCCTCGCGCCATTGCTCGCGCGTCTGCGGGTTGTCGGCCAGCTTCAGGTTGCGCACCACCCGCTGCGCGACACGCTCGCTGCGGATGATCTCGAGTTGCGTGAGCAGGTAGCCTTGCGCCCCGGGCAGCACCATGCCAGCCACCGGATCAGGCGAACGCACGTCGACCACGACCGTGGACGTTGCCGTGTACTGCTTGGGCACCCACAGGCTGTAGCCGACCGCGCCACCGATCGCGAGCAACAGCACGGCAAGCGCCACCTTCCATCGCGCAATCAGGATGGAGAAGAATTGACCCAGGGTCATGGCGACTCCTTCAGAACAGGCTCTCGCGGACGTAGACGACGTCGCCGTCGCGCAACTTGTCTTCCATCGTCGGCTGGATCACCTGGACGCGCCCATCCTCGCCTCGGCGGTGCACCCGCAGCCCACGCTCGGTGCCACGCTGCGTGAGGCCGCCGCCGGTGGCCAGCGCCTGCATCACGGTCATGTCGCGCTCCAGGCGCAGCGCGCCAGGGCGCTGCACTTCACCGTAGATGTAGATGGTCGGCATGCGGTCGACATAGGCCACGTCGCCGTTCTGCATGACCATGTCGTCGGCGGTCTTGCCGCCCATGAAGATGCTGGGCAGGTCGATCTCCTTGCGGAACGGCTTGCCGTTGCGCACACCGGTGACGACGATCACGTCGGCACCGGCGGTCGACACGCCGCCGGCCATTGCGATGAGGTCGGTCAGGCGGGTGTTGGCCAGTTCGAGCGGGTACTTGCCGGGCCGGTTGACTTGGCCAAGCACCGAGGCCTGGTTGCCGCGCACCTGCACCACCAGGATCGACACCTGGGGTTGCTTCACGTAGTTGCCGGAGCGCAACCCGTCAGCAATGCGCTTTTCCGCTTGCACCACGGAAATACCGCCCACCTGCACCTGGCCCAGCAGCGGGTAGGTGATCGCGCCAGATTCGGACACACGCGCCTCGAGCGAGAGGTCCGGGCTCTGAAACACGTTGACGCGAATCACATCGCCCGGGCCAAGCACGTATTCACGCGTGTTGGCCAACTGCGCGGCAGCGCCCCCTGCCGCGAGCAGAAGCAGCATCGCGGCCATCCATCGACGAAGAGTAAGCAACATCATTTTTATTTGATTCCCGAAAGACCTTTGCTGATGGCTGCTGCGTCGCCGTCTTCGGCGGCAGCCGTGTTCTGCGGCGCGCTGCCCTGTTCTGCGGTGGCGGCCTCGGTGGGTTGCTGTGCGGCAGGCGCTGCGTCCGCGAACTTGCCGACGTATTCGATCTTTGCGCTCGCACGCAACGATTTGATGTCTTCCTCGACGATCTTGCGTTTGCGATCGTTGAGGATGAACTGCTCGATCGCAGGCCGTGCCTTGACTTCGTCCACGGGGGCCTCGCGCGAGGCGACGAGCACGATGGCCTGCGCTCCTGACGGCGACGGCACCATCATGGCCTGCCCATCCTTCAGCTGATGGAAGGCGTCGAGCATGTTCAGCGGCAGCTGCTCGGCCGCGCGCGCCGCCTGATTCACCGCAAAGCGGATGTCATTGGCACGCAGGTAGTCCAGGAACTCGGCCGTCGACTTCGCGGCCTTCAACTGCTGCTCGATCTGCGGCAGCTTGTCCTTTTCGGCCTGGATCGCGATCTCCTGCAGGTTGTAGACCCGGCGCTCGCTGAACAACGCCGGCTTGGCGTCGTAATAGGCCTTCACCTCTTCGGGTGACGGCTTGGCGGCCGCCTCGGCCACCTTCTCGAGATAGAAGCGGGCGAGGATGTCGCGACGTGCCGCCTCGATCGCCTGCACCGCGCGTGGATCGCGGTCGAGCTTCATCTCGGTGGCGCGTTGCACGGCCAGTTCCTGGTCGATCAGCTTTTCGAGCGCGGTCTTGCTCGCTTCCTCGGCCTGCTCCTGCTTGAGGCCGGGCTGGCGCTGCAACACATAGTTGATCTGATGGACGGAGATCTCGCCCTTGTTGACCTTCGCGGCCACCTGCGAAGCGGGCTTGTCCTTCTTGTCGCCGCAACCGGCGAGCACAAGCGACGCGATCACGGCAGAAGCCACGGCGACACTGCGCATCGTGGCCATCGTGGTGGAACGACGGGTGGTATTCATTTTCGAAACTGCTCCCTGCGCCGGGGATGGCGCCTTGCTAGATCGAGGGGCACTCGACCAGTGTTTCCACTATTGCGTGGATGGTCGAACTCTGCGAAAGCTCACGCGGCCCGCAAAATCGAAGACGAGTGTACTGGTGGCACTTCCGTGCAAGGTAACCCCTGGTTAAGGGGCCCTGCAGAAACAAAAAGTCTCAGACTGCCGACGGAAGTTCAGCGTAGGTGCCTGATGTGACGCACGATTGACGGGCACGCAAAACGCTATGCACCGCTCTGGCAAGCAGCCCCTTGCAGGCCGCCCTATTGCAGTGCCTGCACGCCGGCAAGCAGCCAGCCGGAGGAGCCGTCCTTGGGCTTGGTGAGGTTCCACACTTCTCGGAACGGCGCAGCGCCGGAGGTTACTTCCTCGCGGATCATCCCCGAAAACTCCACGCTCGCGATGTAGCTGGAGCCGATGTCCTCGACGCCCAGCATCTCTGCATGCAACGTGACCACATCGGTGCGGTTCGGCTGGTCGCCGCGCTCCTGCAACTGCTGCGCAATGTGGTGCAGCATGTCGTCCGTCATCAGGGCGCGCAGGGCATCGAGATCGGCCCGATCCCACGCCTCCTGCAACAGCACAAAGTTACCTTTTGCCGACTGAAGAAACCCGGGAGCGTCGAAGCCTTTCGGCACGCCCCACCGGAATTCCCCGGTGCGCGATGCCACTTCGTCGATGCCGCCGCCACCGTAGTGAACGCTCGACTCCGGCGCCAGGGTGGCCGGCTCGTAGTGGCTGGATGCAAACGACGACCGGGTGGCCGGCGCAGCGGCTCCCTGAAACGCAAGCGGCGCCGCCGCCGCGGGTGTCGAGCGTCTCAGCAGGCGCCAGAGCCCCCAACCCAGCAGGGCGAGAAGTGCCGACACCAGCACGACCGAAAACCAGCCGGCCGCTTGCTCGCCGACGCCAAAGCCGTGGAACAGTGTCGCAACGCCGAGGCCCGTGGCCAGTCCGGCGAGCATTCCGCCGCGTCCTGCACCCGGTGGCTCCCCGGGCTCGCCGACCTTCGCCGCGGAGGGCGTTGCCGGCCGAGCCGGCTCCTGCCCGGCCGCCCCCGCCGGTTCACGCTGGGAGCTGGTCTGCCCGGCACCCGGCGCCGCCGTGCCCGTGCGCTTCGCCTGCACCGCGGGCGCCAGCGACAGCATGGCAGCAAGACAGAAGGCGGCGAGCTTCGACGTGTTCATGGCGGACCTGCAGGCAACGACGGCAAAAACAGATGAAGCGCAGGCGCTTCACCCTTCGATCAACATTTGATGCCCACGTGCAGCGCCACCACTCCGGCGGTCAGGTTGTGCACATCGACATGGCCGAACCCGGCGGCCTTCATCATGTTCTTCAACTCCTGCTGGCCGGGGTGCATGCGGATGGACTCTGCCAGATAGCGATAGCTCTGCGAGTCGCCCGCGATCCATTGCCCCAGTCGCGGCAGGACATTGAAGGAATACCAGTCGTAGGCCTTTTCCAGCGGCTTCGCCACCTTGGAAAACTCGAGCACCAGCAGCTTGCCGCCAGGCTTGAGCACCCGGCACATCTCGGCGAGCGCGCGGTCCTTGTGGGTCATGTTGCGCAGACCGAAGGCCACGCTGACAAGATCGAAGCTGTTGGCAGCGAACGGCAGCGTCTCGGCATCGCAGATGGACGTCGGCAACACGAGCCCTTCGTCGAGCAAGCGGTCGCGGCCGACACGCAGCATGGACTCGTTGATGTCGGTGTGCACCACGCAGCCGCTCGCGCCCACCCGCTTCGCAAACGCGCGCGCCAGATCACCCGTTCCACCCGCGATGTCGAGCACCCGCTGCCCTTCGCGTGCGCCCGAGACGGCGATCGTGTAGGCCTTCCAGGCGCGATGCAGGCCGGCCGACATCACGTCGTTCATGATGTCGTAGCGTTGCGCCACCGAGTCGAAGACGCCGCGCACGCGCTGCGCCTTCTCGGTCTCTTCGACCGTCTGGAAACCGAAATGGGTGGAACTCATGGCGTGATCGTAAGTGGATGGGGCGCCTGCCCACGCTCTCAACCCCGCACGAATGTGGGGCATGACACGAAGCGGCGCATCAAGTGAGGGGAAAAACCGACAGTGCGTGGCGGGTCGGGGCCGAGTCAGTGAGAGTGCCCGCAGGCCGATCCGCCCTTTTCCGGCATCGGTGCGTCCCGGTCCACCCCGGCGGCCTGCAGCCGATCGAGATACTCCTGCCACAAGCGGGCCTGCTCGGCTCCCAGGTAGTAGAGATAGTCCCAGGAGAAGATGCCCGAGTCATGCCCGTCGCTGAAGGTGGGCTGCACGGCGTAGTTGCCCACCGGCTCCAAAGCCACGATGCCGACATCGCGCTTGCCGGTCTGCAGCGTCTCCTGGCCGGGGCCGTGGCCCTTGACCTCGGCCGACGGCGAATACACGCGCATCAGCTCGAACGGAATGTGAAAGTGCGCGCCATCGCTGAAACCGACCTCCAGCTGCCGCGACTGCTGGTGCACGGTGATCGAGGTCGGCGTGGGCGTGTTGCTCTGAAGGCCTGCCATGTGGTGAACGAAGGGGTGGGCTGGGGTGCAGGGCGGTCAGAAGACGAGCGAGACGTTCACGTGGAGCTTGTCGTCGCCCTTCACTGGAACGGAGGGATTCTCCACGGGATCGGCACGGCTGCCGGTCACGACGTAGCCGTATTCCGCACTGACATTGATGCCACGCCGGTGCTCGTAGCGCAGGCCGACGCCGACGCTCGTGAGGCGGTCCTTGCTGCGCCGCGTCGGCAGGTCGGTCACGTCGCTCTTGATGTAACCGGTGTCGATGAACGCGAGGCCGCGCATGCCGGCCACCCAGGCGGGCGTGATGCCTTCGAGCGTGAGCGAGACGCCGGAATCGCCATACAGCACGCGGTCGGTCACGCCGCGGATCGAGCCGACGCCGCCCAGACCAAAGCCTTCGCCGGCGATCAGCAGATCCGGGCTCCATTGCGCCTGACCGCGCACCAGGAACTGCCAGTCAGAAGCGAGTGCACGGAAGAAGCTCGCGCTGGCGCGCAGGGCCTTCCAGTTCGTCGTGTCGATCTGGTCGTTCTCGGTGCGGTAGGCGCCGAGCGAGTTGCCGCTGCCGCCACCGACGTTGAACGCGAACTCGGTGCTGTAGGCGATGACCTGGCGCTCGGCTTCGATCCGGCCGACGTAGGTGACCGACAGCGGCCGGGAACGGCGATCTTCCTGCGTCGTGGCCGCGCCTTCGATCTCGGTCGCCTTGTAGAACTTGTCTTCCCAGGCTGCGGTGAGGTAGGAGCGGTAGCCACCGTCCGGCACGAAGTAATGCGAATAGCCGAGCTTGAACACGTGCCCGGCGGCAGTGCTGCGGAAGGTGTCGTAATCGGTGTTGGTCGCGTCCAGACCGAAAGTGCCGGTGACGTCGGAGTCGACGTAGCTCGCAAACACGACCCCACCCCACCGGTACAAGGGCGCGCGATAGGTCAGACCGATCTGCTTGACGCGCGACGGATGCTGCAGCGACGTGGTGTACGCCATGCCGAGGATGTGGTCGCGGTTGAACAGGTTGTTGTAGCTCCCGCTCACCGTGAAGCGGTCCCGGCCTGTCTCGGAGGTGCCGTAGTTGTTCCACCCCACACCGAACGACCACGGAGCCTGCTCTGAGACGCGCACGGTGGCGGCGATGGAATCGTCTTCCTCCGCCTGCTTGAGCGCCACCACCAGTTGGCGCGACGGGTTCTCGTTGGCCACCGCCGTTTCGCGCGCCAGCCGGCGCAGGTTCGGCGAAGTGCCCTCCTTCAGGCTCGGCAGCGCATTGCGCACGTTCGCGTCATCGAAGTGCGTGCCGTTGCCTTGCAATTGCACCTTGCCCAGCGTGAACCGGACGATGTTGAGCGTGACGGTGTCGCTCAACGGCTGCGGCGGCAGCACGACTCGGTAGAGCGAATAGCCGCGGTCGTGCAGCGCGGCCTCGAGCGCGGCGGTGGCACGCTGCAGCACGGCCAGCGTGGCATCCGCACGCAGGAAGGGCGCCAGGATCGCACTGGTTTCGCCGCTGCCGAGCGGGTTTTCGCCGTTGATCGCGAACCCCTTGATCGGGAACACGACCTCCGGTGGTGCAGGAGGCATCTGGGCCGGCGGCTGTTGGGCGTGGGCCGGGCCGGCCGCGGTGGCGAGGGCCAGCAACGCGGCCTGGGCCAGGGGGGCCAGTGTCAGCGGTATCCGGAGACGGGAAATGTTCTTCATCGAGGCATCCCTTTGATCACGGGCGTCGGCGCCGGTCACCGGCAGACCTCGGCGCCCGCCGGCAGCAGATCGCGCAGCAGACTGTAGAGCGCCGGGTTCTCCACGTCGGGCAAGGGGGTGCGGTCGAACTCGATGAACAGCGGCAGATCGGCCGGCCGTGTCGTGTCGCCCGCGCTGTTCGCAAAGCCCGCCTCGCCGCGGCCGAGGTGCAGCACCTCGGTGGCCGTCAGGATCTCGACGTGGCCGTCGCGCACGAACACATACAGTCCTTCTTCGTCGCCGATGGTGGCAGAGCCGAACAGCGCGTCCTCGTCGACCTGCACGCCGTCGGGGCGCGGTGCGTCGACCTCGAAGCCCTGGCTCAGCCGCTGCAGCACGCCGGGGGCGATGTAGAGCCCCTGGCCCTGGCCGACGATCTCTTCGGTGCCGCCCTCCGGCGTCACGACGAGCGTGCCTTCCCACGTGAAGAGTGTCAGTCCGGAATCCGGGGGGCCCGACTCGCCTGCGCAGGGGCCGGTGCAGTTCATGTCGAAGCCGGTGCCGCGGATGCCGATGGTGGCGGTCGCGGTGGCAATGCCCACCCGGCTCGGATTGGCCTTGCCGATCAGGCCGGTGAGTCCGCGCATCGAGCCGCGCGCGAGGCGCACGAGGAAGGACCCTTCCGAGGGGGTCTTCGGATCGAACACGAAGTTCTCGACCTTGAGGCGGCTGTTCGAGGCCAGGGCCGTGCGGCTCTGGTCGCGGAAGGCCAGCAGCGCAAAGGTGCTCGCCCCGGTCTCGACCGTGTCACCCGGGTAGACCGCGCCCCCGACGGACAACCGCCGGCGGTTGCCGGCGCCATCGTCGGCAAACACGTCGCCGCGCATGACCGCCACCTTCGCGCTCGCCTGCACCGTGTTGGGCTTGGTGGGCTGCGACACCTGCGAGGATTCCTCGCGGCAATCGGTGGAGCACAGCCGCGCGTCGAAATTGGTGCCGCGGATGCCGATGGTGGCGGTCGCCGTCTGCACCTGCGCGGCATTGGGCGCGTTCTTGTTGATCAGGCCCGTGATGGCGCGGAAGCCGCCACGGAACAGCTGCATCACCATCGAGTTGTCCGGTGCGTTCTCGCGATAGCGGAAGGTGCGCAGCACCAGGTCCGAGTTGGGCCGCAACGTCATCCGGGTGCCGTCCTTGAGCTTGACGATCGCGAACGAGCCGGCACCGGTGCTCAGCCGGTCGCCTTCATTGAGCGGCAGTCCCTTGCCCAGCGTGCGGGGCCCCTGCCCCGGCAACTGCGCAAAACCCACGCCCCGCGCGAAGTCGACCTCGCCGACGACCTGCTCGGCCCACGCGGCAGGCATCACCAGAGCCAGCGCGGCGACGCCGAGCGCACGTTTTGCCCACGCGGCCAGCCGCGACGTGCGGATATCAACGACAGACATTTTCTGCCTCCACGGCGACCTTGCCGAAATGCTCGCGTTCGAGAATGCGCTGCAACTGCACCAGCACCTGGATCACGGGGATGTCGACCTTGGTCTCGGTGCCGCCGCCGTCTTCCTCTTCAGGGATGGCCGCTGCGATCGTCTCCAGGCCGCGGTTGGACTGCTGGTTCGCCAGCGGCCCTTCGACGCTGTGCGTGAAGTCGGGCGAGCAATCGGGCGTGCAGTTCCACGTCGGGTCGACGGTGATGAAATTCGGCGTGGCGGACGTCGTGTAGACCACGGCGTCGGCATCCTCGCCGGTGCCTGGCGTGAACGTGAGGCTCGCCCCGCTGGGCAGGCCGAGGGTAATGTCGCTGCCGTACTGAATGGCGGCGTAGGCTCCCTCGCCAGACCCGCCCGTCAGCGACAGCGACGCTGCCGTGATGTTGACGTGCTCTCCCGCCACGTGCGCTGCGGTCTGGTCGCCTTCGAGCACGAGCGCACCCGTCGCGTTGAGGGTCAGCGTATCGGTTGCGACGATCGCGGCGCTGCCCGAAGGCGCGGGCACGACGGCCGCCGGCTGCTCGAACGCCACCTCGGAGAAACTGGGAGCACCGGTCACGCGGATGTCGCCCTGGGCCGTCAGCGTCACGTTCTGCGCCTGGATCAGCGCCCCAGTGCTCGACGACAGCGCGCTCACCTCCAGATCGCCCGCTGTGTCGAGCGAGAAATCGCCGCCGAGGTTGAGTCCTCTCGACACGAACAAGGACCCGGATCCGGTGTTCGTCAGTTGCACCGAACCGCCGTCGGACGTGCTCTCCACCGAGAGGCTGAATGCATTGATCGTGGCTGCGATGTTGCCGCTAGCGTCGAGCACGACGGCACTCGCAGACAGCTGCGGCGTGGTCAACCCGTTGGTGCCGTTGATGTTGCCCGCCGCATCGATCGAGATGTCGAACGATGCGGACACCGCCCCTGCCGTGAGCGAGACATCGCCGCCCAGCGAGGTGAGCGCAATGGTCGAGAAGCCCGTCAGCGATCGATCGATCGTGAGGGTGTTGTCGGTCGTCAAGGCGAGGCTGGCGCCGCTTGGCGTCGCGCCAAAACCGACCTGTCCCGTGCGGCCGGCACCCGCCAGGTGCAGCGCGATCTCGCCGCCGTTGGCCGACTGGGCAACGATCTGGTCGTTCGGTGCGCTGGCTGCCAATGTGACGCGTATCGCGTCGGCCGTCGAAGCACCGCTGCCGATGTTGTTGGCGGCTTCCAGTGTCACGGCACCGGCTGCAGCGGAGGTGGCCACGATTTGCCCCTGCGCCGACCCGTTCACGATGTTCGCGCCGGCGATCCGTACCGAGGGCCCCGTCACCGCTTCGCTCAGCGTGAACGTGCCGGCGCCCGCATCCAGGTCGACGAACGAGCTGCCGGAACCAGCAGTGGCAGCAGTGGCCTGGCCGCCGGCGAGGTCGCCGTCAATGGCGTTGTTGATGGCGCCCACGGTCATGCCCGTCGAGCTGGCAATCGCCGCGGTGCCATGCACACCCGCACTGCCCAGCGCCCGGAAGGCCACCGTACCGATCTCGTTGTTCGTGTTGGTGAGGCCGATGGTGCGCGCCTCGAGACGCAGTTGGCCAGCGTGAATGGCCGTCAGCCCCTGCGCGACGGTTCCGCCCGAGCGCAGGGCCACCTGCCCGATGCCACCGCCACCGGTGAGGTCGACGAGGTCGGGAGAGCCCGCGTTGTTGTCCTCGATGAAGATGCCTGCGACCGAGCCGTTTTGCGTCATGTCGATGCGCAAAGCCGGCGTGGAGATCCTGTCCAGTTCGTCTGCATTGAGGGTCAGCTGCTCGTTGGAAGAATCCGACGAGGCGGCGTGATCTTCAGGGCTGATCCGGATCCCGTCCTGCCCGACGAAGCTGACCGCTGAGCCGGCCGTCAGCGACCCCGCTGTCGCGATCTCGAACGACGCCAGGTCGGTGAACCGGGCCTCCTGGCCCGCACTCACCGCTGCACCGATGGTCACGGGGATGAATGCCGATCGATCGGTCGTGACGTTCAGGTTTCCACCTACTGACAACCCGAGCGACGTGCTGGTGCTGCCCGAACTCACGTTCGCGCCCAGCGTGAGATCCTGGGCGTCGTCGGGGTTGGCATCGAGTGCGAGGGTCAGATCGCCGCCGACCGAACCATGCACCTGGCCCAGGGCGTGGGCACCGGCCAGGGTGACATCGCCGCCTGCAACCTGGAGATTCAACCGCGGAGTGACGATCGTTTCGCCGGCCCCTTCCTGTTGCACACCGCCGGCACCGGCCCGGATCGAGAGTTGGCACGACCCGTCGGTGCACTGACCGGCGCTGACGGTGGTGCCGCCCGCGTCGTACCCCGCCACCAGCAGCGTCGCGCCGCCGTCGAGCTTGACTGCGCCGCTCGTCGCATTGGCATGCACCTGCATTCCGGCAGATGCGTTGCGTGTCAAGCTTGCGTAGGTACCGCCATCGAGCGTCACGTCGCGCGCTTCGATCTGGATCAGGCCCGCGTTGCCGCCCGTGCCCAGCAGGCTGCCACTGCCCGAGGCGTCGGTCCCGGCCTGTCCGCCGGCCGAGGCGACCACGGCGCCGGATGTCGCGTCAACGCGTACCGCGGTGTCCGCATCGCCGCCCTGGATCGTGATGTTGCCGCCATTGCCTCCCGTGGTCCCGCTGAAGGTGCTGCCGCCGTCGCCGCCGATGCTGCGCAGCCCGCCGAGTCCCGAAGTGGGTACCGCAGCGGCAGCAGAAAAACTGGGGGTCGGGTTGTCGAGTTGCAGCACGGCCTCGCCACCGCCCGCATCGTTCAAGGTGATCGTGATGCTGCCGGCGTTGCCTCCATTGCCATCGCTCGAACCGTCTCCGCCCTCGGACACTACCGCCCCTCGTATGCGCACGGCGGGTGCTGTCGCCTGCTGGGTGCCGGTCAGCGACACATCACCGCCGCTTCCGCCCGAAGCGAAACTGGTCAACGGGTCGCTACCCCGCGCAGAAATGGAGCCGATGTCGAGCATGCCCGTGGCGCTGGAAACGATGACGTCGCCAGCGTTCCAGCGCACGGCCGAGATGCCGGTGTCTCCATCGACATTGACGTCGTCGATTTCGACGTTGCCATGGGCATTGATCGTGACATTGCCCCCGACGGTGCTGACATCGCGCAGCTTGACCTCGGCCTTGAACGCCTCGCCGGCCACAGGCCCGTTGATCAGCCCCGCGCTGAATTCGAGCGAACCGATCGGGGCCGAGAGCGAGCCGGATAGCGTGGCGGCGCGGATCTCCGAAGGGCCGTTGGTGACGAGGTCGATGCCGCACGGGCTCGTGGGGCAGGTCGCGTCGGTCGTCTCGAGCTTGAACGCGCCGCCGGTCGGCGTCTCGAGTATCCCGTTGCTACCGCACGCGGTTCCCCAGTCTGCACCGACGATGGACTTGCGGGCCTGGATCGTCAGGCTGCCCCCAAACCCTTCGATTTCGCTTTCGTAGATCTCGGTCGGCCCCGGATCCCCGGCACCCACGTCGCCGGCCAGGCCTCCCGAGCCGAAGCCGGCACGGATCACCACCTGGTCCGGGTCGAGCAGCCAGGTGCCGGCGGCGCCTTTCGGCGCGCTCACATCCGGCAGCCCGCTGCGTGACAAGGTTTTGCCCGAGGTTTCGACCTGTCCGCCGTTGCCACCTTGCGCGCCACCACGGGCGCTGATGGCGCCGTGCGAGGCGGTGTGGCCGTCCGACCAGACGACGACCGTGCCGCCGTCACCCACCTCGATCGCGTCGGCCTTCAGGCTGGCACCGCGTTCGACGCTGGTGGTCTGTGCGTTCGCGATCGACGCGTCCTTGCCTTGCCAGCCGCCGCCCACGAGCACCTGGCCACCGCCTTGCGCACCAGATGCATCGAGCAGAGCGCCGGCGGCAATGCGGGTGTCGGCAGCGCTGACGACGATGTCGCCGCCCTTGTTGCCCTGACGGGCGGTCACCGTGCCGGAAACGACCGCTGCATCCTTCGCCTTCAGCCACACCCTGCCGTCGATCGTTTCGACGGCCGTCGCGTGAACGGTGCCGCTGTGGCGCAGCGTGCCGGCAAACATGCCGACCGCGCCAGCTTCGACCGACCCGAGGTTCAACACCTCGTTGCCGGCGTTGACCACCTCGAGTTGCACGCCTTCCAGGCCGCGCCCGGTGATCGACACTGCCTGACCCGCCGCCAGGATGGCCTGGCCGTTCTGCACCTTCAGCGCCCCGCTGTTCGTGATCTGCGGAGCCACGAGGTAGATGTCGCCATGGACCTGCACGACGTCCGTGATGGCAATGCCGCCCGGCAGGCCATCCGCCTGCAGCCGGACCTTGCCGGCCTTCCAGTCGGCGTCGCTGATGTTCAGGGTGGAAGCGGTGAAACCGGCGGTATCGATGACCGCACCCTTGCCGAACACGATGCCCGCGCCGTTGACCAGGAAGACCCGACCGTTGGAGCTCAGCGTGCCGAGGATCTCGCTCGGGCTGCCCCCGGTCACCCGGTTCATGACGGCACTGCGTGCGCTCTGCTGCTGGAAGTGCACGCTCTGCCCGGATCCGATGCCGAAGCTCTGCCATTGGATCACCGCGCCCGGGGTGTTCGTGACCTGCAGATGCGAGCCTTGCTGCGAGATCTGCGCCGAACCCTGCACCACCTGCGCGCCCTGTGGCAGGGCGTGCAGTGCGGGCGCCGCAAAACCGAGCGCCAGCGCAGCGGCCAGCGGCTGGATCGGGAAGGTGCGGGCCCTCGCTGGAGCAGCTCGGTCACGGCGCGTCCGGGTGCCGGCAGCGAAGGAAGGCACCGCGGCCGTCGACACGACCCGGGGCACAGAGGTAAACGACATGCGTGCGGTCATGATGATCTCCCATCCGCGCCCCGCCCTACTGCCTCGGGACCGGCGGCTACTCCGTCCGGTGCTGCGTCGGCGCCCTTGACCCGGGCTCGACCGTGACGCAGTTCACCCCTTTTTGGAGCTTGGCGATTAAAACATCGAAGCCCGGGCCTGGGTAACCCTCGTACTAGGGATGTTTCGCGTCCGATACATTCGCGGCCTCCCCCTCACGGGGGAGGAGTGCCGCGCGCACGGCGTCGTCGAGCGCCGGCAGCCCACAGGCCAGGCGCGCTGCAGCGCCGCCGGGAACCTCGCGCTGGCGTTGCCCCCAGATCGGCTGGGGAAAGTGGCTGTCCCAGTCGAATCGCGCCACCACGTGCCAATGCAGATGGGGGACGACGTTGCCGAGCGAAGCCAGGTTGATCTTGGTCGGCGCCAGCGCGTCGCGCAGCACGCGCTCGACCAAGGCAACGACATGCAGGCATTCGTTCCGCGCGGATTCGTCGAGGTCGGTCCATTCGCCAGCGTGCGCCTGCCAGATGACCCGATAGAACGCCGGAAAATCGGCATCGATCACCCGCACCACCCGCCATGCCCCGCCGTTCACCACCAGCAGCCCGCCGGCGGCAACGCACAGTTCACAATCGGGCCGCGCGCCGGGCGGCGCAATGAAGGAAGGCAGATCGGTCATGGGTGTGGAAGGCGGGCAGCAAGGCAACGGGGCGCCATTATCGGCGGCGCCTGCGGCGGGCACCAATGAAACATGGCTCGCCCGCCTGCAGGTGGCCCGACAGGCGCTCGCGCACGCCGACTTCCGCCTCGCTGCCTCCCATCTCGCGGCCGTTGCGGCCGCGCTCCCCGCCGAGCGGCTGAGTCCCTCGATCTGGCTCGGATATGCATGTGCCCTTGCCGCCACGGGCGAGCTGCGTGCCTCGACTGACGCGGTGCGCCGCATCGCCGCGCCGCAGCGCCATGTGCTGGTGAGCGACCAGCGCACCGACCGGGCGTTGGCCGAGGTGTTGGCCGTGGGATGGGACGCCCACCAGGTCCAGGCCCTGCTCTGCGCTTATGCGATGAGACAGGGGCGATGGGACTACCGCGCGAGCTTCGCCGCAGCGCTGGAAACCGTCGCCGGTCTGCGCGCCGGGGTCCCGCTGCACCGGTCCCTGGTGTTCGACGCGTTCGCGTACGGCCAGCCCGATGCACTCATCGCAGCCTTGACACAGCGCTTCGCCGACGACCACGCAGCCCATGCCTGGGTGCCGACGCCCTCCGCCCCCGGGGAACGCAAGCTCCGCGTGGCGCTGCTTTCCGGCGAATGGCGACGCCACCCCACCTACTTCCTGCACCGCGACCTCCTCGCGGCCCTCGACCGTCGACGGCTGCACCTCACCGGCATCTACCTGCACGATCTCGTCGACCACTACACCGAAGACACGCGCAGACTGTGCGACGACTGGCTGCACTGGCCGGGACTCGCCCCCGCGGACGTGGCCGAAACGATGCGCCGGCAGAACTTCGACGTGGTGTGGGTCCTCGGCAGCTTTCAGCAGACCCCCGTGGCCGAAGTGCTGGCGCACCGCCCGGCGCCCATCGCCCTCAACGGGCTTGCGTCGTACTACCCCCATGGGCCGGCGTTGGTCGACTACACCGTGGTGGACCCGATCACGGTGCCGGCATCGGTTCGACCGCACTGGCGGGAGGCGCTCATCGAGCTGCCGGACTCGGCCTACGTACTGGGACCAGGGCTCCAGGAGCAGGCTCCGGTGCCGTCACGGGCGCAGCTCGGTTGGCCGGACGACGCGCTGGTGCTGGCCGCCACGCACCAGCCCTACAAGCTGTCGCCCGAGTGCGCCGATCTGTGGGCGGCGGTTCTGCACCGCTGCCCATCGGCCGTGCTTTGGCGCATCGAAGGGCCAGCTGCCGCGGAAGCGCAGTGGCAACACGCCATGCATGCGCGCGGCATCGGGCCGGAGCGTCAACGCGTGACGCCGCACGTCGGCTGGCTGGAGCACCAGGCCCGACTGCAACAGGCCGATCTGTTCCTCGACGCGACCCCTGTGGGCGGCCACACCACGCTGCTCGAAGCGCTGAGGGTGGGCCTGCCCGCGGTCAGCCTCGCGGGCCCCGGACCGGCCGGCCGCATCGGCCACGCGATGCTGCACGCCGTCGGCCTGCAGGAAGCCTGCTGCGCCGATGCGCAGACCTACATCGACAAGGTGACGCAATGGGCCCAGAGCCCCGAGACGCGCCAACGCTGGCGCGCCACGCTGCAAGCCCATCACCCCGGCGGCGCCGCACCCAGCCCCTGCTTCGACCCCGCCCGCCACGCCCGCTGGTGGGAGGCGCTGCTGCTGCACGCCTGGGATCGCCACCGCAGCGGCCTGCCGCCGCAGTCCTTCAAGGTCAGCGACTAAGCGCCACGCGAGCTTCTAGCCATCCGCGCGCAACACACCGCACGCCTGTGCCCCATGCGAGTGACGCCGCGGATCCGGCTTTGCCGGTCCGCCAGCGTCGCCCCCTTGACAAGGTCAGCGACTAACCACCGCGCGAGCTTCTAGCCATTCGCGCGCAACACACCGCACGCCTGTGCGCCATGCGAGTGACGCCGCGGATCCGGCTTTGCCGGTCCGCCAGCGCCGCCCCCTTGACAAGGTCAGCGACTAACCGCCGCGCGAGCTTCTAGCCATTCGCGCGCAACACACCGCACGCCTGTGCCCCATGCGAGTGACGCCGCGGATCCGGCTTTGCCGGTCCGCCAGCGTCGCCCCCTTGACAAGGTCAGCGACTAACCACCGCGCGAGCTTCTAGCCATTCGCGCGCAACACACCGCACGCCTGTGCCCCATGCGAGTGACGCCGCGGATCCGGCTTTGCCGGTCCGCCAGCGTCGCCCCCTTGAGGGGGCCGGCGAAGCCGGTAGGGGGTGGGTCAAACCAACACCCGCTCGATGCCGCCGTCGTTCGCTTTCGCAACGTACTGCGGCATCCAGTCCTCGCCGAGGATCTTGCGGGCCATCTCGACCACGATGTAGTCGGCTTCGAGCAGTCCGTTGTTCAGGTCGTTGCCGTAGCGGCTCAGGCCCTGCAGGCAGCTCGGGCACGAGGTGAGGATCTTCACGTTGCCCTGCTCCGGCACCGCGCCGGAAGCGCGCAGCGTGGCCTCGCCCTTGCGCAGTTCTTCTTCCTTGCGGAAGCGCACCTGCGTGGAGATATCGGGCCGCGTGACGCCCAGCGTGCCCGACTCGCCGCAGCAGCGCTCGTTTTTCAGCACCTGGTCACCGACGAGCGCCTTGACGGTCTTCATCGGGTCCTGCTGCTTCATCGGGCTGTGGCAGGGGTCGTGGTAGAGGTACGCGCCCTTGCTGTCGAGCTTGATGCCCTTTTCCAGCAGGAATTCGTGGATGTCGATGATCCGGCAGCCGGGGAAGATCTTCTCGAATTCGTAGCCCTGCAGCTGGTCGTAGCAGGTGCCGCAGCTGACCACCACCGTCTTGATGTCGAGGTAGTTCAGCGTGTTGGCGACGCGGTGGAACAGCACGCGGTTGTCGGTGATGATCTTCTCGGCCTTGTCGTACTGGCCGGAGCCGCGTTGCGGATAGCCGCAGCACAGATACCCGGGCGGCAGCACCGTCTGCACGCCGGCATGCCACAGCATCGCCTGCGTCGCCAGGCCCACCTGCGAGAACAGCCGCTCCGAGCCGCAGCCGGGGAAGTAGAACACCGCCTCGGTGTCGGCGCTGGTGGTCTTCGGGTTGCGGATGATCGGGACGTAGTTCTTGTCCTCGATGTCCAGCAAGGCACGTGCGGTCTTGGTCGGCAGGCCGCCGGGCAACTTCTTGTTGATGAAGTGGATCACCTGCTCCTTGATCGGCGCGGTGCCCACCGTCGCATGCGGCTTGGCCGTCTGCTTCTTCGCCAGGCCGCGCAGCAGGTCGTTCGCCATGCGCTGCGCCTTGAAGCCGACATCGACCATCGCCGCGCGGGCCAACTTGATCGTCTTCGGGTTGGTGGCGTTGAGCATCAGCATCGCCGCCTTGTTGCCGGGGCGGAAGCTCTTCTTGCCCATCTTGCGCAACAGGTTGCGCATGTTCATCGACACGTCGCCGAAGTCGATCTTCACCGGGCACGGCGTCGCGCACTTGTGGCACACCGTGCAGTGGTCGCCCACGTCCTCGAACTCCTCCCAGTGCTTGATCGACACGCCGCGGCGCGTCTGCTCTTCGTACAGGAAGGCCTCCACCAGCAGCGAGGTGGCGAGGATCTTGTTGCGCGGGCTGTACAGCAGGTTGGCACGCGGCACGTGGGTGGCGCACACCGGCTTGCACTTGCCGCAGCGCAGGCAGTCCTTGATGGACTCGGAGATCGCGCCGATGTCCGACTGCTGCATGATGATCGACTCGTGCCCCATCAGCCCGAAGCTGGGCGTGTAGGCGTTCGTCAGGTCGGCATACATGCCGGGCTCGCGCATCAGCTTGCCCTTGTTGAAGCGGCCCTGCGGATCGACCTTCTTCTTGTAGTCGGTGAAGTCGCGGATCTCGCTGTCGGTCAGGAACTCCAGCTTCGTGATGCCGATGCCGTGCTCGCCGGAGATCACGCCGTCCAGGCTGCGCGCCAGTTTCATGATGCGACCGACGGCTTCATGCGCCGTCTGCAGCATCTCGTAGTTGTCGCTGTTGACCGGGATGTTGGTGTGCACGTTGCCGTCACCGGCATGCATGTGCAGCGCCACCCACACGCGGCCGCGCAGCACCTCCTTGTGGATGCGCTTGCACTCGTCGACGATGGGGGCGAATGCCGCGCCGGCGAAGATGCCCTGCAGCGGTTTGAGGATCTGCGTCTTCCACGACGCGCGCAGGCTGTGGTCCTGCAGTTGCGCGAAGAAGGTGCGGCCTTCCGGTTGCGGCAGGTCGAGCTGCGTCATCCAGCGATTCCACAGCTCGCGCGTGTCGCGGATCAGCGCCAGCGCCTGCTGCACGCGGTCTTCGAGCAGCTCGGCACTCGGGATCTCGTTGGCATCGTCCGTCTTGCCGAGCGGCAGGTTGCCGGCGGCGAAGAAGGCCTCCAGCGCGTCGAGCAGCTGCAGCTTGTTGCGCAGCGACAGCTCCACGTTGATGCGCTCGATGCCCTCGGTGTACTCGCCCATGCGCGGCAGCGGGATCACCACGTCTTCGTTGATCTTGAAGGCGTTGGTGTGCTTGGAGATCGCGGCGGTGCGCTTGCGGTCTAGCCAGAACTTCTTGCGCGCGTCCGGCGAGACGGCGACGAAGCCTTCGCCGGCACGGCCGTTGGCCAGGCGCACCACCTCGGAGGTGGCCAGCGCCACGGCGTCGGGGTCGTCACCGACGATGTCGCCGATCAGCACCATCTTGGGCAGCGTGCCGCGCTTGGACTTCGTGGCGTAGCCCACCGCCTTCAGGTAGCGGTCGTCGAGGTGCTCCAGGCCGGCGAGCAGGACCGGGCAGCGCCCGCGTCCTTCCACATCGACGCCGCCGCGCTTTTGCAGGGCGAACATGAAGTCCTTGATCTCGACGATGCTCGGCACCGCGTCCTTCGCGTTGCCGAAGAATTCGAGGCATACCGTGCGAGCGTGCGCCGGCATGCGGTGCACCACCCAGCGGGCCGACGTGATCAGGCCGTCACAGCCTTCCTTCTGGATGCCAGGCAGACCGGCGAGGAACTTGTCCGTCACGTCCTTGCCGAGGCCTTCCTTGCGGAAGGTGCGGCCCGGGATGTCCAGGCGCTCGGTGCGCACCGGCGTCTTGCCGTCGGCCTGGAAGTAGCGCAGCTCGAAACTCGCCACGTCGACGTCGTGGATCTTGCCGAGGTTGTGGTTCAGGCGCACCACTTCCAGCCACTGCGCGTCGGGGGTCACCATGCGCCACGAGGCCAGGTTGTCGAGCGCGGTGCCCCACAGCACGGCCTTCTTGCCGCCGGCGTTCATCGCGATGTTGCCGCCGATGCACGAGGCCTCGGCCGAGGTGGGGTCGACCGCGAACACATGGCCGCCACGCTCGGCCGCATCGGCCACGCGCTGCGTCACCACGCCGGCTTCGGTCCAGATCGTCGGCACCGGCTTGTCGACGCCGGGCAGCGCGACGAACTCGACCTCGGTCATCGCCTCCAGCTTCTCGGTGTTGATCACGGCCGACTGCCACACCAGCGGCACGGCACCGCCGGTGTAGCCGGTGCCGCCGCCGCGCGGAATGATCGTCAGGCCCAGCTCGATGCAGCCCTTCACCAGTGAGGCCATCTCGGCCTCGGTGTCCGGCGTCAGCACCACGAACGGGTATTCCACCCGCCAGTCGGTCGCGTCGGTCACGTGCGAGACGCGGCTCAAGCCGTCGAACTTGATGTTGTCGCGCGCCGTGTGGCGACCGAGCACCTTGACGGCACGGCGGCGCAGCTCGGCCACCTGGTCGAACTGCTCGGCAAAGGCACGAACGGCCGCACGCGCGGCGTCCAGCAACTCCCCAACCAGTCCATCGCGCGCCGAGTCGGAGCCCGGCGTGCGGCGGCGCTCCACCTCGTTCAAGCGGTGGTGCAACGCGTCGATCAGCAGGCGGCGGCGCTTGGAGTTGTCGAGCAGGTCGTCCTGCAGGTACGGATTGCGCTGCACGACCCAGATGTCGCCCAGCACCTCGTACAGCATGCGTGCGGACCGGCCCGTCTGACGCTCCTCGCGCAACCGGTTCAACACCTCCCAGGCACGCGGCCCGAGGATGCGGATCACGATTTCGCGGTCGGAGAACGAGGTGTAGTTGTAGGGGATCTCGCGCAGCCGGGGCGCTGCGTGCGCTGCATGGACACCATTCGGGTCGGCAGCGATGTCCTTCAGGGGGAGCGGTGCGTTCATGGGCGCCGGGCGCTGTGGCTCGTGGGTTTGTAACTGCGCTTAAACCGCGATGGTATCGCAGCCCGTCCAACGCCCGGGCCGCCGGGGCCATCCCAGCCGGGGCGAACGACCGTGCGAATGCCGCCCGAATGTCCCCTCCAAGTAGGACTAACCCCGTTGTTCACGCCCCCTAGACTGTGTGAGAAACGGCGCTGTCATAAATCGGCCATAGGCTGCGCGGGTTTTTGCGTGTCTGTGTCTGTATCAACCCGCGTTTATTCATGGAGTCGTCATGAAGCTGAAGACTGTTGCAATGGCCTCGGCCCTCGCTGCCGCCGCCTGGAGCGCCCCGGCCCACGCCCAGGTCGAGATCCAGTGGTGGCACGCCATGGGCGGCGCGCTGGGTGAATGGGTCAATGATCTGGCCAAGCAGTTCAACGAAAGCCAGAGCGAGTACAAGATCGTGCCCACGTTCAAGGGCACGTACGACGAATCAATGACGGCGGCCGTGGCGGCCTTCCGCGCCGGCAATGCGCCGCACATCCTGCAGGTGTTCGAAGTCGGTACGGCCACGATGATGGCTTCCAAGGGGGCCATCAAGCCGGTCGGTGAAGTGATGCAGCAGGCGGGTCAGAAGTTCGACCCCAACGCGTACATTCCCGCCGTGTCCGGCTACTACACCGCACCGAACGGGCAGATGCTGAGCTTCCCGTTCAACAGCTCGACCACGGTCTTCCACTACAACAAGGACGCCTTCAAGGCCGCCGGTCTCGACCCCGAGAACCCACCGAAGAGCTGGCCCGAGGTGGCCCTGGCCGCCGCGAAGTTGAAGGCTGCCGGCCACAAGTGCCCGTTCACCACCAGCTGGATCAGCTGGACGCAGCTGGAGAGCTTCTCCACGTGGCACAACGTCGAGTTCGCAACGTTGAAGAACGGCTTCGGCGGCACCGCGACGCGCCTGTCGTTCAACTCGCCGCTGCACGTGCGCCACTTCGAGAACCTGGCCAACATGGCCAAGCAGGGGCTGTTCGTCTACAAGGGCCGCGGCAACGCGGCCGACGGCGTGTTCGTCTCGGGCGAGTGCGCGATGATGACCGGCTCGTCCGGCCTGTACGGCAACATCAAGCGCAACGCGAAGTTCGCGGCCGGTATCGGCGCCCTGCCCTACTACCCCGACGTGCCGGGCGCCCCGCAGAACACCATCATCGGTGGTGCCAGCCTGTGGGTGATGAACGGCAAGAAGCCGGCCGAGTACAAGGGCGTCGCGCAGTTCTTCGCCTTCCTTTCGCGTCCCGAGGTCGCTGCGGCCAGCCATCAGCGCACCGGTTATCTGCCGGTCACGCTGGCTTCGTATGAGCTGACCGACAAGAGCGGCTTCTACAAGCAGAACCCCGGCACGGACGTTGCCGTGACGCAGATGATCCGCAAGACGACCGACAAGTCGCGCGGCATCCGCCTGGGCAACTTCGTGCAGATCCGCACCATCATCGACGAGGAGACCGAACAGATCTGGGGCGGCCGCAAGTCGGCCAAGGAAGCGTTGGACGCGGCCGTGAAGCGTGGCAACGAACAGCTCCAGCGCTTCCAGAGGTCGGCCAAGCTCTGACCGCTTTCCGAACGACATAACGCAAGGGTGCCCTCCCCGTACCCGGGGAGGGCTTCTCACTTTTACTGGCGCACCGCGACCCGGTGCCCGTCTGCATGGAAAAACGCGTCCGTTTCCGCTCGACCTGGCTGCCGTGGTTGCTGATCGCACCGCAGATGGCGATCGTGCTGGTGTTTTTCTTCTGGCCCGCAGCGCAGGCGCTGTACCAGAGCGTGCTGCAGCAGGACGCGTTCGGCATGTCGGTCGAGTACGTGGGGGCCGAGAACTTCGAGCGCCTGTTCGCCGATGAAACCTACGTCGAGTCCTTCAAGACCACCGCGCTGTTCTCGGTGTTGGTGGCCGTGTGCGGGCTGTCGATCGCGTTGCTGCTGGCGGTCATGGCCGATCGGGTGGTGCGGGGCGCAGCGTTCTACAAGACCTTGCTGATCTGGCCCTATGCGGTGGCTCCCGCGGTTGCGGGCGTGCTGTGGCTGTTCCTGTTCGCACCTTCCATCGGCGTGGTGAGCCACGCGCTGCAATCGGCCGGCTACGCCTGGAACCACCTGCTCGACCCGGGCGATGCGATGACGCTCATCGTGATTGCCGCGGTCTGGAAGCAGATCTCCTACAACTTCCTGTTCTTCCTCGCCGGGCTGCAGGCGATCCCGCGCTCGCTGGTCGAGGCGGCCGCGATCGACGGCGCCCGGCCGTGGCGGCGCTTCTGGACCATCGTGTTCCCGCTGCTGTCGCCCACCACCTTCTTCCTGCTGGTGATCAACGTGGTCTATGCATTCTTCGACACCTTTGCCATCGTCGATGCGGCCACGCAGGGCGGGCCCGGCAAGGAAACGGCCATCCTCGTCTACAAGCTCTACTACGACGGCTTCAAGGCGCTCGACATGGGCGGCTCCGCGGCGCAGTCCGTCGTGCTGATGCTGATCGTCATTGCGTTGACCGTCGTGCAGTTCCGCTACATCGAAAGGAAGGTGAACTATTGACCCCCCCTACGGCCTTGCGGCCGCCCCCCAGGGGGCGACGCCGGTGGACCGGCAGAGCCGGATCCACGGCGTCACTCGGAGAAGCCGCCGCGGCTGCGCGGCCTGCACGGCGCGCCGGTGGACCGGCATGAACGAACTGACTGGAGTCCTACGTGGTTGAACGGCGTCCTGCGTTGACGGTGCTGTCGCATCTCGTCCTCATCCTGGGCGTGCTGATCGTCGCCTTCCCGGTCTACGTGACCTTCGTCGCGTCGACGCAGACGGCCGAGCAGATCGCGCAGAGCCGGCCGCTGTCGCTGGTGCCGGGCGACAACTTCGTCGAGACCTACTCGCGCGCCTTCTTCGGTGGCAAGGGCGAGTACGGCAGCAACCGGGCGCCGGTCGCGCGCATGCTGTGGGTCAGCTTCGTGATGGCGATGTGCATCGCCATCGGCAAGATCGCGATCTCGCTGCTGTCGGCCTTTGCCGTCGTGTACTTCCGCTTCCCGTTGCGCGGGTTGTGCTTCTGGATGATCTTCATCACGCTGATGCTGCCGGTGGAGGTGCGCATCGGGCCCACCTACGAGGTGGTGAGCGACCTCGGCATGCTGAACACCTATGCCGGCCTCACCGTGCCGCTGATCGCCTCGGCCACCGCCACCTTCCTGTTCCGCCAGTTCTTCCTGACCGTGCCCGACGAACTGGTCGAGGCTGCCCGAATGGACGGCGCCGGCCCGATGCGCTTCTTCAAGGACGTGCTGGTGCCGCTGTCGGCCACCTCGATCGCGGCCCTGTTCGTGATCCAGTTCATCTACGGCTGGAACCAGTATTTGTGGCCGCTGCTCGTGACCACCGGCGACGACATGACCCCGATCGTGATGGGCATCAAGCGCCTGGTGGCCGGCGAGGCCTACACCGAGTGGAACGTCGTCATGGCCACCGCGATGCTCGCGATGGTGCCGCCGGCCTTGGTGGTGCTGCTGATGCAGAAGTGGTTCGTCAAGGGCCTGGTCGACTCCGAGAAGTAAAACGTCTTCAACATGGCATCCATTTCCCTGCGCAACGTCGTCAAGCGCTACGGCACCGGCCCCAAGGCCAACCAGGTCGTCCACGGCGTCAATGCCGAGATCGGCGACGGCGAGTTCATCGTGATCGTCGGCCCCTCCGGCTGCGGCAAGTCCACGCTGCTGCGCATGGTCGCAGGGCTGGAAGAGATCAGCGAGGGCGAGATTGCGATCGGCCCGCGCGTGGTCAACCAGCTCGAGCCTTCCGAGCGCGACATCGCGATGGTGTTCCAGAACTACGCGCTCTACCCGCACATGAGCGTGTACGACAACATGGCCTATGGCCTGAAGATCAAGGGCCTGCCGCGTGAGCAGATCCGCCAGCGGGTCGAGAAGGCGGCTGGGATACTGGAACTGTCGGCCCTGCTGGACCGCAAGCCGCGGCAACTGTCCGGCGGGCAGCGCCAGCGCGTCGCGATGGGTCGCGCCATCGTGCGCGAGCCGCAGGCCTTCCTGTTCGATGAGCCGCTCTCGAACCTGGACGCCAAGCTGCGGGTGCAGACCCGGCTCGAGATCCAGAAGCTGCACCGCGAACTGGGCATCACCTCGCTGTTTGTCACGCATGACCAGGTGGAGGCCATGACGCTGGCGCAGCGCATGATCGTGATGAACGCCGGGCGCATGGAGCAGATCGGCACGCCCGAGGAGGTGTATGCCCGGCCTGCCACCACCTTCGTGGCCGGCTTCATCGGCTCACCGCCGATGAACCTGCTCGAAGGCGCGGTCGACGGCGAGCGTTTCGTCGCGCAAGGCACCTCACTGGCACTGCCGGGCGCCGCGCCCCGTGGCGGCGCCATCATCCTCGGCGTGCGTCCGGAACACCTGAGCGTGAGCGACACCGGTTGGCCGCTCACGGTGGAGATGGTCGAGGTGCTCGGCGCCGAGCGCCTGCTGTACGCCAGGTCGGGCCCCTGGGGCCTCGTCGTGCGCACCGACGACTCGCAGCTGCGCCCCGAGGTCGGCCAGACGCTGCACGTGCAGCCCCATGCAGGCAAACTGCACTGGTTCGACCCGACCACGCACGCGCGCATCGCATGAGCACTCCCGCCGCCTCCTGGCCCTACCCCCTGTGGGTCGCACACCGTGGTGCCGGCAAGCTGGCGCCCGAGAACACGCTGGCGGCCTTCCGCGAGGGCGCATCGCACGGCTACCGCATGTTCGAGTGCGACGTGAAGCTCAGCGCCGACGGGGAGCCCTTCCTTCTCCATGACGCCACACTCGAGCGCACCACGAATGGCTCCGGCATTGCAGGCGAGCAGCCGTGGTCGCAACTCGCGCGGCTCGATGCCGGCGGCTGGCACAGCCGGCGCTACGCGGGCGAGCCGATGCCCACGCTCGATGCGATTGCGCGCTACGTGCTGCGCAACGGCTTCCACCTCAACGTCGAGATCAAGCCGACACCGGGCGAAGAAAGCCGCACCGGCGAAGCCGTGGCTGATGCCTGTGCCCGCCTCTGGCACGATGGCCACCATGCGCCGACCTCGCCGCCGCTGCTCACGTCGTTCAAACCAGAAGCATTGCACGCGGCACGCGCCGCACAGCCTCAGCTTCCGCTCGGCCTGCTGCTCGACCACTGGCGGGCGGGCTGGCGCGAAGAAGCACAAGCGCTGCAGTGCACGGCCGTCGTCACGCACTGGAGCATGCTGGACGCGGCCTCGATCGCCGAGCTGCATGGACTGGGTTGGCGGGCCCTCGCCTACACCGTGAACGACCCGGCCGAAGCCGACCGCCTGCTGCGTGCCGGCATCGACGGCCTCATCACCGACGCCGTGGACCGCTTCTCGCCCGGCAATGGGCTGCACGACTGACGCCTTTCCCGGCCACTACCGCAACAACCCCGCAATACCCGCGCGAGGCAGACGCCCTAATCGGCCCGCCGCTGGACCGCCGCCACCCGTCGTGTCTTAATCGACCTCCGTGAGGGATCACGCGACGGGTCCGACGAGCCGCAGATGCAACGGCCCGCCGCAAAGGCGACCGACATGCGCGTGCTGGCCCTGTCCGTCCTCTTCCAGCGCCTCCACTGGCACGCGGTGCTCTGGTGCCTGGTGTCGTGGTGGCCCATCTTCGCGGCCGCGATGCCGGCCGCAGGCTGGGCCGCGCCGGGCACGGTGAGCGTGATCACGGTGGACGGCGCCATCGGTCCGGCCACGGCCGAACACGTGCGCCGAGGCCTCGACCGGGCCGCTCGCGACGGTCACCGGCTTGTCGTCCTCGCGATGGACACGCCCGGCGGGCTGGACACCTCGATGCGGCAGATCATCAAGGCCATTCTGGCATCGCAGGTCCCGGTCGCCAGCTATGTGTCGCCCAGCGGCGCACGGGCCGCCAGCGCGGGCACCTACATCCTCTATTCGAGCCACGTGGCGGCCATGGCCCCCGGTACCAACCTCGGTGCCGCCACCCCGGTGCAGATCGGCGGCTCGCAGCCGCGCGACGACGACCCGGTGCCGCGCGGCGAGCCGGCGGCCTCGGGCGCGGACAGCCCCGAACCCCCCGCCGGTTCGGCCAGCACCCGCAAGCAGGTGAACGATGCGGTGGCGTACATCCGCGGCCTCGCCGACATGCGGGGCCGCAATGCCGAATGGGCCGAACGCGCGGTGCGCGAGGCCGTCAGCCTGCCGGCCACCGAGGCGCAGCAACTGAAGGTGGTCGACCTCGTCGCGCGCGACCTCGACGACCTGCTGCAGCAGTTGAACGGCCGCCGCGTCAACGTGCTCGGACAGGAGGTGACGCTCGACACCGCCGGCGCCACGGTGGTGCGCCACGAGGCCGATTGGCGCGTGCGCCTGCTGGCGGCCATCACCGACCCGAGCGTGGCATTGATCTTGATGATGATCGGCGTCTACGGGCTGTTCTTCGAGTTCTCGAACCCCGGCTTCGGCGTGCCCGGCGTGCTGGGCGGCATCTGCCTGCTGCTCGCCCTCTATGCGCTGCAACTGCTGCCGGTCAACTATGCGGGCCTGGCGCTGATTCTGCTCGGTCTTGCCTTCATGGCAGCCGAGGCCTTCGCGCCGAGCTTCGGCGTGCTGGGCATCGGCGGTGCCGTGGCATTCGCCATCGGTGCGGTGATCCTGATCGACACCGATGCGCCGGGCTTCGGCATCCCGATCGGCCTGATCGTCGCGCTGGCGGCCACCAGTGCCGTGTTCGTCGGCGTCATCACCGGCATGGCGCTGAGGGCGCGCCGGCGTGCGGTGGTGAGCGGTGACGAGGCGCTGCCCGGCAGCGTGGCGCAGGTGCTGTCGGTCGACGAGCAGGGCCCGTGGGTGCAGCACGCCGGGGAGCGCTGGCGCGCCAGCAGCACGGCTGCCTTGCAGGCCGGCCAGACGGTGCGCGTGCTCGGCCGGCACGGACTGGTGCTGGACGTCGCCCCTTTCGACTCACACCCTGAACAACCCCAAGGAGGCTGAACATGTTCATGAACTTCGGTTTTGGCGGCATCGCGATCCTGGCGCTGATCGCGCTGCTGGTCTCGGCACTGCGCATCCTGCGCGAGTACGAGCGCGGCGTCGTGTTCCAGCTCGGCCGCTTCTGGAAGGTCAAGGGCCCGGGCCTGGTGTTCGTGATCCCCGGGATCCAGCAGATGGTGCGCGTCGATCTGCGCACGCTGGTGCTGGACGTGCCCAAGCAGGACGTGATATCGCGTGACAACGTCTCGGTGCAGGTCAACGCGGTGGTGTACTTCCGGGTGGTCGATCCGCAGAAGGCCATCATCCAGGTCGAGAACTACGGCGTTGCCACCAGTCAGCTGGCGCAGACCACACTGCGCGCTGTGCTGGGCAAGCACGAGCTCGACGAAATGCTGGCCGAGCGTGAACGGCTCAACGTCGACATCCAGCAGGTGCTCGACGCGCAGACCGACGCCTGGGGCATCAAGGTGGCGAACGTAGAGATCAAGCACGTCGACCTGGACGAGTCGATGGTGCGTGCCATCGCCCGCCAGGCCGAAGCCGAACGAGAGCGGCGTGCCAAGGTGATCCACGCCGAAGGCGAGCTGCAGGCGTCGGAGAAGCTGATGCAGGCCGCCGAAATGCTGGGGCGCCAGCCGGGCGCCATGCAACTGCGCTACATGCAAACGCTGGGGACGATCGCCCACGACAAGACCAACACCATCGTGTTCCCGATGCCAATGGATCTGCTCACAGGGTTTGCCGACGTACTGAAGGCCAAGGCGCCCTGAGCGCTACACCGGGAAAGCCCACAGCAACGCGAGCGTCATGACCACGTAACGGCAGAACTTGCCGATCGCCATGTAGAGCACGCACGGCCAGAACGGCAGCTTCAGCCAGCCGGCGACGCCGCACAGCGGGTCACCGACGATGGGCAGCCACGACAGCAGGCAGGCCTTGGGGCCGAAGCGTTCCAGCCAGCCGAGCACACGGTGCTCGACACGCTTGTGCGTGATGCGTTCGTAGGCCACCTCGACGCCGTAGCCCATCCACCACGAGATGGCGCCGCCCAGCGTGTTGCCGAGGGTCGCCACGAGGATGCCGGGCCACAGCATCGCGGGGTTCAACCGGACGAGGCCATACAGAGCGGGCTCGGAGCCCATCGGCAGCAAGGTCGCCGACACGGTCGCGACGATGAACAGGGTGCTCAGCCCGTACTCCGGCAGCGCAAGCAGGTTCAGCAGTCGTTGCAACCATGCGTCCATGGCCGCGGATTATGGCCGCCCGGCCCGCTGCCCCACGGCCCGGGGACTTGCCCTGCGCCGGCCCGCCGGTCCCGTCCCTGGCCGCCTGCGCTGGCACAGGTTCCGTTGCGCAGGCTGAAAGCCGCAGCCGCTATACTCTGCCTCCTTTTTCAGCACACCCCCTCCCCGAGCTTTCTCATGCGCATCGGCCCGATCGAACTGCCGAACCCGCTTTTCGTCGCGCCCATGGCCGGCGTGACGGACCGCCCGTTCCGGCAGCTGTGCAAGCGGCTGGGCGCGGGCTATGCGGTCAGCGAGATGGTGACCTCGCGGCGCGAGTTGTGGAACAGCCTGAAGACCTCGCGCCGCGCCAACCATGAGGGCGAAGCGGCGCCGATCGCCGTGCAGATCGCCGGCACCGAGCCGATCATGATGGCCGAGGCCGCGGCCTACAACATCGACCGTGGCGCGCAGATCATCGACATCAATATGGGCTGCCCGGCCAAGAAGGTGTGCAACAAGTGGGCGGGCTCCGCACTGATGCAGGACGAGGCGCTGGCCACCCGGATCGTCGAGGCGGTCGTCACGGCTTGCCTGCCGCACGGCGTGCCCGTCACGTTGAAGATGCGCACGGGCTGGTGTCAGCAGCACAAGAATGCGTTGACGATCGCCCGTGCGGCCGAGTCGGCAGGTGTTGCGATGGTCACGGTGCATGGCCGCACCCGAGAGCAGGGCTACAAGGGCGACGCCGAATACGACACCATTGCCGCCGTCAAGGCCGCGCTGCGCATTCCGGTCGTCGCCAACGGCGACATCACCTCACCCGAGAAGGCACGCGAGGTGCTGCAATGCACGGGCGCCGACGCCTTGATGGTCGGCCGCGCTGCACAGGGCCGGCCGTGGATCTTCCGCGAGATCGCGCATTACCTCGCGACCGGCGAACACCTCGATGCGCCGCTGGTGCACGACGTGCGTCAGTGGCTGGTCGAGCACCTGCACGACCATTACGCCCTCTATGGCGAATACACGGGCGTGCGCACGGCACGCAAGCACATCGGCTGGTACGTGCGGGGGCTGCCCGGCGGCGAGGCCTTCCGCCAGGCGATGAACGCGCTGGAGAACTGCGAGCAGCAATTGCTGGCCGTCAACGACTACTTTGATCAACTGGCTGCGTCGTACCACCGCCTGCCCGAGCCACAAGCCCTGGCCGACGACGACGCCCTGACCCTGGAAGCCGCATGAGCAAGAAGAACATCGAAGAGTGCATTCGCACGAGCCTGGAGTCCTACTTCAAGGACTTGCGCGGAGAGGAGCCGCACTCGATGTACGACATGATCATCCACGTCGTCGAGAAGCCGCTGCTCGAGGTGGTGATGCAACAGGCCGATGGCAACCAGTCGCGCGCCGCGGAGTGGCTGGGCATCAACCGCAACACACTGCGGCGCAAACTGGTCGAACACAAGCTCATGAAATAAGGCCCCCCCTACGGCCTTCGGCCGCCCCCCAGGGGGCGATGCTGGCGGACCGGCGCAGCCGGATCCTCGGCATCACTCGGACTGGATGCGGTGGCGTGCCAAGAGGGTCGTGTATGGACGCATTTTTTTGAACGGCACTGATACCAAACACCGAGGCCACAAACATGCAAGCCCTGCTTTCCGTTTCCGACAAGACCGGCATCGTCGAGTTCGCCCAGGCGCTCCATGCGCTGGGTGTGAAGCTGCTTTCCACGGGGGGCACGGCCAAGCTGCTGGCCGAGAAGGGGCTGCCGGTGACGGAGGTGGCCGAAGTGACGGGTTTTCCGGAGATGCTGGATGGGCGCGTGAAGACGCTGCATCCGCGCATACACGGCGGCCTGCTGGCGCGGCGCGACCTGCCCGAGCACATGGCGGCGCTGAAGTCGCACGGCATCGGCACGATCGACCTGTTGATCGTGAACCTCTATCCGTTCAAGCAGGCCACGGCGCGGCCTGACTGCACGCTGGAGGATGCGATCGAGAACATCGACATCGGTGGGCCGGCCATGCTGCGCGCCGCGGCGAAGAACTGGCAGGACGTGGCGGTCGTCATCGACCCGAGCGACTACGAGCGCGTGCTCGGCGAGCTGAAGGCCGGCAAGCTGGAACGCAACACCAAGTTCATGCTGGCGAAGAAGGTGTTCGCGCACACCGCCGCCTATGACGGCATGATCACCAACTACCTCACCGCGCTGGAGGAAGGCGCCGAGAACGCGACGGCCGACGTGCCCAAGCGCGCGGACTACCCGGCGGTGTTCAACCTGCAGCTGCACAAGACGCAGGACATGCGCTACGGCGAGAACCCGCACCAGAGCGCCGCGTTCTATCGGGATGCCACGCCCGTGGCCGGCAGCCTGGCGCACTACCGCCAGCTGCAGGGCAAGGAACTGTCGTACAACAACATCGCCGACGCCGATGCGGCCTGGGAGTGCGTCAAGACCTTCGACGCCCCCGCCTGCGTGATCATCAAGCACGCCAACCCCTGCGGCGTGGCAGTGGCCGGCAATGCGGCCGAGGCGTACGCCAAGGCGTTCAAGACCGACTCCACCTCGGCCTTCGGCGGCATCATCGCGTTCAACCAGACGATGGACCGGGCGGCGGCCGAGCTGGTCGCCAAGCAGTTCGTCGAGGTGCTGATCGCCCCGAGCTACACGCCCGAGGCGCTGGAGATCTTCAAGGCCAAGCAGAACGTGCGCCTGCTCGAAGTGCCGCTCGCGCGCGACGCCAACCCGTTCGACCTGAAGCGTGTGGGCGGCGGCGTGCTGCTGCAGTCGGCCGATGCCAAGAACGTGGCCGCGAGCGAGTTGCGCGTGGTCACGAACAAGCAGCCGACGCACGAGCAGATGCAGGACCTGCTGTTCGCGTGGAAGGTCGCGAAGTTCGTCAAGAGCAATGCCATCGTGTTCTGCGCCGGCGGCATGACGCTGGGCGTCGGGGCCGGCCAGATGAGCCGCATCGACTCGGCCCGCATTGCGTCGATCAAGGCCGAGAACGCGGGGCTGACGCTGCAGGGCTCCGCCGTGGCGAGCGATGCCTTCTTCCCGTTCCGCGACGGCCTGGACGTGGTGTGCGACGCCGGCGCGACCTGCGTGATCCAGCCGGGCGGCAGCATGCGCGACGACGAGGTGATCGCCGCCGCGAACGAGCGGGGCATCGCGATGGTGCTCACGGGCACGCGGCACTTCCGGCACTGACTGGCTCACCCCCTGCGCGCTTGGCGCGCCCCCCTTCGAGGGGGCGCCACCAGTGGACCGGCTGAGCCGGATCCACGGTGTCCGCTGAGCAATACCGCCTGCGTCGTGCAACCGCTCACCCGCTAACATCGCGCGCATGACGCTACCCGAAGCCGCCGGACTGTTGCTGTCCTTCGTTGCCCGCCTGATCACCGGTGCCCAGGGCCATTGGTATGGCTCGGTGCCGAAGGCGGAGCAGCGCATCTACTTCGCCAACCACCAGAGCCACCTGGACTGGGTGCTGATCTGGTGCTCGTTGCCCGCAGAGCTGCGGTCGCAGACGCGGCCGATCGCGGCGAAGGACTACTGGACGTCGACGCCGTTCAAGCACTGGATCACGCGCGAGATCTTCAATGCGGTGTACGTGAACCGCCAACGCACCGACGACCAGGATCCGCTGGAGCCGTTGGCCGAGGCGCTGAAGAACGGCGACTCGCTGGTGATCTTTCCGGAAGGCACGCGCAGCAATCTCGACGAGCCGCAGCCGTTCAAGTCCGGCCTGTACCACCTGGCGCAGCAGTTCCCGGACGTGCAGCTCATCCCGGCCTGGATCGACAACGTGCAACGCGTGATGCCCAAGGGCGAAGTGGTGCCGGTGCCCATCCTGTGCTCGGTGACCTTCGGCGCGCCGATGCAGTTGCAGCCGGGCGAGGAGAAGCGCGCCTTCCTCGAGCGCGCCCGTGAGGCCGTGGTCGCGTTGCGGCGCATCGAGAGGGCTGCCTGATGTTCAAGCAACTGCGTGCGTGGGATGCCAGCGACCAGATCGCGCTGCTGTTCGTGATCGTGTTCGGCGTGCTGGGCCTGGCCACGATGCTGGGCGTCGTGATGAGCCTCAAGGCCAACGACGAGGTGCGCGCGGCGCGGGCCGATCGCTTCAAGCGTCAGCTCCAGACCTCATGGGTCATGGTCACGGTGTTCTGGATCGCCTGGATTGCCGGCACCTTTGTCTCGGTGCTGCTGTTCGGGCTGGTGTCCTTCCTCGCGCTGCGGGAGTTCATCACGCTCGCGCACACCCGCCGAGGCGACCACCGCAGCCTGATCGTCGCCTTCTTCATCGTGCTGCCGGTGCAGTACTACCTGGTGGGGGCGCGCCACTTCGACCTGTTCTCGGTGTTCGTGCCGGTCTATGTGTTCTTCGCGATCCCTGTGATCAGCGCACTGGCCAACGACCCGGAGCGCTTCCTGGAGCGCAACTCGAAGATCCAGTGGGGCATCATGGTCTGCGTCTATGGCTTGAGTCATGCGCCCGCGTTGTTGCTGCTCGATTTCCCCAAATACGAGGGGCGCGGCGCCTTCCTGCTGTTCTTCCTCGTGATGGTCGTGCAATCGTGCATGGTGCTGCAGGCGTACGTCGCGCGACACTACTCGCTGAAAGCCGTGGCCCCGCGCATCAGCGCCTCGTTCTCGTGGCGCGGTGCGGCGAATGGCGTGCTCGGCGGCAGCGTGATCGGCGCCTTCCTCTACTGGGTCACCCCGTTCAAGGCGGGGCAGGCCTTCGCGATGGCCTTGATCGCCTGTGCCGCCGGCACGTTCGGCCACTTCGTGATGAAAGCGTTGAAGAAGGATGCGGGCGTGCACTACTGGGGCAATGAGGGCCGGATGGTGACCGGCGCGGTGGGCCTGCTCGACCGCGTGGCGGCGATCAGCTTTGCGGCGCCGGTGTTCTTCCATTCTGTGCGTTGGTACTTCGAGTTGTGATGACCCACCCCCGAAGCGGCTTCGCCGCTCCCCCTCAAGGGGGCGGCACCAGTGGCCCGGCAGAGCCGGTTCCACGGTGCCTGCTCGGATTCTTGGCCGCGGCGCGCCGGATGCGGTGCTTCATTCCAGCGAAGGCGTGAGATGCGAGTCCTCGGCATTGATCCGGGCTTGCAAACCACGGGCTTTGGTCTGGTGGACGTGGAGGGCTCACACTTGCACTACGTGGCGAGCGGCACGATCAAGACGCGCGACGCGGCGCAGGGCGATCTGCCCGGGCGGTTGAAGATCATCTTCGACGGCGTGCGGGAGGTGGTGGGCCGCTACACGCCCACGGTGGCGTCGGTGGAGATCGTGTTCGTCAACGTCAACCCGCAGTCGACGCTGCTGCTGGGGCAGGCGCGCGGCGCGGCGCTGGCGGGGCTGGTGAGTTGCGAACTGGCGGTCAACGAGTACACCGCGCTGCAGATGAAGAAGGCGATCACCGGTCACGGGCTGGCGCGCAAGGAGCAGATCCAGGAGATGGTGGCGCGGCTGCTGAAGTTGCCGGGGCTGCCCAGCAAGGATGCGGCAGATGCGCTGGGGATCGCGATCTGCCACGCGCATGCGGGCAGTTCGTTCGCCGCGGTCGCCAAGGCGGGCGGTACGTTGAACCGCCGCACGCATGCGCAGTACAAGGGCGGGCGCTCGTACTGAAGTGCCCCCAGGCCTGCCTTGGGGCGGCCTTGCGTTGACTTGAGAGGCGCCGGCTTCAGGCAATCGTCACTTCACCGCAGCACCTTCCGTGAACCACCGCCCGATCAGGGCACGCTCTTCGTCGGTCATGCCGGTTGCGTTGTTGAGCGGCATGGTCCGCTGAACAACGGACTGCTGGTACACCGCCTGCGCATGGCGCGCGAGCAGGTCGGACGTGTGCAAGGCCACGTTCTTGTTCTGCAATTCGGCGTTGTGGCACATCGCGCAGCGTTGGTCGACCACCGCGCGCACCTGCGCATAGGTCACGGGGGTGGCGTCTGCAGCAGCGGCGCCGCGCCGCTCGGGCATGAGCCACACGGCGACCGCCACGAGCAACACCGCACCGGCCAACGCAGCCTGCCAAGGCGGGCGCGCCCCCTGCACGCGCGCAAGATGGCGCGCGACGAAGAAGTGCCGGATCAACGCGCCTGCCAGCATCACGAGCACCAGCACGAGCCAGTTGTGCTCGTGGCCATACGCAAAGCCGTAGTGGTTGCTGAGCATCGAGAACAGCACCGGCAGCGTGAAGTAGGTGTTGTGCACGCTGCGCTGCTTGCCGCGCTTGCCATGGATGGGGTCGACCGGCAGGCCGGCTTTCATCTGCGCGATCACCTTGCGCTGGCCGGGAATGATCCAGAAGAACACGTTGGCGCTCATTGCGGTGGCGATCATTGCGCCGACCAGCAGGAACGCCGCCCGACCCGCAAACAGCTGGCACGCCAGCCATGAAGCGAACACGATGACGGCGAACACGCTCGCGCCGACGATCAGGTCGCCCTTCTCGCGCTGGCCGAACACACGGCAAATCGCGTCGTAGACCAGCCAGAACACCACAAGGAAGGCGAGCGCTGCCGCCACCGCGGCGCCGGCCGACCAGTCGTGCACGCTCTTGTCGACGAGGAAGGTACCGGCGTTGAACAGATACAGCACGGTGAAGAGGCCGAACCCCGTCAGCCAAGTCGAATAGCTCTCCCAGTAGAACCAGTGCAGGTGCTCGGGCAACTGCTTCGGCGCCACCAGGTATTTCTGCGGGTTGTAGAAGCCGCCGCCGTGCACGGCCCACAGCTCGCCATCCACGCCCTTGGCCTTGAGATCCGGCGCGGTTGGCGGCGTGAGGCTGTTGTCGAGGAAGACGAAGTAGAACGAGGAGCCGACCCACGCGATCGCGGTGATCACGTGCGCCCATCGCAGCAGCAGGTTGGCCCAGTCGAGCAGGTATGCGTCCATGCGTGAACTCTCTTGTCGGCCCGGGCTGGCACCCGGGGCCGGTTCACCTTACCACTGCGGGCTCTGTAAGGAGGACCGTCGCAAACCGGCCATCGGCCGGGCTCCGCGGCGACGTGCAGATGAAGGCGGCGCGTCAGCTCCCCCGGTAGGTGGAATAAGCCCACGGGCTCGCGAGCAGCGGCACGTGGTAGTGCTGCGTGGCATCTGCGATGCCGAAGTCGAGCGGCACCGTGTCAAGGAATGCCGGGTCTGGAATCGCGACGCCTCGCGCTCGGAAATACGCCGCCACCTCGAACACCAGCCGATATCGCCCTGGCTGGAAGGCTTCCCCCTCCAGCAGCGGAGCGTCGGCCCGGCCATCGGCATTGAGCGCGAGCGACTTCAGCTCGCAGGCATCGGTGCCCTGAAGCCGGTACAGCCGCACCTGCATGCCGGCCGCGGGGCAACCGTGCATCGTGTCGAGGACGTGTGTGGTGAGTCTGCCCATGGTGATCGTGGTGCGAATGCGTTGCACGAATCTCTTTGCGGATGGCGGCAAAGTGTATACAGTTTCGCGTACACATCAAGCACCGAATTGTTCTCACCTCACCGCATGGCCCGGTCGCCTTCCCCACGTTCTGCTGCCAAGCGGGCGGTTTCAGCGCCGGCCGAGGGCGGTGGCAACACCACGCAGCGCATCGTCGAGTCGATCACGACGGCCATCGTCGAACGTCGCCTGATGCCCGGCACCAAGCTTGCCGAACAGAAGATCGCCGACATCTTCAAGGTGTCGCGCACGGTGGTGAGGCAGGCGCTGAACCAGCTCAGCCGCGACAAGCTCGTCACGCTCGAGCCCGCGCGTGGTGCTTTCGTCGCGCGGCCGAGCGTCGACGAGGCGCGCCAGGTGTTCGAGGTGCGCAACATGCTCGAAGCGGTGATGGTGCGCCGGCTCGCAGCCAGCATCACGCCGCCGCAAGTGGCGCAATTGCGCGATCACCTGAAGCGCGAGCAGGCGGCGGTGCGGCGCACCGACGTGCCGGGCCGTACCCGGCTGCTGGCGGACTTCCACGTCGTGCTCGCCCGCCTGCTCGGCAACGAGGTGCTGGCCGAGATGCTGCAGGACCTCGTCTCGCGCAGTTCGCTGATCTCGCTGATGTACCAGTCTGCGCATTCAGCCGAGCATTCCTTCGAAGAGCACGTCGCGATCGTCGACGCGCTGGAGCGCGGCGACGCCCGTGCTGCCGTGCGCCTGATGGAAAGCCATCTGGACAACGTCGAGCGCAACCTCAGGCTCGACCCGCGCATGCCGGATCTCGAAACCGCCCTCACCGAAAGCCTGTGAACAGCCCATGAGCCGCTACCCCCGCGACCTGATCGGATACGGAGAGCACCCGCCGCACGCACAGTGGCCCGGACAGGCCCGCATCGCGGTGCAGTTCGTCCTCAACTACGAGGAAGGTGCAGAGAACTCCGTGCTGCATGGCGATGCCGGCAGCGAACAGTTCCTCAGCGAGATGTTCAATCCCGCCGCCTACCCCGCACGGCACCTGAGCATGGAGTCGATCTACGAGTACGGCTCGCGTGCAGGCGTGTGGCGCATCCTGCGTGAGTTCGAGCAGCGCGCGCTGCCGCTCACGGTGTTCGGCGTGTCGATGGCGCTGGAGCGGCACCCCGAGGTGACGCGCGCTTTCGTCGAACTGGGCCACGAGATCGCCTGCCACGGCTGGCGCTGGATCCATTACCAAAGCACGGACGAAGACACTGAACGTGCACACCTGCGCCGCGGCGTCGAGATCATCGAACGCCTGACCGGCGAGCTGCCACTCGGTTGGTACACCGGCCGTGACAGCCCCAACACGCGCCGACTGGTGGTCGAGCATGGTGGCTTCGACTACGACAGCGACTACTACGGCGACGACCTGCCCTTCTGGCTGCAGGTGAAGTGCGCCGACGGCACGCTGGCGCCGCATCTCGTCGTGCCCTACACGCTGGACGCAAACGACATGCGCTTTTCGCTGCCGCAGGGCTACTCGCACGGCGACGACTTCTACACCTACCTGCGTGACACCTTCGACGTGCTCTATGCCGAAGGCAGCGAGGCGCCAAAGATGATGTCGATCGGCATGCACTGTCGCTTGCTCGGCCGGCCGGGGCGCTTCAAGGCGCTGCAGAAGTTTCTCGATCACGTCGAGTCGCACGACCGGGTGTGGGTCGCGCGCCGCATCGACATCGCGCGGCACTGGAAACAGGTGCATCCGTTCGACGCAACAACAGCCTTCATCTGGGAGTGAGCGTGCTGACGCTGGAACGACTCAATGCAGCGGCGCCGGACGAATTCGTCGCGCTGCTGGACGGCACCTATGAACACTCGCCCTGGGTGGCGCAGGAAGCGGTGTCGAAGCGGCCTTTCCGCACGCTGGCACAGCTCAAGCGCGCACTGGTCGAATCGGTACGCGAAGGCGGCCGGGAGCGGCAGTTGGCGCTGATCCGTGCCCACCCCGAGCTGGCCGGCAAGGCCGCCATCGCGGGGCAGTTGACGGCCGAGTCCACCGGCGAACAGTCGCGCGCCGGCCTGACGCACTGCACGCCCGAAGAGTTCGATCAACTGCAGCGCCTGAACGCCAGCTACAACGCCAGGTTCGGCTGGCCCTTCATCCTGGCCGTGCGCGGCCCCCGGGGCACCGGCCTCACGCGCCGCGAGATCATCGCGACCTTCGAGCGCCGGCTGGCGAATCACCCGGAGATTGAATTCGCCGAATGCCTGCGCAACATCCACCGCATCGCCGAGATCCGGCTGAACGACAAGTTCGGTGCGGTGCCGACGCAAGGCCTGCAGGTCTGGGACTGGGCCGAGGCGCTCGCGCAGCACAGCGACCCCGGCTATGCCGAGCACGGCCAGCTCACGGTGACCTACCTGACCGACGCGCACCGCGCCTGTTCCCGCCAGCTCCGGGAATGGATGCACGCGTGCGGTTTCGATGACGTGCACGAGGACGCGGTGGGCAACGTCGTCGGCCGCTACCACGGCACCGACCCGGCCGCGAAGATGCTGCTGACCGGCTCGCACTACGACACGGTGCGCAACGGCGGCAAGTACGACGGCCGGCTGGGCATTCTCGTGCCCATGGCTTGCGTGCAGACGCTGCACGCGCAAGGGCGGCGGCTTCCCTTCGGCATCGAGGTGGTGGGCTTCGCCGAAGAGGAAGGCCAGCGCTACAAGGCCACCTTCCTCGGCTCGGGTGCACTGATCGGCCAGTTCGATCCGCGCTGGCTCGAGCAGGTGGACGCGCAGTGCATCACGATGCGCGAAGCGATGCAGAGTGCAGGCCTGCGCCCCGAGGACATTGCGCTGCTGAAACGCGACCCGGCGCGCTATCACGGCTTCGTCGAAGTACACATCGAACAGGGCCCGGTGCTCGACGAGCTGGACCTGCCGCTGGGCATCGTGACCTCCATCAATGGCGGGGTGCGCTACCTCGGCGAGGTGACCGGCACGGCCAGCCACGCCGGCACCACGCCGATGGGCCGCCGACGCGACGCCGCCGCCACCGTGGCCGAGTTGTGCCTGTACGTGGAGCGTCGCGCCGCCGAGGATGGCGATTCGGTCGGCACCGTGGGCATGCTCGAGGTGCCGAACGGCTCCATCAACGTCGTGCCCGGACGGTGTCGCTTCAGCCTCGACCTGCGCGCACCGACCGATGCGCAACGCGACCGCCTCGTCGCCGACGTGCTCGCCGAACTGGCCCGCATCTGCGAACGGCGAGGCGTGCAGTACCGGGCGGAAGAAGCGATGCGCGCCGCAGCGGCACCGAGCCACCCCGCATGGCAGGCGCGCTGGGAGCACGCCGTGTCCGCCCTCGGGCTGCCGCTGCACCACATGCCCAGCGGCGCCGGCCACGACGCGATGAAGCTGCACGAGGTGATGCCGCAGGCCATGCTGTTCGTACGCGGCGGCAACGCCGGCATCAGCCACAACCCGTTGGAAACCATCACCGCCGACGATGCCCAGCTGTGCGTCGACGCCTTCAGCCACTTGCTGGCACAACTGGCGGAGCACCCATGACCGACCGCTACCAGCAGATCGACGCCTGGATCGACGCTCACTTCGACGAGGAGGTTCGCTTCCTGCAGGAACTGGTGCGCGTGCCCACCGATACGCCGCCGGGCAACAACGCGCCACATGCCGAGCGAACCGCGGAGCTGCTGCACGGCTTCGGCCTCGCAGCAGAAAAACACCCGGTGCCCCCCGAAACGGTGCACGCCCACGGGCTGCAGTCGATCACCAATCTCATCGTGCGGCGGCACTATGGTGCCGGCCCCACGATCGCCCTCAATGCGCACGGCGACGTGGTGCCACCCGGCGAAGGCTGGACGCACGACCCGTATGGCGGCGAGGTGGTCGACGGCAAGCTCTACGGCCGGGCGGCTGCCGTCAGCAAGAGCGACTTCGCGACCTACACCTTCGCCGTGCGCGCACTCGAATCGCTGCGTGCGCCGTTGCGGGGGAGCGTCGAGCTGCACTTCACCTACGACGAAGAATTCGGCGGCGAACTCGGGCCTGGCTGGCTGCTCGCGCGCGGCCTGACTCACCCCGACCTGCTCATCGCCGCCGGCTTCAGCCACGAGGTCGTGACCGCACACAACGGCTGCCTGCAAATGGAGGTGACCGTGCATGGTCGCATGGCGCATGCCGCGATCCCTCATACCGGCATCGACGCGTTGCAAGGCGCCGTGACCTTGCTCAATGCACTCTATGCCCGCAACGAGGTCTACCGCCACACGCTGTCGCAGGTGCCGGGCATCCGCCATCCGTACCTCAACGTGGGTCGCATCGAAGGCGGGACGAACACCAACGTCGTGCCGGGCAAGGTCAGCTTCAAGCTCGACCGACGGATGATTCCCGAAGAGGTGCCGGCCGAGGTCGAGGTCGAGTTGCGTCAGGTGATCGCCGAGGCGGCGGCCGGCGTGCCGGGCATTACCGTGGAGATCCGCCGCCTGCTGCTGGCGCACCCGCTGAAGCCGCTGCCCGGCAACGGCCCCCTCGTCGAAGCGCTGCAACGCCATGGGGAAGCGGTGTTCGGCCATAAGCCGCCGACGATGGGCACGCCCCTCTATACCGACGTGCGCCTCTATTGCGAGCGCGGCATCCCGGCGGTGATCTACGGGGCGGGCCCGCGCACCGTGCTCGAATCGAACGCCAAGCGTGCCGACGAGCACCTGGTGCTGGAGGACCTGCGTGGGGCGACGAAGGTCGTTGCACGCAGCCTGCTCGACCTGCTGACCTGACGCGGGGTCAGACCTGCCGCTCGCTGAGCGCTGATCCGCGGCACCGCCCGCCGCATCACAGCACGACGCGCGGAGCGTGGTTCTGACCACCGGCGCGGGCCCGATATTTGCTGCTGGAGCATCCGGAAGCGAGTGAGCGCCAGCACCTTGCGCAGCGTCACCCCCTGTTTATTGGCCCCCCACCTTGGGGGTGGCCCGCACGCGGCGCGTGAACAGCCTGTTACGATCTCCCACGAGGAGAAGGAGTACACGGAAGCCGCATCGCCTCGCCTTGCATACGCATTCACTGCATTGCAAAGACCGTTGGAAGTTCCGTGCTCTACGAGCTTCGGCATCCATGCGTTCCCGTTACACCGCGCGCGAATCGGCTTTGGCCGAGCACGAAGACCTGATCCAGTCGCTGTGGTCCGAGAACCTGGACGGCATGACACCCGTCGCCGCACATGCCAAGCTTCATCACGGCTACCTCGCCAACCCGGCCGGCCCGGGAATCGCCATGTTGTTGCAGGACGAGGCCAGCGGACGTCCCGTCGGCGTGCAATGCCTGCATGCGCGCACCTTCTGGCGCGGCGGCACCTCCTATCTGGTGGCGGCATTGGCGGACTACGTCGTCGCCCCGGCCCATCGTTCGCTCGGCCCGGCCCTGACGTTGATGCGTGGCGGCCTGGCGCTCGGGGCATCCCGGCTGGGCTTCATCTACGGTTTTCCCAATGCCAAGTCGCAGGCGGTGTGCTCGCGCGCGGGCATGCAGCGCCTGGGCGGCACCACGCGCTACGGGAAACTGCTGCGCCTGCGCTTCCTGCTGCGCAGTGGCAGGCACCCCGCACTGAAACCGTGGATGACCCGCCCGGCCGACGCGGCGCTGCGCGCTCTCGACGCCGTGCGCACCATGTTTCATGCGACAGGACTGCGGTGGAGCGATGCAACTGCGGACGATCCCCGCCTGGACGAAATCTGGGCCGGGCGTGACCCTGAATTGCTGCTGTCCGAACGCAGCGCCCAGATGCTCGGCTGGCGCTATGCGCCGCCAGGGTTTCCCGGCTGGCGCATTTCCATCGCCGAGGACCGGGAGCACCGCCCTTTGGGCTACGTTGCCTGGACCTGCCGCGACGACATCCTGCTGATCAGCGATTTTTTCTGCCGCCGGCCGAAGCAGGACAGCTGCCGCCTGCTGACCGGCTTCGCATGGTTCGTGCGCCATCAGCCAGCCAGTGCGCTTTCGCTCGAGTTCCAGGGTCCGCGCGAGGTGGCCGACCAGATACGGCGCGCCGGGTTCCTCGCCAAGGACGGCGTGGCACCGCTGTTCTTTGCTGCCGGGACAGGCGACGTCCCGACCGACGCGCAGTGCTGGTACGTCACCGGTTTCGACCGCGACGGCGACTGAGAGACACGCGGCATGTGCGGCATTGCGGGCATCCTGGACCTCCACGGCCACCGGCCGCCTCAGCGCGGCGAGCTGGAGGTCATGATCTCGCGCTTGCATCACCGCGGGCCCGATGGACGCGGGGTGTACGCCGAAGGACCGGCCGGGCTCGCGCACGCCCGCCTCAGCATCATCGACCTCGAGGGCGGCGCGCAGCCGATCCACAACGAAGACCGCTCGGTGTGGGTCGTCTTCAATGGCGAGATCTTCAACTACCTGGAATTGCGCGCCGAACTCGAAGCACAGGGCCACCGCTTCTACACGCACAGCGACACCGAGGTCATCGTCCACCTGTACGAGCAGCACGGCGACGCCTTCGTGTCACGCCTCAACGGCCAGTTCGCGATGGCGCTGTGGGACGCGCGCGCCGAGCGCCTGCTGCTGGCCCGTGACCGCACCGGCATCCGGCCCTTGTTCTACGCCTACGCGGGCGGGCGGCTGGTGTATGCCTCGGAAGCGAAAGCGCTGTTCGCCTGCCCGGAGGTGCCTCGCCGGCTCGACGTGCAGGCACTGGGCGAGACGTTCACCTACTGGTCGCCGCTCTCCCCTCGCAGTGCCTTCGACGGCGTGCTCTCGCTGCCGCCCGGCCACGTGATGACGGTCGATGCGCAGGGCAGCCACGTCCAGCGCTACTGGGACTGGACCTTTCCGGCGGCCCCGCTCGCCCACGCACGCTCGGAGCAGGACTGTGCCGACGAACTGCGCGAACTGCTGATCGATGCCGTGCGCCTGCAACTGCGGGCCGATGTGCCGGTGGGCGCCTACCTGAGCGGAGGGCTCGACTCGTCGATCATCACCTCGCTGATCCACCACTACACCGACACGCCGCTGCGCAGCTTCTCGGTCACGTTCGAGGACGACGAGTTCGACGAAAGCCGGCACCAACAAGCGCTCGCCGCCTGGCTCGGGACGCGCCACACCGCGTTCCACTGCAAGCGCTCGGACATCGCGGCCGCCTTCCCCCGGGTGGTACAGCATGCCGAAGCACCCGTGCTGCGCACTGCACCCGCTCCGCTGATGCTGCTGGCGCAACAGGTGCGCGAATCCGGCTACAAGGTGGTGCTGACCGGCGAAGGTGCCGACGAGGTGTTCGGCGGCTACGACCTCTACAAGGAAGCCAAGGTGCGCCGCTTCATGGCACGCGAGCCTGAATCGGCCTGGCGTGCACGCATCCTCGACCGGCTCTACCCCTATCTGCAGCACTCACCGGCTGCCGCACGCGGCTTCGCGCAGCGCTTCTTCAGCGAAGGTCGGGAGCACCTGCATCACCCGGGTTATGCCCACCTGCCGCGCTGGACCACCACGCGTCGCGCGTGGCAGTTCTTCTCGGCGGACGTGCTGGACCAGCTCGGTGGCTGGGACCCGCTGCAGCGCATCGAGCCGACACTGCCCGAAGGCATCGGCCGCTGGGAGCCGCTGGCACAGGACCAGTACGTCGAAGCGCACACGCTGCTGTCCGGCTACCTGCTCAGCTCGCAGGGTGACCGCATGGCGATGGCAGCCTCCATCGAGGCCCGCTTCCCCTTCCTCGACCACCGGGTGATCGAGTTCGCGAACCGGCTGCCCGCCGGCTACAAGCTGCGCGGGCTGGTCGAGAAGCACATCCTGAAGAAGTCCGTCACCGGCTTGCTGCCGGAGTCGATCCGGCAGCGTACCAAGCAGCCCTACCGTGCGCCGGACAGCCAAAGCTTTTTCGTCGAGGGCCGCCCGGTCGACTACGTCGACGACCTGCTGAGCCCGGCGCGCATCGCCGATGCCGGCTACTTCGAGCCGCGCGCCGTGGGCAAGCTGTTCGAAAAGTGCCGGGCCGGCCGGGCCATCGGCTTCGCGGACAACATGGCCTTCGTCGGCATCGTCTCGACCATGCTGCTGCACGAGCAGATGGTGCGCGCGCCGTCGGCCCGGGCCGCTGCGGAGGCTGCCGCATGACCGCGCTCGATACCGCCACGCTGCTGCATCAGCCCTTGCGCGCTTCGGCGCAGCGGTGGCCGGACAAGACCGCCCTCGTGTGCGGTGCACGCCGCCTCAACTACTTGCAGCTTTCGAATCAGGTCGACGTGCTGATCCAGGCCCTGCGTGCACGTCATGTCCTGTCGGGTGACCGCGTGGTGCTGTTCCTCGACAACAGCGTCGAGATGGTGATCGGCCTCTATGCGGTGTTGACCCTTGGCGCCGTGGCCGTGCCGGTCAATCCGCTGACCAAAGCGGCCAAGCTCGCTCACCTGCTCGACGATTCCGGTGCCACCGCGATGCTGACGCAGGCGAGCCTCGCCGCCGCCTGGCACGAGGCGCTCGGTCACGCCCCGCTGCTGCAGACCTGCCTCGTTTCGCCCGAGCCAGCGGCACCCGGCGATCCGCGTCTATTGCCTTGGCCCGAGGCGGCCAGTGCGAACGCATCCGACGCTGGCGATGCAAACAGCAGTGCACTCGCCGCGATCATCTACACATCGGGCACGACCGGTGCCCCCAAAGGCGTGATGCTGACGCATCACAACATGCTGAGCGCGGCCCGTTCGGTCAACGCCTATCTGGCGATGACCGAACACGACGTCATCCTCAGCGCGCTGCCGATGGCGTTCAGCTACGGGCTCTACCAGGTGCTGATCGGCCTGGCGGTGGGGGCCACGGTCGTGCTGGAGCGCAACTTCAGCTTTCCGGCCAAGGTGCTCGAGGTCATGGCCACCGAGCGGGCCACCGTGTTCCCCGGTGTGCCGACGATGTTCGCGCAGTGGATGGGCATGAAAAGCCTGGACCGGTATGCGCTCGGCGCACTGCGCCTGGTCACCAGCGCGGCCGCACCACTGCCACCGGCGCAGATGGCCTGGCTGCGTGCCACCTTTCCGCAAGCGCGGCTGTATTCGATGTACGGCCAGACCGAGTGCAAGCGCATCAGCTACCTGCCACCCGAGCAACTCGACCTGCGTCCCGAGAGCGTGGGTCGCGGCATGCCGAACCAGGCACTGTGGCTGGTCGACGAGCAGGGCCGGCGCCTGCCCAACGGCAGCACCGGCGAGCTGGTGGTGCACGGCCCGCACGTGATGCAGGGCTATTGGCGCAAGCCGGAGGAAACGGCGCAGCGGCTCAAGCGCTGCCCCGAGACGGGTGAGACGGTGCTGCACACCGGCGACATCTTCCGCACCGACGCGGACGGCTGGCTGTACTTCGTCGCGCGCCGTGACGACATCATCAAGAGCCGTGGCGAAAAGGTCAGCCCGCGCGAAGTCGAGAACGCACTGCATGCGATCGAGGGCGTGTGCGAAGCCGCGGTCATCGGCGTCCCCGACCCGGCGCTGGGCGAAGCGGTGAAGGCCTACGTCACGCTGCAACCCGGCGCACGGCTCACCGAGCGCGAGCTGATCAAGCACTGCCTCGCCCGGCTCGAAAGCTACATGGTGCCCAAGTACGTGGACATCGTTCCGGCACTGCCCAAGACCGACAGCGGCAAGATCACCAAGGCTCCCCTGCGCGCTGCCGCGACCACTTCTCCATAACGAACCACAACAGGACCCGACGACATGCCAGACATCAAACAGCAGGTTCGCGCCTACATCCTCGACAACTTCCTGATGGGCGCCCAGGGCACATCCTTCGGCGATGCCGATTCCTTCATGGAGCAACACGTGCTCGACTCCACCGGCTTCCTGGAGCTGATCACCTTTCTCGAAGAAACCTACTCGATCAAGGTGGACGACGAAGAGATGGTGCCCGAGAACCTGGACAGCCTGGACAACGTCGACGCCTTCGTTCAGCGCAAGCTGGCAGGCCGGTGAGCAACGCATGAACCGCGCCCCGCTGACCCCCGCCGTGCTCGCGCTCGACCTGGAGCGCGAAGCCGACCGCATCGCCCGCTGGATGGTCGACACCGTCGCCACCCGGTTGCACCGCCGCGGCGTGATCATCGCGCTGTCCGGCGGCATCGACAGCTCGACCTGCGCGGCGCTCGCCGTACGCGCGCTCGGCCCGAAGAAGGTGTTTGGGCTGCTGCTGCCCGAGCAGGACTCGAGTGCTTTCAGCGGCGACCGGGGTCGGCAGGTGGCCGAGCACCTCGGCATCGCCTATGAAGTGCACAACATCGCTCCCGCGCTGCAGGCGCTCGGCTGCTACCGGCAGCGCGACGAGGCCATCCGCCGGGTGTTCCCTGCTTACGGCGAGGGCTGGAAGAACAAGATCGTGATCGCCGGCGGCACCGCGGGCGGCATCAACTACTTCAAGCTGATCGTGCAATCGCCCGATGGCGCGCTGCAGGAGGCCCGGCTGCCGGTACGCGAATACCTGCAGATCGTCGCTGCCACGAACTTCAAGCAGCGCGTGCGCAAGACGATGGAGTACTTCCACGCCGACCGGCTCAACTACGCCGTCATCGGCACGCCGAACCGGCTGGAGTACGACCAGGGCTTCTTCGTGAAGAACGGCGACGGCGCCGCCGATCTGAAGCCCATCGCGCACCTCTACAAGACGCAGGTCTACGCGATGGCGCGGCACCTGGGCCTGCCCGACGAGGTGTGCGCGGCGCAGCCCACCACCGACACCTACAGCCTGCCGCAAGGCCAGGACGAGTTCTACTTCGCACTGCCCTACCAGCAGATGGACCTCGCGCTGTGGGCGCACAACCACCAGGTGCCCGCCGACGAGCTGGCGGGTGCGCTGGGCATCACGCCGGAACATGCCGCGCTGGTGTACCGCGACATCGAAGCCAAGCGGCGCACCACGCACTACCTGCACGCGAGGCCCGAGCTGGTCGAGTCGATTGCGGAGCTGCCGGACACGCAGTAGCCGCCGGGGCGCTTCCTACAATGCGGCGTCACGAAGGAAGTGCCGATGCCCACCCTCCACGACATGCTGCGCGGCTCCACCTGGGGCCGCAACCTGTCGCCTGCCGAGTTCGACCGCGCCGCTCGCGAAATCTCCGAGACGTCGGTCGCTGCGGGCGGCCATGTCGCCCGCAGCGGCGAGCCGGTCGAGCACTGGATGGGCATCATCGAGGGCCTGGCCAAGATGTCGGTCACCTCGGCTGAAGGCAAGGTCTCCACGCTCACGGGCGTCACGGCCGGCGGCTGGTTCGGCGAAGGTTCGGTGCTCAAGAAGGAGGCCCGCCGCTACGACGTCGTCGCCCTGCGCGACACGCGGGTCGCGATGATGCCGCGCACGACCTTCGAATGGCTGCGCACCACCAGCCTGCCGTTCAACCACTATCTGCTGAACCTGCTCAATGCGCGGCTCGGGCTGTTCATCGGGCTGCTGGAATACGACCGGCTGCTGGGGCCGGACGCACGCGTGGCGCGCTGCCTGGCGAGCCTGTTCAACCCGGACCTCTACCCCGAGCCGGGGCCCTACGTCGACCTGCTGCAGGGCGAGGTGGGGCTGTTGTCCGGCGTGTCGCGCCAGCGGGCCAACGTCGCCCTGCAACGCTTGCAGCAGGCGGGCCTGATCCGCATCGAGCCCCGCGGCCTCACCGTGCTGGACCTCGATGGCCTGCGGCGCTTTGCCAGCAGCCGCTGACCCCCCTTCGGGGTATCGCTCTCGCTACACTTCGGGCTTTTCGAACGATGGAACGGCCTTGCGCCGGCAGTTGCATGGGCTGGCACGGCCATCTCGACCTCCGCTACCGCTTCGACACCGGCCGAACGATCGGCCACGACCGCCACGACGGCCCGCTGCGCGTGCTCGCCAGCCTGCACCCCGAGGGCCCCACCGTCTGCCACCACGTGCTGGTCCATCCGCCGGGCGGCATCGTCGGGGGTGACGTGCTGAAGATCGACGTCGATGTACAGACGGGCGCCCATGCGTTGATCACGACGCCGGGTGCGACGCGCTTCTACCGGAGCGCGGGAGCGCTCGCCGAGCAAGCGCTCGTTGCGCGTGTCGCCGCCGGCGCACGGCTGGAGTGGCTGCCGCTGGAAACCATCGCCTACAGCGGCGCCCAGGCGTCCAACCGCATGCGCTTCGAGCTCGCCCCGGGCGCCGAGATGATCGGCTGGGACATCCTCGCGCTGGGCCTGCCCGCAGCAGGTCAACCGTTTGCGCAAGGCCGCTTCGAGCAGCAGATCGAACTGCCCGGCGCCTGGCTGGAACGGGGCATCCTCGACACCGAAGACCCGCTCACCACCCGCCTGCTCGACAGCCCCCTGGGGTGGGATGGCCGCACCGTGCTCGCCACCCTGTGGTTTGCCGCGGGCTCGCCCATCGATGCGGCGCGCCGCGAGCGACTGCTGGAGACAGCGCGGGCCGCGTTCGAAGGCCATGGGCTGGCGGGGCACGCCGGGGCCACCTCGCCAGATCCGCGCGTGATCGTGTTGCGGGTGCTGGCTGCACGCACCGAGCCGGCCCTGGCGCTGCTGGGCGCGGTGTGGTCCGGCTGGCGCGACGCGGCGTGGCAGTTGCGTGCCTGCCCGCCGCGGGTGTGGCGCACCTGAGAGAGCGCCGCACGCGGCCTCAAGAAGCTGCGGCTGCCAGCTTGCGGGATTCCCGGCCGGACCGCGCCCGCTGGGCGAACCACACGAAGGCGATCAACGCAAAGCCCGGGATGTACATCCAGTGCGCCGACGGACGATCCGCTGGCACCTTCACGGCTGCAACGTCCCACCCGATCTCGAAGCCTGCCTTCTTGGCTGCGCTGCCGAAGCGCACGTTCGAGACCTGCACGCTCTCGCCGAGCGACGTGATGGTGATGCCCGCCTTCTGCAGCCGTTCACGGCCCGGCCCTGGCTCGCGCAACTGAACCGCCACGGTCTTGCGGATCTCGTCGCCTTCGATGTTGGTGCCATTGATCACCAGCACCAGGCGATCATTCTCGTCCAGCTTCTCAGCCACGCTGAAGACCTGGCTTGCCGGCACTTCCTCATAGGGCGCGGCCATCCTGTCCATGAACCAGTCGGGACGGAACAACGCGAAGGCGGCCACCAGCAGCAGCGCCGTCTCCCACCAGCGGCAGCGGTTGCGGAAGTACCGCATCGTGGCCGCGGCGAAAGCAAGCGAAGCGATGGTGCTGGCAATCGCCACGAGCCCGACCTCCCACCAGCCGTGCACGTCGATCAGCAGCAGCGCCGGATTGAACACGAACACGAACGGCAGCACCACGGTGCGCATCGCGTAGATCGACCCCTGGACGCCGGTCTTGATCGCGTCTTCGCCCGAGATCGCCGCCGCGGCGAACGACGCCAGCCCGACTGGCGGCGTGATGTCGCCCATGATCCCGTAGTAGAAGACGAACAGATGCACCGCGATCAGCGGGATCACGAGGCCGGACTGCGCACCGAGTTCCACGATCACCGGCGCCATCAGCGAGGCCACCAGGATGTAGTTGGCCGTGGTCGGCACGCCGAGGCCGAGCACCAGGCAGACGAAGGCCGTGAACAGCAGCATCAGGATCACGTTGCCCTGCGAGACGACCTCGACGAAGTCGGTCATGCGCAGGCCCAGGCCGGTCAGGGTGATGCCGCCGACGATGATGCCTGCAGTGGCCGTCGCGATACCGATGCCGATCATGTTGCGCGTGCCGTCGTTCAACCCCCGCACCACCTCGGACCAGCCCTGCTTGCACGCGCCGGCCAGTTCGCCTTCACCGCGGAACCAGCGCATCAGCGGACGCTGCGTGAGCATCAGCACCATCAGCACCGCCGTGGCCCAGAAGGCCGACAGCGACGGCGACATCTCCTCGATCATCAGGCACCAGATCAGGATGCCGATGGGAATGAGGAAGTGCAGTCCTGCCCGCACCGTGGGCCAGGTCGGAGGCAGCACCGGGTTGTTGACGTCGATCTCCTCCGGCAGGTCGGGGTAACGGCTCGCGATGCGAAGCAGCCAGACATAGGCGGCAGCCAACAGGGCGCTGAGCACCCAGGGGGCGGCAGCACCGAGCAGGTTCTTCGCGGCAAGGGCGACCCAGTACACCAGACCGCACACCACGATCGTGCCCGAAACACCCAGGCCCCAGCTCGTGAGCTTCTGGCCGAAGCTGCGCTGGCGTGCCTTGGCCATCGGCTCCATGCCCATGCGCAGGGCCTCTAGATGCACGATGTAGAACAGCGCGATGTAGGAGATCACCGCGGGCAGGAATGCGTGCTTGACGATGTCGGTGTACGGGATGCCGACGTACTCGACCATCAGGAAAGCCGCGGCGCCCATCACGGGCGGCATGATCTGGCCGTTGACTGAAGAAGCCGTCTCGATGGCACCCGCCTTGATGCCGCCATAGCCGGCTTTTTTCATCAGGGGAATGGTGAAGATGCCACCGGACACCACGTTCGACACCGAAGAGCCGGAGATCAGCCCGTTCAATCCCGAAGACACCACGGCCACCTTCGCCGGGCCGCCTCGAAGGTGGCCGAGCAATGCAAACGAGACCTGCATCATGTAGTTGCCGGCACCGGCACGGTCGAGCAGGGAGCCGAACAGCACGAAGATGAAGATGTACGACACCGATACGCCGAGGGCCACGCCGTAGACGCCTTCCGTCGTGAGCCACATGTGCGAGACCATGCGCTCGAGCGATGCACCCTTGTGCGCGATCACGTCCGGCAGGTGCGGGCCGAGGAAGACATAGGCGAGGAAGACCATCGCGAGGATGGTCATCGGCAGGCCGACCGCGCGGCGCGTCGCCTCGAGCAGCAACAGCAGGCCGGCGCTCGCGGTCACGATGTCGAGCGTGGTGGGCTGACCCGGGCGGGTCGCGAGTTCACGGTAGAACAGCAGCAGGTACGCACCGGCGAAGGCAGCGACGGCCGCGAAAAGCCAGTCGAGCACCGGGATGTGGTCGCGCGCCGATCGTTTGGTGGCGGGATACGCCAGGAATGCAAGAAACAACGCCAGGCCCAGGTGCAGCGCGCGCGCCTCGGTGTCGTTCAGCAAGCCGATGCCGAGCGAGAACGGCAGCGGCGAGGCATACCAGAGCTGGAAAAGAGCCCACAGCAACGCCACGCCGAACACGACCCCTCCGCCCCACCCGCTGGCAGCCCGCCCTCCGGTGTCGGCCTCCGCCACCAGCTGCTGCAAGTCTGGTGCAGCCTTCTCAATGTCACTCATCTTCGTTCCTTCCAAGGCGCGAGACGGGCGGCCCAAGGGCCACCCCGTCTCGCCGGGTAAGCGCTACGGCCTCATGCAAGGCCGTCCGCAACCGTCACTTGATCCAGCCGCGTTCCCGGTAGTAGCGCGCCGCACCCTCGTGCAGCGGAGCCGACAGGCCGTCCTTGATCATGTTCTCGGGCTTCAGGTTGGCAAGCGCCGGATGCAGTTTCTTGAAGTCGTCGAAGTTGTCGAACACCGCCTTCACGACGGCATAGATCGTGTCGGCAGGCACCTTGGAAGAGCTGACGAACGTGGCCAGCACGCCGTAGGTGTGGGTCTCCTGGGGGTTGTTGGGGTACAGCCCGCCCGGGATCACCGCCTTGGCGTAGTAGGCGTTCTCCTTGACCAGCTTGTCGACGGCCGGTCCGGTCAGCGACACGAGCTGCGCGCCGCACGTGGTGGCCGGATCCTGGATGTTCGCGGAAGGGTGGCCCACCGCGTAGAAGAAGCCGTCGATCTTGCCGTCGCACAGCGCGGGGCCGTGTTCGTCGGCCTTCAGTTCCGCGGCCAGTCCCAGGGTGCTGAGCTTCCAGCCCATCGCGCTGAGCAACTCCTCCATCGAGGCCCGCGTGCCCGATCCCGGGTTGCCTACGTTGAAGCGCTTGCCTTTGAAGTCCTCGAACTTCTTGATGCCGGCATCCTTGCGCGCAACCACCGTGAAGGGCTCGGGATGCAGCGAGAACACCGCCCGCAGATCACCGTATGCCCCGCTGTCCTTGAACTGGCCGACGCCCTTCAGCGCGTTGTAGTGCACGTCGCTCTGCGCCACGCCCATGTCGAGCTCACCGGCCTTGATCGTGTTGATGTTGAACACCGAACCGCCCGTCGACTCCACCGAGCAGCGGATGTTGTGCTTGGCGCGATCCTTGTTGACGAGACGACAGATCGCACCGCCTGCTGCGTAGTAGACGCCGGTGACACCGCCGGTGCCGATCGTCACGAACTTCTGCTGTGCGAGGGCGCCGCTCCACGGCATCGACAGCGACGCGAGGGCGACGGCAGCGAGGGTCGCGCGCAGGGGCGATTTCTTTAGTTGGTGAGTCACTTTTTTGTCTCCTTGGGTTGGTGAAGGGTGACGGGATTCAGACGCCGAAGAACCGGTCGCGCGTCTGACGACAGGACGCACGGGGGATGCCCATGACGTCGAGCGTGTGGGCCATGCGGATCACCTGCACGGCGTTGTCGGGCGCAGCGCTGCCGTCGGGCAGGTGCACGTTGTTCTCGAAACCGATGCGCACGCCGCCCCCCATCGCGGCGGCTGCCGTGAGACAGGCAGCTTCGGTGGACCCGAACGCGCAGGCAGACCAGTTCCAGTGCGGCGGCAGCACCGCGAGCAGCGGCAGCAGGTCGCGCGGGTGGCCCGCACGCCGCGATGCATAGGATCCGAGCACGAACAGCACCTCGGGGCAGCCCTGCAACGCGCCGCCCGCTGCATGCAGCGCGACCAGCCGCGACAGGTCGGCCGGGTCGTAGACGATGAACTGCACCGCGGTCCCGGCCCGCTTCAGGTGCTCGATGAACCCGCAGGCGCGCGACAGCACCGACTCGTCGGCCAGCAGCTCACGCACCGCGATCGACACGGCCTCGGGCTGCACCGCCTCGACCGCGGCGATCTGTTCCAGCGGGCTGTAGCGACCGACGGCCTCCGTGGTCATCTGCAGCACCAGGCCCGGGCCGACGCGCTGGCGGATGGCCGCGAAGGCTTCGCGGTAGCGGCCGGCGTCGAGCGTGTGGCCACCGGCATCGTCGCGCACGTGGACGTGGAACCACGTCGCACCGGCGGCCAGGCACGAGGCAGCACAGTCTGCAAGTTCGTCCGCGGCGATCGGCAGCGCATGGTGGTCCCGCTGGGAACGGCGCGCGCCGTTCGGCGCCACACCGATCGGCACCGGCTTCCAGCTGTGCGCGCTGGCCGGCCATTCGGCCGGCACGCTGCCCGACGGCAACTGCACGCTCATGCTGCACTCCCGGCCGGCAGCTCCGACAGCGCACCATGAACGGCCGCGGTCAGGCGCTCGACGATCGCATCGAGATCGGCATCGGTGACGATGAACGGCGGCGCCAGCAGCACATGGTCGCCGCACTTGCCGTCGATCGTGCCCCCCATCGGGTAGACCATCAACCCGTGCCGCATCGCCTCCCGCTTGATGCGGGCGTGCAGTTTCAGGTGCGCGTCGAACGGTTGTTTGCTGTCGCGGTCGCGCACGAACTCCAGCGCCTGGAACAGCCCGCGCCCGCGGATGTCGCCCACGTGAGGGTGCTGGCCGAAGGCCGCCTGCAGGCGTGTTGCCAGCGCGTCACCCTGGCGGCGCACGGCCGCGAGCAGCCCGTCGCGCTGGATGATGCGCTGCACCGCGAGCGCCGCGGCGCAGGCCACCGGGTGGCCGATGTAGGTGTGCCCGTGCTGGAACATGCCGCTGCCGCGCGTGAACGCCTCGACGATGCGCCCCTGCGCCAGCACCGCGCCGATCGGCTGGTAGCCGCCGCCCAGCCCCTTGGCGATGGTCATCAGGTCGGGCACCACGCCTTCCTGTTCGCACGCATGCAAGGTGCCGGTGCGGCCCATGCCGCACATCACCTCGTCGAGGATCAGCAGGATGCCGTGCCGGTCGCACAGCTCGCGCACCCCCCGCAGGTAGCCGGGCGCCGGCACCAGGGCACCAGCGGTGGCGCCGACCACCGTTTCGGCAACGAAGGCGATCACCGAATCGCCGCCGAGCGCCTCGATGGCCGCTTCGAGTTCCTGCACCAGCCGCGCGCCGTATTGCTGCGGCGTCTCGTCGGCGCGGCGATCACGGTATTCGTAGCAGGGCGACACGTGCGTGACGCCCATCAGCAAGGGCGCGAACTGCGTGCGCCGCCACTGGTTGCCGCCCACCGCCAGCGCGCCCAGCGTGTTGCCGTGGTAGCTCTGGCGCCTGGCGATGAAATGCCGGCGCTGCGGTTGGCCGATCTCGACGAAGTACTGCCGCGCCATCTTGAGCGCGGCCTCCACCGCCTCGGAGCCTCCGGAGACGAAGTAGGCGCGGCTCATGCCGGCCGGCGCATGGCGGATCAGCTCGGCCGCCAGCTCCTCGGCCGCTTCGGTGGTGAAGAAGCTGGTGTGCGCATAGGCCACGCGGTCGATTTGCCGGTGCATCGCCTCGAGCACCTCGGGGTGGCCATGGCCCAGGCAGGACACGGCCGCTCCGCCACAAGCGTCGAGGTACTGCCGACCGTCGGCATCCGTGAACGTGATGCGCTCGGCCGAGACGACAACGGGGAGCCGGCTGTCGAGCTGACGATGAAAAACGTGGGTCATTGCTCTGATTTCCTGATGGGACGTTCCCAGTACGCGCGGCTCGCCTTCAGCTGGGCTCGCCGTTCTGCCAGGCGTTGCTGCACCAGCGCGCCGCCGCGTTCAGCCACGGCCGCGACCAGCGATTCGGCCAACGCCTGAGCGCCGGTCATCGATTGAAAGAACGAAGGCGATTCCGCCTGGAACAGCAACACGTGCTGGGCCGAGCGTGCAATGGGCGAGAGGGAGCTGTCGGTCAGCGCGATCACCGGCACGCCAGCGGCGCGAGCCTGCGCCACCACCTCGACCGTCTGACGCGTGTAGGGCATCTGGCCGACCGCCACGAGCGTGTCTTCGGCGCCGAGCTGCGCGGCATGATCGACCAGCGTGCCGCCGAGGTCGGTGGCGAGCACGCCGTTGCGCGCCAGCATGCTGTACGTATAGAACAGGTGATACGCCACGCCCATGCTGCCGCGCAGGCCGACGAACAGCACCCGCCGGGCGGCGAGCATGGTGTCGGCCGCGGCCTGCAGCTTGGTCGCCGCATTGGCGATGACGACCGATTCGACGTTGTTGCGTTGCGATTCGTTCAGGCGCGCGAGGCGCTCGCCCGCCACGCCCGCCTGCGACGATGCGGCCGGCCGGGTGACGTAGTTGTCGCGGCCGGCACGCGCCAGGGCGCGCTGATAGGGCTCGCGGAAGGCCTCGAAGCCCTCGAAACCGAGCGTCTGAGCCAGGCGGGTCATGGTCGCCGGTGCCACGCCCGCGCGCTTGGCCGAGGCACGCATCGACTGCAGGCCCAGCTCGGTCGGGTGCTGCTGCGCCCAGCGCGCGGCACGCTGCAGCTCGGGGCTCAGTGCGTCGAAATGGCGATCGATCAGCTGGGCGATGTCGTGGGTGTTCACGGATGACGAGGCGTGTCGGCGCCATTGAAACGACTGTTTCATGCTACCAATCATGAATCACTCGTTTCAATGCCGATCGGGTTGGGTTTTCCCTGGTTCTTCATGCGTTGTTTGCATGAGCCGCCACATGATGCTTCCCGGCAGCCCCGCCGCTACCATCCGCGCCATGCGCATCCGCTACATCGAAGTCTTCTTTGCGGTCATGCAATGCGGAACGGTCAAGGGCGCCGCGGACATGCTGCACATCACGCAGCCCGCTGCGACGCGCCTGCTGCAGCAGGCCGAGCGCCACGCGGGCTTTGCGCTGTTCCAGCGCATCAAGGGCCGGCTGGTGCCCACCCGGGAAGCGCGAGCGCTCTACCCGGACGTGGAACAGCTGTATCTCAAGCTCGACGGCATCCGGCGCCTCGTGGACAACCTCGCCCATGGCGAGGGCGGCGTGCTGCGGGTGCTGTGCGTGCCCAGCCTGTCGCAGGACTGGTTGCCCCGCGCACTGGCGCGGGTGATGCAGCGCCACCGCGATCTGCGGCTGTCGGTGCGCACGCTGCACTCGCGGCAGATCGTCGACGCGCTCGTGCTGCGCGAGGCCGATGTGGGCTTTGCCTTCGAAGCGCCGCAGCACCCTGCACTGGTCGCGCAGCCGCTGACCCAGGGCCGGCTGGTGTGCGCCGGCCCGTCGCTCGGGCGCGAGCGCGTCACGCTCGAAGAGCTGGCGCAGCTGCCGGTGATCGACCTGGACGCGTCCGACCCGCTCGGGCGCCTGCTGCACAACGCCCGTACCGTGCAAGGCATCGAGCTGAGCACCCGCGTGCTCGCGCACAGCCATCACACGGCGATGGCGCTTGCACGCGAGGGCATGGGTGTGGCGCTGGTCGACTCGTTCACCGGGCGCGCCGCACAGGCGACGCTCGGCCTCGACGTGGCGGTGGTGGAACCCGAGATCGCGATCACCGTGCATGCGATGCAACTGCACGATGCACCGACGAGTGCGGTGGTGCGTCATCTGATCGACTCCATGGCTGCCGTACTGCAGGCGCCCGCGGCTACACCGCTGCCAGCGGCGAACGCGCGAACGGTTGCAACTGCCGCAGAGGCTCCCGCCTTGCCAGAAGATCGGCCAGCAGCGCGGCGGAACCGAAAGCGAGCGTGAAGCCGAGCGCGCCGTGCCCCGTGTTGGCATAGACGTTCTGCCAGCGACGCACGCGGCCGATGTACGGCAGGCCGGTGGGCGTCATCGGGCGCAGGCCGGCCCACGGCGAGAGGTCGCCCACGTCGACCGCTGCCTGAAACCCGAACACCGCCGATGCGGCCTGCGAAAGCTGGCCCAGGCGCGCGCGGTCCAATGACACGTCCCGCCGGCCCAGCTCGGCGATGCCCGCCACACGCAGCCTGGCATCGGCACCGCTGCCCAGTGGCGCGAACACGACCTTGCGTGCGCTGTCGGTGATGCTGCACTGCGGATACCGCCGCAGCGCCGCGCGATCGATCTCGAGGCTGTAGCCTTTCAGGGCTTCGATCGGCAAGCGCACGCCCAGCGGCGCCAGCAGCTCGTTGCTGCCGATTCCGCAAGCCACCACGACGGCTTCGGCGCGCAGTTGCTCCTCGCCATGCAGCAGGCGCACCTGCACGGAGCGCACTCGGCCGCCGTCTGTCTCCCACCCGGTGATGCGCGCGCCAAGCAGCGTGCGGCAACGCGGGTGGCGTGACACCTCCTTGAACAGCGCCAGACAGACCTTGCGGCAGTCCGCGACTTCCTCATCCGGGGTGTAGATGCCGCCGGCGAGGGGCACGCCTTCCAACGCAGGCTCGCGTGCGACGCAGGTTTGCGCATCCCATGCCTGCTGCCGGCAGCCCCACCGGGCCTGCAAGGCCATCTGCCGTTGGGCCGCGCCAAATGCCGCGGGCGAGCGGTACACCACGAGCTTGCCGTTGCGCCGGTGATCGAGGCCCTGAGGCCCGCTGCCTGCCATCCATTCATGCAGCTGCTGCCGACTCAACTCGGCGAGCTGCAGCAGGGCATGCGTGGTGCGCTCGACCTGACGATGCCGGCATGCCCACAGGAACTGCAATCCCCACGCCATGAAACGGGGCGACAACGAGAGCTGCACGCGCAGCGGTGAATGAGCGTCCGTCAGCAGGGCCGGCAGCTCGCGCAGCACGGCCGGTGTCGCCAGCGGTGCCACGTAGGCGTAGCTCAGTTGTGCGCCGTTCTGCCCGCTCGCGCCGGAGGCCGGTTGCTCGGCCTCATCCAGCAGCGTGACCTCATGCCCGGCATCGAGCAGTGCGCGGGCCGTACACAGGCCGATGATTCCCGCGCCGATGACCACCGCATGCATGCAACTGCCTCCACGTGTTGACGTGCAGGCAGTCTAGGGAGCGAGCCGCCGCCGGTCGATTGCCGAATCGTGCGTGGGGTATGCCTTCAGTGCATGCGCCGGGTGTGGCGGCGTCAAGCGTAGTCGTACGGGCCGCCCACCTCCAGCGCGCGCTGATAGGCCGGCCGCGCATGGATGCGCTGCAGCCAGGCCCACAGTCGCGGGCGGGTGGCGTCGAGGCCGGCGCGCGAGGCCGCTGCCTCGATCGGAAAGCTCATCTGGATGTCGGCCGCGGTGAATTCGGTGCCCGCGAACCATTCGCTCTTGCCGAGTTCGGCCTCCATGTAGTCGAGGTGCGTCTTCAGTTGCGGGCTGATGAAGCCCTTCATCGCCTTGTCGACGATGGTGCGCACGATGGGCTTCACGAAAAACGGCACCGGTGCGCTGCCGATGCGGTCGAACACCAGCTTCAGCAGCAGCGGCGGCATGGCCGATCCTTCGGCGTAATGCAACCAGTAGGTGTAGCGCAGCTGCTCGGGCGTGCCGCGCGCTGGCGCAAGCCGGCCCTCACCGTAGCGGTCGATCAGGTATTCGACGATCGCGCCCGACTCGGCCAGCGTGGCGCTGCCATCGGTGATGACGGGGGACTTGCCCAGCGGGTGCACGGCCTTCAGCTCAGGGGGAGCGAGCATCGTCTTGCGGTCGCGCTGGTAGCGCTTCACCTCGTACGGCACACCGAGTTCTTCGAGCAGCCACAGCACGCGCTGCGAGCGGGAGTTGTTCAAGTGATGGACGGTCAGCATGGCAGGCTTCCATGGGGAGTGACCGGCGGATTGTGGCGTGATGGGGGCGTTTTTGCAGGGAAAGCTGCAGTGTTGGGGCTGATGGGGGGCTTGCAGAGAGGGGCGCGGGCTCAGGCATGGGCAGGGGCCGGCAGCGCTTCGGTGTGGGCGCCCTCGCTGACGCGAGGGTTCGCTGTGGTGCTCGAACTCGAGGCCGCGCGGCAGAACTCGCTCCGCGACTGCGTCGCTGCGTTCAGACAACCGCCGCGAGTCAGTGCACGAAGCGCGCTTTGCGCGCCGGCCACGAGTTCTGTGCTCCTCGCCACCCACGCAGGCGCGCTGCCGGCCCCTGCCCATGCCTGCGCTACAAGCGGCGTGCCGTGCCGAGAAACAGGTGTCCGCGTCTTGTCGGGCGTCGATCTGCGCCTGCACCTGAGCCACGCGAACGACCCCCGTCAGATCGACATCAACCGCCGCACGCCTTCGGCTTCCATGTCCTTGCCCTGCCCCCGCTGGATCACCTCGCCACGCTCCATCACGAGGTATTGATCGGCCAGCTCGGCCGCGAAGTCGTAGTACTGCTCCACCAGGATGATCGCCATGTCGCCCCGATCCGCCAGCATGCGGATCACGCGCCCGATGTCCTTGATGATCGACGGCTGGATGCCTTCGGTCGGCTCGTCGAGGATCAACAGCTTGGGGCCAGCCGCCAGCGCGCGTGCGATCGCCAGCTGCTGTTGCTGGCCGCCCGACAAATCACCGCCGCGCCGATGCAGCATCTGCTTCAGCACCGGGAACAGCTCGAACAGCTCCGCAGGAATCGGCGTGCGCGCCGGCTTGTAGGCCAGGCCCATGCGCAGGTTCTCTTCCACCGTCAGCCGCCCGAAGATCTCGCGCCCTTGTGGCACGTAGCCCATGCCCTTGCGCACGCGCTCATACGGGGTATCGCGTGTGACGGGCTGGCCATCGAGCGCCACGGTGCCGGTCTTCACCGGCACCACGCCCATCAGGCTCTTGAGCAGCGTGGTCTTGCCGACGCCGTTGCGCCCGAGGATGACCGTCACCTCGCCCTGCTTCGCCTCGAACGCCACGTCGCGCAGGATGTGCGAGCCGCCGTAGTACTGGTTGATGCCTTCGACCTTGAGCATTGCCTTCTCCAAACCGCTCCGCCTCGCCCTCGTGCGCTGAAGTGCCCGCGCGGCACTCCACCAACCCAGCGGACACCGCGGAACCGGCTTCGCCGGGCCGCTGGTGGCGCCCCCTGGAGGGGGCGCGCGAAGCGCGTAGGGGGTGTTACCTACCCAAATAGACTTCGACGACCTTGTCGTTCGCTTGCACTTCGGCCAGCGTGCCTTCCGCGAGCACGCTGCCCTCGTGCAGCACCGTGACGCGCTTGCCGTTGCGCCCGCCCTGGGTCAGCTCGCCGATGAACTTCATGTCGTGTTCGACCACCACCAGCGAATGGCTGCCTTCGAGCGACAGGAACAGCTCGGCGGTGCGCTCCGTCTCTTCGTCGGTCATGCCGGCCACGGGTTCGTCGAGCAGCAGCAGTTTCGGGTCCTGCATCAGCAGCATGCCGATCTCCAGCCACTGCTTCTGCCCGTGTGACAGGTTGCCTGCGGTGCGTTGCGCGCTGTCCTTCAGGTGGATCAACGTCAGCACCTCGCCGATGCGGTCGAGTTGTTCGCCGTTCAGGCGGAAGAACATCGACGCGCGCACGCGGCGATCGGCCTTCAGCGCGAGTTCGAGGTTCTCGAACACGGTGAGTTGCTCGTAGACCGTGGGCTTCTGGAACTTGCGGCCGATGCCGATCTGCGCGATCTGGCTTTCGCGCAGGCGCAGCAGGTCGATCGTGGAGCCGAAGTAGGCCTTGCCCTCGTCCGGCCGGGTCTTGCCGGTGATGACGTCCATCATCGTCGTCTTGCCCGCACCGTTGGGGCCGATGATGCAGCGCAGCTCGCCCGCGCTGATGCTCAAGCTCAGCTTGTTCAGCGCCCGGAAGCCGTCGAAGCTGACGGTGATGTCGTCGAGGTAGAGGATGGCGCCGTGCGCCGTGTCCAGCTCGCCCGGCATGACCACGCGGCTGTAGCTCGCGCCGCGGTCGCCGGACTCGGTGGCCTTGCTCGCGCTCTTGGTGGCATGCGCCTCGCGCCGCTGGGCGCCGGCTTCCATCAGATCGGGCGTCACGAGCGCACCTCCGGGTCGTTCTTCTTGCGGCCCTTGAAGAGGCCGACGATGCCTTGCGGCAGGAACAGCGTCACCGCGATGAACAGCGCGCCGAGGAAGTAGAGCCAGAACTCGGGAAACGCCACCGTGAACCAGCTCTTGGCGCCGTTGACAAAGAAGGCGCCGACGATGGGGCCGATCAGTGTGGCGCGCCCACCCACCGCCGCCCAGATCGCGATCTCGATGCTCGCGGCCGGCGACATTTCGCTCGGATTGATGATGCCGACCTGCGGTACGTACAGGGCGCCGGCGATGGCGCACATCACCGCCGAGATGACCCAGATGCTGAGCTTGTACCAAAGCGGGTCGTAGCCGGAGAACATCACCCGCGTCTCGGCATCGCGTATGGCCTGCAGCACGCGGCCGTACTTGCTGTTCACGATCCAGCGTGCGAGCAGGTAGAAGCCGATCAAGGTGAGCCCGGTGATCACGAACAGCGCCATGCGCGTGGTCGGCGTCGCGATCGGGATGTCGAGGATGCGCTTGAAGTCGGTGAAGCCGTTGTTGCCGCCGAAGCCGGTTTCGTTGCGGAAGAACAGCAGCATCGCGGCGAAGGTCATCGCCTGCGTGATGATCGAGAAGTACACGCCCTTGATGCGCGAGCGGAACGCGAAGAAGCCGAACACGAAGGCCAGCAGGCCGGGCACCAGCACCACGAGCAGCATCTGTGCGATGAACGAGTCGCTCGCGGCCCAGTGCCAAGGCAGTTCCTTCCAGTCGAGAAACACCATGAAGTCCGGCAGGTCCGACTGGTAGTTGCCATCGCGGCCGATCTGGCGCATCAGATACATGCCCATGCCGTAGCCGCCGAGCGCGAAGAACACGCCGTGGCCGAGCGAAAGAATGCCGGTGTAGCCCCAGATCAGATCCATCGCCAGCGCCGCGATGGCGTAACACATGATCTTGCCGATCAAGGTGACGTAGTAGTCGGGCAGATGCAGGGTGCTGCCCGGCTGCACCGCCAGGTTGAGCACAGGCACCAGGACGGTGACCGCGATCACCGCGGCAAGCAGGCCGGCCCGCGTCCTGGGGCCCAGGAACGACGGTCGGCGCGCGGACGGAAGGACAGGCGTCGGGAGGACGGCGCTCATGCGGTTGCTCCAGTGGAGGGGGTCATTGCGAGCGCGGGAGAGATGGGCCGGCTCATGCTTCGGCACTCCGGCCCTTCATCGCGAACAGCCCCTGCGGCCGCTTCTGGATGAAGGCCACGATGAACAGCAGCACCATGATCTTGGCGAGCACGGCCCCCTGCCAGCCTTCGAGGAACTTGTTGATCACCCCCAGGCCGAGCGCCGCATACACCGTGCCTGCCAATTGGCCGACGCCCCCGGTCACGACGACGAGGAACGAATCGACGATGTAGCTTTGCCCCAGGTCCGGGCCCACATTGCCGACCTGCGACAGCGCACACCCGGCCAACCCGGCGATGCCCGCGCCGAGCGAGAACGCGTACATGTCGACGCGCGCGGTGTTCACGCCCATGCAGGCTGCCATCGGCCGGTTCTGCGTGACCCCACGCACGAAAAGCCCCAGCCTCGTGCGTGCGATCAGCAGCGTCACCGCCAGCAGCACCATGCCGGCGAACACGATGATCGCGATGCGGTTGTAGGGCAGCGTCAGGTTGCTCATCACGCTCACGCCGCCGCTCAACCACGAGGGGTTCTCGACCTGCACGTTCTGCGCGCCGAACAGCGAGCGCACGCCCTGCATCAGCACGAGGCTGATGCCCCAGGTGGCGAGCAGCGTTTCCAGGGGCCGGCCATACAGCCAGCGGATCACACTGCGCTCCAGCACCGCGCCGACGGCGAACGATGCCCCGAACGCGGCCGGCATCGCGGCCACGATGTACCAGTCGAACAGTTCCGCCGGCAGGTAGTTCCGGAAGACGTTCTGCACCACGTAGGTCGCGTACGCGCCGATCATCATCAGCTCGCCGTGCGCCATGTTGATGACGCCCATCAGGCCATAGGTGATCGCCAGACCCAGCGCCACCAGCAGCAGGATGGAGCCCAGGCTCACGCCCGAGAAGACCACGCCCAGCCGTTCGCCCCACGCGAGGCGAGATTCGACCGAGCTCAACGCCGATCGCAGCGCGGCACGCACTTGCGCATCGGGCTCCACGTACGCGTCGCCCTCTTGTGCAAGCCGCTCCAGCAGCAGCGCCTTCACGGCAGGATGGCCGCTGCCGCGCAACGCTTTCGCTGCTTCGAGCCGCTTGTCCCTGTCGTCCGACGAGATCAGGATCGAGGCGCGCATGCGCTCCAGTTGTTCCTTCAACGAAATGTCGGTCTCGGCCGCGTAGGCCTTCTCGATCAGCGGGAGCTGCGATTCGTCGAGGTCGCCGCGCAGTTCGTCGATGGCGCGTGCGCGCGCTGCGGTGTCGGGCGAGAACAGCTTCAAGGCCGCCAGGGCCCCCTGCAGCGCGCGGCGCATGCGGTTGCTGTTGACCACGTCCTCTGCGCCTTCGGGCAACACGGCCGGTGCGCCAGTGACCGCATCGGTGACGGTTTCACCGCTCACGATGTAGATGCGCTCGCCGGCCGTCTTCACCTCATCGTTGAGCAGCGCTTCCACATACGGTTGCAACGCGCCGTCGGCGGCGGTCGCTGCGGCATTGAGCGCCTCGATGCGCTCGTCGTTGTCGCCGGTCGCGAGCGTCCTGATCTGCTCGGGCGTCAAGCCCCACGCACCGCAGCTCAAGCACAGCGCGCCGATCGCCGCGGCCGCTCGCCGCACCCAACTCGTCGTGGCAGTCACTCTGTTCGTCCCTCTCGCCTTGTTCGCTCACCGGCATCGGGGCCACAGCGCCGTACCGGAAGACAAAACAACGCGGGGCGGGCATGCACCGCATGGGCAGGCCCGCGCCGCGTCATGTGCAGCGGCTTTCGCCCCTTGCGATCACAGCGCCTTTTCGGGCGTGTCCTTCTTCTTGTCGTTGCCCGGGATGTAGGGGCTCCACGGGTTGGCGCGCACCGGGCCCTTGGTCTTCCACACCACGTTGAACTGGCCGTCGGCCTTCACCTCGCCGATCAGCACCGGCTTGTGCAGGTGGTGGTTCTTCTCGTCCATCTTGGCGACGAAACCGCTCGGGGCCTTGAAGGTCTGGCCGGCCATCGCGGCGATCACCTTGTCGGTGTCGGTGCTCTTGGCCTTCTCGACCGCCTGCTTCCACATGTAGATGCCGATGTAAGTAGCTTCCATCGGGTCGTTCGTCAGCGGCTTGTCCTTGTGGCCGGCGATGTTCTTCGCCTTCGCGTACGCGCTCCACTTCTTGATGAACTCGTCGTTGGTCGGGTTCTTCACGCTCATGAAGTAGTTCCACGCAGCCAGGTGACCGACCAGCGGCTTGGTGTCGACGCCGCGCAGCTCTTCCTCACCGACCGAGAAGGCCACCACCGGCACGTCGGTCGCCTTCAGGCCCTGGTTGCCCAGTTCCTTGTAGAACGGCACGTTGGAGTCGCCGTTGATGGTGGAGACGACGGCCGTCTTCTTGCCTTCGGACGCGAACTTCTTGATCTTGGCGATGATGGTCTGGTAGTCGCTGTGGCCGAACGGGGTGTACTCCTCCATGATGTCCGACTCGGGGATGCCCTTGGACTTCAGGAAGGCGCGCAGGATCTTGTTGGTGGTGCGCGGGTAGACGTAGTCGGTGCCCAGCAGCACGAAGCGCTTGGCCGAGCCGCCGTCCTTGCTCATCAGGTATTCCACCGCGGGAATGGCCTGCTGGTTGGGGGCCGCACCGGTGTAGAACACGTTCTTCGACAGCTCCTCGCCTTCGTACTGCACGGGGTAGAACAGCAGGCCGTTCAGCTCCTCGAAGACCGGCAGCACCGACTTGCGCGACACGCTGGTCCAGCAGCCGAAGGTCACGGCCACCTTGTCCTGGCTGATCAGTTGCTTGGCCTTCTCTGCGAACAGCGGCCAGTTGGAGGCGGGGTCCACCACCACCGGCTCGAGCTTCTTGCCGAGCACGCCGCCCTTGGCGTTGATCTCCTCGATCGCCATCAGCGCCACGTCCTTCAGCACCGTCTCGGAGATCGCCATCGTGCCGGACAGCGAGTGCAGCACGCCGACCTTGATGGTGTCTGCTGCATAGGCAGACGGCAGGCCGAAGGCGGCCACGCCCAGGGCGACGGCGGAAAGCGTCTTCACGACGCTGCGGCGGGAGGATTTCATGGGTTGCGCTCCTGAAAAAGGTCTCGGTGAGGGGTCGGATACCGGGTCTCGGGTCCGATGAACTGAGGACTCATCGGATGGAACGCAGGTTACGGATGAGGGGGGGTGCGGGAAATACGCCATGTGGCGTAGGCGAGCGCACCACCACGAACCGGCAAGCTGCAAGCCCGGCGCCGCGGTGAGCCGCCACCCACCAACTTGAGGGGAAGCGAGGCCCGCACGATGCGATAAGCTCGCGGCCCGCGGCTGGGCGCCATCGCCTGCCGCTATGGCAGCGCAACCGCCTCGTGGTGCTGTGCTGCCATCGCCTGGCTCCCGCTCGGGAGCGTTCTTGCAAAAACAATCAATCTCACATCAGGGAGTGAAGATGCGTTCGAGTGTTCCGGGAGTTTCCCGCTGTCTGGCCGCGCTCTTGGTGGGCCTGCCGTTGGTCGCCAGCGGCCAGCCGATGGACAAGATGGCCGTGCCCGTGTGCGTCAACGGCTACTGTGGCGTGGTCGACCAGGACGGCAAGGTGTTGCTTGCGTTCGAGAACGACTTCAACAACGTCTATTCCAACCGTCCCGGCCAAGCGGTGTTCGTCGCCACGTCCAGCGACACCGGAGGACAGTGGCACCTCGTCACCTCCGACGGCAAGACGAGGCTCAAAGGCCCCTACGCCTCGCTGATCCCCCTGACTCCCGGCCATTACGCGGTGAGCAACGGCCGCAAGACCGGCGTCATCGACGACCAGGGCAACGAACTGCAGCCGATGCGCTTCGACGAGGTCTACACGGTCGGGCTGGAAGGCAGGCAGGTCGTCGTGTACGAAATGGGCGGCAAGCAGGGGATCCTGAGCGCCACGGGCAAGAAGCTGACCGAGCCGGTGTATACCGAAGTGATGTCGGGCACCGCTCGCCTTGCCTTCGCGCAGCGTGGCGGCAAGCAATGGATGATCAACCTCGAGTCGGGGGCACAACGGGCCGTCGCGTACGACTCCGTGTCGCAGCCGTCGCCGGACGGCATGGTCATCGCCCGCAACACCGCAAAACAGGTCCACGCCTTGATCGACGAGCACGGCAAGGAACGGATCCCCCCTGGGAAATACCGCGCGCTCAACTGGGCCGGGCCGGGGTACGTCTCGTTTCGCCACCAAAGCGATGGGCCGTGCGGGTACGCCGACTACGCCGGCAAGGTCATGATCCCCGCAAAGTTCGCGGAGTGTGGCAGCTTCGGCAAGGCCGGCGCGCTGGCGCAGGAGCGGCTGGCCGACGGCAAAGCGGGCAAGTTCGGCCTGATCGGCCGCCAAGGTGAATGGCTGCTCTCGCCCCGGTACGACGCGGCGTCCGAGGCCGGGCTGTCGGTGTTCGGCCAGGCCGCCATCAATCACGTTGCGGGTTACGCCGCCATCGCGCAGCAGCCGAACCTCCTCACGGTCAAGTACGGCCTCTTCAGCACCGACGACGGCAAGGAACTGTTCGCCCCGACACGCCAGCTCGCCGGCGTGCTGACCCCCGAGTTGTTTGCTTACAGCAATGACGACGCGCCCCAGGTCAAGGTCAACTTCATGGGCAGCGTGGACGTCCTGCCCGCCGTCGGCCTGATGGACCGTGCAGGCAAGCCGCTGCTGGCGCCGAAGAACTACATCGGCTTCGTGCTGCATGACTCGGGCCGCTTCCTTCTCGCGCACGAGGGCATCGGCGCCGATGCCAAGGTCGCCCTGCTCGACCTGCGGGGCAAAGAACTGATCGCGCCGCAATGGCAGCAACTCGAGGTGAACACCGAGCGAGGCTACGTTCTGGCCTACGAGGTGTACTTCGACGAGAACGACACGAAACAGACCGAATTGCGCGCGCTGTTCGATTTGTCAGGACGCCCGGTCTTTGTCGTCAAGCAGATCGATTGCGGCGCGCAGCAACTGGTCGACGGCGCAGGCCAGCCGGTGTGGCCGGCCAACCCGGCCGAGTACTGCCCGGAGCAACAGTAAGCACCTGCAGGTGCGTCGGCAGAGAGCGCCCGCACCTGCACGCGCCCTGCACCTCGCGCCGCTCACGCCCGGCTTGCGAGCAGCCCAAGCAGCGCCAGCACCATCAGCCCCAGCAGAACCGTCGTGACCTGCCAGAACACCACCGGGTGACGTTCGATCAATGGCGGCGGCCGGTGGCGCTGGAACTGCAGCCCGGGCGCATGCAGGTCGTGCACGAACTCCGACACGGCCTCCTGCCGCTTCGATGGGTCCGCGTGCAGGGCCTTCTGCAGCACTGCATCGAGCCATGCAGGCAGCTCGGGCCGCAGGTGTCGCACTGGCACGTAGCGCAGCCGCTTCAGATCCGCGCCCGTGCGCAGGCGTGACGCCTCGAGCCCATACGGCAGACGCCCGGTCAGCATCTGGTAGGTCAGCACGGCAAGCGAGAACAGGTCGGAGCGTGCACTGCCGGTGCCGCCGATGAAGTATTCGGGTGCGGTGTACTGCAAGGTGCCGGCGATCGCGTCGGCTCGCGCATGGCCGGTAGTTTCGGCCAGCCCCGCGACATGCACCGAGGCGAGATCGATGATCTTGACGGTGCCCGTGCGATCGATCATCACGTTCTCGGGGCGCAGGTCCTGGTGCAGCATCTCCTTGCGGTGCAAGGCCTGCAGGCCCTTGCCGACCTGCGCCACGATGCCCCGCACGGCATCCAGCTCCGGGCGGGGATGGTCGGTCATCCACTGGGCGAGTGTCTGGCCGTCGATGAACTCCATCGCCACGAACACATGGGCGCGCGGCCGGTCGCCGGCCCACGCCCTGAGCACGTGCACGCTGTCCACGCGGCGCGCCACCCACTCCTCCAAGAGAAACCGGTCGAGATACTCCGGATCGTCCCGCAGGTCGACGGAAGGCGTCTTCAGCACCAGCTGCTGCCCGGTGTGCACGTCGACCGCCAGATGCACGTGGCTGCGCGAGCTGGCATGCAGCTCGCGCACGATGGCGTAGCCCTCGAAGCTCATGCGGGGCGACAGCGGCGGGGGCAACGCGAGGCCTTCGCGCTGTAGCGGCAACGAGCGCGCGTCCGCGTGCGGCAGCGCATCGATCCGCAGCAGCTGCACCGTCGCGTCGTCTGCGGAGCCCCTTGCGCGCGCCGTGGCAACCAGCGCCGCAGCGGCTGCGTCGAAGTCGTCCCCGTACTGCTGCAAGGCCTGATGCACGGCAGCGGCGTCCAGGTATGCATGGGCACCGTCGGTCGCCAGCAGGTACACGTCGCCTGCTTCGGCCGCAAGGCATCTGTAGTCGATCTCGACACTCGGGCCGGCACCGAGCGCGCGCCCCAGGTAGGACTCGACGGACGAGACGCGGATTCGATGGTCCTCGGTCAACTGTTCCAGCGCACGGGCATGCAAGCGGTAGATGCGCGCGTCACCCACATGCAGCAGATGCACCTCGCGCGCCTTGAGGATGAGGGCGCTGAAGGTGCAGACGTAGCCCTTGTCCTTGTCGAATCGCGCATCGCTGCGCATGTTCTGCGCATGCAGCCACGAGTTGGTGGCGTCCAGCACCCGTTGCGCCGATCGACGCACGGACCATGCCTCGGAGGTGGCGTAGTAGTCGTCGAGGAAGCCGCGCACCGCCGCCGCACTCGCCACCTGGCTGACGGGACTGGAGCCGATGCCGTCGGCCAGTGCCAGGGCGATGCCCTTGCTGCTGCGCAACGGTTCGCCTTGCAGCATCGCACCGTGGAAATCCTGGTTGATGCTCTGGCCGCCGGCCATCGAATGCTGGCCGAGCGTGACACGCAGGGTGCTTCTCATCGGCAACGCGCCCCGGCATGCCGGGGCATCGGGATCAGGCCACCACGCGCTTCGGCGCCGTCTTGTAGTGCGTGAAATACAGCGTCATGCCGACGAACGTCAGCCCGCCTACCAGGTTGCCGAGCACGGTGGGGATCTCGTTCCAGATGAGGTAGTCCATCACCGTGAAGTTGCCCCCCAGCATCAGCCCGGTGGGGAACAGGAACATGTTGACGATCGAGTGCTCGAAGCCCATGTAGAAGAAGATCATGACCGGCATCCACATGCCGATCGCCTTGCCGGACACCGAGGTGGACATCATTGCTGCCACCACACCGGTGGACACCATCCAATTGCACATCACGCCGCGAACGAACAGCGTCAGCATGCCCGCAGCGCCGTGAGCGGCATAGCCCACCGTGCGGCCCTCGCCGATGCTGCCCAGCTTCTGCCCCACCGCGTTGGCCGGCTCAGTGAACCCGAAGGTGAAGATGATGGCCATGAACAGCGCCACCGTCAGCGCGCCCGCGAAGTTGCCGACGAACACGAGGCTCCAGTTGCGCATGACACCGCCCCATGTCGCGCCCGGTCGCTTGTCGAGCACGGCCAGCGGCGCCAGCGTGAACACGCCGGTCAGCAGGTCGAAGCCCAGCAGGTACAGCATGATGAAGCCCACCGGAAACAGCAGCGCGCCGACCAGTGGATTGCCTGTGTTGACGGTCACGGTGACGGCGAACGCCGCGGCCAGCGCGAGGATGGCGCCCGCCATGTAGGCCCGGATCAACGTGTCGCGGGTGGACATCAGCAGTTTGGATTCACCGGCGTCGACCATCTTGGTCACGAACTCGGCAGGGGCGAGATAGGCCATGGGACTTCCTTTGAGCGGTGGGGGACGGCACAAAAACAAAAAAGCGCCCATTGCTGCGCCCCCGCCGACGCGGGAGCCGCAAGGACGCCGTTATCCAGTTGCGCGTATGCGATGCCCGTGGTGCTCACGGGCGCGGCACCGCGCCGCCATTAGCCCGATGCCGGAGGGCCGGTAAGCAGCTTCCATGCCGATCGGCCCGCCCCGTTCGGGGCTCGGATGCCCCTGAGTCGCAACGGCCGTGCTCCACAACGTGCATCTGTGGCACCAGCCCGGTGCGCACAGCACAAGCCTGGTTCACCCGGCGCGCCTGGCCCTGCCCTTCTCGTCCTGCGGCTCGCGCAATGAGGCAAAGGCGAAGTCCGGCAGCGACAACGTGGCCTCCGCCACGTCGATCAGCCGCCGGTTCTGGTCCATCGACGTTTTCTGCAAGGCGCGGAACGCAGCCTCTTCGTTCAACCCGAGCCGCGACATCAGCACCCCTTTGGCTCGCTCGATCACCTTGCGCTGGTGCAGCGCCCGCCGGGCCGCATCGAGTTCGGCCTCCATGCTCGCCAGCCGGGCGGACTGGGCCTGCAGCATGTCCAGCAGCGAGTTGGATTCACCTCTGCCGGCCGCGAGTTCGGGCACCGCAGCCGGTTGCGTTTCTATGTCGAAGAAGCGGTCGACCGCGTGCGTGTGCGGCGGCGGCGTGTCGCGCAGGCGTCGCAGCAAGCCCTCGGAGTCGTGCAGGTCCTGCTGCGCCTCGCGGATCTGGGCCTCGCACTCCGCGCGCAGCCGCGTCACCAGCTCCACCTGCAACAGCCACAGCTCGTGCATGCGGTGGCTGCAGACGTCGAACCAGGGATCGCTGAGGTTGCTGTCCAACGCCGCCTCCGGCCGGGCCGCGCACAGCGTGCGCCGCAGCCGCTCCAGCTTCGCCACATCGGGCGACAGCTGCTGTTGCTCCCAACGCGCGCGCAGTTCGGCGTCGGCGAATTCAGTGAACACCTGCAGGCTGCGCTCCTGCGCATCGATCAGGTGCACCACGCGCTGCTGGTGCGCCTCGCTGCAGGTGCCTGACGCGTACAGCAATGCGCCGACCGCGCGCTCCTGGCCCGCGGTTTCCTGTGCCTGCACGAGGTGGAGCAAGGCCACGAGCAGGCGCGAGATGCGCGGCAAGGGCGTCGCGTCGGCGACGTGGAACACCAGCTCGATCAGGCCGGCAATCAGCCGGCTGTAGGCCGCCACCGAGTCGTGTGCCGACAGCGTCTGCCGGCCGATCTGCTGACGCAGCTCGTCGAGCGCATCGATTCCGAGCAGCACCCAGGCCATCAGCGACATCATGCTCGCCGTCGCGCCCTGTGCGGGGTCGAGCTGCGCCGAGAACAGCTCGCGCAACCGCCCTTCGACCGGCTGCGCGTCCTCGATCGCCATGCGGCGCTCCTCGGCGAAGCGCCGCCCTTGCGAGGCGAGATAGATGCTCGACGTGCCGCGCTCGCGCTGCAACGCCTGGATCCACTGGCCGATCACGTCGACCAGCTCGGCCCGACCCGCGAGGTGGCGGACGGCATCGATCTCCAGCTGCTTGGCCTGCAGCAGGAGGCGGGACACGGACAAAGGCGCGGACGAGACGGACATCAGGCGTCACTCCTGGTTTTTTGGGGCGCACCGCAAGGCACTGCGCCGGCATTGAAGGGGCGATGCTCGGTGCACGCCTCCCCTGGTTGCGCAGCCGCCGCAGCCTTTCAGTTCAACGCGACGAGCAGCCGGCCGCCCTCCACGCGCACCTCGTGCGCCCGCACCGAGTGCTCGGGCGCCTCCACGCATTCGCCGGTGCGCAGGTCGAAGTGGTTCTTGTAGAGCGGCGAGGCGACCACCAGCCGGTCGCCCAGGTTGCCCACCAGCCCGCGCGACAGCACGCTCGCGCCCGACTTCGGGTCGATGTTGTCGATCGCGAAGAACTGCTGCCCGCCCAGCCGGAACACGGCCACGTGGCGGCCGTCGACCAACGCGCATACGCCGGTGTTGGGCAGGATGTCATCGACCGCGCAAACGTCGGTCCAGGTCAGGGTGTCGGTGCTCATCGATCGGTCTCTTCCTCTTTCTTGCCACGCTCAGGACAGCGCACCGTCCGTGGTTTCCGCGCGCTCCTCGGCGCGCGCCGGCCGGATCTGCCCCCGCTCGCGCACGAACACGATGCGCTCGTCGGCCTGTTCGCTGTTGACGAAGGAGCGGAAGCGCTTGCGCGTCTCGGGGTCGTTGACCGCGGTCTTCCACTCGCACTGGTAGGTGTCGACCACGTGCTGCATCTGCGCCTCCAGCTCGGCCGCGAGGCCGAGGCTGTCCTTGATCAGCACGTCCTTCAGGTAATCGAGCCCTCCTTCGAGGTTCTCGCGCCAGGTGCTGGTGCGCTGCAGGCGGTCGGCCGTGCGCACGTAGAACATCAGGAAGCGGTCGATCAGCTTGATCAGATCGGCCTTGGTGAGATCGGAGGCGATCAGCTCCGCGTGGCGCGGCTTCATGCCGCCGTTGCCGCAGACGTAGAGATTCCAGCCCTTGTCGGTGGCGATCACGCCGACGTCCTTGCCCTGCGCCTCGGCGCACTCGCGCGTGCAGCCCGACACGCCGAACTTGATCTTGTGCGGCGCGCGCAGGCCCTTGTAGCGGTTCTCCAGTTCCACCGCGAGGCCAGCGCTGTCGTCCACGCCGTAACGGCACCAGGTGGAGCCGACGCAGCTCTTCACCGTGCGCAACGCCTTGCCATACGCGTGGCCGGACTCGAAGCCGGCGGCAATCAGTTCTTCCCAGATGGCGGGCAGTTGCTCGACCCGCGCACCGAACAGGTCCACCCGCTGGCCGCCGGTGATCTTGGTGTAGAGGCCGTACTTCCTGGCGACCTGACCGACGGCGATCAGGCCCTCGGGCGTGACCTCGCCACCCGGCATGCGCGGCACCACCGAGTAGGTGCCGTCCTTCTGGATGTTGCCGAGGTAGTAGTCGTTGCTGTCCTGCAGGCCGGCCAGTTCTTTCTTCAGCACGAACTCGTTCCAGCACGACGCGAAGATGCTCGCGGCAGCGGGCTTGCAGATGTCGCAGCCCAGGCCCTTGCCATGGCGGGCGAGCAGGTCGTCGAAGCTCTTGATCTGGCCGACGCGCACCAGGTGGTACAGCTCCTGGCGCGAGTACGGGAAGTGCTCGCAGAGGTGGTTGTTCACCGCCATGCCGCGCCTGGCCATTTCGACCTTCATCACCTGGGTGACGAGCGGCACGCAGCCGCCGCAGGTGGCACCGGCCTTGGTGCACGACTTCATCTCGGCGATGGTGCAGACGCCCTCGCCGACCGCCTCGCAGATGCGGCCCTTGGTGACGCTGTTGCACGAGCAGATCTGGGCGCTGTCCGGCAGCGCGTCGACGCCCAGGCCGGGCTTGGCCTTGCCGTCGCTCGACGGCAGGATCAGGAACTCCGGCTCCTCCGGCAGCGCGATGCCGTTGAGCGCCATCTGCAGCAAGGTGCCGTATTCGTCGGCGTTGCCCACCAGCACCGCGCCGAGCAGCTGCTTGCCGTCTTCGCTGACCACGATCTTCTTGTAGACCTGGCGGCGCTCGTCCACGTACTGGTAGTTGCGGCAGTGCGGGGTCTTGCCATGTGCATCGCCGATGCTCGCGACGTCCACGCCCATCAGTTTGAGCTTGGTGCTCATGTCGGCCCCGACGAAGGCCGCGTCGGCCTCGCCGGCGATGTGGCGCGCCGCCACGCGGGCCATGTCGTAGCCCGGAGCCACCAGGCCGAAGGTCTGCTCGTTCCACGAGGCGCATTCGCCGATCGCGTAGACGTTGCGGTCGCTCGTGCGGCAGTTGCTGTCGACCACGATGCCGCCGCGCGGCCCGATCGCCAGCACGCATTGGCGGGCCAATTCATCACGCGGCCGGATGCCGGCGGAGAACACGATCATGTCGGTCTCGAGGTGGCTGCCGTCGGCAAACACCATGCGGTGACGCGCGGTGGCGCCGTCGGTGATCTCGAGCGTGTTGCGGCTGGTGTGCACGTGCACGCCGAGCGCTTCGATCTTGGCCCGCAGCACGCGGCCGCCGCCCTCGTCCACCTGCACGGCCATCAGCCGCGGCGCGAACTCCACAACGTGGGTATCCAGGCCCATGTCGCGCAAGGCCTTCGCGCATTCGAGCCCGAGCAGGCCGCCGCCGACCACCACGCCGCTCTTCGACCTCGCGCCCGCGGCCTGCATGGCCTCCAGGTCTTCGATGGTGCGGTAGACGAAGCAGTGCGGCCGGTCACGCCCGGGCACCGGGGGCACGAAGGGCACCGAACCGGTCGCCAGCACGAGCTTGTCGTAGGGCAGCACCTCGCCGTCCGCCGTCGTGACCGTGTGATCGCGTCGCTCGATCGCAACCGCCCGGGACTTCAGCCGCAGCGTGAAGCCGGTGCGCTCGAAGAAGCCCGGCTCCACCAGCGACAACTCGTCAGCCGACTTGCCGCTGAAGAATTCCGACAGGTGCACCCGGTCGTACGCGGCGCGGGGCTCCTCGCACAGCACGGTCACCTCGGCACCGGTGATGCCCGTCTCCGCAAGGCTCTCGAGGAACTTGTGGCCCACCATGCCGTGGCCGACGACGACGATCTTCATGTGTGATCCTGCACAAACGCGGGAGGGCCGCGGAAACGGTGCAGAACACTGCGCCTCGGCCCACCCTGGCGCGGCCTGCGCAACAACGCGCGTCCGCGGAAAACATGGGTGTGAATTCGGTTGGAATCGCCCGAACAGCCGCTCCTGGGAGTTCTGCTCGGTGTTCCGCCTTCGTTAGCGGAGGACTCGGGCGCCCGTCGGCAACGTCACCACCGGGCGGGCTCACTTATGCAAGGTGCATGCCGCACGCTGCTCCACCGTGCGTGCGCCGAAAAGCCGCTGCAGCGGCGCTCGCACGCACTTCTTTGAACCATCAGAGAGGCGCAGGCTGCGTCGTCGTGGTGCGTGCCACCCCCCAAGGTGGGGCATGGCGGCCGTGGGGCAACCGCGGCACGACCCGCGTCACCGCAACACCGGTTTGCGTGGGAATGCGTACTCGTTGGCCCCGTTGAACGGCCATGGGCCCGCTGCGACCATCGCGAGGGCTGCAACACAACCCGTTTTCCATAAACGCAGCCCCAACCCCTACCGAGGAGACCCTGCATGACCCGACACCTTGCCGCCCTGCCCCTGGGCCTTGCCCTGTTGCTGCCCGCCACCGCCTTTGCCTCGGACACCGCGCCCGAGAAAGCCGTGGGCCTGAGTGGCACGGCCGACGCCGTCGGCGTCGTCGATCTCGCGCCGCACAACCTGTCCGGCGCCGCGAGCGACTATGAGTTGCGAGCCCGGGCCGTCGGCATTGCGCCGGGCGGTGCGATCCCCAACCATCCTCATGCCGGCCGGCCGGGCATCGTGCGGGTGACGAAAGGCACGGTGGTCGAATACCGTGGCACCAGCAGCCGCACCTTGCAGGTGGGTGATGCCTGGTATGAAACCGCGGACACCGTCCACTGGTTCCGCAACCCCAGCAGCACCGAACCCGCTGAACTGTGGGTGGTGGATCTGGTGCCCAAGAAGAAGTGATGCCGGCGGACCTCCCGCCCTGGCCGAATCGGCTTCCACGCGCAAGAAATTGCGCCGGGCCGTAACGACACTGGTAGCGGCACACCCGCGTGCGCCATGCGTTGCTGCGACGACAAGGCGAGCAGCCCGGCCCCGGTTCCGCCCCGGCGCGCACGCCCCGCCGGGGCGCCGCTGTTTTCACTTGATACAACGCCCCTGCCCAAACCCGTGCCCAATGGCGCCCGGGTGCGCGTTGTTCATTCAGTCCGTTGAGCACCCGCAGCAAAAGCACAACACAGGCGGGGAAGCTCGTGATCGACAGAGGACTTTCAGATTTCTTGAACCTGGCGCGGTGGACCGCGGCGCTGTGCGTGATGCTGTCGCATCTGCGGCCTCGCCTGTTCACCGAATACGGCGAGCTGACCCAGCCGAACGCGTTGTGGGCCGGCTTCTATTTCTTCACCGGCTACGGGCGCGAAGCCGTCGTCGTGTTTTTCGTCATCAGCGGGTTTCTGGTCGGCGGCCTCACCTGGCAGCGCTGGTCCAGCCACGGTGTCGACCTGCCACGCTACCTGGCTGCCCGCTTTGCCCGCATCTACACGGTCGCCGTGCCCGCCATTGCGCTCGGCGTCGCCCTCGACCTGACCGGTGCCCGCTTCTTCGACGACTCGGACATCTACAAGCGTGTCATCGACTGGGCCACCGTGCTCGGCAACCTGCTGATGCTGCAGGAGATCGCGGTGGAAACGCCCGGCTCCAACGGCGTGCTGTGGAGCCTGTCGTACGAGTGGTGGTACTACATGCTGTTCGGCTTGCTAGCCGCCGCAGCCGCTGCCCACCGTCAGCGCGGAGCGCTCATCTACCTGGTGCTGGGCCTCGCGGTGGCCGCCTTCCTGCCCGCCGGCATTCTGATGATGGGCCTGCTGTGGCTGATCGGCGTGGCGGCCTGCCAAGCCTACCGCGCGGGGTGGCGGGTGCCCGCCTTGGTGGCTGTGCCGGTCTTCATCGGCACGCTGCTGGTGCTGCGCGTGCTGGTGATCAAGCACGACTTCGGACTGAACCTCAGTTATGCGAAGTCGCTGGCCCTGTCGCTGAGCTTCGCTGCCTTGCTGCTGGTGCGCTGGAAACCGGCCCGGCCCCGCCTCTCCAACATGCACCGGGTGCTGGCGGACTCCTCCTTTTCGCTCTACGTGACCCATTCGCCGCTGATCGTGTTCATGGCAGCCGTGGCTCACGACGTGCTGGGCGTGGCTTATCACCGCGACGCGGACGGGTTCGCGTTGGCGCTGTTCGTCTTGTTCGCGTTGGCCGCCTATCTGTATTCGTTTGCCTTCTGGGCCCTGTTCGAGCGGCACCACGGCAGGGTGTTCAAGTGGTTGACGTCCTGGTCGCTGCCGGAGCGCAAGGCGGCTTGACCAGGCATTCCTCACGCTGCTTGTTCCCGTGCGCACCGCGCCCGTCGCGACGCGTCGTGATTCGTATTGATTCCACTGATGAGCCACCTGTGATTTCTCGCCGGATCTTGGGTCTTCTCCACGGGCTGCCACTGGGCATCTGGATGGGATTGGTCTTTTTTGCCGCCGTGTACTGTTATGTGTCCTGGGAACGCAGCTGCCGTCATGACGAAGAGAGATTGGGCCCGATGCTTGTTCGCATATTCGTGGTGTCTCTGGTCAGTCCTATCGTTGTTGTGCTCGGATTCTTTGCTGCCGAAGCCATAGTCAACCGGCTACTGCTCGAATTGGGATTTGCTCTGCCGGACTACGAAATGCGCCGAGGATGCAGCGGTTGCCGGCGATCAACTCCGGCTGACTACAGATCGGGATCCGTGGTCGGCTGTGCGTTTACTCTGGCTCTCACACTTTGGTCAGGAACTTGGTTCTTGCGGCGCCGAGAGAGGACCATAGAATCCGTCGCATCGCAAGGTACGTAACCTTCGCTATCCGCGCTCCCGTCCTGCATGCGCAGAGTGCACGAGCCGTGCGAGCGGTCCGACGCGCAACCTTGCCGACCCGAGCAAGTTGAGGCGCCCCTGTCAACACAATCAGCGAGAACTACCGCGTTCGCAGGGTCGATACCTTGCCAAGACCTTACTGGCTCTTGTCCGCTCGCCATTGCGGCGAGCGGCAGTACGCAGTGCTGACACCGGTTCCCGAGCCGGCAACCGTTCTTTCGATGGCGGTCGGTCTGGCCTTGCTCGCGGGATCTCGCATCCGCGCCCGTCGTCGTTCATAGCACACGACCGCGGCCGAGGTGCCGGCGTTCTTCAGCGGTGCCCCAACTGCCCCACCCTGCTGATCGCCAGCCCTGCCGCCGCCGTTCTCGTCTCCACCCCGAGCTTTTCAAACACATGCTCCAGGTGCTTCTTCACCGTCGCCGGGCTGGAGCCGAGGATGTCGGCGATGTCGCGATTGGTCTTGCCCTTCACCACCCAATAGAGCACCTCGCCCTCCTTCGCGGTGAGCTTGAAGGCATGGGTGAGCGCCTGGATGGCTGAAGCGTCCGACACCTCGCGCATCACCAGCAGCCATTCGTTGTCGCCGGTCTGTTCGTGCAGCGCGAGCACCAGCCTGCGGGCAACTTGCGAGATGCTCATCGTCACCGGCTCGCGGCGTGTTTCCAGTGATGCGGACTGCGCCCGCACCCACTCCAGCACCGCCTGCGGCACCACCGGCTCCTGGCAGCCCAGGTAGTCCTGCAGAAAGGTGCGCGCCAGCGGCGTCTGCCACACCACGCGGCCATCGCTGGTGCGCACCACCATCGTCGCGTGGCCGAAGGCATCGAGCGCGTTGCGCGCCTGGCGGGCCAGCCGGGCACCCTGCACGTGGGTGACGATGCGTGCCAGCACCTCCTTGGGCTTGATGGGCTTGGTCACGTAGTCCACGCCGCCGGCCTGGAAGGCGGCCACCACGTGCTCGGTCTCGGTGAGGCCGGTCATGAAGACGATGGGGATGTGGCCGGTCTCGGGTTGTGCCTTCAGCCGGCGCGCGACCTCGAAGCCATCCATGCCGGGCATCATCGCGTCGAGCAGGATGATGTCGGGCACCGTCTGGGCGGCACGCTGCAACGCGCTTTCGCCGTTGGTCGCCACGAGCACGGTGTAGCCGGATTCGTCGAGCGCATCGTGCAGCACCGACAGGTTGTCGGGCACGTCGTCGACGATCAGCACGACGTCGCTCGCGGTGCGGTCGATCACGGTCTCAGGAGACGAGGCTGTCATCGCGGGTCTGTCGCAGTACGTGGGTCATCGCTTCGAGCTGGAACTGCCGCGCCAGCTCGCGCATGCGGTTGGTGAACGCAACGTAGCGTTCGTCCTCGGCTTCGATCTCGTCGAGCAGTTTCAAGATGCCCTTGAAGTAGCCAAGGTCGATCAACTCCTGCAGCGCCTGCAGGCGGTGTGGTGGTGGGGCTGTCGCGGCGGCGGGCACGCTCGGAGGCAGGGACTCCGCCGGAGCACGCGGCGTTTCCGTCCATTCGAGGTGCAGGCGCTGGCCGAGCCAGTCGAGCAGGTCGCTCATGCGCACGGGCTTGACGAGAAAGTCCGCCGCGGCGATGCCGACGTCGTTGTCGAGCCCCTTGTCGAAGGCGTTGGCCGACACGATCGCGATGTGCGCACTGCTCAGCCCCTCCCGCCGGATCGTGCGGATCGTCTCCCACCCATCGATGCCGGGCATCGCCAGGTCCATGAAGATCGCATCCGGCTGAAAGCCTCGTGCCCGCAGCACCGCCAGGCATTCATGGCCGGACGCGGCCTGCCGCAGCTCGAAGCCGAGCGGCTCCAGCAGGCTCACGAGCAGGCCGCGATCGTCCTCCTCGTTGTCGACCACGAGGATGCGCCGGCGCTCGCCAAGGTAGCCCGTGCGCGGCCTGGGCAGCACCTGCTCGGCCACGGCGGCGTGCACCTGCGGCAGAAAGAGCCGGATGCGAAACAGCGTGCCCTGCCCCACGGTGCTCGTCACGGTCATCTCGCCGCCCATCAGGTCGGTCAGCATCTTGCTGATGGTCAGGCCGAGGCCGGTGCCGCCGCTGGGGCCTGTGCCAGCTGCCGAGCCCCGCGCAAAGGGCTCGAAGATGCGGCCGATCTCTTCTGCCGCGATGCCCGGGCCGGTGTCTTCGATCTCGAACGAGGCCATCTCGCGGGCGTACCGCAACCTGAAGACGACACGGCCCGCGCTGGTGAACTTCACCGCATTGCCGATCACGTTGAGCAGGATCTGGCGCAATCGCTTCTCGTCGGCGCGCACCACTTCGGGGACGCTGCCGGCAAAGTCGGTCTCGAAGGCAATGCCCTTGCCCGCAGCCTGCAGCTCGAACATGCGGGCGATCTGCTGCACGCACTCGGCAAAACGCATCGGTTTCACGTCGAGCGTGAGCTTGCCACCTTCGATGCGCGCGATGTCCAGCGTGCCTTCGATCAACGAGAGCAGGTGGTCGCCCCCACGCCGGATCACCGTGACGGCTTGTTTGCGGTGCGGGGGCAGGCTGGCGTCTTCATCGAGCAACTGGGCGTACCCCAGGATGCTGTTGAGCGGCGTGCGCAGTTCGTGGCTGATGGCCGAGATGTAGCGGCTCTTGGCCTGGTTGGCCTGCTCGGCCACGCGCTTGGCCTGCTGCAGCTGTTCGTCGGTGCGGCGGTGCGAGTCGATCTCGCGCACCAGCAGGTGCGTCTGGCGATTCGACTCCTCCTGGGCGACCTGCCGGCTCTTGTGCGCCAGCACCAGCCACCACGCGAAGACGCCGCTGACGACCACGAGCGCCGCGTACACCTTCACGAAGGCCAGACGCAACGCCGGCTCCAGTTCCGCGGCCCGCACGCCGAAGGAGCGCAGCTCCTGGTGGTAAACAAGCATGAACAGCACGCCCAGCGCCGGCACGATGACGCCCATCAACAACAGGAAGTGACCCAGCTCGGTGTTGAGCCTCGTCCACACCGGCTTGGGCAGCAGCGCCTTCGCGGCCGCGAGCCATTGAGCCGAGAGCCGCGCCTGCGGTTTGCACAGATCGTGGCAGCGCGCGTCGAGCGAGCAGCACAGCGAGCAGATCATGCCCTGGTAGGCGGGGCAGCGTGCCATGTCGTCGCGCTCGTATTCACCTTCGCACACGGTGCACCGGTAGACGCCCTTCAAGCTGCCGGGAGCCGACGGCGGTGGCGGCTCAGGGCGGCGCGCCAGGTAGTACCGGCCCTTCGTCGCCCACGCGATCGCCGGCGCCGCGATGAAGGCGGTGACCAGCGCGATCAACGCCGAAAAGGCTTCCAGCACGGGCCCGAAGAAGCCCAGGTTGGCCGCGACCGACAACACCGAGGCGATGCCCATCGCCCCGACCCCCACCGGGTTCACGTCGTACAGGTGCGCGCGTTTGAATTCGATGCCGGGGGGCGACAGCTTCAGCGGCTTGTTGATCACCAGGTCGGCGACCACGGCCATCATCCAGGAGATGGCGATGTTGGAGTACAGCCCCAGCACCTTGCCCAGGGCCTGGAAGACGTTCAACTCCATCAGCATCAACGCGATCAACGTGTTGAACACCACCCACACCACGCGCCCCGGGTGGCTGTGCGTGAGCCGCGCGAAGAAGTTGCTCCACGCCAGCGAGCCGGCGTAGGCATTGGTGACATTGATCTTGAGCTGCGAGATGACGACGAACACCGCCGTGGCGGCCACCGCCCATCCCACATGGCTGAACACGTAGCCATAGGCCACGAGGTACATCTGGTTCGGGTCCACCGCGCGGTCCACCGGCACCGAGTGGCTGATGGCCAGATAGGCGAGCAAGGCACCGCCCAGCATCTTCACGACACCCGGCACCACCCAGCCGGGCCCGCCGATCAGCACGCCGGCCCACCAGCGGGCGCGGTTCTTCCTCGTTTTCTCGGGCATGAAGCGCAGGTAGTCGACCTGCTCGCCCATCTGCGTCATCAGCGCGATGCCGACCGTCATCGCGGCACCGAACTGCACGATGTTGAACTGGGCCGGCTCGCCACTCTGCCCGCCGTACCCCACCAGCCCTTTGAGCACGGCGGGGTTCTGGTCGAACACATAGACAAAGGGCAGCACCAGCATCACCAGCCAGATCGGCTGCGTCCACACCTGCAGTCGGCTGATCACGGTGACGCCGTGGGTGACGAGCGGGATCACCACCAGCGCGCAGATCAGGTAGCCCCAGGCCGGCGGGATGTCGAACGCCAGCTCCAGCGCGTAGGCCATGATGGCCGCCTCGAGCGCGAAGAAGATGAAGGTGAAGCTGGCGTAGATCAGCGAGGTGATGGTGGAGCCGATGTAGCCGAAGCCGGCGCCACGCGTGAGCAGGTCCATGTCGACGCCGTGGCGTGCGGCATAGACGCTGATCGGCAGGCCGGCCAGGAAGATGATCAGCCCGGTCGCGACGATCGCCCAGAAGGCATTGAGAAAGCCGTACTCCACCAGCAGCGTGGCGCCCACGGCCTCGAGCACCAGGAAGGACGCCGCGCCGAATGCCGTGTTGGCCACGCGCATCTCGGACCACTTGCGGAACGACCGCGGCGTGAAGCGCAGTGCGTAGTCTTCCAGGGTTTCGCTGGCCACCCAGCTGTTGTAGTCTCGCCGGACCTTGATGACGCGCTGCAACGCTTCGCCGGCCGGCGGTGCGGCGGCTGCGTGCGGTGGGAAGGTCATCGGGTCCATGTCTTGCATTGAGTCCGGCTATAGGCACGGGCCTTTCGCAATTTCGATGCCTTGCCAGGAATGCCATGGAACTGACGCCCCGAGAGAAAGACAAGCTGCTGATCTTCACCGCCGCGCTGCTGGCCGAACGCCGCATGGCACGCGGGCTGAAGCTCAACTACCCGGAAGCGGTGGCCTTGATCACTGCCGCCATCATGGAAGGCGCGCGCGATGGCAAGACGGTTGCGCAGCTGATGAGCGACGGCAAGACGGTGCTCACGCGCAACGACGTGATGGAGGGCGTGGCCGAGATGATCCCCGAGATCCAGGTGGAAGCCACGTTCCCGGACGGCACCAAGTTGGTGACCGTGCACCAACCTATCGCATGAAGCACCGAAAGCGTGCCCATCTCGCCCCATCGGAGAACTTGATGAAACGACTCGCTACCCTGTCGACGTTGGGGCTGGCCAGCCTCGCCGCCCGAGCACACGAAGGTCACGGCCTGCCCGGCGCGGACCACTGGCACGCGACGGACGTGTTCGGCTACATCGCGCTGGCAGCCCTCGTCGGTGCGGTGTGGTGGTGGTCCGGGAGGAAGTGATGATCCCGGGTGAATTGCTGATCGATGGTTCCGACCATCCCCTCAACCCGGGCCGCCGCACGCTCACGCTCGTGGTCGAGAACGCGGGCGATCGCCCCATCCAGGTCGGATCGCACTACCACTTCGCCGAGACCAACGGCGCGTTGAAGTTCGACCGCGCGGCCGCCCGCGGCATGCGGCTCAACATCGCCTCGGGCACTGCGGTGCGTTTCGAGCCGGGGCAGCAGCGCACCGTCGAGCTGGTCGACTACGCCGGCGACCGCGTGGTCTACGGCTTCCGCGCAGAAGTCCAGGGAGCGCTGTGATGGCCACCGTGCAACGACGTGCCTATGCCGAGATGTTCGGCCCCACGATCGGCGACCGCGTGCGCCTGGCCGACACCGACCTCGTCATCGAAGTCGAGCGCGACTACACGCTGGCCGCGGGCGGTTACGGCGAAGAGGTGAAGTTCGGCGGCGGCAAGACCATCCGCGACGGCATGGGCCAGAGCCAGCGCGTCAACGGACCGGGCGCGATGGATGCGGTCGACTGCGTGCTGACCAACGCGCTGATCGTCGACCACTGGGGCATCGTCAAGGCCGACATCGGCATCAAGGGCTCGCGCATCGTCAAGATCGGCAAGGCCGGCAACCCGGACGTGCAGCCGGGTGTCGACATCGTGATCGGCCCGGGCACCGAGGTGATCGCCGCCGAAGGGATGATCGTCACGCCCGGCGGCATCGACACGCACATCCACTGGATCTGCCCGCAGCAGATCGAAGAGGCGCTCGCCTCCGGCGTGACCACGATGCTGGGCGGCGGCACCGGCCCGGCCACCGGGACCTTTGCGACCACCTGCACGCCGGGGCCGGAGAACATCGCCCGCATGCTGCAGGCGGCCGACGCCTTCCCGATGAACCTGGGCTTCTTCGGCAAAGGCAATGCCAGCCGGCCGGACGCCTTGCGGCAACAGGTGGAGGCTGGTGCCATCGCGCTGAAACTGCACGAGGACTGGGGCACGACGCCCTCGGCGATCGACACCTGTCTGACCGTGGCGGAGGAGGCCGACATCCAGGTCGCCATCCACACCGACACGCTCAATGAAAGCGGCTTCGTCGAGGACACGATTGCGGCTTTCAAGGGCCGCACGATCCACACCTTCCACACCGAAGGCGCGGGCGGCGGCCATGCGCCCGACATCCTGAAAGTGGTGGGCGAGGCGAACGTGCTGCCGTCGTCGACCAACCCGACGCGGCCGTACACGGTCAACACCATCGACGAGCACCTCGACATGCTGATGGTGTGCCACCACCTCGACGCGAGCATCGCCGAGGACCTGGCCTTTGCCGAGAGCCGCATCCGCCGCGAGACCATCGCGGCCGAAGACATCCTGCACGACCTGGGCGCCATCAGCATGTTCAGCTCCGACTCGCAGGCCATGGGCCGGGTGGGGGAGGTGATCCTGCGCTGCTGGCAGACCGCGCACAAGATGAAGCAGCAGCGCGGCGCACTGCCCGGCGACTCCAACCGGCACGACAACGCCCGGGTGAAGCGCTACATCGCGAAGCTGGCGATCAACCCCGCGCTCTCACATGGCATCGCACATGAAGTGGGCAGCATCGAGGAAGGCAAGTGGGCCGACCTCGTGCTGTGGAAGCCAGCCTTCTTCGGGGTGAAACCCGCGCTGGTGATGAAGGGCGGCTTCATCGCACTGGCGGCGATGGGTGATCCGAATGCGTCCATCCCGACACCGCAACCGGCGCACTACCGACCGATGTTCGGCAGCTACGGCGGGGCGGTCGGGCGTACGTCGCTGACCTTTCTGAGCCAGACGGCCACGGCCTCTGGCGTGGCTGAGCGGCTGCGGCTCGGCAAGAGCATCGCCACCGTCCAAGGTTGCCGCGGCGTGAAGAAGCAGCACATGGTGCACAACGGCTACGCGCCCGCGATGCAGGTCGACCCGCAAACCTACGAGGTGCGCGCCGACGGCCAGTTGCTGACCTGCGAGCCGGCCAGCGTGCTGCCGATGGCGCAGCGATACTTCCTGTTTTGATGTGGTGGGCCGGTGCCCACCGAACCAACGCAGGTGACTCGCATGCTGACCGTCAACAAGATCCTTCCCCAAGGCCAGGGCCTCGCGGCCGTGCTGCTCAAGCGCGCCGCAACGGTCGAACTCGATTGGGACGTGCGGCAGAAGAGCCGCTTCGACGCCACCGACTCGCAAGGCCGCACGCTGGGCGTCTTCCTGCCGCGCGGCACGCTGGTGCGCGGTGGCGACGTGCTGGTGGCGGAAGACGGTTCGTTGATCCGCGTGCAGGCCGCCGCCCAGCCCGTGCTGGTGGTCAAGCACTGCAGCGAGCACGGTTCACCCTTCGACCTGCTGCGCGCCGCCTATCACCTCGGCAACCGCCACGTCCAGCTCGAACTGCAGCCGGACCACCTCAAGCTCGAACCCGACCACGTGCTGGCCGACATGCTGCGCCACATGCACCTGATCGTGTCGGAGACGCACGCGCCGTTCGAACCCGAAGGCGGCGCGTACGCTGGCGGGCACTCGCACGGTCACCACCACGGTCATGATCATGGGCATGACCACGGCCACGAACACAAACCGGTCGAGGTGAAGATCCACGTGCACGGGCCGCACTGCAAGCACGACCACTGAGAGGTCGAGAGGCAGTACGACATGGCCGCCCACACGCTGCTGCAATTGATGTGGCTGGCTTCGCCGGCCTTGCCGGTGGGAGGCTTCAGCTACTCTGAAGGCCTGGAAGCCGCCGTCGACAACGACCGCGTGACGAACGAAGCACAAGCTCGCGCGTGGCTCGCCGACCAGCTCGCACTCGGCCTGGGGCGCGGTGACCTTGCCGTGGTCGGCAGCGCGATCGATGCATGGCGCGCCGATGACGCAGCACGCATCGCAAGCCTGAACGACTGGATCGTTGCCACGCGCGAGTCGACCGAGATGCGACAGCAGACCGAGCAGATGGGCCGCTCGTTGCTCGAATGGCTGCGCAACCGGGGCGACGAGCCGCGCCTTGCCACCTTGGCCGCATTGAAGCCCGCGCCCACCTACCCGATCGCGTTCGCGCTGGCTGCCGCACAGACGGATGCCACCGCGCATGACGCACTGCTGTCGTTCGCCTTCGGGTGGGCCGAGAACATGGTGCAGGCGGCGATCAAGGCCGTGCCGCTTGGCCAGAGCGCCGGCCAGCGCATCCTCGGCCAGCTCGCCTGCGACATCCCCGCCGTCGTCACCCGTGCGCTGCAGCTCGACGATGCGCAGCGGCAGGCCTTCACCCCGATGCTCGCGATCCTCTCGTCGCGGCATGAAACCCAATACTCCCGACTGTTCCGATCATGAGCACATCACTGCACTCCATCCCCGGCCGCACCAAGAAGCTCCCGCCGCTGCGCGTCGGGGTCGGAGGCCCGGTCGGCTCCGGCAAGACCACCCTCGTCGAGATGCTGTGCAAGACGATGCGCGAGACCTACGACCTCGTCGTCGTCACCAACGACATCTACACCAAGGAAGACCAGCGCCTGCTCACCGTGGCCGGCGCGCTGGAGCCGGAGCGCATCATGGGTGTCGAAACGGGCGGCTGCCCGCACACCGCCATCCGCGAAGACGCATCGATCAACCTCGAAGCGGTGGACCGCATGCTGGAGAAGTTTCCGGACGCCGACATCGTGTTCATCGAATCCGGCGGCGACAACCTCGCGGCCACCTTCAGCCCCGAACTGTCGGACCTCACCATCTACGTGATCGACGTGGCAGCCGGCGAGAAGATCCCGCGCAAGGGCGGGCCCGGCATCACCAAGAGCGACTTGTTCGTCATCAACAAGACGGACCTGGCGCCGCACGTCGGTGCCGATCTGGCGGTGATGGAAGCCGACACCAAGCGCATGCGCCCCACCCGCCCCTTCGTGATGACCAACCTCAAGACGCGAAGTGGGCTGACAGAGGTGATTGCGTTCATCGAAAGCAAGGGGCTGTTGACGGCGGCGGGGTGATATCCCGGGAGCCGCTGCCCACCTCTGGGATTGCGCGCGTCCGGTGCAAAGGTCTTTTGACCCCTATGTGACCGATCTCTCGCCAACCCGCGTTTTCCCTGGCAGTTGCCTGTCGCACAAGCGACAGTGACAATTTGGTACACTCCTCTAGTCTTGCGCGTTCCACACAGAGAGCCGCCCACAATGGGCGCCCTTATCCGAGGAGACGCGATGACATCCCCCACGCATTGCCTTCGTTCGCGCCGCCGCTTGCTCAAGGCAGCAGGTGCCGCCACTGCCGGGCTGGCAGCACCGGCCTGGGTGCGGGCCCAATCCGACGCTTTGCTGATCGGGCAGACCGCCGCACTGAGCGGCCCGCTGGCCTATCCCTTCGTCGAAATGAACAAGGGCATCAAGGCCGCCTTCGATGAAGTCAATGAACGCGGTGGCGTGGAGGGGCGCCGCCTCGAGCTGCGCAGCCTCGACGACGGCGGCAGCCCGCAGAAGGCCACGGAGAACGCCAAGCAACTGGTGGGCGCCGACAACGTCTTCACGTTCTTCGCCTGCGGCGGCACGACGAGCGTGCTCGGCATGCTGCCGGTGGCGATGCAGGCCAAGGTGCCGTTGATCGCGCCATCGACCGGCAGCGACGCGCTGCGGCCCTTCAACCCGCTGGTGATCCATGCACGGGCGAGCTACGCCACCGAGATCGCGAAGATCGTGCAGCACCTTGGCACGACCGGGCAGACGAAATGCGCGGTCGCCTACTCCGACAACCCCTTCGGCAAAGCCACTCTCGCGGCCTTCGAGGCTGCCGCGAAGCAGCACAAGAACACCGATTGGAAGGCCTTCCTGCTCGGCGAATCGGCCGACGACATCCCCAAGCTGGTCGACGAGATCGCCGCATGGCAGCCGAATTCGCTGACCTCGCTTGCCGTGGGTGCGAACGGCGTGCCCTTCTACCGTGCATTGCGGCCACGGGTCGCGGGCGCGGCGCCGTTCTCGATTTCGTTCCTGGGCACCAAGCCGCTGCTCGATGCACTGGGCGACGCCGCCAAGGGGATCGCGGTGGCGCAGGTCGTGCCCAACCCGGACAGCGTCGTCATCCCCGTCGTGAAGGCCTACCAGGCGGCCATGAAGAAGTCCGGCTTCGCAGGCACCGGCTATTCGTCGCTGGAGGGCTACGTGAGCGCCCGACTGCTGATCGAAGGTTTGCGACGTGCAGGACGCAACGCCTCCCGGGAGCGCTTCGTCGGCGCCTTCCACACCATGCGGCCTTACGACATGGGAGGCTTCGAACTGAACTACGGCCCCAAGGACCACGATGGATCGAGCTTCGTGGAACTGACCTACTACAACGGCGAGCGCTTCCGGCGCTGAGAGTCGGCAGCGATGACAAAAGGGGCCCGCGGGCCCCTTGCGTTCGGTTCAGCGGCGGCCGCTCAGCGCAGTGTCCCCATGCTGCGGACCGCCCGCACGGCACCTTCGCCGATCGACGCGCCGAGCTGCTTGGCCAGTCGCTCCGCGACGTTCTCGCGCGGCGTGTAGTCGATCACTTCCTCTGCCTTCACCACCTCGCGCGCCACGTAGTCGAGCGTGCCGAAGTGGTCGACCAGGCCAAGCTGCACCGCCTGCTCACCGTTCCAGAACAGGCCGGAGAACATTTCCGGTGTTTCCTTCAGACGGCCCTCGCGGCCTTGCTTCACCACGGCGATGAACTGCTGGTGGATCTGGTCGAGCATGGCCTGCGCATAGGCCTTCTCCTGCTCCGACTGGGGCGAGAACGGGTCGAGGAAGCCCTTGTGCTCGCCGGCCGTGAGCAGGCGGCGCTCGATGCCCAGCCTGTCCATCAGCTCGGTGAAGCCGAAGCTGTCCATCAGCACACCGATCGAGCCGACGATCGAAGCCTTGTCGACGTAGATCTCGTCAGCCGCCACGGCGATGTAATAGGCACCCGACGCGCACACTTCTTCGACGACCGCATACACCTTCTTGCGGTGCAAGGCCTTCAGGCGGCGGATCTCCTCGTTGATGATGCCGGCCTGCACCGGGCTGCCACCGGGCGAGTTGATGCGCAGCACCACGGCACGCGAGCCGGGATCCTCGAATGCATTGCGCAACGCGGACAGCAGGTTCTCGGCACTGGCCTCGGCGTCTAGCGCGATCTCGCCGCGCACTTCGATCAACGCGGTGTGCGGGCCGGCCGGCGCGGTGCTCGCCGCCCCCTGGGCGAGCAACATCACGACGAAGGCGATACCGAGCAGCAACCACGAGAAGCGGAAGAAGAGGCGCCAGCGGCGCTCACGCTTGCGGTCGTCGAGATAGGCCTTTGCCAGTTGCGCGACCAGCGCCGTGTCGGAGGCAGGAGCCGGGGCCGCTGCCACAGCCGCGGCGGGCTCAGCCGTGGGGCCCGAGTAGGAACCGGGATCGATGGAACTCATGGTGTGTCCGGAGAATGGTCGAAGGCTGCGATGACCGCGAGCAGGCGCAATGCCTGTTCACTCGGGGAAGACGGGTTGGACGTCGTCGGAAGGATACCAATAGACCTTGCCGCCCCGCTCTTCGACCCTGAGCGGCACGAGCTTGCCGCCCGTGCACGGGCCGCCGACGCAATGGCCGTTGCGCGGGTCGTACACGGCACCATGGATCGAGCAGATGATCCATTCCCGGCTGTCGTCGAGGAACTCGCCCGGTTGCCAGTCCATCTCGGCCGGCACATGGGCGCAGCGGTTGACGTAGGCCACGGGCTCGCCGTCGAAGCGCAAGGCAAAGGCGCGGACGCTGTCGTGCCACAGCAGCACGTCGAACACGACCGCGCGGCCGCGCTCTTCCAGCTCGGTGCTCGCGCAGACTTCCACGCCGGTGGTTGCTTCGCTCATGCGTGTTCTCCCAGCCAGCGATGCAGTTCGGCCACCGAATGCACCACAGTGCGCGGCTCGTAATCGTGGAATGCCGCAGGCTCGTGGGCGCCGTAGCTCACCGCGACACTCGCCGTGCCGGCGTTCACCGCCAGTTGGAGATCGTGCGTGGTGTCTCCCACCATCAGGGTGCGCTCGGGGTCCGTGCCGAACTCGGCCATCAGTTCTTGCAGCATCAGCGGGTGCGGCTTGGGCCGGGTTTCGTCGGCCGTGCGTGTGCCATCGAACATGCCGCGCAGCTGCACGGTGCCCAGTGCCTCGTCCAGGCCACGGCGCGACTTGCCGGTGGCCACGCCCAGCCAGTGGTGTCGGCTTTTCAATGCATGCAGCATCGGCAGCACGCCGTCGAACAAGGTCAATTCGTGCTGCCTGGCGAAGTAGTGGTGGCGGTAACGCAGGCCCAGCTCGGGGTAGCGGTCGGCCGGCAGCCCGGGCACCGCATGCGCGAGCGCCTCCTGCAAGCCCATGCCGATCACGTAGGCGGCGTCCCGGTCGCTCGGGACCGGCACCCGCAGGTCGACACAGGCGGCCTGGATGCACTTGACGATCAGCGCGGTGGAATCAAAAAGGGTGCCGTCCCAGTCGAAGACGACCAGGTCGAACTGTCGGGGTCTGGTTTTCATAAGTGCTTGAGCAATTCGGCGCATTCCGCCGGCAAGGGCGCTTCGAGCTCGACGCTCTCGCCGGTGGCCGGATGATCGAACCGCAGCCTGCGAGCGTGCAGGAACATACGGCCGAAACGGTGGCCTGCCACCGCCTCCCCTCTTGCAAATGCCTTGTTCAGCGAGAAATCACCGTATTTCGGGTCGCCGACGATAGGATGCCCCTCGTGCGAAAGATGCACGCGGATCTGGTGCGTGCGGCCCGTCTTGATCGTCACGTCCAGCAAGGTGTAAGGGCCGTGGCTCGACGCCACCTTCACCAGCGTGATGGAGCGTCGGCCGTCTTCCGCGGTCGGCGACACCGCGCGCACGCGGCGTTCGCCTTCGGCGTCGAGGTACTTGTGCAGCGCCACATCGATCACCTTCTTGTTCGGCGGCCATGCACCGATGACCAGCGCCGCGTAGGTCTTGCCGGTTTCGCGCTGGCGGAACTGATCCTGCAAGGCCGTCAAAGCGCTGCGCTTCTTGGCCAACAGCAGAATGCCGGAGGTTTCCTTGTCGAGCCGGTGCACGAGTTCCAGGAATCGGGCCTGCGGCCGGGCGCGCCGGAGCTGCTCGATCACGCCGAAGCTCACCCCGCTGCCTCCGTGCACGGCCACGCCGGCCGGTTTGTCCACCGCAAGCACGTGCTCGTCTTCGAACAGGATCGGGAATTCACGGGCCGGCGCGGGGGGTGTCGAAGGTTTTTCCGGCAGCCGCAACGGCGGCAAGCGCACCTCGTCGCCGAGTTCGAGGCGCGTGTCGGCCGCGGCCCGACCCTTGTTCACCCGCACCTCGCCGCTGCGCACGATGCGGTAAACGTGCGTCTTCGGCACTCCCTTGAGCACTTTCAACAGAAAGTTGTCGAGCCGCTGCCCCGCCGACGCTTCATCGATCGAGAGCCGCTGCACGGCGGCAAGAGACGAAGCATGCGCCAACTTTCCCTTCGGCTCCACGGCAATGGCGCCGCCGGGGCGCGCGGTTTCACGCGGTTCCACTTGCGTAGGCCGTTTCGTGCCTATAATCCGTTGCACCACGTTTGCGTTGTAAGTGTTTGATTTTCAAGAGTTTACCTGTCACGCCTCAGACCCTGTTCCGAGGAGTGACGGCAACACCGACACGCAAGGTGGGGGTTGGTCTTCTCGCCATCAATGGTTGTCAGGCGCGAAGAACCAGCCAACGGTGATGCAACGCAGGCGCGCCGTGGCGGGCTGCTTCCCAAGGTGAAGCGGCGGCTGGGGTCAAGCTTGCGGCAGAGCAAACGTCGAAAGAACCATAGAACAAGGTTTTCAGGCAACAGGCCGACCTTGCGAGGAGACAGCGGGCGCATCGAGCCGCTTATCCTGCACTGCCTCTTGCCCGCGTCCCATGACCTCCCCCCGGTTGTCGTTCCCCCACTCCCTGCGTTCCCTGGCGTTGCGCGCCCGTCCGGTCAAGCACCGCACGGCCGGCTGCGCGCCTGGGCGTGCCACGGCGCCCGGCGCCGCCGGCATGGCGCAGGGGCGTCGAACAGCCTGGGCCGCTCTTCGCATGAAGGGCGGGGTCTTGCGGACGCACGCGCCAACGCTGTCGCAATGATCCTTGCGCGATCACGTCAGTCCAGGGCGATTCCTTCCGGTTCCTCTTCGTTTCTCGTGCATCGGTGAGTCGCCCCTGGAGCTGCGGCTTCCATGGGCGGCATGTTCGTGTGCCCGCGCTCCACAAGGGGTCGGGCACGAAGGAGTGCACATGAAACGCATGCTGATCAACGCGACGCAGCAGGAAGAACGGCGTCTTGCCATCGTCGACGGCCAGAAGCTGCTCGACTTCGAAACCGAGATCGAAGGCCGCGAACAACGCAAGGGCAACATCTACAAGGCGGTCGTCACGCGCGTCGAGCCTTCGCTCGAAGCGTGCTTCGTCGACTACGGCGAAGACCGCCACGGCTTCCTGCCGTTCAAGGAAATCTCGCGCCAGTTCTTCAAGGAGGGCACGGACGTCCGCAACGCCAAGATCTCCGACGCGATCAAGGAGGGCCAGGAACTGCTGGTCCAGGTCGAGAAGGAAGAACGCGGCAACAAGGGCGCTGCGCTGACCACCTTCATCTCGCTGGCCGGCCGCTACCTGGTGCTGATGCCCAACAACCCGCGTGGCGGCGGTGTGTCGCGCCGCATCGAGGGTGAAGACCGCGAGGAGCTCAAAGACGCGCTCGACCAGCTGCAGTACCCGAAGGGCATGAGCCTGATCGCGCGCACGGCCGGCATCGGCCGCAGCGTCGCCGAGCTGCAGTGGGACCTGAACTACATGCTGCAGCTCTGGACCGCCATCGAAGGCGCGTCGCAGGCCGGCAAGGGCGCCTTCCTGATCTACCAGGAATCGTCGCTCGTGATCCGCGCGATCCGCGACTACTTCACGTCGGACATCGGCGAGATCCTGATCGATACCGACGACATCTACGAGCAGGCGCGGCAGTTCATGCACCACGTGATGCCGGACAACGAGCATCGCGTGAAGCGCTACCGCGACGACGCACCGCTGTTCTCGCGCTTCCAGATCGAACACCAGATCGAATCGGCCTACTCGCGCACCGTGCAACTGCCCTCCGGCGGCGCGATCGTGATCGACCACACCGAGGCGCTGGTGTCGATCGACGTGAACTCCGCCCGTGCCACGCGCGGCGGCGACATCGAAGAGACGGCGACCCGCACCAACCTCGAAGCGGCCGACGAGATCGCGCGCCAGATGCGCCTGCGCGACCTGGGCGGCCTGATCGTCGTGGACTTCATCGACATGGAGGAGTCCAAGAACCGCCGCGAGGTCGAGACCCGGCTGCGCGACGCGCTGCGCCAGGACCGCGCCCGCGTTCAGTTCAGCTCCATCAGCAAGTTCGGCCTGCTGGAACTGAGCCGCCAGCGCCTGCGCCCGGCGCTGAGCGAGGGCTCGCACATCACCTGCCCGCGCTGCAACGGCACCGGCCACATCCGCGACACCGAATCCTCGGCACTGCAGATCCTGCGCATGGTGCAGGAAGAGGCCATGAAGGAAAACACCGCCGCGGTGCACGTGCAGGTGCCCGTGGAGGTCACGTCCTTCCTGCTGAACGAAAAGCGCACCGAGATCACGAAGATCGAGTTGAAGCAGCGCGTGACCGTGCTGCTGGTCCCGAACAAGCACCTCGAAACCCCGAACTACAAGCTCGAGCGCCTGCGCCACGACGATCCGCGCCTGGAGAACCTGCAGGCCAGCTACTCGATGATCGAGGAGCCGGACGACGAAGTGGGCATCACGCGCCGCGACAAGGGCGGCAAGGCCAAGCAGGAACCGGTGATCAAGGGCATCCTGCCGGATCAGCCCGCGCCGCAGGCTCCGCCCAAGCCGGCGCCGGAGCCCGTGGCCGCAGCACCTGCGCCTACCCCGGCACCCGTGCCGGTGGCAGCAGCACCGGCCGGCGGCGGCTTCTTCGGCTGGCTGAAGAAGTTGCTGGTCGGCGAGCCCCAGCCCGCGCCGGCCCCGGTCGCGGCACCGGCTGCCGAGCCCGCTCCCGCTGCGAAGGAAGCGCAAGACAACCGCCGCCGCGAGGGCCGCGGCGAGCGAGGTGACCGCCGCGGAGGCCGCGACGGCAACCGCGAAGGTGGTCGCGAAGGCAACCGGGATGGCCGCCGCGACGGCCGCGACCGCAACCGCGACCAGCAGCGCGCCAAGCCGGCGGCCGACCAGGCGCCGGCAGGCACGGAGGCTCGCGCCGAAGCGCCGCGCAAGGAGCGCGAGCCCCGCGAAGCCGGTGCGCAAGAGCAGCGCCCGCCGCGCCACGAGGGCCGTCGAGGCCCACGTCCCGAGCGCGAAGCTGCCCCCGAGACCCTGGAAGCCCCTGCTGAAGTCGGCTTCGCGGACACCGTGCCCCAGGAAGGGGCTGCCGCCGAAGGTGCCGAGCCGCAGCGCGAGGGCCGTCGCCGTCGCCGCGGAGGCCGTGGCCGCCGCGAACGCGAAGGCATGGAGTCGAGCACCGAGGTGAGCGCCGCCGAAGAGACCAACGAAGTGGCGCCGCCCTTGAGCGCAGTGAGCGTCACCGGTGAATCGGGTGTGTCCGGCGAGACGGGCGTCACCGGCTATTCCGGTGTGACCGGCGAAACGGGCGTGACCGGCGACACCGGCATCACGGACCGCGCCATTGCTGGCACGGAAGGCGAAGCCGACGCTGCTCGCGAAGGTGAAGGCCGGCGCCGCGGACGGGGTCGCGACCGTTATCGCCGCGACCGGCGCGAGCGCGACGGCGAAGGCGAGGCCAACGCGGGTTTCGTGTCGGAAGCCGCGGTGATCGAAGGCGAGACGGGCGATCTCCCGCTCCCAGAGGCAGCGGCAGCGCCCGAGTACGCCGCCCCGCCGGCAGCAGCCCAGGCTCCGAAACACGAACCGGCGCCGCTGGCAGTCGCTGAGCCATTCATCCTGCCGTTGAATGAACTGCGCGAAGTGGCGACCACCGCCGGACTGGAGTGGATCAACTCCGACTCGGAAAAAGTGCGCGCCGCACAGGAGGCCATTGCGGCACAACCCGCACCCACCCGCGTCCCGCGCGAACCCAAGCCGGTCGTGACCGTGGACGACGGCCCGCTCGTGCTGGTCGAGACCCGCAAGGATCTCGCGCAGTTCTCTCTGCCGCTCGACGCAGGCCGCGGCGACGCCTCGCGCCCGCAAGTCTGACGCGCCAGAGGGCTGGCCCGGCGGGCCGGCCGTAGGCATCCGTGAAAACGCCGCCTCAGGCTGGGCCTGAGGCGGCGTTTTTCATTGGGGCCTCGCAGGCCGGCGACTCAGGGCAAGCGCGCCAGCGCCTGCTGGTATGCAGGGTGCAACATCAGTTCGGCCCATGCCAGCGGTGCCGTCTGCGGAAGCAGATCGAGACGGCGGTTCTCGCTCGCTTCGCTGCGTTGCCAGTGCCCCTCGTCGAGCGCACGCTGTAAGCCGTCGAGCAGTTCGTCGACCGGGGCGCCACCGTTCAGCGACTGGTTGCACAGCAGCACCATGTCGCAGCCGGCGTTCAGGGCGGCCAGAGCAGCCTGCACGGGCGTGCCTGCCACCGTGGCTCCCTGCATGCTCAGATCGTCGCTGAAGATGGCCCCGGTAAAGCCCAGGCGGGTGCGCAGGATGTCTTGCAGCCACCGGCTGGAAAAACCGGCAGGGTGCCGGTCGATCTTGGGGTAGATCACATGGGCGGGCATCACCGAGGCCAGCGAGGTGCTCAGCCATTCGTAAGGCCTGGCGTCGTCTTCGAGGATGGCCTTCAGCGAGCGCTTGTCGACGGGCACGTCGACGTGCGAATCGGCCGCCACATATCCATGACCGGGAAAGTGCTTGCCGCATGAAGCCATGCCAGCCAGCAGCAGCCCGTGCATCACGCTTTTGGCGAGCAGCGTGGCGACGCGCGCATCCCGGTGGAAGGCCCGATCGCCGATCACACCGCTCGGACCGTGGTCGAGGTCGAGCACTGGCGTGAAGCTGAGGTCCACGCCGCAGGAGCGCAGTTCGGACGCGAGCACATAGCCGCAGGCTGTTGCCGCGTCAGTGGCCGTCATGGCGTCGCGCATCCACAACTCGCCGAGCACTCGCATCGGCGGCAGGTGCGTGAACCCGTCGGTGCGAAAGCGCTGGACCCGGCCGCCTTCATGGTCGACGCAGATCAGCACATCGGGACGGATCGCCTTGATCTCGGCCGTCAGCTCGGTGAGCTGCAAACGGCTTTCCCAGTTGCGCGCAAACAGGATCAGCCCCCCGGTGAGCGGGTGCTGAAGTCGGCGCCGATCGTCGGCGTCGAGCGTGGTGCCTGCGATGTCGAGCACCACCGGCGCGTGCGAGATGTCGTCGTTGCGGTTCATCGGATTCATTCTTTCGTTTCGACCACGACGAAGCTCGCCGCGTATTCGGACTCATCGGTCACTGTCACGTGCGCGCGCAGCCCGCGCGCGTCGAACCAGGCGGCCAGTGGGCCGTGCAGGCGGATCTCGGGCTTGCCGCTCGGTGCCTTCACCACCTCGCAATCGCGCCAGGTCATCGGCATGCGCATGCCCAAGCCGATGGCCTTGGAAAATGCTTCCTTGGCAGAGAAGCGGGTGGCGAGGTAGGCAATGCCGCGCGCAGGCACCTTGGCGTAGCGGCTCCGAAACACCTCGATTTCATGCGGGCCGAGCACCTTTTCGGCAAACCGCTCGCCGCGCCGCTCCCACGTGGCGCGCATCCGGCGGATGTCGCAGATGTCCGTGCCGATGCCGTAGATCATGCGCCGGCCGTCCGAGCGCGAACGGCTTCTGCCTTGAAGTCGGCAATGGCCTGCCTCAGGCCCACGAACAGCGCATGGCCGACCAGGGCATGACCGATGTGCAGCTCCGCCACCTCGGGCAGTGCCGCCACGGCCGATGTGCTGCTCGGGAATGGATGCGGCGCCGGCTCAGGCCACACCGCCAGGCCGTGCCCGGCATTTGTCTGCAGCCCCAGCGAGCGGCCCAGCCGCAGGCCTTCTCGCAGGCGCTGCATCTCGACCTCCATCTGCGCGCGGTCCTGCTGCCACCATGCGTTGGCGTAGGCTCCGGTGTGCAGCTCGATGCACGGAGTTCCGGCCTGGGCGCTCGCTTCGATCTGACGGGCATCGGCGCCGATGAACAGCGACACGCGGCATCCGGCCGCACGCAGGCGGGTGCAAGCATCCTTCACCCGATCGAACTGCCCCGCCACGTCGAGGCCACCCTCGGTGGTGATCTCCTGCCGCCGCTCGGGCACCAGGCACACATGCTCCGGTCGCACCCGTTCAATGATGCCGAGCATCTCGTCCGTCACTGCGGCCTCGAAATTCAAGGGCACCTGCATCGCGGCCTTCAGGCGGTCCACGTCTTCGTCGCGGATGTGACGTCGGTCTTCACGCAAGTGGAAGGTGATGATCTCGGCCCCCGCTTCGACCGCGAGCAGTGCAGCTGCAACCGGGTCGGGAAAGCGGCCTCCCCGCGCATTGCGCAGGGTCGCGACATGGTCGATGTTCACGCCCAGCAAGGGCGCATTCGGGGCTCCGGCGAAGATCATTTGCTTTGCAGTTCCATCATCAGTTGCCGAGTACGCAGGACCGGCGTTCCCAGATGATAGTGAAGCAGTTGCCGCAACATGGCCTTGAGCCCTGGCAGCGCCGTGGCGCATGCCTGCTGCAAGGCTTCGAGCGAGCCGGCATCGAGTGCCTGCTGCAGCTCTTGCAGGGTGGCTCCTGGCAGCGCTCCCTCGGTGCGATGGGACTCGATCACGCCGCCTTCGCCGTGCAGCACGTAGCGTGCGTCGGGCGACACCGGCGCCAGTGTCAGCGTCGACGCCGCCAGATCCGGCAGCACGCCGATTTCGCGCAGCAGCAGGAACTCGAAGGCGCGCAGCGCCGCCTGGACGCGTTGTTCGGATTCGGCAGCGAGATACGGCAGCGTCGACGCATAGGCGTCGAACAGCCCCGGGTGCGGGTCAGCCCTTGCCAGCAGCTTCATCAGCAGCTCGTTCAGATAGAAGCCGGTCAACAGCGGCGCGCCCGTGAGCATCGCCGCACCGCCCGCCCATTCGGCGGACTTCAGCGTGTGCACTTCGCCGCCATCCTCCTCGCGGCTGCTGAAGCCCACGAGCAGCCGTTGGAACGGCAGCAGCACCGAACGCAACTGCGAATAAGGCCGCTTTGCTCCCTTCGCGACGACCGCCACCCGCCCATGGTCGCGGGTGAACACATCGAGGATCAGGCTGGACTCGCTCCAGTCGTACCGGTGCAGCACGTAGGCCGGCTGCGCCTGTACGCGAAACATGGCACGGGCACCGGTGCCCCGGGAGCGCGAAGTTGCCATGGCGTCACCGGGTCGATGTCAGGCGCCCGCGCTCACTCGTAGCCATAGCTGCGAAGACGCTCCTCGTCATCTGCCCAGCCAGAGCGGACCTTGACCCACAGTTCAAGGAACACCTTGGCGTCCATGAGCTTCTCGAGTTCCTGCCGGGCTTCGGTGCCGATGCGCTTGAGCCGCTCGCCGCCGTCGCCGATCACCATGCCCTTGTGGGCGTCACGCTCGACGATGATGGTCGCCGCGATGCGACGCAGGTTGCCCTCTTCCTCGAACTTGTCGATGACCACGGTCGACGTGTAGGGCAGCTCGTCGCCGGTCAGGCGGAACAGCTTCTCGCGCACGATCTCGCTGGCCAGGAAGCGCTCGCTGCGGTCGGTGAGCGCCTCCTCCTCGTACCACCATGGCTGCTCCGGCAGGTATGGCCGCACGATCTCCAGCAGGCGCTTCACGTCCTCGGGTCGCTTCGCGGTCAGCGGCACAAACTCCGAGAACGGGTGCCTCTCCTGCATGCCCTTGAGCCAGGGCGCAAGTTCGGCGCGCCGCACCACCTTGTCGAGCTTGTTGGCGACCAGCACCGTCGGTTTGCCCTCGGGAATGAGCGACAGCACCTTCGCATCATCCAGCCCGAAGCGCCCCGCCTCGACCACGAACAGCACCACATCGACGTCGCTCACCGATGACAGCACCGTGCGGTTCAGCGTGCGGTTCAACGCGTTGCTGTGGCGCGTCTGGAAGCCGGGGGTGTCGACGAACACGTACTGGGCATCACCCACCGTGCGAATGCCGGTGATGCGGTGGCGCGTTGTCTGCGCCTTGCGCGACGTGATGCTGACCTTCTGGCCCACCAGCGCGTTCAACAGCGTCGACTTGCCCACATTGGGCCGTCCGACGATCGCAATCAGCCCGCAGCGTTGCCCACTGTCGGCCGGCCCGGTGTCATCGCCCGCGGGCGAAGGGTTGGAGTCCACGTTCACGCTTTCCATCGCAGCAGATGCTGCATCGCAAAAAATTCGGCCGATCAGCGACCGGTCGTCTTGAGTTTAGCGAGCACCGCCTGCGCCGCCATTTGTTCGGCCGCCCGGCGGGAATTGCCATGACCGTTCTCGACCATGGAGAACGACGGCACGCTGCAACTCACGACGAACTGCTGCTGGTGCGCATGACCGCGCGTGGCCACGATCGCATAAGTCGGCACCGGGAGCTTGCGCGCCTGCAGCCATTCCTGCAGTTCGGTTTTCGCATCCTTCGAACTGCTGCGCAGGTCCGGCTCGGTCAACAGCGGCGCAAACAGCCGCTGCACCAGCTCACGGGCCGCCTCGAAGCCGCCATCGAGATAGACGGCACCGAAAACGGCCTCCAACGCGTCAGCCAGGATCGACGGCCGCTGCGCCCCACCGCTGCGCGCCTCCCCTTCGCCGAGGCGCAGGCACGCGGGCAAGTCGAGCGTCAAAGCAATGCGATGCAGGGAGTCCTGCTTGACGAGGTTGGCGCGCACACGCGAGAGGTCGCCCTCGTCGGAGCCCGAGAAGCGCTCGTACAACAGGCCCGACATCGCGAGGCCGAGCACCGAATCGCCCAGGAATTCGAGCCGTTCGTTGTGATCGGCGCCGTAGCTGCGGTGCGTCAGCGCACGACCGAGCAGCGCCGGGTTGTGGAATCGGTACTGGAGGCGGTGCTCCAGCGCACTGACAGCCTCGCTCACGTGTCGCCGTCCGTCATCGACTCCGGCAAGGCATCCCGTTCGGACTCATGGCTTCGAACTGCCGGAATACTTGATCAACAGGTAGACCGGCTCGACCAGAACGATTTCCTTGTCGTAGGCAAAGCTCACGACGATGCGGTCGTTTTCCTTCGTGATCTCGAGATCCTTGCCGGTGATCGAGTCGATCGAGTAATCGATCTGGCGCTGGCGCTCGAAGGCTGCACGGATCTCGGGGACGGTCGTTCCGCCCTCCTGGGCGACCTTGTTCACGGCCTTCTGGATCGTCCAGTACTCGTTGAGCGTGGGAAACACCTTCATCACGATCAATGCCACCACGCCGATGAGCACCGCCCAGAACAGCAAACCGATCAGGGTGACGCCGCGCTGCGCGCGCCGGGAAACCAGGGTCATCGTGAACCTCCTCGAACGTGTAGGCATGGCCGGCAGGATTTGCGGCATCACTGAAACGAACCGATACGGCCGAGATTACCCAAATTCATCCAGATCAAAAAGGCCTTGCCGACGATGTTCTCGTCTGGCACGAAGCCCCAGAAGCGCGAGTCCTGCGAATCGTCACGGTTGTCGCCCATCATGAAGTAGTGGCCTGGCGGCACCTTGCAGGTCACGCCTTCGGCGCTGTAGGTGCAGTTTTCACTGTAGCGAAAGCTCTCTACCCCGATCACGAACGGCGCCGCGTCCTTGTAGTTCAGCACGCGGTGCTCGACGTCACCCAGTTTTTCCGAGAAGAGCTGCGCGTAGCGACGGCGATCCTCGTTGTAGTACTCGCCAAGGGGCTGCATCGGCACCGGTTGGCCGTTGATCGTCAGTCGCTTGTTCAGGTACGCCACCTCATCACCCGGCACGCCAACCACGCGCTTGATGTAGTCCACACGGGTGTCCTTCGGATAGCGGAACACCATGACGTCGCCACGCTGCGGCACGTTGTTGTCGATGATCTTCTTGTTGATCACCGGCAAACGAATGCCGTAGTGGTACTTGTTCACCAGGATCAGGTCGCCCACCAACAGCGTCGGAATCATCGACCCTGAAGGGATCTTGAAGGGCTCGAACAGGAACGAGCGCAACAGGAAGACGATGCAGATCACCGGGAACAGCCCGGCCGTCCAATCGAGCCACCACGGTTGCATCAGCAGTCGCTCGCGGGCCTCCTGCACATTGCCGTCAACCCGCTCGATGCCTTGCCGAGCCAGTTCCGCACGGCGGGCGGCGTCCTGCGTCTCCAGCGCCTGCGCTGCGCGACGGCGGCGGGGCAGGAAGTAGAAGCGTTCGGCGAGCCAGTACGCCAGCGTCACCACCGTCAGGACGAACAGCAGCAACGAGAAGTTGCCGTACCACGCATCGAAATACCAGCCGCCCAGGTAAACGATCAGGCAGGCGTACAAGGCTCCAGTGAGCAGTCCCATCCAGGCTCCAGAGAAGGGGGATCAGTCGTCGACTTGAAGGATGGCCAGGAAGGCTTCCTGCGGCACTTCCACGGTGCCGATCTGCTTCATCCGTTTCTTGCCGGCTTTTTGTTTTTCCAGCAACTTGCGCTTGCGGGTGATGTCACCGCCGTAGCATTTTGCCAGCACGTTCTTGCGCAGCGCCTTGATCGTCTCGCGGGCGATGATGTTCGCACCAATCGCTGCCTGGATCGCCACGTCGTACATCTGGCGTGGAATCTGCTCGCGCATCTTCGCGGCCACCGCACGACCGCGGTACTGGCTCTGGCTGCGGTGGACGATGATGGACAGCGCATCGACGCGGTCGCCATTGATCAGGATGTCCACCTTCACGACATCGGCTGCGCGGTACTCCTTGAACTCGTAGTCCATCGACGCGTAGCCGCGCGAGACCGATTTCAGCTTGTCGAAGAAGTCGAGCACGATCTCCGCCAGCGGCATCTCGTAGGTGAGCATGACCTGGCGACCGTGATAGGCCATGTTGATCTGGACACCGCGCTTCTGGTTGGCCAGCGTCATCACCGGGCCGACGTAGTCCTGCGGCATGTACAGGTGTACCGTGACGATGGGCTCGCGGATCTCGCGGATGCGGCCCAGGTCGGGCATCTTGGACGGGTTCTCGACCGGGATGACTTCGCCGCTGTTCAGCTCGACCTCATAGATCACGCTGGGCGCGGTCGTGATGAGATCCTGATCGAACTCCCGCTCCAGCCGCTCCTGCACGATCTCCATGTGCAGCAAACCGAGGAAGCCGCAGCGGAACCCAAAGCCCAGCGCCTGGGACACCTCGGGCTCGTAGCGCAGCGACGAGTCGTTCAACTTGAGCTTTTCCAGCGCGTCGCGCAACTGGTCGTATTCGCTCGCCTCGGTCGGGTACAGGCCCGCGAACACCTGCGGCTGGATTTCCTTGAAGCCTGGCAGCGGCTCGGTCGCCGGACCCAGGTTGTTGGGAAGCTTCTTCTCGAGCGTGATCGTGTCGCCGACCTTTGCAGCCTGCAGTTCCTTGATGCCCGCGATGATGAATCCCACCTCGCCAGCATTCAACGCATCACGCGGAACCGACTTCGGCGTGAACACCCCCAGCTGCTCGGCGTTGTAGGCAGCGCTGGTCGCCATCATCTTGATGCGCTCACCCTTCTTGAGCTGGCCGTCGACCACTCGCACCAGCATCACGACGCCAACGTAGTTGTCGAACCACGAATCGATGATCACGGCACGCAGCGGCGCCTCGGGATTGCCACGCGGCGGCGGCATGCGGGTGATGACGGCTTCGAGGATTTCGTCGATCCCCTCGCCCGTTTTGGCCGAACACGGGATGGCGTCCGTCGCGTCGATGCCGATCACGTCCTCGATCTCGGCCTTGGCACGATCAGGGTCGGCCTGCGGCAGGTCCATCTTGTTCAGCACCGGCACCACTTCCACGCCGAGCTCGATGGCCGTGTAGCAGTTGGCGACCGTCTGCGCTTCGACGCCCTGGCTTGCGTCGACGACCAGCAGCGCGCCTTCGCATGCCGAGAGCGAGCGGCTCACTTCGTAGCTGAAGTCGACGTGCCCGGGCGTGTCGATCAGATTGAGGTTGTAGACCTTGCCGTCTCGCGCCGTGTACTGCAACGCGGCGGTCTGCGCCTTGATCGTGATGCCGCGTTCGCGCTCGATGTCCATCGAGTCGAGCACCTGCGCCTCCATCTCGCGATCACTCAATCCGCCGCAGCGTTGGATCAGACGGTCGGCGAGAGTCGACTTGCCGTGGTCGATGTGGGCAATGATGGAGAAATTGCGGATGTGGTTCATGAGAGCGATCAAGTGCATCGAGCGCGGACGATGGGTCTAACACCCGTCGAGACGACACGGCACGGCCTGCGGTGTGGCCTTCTCCGCTACACGTCGCAAGCAGGGAGGAGACCTAAAAAAAAGGCGCGTCGAATCGGCGACGCGCCTTCCAACAAAAAGGTATGGCAACTGCTTTGTTGGACCTTCATTGTAGCCAAATACCCCCGCCGAAAACCCCGCCAGTGCTTGTTCTCGCCGCGTTGCAGTGCGCCAACAGCGAAAGTCATCAACAGCTTATCCACAAATCGGTGTGGACTGTTTGGGGATAGTTTCAAACCCGGGAGACTACTGTCGCAGTCCAACGATAAAGGGCTGCGCGACGGCGCGATTTTATCGAAATGTACCCACAATCAGCGCCCCAAGCGAATGTTAGTTGCCACTCACAAACCCGATCAAAAGAAGTTATCAACATCCGAGAGCGCGAAGAACGTAACGAGCTTTTTGCGACGTGAAAAAACCCGACAACCTAGTTGGTTGCCGGGTTCTTCGGGCGACTTGAAGTGCGGGCGTCAGCGCGAAGGCCGGATCACTGCGTATTGCGCCCACTCGCCCCGTCGGAAAAGCACGTTGAACGGCTTCGACTTGTCGATCTTGGCGAGCACCGCTTCGAACTGCTTCACGTCCTTGACCTCCATGTTCGCCACGGCCAGGATCACGTCCCCCTCGCGCAGACCTGCTCTCGCTGCCGGGCCTTCCGCGGCGTCGACCTTCACGCCGCCCTTCAGCCCGAGCTGGCGCTGCTGTGCCTCGCTCAGATCAGTGACGGTCAGACCCAGGCCCTGCGCAGCGCCTGAGACCGGCCCGGCAGAGCGTTGCTCGTTGCCCGCTGCACGCGCCGGCCGCTCGGCTTCGAATTCGCCAACCGTCACGGTGAGGTCGCGGTAGCCCCCGCGACGGAACACCTGCAGCGCCATCTTGCTGCCGGGCTTGCTGTTGCCCACGATGCGCGGCAGATCGGATGCCCGCTCGATGGGCTTGCCGTCGAAGCGCGTGATGATGTCTCCCGCCTCGAGACCGGCCTTTTCGGCGGGACCACCCTGCTCCACGCTGCGCACGAGCGCCCCCACCGGTTTGCCGAGTCCGATCGACTCCGCCACCTCTTTCGTCACCTGGTCGATCTGCACGCCGATGCGGCCGCGGATCACCCGCCCGGTGGTGCGCAACTGCTCGGCCACCCGCATGGCCTCGTCGATGGGAATGGCGAACGAGATGCCCATGAAGCCGCCCGACCGGCTGTAGATCTGGGAGTTGATGCCCACCACCTCGCCGCGAAGATTCAACAGCGGTCCACCGGAGTTGCCGGGGTTGATGGCCACATCGGTCTGGATGAACGGAAGATAGTCGCCGGTCTCACGGCCCTTCGCACTGACGATGCCCGCGGTCACCGTGTTGTCGAGGCCGAACGGCGAGCCGATCGCCATCACCCACTCACCGACCTTCAACTTGTTCACGTCGCCGATCTTCACTGCGGGCAGTCCGCTGGCCTCGATCTTCACGACCGCCACATCGGTGCGCTTGTCGGCCCCTACGATCTTGGCCTTGAACTCGCGCTTGTCGGTGAGCGTGACATAGACGTCGTCGGCTCCCTCGACCACATGCGCGTTGGTCATGATGAAACCGTCGGCGGTAAGGATGAAGCCAGAGCCGACGCCGCGCGGTTGCTCCTCTTCCGGACCGGGCCGCTGCGGCCGTCTCGGGTCAGGGCGAGGGCCGGGCATCGGCACGCCGAAGAAGCGCCGGAAGAACTCCTGCATCTCCTCGTCCATCTGCGGGCCGCCGGGCATCTGACCGGCCCTCACCCGCTCGGTGGTGCGAATGTTCACCACCGAGGGCCCCACCCGCTCGACCAACTCGGTGAAATCGGGCAGCTCGCGTGCGGGCACTTGCGCGAGCGCCGGCGGCGACGACACGAGCGCCGCTGCTGCGGCGAGCAGCAACGACATGACCACGTGACGGAACTGTCCAGTTGTATGGATTCTTGCAGTCATCGATCACCTCAATGGAATGGCGCCGCCCCAGCAGACGGGGCGCGCGAACAGATGCGAGCCGCTATGGCTTGCGTTCCAAGCCTTGCACGAAGATGCGCAAGGTGGCGGGAGGCACTTCACCCACCGCCGTCACCCACCAGTCCTTGTAGCGTCGCATCAAGGTCTGGGTCGCGCCCATGCTCATCAGCATTTCCTTGCGATGCCGTTCGGGGTCGAAGGGTTCCACGAACACGGAGACGTGGGCCAGTCCGTCGGAAAAGATCGTCTGCAGGAGCTCAGGACCCGGTTCACTGTTTGCGGCTCCAGTGGTCACGGGGTCGAGCGAACGCTTCACGCAGTTCACGTGGCGAAACCCTGGCGCGGTGCCCTTGTAAAGCCACCCTTCCTGCTCGTAGTGGGTCTTGCTGAGCGCTGGTCGATCGACCCGGTAGCCGCCCAGCTTCTTCATCGGCTTGACGACGGATTCCGGCTGCGGCTTCACGCCGATCGCGACGTCGGAGAAGGCGGACGATTCGAGCACGTCCTCACTCTCGCCCAACACCTCGGCGCGCAGCAACAGGCCGCTGTCCTTCTCTGCCCACAGGCGATATCCGTATCGGTATGCATCCCGCGGCCGCACCAGCAGCACGTCCGCCTCATGCCCCGCGACGCGGTCGACGCCGAGTTTGCGCACCTCGTAGTGGTCGGAGAGCTTGTCGCCATCGGTGTGGAGCAGCGCGGGGAAAGTACCGATGGTTTCGCGGTGCTCGAGCACCGCCACGCGTGATGCAGGCCATACGGTCGCGACCAGGTCGTTGTGGCGGAAAACACGCCGCATCTGCCCGTCGAGCGACTCGATGCGCTCGAACTGGTTGCGGCCGTCGCAGTAGTGCGCGATGCGGGAGCTCGCTACCTGGCCACCAGCACTCACCACGAAAGTGCCTTGGAAATTGCGTTGCTGCGCCGCGCTGTGGATGCGCAGCAGCCAAGCCCGCACTTCGGACTTTTCGAGAGGTGCTGACGCCTGCGGCTGCGCCTGCACGCCACAACTCGCGAAAGCCAGCATTCCCCACCCCAGCCACGGGGCCAACCAGCGCCATTGCATGCAGCTCATCCCGTCAGCGGTTCGGGCCTTCGTACGTCGCGCCCCGCAGGAAGCCCGACGGCACGCCCAGTGCCGAGCTGCCGCCAAACTGCTTGTGCGCGTTCAGGTACTGTTCCAGTCGAGCGTCGCGCAGCAGCGGGCCATTGGCCGTCACGACAATCTGCTCCGCGCCGCTCGCACGCGCCGGGATCGCCGCGGCTGTGTTCGTCGCCGCAACGGCGGACGGGGCCTGGGCGAGCGTGGCTGCGCCCTGATTCCAGGTCGCGTCGGACATTCGGGTGACGACCAGCACGCCCGCCACCGCCATGACGCCTGCTGCCGCCGCTACCGGCGCCGCCCAGGAGCGTCTGCGCACGACCGCGACGCCGTTCCCCGCGAGCAACTCCTGGCCGAGCTCCTGCTGCGCAGCCGGTGCAGGCGCCACCACGACCGGCTCGTCGGCCATCCGCGCACGCAGACGGTGGAGGAACTCATCGCCCCGGCTTGCACCGGCCAGGTCGTCGGAGCGCATCAGGTCACCGATGAGATGGTAGGCATGCCACACCTCGCAGGTGGCCGCGCGTGCTGCCGGATCTCGCCATTGAGCCAGCGCGCCCTGCAGCTCATCGGCCGCTGCCTCGCCATCGCACAGGGCCGACAGGCGCTCCCTGGCCTGCATGCTGAAACCTGAATCACTCCACCGCTCGGTAGACATCATTCACTCCTCAATCACCAACGCTTGCCGTCCGGCGTGTCCAACAATGGGCGCAGCCGCTCGGCAATGGCCTCGCGGGCACGAAAGATGCGCGAGCGGACGGTGCCGATCGGGCAATTCATCACTTCGGCGATCTCTTCGTAGCTCAAGCCTTCGATTTCGCGCAGCGTGATGGCCTGGCGGAGATCCTCCGACAGGGCTTCGATCGCGGAATTGACGGTAGCCGCAATTTCCTTGCTAGCCAACACCGCTTCCGGCGTTTCACCATCGCTTAGTTCGTTCTCGACCCGGGAAGTTTCGTCATCGTCATCGACAGACGCGAGTGCGGATTCCGTCACGAGCGGGTCGCGTTTGAGCTCGACCAGTGACTTCTTGGCGGTGTTGACCGCGATGCGGTACAGCCAGGTGTAGAACGCGCTTTCGCCGCGGAACTGCGGCAAGGCACGATAGGCCCGGATGAAGGTTTCCTGGGCGATGTCCTGGATGAGATCGGTGTCGCGCACCATGCGCGCGATCAACCGCTCGATCTTGCGCTGGTACTTGATCACCAGCAGCTCGAAAGCTTTCTGGTCACCGCGCTTGACGCGCTCAATCAGCAGGGCATCGGCGTCAGCGCTCATGCGAGGGGGAGTTCGGGGCGGCAAGGGGGGCGGCCGCAGGCGTCGGCGAATATACCGCACAGCGCAACGGATGCCAGTGCCTTTCCAGGCCGGCCGCCTGAACCGGCAACCAGAAGCAAGGCCGGCGAACTCCTGGCTCGCCCAGCGCTGGCACCAGCTTCAGCAACATCCAGCGGCCCAGGTCGATCACCACCTCGACCTGCCCGCTTTGAGGGGCACCGGTGTCTGCACCCGCCGGGCTCCACATCCATTCCTGCCCGTCCCAGTGCAACAGGCAAGGGAGACGCCGACGCTCCGCCCGGTAAAGCACGCCAACGACCAGTACAGAAACGCAGGGCAGTGCGAACGCGACTGACGCTGGAACCGTGGCAGTGACGCTCCAGGCCAAGGAGGTTGCCACCGCAATTAGCGACAGCAGGACGAGCCCGACCCGCCATTGATCGAACCGGGCGACCGTCAGTTGCAGCGCTGGTGCCGTGCGCATTCGGTGCTGGCCGTGCCAGCGTCAGATCCGCTTGAAGATCAGGGAGCCGTTCGTGCCGCCGAAGCCGAAATTGTTCTTCAACGCGACATCGATGCGCATTTCCCGAGCGGTGTTTGCGCAGTAGTCGAGATCGCACTCGGGATCCTGGTTGAAGATGTTGATCGTCGGAGGCGAGATCTGGTGGTGCACGGCGAGCACCGTGAAAGCGGATTCGATACCGCCCGCCCCTCCCAGCAAATGCCCCGTCATCGATTTGGTCGAATTCACGGTGAGCTTGCGCGCGTGGTCGCCGAAAGCAAGCTTGATGGCATTGGTCTCGTTCGTATCGCCCAGGGGCGTCGAGGTACCGTGGGCGTTCAGGTATTGAACCTGGTCCGGGCTCACGCCCGCGCTCCGCAACGCAGACTGCATCGAGCGACGCGGACCGTCGACGTTGGGCGCCGTCATGTGGAAGGCGTCGGCGCTCATGCCGAAACCCGCCAGCTCGGCATAGATCTTTGCGCCGCGCTTCTTGGCGTGCTCGTACTCCTCGAGCACGAGAACACCGGCACCTTCGCCGAGCACGAAACCGTCGCGGTCCTTGTCCCAAGGGCGAGACGCGGTCTTCGGATCGTCGTTCCGGGTCGACAAGGCCCGCGCCGCAGCGAAGCCGCCAACGCCGAGCGGCGACACGGTCGATTCGGCGCCGCCGGCAATCATCACGTCGGCATCGCCGTACTCGATGAGGCGCCCTGCTTCGCCGATGGAATGCAGGCCTGTGGTGCACGCCGTGACGATCGCCAGGTTCGGCCCCTTGAAGCCGTACTTGATCGACACATGGCCCGAAATCATGTTGATGATCGAGGCCGGCACGAAAAACGGAGAAATGCGGCGCGGTCCGCGCTGCGTCATCTCGCCGTGCGTCTCCTCGATCATCGGCAGGCCGCCGATGCCCGAGCCCACGAGGCAGCCGATGCGCTCGGCCAGCTCTTCGCTCAGCGCCTCACCGGTCGGCAACCCCGCATCCTGCACCGCCTGCATGGACGCCGCCAATCCGTAGTGGATGAAGGTGTCCATGTGGCGGGCTTCCTTGCCCGGGATGTAGTCCTCGATGTTGAACCCCTTGACCTCCCCTGCAAAACGGCAGGAAAGATTCGAGGCATCGAACTTGGTGATGTGGTCGATGCCGGACTTGCCGGCAAGGAGGTTCGACCAGGACTCGGCCACCGTGTTGCCCACGGGAGTGACGAGTCCCAGGCCGGTCACGACGACACGACGACGGCTCATGCGCAGATGATGGAAGGGTGAGGACGACAACCCGGAAGGCCCGGTCAGGCCTTCTGGTGCTTCAGGGCGTAATCGATGGCGAGCTGAACGGTGGTGATCTTCTCGGCTTCTTCATCGGGGATTTCGATGCCGAATTCATCTTCCAGTGCCATCACCAGTTCAACGGTGTCGAGCGAGTCCGCGCCGAGATCGGCCACGAAAGCCTTTTCGTTGGTGACTTCGGCTTCGGCCACGCCGAGTTGCTCGGCAATGATCTTCTTGACGCGTGCTTCGATATCGCTCATGACTCCTCCAGGAGGGTTTTCAAAACAGCCCGTGATTTTACGGCCGATGGGGTGACAACTCTAAGTCCCCAGTCTGACCGCGATCCCGGACGGGCTCGAACCGGTTCGGCGCCACACACGGCAGCGCCGCGATCTCAATCCATGTACATGCCGCCGTTCACGTGCAACTCGGCACCCGTGACATACCCGGCTTGTGGTGACGCAATGAAAGCCACCGCGTGGGCGATGTCCTCGGCGCGGCCGAGGCGACCGAGCGGGATCTGCCCCATCAATGCCTCGGTCTGTTGCTCGGAAAGCGCCTTGGTCATGTCGGTTTCGATGAACCCGGGGGCAATGCAGTTCACCGTGATGCTTCGGCTACCGAGTTCACGGGCCAGCGAACGGGTCATGCCGGACACCCCGGCCTTCGCCGCAGCGTAGTTGGCCTGCCCCGGATTGCCGCTTGATCCAACAACCGACGTGATGTTAACGATGCGACCGTAGCGCTGCTTCATCATCGGTTTGATAACGGCACGGCTCAGCCGGAACACTGCCTTCAGGTTCGTGTCGATCACGGCGTCCCAATCGTCGTCCTTCATGCGCATAGACAACGTGTCGCGCGTGATGCCGGCGTTGTTGACCAGCACATGCAGGGCGCCATGCTCCTTCACGATCGAGTCGACGAGTGCATCCACGCCGGCCGCATCGTTCACGTTCAGGCACACGCCCTTCGAGCCGACATGGCCAGACAACGCCTCGCTGATCGCCTCGGCGCCTGCTTGCGTCGTTGCGGTCCCGATCACCTTCAACCCCTTGCGGGCCAGCTCGAGCGCGATCGCCCGACCGATGCCGCGGGTCGCACCGGTCACCAGCGCCACCTGGCCTTCGAATTGGATTTCGTTCACTTGATCATCCCTTTGACATCCGCCAGCGATGCCGGATCGAACAGATTGGCACTCGCCAGTTCCGGCTCGATGCGCTTGACCATCCCGGCCAGCACCTTGCCCGGTCCGCACTCCACCACCAGCGACACGCCGCGCGCCTTGAGGGCCTGCACCGTCTCGACCCAGCGCACAGGGCCGAAGGCTTGCCGATACAGCGCATCGCGGATCGCCGCGACATCCGCCTCGGTTTTCACGTCGATGTTGTTGATCACCGCGATACGAGGGGGCTCGAATGCCACCGAGGCCAACCGCTCGCGCAAACGCTCCGCCGCAGGCTTCATCAGGCTCGAGTGAAAAGGTGCCGACACCGGCAGCGGCAATGCGCGCTTGGCACCACGCGCCTTCAGGATCTCGCACGCTTTCTCGACGGCTGCTTTCGTGCCGGCGATCACCGTCTGTTTCGGGTCGTTGAAGTTGACCGCCTCGACAGCCTCGCCAGCAACGCTCGACGCCTCCAAGCAACCACTGCGGACCTCATCTGCCTCCAACCCGAGGATGGCAGCCATGCCGCCGACGCCAACGGGCACCGCCTCCTGCATCGCCTGCGCCCGCAAACGCACCAGGGGCAAGGCTGCCGACAGGGTCAACGCACCTGCCGCGACCAGCGCGGTGTACTCACCCAGCGAGTGTCCAGCGACCACGGCAGGCTCTCGCCCTCCCTCCGCCAACCAAGCGCGATAACAGGCGATGCCTGCTGCGAGCATGACCGGTTGCGTGTTGGTCGTCAGGTCCAGTGCTTCCTTCGGTCCTTGGGCGATCAGCTGCCCGACATCTTCGCCTAGTGCATCAGAGGCTTCCTTCAAGGTCTGGCGCACGGCGGGATGATCGCCCCAGGCATCGAGCATGCCGACCGACTGCGAGCCCTGGCCCGGGAAGACGAACGCGAATTCACTCATCTCTGTTCTGGACTGGAAGGTAAAAAAGGGAGGATCGACAAGCGAGGCGCCACGCTCAGAACTCGAGCAGCACCGCGCCCCAGGTGAAGCCACCGCCCACGCCTTCGAGCATCAGCGTGTCGCCACTCCGCACGCGCCCTGTGCGCACCGCGTGGTCGAGCGCCAGCGGGATCGATGCCGCGGAGGTGTTGCCGTGCTGGTCCACCGTCACGACGAGCTTTTCCAATGGCAACTGCAGTTTTTTGGCCGTGCCCTGCATGATGCGGATGTTGGCCTGGTGAGGGATCAGCCAATCGATGTCGGCCTCCGTGCGCCTTGCCTTGGCGAGAACGGCGCGGGCCGCCTCCTCCAGCACGCGCACGGCCAGCTTGAACACGGCCTGCCCGTCCATCTTGAGCAGCGGATCGCCCAGCACCTGCCCACCTGCCACCGTTCCTGGCGTGCAAAGAATGGCCGCGTGGCTGCCGTCGGCATGCAATTCGGTGGCGAGCACCCCGGGCGTATCGCTGGCTTCCAGCACCACGGCACCGGCACCATCGCCGAACAGCACGCAGGTCGTGCGGTCGTTGAAGTCCAAAATGCGCGAGAAGACCTCTGCCCCCACCACCAGCGCCCTGCTGGCGGAGCCGGACTTGATCATCGAATCGGCGATGGTCAGCGCATAGACAAAGCCGGAGCACACGGCCTGCACGTCGAACGCCGCGCAGCCATGCACACCGAGCTTCTGTTGCAAGAGGCAGGCGGTCGAGGGGAAGACCATGTCCGGGGTGGACGTGGCCACGATGATGAGGTCGAGTTCCGATGCCGAACGGCCGGCGGCCTCCAGCGCGTGCCGGGCCGCCTCCAACGCGAGATCGCTGGACGCCACGTTGGGCTCGGCGAAGTGCCGGGCACGTATGCCCGTGCGCTCCACGATCCACGCGTCCGACGTTTCAATGCCGCGCTGCGCCAAGTCCGCAGCGAAGTCGGCGTTGGTGACGCGCTTGGGAGGCAGGAAACTGCCCGTTCCCGTGATACGGGAGTATCTGGAAGAAGATGCAGTCATGCAGTCTTGGCAACCGGTGCCGCCGAGTCGCTAGCAGCTGCCGCGGGCAGAGCCTGCAAGGTTTCGACGATCCGATCGTGTACCCGGTCGAGCAACCGGTTTCGGGCCGCATCATACGCCCGATTGAGGGCCTGCTCGAACGCGAACGCATCGGCAGATCCGTGGCTCTTGAATACCAGCCCGCGCAGACCAAGCAGCGCCGCCCCGTTGTAACGGCGATGATCGACTCGGTGCTTGAAGTGATTTAACACCGGTAGCGCGACGATGGCGGCAATTTTGCTGAAGATGTTGCGCGTGAATTCCTGCTTGATGAAGCTGGACAGCATCGAGGCCAGGCCTTCGGCGGTCTTGAGCGCGACATTTCCGACAAAGCCGTCGCAGACGATGATGTCCGTCCGGCCGGTGAAGATGTCGTTGCCCTCCACATTGCCGTGGAAGTTGAGATGGCCACTGTTGCCGACGGATCGCAGCAGCTCGCCGGCCCTCTTGATGGTCTCGCTACCCTTGATCGCCTCTTCACCGATGTTCAGGAGGCCCACGCTGGGGTTGGACTTCCCCTCGACCGCCGAAACCAACGCGCTACCCATCAACGCAAACTGAAGCAGGTGCTCCGGCTCGCAGTCGACATTGGCACCAAGGTCGAGCACGGTGGTGTAGCCGTCTCTCTGGTTCGGCATCACGGTGGCAATCGCCGGTCGGTCTATGCCATCGAGCGTTTTCAGCACATAGCGCGAAACCGCCATCAACGCGCCGGTATTGCCGGCCGAGACGCAGGCGTCCGCCGCCGAAGATCCATCTTCGCGCGGCTTCACCTGGCTGATCGCCACCCGCATCGACGAATCCTTCTTGCGACGCAGGGCCACCTCCACCGGATCATCCATTTCGATGACTTCCGATGCAGCGACGATGGAACACCGCTGCCAGGAGGCCGCAGCTGCGAGCGCATCAGGGCGGCCGACCAGCAGCAGTTCCGCGCGGGGATGCGCAGCAAGAAAGGCTTGACACGCCGGCAGCGTGACCGACGGCCCATGATCGCCGCCCATGCAATCGACAGCGATGCGCACCACGCCAGACGGACCAGCACCGGCCCGCAGGGGGACTTCAGCAGAGGGATTCATCGCTTATGAAGGAGCGTCGGCATCGCTGCCCGCCCTGAGGGCACGGCAGCGTCAGGCGGACGCACCAAAGCAACGACAGCGAGAGACGGACGCAGGCAGGCCAGCGCACCGCTCAGCAGTCGCCGGCAACGCTCCGCCACCAGTCGTCACGAATGACGAGTCAGGCGTCGGCCTTGGTCTTCAGGACCTTGCGACCACGGTAAAAGCCGGTGGGGCTGATGTGGTGACGCAGATGGGTTTCGCCGGTAGTCGGCTCAATCGCGGTCGAAGGATTGCCGAGGTGCTGGTGGGCACGATGCATTCCACGCTTCGACGGCGATTTCTTGTTCTGTTGAACGGCCATGGCTCGCTCCTTGGGAAAACCCGCGATTCTAGCATCGGCGATCAACCGAAAGCCAGCCCGGGCTTTTCGTACGCCCGCGAGGCCGCGACGGAAGTCGCAGGCGGCGTCACGATGCCCGGCCACCGCCCTTCTTCAACTGGGCGAGCACCGCAAACGGATTGGGTCGCTCCGGCGTGCTGTCCGGCAGTTCACCCGTCTCGGGGGGGGCCTGCAAAGGTTGCGGGCACACCTGGTGGCGTGGCACGAGAGGCAGAGCGAGGATCAGCTCGTCTTCGACCAGTTCCTGCAGGTCGAAGCTTCGCGTGATCGCGAGTACATCCTCCTCGCTGTCCGCATCCAGTTCCTCGGCTTGCGACTCGCCAGGAACGAACCGGAAGCTGCGCTCGACGGACACCCTTTCGTCCACCGGGCCGAGGCAGCGTTGGCATTCGAGTGCAACGCAGGTGCTGGCTTCCAGATGCAACCAGGTTTGCGGCTCGGCGCCCACGCGCTCGACCCGCGCGCCCGTCACGCTCCATTCCACGTGGCGCCCTTCGGCGGATGCCTGCTCGTGCTGCGACGCCGCCAGGCGCTGCATCGATGCCAGCGGCCATTGCCCGCTCAACTGCGCGCCCGCACGCGCAAACTCCTGGACATCCAATCGCTGCGGGTCGAATTCTCTGGCCTTCATAGGCGTGTCAGTGTAGCGGCGGCTTGCCTGCGCTCCGGCTGGGGGACAATTGCGACCATGGTTTTGCCTCCGCCCCCCATCATGGCAACGCGCCAACTCATCCTTGGGTCCACCTCCCGCTATCGGCGCGAACTGCTCGAAAGGCTGCACCTGGCGTTCGACGTCGTCTCCCCGAACGTCGATGAAACGCCGCTTCCCGGAGAGTTGCCGGCCCACCTGGCCCAACGGCTTGCCCTCGCAAAAGCCAGGGCAGTGGCCGCGCAGCATGCAGACGCAGTGGTCATCGGCTCGGACCAGGTCGCCGACCTTGATGGACGCGCCATCGGCAAGCCGGGCTCACACGAAAACGCGGTTCTGCAACTGCAGCAGATGAGCGGCCGGGCTGTCGTGTTCCAGACCGCGGTTGCCGTGGTGTGCGGTGCCACCGGGTTCGAGCAGGTGCAGCTGGTCCCCGTCACCGTCCGCTTCCGTACGTTGAGCAACGCCGAGATCGACCACTACCTGCGGATCGAACGCCCTTACGACTGCGCCGGCAGCGCGAAGTCGGAAGGCCTGGGCATCGCGCTGCTCGATGCCATCGAATCGGACGACCCGACGGCGCTCGTCGGTTTGCCCCTGATACGCACCGCCTCCATGCTCCGCTCGGCGGGAGTCGCCATCCTCGGCGAACAACGGATCTGTTGACGCCATGGCAGGCAAGCTGTATCTCGTTCCCACGCCGCTGGACTTCGGAACATTGGATGCCGCGGCTCCCGCGCCCGATCTTCAGCAGGTGCTCCCGCGGGAGGTGTTGCATGTCGCCGCCCGGCTCCAGTTGTGGATCGCGGAGAACGCCAAGACGACCCGCGCCTTCTTGAAGCGGGTAGACCTCGTCGTGCCGCTGCAGCAGCCTCTGCAGAGTCTGCAGATCCAGGAGTTGCCTCGCCCCCCCAAAGGCAACAAACCAGCAGCGCCGGCGCCGATGGACCCTCTGTTGGCACCGGTGTTGCAGGGGCAGGATGCGGGCTTGATCTCGGAGGCGGGCATGCCGGCGGTGGCAGACCCAGGCTCAGAAGTGGTGCGACGCGCGCATGAGTTGGGCATCGAGGTCGTGCCCCTGGTGGGCCCGTCGTCCTTGCTGCTGGCACTGGCGGCCAGCGGCATGAACGGCCAGAGCTTCGCCTTCGTCGGCTACCTGCCGGTCGACGAGGTAGCCCGGGCGGCGCGCATCCGTGAATTGGAGTCGCTGGCCAAGCGCACCGGACAGACGCAGATGATGATCGAGACGCCCTACCGCAACCCCGCGCTGATGCAGGCGCTGCTCACGCATCTGCAACCTGCCACCCGGCTGTCGGTGGCGTGCGGCCTCACGCTGGCGACAGGCTGGAATCGCTCGCAGCCGGTGCAGCACTGGAAGCGCGACGCGCTCGCCCTGCCGGCGAACGTGCCGGCCGTGTTTGCGATCCACGGCGGCTGAGCGCCAAGAAGAGTCGTTCTCGTCTCAGCTCTTCTTGCTGCCGCCGAGCAAGGCAGCAACCTTGCGCTTGGGCTTGATGTAGGGCGACAGCGAACGCGGCGCAGCCGGCGCGGGCGTTGAAGCGGGCGCCTGCCGCTCCCAGCTCGGGTCGGCGTTGGGGTCCGCCTCGTAGGGCCGGTTGAAGAACGGATCGTTGGAGGTCGGTGCTGCTGGACTCAACGGGCTTCGCGCACGCCGGGGCTCGAACCGCTCGCCGTCTTCTTCGACGTGTCGCACAGGGCGCCGTGGCCGCTCGTCTTCCAGCTCCAGCGGTTCGATCTCAATCTTCTTCTTGATCAGCTTTTCGATGTCGGCCACCAGGCGCTGATCGCTGCGCGATACGAAAGAGACGGCCAACCCGGAAGCCCCGGCCCGGCCGGTACGACCGATGCGGTGCACGTAGTCTTCGGCGTTGAACGGGATGTCGAAGTTGAACACCGCGGGAAGGTCCGCGATGTCCAGCCCGCGGGCCGCCACGTCGGTGGCCACCAGCAATTCGACCTCGTTGCGCTTGAAAGCCTCGAGTGCCTTCAGGCGCTCATCCTGTGATTTGTCGCCATGCAGCGCGGCGGTCTTCAGGCCGTCGCGCTCCAGCGAACGGGCAAGCCGGGCAGCCCCCAACTTGGAATTGACGAACACGATGGCCTGCGTCAGCGCGCGTTCGCGCAACAGGTGCCGCACGGCACGGCGCTTGTCGTCGTCCTCGACGCTGAAGAAGCGCTGCTCGACGGTGGCCGCCGTGGCGTTGGGCCGCGCCACTTCAACCAGCACCGGATCCTGCAGATAGCTCTGCGCGAGCTTCTTGATCTCGGGCGAGAAGGTGGCCGAAAACAGCAGCGTCTGCCGCTGCTTGGGCAGGAAGCTGAGAATGCGCTGCAGGTCGGGCAGGAAGCCGATGTCCAGCATGCGGTCAGCCTCGTCGAGCACCACGTACTCCACTTGGCCCAGCGAGCAGTTCTTGGCCTGGATGTGGTCCAGCAAGCGACCCGGCGTGGCAATCAGCACCTCGACGCCGCGGCGGAGTTCGGCGGTTTGCGGGGCCATGTCGATCCCGCCGAAGACACACGCCACTCGCAGCTGGGTGTGCTTGGCATAGGCCTTGACGTTCACCGCGACCTGGTCCGCCAGCTCACGAGTGGGCGCCAGGACCAGCGCGCGCACCGGGTGGCGCGCCGGTGAGGCGCTCGCGTTCTCGTGCTTGAGCATCTTTTGCAGCAGCGGCAGCGAGAACGCGGCCGTCTTGCCGGTGCCGGTTTGCGCGGCGCCCATGACGTCGCGCCCCTCCAGGACGATCGGGATCGCCTTCGCCTGGATCGGCGTCATGGAGGTGTAGCCCTGGTCGGCAATCGCGCGTTGCAACGCGGGGCCGAGGGGAAGAGTGGAGAACTCGCCGCCGGAGACGGGAGCCAGGGGTGCTTCGGTCATAAGCCGGCGATTATCGTCTACCAGCTTGACAAACCCCGAAAACCGCGCAATTCGGCCCTGAACCTCACGTGGAGGCGCGGTATTCCGGCACGATCTGTCGCAGCCAGCGGCGCACCTCGTCGTCCGACACCAGATGCTCGGCTGCCGGCAGCGCATCGGGCAATGCCTTGGCCAGTTCACCGTGATTCAGCCGAGCCACCCGCAACCGTGCGATGGGCGTCGGCACGGTCGTGTCGGCGTCCGCCAGCAGTTCCTCATAAAGCTTCTCGCCAGGGCGCAGGCCGGTAAAGACCACGGGGATCTCCTCCAGCGTATGGCCGGACAGGCGGATCAGGTCCTTCGCCAGTTCGGCGATGCGCACCGGTTCGCCCATGTCGAGCACGAACACCTGCCCCGTCTCGCCCATGGCCGCGGCCTGGATCACGAGCCGGGCGGCCTCCGGTATGGTCATGAAATAGCGCGTGATGTCCGGGTGCGTGACCGTCACGGGCCCGCCCCGGGCGATCTGCTCCTTGAACTTGGGGATCACGCTGCCGCTGGAGCCCAGCACGTTGCCGAAGCGCACCGCCATGAACCGGGTGGCGTGCCCCTGGCCCGCCATGTACGACACCACCAGCTCCGCCGCCCGCTTCGTGGCGCCCATCACGTTGGTGGGGTTGACTGCCTTGTCGGTCGAGATGAGCACGAAACGCTCGACGCCCGCCGCGGCGGCAGCTGCTGCCGCCCGCCAGGTGCCGAGCGTGTTGTTGTGCAGTGCCGCCCACGCGTTTTCTTCTTCCATCAACGGCACGTGCTTGTAGGCCGCGGCATGGAACACGACGTGCGGGCGACACGCTTCGAACGTGCGCCGCAGATGCTCCGGGCTCTTCACGTCTCCGATCAGCCGCACGAGTGTGAGATGCGGAAACTGCAGTGTCAGCTCCTGCTCGATGGAGTACAGCGCGAACTCGCTCAATTCGTACAGCACCAGCCGGCTCGGGCCGTAGCGTGCCACCTGCCGGCACAGCTCGGAGCCGATGCTCCCGCCCGCCCCGGTGACCAGCACCGTCTTGCCGTTGAGACATTCGGAGATGCCGCTTTCGTCGAGCTGAACCGGCTCGCGCCCCAGCAGGTCTTCCGGCTCGATCTCACGCACCCGGCCCACCTGCGTGCCGTCTCGCAGCTCTTCGGCCGAGGGCACGGTGAGCACGGGCAGCCCGGTCCGGGCCGCCTGCTCGATGAGCCGGCGGCGATCGGGCAGGCGCAACGACGGCATGGCGACGATCAGATGCGTGATGCCTTGCTGCTCGATGTGGGTCGTGAGTTCGCTGAGCGGCCCGAGCACCGGTACCGCGCCGATGCGAGCTCGCTGCTTGGCCGGGTCGTCGTCGAGCAGGCCCACGATCACGTAACCCTGGTGCTGCACGCCGGCGAGCAGCAGGCGCGCCGCCTCTCCTGCGCCGAGCACGAGGGCGCGCCGCGACTCCACGGCCCCGCCCGCGATGCGCGACCGCATGTGTTCATAGAGCATGCGGTAGCCGATGCGCACGGTGCACAGGCCCATCAGCGCGATGACGGGGTGGAGCGCCAGTACGGCACGTGGCACTTCGGAAAGCTGCGCCATCAAGACGATCACCGCCCCGATGAGGCCCGCTGCAAAACAGCCGACCGCCAGGCGCTTCGCCTCGCCGAAACCGGAGAAGCGCCACATGCCGCGCGGCACGCCGATCATCCAGAAGATCAGCAGGTACAAGGCAATGAGCCCGAGCATCACGAGCGGGTCGTAGTCAGGGCGTGCGCTCACCCAGCGGTCGAAGCCGAGCCGGAACAGGTAGGTGATGTTCCAGCAGAGCGCAATGACGATGCCGTCGATCAGCAGCGACAGCGGCTCACGCCGTGGCCGGATGCGCGTGAGGAGGATTTCGAGTCGTTGCCACACCATCATTGCCTCACCTGCACAGCAGCACCTGCACCGTGCGAGCCAGCAGGCGCAGGTCGGTCCACAGCGTCGCGTGCTCGACGTATTGCTGCGCATAGCGCAGCTTCTGCGGCAGCACCTCCTGCACGTAGGTGCGTTCCGGGTCGTCGGACTGGGCCAGCAGTTCGCTCTCGCGCCGGTACTCGATCGACGCGAGATCGGTGATGCCGGGGCGAACCGACAGCACCTTGTCGCGCACAGGGGCTGGGTACTGCTGCACGTAGCGAGGCACCTCGGGGCGCGGACCGACCAGGCTCATCTCGCCTCGCAGCACGTCGATGAGCTGCGCCAGTTCATCGAGCTTGGTGCGCCGAAGCACCGCGCCCACGCGCGTGATGCGCGGGTCGTCGCCGACCGTGATCTCGCGGCCCAGCGAGTCAGGCTGGTGCCGCATGGTGCGGAACTTGTGGATGCGAAACGGCACACCGTGGCGCCCCACCCGCTCCTGCCGGAAGAACACCGGGCCGCCGCTGTCGAGCTTGATGGCCAGTGCGATCACGACGAACAGCGGCCACAGCAGCAGCAACGCCGCTGCGGACACGATCACGTCGAACAAGCGCTTGCCCATGAAACGACGTCATCCCAGGATGCGGTGCACTGTGTCGACCACGCGCTGCACGTCGTCGTCGGTCATGCGCGTGTACAGCGGCAGGCTGAACGTGCGCTCGTATGCGCGCTGGCTGTGCGGGAACTGCTCCGGCGTGAGGCCGTACCGGTCACGCCAATAGAGGTGCAGGTGCAGCGGGATGTAGTGCACGCTGCAGCCGATGCCGGCCTCGAACATCTTTTCGATGAACATGTCTCGCCCGATGCCGGCGCCGTCGGCGAGCCGCACGACGTAGAGATGCCACGAATGCACGTCACCGGCCGGCGCACGAGGCGGCAGCACCAAAGGCAGCCCTTGCAGCGCTTCGTTGTAGCGCTGGGCAATCTGCTCGCGGCGCTGCTGGAAGACGTCAGCCTTGCGCAGTTGATGCAACCCCAAGGCCGCCGCAATGTCGGTCAGGTTGTACTTGAAGCCGGGCGCGACGATCTCGTAATACCAGCTGGGCACCTTGGCTGTGAAACGGTCGAACGCGTCGCGGTTCATGCCGTGCAAGCGCATCACCTTGGCACGCTTCGCGAGCGCCGGATCGCGCGTGACGAGCATGCCGCCCTCGCCCGTGGTGATGGTCTTGTTGGCGTAGAAACTGAAAACGGTGGCATCGGACGCCAGCGTGCCGACCATCGCCCCGCCCACGGTCGTCGGCAGCGAATGCGCTGCGTCTTCCACCACCCTGAGGCCATGGCGAGCAGCGAGCGCCAGCAGCGCAGGCATGTCGGCCGCCAGCCCGGCAAAGTGCACCGGCACGATGGCCTTGGTGCGAGGCGTGATGGCGGCTTCCACCGCGCGGTGGTCGATGCACAGCGTGGCGGGGTCGATGTCGACCAGCACCACGTCTGCGCCGAGGTAGCGCACCACTTCGGCTGTGGCCGTGAAGGTGTGGGTCGTGGTGATCACCTCATCGCCGGGGCCGATGCCCAGTGCCTCGAGCGCGAGGTGGAGGCCGGCCGTGGCGGAGTTGACCGCGATCGCTTCCAGCCCGGTGTCACCCAGGTACTCCACGAACGCCTGCTCGAAGCGCCGGGCCTTGGGGCCGGTGGTCACCCAGCCGGAGCGCAGCGTGTCGACCACTTCGGCGATTTCGTCTTCGCCGATCTCGGGCAAGGCAAAAGGCAGGAACTCGGCAGAACTCATGACGTCTTTTCGATCCAGGCCAGCACGTGGGTCCGCAGCGGCCACCAGTTGAATGCGCCGTACAGCGCGGGATGCAGCTTCACAACCGCACGTGCGACGGGCGGCGCCAACGTGACGCGCCGCACGCGGCAGCGGCCTTGCGGAAACAGTTCACGCACGCGCCGCACCGGCACGCCACGCACATCAGGATTGCGCGGATTGTCTACCGTGAAGTCGTACCACAGCACGCCGCCGCCCGGCCGCACCCATCGCCACATCACGTCGGCCAGACGTTGCTGGAACCCGTCGTCCAGCAGCGAAGAAAACACGGTGGATTGGTAGACCACGTCCTGACTGCCGGGTTCGACCCACCCGGCACCTTGCACCGCGTCGCCACAGTGCACTGGCAGCGACGCCGGCAGCACGGACCGGGCTGCCTCCGCTCGCTCCGGCAGCAACTCGATGCCTTGCAGCCGATCCGGTGCAAGGCCCATGCGCAGGAACTCGAGCAGGTTGCCTCCCGCGCCGCAGCCTACTTCGACCAAGCGCAAGGCCGACGGGTCCGTCCAGCCCTGGTGCAAGAGCACGTTGGCGATGGCACGTTGACGCTCTTGTGCAGCCAGCAGGGCAGCGGGGTTGAGCAGGCTGTAGCGCCACTCGCCACCCGCCCGGCGCGCGTAACGCGCTTGCACGGCGGCGGGCTCATGCTCATGTTCATGGGGGGCGATGGGTGGCGACATGGCAACTCAACGCGTCAGGCGGGCAAACCGTTGGCGGCCGGTGGCGGCGCCGCGCAACACGTCGAACCAGCCCCAGAGCGAGCCGATGCCGTAGCCGAAATGATAGGCACCGATGACGATCGGCAGTCGCCACCAGAGCGTCCAGTCGGACCGGGCAGCGATCAGCGTGGCCGCCCCAAGCACAGCCGCTGCATATGCCACGCCAAGCGCGATCCACAGGGCGTGAGGCAACAACCCGACCGCGGCGCCGATCAGCGAGGCCGACAGCGCCAGCACGAACAACGCGGGCACCAGATGGCGCAGCGCGGCCGGCTGCCCGTGCTTGCGCATCACGAAGGGCTTCCAGTAGCCGTACTGCAGGTATTGGCGGAACAACGCGCCGACCGCTCCGCGCGGCCGGTAGCTGCTGCGGATGGCGGAGGACTGCCACACCCTTCCGCCTCCTTTCACGATGCGCAGGTTGTGTTCGTCGTCCTGGTTGCGCACCAGGGCTTCGTCGAACCCGCCGAAACGCTCGAAGGTGCTGCGCGGCCAGCAGCCGAGGTAGACCGTGTCGACCCAGCCGTTGTAGTCGAGCTGACGTGACGTGGCGCCGCCGGCGAGCCAGCGCGACTGGAAGGCTGCCGCGATGGTGCGCTGCACCGGCGAGTCACCTTCGGCACGCCACGGGCCGCCGACGTTGTCTGCCCCGCTCTCCGCCAGCGCGCGCAGGCACTGGGCGATGTAATCGTCGGCGTACACCGTGTGTACATCCATCCGCACGATCACGTCCCCGCGTGCGCTTTCGAGTGCTCGATTCAGCCCGGCAGAGACGATCCGCCCGGGGTTGTCTATCACACGGAAACGCTCGTCGCCGGCCGCCAGCTGTTCCAAGGCTTGCGCCGTGCCGTCGTCGCTGCGCCCATCGGCCACCAGCACCTCCAGCGACCACCCTGGCGGCAGCTGCTGCCGCGCCACACTCGCGCAGAACGCCTCGATGTGTGCGCGCTCGTTGCGGCACGGCACGATGACCGACACCACCCGGCTCATCGCTGTGCCTCGTTCAGCAAGCTGCGATAGAGCGCGTCCATGCGATCCATCTGGGTGCGCCGGGCGGCATGAGGGTCGACCCGCGTGCGGTTGTGGCGCCCCATCTCCAGGGCACGCGCCGGCTCGTGCAGCAGTTCACGCAGCGCCTGCGCCAACGCCGCCGGGTCGCGCGCCGGCAGCAGCCATCCGCCTTGTGCGTCGACCCACTGGCGGTTGGCGGGGAGGTCGGACACGATCACCGGCAGACCGGAGGCCATGGATTCGAGCAACGCCACGGAGGTGGCATCGCTCTCGGGAATGGAAACGCTCACATGCGCGCGATTGACGATCTGCGCGAGCCGGTCTTCGTCCACGCGGCCATGAAAGTGGACGACATCGGCAATGCCGAGCGCCTGGGCCGTCGAACGCAGCCGCGCCTCGAGCGGGCCGCCGCCCAGCAAGTGCAACTCGAGCGCTGCCCCAGGCTCGGTTGCGCGCAGACGCGCGGTGGCATCCAGGATCACATCGATGTTGTAGTTGGGCTCCCACACCCGCAGGCTCACGATGCGGAACACCGGGTCGGTGCTCGGGTAGGGGCGGAACTTCTCGGTGTCCGCTCCCCAGTAGATCTGGTGCAACGGCGCCCGCGGGCCGTAGCGAGCGATCTCGTCGAGCATGTCCTGGCTGTCGGCGGTGATCAGGTCAGCCCGACGCAGCGTCCAGCCGGTAACGGCGCGAACCAGCCGGCTGCGATGCGGCGAAACGAGGATGTCGGAGCCCCAGCCGGTCAGCACCACGGGGCCGCGACCGCACGCGGCGGCCCACAGGCCGTACGACGTGATGTAGTGACCGTGCACGACGTCCGGTGCCAGTTCTTGCGCCAGCCGGCGCACGCGGGGCACGGCGGCAAACCACGGCCAGTTGCCGTCGGGCGTGTCCAGCGCCAGCACGTCGGCTCCCGGGATGCGCTGGAAGTGCCGTGTAGCCACCGTGCAGCGCCAGCCGCGCTGCGCCATCGCCGTGACCCACCGCTGCGTGTGCACGCTTTGCGCGTCGGCGAAGAAGAGGATGTGGCGCGTGCCGCTCATGGTCGCGCCTGCTGCCAGCCGATGCCGCAGTAGTGCGCCGCGACCTCGGGATGCCGTTCGATCCAGGCGGCGTCCATCTCGCGCACGTCGCCCACCACCTGAGCCGGCTGCCCGCCGATGACGGCGTAGTCCGGAAATTCGCCGTCGACGTAGCTGAGGGCGCGCACCAGCACCCCGCGACCCAGGCGTGTGCCGGGCGCGATCACCGCGCCTGGGCCGATGAAGCAGTACGGGCCGATGCTCGTAACGACGCGCACCATGCCGGCCGGCTGCGGATGGCCCCAGTACGCACGGCCCATCAGCCGTACCGCCACGTGGCTGGAGTGGCTCAGGATCGACACGTGATTCGTGATCTGCGAGCCTTCGCCGATGCTCAGACCGCCCGATGCATCGACGAAGTTGAAGTGGCCGATGAAGACGTGGTCGTCGATCTGCAGTCGATCGGCGCCCTGCAGTTCGCACGCGGTGCTGATGCGGGTGTGCGGCAGCCACGCGCCGTCGTGCCGCCGAAAGCCGTAGGCCATGCGGGGGCTGGTGAGGCGGCGCAGCAGGGAATGGACGACAGACTTCAACATGGAGCGGCAGCGATGCGGGCAGCAGTCTACCGGGCGGCCCGGCGCAACGGCGTGCTCAGGTCGCTGACGAGGCGCCGTGCATCCGGGCGCAGCAGCTGGGCCCAGCCCAAGGCCGCATGACGTCGGAACAAGGCCAGGCCCCAACCGATCGCGAGCAGATAGGACACCGACGTGGCGACGGCCGCCCCGGCAGCCCCCCACCGGGGCACCAGCAGGAAGCACACGACGACGTTGAGCGCGAGCGACGTGGCCGCCACCGCGGCCGAAAGCTGCGGCCGCCCCAGATAGTTGGTGTAGAAGGCCGACAGTGTGGACGCACTCGCATAGGCCCACACGCCGGGCAGCAACAGCAACAACAGGGGCAGCGAATCGGCATAGGCCGGCCCCAGAACGGCCGGCAGCAGCCACCACGCTGCCACAACGAGCAGCGGCGACACGATCACCAATACGGCCAGGTTCAAATGGACCACCCGCACCGTCAGCGCGGCCGCCTGGGCGCGGTCGGGCTGCCCGATGCGGGCGTACGCTGCGACGCTCACCGACGAAGAAACGAACCAGAGCAGTTCCGCGACGGTGACCGCAACCGAGTAGACGCCCGCCGGGGCCAACCCTGCCACGCGCTCGACGATGAACAGATCCACCCGGTAGTTGAGCCAACTGATGAGGTTGGTGATGCCCACCACGCAACAGAAGCCGGCCATCGGCCGCCACTGCGCCCATGAAACGCGCCGCAGTCCGAAGCGCGTGATGGCGTGGGCGGCCGCCGCCAGGCCGACCGACGCCCGGGCCACCACCCAGGCGGCCATGACGTCCAGCGCGCCCAGGCCGGACCGCATGAACAGTGGAAACAACGCGAGGGTCAACAGCGGAGGTGCCACCGTGAGCAGATTGATGGGGCCCATGCGCCCAAGGCCGAGGTGCAGCCCGGACACCGTGGGCGTCAACAGCAGAAGTGGAGCCGCCGCTGCCAGCAAGGGCAGGTACCGGTAGGCCGGGTCATCGCCGGTCCATCGGGCCGCCACACCGAACGCGACCGCGCCGAGCCCACCGGCCAGCACGCAGAACAGCAAGGCGCCGCCGAGCCAGTTGGCCGCCTCTTCGCCGTGGTGCGAGACACGCCGCGCCACGGCGAGGCCAATGCCGGAAAACAGCGCGGCATACACCGCCTCGGTCGCGACCAGCAGCGAAAACACGCCTTGATGCTCCGGCCCTCGCCGGGCGACGACCGCGATGATCGCCATGCCGAGCGCCACTCCGAGCGATTTCGCGATGAAATGGCTGATCGCGCCGCGAGAGATCGACGGAGAGGACATGCAGGTGTTGAACGCCGAAAGCGGGCAGCGCAGAAGTGGCGCGATGATACGTCGCGCCCGGCGCCGGGCGACGGAGCACCGCCTGCCAGGAGGACCGCCCGGTAAAATCGACCCCTTTTCACGCCCTGAGCCCGTCATGACCGAACGCGCGACGCCTGCCGCCCCTGCGGAGCCGCAAGCCCCCGACACCAACCAGCTGATCGCCGAGCGCCGCGAGAAGCTCGCTGCCCTGCGCCAACAAGGCGTCGCCTTTCCGAACGACTTCAAGCCGCGCCACCACGCCGAGGCACTGCACCGCCTCTACGGCGACCGCCCCAACGAAGAACTCGAGCCGCTGCACGTCAACGTCTCGGTCGGCGGCCGCATGATGCTCAAGCGCGTGATGGGCAAGGCGAGCTTTTGCACGCTGCAGGACGGCTCGGGCCGCATCCAGCTGTACATCACGCGTGACCAGGTCGGAGAAGAGGTCTACAACGCGTTCAAGCACTGGGACCTGGGGGACATCCTCGGCGCCGAAGGCGTGCTTTTTAAGACGAAAACAGGCGAGTTGTCGGTGCAGGTCACCGTGCTGCGCCTGCTGACCAAGAGCCTGCGTCCACTGCCCAGTGACTTCTATGGGATGAAGGACCAGGAACAGAAGTACCGGCAGCGCTACGTCGACCTCATCACCGACGAAGACGCACGCAAGCGCTTCGCCGCCCGCAGCAAGGCGCTGTCGTCGATGCGCAGCTTCATGACGCAGCACGACTTCCTGGAAGTCGAGACGCCGATGCTGCATCCCATCCCCGGGGGCGCGAATGCCAAACCGTTCAAGACCCACCACAACGCGCTCGACCAGGAGATGTTCCTGCGCATCGCGCCGGAGCTCTACCTGAAGCGGCTGGTGGTCGGCGGCTTCGAGCGGGTGTTCGAGATCAATCGCAACTTCCGCAACGAAGGCATCTCGGTCCGGCACAACCCCGAGTTCACGATGATGGAGTTCTATGCGGCGTACTGGAACTACCACGACCTGATGGACTTCACCGAGGCCATCCTGCGGCAGGCCGCCAAGGACGCCACCGGCTCGGCGACCCTCACCTACCAGGGCAAGCTGGTCGACCTGGAACAGCCGTTCGCGCGACTGAGCATCCGCGATGCACTGCTGCGTCACGCCCCTCGCATCAATGATGCGCAGATCGACGACCCGGTCTACCTGCGCGAGGAACTGAAGATCCTCGGCAAGGAAGCCCCCGCGCACTGGGGCCTGTCGCAACTGCAGTTCGCCTGCTTCGAGGAGCTGGTGGAAGAAAAGCTGTGGGAGCCGACTTTCATCATCGACCATCCGGTCGAAGTGTCGCCACTGGCGCGCGCCTCCGACAGCAACCCCGCCATCACCGAGCGTTTCGAGCTGTACATCACCGGCCGCGAGATCGCGAACGGCTTCTCGGAGCTGAACGACCCTGAGGACCAGGCCGCGCGCTTCCAGTCGCAGGTGGCTGCGAAGGACGCGGGTGACGAAGAGGCGATGTACTTCGACGCCGACTACATCCGCGCGCTCGAATACGGCATGCCGCCCACCGGCGGCTGCGGCATCGGTATCGACCGATTGATCATGCTGCTGACCGACTCACCGAACATCCGCGACGTGATCCTCTTCCCGGCGCTGCGCAAGGAGCAATGAACGCGACCGCACGACTGCAGGATCTCGCCGACGTCGACCGGGCGCTCTGGCAGGAACTGGGTCGTGCGGCCCAGGCTCGCGGGCATGCATGGCGCACGCCAGTGCTGGCCACGCGGGAAGGCGACATCGCCGACGCGCGGGTGGTGGTGCTGCGCGAGGTGCGCACGGAAGTGCGGGAGCTGCTGTTCTATTCCGACGCTCGCGCCGGCAAGGTGACGCAGGCAGCCGCGGCGCCCGTCGGCACGGTGGTGATGTGGTCGCCAGCGTTGGGCTGGCAACTGCGCTGCCGGGTACGGCTTGCCGCCGAGACCAGCGGGCTGGAAGCATCGTCGCGATGGGCGCGCTTGCAGCTGTCGCCTGCCGCGCAGGACTACCTCTCGCCGCTGCCGCCCGGCACGCCGCTGGGCCAGCCGGTGCCGGGCTTGCAAGGGCGCAGCCACTTCGCGGTCGTGACGGCTCAGGTGCTGTCCACCGATTGGCTGGAGCTGCACCCGCAAGGCCATCGACGCGCGCGCTTCGACGAGCAAGGCGCGCGCTGGCTGCAGCCCTGAGCTGAAGCTACTGCTGCTTGAAGTTCGGCTTGCGCTTGTTGACGAAGGCGTCCATGCCTTCCTTCTGGTCTTCCGTCGCGAACAACGCATGGAAGGCCCGGCGCTCGAACAGCATGCCCTCGTTCAGCGGCGCCTCGAACGCGCGATTGACGCACTCCTTGGCGGCCATCAGGCTGGGCAGCGAGAACCCGCAGATCGTTTCCGCAGCCGCATAGGCTTCTTCGAGGAGCTTGTCGGCGGGCACCACGCGCGAGACGAGCCCGGCCCGCTCCGCTTCCGCCGCGTCCATCATGCGTGCGGTCAACACCATGTCCATCGCCTTGGCCTTGGAGATGGCCCGGGGCAGCCGCTGCGTGCCGCCGGCGCCGGGAATGATGCCCAGCTTGATCTCGGGCTGACCGAACTTCGCCGTGTCGGCCGCGATGATGAAGTCGCACATCATCGCCAGCTCGCAGCCGCCGCCCAGGGCGTACCCGGCCACCGCGGCGATCACCGGTTTGCGCACGCTCTTGAGCGCCTCCCAGTTGCGGGTGATGTAGTCGGACTTGTACACGTCCATGTAGCTCCACGACGCCATCGCCGCGATGTCGGCCCCGGCAGCGAACGCCTTCTCGTTGCCGGTGATCACCACGCAGCCGATGCCGTCGTCTGCATCGAACGCCTTCAGGGCAGCGCCCAGCTCGTCCATCAACCCATCGTTGAGGGCATTGAGTTGCTTGGGCCGGTTCAGCGTGATCACGCCCGCCTTGAGGGGGCCCTCGCCTCGCACTTCTGTCTGGATCAGTTCGTAGGTCACGGGAAACTCCTTTCGTGTGCGGAACTATACGAAGCTTCGTATGCAGGAACCGGTAAGACGCCACAAAGCCCGGTGCTAGCCGGGATGGCGCACCGACGCGGGTGACGCTAAGCTGCGGCGGACAACGATCGAAAGCAGCGAACAGCGATGGGAACGGTATACCGTAAGACGGAGAAGGGGCAAGCCGAGATCGCCACGCGCCAGAACCACCTGGCGTTGAAGTTGCGCTCGGCCTTGATCATGGTGGATGGCAAGCGCACCGACGAAGAGCTGATGCGGATGATTGCGCCGCCCGCGGCAGAAGCGCTCGAAACCTTGCTCGCCGAGGGCTACATCGAGGTGATCAGCGTGACCGCTGCCCGCCCCCCGGCGGCGGCCAAGGCCAGCCCGGACGAAGGCACGCCCACCTTGCCCCCTGCGCCGCACCGTCCGGTCGAAACGATACGACTGCAGGCGGTGCGCTTCATGAGCGAGCAACTGGGCCCGCTCGGCGACAGCCTTGCCATGAAGATGGAAAAGGCACGCAGCTGGGAAGATCTGCACCCGCTGCTCGTGATGGCGCACCGCTACATCGCCGACAACCGCGGCAACGCAACCGCCGACGCGTTCAAGGCGGCGTTTCTCGAGTGACCTCCGCCGTGGCGGGCTCCGCGATGTCCGGCAGTTTCGAAATCATCAGATCGACGTAGTTCTCTTCGTCCTGCCTGATCATGATGCGGACCGGCAGGTACAACAGCCGCGGTGCGAACCACACGTCCGCCACCAGTTCGTCGCGCCGCTTGGTTTCGCGCCGCGGGCGCAGGTGGTAGGCCTGGACGGTGCCGAAGGGGGTTGTCAGGTCTTCTGCACCCACCACGTCGTAGAACCAAAGGTCCTGGCGACGCGGTAGCGCGAGCGGAAACTCGATCGACTGCCCGGGTGTCAGCAGTTCCGGGTTCAAGGTCAGCCGCTGCGTAAGTTGCACGAACTGGCTCGCAGTGTCCTGCACGCCGGGCGGGGCCGGCACTTCGCGGCCGTTGTTCAACGTGATCCAGTCGGGGCCGAACCGCACGGCGGCACGCCGGGTTCGGAAGGCGACGCGCGTTTCCTCGTCGTAGGCACGGGGCGCCAACCCGTCAGGCGTGATCAAGCCATCGCTGCTCATGCGACGCGTGATCAGAGGCGCGAAGCTGGGCCCGATCAGCACGTCGATATGCACCTGGTAGTGCTCGCCGCTGCGGATCCACTCGACCTGCGCACTGCCGCGAACCTCGCCACGGTAGTGGCCCTGCAACGTATAGCTCACACGTGCCGAAGGGGGCCATTCGAAGTCCGAACCAGCGCCGGCGCTCCCGCCCTGCCCGGCCGCGGAGGCTGATGCCAAGGGTGCCGCAGCGGAGGCCGGCTCAGCCTGCGACGTGGCATCGACCTGGCTGGATTCAGTGGAGAGAGGCGGCTCCTCAGCCACAATCGTGGAGGCAGCCTCGCCTTCCTCCACGGCAGGTTCGGATGCCGCCGCCTCGATCGGCTCGACCTCGGGCTCGTCTTGAACCCGTTCAGGCGCACTGGCCCCGGTGGCGGGGAGCGCTGCCACTGTCGCCGGTGGCGCTGGCGCCGGGCGGACAGGGGCAGGCCTGGCCGGCGCAGGCCCGACGACCGGCGGGTCCGACAGCTCGAGCTGTCTCGTGAAGACGATCTCCTTGCGAACAGGTCCGTTGCCCGGCGACCAAGCGGCAAGATGCAGCACCAGTTCCCGCGTCACCCAGAGGTGCGCGGCAAGTACGGCCAGCACGAGCAGCAACTGTCGCCAGACTCGGCGCCAGGCCTTTCGAGATGCAATGCCTACGTCCGGCCGATCCATTGCTCTCGACGCCTGCCTTCTTCTTCCGGCGCCTTCACTGCGGCGACCAGGGACACGTTGGCCTTGGCGACCTGCGGTGCCGGCAGGCTGCCGGCCAATCGCCGCAACCGCTGGTCACGGCTCACCAGCAGCTCCACCGTCTCGCCCTCCCGTGCGTAAAGCGCGATGTCGTCGAGCTTGCGCAGACGCCAGTCGTTCACGGCCAGCAGCTCGTCGCCGGCCGCGAGACCTACACCTTCGGCCCATTGCCCGCGCATCACGGCCTTCACCTGCACCGCGCCCGCAGAATCCGCGGTGCGCATGCCCAGGCGCAGGGGCCAGGGTGGCGCCTGGACCTTCCACTGCACGCCCATGTCGCGCAGCAGGTTCTCCAACGGCAGGTCCTGCGTGCCGTGTACCCAGCGGGCCAGCTCCCGGGCGAAGGAGCGGCCCGACACCTCCTTGAGCGCCGCGGCGATGTCGTCTTCGCTGATCGGCCCGCCGGCCGAGCGCTGCCATAGCGTGCGCATGACATCGTCGAGCGACCCGCGCTGCTCGCTGCGCAATGTCAGGTCGATCGCAAGCGCAACCAGCGAGCCCTTGGTGTAGTAGCTCACGGTCGCGTTGACGGTGTTCTCGTCCTGACGGTAGTACTTGACCCATGCGTCGAAGCTGGCTTGCGCAACGCTCTGCACCTCGCGCCCGGGCGTGGCGAGCACGCCGCTGATCGTCTTCGACAGCAGCTTCAGGTAGCGGCCTTCGTCGATCAGGCCGGCCCGCACGAGGAACAGGTCGTCGTAGTACGAGGTGAAGCCCTCGAAGAACCACAGCAACTCGGTGTAGTTCTCGCGCGTGTAGTCATAGCGCGCGAACTGCTGCGGCCGCAGCCGTTTCACGTTCCAGGTGTGGAAGTACTCGTGGCTGATGAGCCCGAGCAGCGTCACGTAGCCATCGCTCAGCGTCTCATCGCCCGTGCGAGGCAGGTCGCGGCGGCCGCAGATGAGGGCCGTGCTCGCACGGTGTTCGAGCCCGCCATAACCGTCGTCCACCGCGTTGAGCATGAAGACGTAGCGCCCGAAGTGCGGCTTCTTGCGCCCATGCCAGAACGCGATCTGCGCCTCGCAGATGCGTTTCGCGTCTGCCAGCAGGCGTTGTCCGTCGAAGCCCGGCAAGGCACCTGCCACGACGAACTCGTGTGTCACACCGCCCGCGCGGAACTCGCCGCGCCAGAAGTCCCCCAGCTCCACCGGGTGGTCGACCAGCTCGTCATAGCCAGCCGCCTGGTAGCGCCCCTGGCCGCGCGAGTCGGTCTGCACGGCCGGCAACGCGGTGGCGACCTTCCAGCTTCGTGGCAGCGCGCGGATTTCCACTGCGTGAGGCACGTCTTCGTGCCCCTCCGCGCGCAGGAACACGCTGGTGCCGTTGAAGAAGCCCCGAGAGGCGTCCAGCCAGGCAGCGCGCACCGAGTTGTCGAACGCGTAGACCTCGTAGGTCACTTCGAGCGCCGCCCGTCCTTCGCACGGCACCATCCAACTCGCCTTGTCGACCTGCTCGACCGGCCGCTCCTGGTTTCCCTGCCTTGCAGTGAGCCGCTGCAGGTGGCGGGCGAACTCGCGCACGAGGTAGCTGCCGGGTATCCACACCGGCAGCGACAGTCGCTGCTCGGCTTGCGGCGCCGGCACGCGCAGGGTCACCTTGAACAGATGGGCGTGCAGATCGAGCGGTTCGATGCGATAGGAAATCATGAAGGGTTCAGTTGGGTGGAGTGCCGGCTTAACTGCCGGCAGCCGCCAGGAAGCAACACAGGCTCGCCACCGCCGTCAGGCGAAAGCGCAGCACCAGCCAGGCACGTGCACCGAGCCGCGGGTAGAGGCGGCGGTCCACCAGATAGGTGATCACCAGCATGGCACCCAGCACGACGAGGCCTGCATACGCCGGCATCACCACGCCGACCCAGGCCACGAGCGAGGGCACCACGCCCCAGGCATAGGGGCCGGGCGAAGGGACCTCCTGCCGGAACGCGAGCCCCCAGTGGATACCGCCGAGGAACGAGAGCACCACCGCCGCGTAGGCCGCCAGCGACAACGTCACATAGGGCTGCACCTCGGGGTAGACCAGCCAGACCAACGCGGCACCGGCGACGAAAGGCAGCAAACCGGCGTAGCCGAGCCTCAGGGCGGCGGGATTCAATGCGGGAAGAGGAGCGACACGGGTCATCGCGAAAGTGTGTCCGCTGAGAAAGCGGTGATTGTCGCCGCGCAGCCCGCTTTCCGGGCACCGGAGGGCGGTTCCCCCTGAGCGATTGTTCCGCCCCGCGCAACGGTGAGTTGAGCGGCAGCGCCTTTTTCAAACCTGGGGCAAACCCTAATCTCTCGCCATCGGACACGTGATCTCGTTGCTCAGCGCTCCCGGAGCGCAAACCAGCAGGTCAGGCAGTCCGAACCCAACCAACGGTACGAACTGAAAGGATTTGCCATGAACAAGCTGCTTGCCTCCGCCATCGTCTCCGCCGCCGCCCTCGTGTCGTTCGGCGCCCAGGCCCAGGAAGTCTCCCCCTTCCCGGAAAAGGACATCCCGTCGACTGCCAGCCGTGAACAAGTGCGCGCCGAACTGGCCCGCGCCAAGGCCGCCGGTGAACTCAAGGTGTACGAGGAAGGCTACTTCCCGCACACCGCCTCGACGCGCAGCCGCGCCGAGGTGGTGGCCGAACTGCGCCGCGCCCAGGCCAACGGCGAATACGCTGCCCTGAATGCCGAGCCGTTCGACCCGGTGGCGTACGAGGCGCTGGTGGCCAAGAACAAGGAAGCCACGCGCCTGGCGACCAACCCGCAACCCGCCGTTCGCTGAAAGCCCGGCACCCAAGCAAGAAGCCGCCCGGCTTGGACCGGGCGGCTTTTTCGCTGGGTGTGCCACATCAGCGTCAACGCGGCGCCACCTCCGCGAGTTGCGCTTCGATCTGCTCGGTGTTCAGCGCGCCCGGAATCCGCGTGCCGTCCTCGAACACGAGGGCTGGTGTGCCGTTCACCCGATGCTTGCGCCCCAGCTCGGTGTTGCGGGCGACCGGGGTCTCGCAGTTGGCCGGTGCCGGGGTGGGTGCCACGCCGCGGATCATCCAGTCCTGCCAGGCCTTGGTGCGGTCTTTCGAGCACCAGATCGCGTTGGACTTGGTGGTCGAATCCGGCGACAGGATCGGGTACAGGAAGGTGTAGACGGTCACATCCTTCACCGCCAGCAGGTCGCGCTCGAAGCGCTTGCAATAGCCGCAGTTCGGGTCGGCGAACACGGCGATCTTGCGCTTGCCGGTGCCGCTCTTCCAGACGATCGCGTCTTTCAGGGGCAGGCTCGCGAAGTCGATCGCGGCGAGCTTGTTGACGCGCTCTTCCGTCAGGTTCTTGCGCGCCTTCGTGTCGATGATCTGGCCCTGGATCAGGTAGTTGCCCTCGGCGTCGGTGTAGACCACGTCGGTGCCGACCCGCACTTCATACAGCCCCGGCACCGGCGTCTTGGTGATCTCGTCGATCTTGGGCAGGTTGGGCAGCCGCTCCGCGAGGTTCTTGCGGATGGCGGCCTCCTGGGCCCAGGCGGCGCTCGCGGCCACGGTCATCAGTACGGCGGCTGCGGCCACCTTGCGCATCGTCATGGTTGTCCTTTGGGGGTCTTGTCTCAGGAGTCGAGCGCCCGGCGCGTCAGCCAGCGCTTCACCGGGCTCAACTGGTTGACTAGACCCAGTCCCCGGTTGCGGAGTTCCCGCAGCGGCGCCGCGGGAGTTGCGAACAAATGCAGCAAACCGTCGGTCACGCTGCCCATGGCCCAGGTGGGCATGGCGCGTTCGCGCTCGTAGCGTCGCAGCAGCTTTTCGTCGCCGACCGGGCGCCACGGCTCGCGTGTGCGCAGCACCGTCGCCAGCGCGTCCACGTCGGCCAGGCCAAGGTTGAGCCCCTGTCCCGCGAGCGGATGCACCACGTGCGCGGCATCGCCGAGCAGCACCCAGCCGGGGCCACTCCAGCGGCTCGCCCGGGCCAGCGCCAGCGGCCATGCGGCACGGCCCGAGCGCACCTCGAGTTCCCCTGCAGCGCCGCCGGTCGCCTCTCGGAGTTGCTGCATGAAACCGGCGTCGTCCAGCGTCATCAACTCGCGCGCGCGCTGCTCCGGCAGCGACCACACCAAGCCATACGAGCAGCCGGCCTCGGGTCGATCGAAAGGCAGCAACGCGAGCACGTCCGGTGAGCGGAACCACTGCAGCGCGACGCCACGATGCGGTCGGTCGCTGACCAGGCGGGCCGCGATCGCCGTCTGGCCATAAGCGTGCTTCTGCCATTCGACGCCCAGCGCCTCGCGCGCGGCCGATTCCTTGCCTTCGCAGATCGCCGTGAGCGCCGCAGGGACCGCAGCCTCGACTTCGGTCACATGTTGTTGAAACCGCACCAGCTGCGACAGCACGTCTTCGAGCGCCGCCGCGTCGACGATCCACGCCAGCTCGCTCACCTGCTGCTCCCACGCGGAGAACTCGAGCGGGCCGCCTTTCGGTAGATCGCCTTCGACCCGCATGTCGTACACGGGCGTTGCGGCGCCGGGCGGCAGGCTGCCCCAGGCCTTCAGCGAGCGCAGCAGCGCCACCGAGCGGGCGCTCAACGCGTAGGTCCGCACGTCTTCGCTTCCCTGGTGAGGCGCCGCGCGGCTCAATGCCACGCCGAGGCCGGCCTTGGCCAGCGCGAGCGCCAGGGTCTTGCCGACGATGCCGCTGCCTCGGATGAAAACGTCGTACCGGTGGTCCATGCGGGCGATTGTAGGAGCGGGCATGCGGAGCCCGGACTGGGCACAATACCGCGACCATGAGCGCACAACCAAGAAGATGGATCAAGACCACGGCGATCGTCGTCGGTGTGGTGTTCCTGCTGCTGGCCGCGATCGCGACCTACCTCATTGCCACATTCGACGCAAACCGCCACAAGGGCGCGCTGGTCGACTGGATGCGCGAGCACAAGCAGCGCACGCTCTCCATCGACGGTCCGGTGAGCCTGAGCGTGTTTCCGCGGCTCGAGGTGACGCTGAGGCAGGTCACGCTGAGCGAGCACCAGAGCACCTCTCAGTTCATGCGCCTGGACGAAGCCGCGCTCGCGGTGGAAGTGCTGCCGCTGCTGCGCAAGCAACTCGTGATCGACCGCGTGCACGCGCGCGGGCTGCAACTGCGCTACACCCGCGATGCCCAAGGCCGTCGCAACATCGATGACCTGTTGCAACCGAGCGATGCGGGCCAAGGCGGTGCGGCGGGCGAGAGCAAGCCGCTGCAGTTCGACGTCAACGCCATTGAATTGAGCGACCTGCGCGTTGCGGTGCAGGACGTGCCGGCCAAGCTGCAGGGCGACGTGCATCTGCGCTCCCTGACCACCGGACGGCTGGCCGACGGAGTGGAATCACCGGTTTCGATCGACGCCCGCTTCGACCTCGTGCAACCCGCCCTGCGCGGCGACCTGGCGGGCAACACCCGTTTGCGCCTCGCCCTCGAAAGCGGCTCGGTGGCGCTGAACGACATGCAGCTCGGCTACAAGGGCCATGCGCTGGGTGTCGAAGCGATCGATGCCACGGTGGAGGGCCACCTTGCCTACGACGGCGCGGCAGGTGCGGTCCGCGCCGAAGACCTTCGACTGAAGGCGGCTGCCATGCTCGGCGCGCTGAAGCTCGAGCCGTCGACCGTCTCGCTGCAACGCTTCTCGTATGAGCCACGGCGCCGCGTGCTCGCGATCGATCAATTGGCGCTCGCACTCAAGGCCGTGCGCGACAAGCAGCCCATCGAGGCTACGCTGCAGTGGCCTCAGCTGCAGGCCGAAGGCTCGGCGCTGAAAGGCAGCGGCCTGCAAGGCCGCGTGGCGTTGGGGGGCGCGCAGCCGTGGGCCGCCGAATTCCGCTCGGCCGCCCCCTCGGGCAGTTTCGATGAAGTGCGCATTCCCGGTTTCGAGGCCACACTCAGCAGCACCGGTGCACGCAAGGTCTCGGGATCGCTGCGCACGGACCTGCTGCTGCAGATCGCCAAGGTGGCGGTGGGTCTCGAAAAGCTCGACCTGCAGGCGCAGGTGCAGGACCCGGCGCTCAAGCCGCTGCAGGTGGCTGTCAAGGGTCGCGCACAGGCCTCGACGCAGGCAGCGCAGTGGCAGCTCTCGGGAGCGCTGAACAACAACGCCTTCGACACGCAGGGCAGCGCGGCCTTCGCCGGCACGGTGCCCACCGTCAAGGTGCAGGGGCAGTTCGCGAAGCTCGACCTCAACACCGTGCTCGCCGAACCCGCGGCAGCGCCCGCCAGCGGCTCGCCGCAGGCAGGCAGCGCAGCCGGCGCAGAGGCGCCGATCGACTTCTCGCCCCTGCGCTCGCTGCAGGGCACGCTGTCGCTGAAAGCCGGCTCTCTGATCTACCGCACCTACCAGCTGGACGGCGCCCGCATCGAGGCGTCGCTCGACGGCGGCATGCTGCGCGTGCCGACACTCGCCGGCCGCATCTGGAGCGGCAGCATCGAGGCCAATGCCTTTGCCGACGCACGCGCGCAGCGGGTGATGCTGAAGGGCGCCGCCAACAACATCGACATCCACGCCGCCTTGCAGGACGTGGCACAAAAAGACGTGCTCGAAGGCCGGGGCCGCGTCACGTTCGACCTCGAATCCGCCGGCAAGACGGTCAGCGAGATGAAGTCGCGCCTCGGCGGCCAGGCCGCCGTGCAACTGCGCGACGGTGCGATCAAGGGCGTCAACCTCGCCCGCGCGCTGCGTGAAGCCAAGGCCGCGCTGACGATGCAGCAGGACGCGGTGCAGAAGGCACGCCAGACCGAAAAGACCGACTTCTCGGAACTGAACGCCAGCTTCCAGATCACCGACGGCGTGGCGCGCAACAAGGACCTCGACGTGAAGAGCCCCTTCCTGCGGCTCGGCGGCGACGGCGCGATCGACATCGGCCGCAGCCGCATCGACTACACGGCCCGGGCCGTCGTGGCCAACACCTCCAAGGGACAGGGCGGCGACGAGTTGGCGGCATTGCGCGGCCTCACCGTGCCGGTGAAGCTGACCGGCCCGCTGGACGCCATCGACTGGCGCATTCAATGGTCGGCCGTGGCCGTTGGCGCCGCCGAGAACACCGTGAAGAACAAGCTCGAGGAAAAGCTGAAGAAGGAGCTGGGCCTCGACAAGCGCGCCGCGCCACCCGCCACCGGCGCTTCCGAGCCCGAGGCGCCAGCGCCGAAACCGCGCGACCGCCTCAAGGACAAACTGAAGGACCTGCTGAAGTGAGCGACGTTGCCATCACCGTTTCGGGCTTGTATGTCTACCCGATCAAGTCGTGCGCCGGCGTGGCGCTCGAGGAATCGCTGCTGGTCGAGACCGGGCTGGAGTTCGACCGCGCCTGGATGGTGGTCGACGCGGACGGCCGCTTCGTGACCCAGCGCGAGTTGCCGTGCATGGCGCTCATCAGACCCGAGCTCCGGCACACCGAGATGGTGTTGCGTGCTCCGGGCATGCTGGCGCTGCACATCGCCTACGACACGGTCGAACAACCCACCTCCGTGCACGTCTGGAAAGACCTCGTGAAGGCCTACGACATGGGCGATCTGGCGGCCCAGTGGTTCAGCGACTTCCTCGGTGCGAAGCTGCGGCTCGTGCGTTTCGACCCGGAGCAGAGGCGTCTGTCGAACCTCGAATGGACGGGCGGCGTCGAAGCCGAGAACCAGTTCAGCGACGGCTACCCGGTGCTGGTGATCTCGCAAGCCTCGCTCGACGGGCTCAACGAGAAGCTGGCGGCGAAAGGCGTCGCCCCCGTGGGCATCGAACGCTTCCGCCCCAACGTGGTCATCGACGGCCTCGACGGCTCGCTCGACCCGCACGGCGAGGACTACCTCGACGAGGTGTGGATCGACACCGAGCAGGGCCGCGTGCACCTCAAGCTCGTCAAGCCCTGCCCTCGCTGCCCCATCCCGAACGTCGACCCCGCCACGGGCGAGCGGGGGCACGAGCCAGGGGACACGCTGTCGACCTACCGGGCCGACCCGCGGCTCGATGGCGCGCTGACCTTCGGGATGAACGCGATCGTCCTGGACGGCGTGGAGAACCTGCTGCGTCGCGGCGCCCGGGGCGAGGCGACGCTCAAGTTCTGATACGCCCCCTGCCGCAGGCAGGGGCGGGGCCGGCCCGTAAAATCGCCGGTTTCCCTCTCACCGAGAAAGCCCGCCATGAGCCTCAAATGCGGCATCGTGGGTCTGCCCAACGTCGGCAAGTCCACGCTCTTCAACGCCCTCACGAAAGCCGGCATCGCCGCCGAGAACTACCCGTTCTGCACGATCGAGCCGAACGTCGGCATCGTGGAGCTGCCCGATCCGCGGCTGCAGGCCCTGTCGGACATCGTCAAGCCCGAGCGCGTGGTGCCCGCCATCGTCGAGTTCGTCGACATTGCCGGCCTGGTGGCGGGAGCCTCGAAGGGCGAGGGCCTCGGCAACCAGTTCCTCGCTCACATCCGCGAGACGGACGCCATCGTCAACGTGGTGCGCTGCTTCGAGGACGACAACGTGATCCACGTCGCGGGCCGGGTCGACCCGATCTCCGACATCGAAGTCATCCAGACCGAGCTGTGCCTGGCCGACCTCGCCACCGTGGAGAAGAGCCTGCAGCGGTACATCAAGGTGGCGAAGGCGGGCGGCGACAAGGAGGCCCAGCGCCTCGTCGACGTGCTGAACAAGTGCCAGGCCGCACTGAACGAAGGCAGGCCGGTGCGCACCATCGACTTCAGCAAGGAAGAGCAGGCCGTGCTGAAGCCGCTGTGCCTGATCACCGCCAAGCCGGCGATGTTCGTCGGCAACGTGGCCGAGGATGGCTTCGAGAACAACCCGTTCCTCGACCGGCTGAAGGAATACGCCGCGCAGCAAGGCGCGCCGGTGGTGGCCATCTGCGCCAAGACCGAGGCCGAGCTGGCCGACATGAGCGACGACGACCGGCTGATGTTCCTGCAGGAGATGGGGCAGGACGAGCCGGGCCTGAACCGCCTGATCCGGGCCGCGTTCAAGCTGCTCGGCCTGCAGACGTACTTCACCGCCGGCGTGAAGGAAGTGCGTGCCTGGACGGTGCCGGTCGGCGCGACCGCTCCGCAGGCGGCCGGGGTGATCCACACCGACTTCGAACGCGGTTTCATCCGCGCGCAGACCATCGCGTATGACGACTTCATCGCCTACAAGGGCGAGCAGGGTGCGAAGGATGCGGGGAAGATGCGCGCGGAAGGCAAGGAATACGTCGTCAAGGACGGCGACGTCCTGCACTTCCTGTTCAACGTCTGACGGGCGCCGGGGCGGCGACGCCCCGGCCTCGCCTGGCTGGACAGGCGTCAGCCCTCCTCCAGGCCCACCTCCTGCCACGTTCCCTCGGCATACCGCACGCACCGCGCGCCGTCGAAGCGCCACAGGTGCAGCCATCCGTTGTCGACCAGCTGGCGGACGACCTGATGCTGCCCGATGATGCGCTCGATGCTGTCGCGCGGCGCGTCGACGACCACGGTCAGCCGCACGGGCTCGTGCACCCAGCGCCGGCCGTCGTGCACCGACTGCAGCGGCAGGCCGATGCGCAGGTCGCCACCGTTGCCTTCGAACACGCCGATGCGGCCTCCGACCACGTTGTGCAGCAGCTTGTTGCCGCTGCCCAGGCGGGCGGGGTCGCACGTCGAGGCGTGGTACTGCCAGTTGATCCAGTGCGCCACGAGCATGGGCGCGGTCAGCAGCAACTCCAGCACGCTGCCGTCGGTGTCGCGCGCGGCTTCATAGTCGTGCAGGAACACACGGCCATCGAGCACGAGTGTCCGGCTGCGTTCGCGCGGTGCGATGAGGAAAGCCGCGTTGCCCGCCAGGCCCCATTCAGGCCGCGTCTGCGCGCCATCGTTGGCACGGCGGCGCAACCGGGTCAGCAACTGCTCTCGCGGGGTGCGTGGATCCAGCCCGAGGTGCGATGCCCGTTCGCGGCGCACCTGATCGCAGGCCTGCGCAAAGCTCGCCTGCAAGCGGTCCCAGCGCGCCCGACCCTCGGTGGGCAGCAGATCGAGGTCGAAGGCCTCGATCTCGTCCGTCGCGGTGTTGTGCAAGGCCGCGAGAAAAACCGTGTGCGGCGCAATCTCGATCCCTCGGGCCTGCAAGCCGGCTCGCACCGCCGGCTCGTTGAGCAGATGCGCGAGCGCGCGCGCGTTCACCTCGCCCGTCTGGCCGCAGCAGGCCCCGCAGTCGAGTGACGCCGCGTGCGCATTGTTCGCACTCTGGCTCCCATGCCCCACGAGCAGGACGAGCGGCGCGAGATCGTGGTCCAGCCCCATCACGTGCAGCACGCGGGCGGCAAGCGCCACCTTGGCTTCGACATCCAGGCCTGCCAGCACGGGCCGGCAGATGGGCCGGTAGCGCGCCGGCAGGCCCTGCAGGTCGTCGCGCTCGGCAGCGCCGGCCGAGGGGCTGATCCAGCGAGCGAGATGGCGCAGGTACCCCGCCCCGGCGGCTTCCACGAACGAGAACGCGGCGGTGGGCCAGCGGCTGGCCGCGCCCCACGCGTCGGTCCAGGCAAAGCTGCGCTGCCGCGCTCGTGTGGCTGCGCCGATCAGGTCCGGCCCGTCCACCCCAGGTTCGCCGGGAGCGCGCAGGAGGTGGTCTGTCGCTTCCAATTGGGGCGCCAGCAGCCCCGGCAGTTGCGGCCGGCGGGCCTGCGTGGCGAGCGGCGTGTAGGCCAACGGCAGGCCGAAGAACCCGGCAAAACCGACGGTCTGCACGGCGGGCCACACCGCCTCCAGCGCCCGGCGCAGGCGCTCGCTGCGAACATCGATGCAGAACGCGGCCTGGACCTCGACTGCCGGAGGCCGCGCTGCCGCCTCGGCCGCATGGGGCGCCTCGACGAGCTTGCGCACCAGCCGGCGCTGGTAGCCGGCATCGAGCGCCGCCTGCCACACCTCGTCCACGATCAGTGCGTCTTCCGCCTGCCGCAAGCGAACGGCGGCGTTGCTCCATTCGGCCTGGAGCGAGGCGAAGGCCCGCTGCGCCGCCGCATCCTCCTTGCATTCGAGCAGGATCGCGCCCCAAGCAAGCCGGATGGCGAGCAGGTCGCGCAGGTGGGTGTCGGCCTGACCGCCGAGGCGGGCCTGCCAGCCCAGGTAGGCGCACCACGAGGCCCAGCCGTTGACGGTGAGCAGCACGGCCTCCAGATAGTCGGCCCAGACGCTCTCGGGCAAGCCCAACCGCTGCAAGACCCAGCGCTCGGCGTCGGCACGCGTGGCCGGTAGCGCGCCGAGCGCGCTGGACAGGCGCGGCAGGCCCATCAGCACGCCGATGCCATGGTCGTAGGCCAGGGTGTCGCGCCAGAACGCGTACAAGCCCTCGTCGCGCAGGGGTTGCCAGTCTGCCTGGTGCTCATCGAAGTAGGCGGCGCACGTCTGACTGACCTGGTGTGTGATCGCCTGGCGCCACGACAGCCGCGCATGGCGTGCGGGATCATCGTCGAGCACGTCGATGAGCAGCGGCAGCTTCGGCGTCTCCCGCGGGCGGTGCAGCGCACCGACGCACTCGCGCTCGGTCCATCCTGCCGCCCGCGCGGCGGGCAGCGTCGCGAGCGCGTGGGCGAGATCCGCCGGCGCGATGCGGCCTTCCTCCCAGGCTTGCCGGAGGTGATCGCGCGGCGGAAAGACCTGGATGTCCGCCAACACGGCCATGCGGGCGGCCACCCGGCGCAGGGGCAGCGCGGTGCGCGCCCAGTGCGGGTTCACCGCGATCGAGCGATCCAGCGGCCAGGTGGGCGCAATGGCGTTGCAGGCCTGTTCGCAGGCGGCTTCGATGCGCGCCTGCAGGGCAGCGGCGGCGGGCGCAGGGGAAGGTGCGAGCCCTTCATGCGCCGGGAGCTCCCGGTCGGTATCGCCGGCATGCCGGGTCGCAAAGGCGAGGTCGTCCATCAAGGTCTTTCGAGGAGGGCTTGTTCGGAGGGCGCAACAAGGACTGCCGGGCCCGAGCCGTGCTCGTGCCAGCGCGTTGCCGCCCGGCCCCAGCGTGAGGGCCAGATCTGCAGTGCCAGGCGGGTGTAGAACTCGTCCAGATAGAACCCGGCGTAGGTCCAGCGGCGCCATGCAGCCAGGCGGTGCGGGTTGATCTGCAACGTCACCAGGCAGGCATACATCGCGGCCATGCCTGTCAGCGCCACGATCCCGCCCACACCGTGCGGCGAGTCCTCGAGGCCCAGCGGCACGGCATGCACCAAGAGCGCGAGGCTCGTCAGGACCGCGACGATCGCCCCCCCGGCGATGGCGCGCCACCAGCGGCCGGCGAGCGGGCCCGCGCCTTTGCGGGGCAGCCACAGCATCGGAGACCACGCCAGCGCAAGCACGCCGCTCCACCACCAGGGCCAGGCCGGGCTGTCTGCCAGCGCCACAACCAGGGCCGTGATGCCCGCAGCCAGCACCGGTGCCGCGATCAGGCTCAGCGGGGAGACTGCGGTGGTCCCGCGCATCATCTGCAGCCGGCTTTGCTGCACCACGCTCGCCGCCGACAGGAAGGCGTGCGCCTTGTACAGCGAGTGCCCGACGAGGTGCAGCGCGGCCAGGGTGTAAAGGCCCAGGCCGCACTCGAGGACCATGAAGCCCATCTGAGCGACCGTGGACCATGCCAGCCGCACCTTGATGCTGACGCGCGTCAGCATCACCGCCCCCGCCAGCAGCGCCGTGGCGAGGCCGAACCCGATGAGCAGCCAGCGGGCGACCACCGCCGCCTCGAGCAACGGCGCGAACCGGATGAGCACCCACCCGCCGAGGTTCACGACGCCGGCATGCAGCAGCGCGGACACGGGGGTCGGCGCCTCCATCACCTGGATCAGCCAGCCATGCACAGGCAGCAGCGCGGTTCGCACGATCACGGCCAGGACCAGACAGACGGCGCTTCCCTGCAGCAAGACGGAAGCGCCGCTTTGGTCCAGGTGCAGTCGCAGGTCCGACAGCGAGCCGCTGCCCACCTCCGTCCAGGCGAGCGCGGCCGCCCCGAGCAGCAAGACGTCGGCGAGCCGGTCGGCCAGCCGCTTCTTGTGCGCCGCCAGCAAGGCGAACGGCCGATCCGCATAGAAGCACAGCAGGCGCTGAAGGCCGACGCCCACCAGCGCCCAGGCCCCGATGAGCACCAGCCAATGGTCCGCAAGCAGCACCAGGTGCACCGCGGCCACGACGCTGGCAAACGCCGTCACGTAGCGCGACTGCCCCGCTTCACCGTTCAGGTAGCGCGACGAGAACACGCCGATGACGGTGGCGAGCAGTTGAACCAGCAAGGCCATCCAGGCGCCGGGCAGACTGACGGCCAGCCACCGCAGCCATGCCGGGCCGCCGGACTGCAGCGGCAGCCAAGCCAGTGCCGCCAGGCCCCCGAGCAGGGCCGCACCGGCGAACAGCGCGTAGCCGCGCCAGAGCGTCACGCCCTGCGGACGAGCCCAGCCCGACCACAGCGCGAGGCCGGACATCAACACCACCGGCGCAAACACCAGCGCAAGGAACAACGGATCGGGACCACCCATGGACACACCTTCTTGACGAACGGCGGCATGGTGCTTGTCCGCGGAAGTTCTGTAAATTACATTGATTCGAACTTTTTCATACTCAAATCAGAACGATGAACCTGGAGCAGCTGAACTTCCACCACCTTTTCTATTTTTGGCGCGTCGCCAAGACGGGCCACCTGACCCGCGCAGCGCAGGAGCTCCACACCTCGCAGTCGGCGCTGTCCACGCAGATCAAGCTGCTCGAAGACCGGCTCGGCGAGGCCTTGTTCGAACGCGAGGGGCGCCGCCTGCTGTTGACCGACACCGGGCGCCTGGTCCACGCCTACGCCGAGAACATCTTCGGGCTCGGCCAGGAAATGCTGGGACGCCTGCAGGGCCGCAGCGAGGGCATGGTCCGGCTGCGGGTGGGCAGCGTGGCCACGCTGTCGCGCAACTACCAGGAGAACTGGATGCGCCCCCTGCTCACCGACCCTTCCGTCGTCCTCGTCCTGGAGTCCGGGCTGCTCGAAGGCCTGCTGGAGCGGCTGCTGCAGCACCAGCTCGATGTGGTCCTGGCGAACGAAGCCGTCCCTGCCGATCCCGACCGCCCGTTGCTGTGCCGCTTCCTAGGCAGCCAGGCCATCTCGCTCGTCGGCCCCCCGAGCCGCTGGAAGGGCCAGACGCTGCGCATGCCCGAAGACCTCGATGGCGCCGACATGGCCGTGCCCGGCCGCAGACACGCCCTGCGTGCGCAGTTCGACGCGATGTGCATGTCGGCCGACGTCAAGCCGCGGGTGCGCGCGGAGGTCGACGACATGGCGATGCTTCGCCTGATCGCGCGGGACAGCGGATGGCTCACGGTGCTGCCCGAAGTCGTCGTGCAGGACGAATTGCGCCGGGGCGACCTGGTCACGGTGGGGCAATCGACTCAACTGCAGGAAAACTTCTACGCCATCACGACGCCCCATCGCCATCGTGTCGAGCGCCTGGAGCGGCTGCTGGCCGGCCCGTCCGGCCCTCCGCGCAGTCCTCACACGGGAAAACCGTGACCACAGCGCAGGTGCGGTTGCTGACGCCCGCCCGCAACAGCATCGGCATCGGCATCGGCATCGGCATCGGCATCGGCATCGGCATCGGCATCGGCACCGGACGCGCGAGAATGGCGCCCTCCCCCGGCCAGACCGGCCTCCTTCCTGCGAACGCCGCTCGCGGCGACGCAGCATCTTCCACCCACGACGACACCCGATGCAGCCCTCCCTCCCACACGTCGAACTCTGCCCCGGCGGCCCCCGCCTGTCCCGCATCGTCGCCGGCGCCTGGCGCATGGACAGCTGGGGCTGGACGCCTCAGCAGCGACTGCGCTGGATCGAGCAGTGCCTGGAGCTGGGCGTCACCAGCTTCGACCATGCCGACATCTATGGCGGCTACAGCGTCGAAGGCCTGTTCGGCGAAGCGCTGCAGCTCGCGCCGCAACTGCGCGAGCAGATGCAGCTCGTCAGCAAATGCGGGATCCAGCTGGTGGCCGAAGCGCGGCCGCAGCACCGGATCAAGGCCTATGACACCTCCCATGCCCACATCGTTGCTTCGGTCGAAAACTCCCTGCGGGGGCTGCGCACCGACCGACTCGACCTCTTGCTGATCCACCGCCCCGACCCGCTGATGGACGCCGATGAGGTCGCGCGCGCCTTCGACGACCTGCGCCGCGACGGCAAGGTGCTGCATTTCGGGGTCTCCAACTTCACGCCTGCACAGTTCTCGCTGCTTGCCAGCCGTACGCCGCTGGTGACGAACCAGGTGGAGTTGTCGCCGCTGCAGATGAACGCGCTGCACGACGGCACGCTCGATCAGGCACAGCAACTGCGGTGCAAGCCCATGTTGTGGTCGCCGCTGGCCGGGGGCCGGTTGTTCACCGGGCAAGACGAAGAGGCAGTGCGGGTGCGCTCGTGCCTGGAAGCGATCGCCGCCCGCTGGCACTGCCCGGTGGCCGCCGTCGTCTACGCCTGGCTGCTGAGGCACCCGTCGCAGCCGCTTCCCATCGTCGGTTCGAGCCGCGTCGAGGCGCTGCGTCAGGCCGTCGACGCGCTCGAACTGCCGGTCGATGCCGCCACCTGGCACGAGGTCTGGTCTGCGGCCGCCGGCCGCGAAGTGCCGTGAAGCACCGATCCCTGGGGTTTCCGACAGCTCTTGAAACCGCGGGGGCCGTCCCTATAATTCCGCTCTGTTAGCACTCTCCACGGGCGAGTGCTAGTAATTCGGACCGATCGCATCAGCAATCGATCCAACCATGTAAATGAGCGCTCACATGCGCTCATTCCTGTTCCAGAAGTGCCTTCCTACACAAAGGAGATGCAATGAAACTTCGTCCGTTGCACGATCGCGTGATCGTCAAGCGCCTCGAGAATGAAACCAAGACCGCTTCGGGCATCGTGATCCCCGACAACGCCGCCGAGAAGCCCGACCAGGGTGAAGTGCTCGCGGTGGGCCCGGGCAAGCGCAACGACAAGGGCGACTTCGTGGCCCTGAACGTCAAGGTCGGCGACCGCGTCCTGTTCGGCAAGTACAGCGGCCAGACCGTCAAGGTCGATGGCGACGAGCTGCTGGTGATGCGCGAGGAAGACCTCTTCGCCGTCGTCGAGAAGTAATCCAGCGCCCGCTGAACTTCCTACCTCACAAGTTTCAAGCATTCGGAGAAATCAGACATGGCAGCAAAAGACGTAGTCTTCGGCGGTGACGCCCGCGCCCGCATGGTCGAGGGTGTCAACATCCTCGCCAACGCCGTCAAGGTGACCCTGGGCCCCAAGGGCCGCAACGTGGTGCTCGAGCGCTCGTTCGGCGCCCCCACCGTCACGAAGGACGGTGTCTCGGTCGCCAAGGAAATCGAGCTGAAGGACAAGCTCCAGAACATGGGCGCCCAGATGGTCAAGGAAGTCGCTTCCAAGACCTCCGACAACGCCGGTGACGGCACCACCACCGCCACCGTGCTGGCCCAGGCCATCGTGCGCGAAGGCATGAAGTACGTGGCCGCCGGCATGAACCCGATGGACCTGAAGCGCGGCATCGACAAGGCGGTCCACGCCCTGGTCGACCAGCTGAAGAAGGCCTCCAAGCCGACCACCACCTCGAAGGAAATCGCCCAGGTCGGTTCGATCTCCGCCAACTCCGACGAGTCGATCGGCAAGATCATCGCTGACGCGATGGACAAGGTCGGCAAGGAAGGCGTGATCACCGTCGAAGACGGCAAGTCGCTCGACAACGAACTCGACGTCGTCGAAGGCATGCAGTTCGACCGCGGCTACCTGTCGCCCTACTTCATCAACAACCCCGAAAAGCAGAGCGCGATCCTCGAGAACCCGTTCGTGCTGCTGTTCGACAAGAAGATCAGCAACATCCGCGACCTGCTGCCCACGCTGGAGCAAGTGGCCAAGGCCGGCCGTCCGCTGCTGATCGTTGCCGAGGAAGTCGAAGGCGAAGCGCTGGCGACCCTGGTGGTCAACACCATCCGCGGCATCCTGAAGGTCGTCGCCGTCAAGGCGCCCGGCTTCGGCGACCGCCGCAAGGCCATGCTGGAAGACATCGCCATCCTGACCGGCGGCAAGGTCATCGCTGAAGAAGTGGGCCTGACGCTCGAGAAGGTCACGCTGGCCG